>NZ_JBNPVB010000003.1:0-564201 GCF_051168495.1 Bradyrhizobium oligotrophicum | reverse complement strand
ACTCTCCGAGGGTTCGAGTGTGGAAACCCAAACCTATCGGAAGGGCTCGCTCACCGCTCCCCCATGGAATCTACGCAGCCCCGCAATGGCGCACGGCCATGAGTCAGCGCTGCGCGATCAGAACGTCTCGACCCACGGGCGCAGCTCGATCTCCCAGCTCCAGGCGCTGCGCGGCTGCTGCAGCACGCTCCAATAGCTGGCGGCGATGGCGTCGGGATCGAGCATCGAATCCGGACGTTCAGCCGGATCCTGGCGGGCCGCGCTCCTGATCGCGCCGTCGATGACGAAATGCGCGACGTGGATGCCCTGCGGCGACAATTCGCGCGCCATGCTCTGGGCCAGCCCGCGCAACGCGAACTTGCCCATCGCGAACGGCGCCGACTGCGCATAGCCCTTCACGCTGGCGGAAGCGCCGGTGAACAGGATCGCACCCTGCTTGTTCGGCAGCATGCGCTGCGCCGCCTGCTGCGCCACCAGGAAGCCGCCGAAGGCGCTGACCGCGATCGACTGCTGCACCTCGGCCGGGACCAGGTCGACCAGCGGCCCGCGCGCCCGTGCGCTGGCATTGTAGACGACGACATCGGGCGTGCCGATTTCGCGCTCGACGAGGCCGAACAGCCGCTCGACCTCCTCAGGATTGGTGGCGTCGCAAGGATAGGCGCGCGCGCCGGTTTCGTTGCAGAGCGCGCCGAGTTTCTCGACCTTGCGTGCCGCCAGCACCACGCGAATCTTCTCGCGGGTCAACAGCCGCGTCAGCGAGGCCGAGAGTCCTTCGCCGGCACCGACGATCAGGGCGATCTTGTAGGAAGGGATGTCCATTGGCATGTCCTTGGCAACGAGGTCTTCGGCGAAGCGTTCGCAGCCATTTAGCTAGTGCATCGGCGGCCGACTTCCTATCGTTCATCCCCACATTTTTGCCGCGAGCCTCAGGATGGACGCGGTTGCATGGCGGCAAGGCAGCCGATCTCCTCCAGCACGACGTCGATCCGGCTGTGGTCGTGCAGGAAGACATATTTGCTCCGGAGCATGGCCAGCGAGCGCGCATGATATTTTTGCGGCTTCTGCGTCCACAGGACGTCGCCGAGCTGCACGCTGAAGATGTCGCGGTTGTCGGCCAGGGCCCGCTCGTTGGCGAGCGTCCACGGCATGAACAGCCCGCCGACCTGGCGGGTCAGGATCGGCATCAGGGTGAGCGACAATTCGGGCCACAGCTCGAAATCGCCTTCGGCGCGCGGCCACAGCATGCGCTGGATCCAGGTCAACACATGCGGCGCGCGGCCCTCGATCAGCGCGCCCGCGGTCGGGTCGGTCCACAGCTCGTAGAACTGGCCCCACAGGCCGAAATCGCCATAGGCCGGCCGGCCGCCGAACAGATATGGCCGGACCGCGAGATGACGTTCCAGCATGTCGAGCATCTCGGCAAAACCCTGCTCGATCTGCGGCGCGTTGATCTCGTTCGATCCGACATACCAGAGCCGCTCCACCATGCGGGCGCGGATCTTCTCCGTCAGCACGGCAAGCTCGGTCTCGTCCGCCTTCGGTGCACGGATGCGGGCGATCCGCCCGGCGGAGGCGCGCTGATCGAGATCGCGCGCCCAGCGATAATGGAACATCCATTTGTTGCCCCACTCGTCGCCGAACTCCTCGATGACAGCCGAGATGAAGCTGGTCAGCACGTCGCCCGGATGAATCGAGGGTTGCGGAAAATCGAGTTCCAGCGCGTCGATGATCGGCGTGGAATCCTGCATCGGCACCTCGTCGGGCGCGACGACCAGCGGAATGATCGGCAGCTTGGCGTGCCGGATGAACTCCGACTCGCTTTCCGCATTGCGCAAGATCCAGCGATGCGGAATGCCCTTGTATCGCAGATACGATCGCACCTTGACCGAATAGGGCGACATCTCCGCCCCGAAGATGCGATAAACCTCCGTCGGCTGACCGGTCATGGACCTGCTCCCTCGATCATTCGGGCGTGGCAGTGGTGTACCCGATCCGGCGCAACCTGTCGAAGAGTCCATCAGAGACTTGCGGAAACGAACGAGGTCTTGACGAACATGCACCAGTTCCTGAAGCGCGATGACGTGATGACATCAGGCGCGAGGCCTGCGCTGCTGGCACCTGATACCACCGGGCTGAACTTCTATCGCGCCGATCCGGCGCTCGCCGACCTCCTGCGTATCCATCTGCCCGACGCCCTGTTTCGTCATCTCGTGCCGCATCTCGACCGGCTCGGCGAGCTCGCCGGCTCCTATCTCGACGAATGCGCCCGGCTCGCCGACCGTCACGGGCCCGTGCTGCATCAGCGCGACCGTTTCGGCCGCGACGTGCAGTGGATCGAATATCACCCCGCCTATCGCGAGCTCGAGCGGGCGGCGTTCGGCGAGTTCGGCATCCATGCGATGTCGATCCGCAAGGGCATTCTCGGTTGGCCGAACAAATATCCCGTCACGGCCAAACACGCCTTCACCTTCCTGTTCAACCAGGCGGAGTTCGGGCTGGGATGTCCGATCAACGTCACCGACGGCTGCGCCAAGCTGCTGGCGAGCTTCGGCAGCGACGCGCTCAAGACCAAATATCTCGACGGCCTGACCCAGACCGACATGCGGAAGCTGACCCAGGGTGGCCAGTTCATGACCGAGAAGGAAGGCGGCTCTGATGTCGGCACTCTGACGACAGTGGCCGTGCAGGAGGGCGACCATTGGCGCCTGCATGGCGAGAAATGGTTCTGCTCCAATGCCGATGCGAAGATCGTGATGCTGCTGGCGCGGCCGCAAGGTGCCGAGGCGGGAACGCGCGGCGTCGGCCTGTTCCTGATGCCGCGCTTCCTCGATGACGGCACGCAGAACCACTATCGGATCGTACGTCTGAAGGACAAGCTCGGCACCCGCTCGATGGCGTCGGGCGAGATCAAGCTGGAAGGCGCGATCGCCTATGCGGTCGGACGGCTCGATCGCGGCTTCGTGCAGATGGCCGAGATGGTCAACTCCTCGCGGCTCTCCAACGGCGTCAAGTCGACCGCCTTGATGCGGCGCGCCTGGCACGATGCGATCACGGTGGCGCGCAATCGCGTCGTGTTCGGCAATCGCATCGTCGACCTGCCGCTTGGCCGCCGCCAGTTGCTGAAGATCCTCTTGCCGACCGAGCAGGCACTGTCGATGAGCTTCCTCACGGCGGACGCGCTCGATCGGGCGGAAGCCGGCAGCCAGGATGCTGCGGCGCTGCTGCGCATCCTGACGCCCACGTTGAAATTCCGTGCTACCCGCGACGCCCGCAAGGTCTGCGGCGATGCCTTGGAGATGCGCGGTGGCATCGGCTATGTCGAGGAGTTCGCCACCGCGCGGCTGCTGCGCGACGCGCATCTCGGCTCGATCTGGGAAGGCACCGGCAACATCGTCGCGCTCGACGCGCTCAAGCGTGCTGTCGGCCGTCACGGCGCTGAGACCGCGCTAGCAGCCGATCTGCATGCGCGGCTCGACGACAGCGCGGATGTGCCGCAGGCCTGGCGCGATCAGTTGCACCGCCTGGTCGATCGCGCGGTTGGTTTTGCGCGCGAGGTCGCCGGCCATGCCGAAAACGAAGCCGAGTCGCGCCGCGCCACCAGCCTGCTGTATCACGTCGCCAGCGCAGTTTCTCTCACCTGGGAAAGCGCGCGCATCTACGCCATGCGCGGCGATGCCCGGCGCTTGCTGTTGGCCAAGCTCGTGGTCGATCATCGGCTGAGGTCGTTCGATCCATTCCGGCTTACGGAAAACAAGACGGATGATGCGATCGCAACGCTGCTACTTGGCGAGAACGTCGCCGGCATGGAAGAGGTTGGCGAACTGTTTTCAGCGGCGTAGGCTGTTCGCGTGCGAAAACGGACTACGATTGCCGTTTCGAAGTTGCTGAGTCGCAGAAGCGAGGAGTTGGGCAAACAGATTGCCGCGAGCGCGGTATTCACCTCGCCCCGCTTGCGGGGAGAGGTCGGATTGCATCGAAGATGCAATCCGGGTGAGGGGGGCTCTCAACATGCACCGCGCTCGCCGAGAGCCCCCCTCACCCCAACCCTCTCCCCGCAAGCGGGGCGAGGGAGCATAGCGACGGCGGCGCGACAGACGGGCTTCAACGAACAAAATTCAATTAGGGAGGAACGCCAAATGAAAGCCGCCGTGCTGATGGAGGTCAACAAGCCGCTCGTCATCGAGGACGTCAGTGTGCCCAAGCCCGGCCCGCGCGAGGTGCTGATCCGCACCGCGGTCGCCGGCCTCTGTCATTCCGACCTGCATTTCATCGAGGGGCTGTATCCGCATCCACTGCCCGCGGTGCTCGGCCATGAATCGGCGGGGATCGTCGAGCAGGTCGGCTCCGATGTCAGCTATGTGAAGCCGGGTGATCACGTCGTCACCTGCCTGTCGGTATTCTGCGGCACCTGCGACAACTGCACCACGGGGCGGCCGGTGCTGTGCACCGATGCGACGGTGAAGATGCCGCCCGGCGCCTCAAACCGGCTGTCATGGGGACGAACCGAGAAGCTGCACCAGTTCCTCAATCTGTCGTCCTTCGCCGAGCAGATGCTGGTGCATGAGAACGCGATCGTGAAGATCCGGCCGGACATGCCGCTCGATCTCGCCGCGCTGATCGGCTGCGGGGTCATCACCGGCTATGGCGCCGTCGTGAATACGGCGGGCGTCAAGGCCGGCGAAACCGTGGCCGTGATCGGCTGCGGCGGTGTCGGCATGGCCGCGATCAACGGCGCCGAGATCGCGGGCGCCGGCCGCATCATCGCCATCGACACCAACCCGGCCAAGCTGCAGCTCGCGACCAAGCTCGGCGCCACCGACATCATCAATCCCGCCGACGGCGACGTCGTGGCGCAGGTGCGCGAGCTGACCAAGGGCGGCGTGCACCACGCCTTCGAGGTGCTCGGACGCAAGGAGACCGCCGAGCAGGCCTTCGCCATGCTGGCGCCCGGCGGCACCGCGACCATCGTGGGCATGATCCCGTTCGGCCAGAAGATCGAGCTGCACGGTTTCGACTTCCTGCGCGAGCGCCGCATCCAGGGCTCGTCGATGGGCTCCAATCACTTCCGTGTCGACATGCCGCGCCTGGTCGAATTCTACCTGCGCGGCAAGCTGCACCTGGAAGACTGGATCTCGGCCAAGCTGAAACTGTCCGAGATCAACGAGGGCTTTGCCAACATGAAAGCCGGCAAGACGCTGCGCAGCGTGATCGTGTTCGACGCGTGAGGGAGTGGTCGCAGGGACGTGTCGTCATGATTTACTCGTCATGCCCGGCCATGACGATGCGGGATTGGCTGGCGCTCTACACACTGCTGTCGTCCCGGCCTTGAGCCGGGACCCATACCGCGGAATCTATCGAGTTGGCGCAGCTATCAGTCATCGTCCCACAAGCGCCGCTAGTTATGGGTCCCGGCTCAAGGCCGGGACGACGGCGGTGGGCGAGGGCGCGAGTGCACCCCTGACGCCAACTACTCCGCAAACATCGGCGGTGGCACGAAGCCGCTGAACTCGCGCTCGATCAGCTCGGCGAGCTTGAGCGGCGTGCGGTCCTCGAGGAAAGGGCCGACGATCTGCACGCCGACGGGCAAACCATCGGCAAGGCCGAGCGGGATCGCGGTGGCCGGCAGGCCGGGCAGGGTGGCGATCCCCGGCCAGGCGAGCTGGTCGGTGTAGCAATGGTCGATGCCATCGATGCGGATGCGGCGCTGCTCCTGGTCCGGCGAATGGTCGTGCGGGTAGGCGGGCGTCGGCATGATCGGGCAGATCACGGCATCGAAGCTCTCGAACAGCGCCCGCCATTGCGCGCGCAGCCCGAAGCGGGCGTTGTTGGCCTGGACCCAGTCGCGGTGGCTGAGCGCGAGGCCGCGCAGCCGCTCGGCGGCGAGGCTCACGGCCTCCTTCGGCAGTTGCGCGGCCGCCTGGCTGGCGCCGGCGTGGACCTCCGGCGGCATGGTGGCGCCGAGGAAGCCCAGCAGCAGGCGCATGTAGAGCCGGCTCGATGCGGCGAAGTCCGGCAGCAGCGGACTTTCCCTGACGACACTGACGCCGGCCTTCGCGAGATCGGCCGCGAGCCGCTCGATCGCGCCGCGCACGGCACTGTCGGTCGGCAGCAGCGGATCGCTGGCGATCATCAGCACGCGGAAATCCTGTAGCCGCGTGTGCCGTGGCGGCGGCAGCTCCAGCCGATACGCCTTGCCGGCCTCGATCGGATCCGGTCCCGCCATGACGTCGAGCAGCAGCGAGAGGTCGGCGGCCGAGCGCGCCATCGGGCCGACGACGGCGAGGTCAGCGTCGTTCGGCAGCGGCTGGAACGGCGGCGGCGTGTGGCCGCGCGTGGGCACGAGGCCGTAGGTCGGCTTGTGCGCGGTGACGCCGCAATGAAACGCCGGCACCCGCAGCGAGCCGCCGATATCCGAGCCGAGCGACAGCGAGCCGTATCCGGCGGCGAGCGCCGCCGCCGATCCGCCGGAGGAGCCGCCCGGCGTGCGGCCGAGATCGTAAGGATTATTCGTCGTGCCGTAGATGTCGTTGTAGCTCTGCCAGTCGCCGAGCCCGAGCGGCACGTTGGTCTTGCCGAGCACGATGCCGCCGGCGTCCTTCACGCGCGTCACCGTCAACGCATCCTCGGCCGCGACAAAATCCTTGTGCTGCGGAAAACCCCAGGTCGTCGGCAGGCCGGCGACGTTGTAGGATTCCTTTACCGTCAGCGGCAGGCCGAGCAGCGGGGCGCGCTCGCCACGGGCCAGCCGCGCGTCGGCGCTGCGGGCAGCCTCCAGCGCGCGATCGAAATCGCGCACGCAGACGGCGTTGATCTTGTCGTCATGTCGCTGAATGCGGTCGATCGCGAGCTGCGTCAGCTCGACCGACGAGATTTCCCGATGTGCCAGAGCTTTCGCCGTCTCGACGGCAGTTGCGAACGTCCATTGCGATGCAGCCAAGGTCCTGCTCCCCGTGCGCGTGGAGGTCGCGTTTTACCCCAGACGCGTGGCGGGCGCTTGACCGAAATTGCTGGAGGCGCGGGTCAGCCGGGCAGCATGCGCTGCATGACGCGGTCGCGATAGACGAAGATGTGCGCCAGCGCAGCTCCGATGTGCACGATGATCAGGATCAGCAGCAGCCACTCCGACGCCTGATGCAATCCGTCGATCGCACGATTGCCGGCAGGGTTGCGTGCCGCGAGCATCGGCAGCTGAAACAGATAGAAGTACGACACGCTCCAGCCGCGGTAGGAGGCGAAAAGCCAGCCGGTGATGGTGGTGGCCATCACCATCACATAGAGAGCCCAGTGCACGGCCTCCGAGCTCAGCCGCTGCCACGGCGGCAGCGAGCTTTCCGGCGCGACCGGATGCGTCAGCCGCCAGACGAAGCGCACCGCGATCAGCGCCAGGATGGTGAGGCCGAACGAGATGTGCAGGACCATCGGCGCGCCGGGCGGCGTGTTGGCGTGGAGGTCCGGCATCAGCCAGCCGATCGGATATTGGATCGCGAGCAGCGCCACCACCAGCCAATGCAGGATCTTCGCAGGTGTGCCGTAATGCAGGCGTGGTGTCATGACGGGCCTTTCGTCGTGGCCGGTCTGCTGCGATCTGCAGCCCGGCTGGGAGTTCTGCAGCACCCTATCGGCGGACCGCTACGCCGCTCCGATCAGGATCCCGACGCCGAGCACGATGATGCCGCCGAGCACGATCTGGAACACCGCCTGCAGGAACGGCGTGTCCATGTAGCGCGCACGGATGTAGGCGATCGCCCAGAGCTCGAAGAACACGACGATGCCGGCGATCGCGGTGGCGATCCAGAACGCGTTCGCCCAGGAATCGGGGACGAGATAGGGCAGCGTGTGGCCGAGGCCGCCAAGCGTCGTCATCGCGCCGCAGACCGCGCCGCGCAGCCAGGGCGAGCCGCGCCCCGTCAGCGAGCCGTCGTCGGACAGCGCTTCGGCAAAGCCCATGCTGATGCCGGCGCCGATCGAGGCGGCGAGGCCAACCAGGAAAGTCTGAAAATTCTGATGCGTCGCGAAGGCGGCCGCGAACAGCGGCGCCAGGGTCGACACCGAGCCGTCCATCAGGCCGGCCAAGCCCGGCTGCACATATTGCAGCACGAACACGCGGCGGCGCGTCTCGTCCTCCTTGTGACGGACGTCGGGGCTGAGGATCTGGTCGGTCAGTTTCGCCGCGACCTGCTCGTGGCCCTTCTCGGCCAGCGCGAGATCGCCGAGCAGCCGGCGCACGCCGACATCCTCGGCCTGTTCGGCGGCCTTGGCGTAGAAGCGCTCGGCCTCGAACTCCATCGTGCCGACCTCCTTGCGGATGGTGTCGAGCGACAGGTTCTTGGTCAGCCAGATCGGCCGGCGCTGCATGAAGCCCTTGACGTTCTCGCGCCGGATCGGCGGCAGGTTCTTGCCGAAGCGCTCCTCGTAGAGTTCGAGCAGCATGTGGCGGTGGCCTTTCTCCTCCTCGGCCATCTGCTCGAACAGTTTCGCCGAATCCGGATATCGCTCCGCCAGGTCTTCCGCGAAGCTCATGTAGATGCGGCCGTCTTCCTCTTCGGCCGAGATCGCGATCGCCAGGATCTCGCGCTCGGTGAGGTCGGCGAAATTCTTCATTCCAAGGTCCCCGGATTTGCCGTTCCGAACATTCGAGTTTAGAACGTTTCTAAATCTATATGGATTTGCCGCACCGCGGTCAAACTGCGGCCGCTACGTCGCCGCGAAACATTTTTGTGAGGTCACATTCAGGTCCCAGTCATGAAACCTCGATGCAAATTCACCGTTCGCGTTCCGCTCAGCTACCTAAGGAGTTCCAATGGACACCGTCAAATTCCGGCTGAATGATCCAGGACTGGCACCGCGCCGGACCAGGATGGATATTCCGGGTTGGGCCGGTGAGCGGCAACCGCGCGCGAATGGCTCGCACGAGCAGGTCTGGCACTGCGTGCCGTTCTCCGAAGGCGCGCAATACGGCATCGAGCTGTTCTACCCCTACGCCTTCGAACTGCGGGTGACGACGCGCGACGGGGCGCTGGAGATCGCCGGCGACTGGGGCGAGCCGCCGAGCCCGAGCTTGCAATGGCCGCCGTTCCGCAATTTCGGCGATGGCTTCTACACCTACCAGATCCTGCTCGACCTCAAGGTGCCCAAGGGTTTTGCGATCCGCACCGAACCGCATCCGCGCTTCTACACCGACCGGACAGATACTTGTCCGATCGCCGTGCCCGCGCTGGTGCGCAGCTTCTGGCCGATGCTGTTCTTCTGCGTGTTCAAGGCGCCGGCGGAAGGACGAACCCACATCTTCCGCCCCGGCGAGCCGTTCGCGCAGGTGATCGTGATCCCTGAGGAGGCCAACTTCACCGTCGAGCCGATGGGTCCGGAGGAGGCGGCCGAGCGCGAGCTGCAGTCACGCCGTATCCATGCCAGCCGGCCCACGCTCGCCAAGGAGACCGAGTGGGTGTCGAGCACCGACACCGTGTTCGACGGCACCTACCGCCATTTGCATCGCGCCGCCAAGGAGAAGGCGCGCAAATCGTAATGGCGCTATGCTGACGTGAAAGAGGCGCCGACCTCGCGGTCGGCGCCTCCGTCAAATCGTCACCGCTGTGCGATCAATAACGATCGTAATACCAGTGATGATGGTGATGGTGGTGGTGATGATGGTAATAGCGGCGCGGCGGCACGACGTAGACGCGCGGTCCGTAGCCGTAGCCATAGCCGTAACCCGGGCCCGGGCCACGCCAGTAACCGTGGTGGTGGTGATGATGATGGTGGTGATGGTACCACTGCGCGAGCTGCACCTTCGGCTCGTCCGCCTGCGGGGCCTGCTCGTCGAGCACCTGCAGCACCTTGGCGGCGTCAGGGATCGGTTCGAGAAGGTCGGCGTAGGAATTGGCCTTCAGGACATCGGTGGGAGCCGGAGCCGCCGATGCCTGCGCCGTGCCGAGCGCGCCGACAGCGGCGACCGCGCCCAACAAGCCTGCGATCTTCTTATCCATAAATCATCTCCTGGTGCGCATCGCCCGGATGCGGAAACGTCAGCCACGATGGTTCGTTCCCCGATTCGGGGGATAGGGCAGAACGACGTCGAAAATCAGGCTGTCGATTTGTTCAGGAATCTTAACAGCAGCTGATTGACTCGTTCATGTTGCTCCTGCTGCACCCAATGGCCGGCACGATCGATCAGCTCGCACAGGATCATGTGGGTACAGACTCGGGACTGCATCGCTTCAAACATTCCGGGCCGTTGGTAGATGCCCCAGTCTTGCAGGCCGGAGATGAATGCAGACGGAACGTCGATCGTGCGATCGGACCATGTCTGCAATTCCGCGTCGAACAGGCCTGACGTGCCGCAGCGATACCATTGCAGCCCGCCTTGAAATCCGGTGCGTTGATATTCTGCGGTGTAGATCGCGAGCTCATGGTCCGGCAGCCAGCGATTGGTTGCGATCGCCGAGGCTTCCGGCATCTCCTCGGCGACGGTCTCGGCCATCGTCTTGTCGAGGTCCATCACGTAGTAGGTCGGCAATTTCGACAGCTCGCCGGCGCTCCACGCCTGCAGCGGAGCAGGCTTGTTGTCCAGCCAATCCGCGCTCTTGTGGTGATAGTAGGCGCGCAGGAAATCATGCAGGCCTTGCGGCGCATGATGCATGTCGGCATTGGCCTGTCGCGTCGAGTAGTACCATTGATAATGCTTGCGCGGCCGCGGCAGCGCCGCGAGGTCGCGGTGCACGGAATCCTGCGGCGGTGTGAACGGATGCTCCGCGATGCCGAACGGCGCTGCCGGCGGCCCGGCGAACGGTGCACTCATCATGACGACCGACCGAAAGACATCGGGGCGGATCACGGCGCACCACGCCGCGACGAAGCTGCCGAAATCGTGGCCGACGACAGCGGCGACATGGCGATGCCCGAACGCATAGACGACGCCGAGCGCATCGCGCACCAGATTGGTGAATCGAAATGGCGCGAGGTCGCCGTCATAGTCGGCGCACCAGCCGGTTGTGCGGCCATAGCCGCGCTGGTCGGGCGCCAGCACGTGGTAGCCAGCCGCCGCCAGCGCCGGCATCACCTTGCGCCAGCTATAGGCCAATTCGGGAAAGCCGTGGAGCAGCAGCACGCAGGGCCGTCCCGGCGTCTCGAAGCCGGCTTCGAGCACATGCATGCGCAGGCCGTTGAGGCCGTCGACGAAGCGGGAGCGGATGGTGGCCGGAAGAGGCAGCGGGGGCAGGGACATCGCGTGATCTTTCCTCGCGTCGTCCCGGCCAAGCGAGCGAAGCGAGCGCGAGCCGGGATCCATAATCACAGGCGGTCGTGTGGCGCCAAAGCTGGAGCTTATACCTTTCGCATCCTCGGCGGCGGTGGCTATGGGTCCCGGCGTTCGCCGGGACGACATCAATCACTTGTCAGGCCGCACCCTTCTTCGGCCAGTAGCGCTCGCGCAGATGCCGCTTCACGAGCTTGCCGGTCGGCGTGCGCGGCAGCTCCGGCTCGAAGTCGATCGAGCGCGGGCACTTGATCGGCGACAGATGCTGGCGGCAGAACAGCATGAGCTGTTCTTCGAGTGCCTTGCCGGCGCGCGCCATGTCGTGCGGCTGGACCACCGCCTTGACCTCCTCGCCCATCTCCTCGTTGGGTACGCCGAACACGGCAACGTCGGCCACATCGGGATGAGTGATGAGGACGTCCTCGGTCTCCTGCGGATAGATGTTCACGCCGCCGGAGATGATCATGTAGGACTTGCGGTCGGTGAGATAAAGGAAGCCGTCGGCATCGAGATAGCCGACGTCGCCGAGCGTCGACCAGCCCTTGTCGTTATAGGCGCGCTTCGTCTTCTCCGGATCGTTGTGATAGGAGAAAACAGGCGCATCCGCAAAGTACACCGAGCCGATCTCGCCGGTCGGCAGCTCCTCGTCGTTCTCGCCGAGGATCTTGATCTTGCCGACCACGGCGCGGCCGACGCTGCCGCGATGCTCGAGCCACTGCTTGGAGGTACACACGGTGACGCCGTTGCCCTCGGAGCCCGCATAGTACTCGATCAGGATCGGGCCCCACCAGTCGATCATCCTGGCCTTGACGTCGACCGGGCAGGGGGCCGCAGCGTGGATCGCGCCTTTGAGCGTGGAGACGTCATAGCGTTTGCGGACGTCCTGCGGCAGTTTCAGCATGCGCACGAACATGGTCGGCACCAGCTGCGACTGGGTGACCTTGTACGTCTCGACCAGCCGCAGAAATTCCTCGGCGTCGAAATGCTCCATGATGATCGAGGTGCCGCCGAGCACGGATACCATCATGTTGAAGCGCAAGGGTGCTGCGTGATACAGCGGCGCCGGCGACAGATAGATGCTCTCGGCGTTCATGCCGCACATGTCGGCGCAGAGCACGCGCAGGAACGGACTGGCCTGCTCGATCGGATTGCCCTCGAAATCCTTCTTGATGCCCTTCGGCCGCCCCGTCGTGCCCGACGAATACAGCATGTCGTAACCGGCGACCTGGTCGGCGATCGGCGTCTTCGGCTGCGCGCCGGCCTCCTTGTCCCAAGAGCGGAAGCCGGGCTCGGGCTCGTCGACCATGAAGAACAGCGGGCCGTCAGCGGCGCTCGCGAGATCACGCACCTGCTCGGCGCATTTCGGCGAGGTGATGAAAACCTTGGCGCCGCAATCCTTGATGATGTAGGCGATCTCGTCCTTGGTCAGGTAGCGGCTGATCGCGGTGTAGTAGAGGCCGGAGCGCTGCGCGGCCCAGGCGATCTCCATGAAGGCCAGCCGGTTCTCCATCAGGAAGGCGACGTGATCGGCGGCCTTGAGCCCGAGCGCGCGGAACAGCTGCGCGCCCTGGTTGGAGAGCTCATCGAGCTCGCGATAGGTGATCGCCTTGCCGGTCCCCGCCATCTGATAGGCGATCTTGTCGGGATGGCTGTGGGCGTAAATGGACGGGTGGGTCATGAGGGCTCACCGCTTGATCAGGAAAATGGCGTCGTCCCGGCGAACGCCGGGACCCCTAACCACAGGAGCCTGTGGTTAGGGCGGGCTGTGGCTCCAGCCCGCCCGCAGTCTAATTCGGTGGTTATGGGTCCCCGCTTTCGCGGGGACGACACCGTTGTCGTTGCGACAGCTACAGCCGCTCGACGATCGTCACGTTCGCCATGCCGCCGCCTTCGCACATGGTCTGCAGACCGTAGCGCTTGTTGCGCGCCTTGAGCGCATGCAGCAGCGTGGTCATCAGCTTGGTGCCGGAGCCGCCGAGCGGATGGCCGAGCGCGATGGCGCCGCCATTGACGTTGAGCCTGTCGGGATCGGCGCCGGTGGTCTTGAGCCACGCGGTCGGCACCGAGGCGAAGGCCTCGTTGACCTCGTAGAGGTCGATGTCGTCGATCGACATCCCCGCCTTCTGCAGCGCGCGCTGCGTGGCCGGCAGCGGCGCCTCCAGCATGATCACGGGGTCGCTGCCCATCATGGTCATGTGGTGGACGCGGGCCAGCGGCTTGACTCCGAGCGACTTCAGGCCACGCTCGTTGACGACCATCACGCCCGAAGCGCCGTCGCAGATCTGGCTGGCGGACGCCGCCGTCAGCTTGCCGTTCTCGGCGATCAGCTTGACGTTCTTGATGCCGTCGAGGCTGACGTCGAAGCGGATGCCCTCGTCGATGTAATGCGTGTCGGTCGAGCCGTCCGCGCGGGTGATCTGCAGCGGAATGATCTCGTCCTTGAACTGTCCTCCTTGCGTCGCCGCGATCGCGCGCTGGTGGCTGTGATAGGCGTATTCGTCGAGCTCATCCTTGGAGAGCCCGTACTTCTCCGCCATCATCTCGGCGCCGGTGAACTGGCTGAACTGGATGTTGGGATAGCGGCTCTCCATGTTCGGGCTCTTGTAGTGCCCGAAGCCGTTCTTGGCCGGCAGCGTCGACGACAGGCCCATCGGCACCCGGGTCATCGATTCCACGCCGGCCGCGATCACGACGTCCATCGCGCCCGACATCACCGCCTGCGCGGCGAAATGCAGCGCCTGCTGCGACGAGCCGCATTGCCGGTCGATCGAGGTGCCGGGCACGCTCTCCGGCAGCTTCGAGGCCAGCACTGCGTTGCGGGCGATGTTGGTCGACTGCTCGCCGGTCTGCATGACGCAGCCCATGATCACGTCCTCGACCTGGTCCGGCGCGGCCCCGGAGCGCTCGACCAGCGCGTCCAGCACCTTCGCGGCGAGATCGGCCGGATGCCAGCCGGCCAGACGGCCTCCCTTTCGGCCGCCGGCCGTGCGCGCAGCCGCGACGATGTAGGCTTCCGCCATGACGTCTCCTCCCTAGACTTGGTGTTCTCGTCTTTGTGCCGATTTAAATGCCCCGCTGCCGGTTAGTCAATCGATCAATTAACTCTTGAGATCGGCCCCGGCTTCGGCTTATCTGGCCCCAACAATCAGGTGGGAAACGTCCAAGGTGGGCACCGTTTTGGGACCTCAGCTGCAGAACAGCGCGCCGGAGAAGCTTGCCGTGGGGCGGAATGCCACCGCGGAAAAACTGCTCGACGCTGCCAGCGAGCTGATGATCCAGCGGTCCTCGATCGAGATCTCGCTCAGCGACATCGCCCAGAAGTCCGGCTCCAACGCCGCGTTGGTGAAATATCATTTCGGCAACAAGGACGGCCTGCTGCTGGCGCTGCTCGCGCGCGACGCCGCGACCGAAGTCGCCAATCTCGAATATCTCTTGGCGCAGCCGCTGCCGCCGACGGCCAAGCTGAAGCTGCACATCAGCGGCATCATCCGCGCCTATTACCGGTTCCCCTACATGAACCGGCTGATCCATTATCTGCTGCACGAGAGCAGCACTGATGCCGCCGACGAGGTGTCGAAATTCTTCGTCGCACCGCTATTGGATTTCCATCGCCGGCTGCTCGAAGAGGGCGTTGCCAAGGGCGAATTCCGCGCCGTCGATCCGGTGCTGTTCTACACCAGCCTGATCGGCGCCTGCGATCATCTGTTCTTCGGCCGCCACGCGATGTCGCGCGCGATCGGCGTCGGCCCGGTCACCGATGACGTCTGCCGCCAGTACATCGCTCACATGGAGGCGCTGATCTGCGGCGGAATAGTGAAGGGAGCGAATGGCGAATAGGGAGTAGCGAGTAGGGGCTCCCCGCTATTCGCTACTCCCTATTCGCTATTCGCCAACAAGAAACCTAGGGAGGAAACCAACCATGCAGTTGAACAACGTCGCCGTTCTCATCACCGGCGGTGGCTCGGGCCTCGGCGCCGCCACTGCGCGCGCGATGGCCGCGAAGGGCGCCAGGATCGCCGTGCTCGATCAGAGCAAGGAGAATGCGGAGAAGGTCGCAGCCGAGCTGAACGGCGTCGCTGTTCATGCCGACGTCACCGACGAGGAGCAGGTCAAGGCCGGCATCGCCAAGGCGGAAGCCGCACATGGCATCGCACGCGTGCTGGTGAACTGCGCCGGCATCGGTGGCTCGCAACGCATCGTCGGCAAGGACGGCGTCTATCCGCTCGCCAAGTTCGCGCGCATCATCAACGTCAACCTGATCGGCACCTTCAACGTGCTTCGCCTGTTCGCCGAGCGGCTCGTCACCGCCGAGGCGGTCGGCGAGGAGCGCGGCGTCATCATCAACACCGCGAGCGTTGCGGCGTTCGAGGGCCAGATCGGACAGATCGCCTATTCGGCCTCGAAGGGCGGCGTCGTCGGTCTCACCTTGCCGGCGGCGCGCGATCTCGCCAGCCAGAAGATCCGCGTCAACACCATCGCGCCCGGCCTGTTCCTGACGCCGCTGCTGATGGGCCTGAACGAAGAGGCGCGCAAGAGCCTCGGCGCCCAGGTGCCGCATCCGGCCCGCCTCGGCGACGCCTCGGAATACGGCAACCTCGCCGTCCACATCGTCGAGAACCCGATGCTGAACGGCGAAACCATCCGCCTCGACGGCGCCATCCGCATGGCCCCGCGCTAGTCGTCTCAACGGAAGTTTACCCTCTCCCCCAAGCGAAGCAAAGCTTCGCAAGGTGGGAGAGGGGGGCTCGCGTGAGCGGAGCGAAATGCGAGCCGGGTGAGGGGTCTCTCTCCGCGAGTCCAACTGCCGAGAGAGACCCCTCACCGGACCGAATGCGCGTCTGATGTCGGTGATGCCCTCTCCCACAAGGGGAGAGGGCGCATTAACAAACTCCGGCGCTTGTTGAAGCGAGCGAGCATGCCATGTCCCAACCGCTGCTGATCGAGCATGACAACGGCGTCGACCGGGTGACGCTCAATCGTCCGGAGAGCCTGAACGCGCTCGACCCGGCGCTGATCGACGCGCTCAATAACTACTTCGAAGGCCTGCAGCGTAATCGCACGACACGCGCCGTCGTGCTGAAGGGCGCAGGCAAGAACTTCTGCGCCGGCCTCGATCTCAAGGCCGCGATGCAGCGCCGCGGCGGCGTCAACGAGCCGCCCAGCGTCACCGACTCCCTGGACTCGCAGCGCCGTATCGCCGACATCGTCATGCTGATGCGCCGCTGTCCGCAGCCGATCATCGCGCTGGTGCAGGGCGCGGCCGCCGGCGGTGGCTTCGCGCTGGCGCTCGCCGCCGATATCCGCATCGCCGCGCGCTCGGCGCGGATGAACTGCGCCTTCATCAAGCTCGGTCTCGGCGGCTGCGACATCGGCACCAGCTACTTTTTGCCGCGCCTCGTCGGCGTCTCCGTCGCCTCCGAGCTGATCCTCACCGGACGCTTCATCGGCGCCGAACGCGCGCTGATGGTCGGACTGGCGTCGGAGATCGTCGAGGAGGACATGCTCGAAAGCGCGGCGGCGCCGTTCGTCGACGCGATGATGACGGCCTCGCCGGTCGGACTTCGTCTCTCGAAGGAATGTCTCAACATGAGCGTCGATGCGGCGTCGATCGAAGCCGTCATCGCCATGGAAGATCGCAACCAGGTGCTGTGCAGCCGCTCGGACGATTTCAAGGAAGGCATTCAAGCCTTCCTCGAGAAGCGAAAGCCGGTCTATACCAACGGCTAGATATCAAGATCCGCAAAGGACGATATTTCGGGAGACGCAAAATGGACGGGACGGCAGCGAAGGTTTTGGAGAAGCCGGCATTCCGCAAGGTCAACTGGCTGGCGCGCGACATCGACGTCGACAGGCGCGCCGACGGCGTGATCGTCATCAAGTCGCGTATTCCGCTGCAGGCCTATGAGCCGCATCTCGCCGCCCCGCTCGCCCGCTGGGCGAAGGAGGCGCCGGCGCGGACCTGGCTCGCGCAGCGCAGCGGTCAGGAACGGCAGTGGCGAAAGCTGTCTTATGCGGAGGCGAAGCGCACCGTCGACGGGCTGACGCAAGGACTGCTCAACCTGAAGCTCGACGGCCGTCCGGTTGCGATCCTCTCGGGCAATTCGATCGAGCATGCGCTGATGACCTTCGCCGCGATGCAGGCCCGCGTGCCCGCGGCGCCGGTGTCGCCGGCCTATTCGCTGATGAGCCATGATCACCTCAAGCTGAAATATCTGTTCGGGCTGGCGAAGCCGGGCGTGGTGATGGTACAGGACGGCCCGACCTTCGAGAAGGCGCTGAAGGCGCTCGATCTCGATGGCGTCACCGTCGTTCATGTCGCGCGTCCGTGCGACGGCGTTCCGAGCATCAGCTTCGCCGAATTGGCCGCGACACCGGCCACGTCAGAGGTCGAGGCTTCGATTGCGAAGATCACGCCAGACACTGTCGGCAAGCTCTTGTTCACGTCGGGCTCGACCGGCATGCCCAAGGCGGTCATCAACACGCAAGAGATGATGTGCGCCAATGCGGCGATGATGATGCAGACCCGGCCGCGCGGGCCGGATGCGCCGATCTCCACCGTGCTGGACTGGATGCCGTGGAATCATACCATGGGCGGCAACGCGCTGTTCAATCCGCTCTTGATCGAGGGCGGCACGCTGTACATCGACGATGGCCGGCCGATGCCGGGCATGTTCGATGAGACCATCAAGAACCTGCGCGAGGTGTCGCCGACCTACTACGCCAACGTTCCCGCCGGCTATGCCGCGCTCGCGGCGGCGATGGAGAAGGACGATGTGCTGTGCCGTTCCTTCTTCAAGGATCTCGGCATCATGGCCTATGGCGGCGCGCGGCTGCCGGACGATCTCTACGAGCGGATGCAGGCACTGGCGGTGAAGACCACCGGCGAGCGCATCGTGTTCTACACCGGCTGGGGCTCCACCGAGACGGCGCCGACCTCGACCGGCACTTATTGGAACACGGAGCGCGTCGGCCTGATCGGCCTGCCATTCCCGGGCGTCGAGCTGAAGATGGTGCCGACCGGCGACAAATACGAGCTGCGTCTGCGCGGCATCAACGTGATGCCCGGCTATTTCGGCCAGCCCGAGCTGACCAGGAAGGCGTTCGACGACGAAGGCTTCTACTGCATCGGCGATGCCGGCGTATTTGTCGATCCCAATGATCCCGTGCAGGGCATCATCTTCGCCGGCCGTGTCGTCGAGGATTTCAAGCTGACCACCGGCACCTTCGTCCATGTCGGCTCGCTGCGCACCGATGCGATCGCCGCGGCCACGCCCGCGATCCATGACGCGCTGGTGGCGGGACAGGACCGCGACTACATCGGCCTGCTGGCCTGGCCGAACCTTCATGCCTGCCGCCAACTGGTCGGCAATCCCCAAGCGACGTTCGAGGACGTCGTGAAGCATCCGGCGGTCATCGACTGCGTCCGCCGCGGCCTCCAGGCGCACAACAAGGACTGCGAAGGCGCCAGCAGCCGGCGCATCGGCCGAGCGATGCTTATGGCCGAGCCGCCGTCAATCGACGGCCATGAGCTGACCGACAAGGGCTACATCAACCAGCGCGCCGGCTTGGAGCGCCGCGCCGCGCTCGTCGAGCGGCTCTATGCCGCAACGCCCGACAGCGACGTGATCGTGCTGTGATGCGACCCGTCTCTTCCCACTCGTCATTCCGGGATGCGTGCGAAGCACGCAGGCCCGGAATCCATAACCCCGATCGGGCGTATGGATTCCGGGCTCGCGCTCGCGCGCCCCGGAATGACGGCAAGCTTTAGATCCGACTTCCAAGGCGAGTGACATCCATGAACTTCGATTTCTCCGACGACCAGAAGCAGCTGCGGGACCAGGCGCGCAAATTCCTTGCCGAGAAGTGTCCGCCGAAAGCCGTGCGCGTCGTGCTCGACGGCAAGGAACCGTATGACCGCGCGCTGTGGAAGGGCTTTGCCGAGATGGGCTTTCTCGGCGTCGCCATCCCCGAGGAATATGGCGGGGCGGGCGCCGGCCACCTTGAACTCTGCGTCATCGCAGAAGAAGTCGGTCGCGCGCTGGCGCCGGTGCCGTTCTCATCGACGGTCTATCTCGCTGCGGAAGCGCTGATGCTCGCCGGCAGCGATGCGCAGAAGCAGGCCTGGCTACCGAAGATCGCGAGCGGCGAGACGATCGGTACGCTCGCGCTGTTCGAGGGCACCGGCAATCCCTCGCCGAAGGCGATCAAGCTCGCAGCCGCCAATGGCGTGCTGAACGGCACCAAGAAGCCGGTCGCCGACGGCGCCATCGCCGATCTCATCATCGTCGCTGCGCGCACCGCATCGACCGGCCGCGACAGCGACATCTCGCTGTTCCTGGTCGACGCCAAGGCCGGCGGCGTCGAGGCCAAGGCGCTGACCAATCTCGACCCAACCCGCGGCCAGGCCGAACTCACCTTCACGAATTGCAAGGCCGAACCGCTGGGCGCTGCCGGCGACGGCTGGAGCATCATCAGCCAGGTGCTCGATCGCGCCGCGGTGCTGACCGCGTTCGAGCAGGTTGGCGGCTCCGACCGCGCGCTGGAGATGGGCCGCGACTACGCGCTCGACCGCATCGCCTTCGGCCGTCCGATCGGCTCGTTCCAGGCGGTCAAGCACATGCTGGCCGACATGTATGTCTCGGCGACCCTGGCGCGCTCCAACGCCTATTACGGTGCCTGGGCGCTCTCGACCAATGCGCCGGAGCTGCCGGAAGCCGCGGCGTCGGCGCGCATCAGCGCGACGCAAGCCTATCAGCACTGCGCCAAGAACAACATCCAGGTCCATGGCGGCATGGGCTTCACCTGGGAGTTCGACTGCCACATGTACTACCGCCGCGCCAACGCGCTCGCGCTCGGCCTCGGCAGCCTGTCCTATTGGGAGGACCAGCTGATCGACCGCATGCGCAAGCGCAACGCGGCATGAATCGAAGCGAGAATCCGTAGGGTGGGCAAAGCGACTTGTCCGACGAAGCCCGAAGGGCGAAGGCGGAAGCGTGCCCACCGCAAGTGTCGCGGTTTGGATTGGTGGGCACGGCGCGTTGCGCCTTTGCCCACCCTACGAGATGAGAGGTTTGAATCATGAACTTCGATGACACCCCGCAGGAAGCGGCTTTCCGCGCCGAAGCCCGTGCCTGGATCGCGGCCAACGCGCCGAAGCAGTATGAAGACGAGCTGCGCGCGTCCTCGCTCGGCCGCACCGCGCTGAAGAGCGCCAACATTCTCGAAGTCGCCAAGGCCTGGCAGAAGAAGAAGGCCGACGCCGGCTGGGCCTGCCTGCACTGGCCGAAGGACTATGGCGGCCGCGGCGCCTCGCCGATCGAGCGCGTGATCTGGCAGCAGGAGGAGGGGCCGTTCGGCAAGCTCTCGGGCCTGTTCATCATCGGCCACGGCATGTGCGGCCCGACCATGATGGCCTACGCGTCGGAAGAGCATAAGCGTCAATATCTGCCGCCGCTGGCCTCGGGCGAAAAGGTGTGGTGCCAGCTGTTCTCCGAGCCCGCCGGCGGCTCCGACGTCGCGGGCCTGCGCACCCGCGCCGAGAAGCGCGGCGACGAGTGGGTCATCAACGGCCAGAAGATCTGGACCTCCGGCGCGCATTACTCCGACTACGGCATCCTGCTGACGCGCACCGATCCCACCGTGCCGAAGCACAAGGGCCTCACCATGTTCTTCCTGGACATGAAGAGCCCCGGCGTCGAGGTCCGCCCGATCAAGCAGGCCAGCGGGCACTCGGATTTCAACGAGGTCTATTTCACTGACGTGGTGATCCCGGACTCGCAGCGGCTCGGCGCGGTCAATGACGGCTGGAACGTCGCGCTCACCACGTTGATGAACGAGCGCATGTCGATCGGCGCCGGCGTCGCGACTGGTTTCCCCGAGCTGTTCGAGTTCTGCTCCAACCTGATGCTCGACGATCGTCCGGCGATCGACGACCGCAACGTGCGCTCGAAGCTGGCGAACTGGGCGGTGAAGGCCAGCGGGCTGAAATACACCAGCATGCGCGCCATCTCGGCATTGTCCAAGGGCGAACGGCCGGGGCCGGAGAATTCGATCGGCAAGCTGGTCGCGGGATCGATGGTGCAGGACGTCGCGACCTACGCGCTCGATCTGCAGGGCGCGGCGGGCGTGCTCAGCGGGCCCGAGGCGGAGCTTGCAGGACGTTTCCAGGCGATGCTGCTGCGATCGCCCGGCACCCGCGTCGAAGGCGGCACCGACGAGATCATGCGCAACATCATCGCCGAGCGCGTGCTCGGCCTGCCCGGCGACATCCGGGTCGACAAGGATCTGCCGTTCAATCAGGTGCCGACGCGGGGACGAAACTAGACCCTCATCCTGCGGAGCTGCGTAGCAGCGTCTCGAGGGATGAGGCCCGCAGTGGGGCCTCATGGTTCGAGACGGCGCCAAGGGGCGCCTCCTCACCATGAGGAGCCACATCCAGCATGACCCGACGCAAGTGAGATGGACCCATGAACTTCGACGATACCCCGCAGGAAGCCGCTTTCCGCGAGACCGCGCGCGCCTGGGTCGCCGCCAACGCGCCGAAGGAGCTCGAGGAGGAGCTGGCGAGCTCCTCGCTCGGCCGGATCCGGCTCAAGCACGCCGACATCGTCGAGGTCGGCAAGGCCTGGCAGAAGAAGAAGTCGGACGCCGGCTGGGCCTGCCTGCACTGGCCGAAGGACTATGGCGGCCGCGGTGCGACGCCGATCGAGCGCGTCATCTGGCAGCAGGAGGAGGGCGTCTACGGCAAGCTGACGCAGCCGTTCCAGATCGGCGAGGGCATGTGCGGCCCGACGGTGATGGCCTATGGCAGCGAGGAGCATAAGCGCCGCTATCTGCCAAAGCTCGCCTCGGGCGAGGAGATCTGGTGCCAGCTGTTCTCAGAACCCGCCGGCGGCTCCGACGTCGCGGGCCTGCGCACCCGCGCCGAGAAGCGCGGTGACGACTGGATCATCAACGGCCAGAAGATCTGGACCTCGGGCGCGCATTACTCCGATTATGGTCTGCTGATCACGCGCACCGATCCCAACGTGCCCAAGCACAAGGGCCTGACGATGTTCTTCCTCGACATGAAGAGCAAGGGCGTCGATATCAGGCCGATCAAGCAGGCCAACGGCATGCAGGAGTTCAACGAGGTCTATTTCACCGACGTGGTCATTCCGGACAGCCAGCGCCTCGGCGCGGTCGGCGACGGCTGGAACGTGTCGCTGACCACCCTGATGAACGAGCGCATGTCGATCGGCGCGCGGCTTGCGACCGGCTTCCCGGAGATGTTCGCGTTCTGCGCCAACCTGATGACCGAGAACGGCCTCGCCATCGACGATCGCGCCACGCGCTCGAAGCTTGCGTCCTGGGCGGTCAAGGCCAGTGGCCTGAAATACACGAGCTACCGCGCCATCTCCGCGCTGTCCAAGGGCGAGCGGCCGGGACCGGAGAACTCGATCGGCAAGCTGGTCGCCGGCGTGATGCTGCAGGACATCGCGACCTATGCGATGGACCTCGAAGGCGGCGCCGGCGTGCTCACCGGCGCGGACGAAGCGGAGACGCAAGGCCAGTTCCAGCAGATGCTGCTCAGCTCGCCGTCGATGCGGATCGCCGGCGGCACCGACGAGATCCTGCGCAACATCATCGCCGAGCGCGTGCTCGGCCTGCCCGGCGATATCCGCGTCGACAAGGATGTGCCGTTCAACAAGGTCCCGACACGCGGGCGGACTTGAACCCTCATCCTGAGGAGCTGCGCAGCAGCGTCTCGAAGGATGAGGCCCGCCCAGGCCTCACGGTTCGAGACGGCGCTGCGCGCCTCCTCACCATGAGGGGGACCCATCGGTCGTAGTGAGAACCATGTCATGCCAGCAGATGCCGAAGCCGTACCGACCGACGCCATCTCCATCCTCGAAGACCTCATGGCCGCGCGCTTCTCCTGCCGCAGCTTCCGGCCTGAGCCGGTGCCGCGCGCCATCATCGAGCGCATTCTGACGGCTGCGCAAAAGACCGCGTCCTGGTGCAACAGCCAGCCCTGGCGGGTCGAGATCACATCCGGTCCGGCGACCGAGGCGTTTCGCAAAGTGATGTACGCGGCGGCGTCGGGCGGCAAGCCGCCTTCGGGCGACTTTCCGTTTCCGCGCGAATACAAGGGCGTCTATCTCGACCGCCGTCGCGAGAGCGGCTTTCAGCTCTACAACGCGCTCGGCATCGAACGCGGCGACAAGGCCGGCTACGCCCGGCAGGCGCTGGAGAACTACAACTTCTTCGGCGCGCCGCATGTCGCGATCATCCACAGCGACGAGGCGCTCGGCACCTATGGCGCGATCGATTGCGGCGGCTATGTCACGAGTTTCATGCTGGCGGCGCAGGCGCTCGGCGTCGCCACCGTGCCGCAGGCCGCGCTGGCGTTTCATTCCGACGTGGTGCGCAACCATTTCGGGCTCGGTGACGACCGCAAGGTCGTCTGCGGCATCTCGTTCGGCTATCCGGACCTCGACCACAAGGCCAATTCCTATCGGACCAGCCGCGCCGCGCTCGCGGAAACCGTCCGCTTCGTGGACGAATAGAGCCGGGGCGACAGCCGAAGCGGTCTGAGTTCCGTCTGATAGAACCGGGGCGGCGTGCTGTACCGGCATCGCCTCCGACGTGACCGCCGTGCGCTTCATCCAACCGTCAAAGCCGCTCCGGAAATCAAGGCCTTGCCGATGCTATTGATAACTCCGGTCAACACGGGCGCGGCAATGTGGGCAATGGGGAAGGAACTTTGGACCGCTCTAGTGGCTGCTATCGGACGATTTGGGCGCGCATTTTTCCTTGAGCTCATGGGCTTCAAGCAATGATATTGACAAAATTCTTTCTAACATTTTGAGTTGCATTGCCCGAGCGTCTACGATGCAGAATTGCAGCCGCTCGATGATCTTCTCAATTGAAGGCTCAGTCACGGTTCAAAACCCGAAGTGTCAGCGATGGATTCCATGAACACGCCGTCCAACCTTTGCGCCCTCGAGGTGGATGAGGCGACGCTCCTCGGTCACCGCCTCTTGAAGGCCTTCCACCGACTGAGGCTGACGCGGCACCGGGAGCAGCTCATTGCGCTGGCTGAGCGGCTGCTGGAGCATGAAGAAAGATATCCGGCAGGGCCTGGCGGTTGACCTCTTCGAGACCCTGCCAGGTCAGCGTCGGCCGCGTCAGGCCGATCTGCTTGCACAGCGATTGCCACGTCGTCTCGTCACAATCGACCAGGACGGCCATCACCGACATCCCGTCCATCATGTGCGGCACCCCCAGCGGGCGCGCCTTCCAGCCGCACTTTTCGAACCGCGGCAGCCACCACGTTTCGAGCACGATCGAAAAGCCCGTGAGCCCGATCGATATGCCGTATTCCATGATGGCGGTGAGCAGCAGCAGGTCGACACGCGGACCGGCGTGCTCGCCGCGGCGCTCCGGAACCACGAAGATGCGTGACAGTTCGTAGACGTCGGGCCGCTGAACCGGCCCGCGCAGATTGAGGTAGGGAAAGATGTCGCTCATCAGCGTCGGCAGCAGCGTGGGCACTGCACGCATCGCGCCGATCAGCTGGCCGTTGTCGATGCAGAACAGATAGACGGCATCCTCGGTGTCGAACTGATCGATCTCGCGTCCGTCCGGCCGGTCGAGGTCCATCCACTTGCGCTGTTTGACGTAGATATCGTGGCGCAGCCTGAAATAGGGATCGAAATATTTCTCGTAGAGCGCGCGATTATCTTTTCGGACGACATGAATCTCCGGCATCGAACCCCCCGGTCGCTTAAACCAACTTGGGGTTTGCAGATTGCTGATGTGCTCGAATTGATCCAGTGGGAAAAACGCCAGATCAGATCGCGATCTCGCCGTTGACAAGAGCGGTCGCCACCGTCGCGGTCTTGTTCTTGGTCTCGAGCTTGCGCTGGGCTTCCTCGAGATGCCAACGAACGTTGCGTTCGGAGACGCCGAGGATGCGCGCCGTCTCCCAGGCGGTCTTGCCGCGCGCCGCCCAGCTCAGCACCTCGGCCTCGATCCGCGACAGGCGGCGGGCCTGCCCGCTCGCCGCCGCGCGCGCCAGCGCGCGCAGCCGTGAATGCGTGAAGATGCTGATGAGATGCAGCGCGCCTCTTGCGTCCGGAGCAAGATTGGGATGCTCGCCCGCGATGCTGACCGCGCCGACCGCATCGTCGTAGTGGATCGGCACGCAGAAGCCCTCGTGCAATCGGAAATCCCGCGCCCGCGTCATCACCCGATGCGCACACGGTTCGTCATCGCGATCATAGGGTGCCTCCGACCACGCAAAGGGATTCAGGGTCGACATGCAGTGCCGGGGAATCGGATCGTGGCGATGAAACTGCTCCCGGCCATAGATGTCGAACCATTCCCTGGGCCAGCCATTGGCCAGGATCGTCTGCTGCAGGGATTGGCCCGCCACCGGGACGCCCGCCATGATGTAGGCGTGGAACCCGAGATCGCCGATCATCTTCTCGAACTGGGAGAGCACGCTGGCGCTGGTTTTCGACGCTTCGATCGCATCGACGTAGTCCAGAGCCCGTCGTCCCCAATACGCGTCTATCACTTGCATGTGAAAGTCTCCGCCCAAGGCCAAGCTAGCCGCGGACAAAAGGCTGTCAACCGCAAATTGGGTCTTTACGTCGATAGTTCGTTGAACGTGTGCCGGCACACCGGCTGCATACATCTGCTTTGCATACAAAATCTCAGCAAATCGCCGCAGGACTGCGCTCAGAATTTCGGTGGTCGCTTCTCTGCAAACGATTTCATGCCTTCGCTGATCTCTGCGCCCCGCATGCTGTCCCGATGCCTGCTTCGCGCCGCCGCCTCGTCGAGCGCACCGCGCGCAAACTCATTGATGGCGCGCTTCATGCCGCGCATCGCCGTCGGTGCGTTGCCGGCCAGGATCGTCGCCAGACGCTCGACCTCGGAATCGAGGGCGTCGGCAGCGACCATGGAGGTGAGATAGCCGATGCGCAGCATCTCGCGCGCGTCGATCTTCTCCGCGGTGAGGAACAGTCGCTTGGCATTGTCGATGCCAAGACGAGAGACGTAGCGCTTGATGCCGCCCGGGTAGTAGTGAAGTCCAAGCCGTGCGGCCGGCATGAACATCTCGCCGGTGTCGATCCCGATGCGGAAATCGCAGGCCAGCGCGAGGTCGGTCGAGCCGCCATAGACCCCGCCATTGATCCGGCAGATCGTCGGCAGAGCCAAGTCTTCGAGCCGGTCGACCACCGCCTCGAACGACGGCGTGGACTGACCTTCCGTCTCGCTGCCCGGCGCCGTGCCGATGGCGCCGAGATCGAAGCCGGCGCTGAAGGCGCGCCCGGTGCCGGTCAGCACCAGCACGCGCAAGTCGGGGTCGGCCTCGACGCGGTCGAACAGAGACAGCAGCGCGACGAGATCCTCCGGCTGCAGCCGGTTGAGGTGGCGCGGCCGGTTGAGACGGATCGTGGCGCGCCGGCCCTCGATCGTGAGCTGGGGCGTACTCGGCGCGTCCTCGGTTGCGCTGGTCCGGTTCGTCATGTCCTGTTCTCCAAGGTTCGGCGCACGGCCTCGGTATCGATGCTCTGCGCCAGATCAGGGTGGCGTGCCATCAGCACGCGAAAGTCGACGAGATCGAGCACCAGCAGCTTCGACAGGCTGGTGGTGACGATGTTGGCCGAGCGCAGATTGTTCCCGAGCAGAGCCATCTCGCCGAAGAACGCGCCCTCGCCGAGCCGGATCTTCTTGCTGGGCAGGTCGACCTCGACCTCGCCGGCGGCGATGAAATACATGCAGTCGCCCGGCTCGCCCTTGCGGATCACGGTCACGCGCGGCGGCAGGTCGATCGAGCGCAGCATCTGGGTCACGTCGGCGAGCGTCGACGGCCCCAGAGTGGCGAAGAACGGCACTTTGCCGACCAATTCCCACGTCTTCAGGAAGTTGTCGCGGCGGGTCTCGGACGCGAAGCTCGTGGCCAGGATACCCGTCCATAGGCCGAACACGCCGAGCCCCGAGATCATCACCATGGCCGCCACGAGCCGCCCCAGCGGCGTGATCGGTACCACGTCGCCATAGCCGGTCGTGGTGAGGGTGACGACGGCCCACCACATGGCTGAGGGAATGGTGCCGAAGGTTGCCGGCTGGCCGTCATGCTCCAGCGCATATTCGGCCACCGAGCCGAGAAACAGCACCAGCAGGAACAGCACCAGCACCGCCAGCAGCGGGCGCGCCTCGACCACCATGACGCGGCGAAGCCGGCGCAAGCCGGGCACCCCGGAAATGACCTTCAGCGCCCAGGTGAACGCCAGCAACCACGCGGAGCGCGGCTCGACGCCCGCTGCCAGTGCAACGGGAACGGCGAGCGCGGAGGCGGTGTCCACCAAGCCGCGCCCGGAGGTGAGATAGGCGCGGGCCCGGTGCACCCGCGCCGCCGCCTGAACCCGGCCCCCCCATTCGGCGACGAAGAAGGCAAGGCATCCCCATAGCAGGGCATAGATCCAGCGGTAAGCCGCCGCATAGGCCGCGTCCTGCGTCAGCAGGACCATCGCGGTCGTGCCGAGCAGCATGACTGCGTAGGCCGCTCCGGTCATGTCGCGTCCGGCCGAGGCGGCGACGAACGTCGCCAGGGCAGGAGGTAATGGCGGTTTGGCCATGGGAAAGCAGGCGCCTGTGGTTGACGAGTCTGGGGGGAGGGGGTCGCGCCGGCAAAGTGCCCCGAGCGGGGAACCTCCGTCAACGATGCCGGCGGGGTCGCGGCGAGGCCTGCGTCCGGCGAACAGTTGCCCGGGCCGATCAGCCGTTCGGCGCCGGCCGGGAATTTTGCAGGCCCGGCTCAAATACCGGTTCAATCGTCGTCTGTTCGCCGTATATCAAAAGCCGGCGCGGACACACTAAATTTGGGCAAGAAGCGGCCGGACCACGCCTCCGCCCGCCCGCGCAGCAAGAGTCTGGTTGATCCCGATGGATACCTCTCACCTGGTCGAACATGCAGGCGCCGCCGGCAGCCTCTTCGCCTCGATCTTCGTGGTCGCCACGCTGTCGATGCGGACGATGATCCCGCTGCGCATCTTCGCCATCCTCACCAACATCGTGCTGATCGCGACCGCACTGCCGATGCACAATTATCCCGTGCTGGTGCTGCACGGCGTGCTGCTGCCGCTGAACAGCTATCGCCTGCATCAGATGCTGCAGCTGGTCCGCGACGTGAAGCAATCGGTCAACAGCGACCTGTCGATGGAATGGCTGAAGCCGTTCATGACGGAACGCAAATGCGGTCCCGGCGAGGTCCTGTTCTACAAGGACGAGAAGGCCGACAGCATGTACTACATCGTCAGCGGCCGTTTCCGGCTGGTCGAGTCGGGCATCGAGCTGCCGGTCGGTGCCATCGTCGGCGAGTTCGGCATGATCTCGCCCTCCAATACGCGCACGCAGACGCTGGAATGCGTCGAAGGCGGCCAGATCCTGTCGGTGTCCTACGACCAGGTCGAGCAGCTCTACGTCCAGAACCCGGCGTTCGCTTTCTACTTCCTGCGCCTTGCCAGCGCGCGGCTGTTCCAGAACATCGAGACGCTCGAGCGGCGGCTGGCGCAGCAGGCCGCGGCGCCGGCGCCCGTCGCCAAATCGGCGTGATCCGGGGAGCCTCGATCACCGTGAAAAGCGTCCGCTCCTCGCTGCGCTATCTGCTCGCCGACCTGATCGGCGAGGACGAGGGCGAGCCGCCCTTTCTGCCCGTGGGTCTGCCGGACGCCGCAGCCCCGGCCGTGAGCGAGGGCATCCATCTCCTGATGGAATATCAGGGCGCCGGCTACGCGCAGCTCTACGTCGATCGCATCAAGCGCTTCGTTCGACGGTCGAACGTCGACGCCGTCACGCTGTCCGAGATCGCGCAGCTCCTGGCCGCGCGCATGGCCTATGAGGATCCGATCCGGATCGCGCAGCTGAAATTGCTCGACCTCGCAACACGGCGGAGCGGAGGCGGGCATGAGATCGACGACCTCAGGAGGTTCCGGCTCGACGAACTGATCGGCGTGTTGCCGCAGGCGCTGGCCGATTCGCTGCTCGCCGGCTTCGAGCAGATCGGCTGGCTCGGCCGCCGCCGGCTCACGGTGCGCTTCTCGACCCGGTCGCGTCTGCGGATCCGGCGCCTGCGCCTGATGGCCGGCCTGCGCCGCTGGCGGCTGCAGTCGGTGCGTTACGCCGAGGAGCGCGCCTGGGCCGAGCGCTGGCTGCACATGATCGCCCGGGCGTTGGACAAGCAGCCCGCCGCGGTGCATGCCGTGATCGCGACGGCCACGATGATCCAGGGGCAGGGGGACATCTACCGCCAGGGCCTCGCCGACTGGCACGCCATCATCGATGGCCTGGCCAAGCCGACCTTCGACGGCGTGCTGCCGATGTCCGATCTCGCCGCCGCCATTGCCGAGGCGCGCGGCGCCGCCATGCCCGATCCGCGCCAGGCCGCCCTGAAGCGGGCGATCGCCCAGATTCGTGCGCGAGCGCTGGACGCCGGGCCTAATAGCCATGCCGCGGAGTGAGTTCTCGCGGACCGGCCGAGCGCCGGAAGACGTTTGCGGTCGCGTAGGTAACCTTACCTCTCGCCGAAGCGGTGGGAAGGGTAGCAGAGTGTGATTTTGCGGTTCCCTTTCGCGTGCAATTCGCCATCAGAGATGTCATAAGCGACGCATACGCGTCGAATTGGCCGGGTATTCTCATCAGATTGCGCTGAACGCCTCCAGTTCCCGGTGCGTCCAAGGGTTAGTCGTAGCGAGAGCGTCAGCTTTGTCTTTTCCCGCTTTGTCGTCGCAGGTCCCGGTTGGTGCGCTGGTCGGCTGGATGCTGCTGCTCACCTTCAAGCATATCATTGGCGACTTCGTTCTGCAGAACGCCTGGATGGCCTACGGCAAGGACCAGCGGAAGGGATGGGCCCTGCCGCTGCTGGTGCACTGCCTGATCCATCTGGCCGTGGCGATGCTGCTGATCCTGATCGTCGCACCGAAATTCTGGTTCGTCGCGGTGATCGACTTCGCGATCCACATCACCATCGACCGCATCAAGGGCATCTGCTCGTCCCGCTTCGGCATGACCCTGGAACATCCCTGGTTCTGGACCCTGATCGGCGTCGACCAGGCGCTGCATCATCTCACCGGCTTCGGGCTCTCGATCTTCATGGCGGCCAACGGCTGAGCCGCCCGCCGGTACCTCCGGCCGGGTGGGGCATCGGGCGGCTGTCCCCACCTCGTGACGTCGTCCGGCATGGTTAACCGAACGTTAGCGATTCGCGTTGCATCCTTCATACAAGAGGATCCAACAATGTTTCCAAGCCGTAGTGCGTTCGACAGCGATGCCTGCCCGGTCGGCGAGGAACTTCTCGGCGCGCTCTATCGCGCCGACGACAACGGGCTGCCCGCGCTGGTCGAGAGCGTGTCGGCCGATGTCAGGGCGATGCTGGCGCTGTTCTGCTACCGGCGCACCCATCTGCATTCATTGGCGCTGGCGATCGCCTCGACCTGCAGCGAGCATGATCTGCTGCAATTCGGCGGCCGGGTCGGCACCGTGCTCTATGCGCAGTCGCGCAACGGCAGGAGCGGGCGGGCCAGCCCGCTGTCGAGCAAGAAGCCGATCTCGCTGTCGACCAAGCCGCTGTCGGCGGTCGCGCCGCTCGACGACGACATCGACGACGATCTCGCGCCCGCGACGGCCTGAGTCGCCGTCCCTCAGACGATCTCGGGCAGGCCGAACCGGCGCCGCGCCATCGCGCATTCGGCGTCGCCCGGCATGCAGGTCCGGCACACGTCGGGCCGGATCGTGTAGATCCTGCAGGCGACGGCCTGCGCGATCTTGCCCTCCAGCGCGCAGCAGCGGTCGCCCTCGCAACGCATGCCCGACAGCCGGTCGTTGACCAGCTCGGCCGGGATGAGGTCGAGCGCGGCATCCTCCTCGATCGTGAAGCGCGGCCAGTTCGCGGAATAGGCGCAGCAGGCGCCGCAGCTCTGGCAGGGGCTGATCTCGGTCTGATCAGACATCTTTCGGGACCTCCCACACCAGGCTGCGCCGCCATTTGGCACGCAACGCCTCGCGCCTTTCTGGATATTTGTCGTCGAGATAGTCCGCCTCGACCACGCGGTCCGTCCTGAAGCTGCGGAAGTCGCGGCGCAGCTCGCACCAGGCGGCGAGGATGCGCACGGCGTCATGATAGCCGATCGCGATCGGCCAGATCACGCGCTCGCTCTCGCGGCCCTGCTCGTCGCGGTAGCGCAGCTTGATCTTGCGGCCCTCGTGGATCTGCGTGCGCGTGCGCGCCATGTCGATGCGGTCGGGCTCGCGCATCCACGGCCGCGGTGCGCGGCTCGCCGGCTCCAGCACGAACGGCCTCAAGCGCTCCGGCACGGTGTCGGCGATCTTGGCCATCAGGTCCTCCGCCGCGCGCGCCAGCACCGGATCGGCATTGGCCGACACCCATTGCGCGCCGAGCACCGCGGCCTCGATCTCGTCCGGCGTCAGCATCAAGGGCGGCAGATCGAAACCCTTCTCCAGGATGTAGCCCATGCCGGCCTCGCCGCGAATCGGCACGCGCTGGCCGATCAGGGTGGCGATGTCGCGATAGATCGTGCGCTTCGATGTCTCGAGCTCGGCCGCGATCGCATCCGCCGTCAGCGGGCGGCGCGTGCGTCTCAGCACCTGGATGATCTGGAACAGCCGGTCGGCGCGTCTCATGGTGTGTCCTGCATGGGCCAGCCCCGGCCGATGCTGACAGGATGCTGGCAGCAGCCCGTCTTTATACCGAGCCCATACTGCATTGAAGGGGTGATGACGATGATGATGCTTTATGGCCTGGGCCTTGCCACCACGCTATTGCCGCTGCTGACACCATGGTGGCAGCAGCATCTCGCTAGCGTCCGACGCCTGCTCAGGAAGTCGGGAGTGCTGTCATGATCACGTTGTTCGGTCTGGGCGCGGGCTTCGGCCTGCCGGAGATCAGCCCGTTCGCCACCAAGACGGAGGTGCAGCTGAAGATGGCGGGCCTTGCCTACCGGAAGCAGCGGGCGATGCCGCCGGCCTCCCCCAAGGGGCAGCTTCCCTTCATCGACGATGGCGGCGAGCTGATCGCCGATAGCACTTTCATCCGCGCGCATATCGAGCGCAAATACGGCTACGATTTCGATCACGGGCTCGACGTGCGGTCGCGGGCGCAGGCCTGGGCGTTCGAGCGCATGATCGAGCACCATCTGTACTTCGCGCTCGTCGGCGCGCGCTGGGTCGATCCGGCCAACTTCGCCAAGGGGCCGGCGCACTTCTTTGACGGCGTGGCGGCCGACAGGCGCGAGAAGCTGCGCGAGGACGCGCAGTTCCGCGTCGCCGAGAACTACCTGATCTCAGGGCTCGGCCGCCACGCGCCCGACGAGGATGTCGATCTCGCCGCGCGCTCGCTGCGCGCGCTGTCAGTGCAGCTCGGCGACCGGCCCTATCTGATGGGCGATCGTCCGTGCGGCACCGATGCGACGGCGTTCGCCGTTCTCGCCGGCATTCTCACGCCGTTCTTCGAGTCCGAGCTCCGCCGGCGTACCGAAGGCTTCGGCAATCTCGTGGCCTACGTCGACCGCCTGATGGCGACGTATTTTCCGGAGTTCGACTGGGGCAGGGCGGCCGAGGCGGCGTGAGCTTGGCGGCCGCTTCCAGCTGCTTGTTTCGTCATTCATGGAAACCCAGCTGTCATCGCCCGCGGGCGATCCAGTACGCCGTGACATTTCGGTCGAATCTCCTCTGCCGCGGAGTACTGGATGCTCCGCCTTCGCGGAGCATGACAGCTGTGGCTGTGGCGAAAGCTCAACCCGGAAATAGTCCGAGGTTCCAAGGAACGCTCATCTAAACGGAGGGCTCGTTCTCGCCTTTCAACTGCGCCACCTCCGCCTCCAGCTCCGCGATCCTCGCATCGCGAACAGCGAGCGCTTCGGCGACATCTGCCGCATCGAACTTCTGCGGGATGTGCTGCGGGCAATTGGTGTCCCAGGCCGTGATCGTGAACAGGATCACCTGCTCGGGGCGGGCCTTGTAGCCCCTCGGCATCAGCGATTCCATCAGCGCCGCATCGTCCTCGACCACGCGGGCCGTCCCCCAGATCTTCACCCGGCGGCGGTGCGCGTAGTCCATCACGAAGATATAGGCCTTGGCATTCTCCGACAGATTGCCCTGGGTGATGTATTGCCGGTTGCCGCTGTAGTCGGCGAATGCCAGCGTGTGGCTGTCGAGCACCTTGAGAAAGCCCTTCGGCCCGCCGCGGTGCTGGATGTAGGGCTGGCCGTCGGCCGAGGCGGTGGCGAGATAGAAGCTGGTGGCTTCGGCGAGGCGGCCGGCGAGATCGGCGTCGACCTCGTGGCGCCAGCCGTGGGCCTGCTCCATCCGGGCATAGCCCTCGCGTGATCCCTTGCGCGTCTGGATCGTCTTCACGGCCGGAGAGAACGCGACGTCCGCTGGCGCCTTGATGGCTGTCTGGGTCATGGCAATGACTCCTTGTCGATGCGGCAATGATCGTCGCCGCGCCGCCAATATGGTCCGGATCGCCTCCCGACATAATCTGGCCGGTTGACACGAGATCGTTGCAGATGATGCAATAATCCCATGGACCGCATCGACGCCATGCAGGCTTTCGTCACCGTCGCCGAGCTCAACGGCTTTGCACCGGCAGCCCGCCGGCTGAAGCTCTCGCCATCGGCGGTGACGCGGCTGGTCGCCGGGCTCGAAGAGCATCTCGGCGTCCGCCTGCTGCAGCGCACGACGCGCTCGGTGACCTTGACCGATGCCGGGCGGCGCTATCTCGAACGCATCCGGCGCATCCTGGCCGATCTCGAGGAGGCGGAGCGCGCCGCCGAGAGCGAGCGGCTGCAGCCGGCAGGGCGGCTGGTGGTCTCCGCCCCGGTCGGCTTCGGTCGCTTGCACGTCGGTCCGGCGGTGTCGGCCTATCTGGGCCGCTACCCCGAGGTCTCGGCCGAGCTGCGGCTCGAAGATCGCATCATCAACCTGGTCGAGGACGGCATCGACTGCGCCGTGCGCATCGGCCATCTCGGCGATTCCTCTCTCGTGGCCCGTCAGGTCGGACATATGAGGCGGATCGTGGTCGGCGCGCCCGCCTACTTCAAGGCCCATGGCGAGCCGCGCACGCCCGAAGCGCTGGCGACGCATCAGACCATCCAGTTCGGCCCCGAAGCGGAATGGCGCTTCGTGAAGGACGACAGCGAGCAGCGGATCGCGATCAGCCCGCGGCTCGTCACCAACAATGCCGACACCGCGATCCAATATGCCGAGGCCGGCGGCGGGGTGACGCGGGTGCTGGCCTATCAGGCCGCGGAGGGCTTGCGCGCCGGCCGCCTCAAGCGTGTGCTGGCGAAATACGAGCCGCCGCCGCTGCCGATCCACATCGTGTTTCCGAGCTCGCGGCTGCTCTCCGCCAAGGTGCGCGCCTTCATCGATCTGGTCATCGCCACCTGCGACTGGCGCTTCGGCTGACGCCCATTGTCGTCACGCCGTCTTCGGCACCACGCGGAACGTCGCATTCGCCCGCGCGATCACGGCCTCGTCGGCGAGCACCAGGCTTTGCACGAAGCACACCGTGCGGCCGCTCTTGATGACGTCGCTCTCGACGCTCAGCCACTGCCCGATCCCGGCGCTGCCGATGTAGTCGACCGCGAGATTGATCGTCACCAGCGACGTCTCCCAGCCCAGCGCCTGGGCGCAGCTGTAGCCCATCGCGTTGTCGGCGAGCGCGGCAATCAGGCCGCCATGGATCAGCCCGCGCGAATTGGTGTGCGGGGTGGCGAGCCGCAGGCCGAGGATGACGGCCTTGTCGGTCGTCTTGGCGTAGAGCGGCTCCCAGGGATCGGTGAACGGGCTCTTGCGAAAGTGCGGCTCGAAGCCGGCGGGAATGCTGCTCATGCGCGTCTCGATCATTGGCTGGCGATATCGGCAGTGAACGACGTCTGCGCGCGTTTTGCACCGCCTACAAAGTTTCAAACGTGTTTTGCGTGGGCGTTTGAAACGGACCGCGCCCGACATCGCCGGGCCTGTCCGACCGCTCCTGCGGCAATTTCGTGGTGCGCTGATGAAGCCGTGCAATTTCGGGTGCAACGGAAATCCTTAACGTGTTAATGAAATGCCGTGCGTCTGCAACTTTCGTCTGCCAGACTTGCATCGGCTGAAGCGATAGGCTCCGCTTGCACGTGCAGTGCGGGCCAGCCCGCCGCGGCGCTTGCAATGATGTTTATATGCTATAACAATGAAGCAAAGGGCCCTCGAAGGCCCGCGGAATGAGGAGACGATCCCGATGAGGAAGACGCTTCTGGCGTTGGCGCTGGCTGCCGGTGTGACGACCCCCGCGCTTGCGCAGGACAAGACGTTCGATCTGAAGATCTCGCACTGGGTGCCGGCCAGCCATCCGCTGCAGAAGGCGCTGGAGGATTGGGCCGCGTCGGTCGAGAAGGCTTCCGGCGGTACCATCAAGGGCAAGGTGTTTCCGGCCCAGCAGCTCGGCAAGGCGTTCGATCATTACGACATGGCGCGCGACGGCATCGCCGACGTCACCTACGTCAATCCCGGCTATCAGCCCGGCCGTTTCCCGATCATCGGCGCCGGCGAGCTGCCGTTCCTGATCTCCGACGCCAAGGGCGGCTCCGAAGGCCTCGACGCCTGGTACCGCAAATATGCCGAGAAGGAGATGAAGGACGTCAAATACTGCCTCGCCTTCGTCCACACGCCCTCGGCCTTCCACACCCGCACCAAGAAGGTCGTCGTGCCGGAGGACGTCAAGGGCATGAAGATCCGCCCGGCGGATGCGACCATCGCCAACTTCGTCACGGCGCTCGGCGGCACCAATGTGCAGTCCTCCGCGCCTGAAGTGCGCGACATCATCGAGCGCGGCGTGGCCGATGGCGTCACCTTCCCGGCCGGCTCGCTGGTGCTGTTCGGCGTCGACAAGGTCACGAAGTACCACATGGACGCGCCGTTCTACGTCACGACCTTCGTGTTCGTGATCAACAAGGACAAGTACAACCAGATGTCGGCTGGTCAGAAGAAGGCGATCGACGACAATTGCAACACGGAAGCGGCCGGCCGGGTCGGCGAGCCCTGGGGCAAGTTCGAGGACGCCGGCGTCGACAAGATCAAGGCGCAGCCGGACCAGGAGGTCTACAAGCTGACACCGGAGCAGACCGCGGCCTGGAAGAAGGCGGCCGATCCGCTGTTCAAGACCTGGGCCGACGGCGTCAAGAAGACCGGCGTCGACGCCGACGCGGCCATGACCGAACTGAAGGCCTCGCTCGCCAAGTACAACGCGCTGGCGCAGTAACGTCTTCGATCCAAACTGTTGCGCGGCAGACGGTGCGCCCCCTCTCCCCGTTCTTCACGGGGAGAGGGCGGGGGTGAGGGGCAGCCACGGGCACCGACCGTGCGGAGAGCCCCCTCACCCGGATTGCATCTGACGATGCAATCCGGCCTCTCCCGCACGCGGGGAGAGGCTGAGCACCGCCGGCTGCGCAGCAGCTCGCTTCCAAACATAAGCGCCAAACTTTCTGAAACGGGGACGCCATGCAGCGCGCCTACATGGATCGGATTATCGACGGGATCGAGTGGATCGCCGCGTTCTTCGTCGGCATCGTCGCGCTCGACATCTTCCTGTCGGTGCTGCTACGCAACACGCTGAACTATGCGATCCCGGATTCCTTCGACATCGGCCGCATGCTGCTCGGCATCCTGATCTTCTGGGGCATCGCTGCGACATCTTATCGCGGCACGCATATCACCGTGGACCTGGTCTGGGGCAATGTCGGCCCGCGCTGGCAGCGCTGGATCGACATCTTCGCCACCCTGGTGCTCCTGTTCGTCGTCACCGTCCAGACCTGGACCCTGTTCGACAAGGTGCGCGGCACCTATGAGGACAACGTCCTCACCTTCGATCTGCACATGCCGACCTGGCCGTTCTTCGCCATCGCCTGGATCGGCGACGTCTCGGCGGTGCTCTTGATCGCCATCCGAACCTATCGCCTGATCTTCCATCCCGAGGAGATTCATGACCCCCACGTCAAGGTCACGGAGTAGCGCCGCATGAGCACGGATGCGGTCGCCATCATCGGCTTCGTTTCACTGTTCGCGTTGATGCTGCTGCGCGTGCCCGTCGGCATGGCGATGGGCCTCGTCGGCGTCTCCGGCTTCGCCTATCTCGTCAACGGCACGGCGGCACTCAAGCTGGTCGGCCAGACCTCGATGCGCACGGTCACGGACTACACCTTCGGCGTGATCCCGATGTTCCTCTTGATGGGAACGTTCGTCTCCAACTCCGGCATGAGCAAGGAGTTGTTCCGCGCCGCCAACGGCTTCGTCGGCCATCTCAGGGGCGGGCTCGGCATCGCGACGGTGGCGGCCTGCGGCGGCTTCGCTGCGATCTGCGGCTCGTCGGTCGCGACCGCCGCGACCTTCTCGGCCGTGGCCTATCCGGAGATGCGCCGCTTCGGCTATCCGCAATCCTTCGCCACCGGCGTCATCGCCGCCGGCGGCACGTTGGGCGCGATGCTGCCGCCGTCCACCGTGCTCGCGGTCTACGGCATCATCACCGAGCAGGACATCGGCAAGCTGTTCATCGCCGGCATCATCCCGGGCCTGCTTGCGATGACCATGTACATGATCACCATCACGGTGATCGGCCGCGTCAGGCCGGACTTTCTCCCGAAGGGCGAGGCGCTGCCGTGGCGCGAGCGCATCAAGGGCCTCAAGGGCATCTGGGCGCCGATGCTCTTGTTCCTGTTCGTGATCGGCGGCCTCTACGGCCTTCCGTTCCTGCCGCGCTTCACGCCGACGGAGGCCGGCGGCGTCGGCGCCACCGGCGCCTTCCTGATCGGCCTGGTCACCGGACGGCTGAACAAGGACAAGATCCTGGCCTCGCTGCTGCAGGCGACGCGCACGGCGGCGGCCGTGTTCACCGTGCTGATCGGCGCGCTGATCTTCGGCTATTTCCTCACGGTGACGCAGACGCCGCAGAAGGTGACCGAATTCCTCACCGGCCTCGGCCTCGGCCCCTATGGCGTGCTGGCGCTGATCATGGTGATGTATCTCGTGCTCGGCTGCCTGATGGACGCCATGGCGATGATCATCCTGACGGTGCCGATCATCTTCCCCGTGATCTCGCATCTCGGCTTCGATCCGATCTGGTTCGGCGTCATCATCGTGATGACGGTCGAACTCGGCCTGATCCATCCGCCGGTCGGCATGAACGTGTTCGTGATCAAATCAGTGGTGAAGGACGTGTCGTTCTCCACCATCTTCAAGGGCGTGCTGCCGTTCGTCGCCACCGACCTGATCCGGCTGGTGATCCTGATCGCCTTCCCGCTGCTCGCCACCTGGCTGCCGCAACAGATGATGAACCGATGACGACGCCCATCCTCGAGACCCGCTACGTCTTCACCCTCATTGTCTCGATCGGCGACGTCACTTCGGCCGGCGAGACCGGCATCGGCGTGCGCCGGATCATCCCGATCATCGGCGGCGAGGTGAAGGGGCCGGGTCTGGACGGCGAGGGCGTCAGCGGCCGGATCTGCGCCTTCGGCGCCGACTTCCAGATCATCCGTCCCAGCGAGCTGATCGACCTCGAAGCCAAATACGCCTTCGAGACCGACGACGGCGCGACCATCTATGTCGAGAATCGCGGCATCCGCTTCGGGCCGGTCGACCTGCTGCAGAAGCTCAAGCGCGGCGAGCCGGTGGATCCTGCGCTGATCTACTTCCGCACCCACCCCCGGTTCGAGACCGGCCACGACAAATATCGCTGGCTGATGCAGCACGTCTTCATCGGCTCCGCCGCCCGCCACGCCGATCGCGTCATCATCGACGTGCATGTGGTGCTGTAGGCCGGGCTGGCTGCGCAGAGTCATCGCATCGAGCGGTCTGAGCATCGAGCGGTCTGAGCTCGCCGTCGCCTGTCTCCACGCCGTCATGGCCGGGCCTGTCCCGGCCATCCACGTGGTTCTGCATACTCCGAGGGACGTGGATGCCCGGGACAAGCCCGGGCATGACGGAGTAGCTGGCTGAAGCGGTCGTTCGTCGCGACAGCTTCGTATTCGGGAAGACCTACGACTAATCCTCGTCGTCCCAACCCGCCCGGCCATAGCCGCCGTGGTCGCAATTGCGGTCGCGGTAAGCCGGCACGTAGCGGTGACGCTCATAGCCGTAGCCGTCATACGCCGCGTCGCGGTAGTGCGACCGGTAGACTGGCGCAGGCTCATACGCCTGCGCTTCCGACGCCGCCGCCAGCGCGCCGCCAATGAGAGCTCCGGCCACCAGCCCGCCGAACAGCGCCGCGTTGCGGCCGTCATGCGCCTGGGCCGGTGCCGCGCCGGTGAGCAGGGTGGCGGTCACGGCGAGCGTGGCAACGCCGCCGGCGAGAGATGTCTTCAGCGAAACCATGGTCCCCTCCATCGGGAAGTGTGGTGACCGTGACGTTCTACAGGGCGCGCTTTGAAGCCATGCTGAATGCGATGTTGTCGGCCATTCATGTGCAAAGCCGACCTCGGTGCCCCGGCCCGGCAGCCTGCTACGACACATGGTGTCGTCCCTGCGAACGCAGGGACCCATAACCACCGGCTTCAGTAGGACGATGATTGGGAGTGATGTCTCACCGATAAATTCCGCGGTATGGGTCCCTGCGTTCGCAGGGACGACAGGCGAGCGTGTCGAGGCAACGATGATCCATCGATCGTCATATTCTGAAAAAAATAAATCTCTTGCGTATTTTCAAAAACCGTGATTGTATCCCTCATCCCGTCCCAAGCAAGGGGCGTAGCGCGCGATCGTCACGACACGCGGGGCGGGGAGCGATGGCCGCGGTTTGCCGCAGCGCGTCTTCGGGCGCGCGGACGAACGGCATGGCGCGGACGTGAAGTCGTGTGGTCCTGACCTCCCGGTGCCGAGGTCAAGTGGGCGTCGCGCAAGCGCGGCGTCGGCGACGGGGTCAATCAGCCGGTCCCCGGGGAGAGCACGAAGTAAGCGTGAAGACCGTCGCGCAGGGAAGGCCGGGCGTTCCTGGCTGCACCTGTGGTACCTGCCGCCTGCATTTTTTTTCGCAGGCGGGCCGCAGGCGTCAGCCGGCGCCTGGCCTTCCCTGCGCCCTCTCACATGAGGGTGAACGAGACCGGCAAACCCCGGGCGTGATTTCGCCGCGGGAATGCCCGATCATGCCATTTGCCTTTGCGCCGATGCGCCTTACGATGCGGCGCGCCGGAGACGTCGCGTAGTTCGTCTCGTCCTTCATCTCGTCCTTCATCCTGGCGCCGTTCATTTCGCATTGCACAACACGTTCTCCCGGCCCGCGTGTTGACTCCTGCCGAGATCGTTATAAAACATAACTATTCTAACAGGACACAATCAAGCGATGGGAAACGCCGACACCGCCACGCCAGCGGCCGATCCGTCTCTGCTGCAGATCGAACAGCAGGGCGCCGTGCTGACGATCGGGCTCAACCGTCCCGCCAAGCGCAATGCGCTGAATGACGGTATCATCCTCGCGATCGGCGAGTGCTTCACCAGCCTGCCAGAGGACGTCCGTTGTGTGGTGATCCACGGCCTCGGCGACAATTTCTCCTCGGGCCTCGATCTCTCCGAACTGCGCGAGCGCGATGCCACCGAAGGCCTGGTGCATTCGCAGATGTGGCACCGCGTGTTCGACCGCATCCAATATTGCCGCGTGCCTGTCATCGCCGCGCTGAAGGGCGCCGTCATCGGCGGCGGCCTCGAGCTCGCCTGCGCCGCGCACATCCGCGTCGCCGAACCCTCGGCCTATTTCGCGCTGCCCGAGGGCCAGCGCGGCATCTTCGTCGGCGGCGGCGGCTCGGTGCGGCTGCCGCGCCTGATCGGCGTCGCCCGCATGATGGACATGATGCTGACCGGCCGCGTCTACTCGGCGACCGAAGGCTCGTCCTACGGCTTCGCGCAATATCTGGTCGAGGCCGGCGCCGCGATGACCAAGGCGATGGAGCTGGCGGCCAAGATCGCGGGCAACGCGCCGCTGACCAACTTTGCCGTGCTGCAGGCGCTGCCGATGATCGCGGAAGCCAATCCGCAGACCGGCCTGCTGATGGAATCGCTGATGGCCACCGTCGCGCAGAGCGACAAGGAGGCCAAGGGCCGCATCCGCGCCTTCCTCGATCACAAGACAGCCAAAGTGAAGCCGACGTGACATGACCGCGCAAACAACAAAAATCACACAGGGAGGAACGGACAACACGGCGCGGAGCGCCAGTGTTCATCCGTTGCGCGCCATCTCGTTCAACGATCCCGTCGTCAACGTCGAGCGCCGCGACGACGGCACCATCTACCTCCGGCCGACCCAGCCGCTGGGCGATTTCCCGCTGCGGATCACCGACCGGCTGCATCATTTTGCCAAAACAGCACCCGAGCGCGTGTTCATGGCCGAACGCGTCGGGCCCGAGGGCTGGCGCGAGCTGAGCTACGGCACCTTGCTGGCGGCGAGCCGGCACATTGCCTCGGGCTTGCTCGCCCGCGGCCTGTCGCCGGACCGTCCGGTGATGATCCTGTCCGGCAATTCGATCGATCATGCGCTCGTCGCGTTCGGCTCGCTCTATGCCGGCGTGCCGTTCTGTCCGGTGTCGCCAGCCTATTCGCTGGTGTCGCGCGACTACGGCAAGCTCGCCTATCTGATGAAGCTGCTGACGCCCGGACTCGTCTTCGTCGACGACGCGGACAAGTTCGCCGATGCGCTGATCGCCAACGTGCCCGAGGGCACCGAGATCGTGGCGTCGTTCGGCGAGGTGCCGGGCCGCAAGATCACGATGCTGTCCGAGCTGATCGCCTCGCCGCTGTTTGCCGGCCTCGATGCCATCCATGACAAGATCGGCCCGGACACGATCGCGAAATTCCTGCTGACCTCGGGCTCGACCGGCAATCCCAAGGCCGTCATCAACACCCAGCGCATGATCTGCGCCAACCAGGTGATGATCCGCGAGACGCTCGCCTTCCTGAAGGACGAGCCGCCTGTCATCGTGGACTGGCTGCCGTGGAATCACACCTTTGGCGGCAACCACAATATCGGCCTGACCTTGTTCAACGGCGGCTCGATGTATCTCGACCAGGGCAAGCCGGTGCCCGGCGGCATCGAGGAGACCGTGCGCAATCTGCGCGAGATCTCGCCGACGGTCTATTTCAACGTCCCCAAGGGCTACGAGTCGCTGCTGCCGTATTTCCGCGAGGACCCGAACCTGCGGAAGACCTTTTTCCGCCGGCTGCACGCGATGTTCTTCTCCGGCGCCGCGCTCGCGCCGCATGTCTGGAACGAGCTCGACGAGCTCTCGGTGTCCGAGACCGGATATCGCGTTCCGATGCTGACTGGCCTCGGCTCGACCGAGACCGCGCCGTTCTTCATGTCGGTCAATCCGCGCACCAGCCGCTCCGGCCACGTGGGTTTGCCGGTGCCGGGCAACGAGGCCAAGCTCGTGCCGAACAACGGCAAGCTCGAGGTCCGCGCCAAGGGGCCGAACGTCACGCCGGGCTATTGGCGGCTGCCGGAGGTCTCGGCCGCGGCATTCGACGACGAGGGCTACTACAAGATGGGCGATGCGCTGAAGCCCGTCGATCCCGCCGACTTCAACGCCGGCTTCGATTTCGACGGCCGCGTCGCCGAGGACTTCAAGCTGGCGAGCGGCACCTGGGTCTCCGTCGGCCCGCTCAGGGCTCGCTTCGTGGCGGCGTGCGCGCCGCTGGCGCGCGACGTGATCATCGCCGGCATCAACCGCGACGAGATCGCCGCCATCGTCGTGCTCGATCTCGACGGCTGCCGCCTGATCAACGCCACCCTGCCGTTCGACGACCTCGCCGTCACCGCCGCCGATCCGCTGATCCGCGACGCCTTCCGCACGCGGTTTGCGAAATTTCTCGGCACCGCGACCGGCTCGTCGACCCGGATCACCCGCGCCGTGCTGCTGGGAGTGCCGCTGTCCATCTACAAGGGCGAGGTCACCGACAAGGGCTCGATCAACCAGCGCGCCGTGCTGGAGAACCGCAAGGACCTGATCGAGCGCATCTACGCCGCGACGCCGGACGACGACATCATCGTCGCCGGCTGATCGGTGCATTCAAGGGAGAGACGACCATGTTGTTGAAGGATCAGGCCGCCATCGTCACCGGCGGAGCCTCCGGCCTCGGCGCCGCCACCGCCCGCAAGCTCGCTGCCCAGGGCGCCAAGGTCGCGGTGTTCGACCTCAATGCCAAGCTGGCCGAAGAGGTGGCCGCCGAGATCAGGGGCGTGCCTGTTGTCTGCGACGTCTCCGACGCGGCCGGCGCCGAAGCTGCCGTCGCCAAGGCGGTCGAGGCGCTCGGCCAGCAGCCGCGGGTGCTGGTGAACTGCGCCGGCATCGGCGTCGCCAAGCGCGTCGTCGGCCGCGACGGCCCGATGGCGCTCGCCGATTTCGAGAAGGTCATCAAGGTCAACCTGATCGGCTCGTTCAACATGCTCCGTCTGGTCACCAACGGCATGACCAAGCTGGAGCCGCAGGCGACCGGCGAACGCGGCGTCGTCATCAACACCGCCTCCGTCGCCGCCTATGACGGCCAGATCGGGCAATCCGCCTATTCGGCGTCGAAGGGCGGCATCGTCGGCATGACGCTGCCGATCGCGCGTGAGCTGGCGCAGTTCGGCATCCGCGTGCTGACCATCGCGCCCGGCCTGTTCCTGACGCCGCTGCTCGCCAATCTGCCGCAGGAGGCCCAGGACTCGCTCGCCGCCGCGATTCCCTTCCCGCGCCGCCTCGGCCACGCCGACGAGTTTGCGGCGCTCGCGCTGCACATGGTCGAGAACCCCTATCTCAACGGCGAGGTCGTCCGCCTCGACGGCTCGCTGCGCATGGCGCCGAAGTAGGTTTGAACGTTCGAATGAGTTCGGTCGCCGGCCACGAGCACGCTCCCAGCCTCTCCCCGCGTGCGGGGAGAGGCCGGATTGCATCGCCAGATGCAATCCGGGTGAGGGGGGCTCTCCGCACGGTCGGTGCGTGTGGCTGCCCCTCACCCCAGCCCTCTCCCCGCAAGGACGGGGAGAGGGAGCGCACCGACGTCGCGGTGTAAGCGAGGCCAAAAACATGTTCGTCAACCGCCGCGACGTGCAGATCCAGTGGGGCGACTGCGATCCCGCCAACATCGTCTACTATCCGCGCTACTTCGCGATGTTCGACGATGCGACCTCGGTGATGTTCGAGGCGGCGGGCTTCTCCAAGCAGGACATCGTCCGCCGCTACGGACTGGTCGGCATTCCCATGGTCGACACCCGCGCCAAGTTCTACATCCCCTCGACCTATGGCGACTGGATCACGATCGAAAGCCGGATCGAGAGCATCAAGCGCTCGTCCTTCGACGTCACCCACAAGGTGTTCAAGGGCGGGGCCCTGGCGCTCGAGGGATTCGAGACGAGGGTGCTGGTCGGGCGCGACCCGTCCGATCCCGACAAACTGAAATCGGCGCCGTTCCCTGCGGAGATGCGAGCCAAGTTTCTAGGGGAATGAGGTGCGGCAATGGGTGCGACATGCGACCGTCTTAAGGATGTTCAGCCGTCGTGCTTTGGTCGACTGGTGAGAGGTATTGTTCTCGTGTTCAATGCCGGTACAACTTTGGACACATGTCGGCGAAGAAGGCGCGCCCCGCGGGGGGTGCGCAAGACGGCAAACAGGATCGGCGGATCACGAACTGAGCCGAAAAGAGCGAGAGGGAGGACAGAATGAAGAAGGCCTATCTGGCGGCGGCTGGCGTCATTGCGATGCTGGTGTCCGCACCGGCGTTGGCGCAGACCAGCGAGATCACCATCGGTATCACCACCACGACGACCGGCCCGGGCGCCGCGCTCGGCATTCCCGAGCGCAATGCGCTCGAATTCGTGCCGAAGGAGATCGGCGGCGTGCCGCTCAAGGTGATCGTGCTCGATGACGGCGGCGATCCGACCACGGCAACCACCAACGCGCGCCGTTTCGTCACCGAATCCAAGGCCGACATCATCATGGGCTCGGCGCTGACCCCGCCGACCATCGCGGTGTCCAACGTCGCCAATGAAGCCGGCATCCCGCATTTCGGCCTGGCGCCGTTTCCGGTCACACCGGAGCGGACCAAGTGGTCGGTGGTGATGCCGCAGCCCGTGCCGATCATGGGCAAGGTGCTCTACGAGCACATGAAGGCGCACAACATCAAGACCGTCGGCTACATCGGCTATTCCGATTCCTACGGCGACCTCTGGTTCAACGACCTGAAGAACCAGGGCGTGCCGATGGGCATCACCATCGCCGACGAGGAGCGCTTCGCCCGTCCCGACACCTCCGTCACCGGCCAGGTGCTCAAGCTGGTCGCCGCCAATCCCGACGCGGTCCTGGTCGGCGCCTCCGGCACCGCTGCCGCCCTGCCGCAGACCGAGCTGCGCGAGCGCGGCTATACCGGCCTGATCTATCAGACCCACGGTGCAGCCAGCATGGACTTCATCCGCATCGCCGGGAAGGCGGCGGAGGGCGTGATCATGGCCTCGGGCCCGGTGATGTCGCCGGAGACGCAGGCCGATGACGCCTTGACCAAGGCGCCGGGCATGGAGCTGAACAAGGCCTATGAGGGCAAGTATGGCCCGAACAGCCGCAGCCAGTTCGCCGGCCATTCGTTCGATGCCTTCGAGATCCTCAAGCGCGTGATTCCGGTGGCGCTGAAGACCGCCAAGCCCGGTACGCCTGAGTTCCGCGAGGCCATCCGTCAGGCGCTGCTGACCGAGAAGGATCTGGCGGCCTCGCAGGGCGTCTACAACTTCACCGAAAAGGACCGCTCCGGCCTCGACGACCGCGCCCGCATCATCCTGACCGTGAAGGACGGCAAATACGTCCCGGCGCAATGAGCTTCGCGGACCATATCAAGATCAGCAAAGGCCGGCTCAGTGAGCCGGCCTTTCGGCTATCGAGACCCCAATTTTGATTGTTTTGCCGGGAGCCCCGCCATGATCCCCGCCAACGGAGCCAGCCGGCTCCGCATCCTCATCGCCGCCGCGCGTGCGCGTGGCCGCCTGACGGCGACCGGCGGGTCCCGGGTGCTGAAGCGCGAGATGGTCGACGTCGGGCTATCGCGGGAGGCGCCATGCTGAGACGGCGCCGTCCCATCGAGATGTCAGGCTCAGCTCGCCGCCGCCTCGGCGAAGCCGAGATAGCTCGCGGCGACGCGCTGGTCAGTGGCGATCTCGCTGGCCTTGCCGTTGAGCACGAACTCGCCGAGCTCCATGACATAGGCGCGGTCGGCGACCTGCAGCGCCGCCTTGGCGTTCTGCTCGACCAGCAGCACCGAGACGCCTTCCTGGCGCAGCTTGGCGACGATCTCGAAGATGCCGGCGACGATGATCGGCGCGAGCCCGAGGCTCGGCTCGTCCAGCATCAGCATCTTCGGCGCGCCCATCAGCGCACGGCCCATCGCCAGCATCTGCTGCTCGCCGCCCGACAAAGTGCCGGCGAGCTGCTTGCGCCGTTCCTTGAGCTTCGGGAACAGCGTGTAGACGTGCTCGAAGCCTCTGGAAGCATGCGCCTTCGACATTCTGAAAGCGCCGAGCTGCAGATTGTCCTCGACGTTCATCGTGGCGAACAGCTCGCGATGCTCCGGCACCAGGCAGAGGCCGCGGGCGACGCGGTCCTCGATCTCCAGCCGGGCCATGTCGTCGCCCAGGAAGGAGACCCGGCCCTTCAGGGGCAGCACGCCCATGATGGCGCTGAGCAAGGTGGTCTTGCCGGCGCCGTTGGCGCCGATGATGGTGACGATCTCGTTCTCGGCCACCGTGAGCGAGACCGAACGGACCGCCTCGACCTTGCCGTAGGCGACGTGGGCGTCGGTGACTTCCAGCAAGGTGCTCATGCGGCGGCTCCGAGATACGCCTTGATCACCTCGGGATTGGTCTTGATCGCGGCTGGGGTGCCCTCGGCGATCTTGGTGCCGAAATCGAGCACCACGATGCGGTCGGCGAGATCCATGACAAAACCCATGTCGTGTTCGACCAGCAGCACCGACATGCCGCCGGCGCGCAGCTCGCGCAACAAGGCGCCGAGGCGCTGTTTCTCCATGTGGCGCAGGCCGGCGGCGGGCTCGTCGAGCAGCAGCAGCATCGGATCGACGCACAGCGCACGCGCAATCTCGACGATGCGCTGCTGTCCCAGAGAAAGAGAACCAGCGAGCTGGTGCATCTGGTCGCCAAGTCCGACGCGTTCGATCTGCCGCGCAGCCTCGGCGAGCAGTTTTGCTTCGTCGCCGCGGTCGAGCCGGAACATGCTGGACAGCGCCCCGGAATGGCCGCGCAGATGCGCGCCGATTGCGACGTTCTCCAGCACGGTCATATCAGGCACCAGCTTGACGTGCTGGAAGGTGCGGGAAATGCCGAGCTTGACGACGTCCTGCGGCGGAGCGTTGCCGACCGCCTTGCCGAGCACCGCGATGTTGCCGGAGGTCGGCGGCAGCACGCCGGTAATGAGATTGAAGGTCGTGCTCTTGCCGGCGCCGTTGGGCCCGATCAGCGCGACGATCTCGCGGGCCTGGACGTCGAACGAGACGTTGTTGACCGCGACCACGCCGCCGAACTGCTTGCGCGCATTGTCGACCTGCAGCAGCACGCTGGGGGCGGATGCGGCCCGCTCGCGAGCCGCCAGTTTGATCGTGGTGTCCGGCGTCTTGGCAACGGGCTTGAACGGCAGCCGCGACGTCAGCCACGGCCACAGGCCGGTCGGCGCGAGCTGCAGCAGCGTGACCAGGAGGATGCCGAACACGATGGTCTCGAGCTGGCCCTCGCCATGCAGCAGCAGCGGGAGGTAGCTCTGCAGCACCTCCTTCAGGATCACGACGATCGCCGCACCGAGCACGCCGCCCCAGACGTAGCCCGCGCCGCCGACGACGGCCACGAACAGATATTCGATGCCGGCCTGGGCGCCGAACGGCGTCGGGTTCACGGCGCGGGCGAAGTGCGCGTAGAGCCACCCGGACAGGCCCGCCAGCACGGCTGCGTAGATGAACACCAGCAGCTTGGCGCGCGGCGCGTAGACGCCGAAAGCTTCGGCTGCGATATGACCGCGCCGCAGTGCGCGGATGGCGCGGCCGGTGCGGCTGTCCAGCAGGTTCATCGTCAGCAATGCCGAGATCAGCACGGCGGCCCAGATTGCGAAATAGATCGTGCCGGGATCGAGCATCCTGAGGCTGCCGATCGACAGCGGCGGGATGCCGGAGATGCCGTCATTGCGGCCGAGGAACGCCAGCTTGCTGAAGAGATAATAGAGGCCAAGACCCCAGGCGAGCGTGCCGAGCGGCAGATAGTGGCCGGACAGCCTGACGGTGACGAGGCCGAGCAGCACGGCCGCGAGGCCGGACACCAGCAGCGACAGCGGCAGGGTCAGCCAGGGCGAGATGCCGTAATTGGCGGACAGTACCGCCGTCGTATAGGCGCCGAAGCCGACGAAGGCGGCCTGGCCGAACGAGGTGAGGCCACCGACGCCGGTCAGGAGCACCAGGCCCATCGCGACCAGCGCGGACAGTCCGATATTGTCGAGCAGCACGATCCAGAACGGCGGCATGCCCGGGATGAACGGGACAGCCGCAACGATGACGGCAAAGACGATGAGAGGCCAACGCTCGCGCACGGATCAATCCTTCTCTTCTTCGACCGCGGGCGCGGCGAGCGAACGCAGCAGCAGAACCGGAATCAGCAGCGTGAAGACGATCACTTCCTTGAAGTTCGAAGCATAGAAAGACGAGAACGCCTCGACGAGGCCGACGATCAGGGCGGCAACCGCCGTCAAGGGATAGCTGATCAGGCCGCCGATGATCGCGGCGATGAAGCCCTTCAGGCCGATCAGGAAGCCGGTGTCGTAATAGAGCGTCGTGATCGGGACGATGAGGATGCCGGAGAGCGCGCCGATCGTGGACGCCAGGAGGAAGGCGATCTGGCCCGACAGCGTGGTGCGGATGCCGACCAGACGGGCGCCGAGCCGGTTGACGGCGGTGGCGCGCAGCGCCTTGCCATACAGGGTCAGGCCGAAGAACAGCCAGAGGCCGACGATGAAGGCGATGGTGATGCCGTAGACAGCCATGCCCTGGCCGGTGAAGCGCAGCGAGCCCAGCGTCGCGCTGGCGGTCAAGAGCGTCGGGCCGCGCTGGCCCTCGGCGCCGAAGAACAACAGGCCAAGGCCCTGCAGCGCGAGGTGGGTGCCGACCGAGGCGATCAGCAGCACCAGCACCGAGGTGTGGGCGAGCGGCTGGAATACGATGCGGTAGAGCGACAGGCCGATGCTGGCGACGATCAGCAGCGACAGCACCAGGCTGACACCGGCCGGCATGCGCTGGTCGGCGGCCCACAGGCTGGCCAGCAGAATGACCACGGGGACGGCGACGTTGAGGCCGAAGGTGCGTGCGATCTTCGGCGCATGCAGCGTCTTGCGCATCGCGTAGAGATCGAAGGCAAGGGGCACGAGGCCCATCACGACGGCGAGCTTGGCCGTGCCCGGCATGCGGCCGGCGGCGAGCGAGGCATAGGTGAGGGCGCCGTAGGTGACGAATTCGCCCTGCGGGATCAGGATGACCCGGGTGACGGCAAAGACCAGCACGAGCGCAAGCCCGAGCAGCGCGTAGATCGCGCCGTTGGTAATGCCGTCCTGCAGCAGGAACAGCAGGATCGTGGTGTTCAAGACCGGACGCTCCCCCTCTGTGGCGACCGCAGGCGGGCAGCGCCCGCGCGCCATCCGCTGGTCGGAGCAGTTGAATTCGGCTGCCCGTGTTTGATATGGTGGATAACAATTATCGATTATAATCTCAAGGCCGCCGTTCCGGCTGCGGCATGCGAGACCAGGGATGGAAGCAGGTGTGATGACTTTGGCGGACCATGATGGCCGATAGCGCCAAGCCCGTCAGCAGGAAGGAAGGCCGCAGGGAAGCTGCCGTAGCCGTCGACGAGACGCAAGCGGTCCGGCTCGGCGAGCTCTCCGATCTGCTCGGCTATGTGCTGAAACGGGCGCAGTTAAAGGTGTTCGAAGACTTCCTGCGCTGCGTCGCGCCGCTGCAGCTGACCCCGGCGCAGTTCTCGGTGCTGCTGCTGCTCGACGCCAATCCCGGCCGAAACCAGACCGAGATCGCCAACACGCTGGGCATCCTCCGCCCGAACTTCGTGTCGCTGCTGGACAGCCTGGAGAGCCGCGACCTCTGCACCCGGGTCCGCTCGGCCAATGACCGACGCTCGCACATCCTGATGCTGACCGAAAAGGGCAGGGGCGTGCTCGCCCGCGCCAAGAAGCTCGTGGTGTCGAAGCACGAGGCGCGGCTGAACGAACTGCTCGGTCCGGCCGGGCGGGATGCGCTGCTTTCGATGCTGACCAAGATCGCGGAGGAGTTCTGAACGGCGCGGCCTCAATCGACCAGGATGACCCTGACGTCGTTGACGTTGGTCAGCGTCGGTCCGGTCTGCAACAGGCCGCCGGTTGCGGCGAAGAACGCAGTCGCGTCGTTGTTGGCGAGATAGGCCTGCGGATCGAGCCTCTGGCTGCGCATCGCCGCGATGACCTCGGCATCGACCAGCGCGCCGGCCGGGTCGGAGGCGCTGCCGCCGCCGCCGTCGGCGCCGTCGGTGTCGCCCGCGAGCGCCGCGACGCCCTCCATGTCCTTCAGGAGGTCGGCGAGCGCCAGCGCATATTCCTGGTTCGGCCCGCCGCGGCCCTGGCCGCGCACGGTCACCGTGAGCTCGCCGCCGGAGATGATCGCCATGCGGCGGCCGAGCGCGCGGGCCTCGCGCGCCAGCGTGGCATGATCGGCGGCGATCTCGCGCGCCTCGCCCTCGACATCGGCGCCGAGATCGACCACGTCGTAGCCCGCCGCCTTGGCGCAGGCGACAGCGGCATCGAGGGAGCTGGCAGGGCGCGCGATCAGCTCGAACGAAGCGCGGGCGAACGCCGCGTCGCCCGGCTTGCAGCTCTCATTGGCGGCAGCCTCGAGCGCACGGGCGATCGCCGGGTCGACGTCCGGCCTGTATTTGGCAACGATGGCGCGGGCGTCGGCCAGCGTGGTCGGGTCCGGCACGGTCGGCCCGGACGCAATGGCGGACGGGTCGTCATGCGGCACGTCGGAAATCGCCAACGTCACGATTTCGGCGTTGCGACCGGCCCGCGCCAGCCGCCCGCCCTTGATGCGCGACAGATGCTTCCGGACCGTGTTGATCTCGCCGATCGGCGCGCCCGAGCGCAGCAGCGCGCGCGTGAGTTGCTGCTTCTGCGCGAAACTGACGCCATCGACTGGCGCGATCCAGTTGGCGGATCCGCCACCGGACAGCAGCACCAGCATCAGGTCGTCGGTCTCAGCGGTCGCTGCGAGCTGCAGCGTTTCATCCGCCGCCTTAAGCCCGGCCTCGTCCGGCATCGGGTGGCCGGCTTCGATCACCTTGACCCGCCGGGTCGGCACGCCATGGCCATGGCGGGTGGTTGCGATGCCGATCAGCTTCGCCCGATCGACGCCCAGCGTGTCGAGGTAGTGGCGCTCGGCCGACACCGCCATCGCCGCGGCGCCCTTGCCGGCAGCGAGGCAGATGATCCGCCCCGCAGGTGCAGCCGGCAGATGCGCCGGCAGCACCATGTCGGGATGTGCCGCGGCGACCGCGGCGTCGAAGATCGCGCGCAACAGCGGACGGCGGCTGCTCATGCGGCGCCATCCATCTGCCGGGCCGCGGCTATTTCAGCTCGCCGCTCATCACATCGCCGAACAATTGCCAGCGCTCGCCCTTGAACTGCATCAACTGCAACTGCTCGATCGGCTGGAAATCGTCGGGTCCTGTGGTCAGCGTGATGCCGGGCAAGAGCCCGCCCTGCGCGAACTGCTTCAGGCTCGCGGCCTGCTTCATGACATTGGCGCGGGTCAGTTCGTCGCCGCATCGCTTCAGCACCTCGACCATCGTGGTGGCGATGTTGTAGCCGGTCAGCGCCGACGAATCCACGGGGTTGATCTCCGGCAGATATTTGGCGAGCAGCTCCCTGAACGCGCCGAGACCGGGGTCATTGGCCCATTGCGGATCGGAGGCATCCTTGGCGTAGGCGGCCGAGATCACGCCTTGCGCGTTCTCGATTCCGGCCGGCCGCATCACCGCCGCCGTCGAGGCGCTGACGTTCGAGATGATGGTCAGCGGCTTCCAGTTCATCTCGCCGAGCTTCTTGATCGCCTGGGCCCCGGACTTCGGGGTCGTGAACAGCACGACGATGTCGGGATTGGCCGACTTCATCTTGACGATGTGCGATTCGACCGTGGGTTCGGCGATTTCGTAGCTCTCCTCCAGCACCAGGCGCGACCCGTCACCGAGCCCGTCCTTGAGGCCCTTCAGATAGTCCTTGCCCATGTCGTCGTTCTGATAGAGCACCGCGATCTTGCCGGCCGGCTGCTGTGCCGTGAGATATTTGGCGTAGATGCGTGCCTCGGACTGGTAGCTCGGCAGCCAGCCCATGGTCCAGGGAAAGGCCTTCGGCTCGTTCCACTTGGTGGCGCCGGTCGCCACGAACAGTTGCGGCACCTTCTTGGCGTTGAGATATTTCTGGATCGCCGTGTTGGGCGCGGTGCCGAGCACGCCGAACAGGAACAGCACCTCGTCGCTCTCGATCAGCTTGCGCGCCTGCTCGACGGTCTTCGGCGGCGAATAGGCGTCGTCATAGGAGATGAAGTTGATCTTGCGGCCGTTGATGCCGCCGTCGTCGTTGACCATCTTGAACACGGCGGTCATCGCCTTGCCGACCGAGCCATAGGCCGAGGCCGGGCCGCTATAGGGCACGATGTTGCCGATCCTGATCTCGGTGTCGCTGGCGCCGGTGTCGTATGTCTTGTCGGCGTACGCACCGCCGGCGGCAGCGCCGGCCAGGGCGAGGCCAAGCAGGCTGGAGACCGTGCGGCGGGTGAGGGGGGTGGTCATTGCGGTGGCATTCCTTCCTCGGCCTTCGGGATTGGCCTTGTTGTTGGATCCGCCCGTGGCGGGCGACTCGTTTCACTCCGAACGAGTCCCCATAGCGCAGCCGCACGCATCAGGTAACTGCAGCAGACGCATGACCGCCGTCCTTCGAACTCCTAGCTTAAGAAAGACTTGGCAAAGACGATCGAGCTGCGCGAAGCCGCAGGCTCCTGCGGCTTGACGCCGCAGGATGTTGCATTGAGTCGTGTCGAGGCGTCAGCCGCCGACGTCGGCCGAGATCACATCGCCGAACAGTTCCCACTTCTCGCCCTTGAAGCGCATCAGCTGCAGCTGGCTCACCGGGGCGAAGTCGGTCGCCGAGGTGTTGATCGTGATGCCTGGCAATAGCATCTCGGTGCGGAAGTTGCGCAAGGACGCCGCCTGCTTCATGACGTTCTCGCGGGTGAGATCGTCGCCGCACTGTTTCAGCACCTGCACCAGCGTCTGCGCCACGCCGTAGCCGACGACGGCACCGCCGTCGAGCTTGTCGCCTTCTGGAAAGTCCTTCGCCATGAAGTCGAGGAACTGCTTCATTCCGGCATCGTCCTTCCATTGCGGGTCGGAGACGTCCTTCAGATAGGCGGCCGAGATGATATCCTGCGAGTTCTCGAAGCCTGCGGGCCGCAGCACGCTGCCGACGGAGGCGGAGACGTTGTTGAGGAGATGCAGCGCCTTCCAGTCGATCTCCTTGGCCTTCTTGATCGCCTGGGCGGCGAATTTCGGCGTCGTGATGTTCATGAACACGTCGGCGCCCGTCGACTTCAGCTTGACGATATGGCTGTCGATCGTCGGCTCCGTCGTCTCGTAGCTCTCCTCGATGACGATCATGCTCGCCGCCTTCGCACCGAGCCCGTCCTTCAGACCCTTGAGATAGTCTTTGCCGTAATCGTCGTTCTGGTACAGCACCGCGATCCTGGCATCCGGCTTCTCCTTCAAGAGATATTTGGCGTAGATGCGCGACTCGGCCTGGTAGCTCGGCTGCCAGCCCATGGTCCAGGCGAAGTTCGACGGATCGTTCCATTTGGTGGCGCCAGTCGCGACGAACAGTTGCGGCACCTTCTTGGAGTTCATGTATTTCTGAATTGCCGTGTTCGACGGCGTGCCGAGCGAGTTGAAGATCAGCAGCACCTCGTCGCTCTCGACCAGCTTGCGCGCCTGTTCGACGGCCTTCGGTGGCGAATAGGCGTCGTCATAGGAGACGAAGTTGATCTTGCGGCCGTTGATTCCGCCCTCGGCATTGATCTTCTTGAAGTAGGCGGCTTCCGTCTTGCCAATGATGCCGTAGGCCGAGGCCGGCCCGCTATAGGGCATGATGTTGCCGATCTTGATCTCGGTGTCGGAGGCGCCGGTGTCGTATTTCTTGTCGGCGGCGATTGCGCTTGTCGAGGCGAGGACGATGGCGGCGGCGGACGCAAGGGCTGCTCTTCGCGTGATCATCATTGTGCGTGTCTCCCGTGTTGTTCTGGATGACGTGTCATGGCTTCCTTGTTGGAAGCTCTCGTTGGAGCCAGAACTATAGCAAAGCTGGCACGGGGCGCTTGCGACATCACGGCACGGCCCGTGTTTTCGCGGATGACGCCGGCGGTCTGGTGTCATGTGCAACTGCGAGAGATTGGCGCAATCTCAGCGCGTGCGTGCTCTGCAAGAACAGCCAGAGATGAGCGGGGCGGTGTTTGCCAACCGTTCGGAGCAGACCTCTGCTGTCGATGAAAAGGCCCCCGTGCTGTCAGCACGGAGGGCCAGTTGAAGATCGGCACCGCTTCTATGGCGATGCGCGATTACTCGACGGCGCCGCTGATCGCCTCTCCGAACAGCTCCCACTTCTCGCCCTTGAAGCGCTGCATCTGGAGTTGCTCGATGGGAGCGAAATCGGTCGCGGAGGTGTTGATCTTGACGCCTGGCAGCAGCGTGTCGGGCGTGAAGTCCTTCAGGCTTGCGGCCTGTTTCATCACGTTGGCGCGGGTCAGGTCGTCGCCGCACATCTGCAGCACTTTCACCAGCGTCTGCGCTGCGCCGTAGCCATACACGACCGAGCTGTCGAGCCTGTTGGCGTCCGGATAGTACTGCGCGAGAAACTCGGTGAGCTTCTTCATCCCGGGATCGCTGTCCCACTGCGCGTCCGCGGCGTCCTTGGCGTAGGCGGCCGACAGGATGCCTTGCGCGTTCTCGAAGCCCGCGGGCTTGATGACGCTGCCGACCGAGGCCGACACGTTGACCACGAGATGCAGCGGGTGCCAGTCGATCTCGGCGAGCTTCTTGATCGCCTGCGCCGCGAATTTCGGTGTCGTGACGCTGAAGAACGTATCGGCGCCCGAGGCTTTTAACTTGACGATGTGGCCGTCGATCGAGGGCTCGGAGGTCTCGTAGCTCTCCTCCATGACGATCATCGACGCGGCCTTGTCGCCGAGTCCGTCCTTGAGGCCCTTTAGATAGTCCTTGCCGAAATCGTCGTTCTGGAACAGCACGCCGATCTTGGCACCCGGCCTGTCCTTGAGCAGGTACTTGGCGTAGATGCGGCCCTCGCTCTGGTAGCTCGGCTGCCAGCCCATGGTCCATGGGAAGTTCGTGGGGTCGTTCCACTTGGTGGCGCCGGTGGCGACGAACAGCTGCGGGATCTTCTTGCCGTTGAGATATTTCTGGATTGCCGAGTTCGACGGTGTGCCGAGCGGATTGAACACGAACAGAACTTCGTCACTCTCGACCAGCTTGCGCACCTGCTCGACCGCCTTCGGCGGCGAATAGGCGTCGTCATAGGTGACGAAATTGATCTTGCGCCCGTTGATGCCGCCCTCGGCGTTGACCTTCTTGAAATAGGCCTCCTCGGTCTTGCCGATCACGCCATAGGCGGACGCCGGTCCGCTGTAGGGCATGATGTTGCCGATCTTGATCTCGGTATCGGACGCGCCGGTGTCGTATTTCTTCTGGGCAAGGGCTGCGCCCGAAGTGACGGCGATCACCGCCGTCGCGAGCGCGGCGATCCGGAGTTGTCGAACGACCTGCAAGAGAGTTCCTCCCTAGTTTTTTCTGAGTTTGCCGAGCAATTGCTGCGCCACCATCGCCACCTGCCGCGCGCCATGCGGCACGAGGAAGATGACCAGGAACAGCAGCACGCCGAACACGGCACCGGACAAGCCCTTGGAAATGCCTTCGGCGATGTTCGGAACGAAGATGATGAAGGCGGCGCCGACGAACGAGCCGGGCAGCCAGCCGACGCCGCCGACCACCATGCCGAGGAACAGCGAGATCGCGAGCACGATCGTGTAGCTGTCGGGCGCCACGAACTGCACGGCGATGGCCCCCAACCCGCCGGCGACGCCGGTGATGCCGGCGCTGACACCGAACGCCAGCGTCTTGTAGGTGGCGACGTCGATGCCCATCGCCGAGGCCGCGATCTCGTTGTCGCGGATCGCCATGAACGCCCGGCCGGAGCGCGAGCGCAGCAGGTTCACCGAGAACACGTAGATCGCGATCGTGATCGCCAGGGTGAAGTAGTACAGCCACATGTCCTGGGACATCGGCAGGCCGAACGGCGCATCCGGCTTGGTCACGACCAGGCCCTGCACGCCGCCGGTCCAGTGCTCGAAGAAGCCGAGCTTGAGGATCTGCGGCATGGCGGTGGCAAGCGCGAAGGTCGCCAGCGCGAGGTAGACGCCCGAGAGCCGCAGCGCGGGCTGGCCGAACAGGAAGCCGGCGCCGAAGCAGATGACGCCCGCGACCGGCAGGGTCAGTGCGTAGTTGACGTTATACTGCTCCATCAGGATTGCCGACGTGTAGGCGCCGATGGCGTAGAACGCGCTGTTGCCGAGCGAGAACTGGCCGGATCCGCCGGTCAGGATGTTCAGCGCCAGCACGGCGAGGCCGTAGATCAGCAGCATCGTCATCTGGAAGATGATGAAGTTCTTCACGAACAGCGGCACCACCAGCAGCAGCAGCACGACCACGAAGGTCGTGCCGGAGCTCAAGGTCATCGCCCGCTTCGGAACGGCCTGGACCGCGGGCGCCTGGGACGCAATTTCCTCGACAGCGCTCATGATCAGACTCGCTTCACGATGTTGCGGCCGAACAGGCCGGCGGGCTTGATGACCAGGACGGAGATGATCAGCGCCAGCGCGATCGGCAGCTTCATCTCGTTGCCGACATGCGGGATGTAGGTTCCGGCGAGGTTCTCGAACACGCCGACCATGAAGCCGCCGAGCACGGCGCCGAACGGGCTGGTGAGGCCGCCGAGCACGGCCGCCGCAAAGCCGTAGATCAGCACGCCGCCCATCATGTTGGGCTCGAGGAACACCACCGGTGCGATCAGCATGCCGGCGATCGAGCCGATCGCCGCCGCCATGCCCCAGCCGAGCGCGATCATCCAGGACGTGTTGATGCCGACCAGCCGCGCCGATTCCGGCACCGCCGCCGCCGCACGCATCGCAAGGCCGACCCGCGTGTACTGGAAGAAGAAGTACAGGCCGACCAGCAGCAGAACGGTGATGCCGATCATGCCGGCCTGGTGCGTCGAGATCAGCTGGCTGCCCAGGAACGGCGACGATCCGAACGGCGTCGGATACTGCTTGATGGTGAAGTCCCAGGTCAGTCCGGCAAAGGAGTTGATGATCGAGTACAGCGCGATGAAGCCGGCGACCTGGGTCAGGATCGGCGCCTTCGTCAGCGGCTTGAACAGCACCCGCTCGATCGCGATGCCGCCGGCAAAGGAGAAGGCCAGCGTCACCACGAAGGCGACCCAGTAGGGCAGGCCCCATTGCATCAGCTGCCAGGAGATGAAGGTCGAGAACATCGCCATCTCGCCTTGCGCGAAATTGAGATGGTCGATGGCCTGGTAGATCATGACGACGGCGAGCGCCATGCAGGCGTAGATCGCGCCGGTCGCAATTCCGGCCAGGACCTGGTTGGTGAAGAGCTCCATTGTCCCGTCTCCGTCAGTAGCCCAGATAGGATTTGCGGACGTTCTCGTCGTTCGCGATGTCCTTGGCCGCGCCGGACATCACGATGCGGCCGGTCTCGATCACATAGGCTCGGTCGGCGAGCTCCAGCGCGAGCTGCGCGTTCTGCTCGACGACGAGGATCGAAACCTTCTCCTCGCGATTGATCTTGCCGAGGATTCCGAAGAGGTCCCGGACGATCAGCGGTGCGAGGCCGAACGACGGCTCGTCCAGCAGCATCAGCCTGGGGCGCAGCATCAGCGCGCGCGCCACCGCCAGCATCTGCTGCTCGCCGCCGGACAACGTGCCGGCCTGCTGGGTGTGGCGCTCCTTGAGCTTCGGGAAGTAGGAGTACATCCGCTCGATATCGGCGACGATGCCCGGCTTGTCGCTGCGGGTGATGGCACCGAGCTGCAGGTTCTCCTCCACCGTCATGTTGGTGAAGGTGCCGCGGCCCTGCGGCACGTGGGCGATGCCGAAGCGGACGATGTTCTCGGTCGATTTGTTGTTGAGCGCCTTGCCCTCGAACTCGATCGCCCCGGTCGAGCGCACCATGTTGCAGATCGCGCGCAAGGTCGTGGTCTTGCCGGCGCCGTTGGCGCCGAGCAGGGTCGTCAGCGAGCCCTCGTTGAGCGAGAAGGACAGGCCGTGCAGGGCCTGGACCTGGCCGTAATAGGCGCGCAGGTCCTTGACGTTCAGGAGCGCCGTCATTGATCCTTGCTCCCGAGATAGGCCTTGATGACATCTGGATCGGCCTGCACCTGGGCGGGCGTGCCCTCGGCGAGCTTGCGGCCGAAATTCAGCGCCACGACGTGGTCGGCGATCGACATCACCAGCCCCATGTGATGCTCGACCAGCAGCACGGTGACATGACGGTCGTCGCGGATGCGGCGGATCAGGTCGCCGAGCACGTGGACTTCCTCGTGATTGAGGCCGCCTGCGGGCTCGTCGAGCAGCAGGATCTTGGGATCGGCCGCGAGCGCGCGCGCCAGCTCGACGCGCTTCTGGGTGCCGAACGGCAGACCGGACACGGTCTTGTGCGCGACGTCTTCGAGATTGAGATAAGCGAGGATCTCGTGGACCTTGGTGTTGACCGAGTTTTCGCTGCGGCGGACCCAGGCGAGCCGCAGCGAATCCGAGATGATGTCGCTCGAGGTTCGCGCGTGGGTGCCGATGCGGACGTTGTCGAGCACGGAGAGATTGGGAAACAGCGCGACGTTCTGGAAGGTGCGGCCGATGCCGATCTCGGCGATGCGGTGCGGCGGCCGCTTCAGGATGCTGCGGCCCTCCAGCAGGATGTCGCCGGCGCTCGGCTGATAGAGCCGGCTGAGGCAATTGAACAGCGTGGTCTTGCCGGCGCCGTTGGGACCGATCAGGCCGAGGATCTGGCCCTGGCGCATGTCGAAGGATACGCCGTTCAGCGCCACGATGCCGCCGAACACGACGCTGACGTCGCGCACCGCGAGCAGCGGCTCGCTGGTCTGGGCGAGTTGTGCCTGCGTCATCTCGTCTCGCCCCTCCCGAACATGCTGAGGAAAGGGCGCGGCGCCAGCCGACCGCGGCGATGCAGGCTATCTGATACCCTCGGCAACACGGGCAAGTCTTCCTCCTGGCTTCGGCTTCTTATTGAGTTCTTTGTTGGATGGGGTGCTTGTTTGATTAGTTTGCGGCGCAAGTCCCCCCAAGGCCGCTTCGATGTTTCTTACCATCGCGACGAGACGAGGTCCAATGTCGGTGCGCAGGCGCTCTTCCGTGAAGCGGAATGCAGGCGCGCCACAATTGATCGCGTAGGGCCCCGTTCCATCATTGAGTCTCAGTGCGACGCCGACGGCGTGAACGTCGTCCTGCCATTCGCCGGCCGAGATCGTGAAGCCGGTTTTGGCGACGGTCTCGCCGGCGCGCTCGATGCCGTCGCGGATCTTGGGCCAGCGGCTGCCGTAGTGCTCGCGCAGCTCGCGCATGAGAACCGCACGTTCGTCTTCGGGCAGCGCCCAGATATAGGCTCGCCCCATTGCCGTGGTGGCGATCGGAATTCGCGATCCGACGTCGAGCTGAACGTTGACGACGCCGTGACGGCTCTGGCCGATGTAGATCATGCTGAGGCGATCACGGCCGCCGATCGCGACCGCGCCGCCGGTCTCGCGCATCAATTGTTCGCGGAACGGCTCGGACAGCTGGCGCACGCCGAGATTGGCGAGTGCAGCGTAGCCGAGCAGCAGCGCGGACGGCGCCAACTGATACTTCTCGAAGCGGGGAACCGGGGTGAGATAGCCGAGCTTGGTCAGCGTATAGGTCAGCCGCGACACGGTGGGCTTGGGCAGATTGGTGCGCGCGGCGATTTCCTGGTTGCCCAGCAGGCCGTCATTGGGCCGGAAGGCCCTGAGCACATCGAGGCCGCGCGCCAGCGCGACGACGAAATTGCGATCGGTCGCGGCTTTCTTCCCTGGGCGTTTCATGTCATCGGCTGTTGATTGATGAGCCTCGTTGACAACGCTCGTGCTTCAAAATAACCCTTGCTGTCAAGATGTGGAATTAGATTTCGCACTGCGGAATTGATGTTCCGCAGCGGGTAGACGCAAGCAAGGCTGATACTCTGCGCAAATGAAGAGCCAAGAATTGGCCGGGGCGTTAACCGGCTGCCAAGAAACGACATCTCAAGAAACGACATCCCAAGGAGCTTAGCGTGAGCGAAGTGGCAAAGCTTGATCGTCATGACATCATCGGCATCGTCACCATCGACAGTCCGCCCGTCAATGCGCTGAGTGCCGCAGTTCGCGGCGGTATCCTGGACAACGTCAAGGCGGCGATCGCCGATCCCGAGATCAAGGCGATCGTTCTGACCTGCGGCGGACGCACCTTCATCGCCGGCGCCGATATCACCGAGTTCGGCAAGCCGCCGAAGCCGCCGGCGCTCAACGACGTCTTGAGCGCGATCGAGAACAGCCCCAAGCCTGTGATCGCGGCCATTCACGGCACCGCGCTCGGCGGCGGCCTCGAAGTGGCGCTGGCCTGTCATTATCGTGTCGCCACCAAGGACGCGAAGCTCGGCCTGCCCGAGGTCAAGCTCGGCCTGTTGCCGGGCGCGGGTGGAACGCAGCGCCTGCCGCGCGCGGTCGGTCCGGAACTCGCGGTCAAGATGATCGTCGTCGGCGATCCGATCGGTGCCGCGGAGGCGCTCAAGTCGGGCCTGATCGAGGAGATCGTGGAGGGTCCTGCTTCGGGCGGCGTGGACTTCGCGCGCAAGGTGGTGGCGGAGAACCGTCCGCTGCGCAAGCTGCGCGACGACGACTCGAAGCTCGCGGCGGCCAAGGCCGATCGCTCGATCTTCACCAATGCGGTCGCGGCGGTCACCAAGAAGTCGCGCGGATTGGAAGCGCCGTTCGCGGCGGCCGATGCGGTCGGCTACGCGATCGACCTGCCGTTCGACGAGGGCCTGAAGCGCGAGCGCGAAGGCTTTCTCAAATTGCTCACCAGCGACCAGTCCAAGGCGCAGCGCTACGCATTCTTCGCCGAGCGCGAGGCCGCCAAGATCGCCGGCGTGCCCGAGGGCACCAAGGGCCGCAAGGTCGAGCGCGTCGCCATCATCGGCGCCGGCACCATGGGCGGCGGCATCGCGATGTCGTTCGCCAATGCCGGCATCCCGGTCACATTGATCGAGACCGCCGAGGAGCAGTTGAAGCGCGGCATGGGCATCATGCAGAAGAACTGGGAGGCGACCGCGGCGCGCGGCGGCATCCCGGCCGATGCGCCGGCCAAGCGCATGGCGCTGATCGACGGCAAGGTCGGGCTGGAGAACGTCAAGGACGCCGATCTCGTCATCGAGGCGGTGTTCGAGACCATGGCGGTGAAGAAGGAGGTGTTCAGCAAGCTCGATCAACACGCCAAGCCCGGCGCGGTGCTCGCCTCGAACACCTCGTATCTGAACATCGACGAGATCGCGAAACACACCAGCCGTCCGCAGGACGTGCTCGGCATGCACTTCTTCTCGCCGGCCAACGTGATGAAGCTGTGCGAGATCGTGCGGGCGGACAAGACCGCGCCGGATGCGCTGGTCACCGCGGTGTCGATCGCGCGCAAGATCGCCAAGGTGCCGGCCGTGGTCGGCGTCTGCGACGGCTTCGTCGGCAACCGCATGCTGGCGCAGCGCGGCAAGCAGGCCGAGAAGCTGCTGTTCGAAGGCGCGCTGCCGCAGCAGGTCGACGCCGTCGTCACCAAGTTCGGCATGCCGATGGGCCCGTTCGCGATGGGCGATCTCGCCGGCCTCGACATCGGCTGGCGCTCGCGCAAGGACCGCGGCATCAAGAGCGAGATCGCGGACGCGCTGTGCGAGGCCGGCCGCTTCGGCCAGAAGACCGGCAAGGGCTACTACAAATACGAGGCCGGCTCGCGCGCGGCGCTGCCCGATCCTGATGTCGAGAGACTGATCGACGAGACGCTCGCCAAGCTCGGCCTCAAGCGCCGCGCCGTCAGCGACGAGGAGATCCTCGAGCGCATGATGTATCCGATGATCAACGAGGGCGCGAAGATCCTCGCCGAAGGCATCGCCGCGCGTCCGTCGGACATCGACGTCGTCTGGCTCTATGGTTATGGCTGGCCGATCTATCGCGGCGGCCCGATGTACTGGGCCGACAGCGTCGGCCTGAAGCACATCGCCGAGCGGCTCGCGTTCTACGCCAAGGAGACCAACGATCCGTCGCTGGAGCCGGCGCCGCTGCTGAAGAAGCTCGCCGACGAAGGCAAGACCTTCGCCTCGCTGGCCAAGGAATCCAAGGCTGGTTGATGCGCCCCGCTCGTCGCCTCGTTCGCAGGTGCGCTCCCCTCCCCCTTGCGGGGAGGGGTCGGGGGTGGGGGGCCACACAGGCAGTCTCACTTGGAGCTACCCCCCTCCCTGACCCTCCCCCGCAAGGGGAGAGGGAACGGACGCAGTGGGGCCTCCTTACGCCAACGGACATCGAACGCGCATGACCCACCCCGGCGAACAGTTCTATCCCGAAGGCGTCCGCTGGGACGCGCCGATTGCGCGCGGCACCTTGCCGGATCTGCTGGCGCGGGCGGCGAGCGAGTTCGGCGATCGCGGCGCGCTCGAATTCCGCGACCGGCCGATCACGTTCAAGCAGCTCGCGGCGTTCGTCGACCAGGCCGCCGCCGCGTTCCTGCGCGCCGGCTACGGCAAGGGCGCCTCGATCGCGCTGTTCCTCGGCAATACCCCGGATCATCCGATCAATTTCTTCGGCGCGCTCAAGGCCGGCGCCCGCGTCGTGCACCTGTCGCCGCTCGACGGCGAGATCGCGCTGTCGCACAAGCTCAAGGATTCCGGCGCGCGCATTCTGGTGACGTCGAACCTGTCAGCGCTGCTGCCGACGGCACTGAAGTTTCTGGAGAAGGGCCTGCTCGATCGCCTGATCGTCTGCGAGGATGATCATTGGGGCGAGATCGGCACGCCGCAGACGGCGCTGCCGGACAATCCAGCCGTCATCACCCATCGTGCCTTCGCCGAGGACGCCGCCGCGCCGGCGGCATGGCCGGCGATCTCGCCGGACGACATCGCGCTGCTGCAATATACCGGCGGCACCACCGGCCTGCCCAAGGGCGCGATGCTGACGCACGGCAATCTCACGTCGGCGGTCTCGATCTCCGAAATCTGGGGCCGCGCTACCAGGGCCGGGCGCAACGGCGCCGAGCGCGTGATCTGCGTGCTGCCGCTGTTCCACATCTATGCGCTGACCGTGGTGCTGTTGACCTCGCTGCGCCTCGGCAACCTGATTTCGCTGCATCAGCGCTTCGACCTGGAGGCCGTGATGCGCGACATCGAGGTCAAGCGCGCGACCTACTTTCCGGGCGTGCCGACGATGTGGATCGCGATCGCCAATCTGCCCGATCTCGACAAGCGCGACCTGTCCTCGCTCGCCAGCGTCGGCTCCGGCGGCGCCCCGCTGCCGGTCGAGGTGGCGCGCATCCTGGAGCGCCGCGTCGGCATGAAGCTGAAGAGCGGCTGGGGCATGACCGAGACCTGCTCGCCCGGCACCGCGCATCCCAAGGGCGGCCCGGACAAGCCCGGCTCGATCGGGATCGCGCTGCCCGGCATCGAGATGGACGTGGTCTCGCTGGAGGATCCGGCCAAGCTGCTCGGCGTGAACGAAGTCGGCGAAATCCGGATCAAGGGGCCGAACGTCACCGGCGGCTATTGGAACAGGGCGGAGGAGACGGCGCAGTCGTTCGTCGGCGATCATTTCCTGACCGGCGACATCGGCTATATCGATGCCGAAGGATTCTTCTTCCTGGTCGACCGCAAGAAGGACATGATCATCTCCGGCGGCTTCAACGTCTATCCGCAGATGATCGAGCAGGCGATCTACACCCATCCTGCGGTGCAGGAGGTGATCGTGATCGGTATTCCCGATGCCTATCGCGGCGAGGCCGCCAAGGCCTTCATCAAGCTGCGCGACGGTTTCGGGCCGTTCCCGGTCGACGACCTCCGCGCCTTCCTGACCGGCAAGCTCGGCAAGCACGAACTGCCGGCCGCCGTCGAATTCGTCGACGAGTTGCCGCGCACGCCGGTCGGCAAATTGTCGCGCCATGAATTGCGCCGGCAGCAATCAACGACGTCTCATGTCGAACAACAGCAACCATAACAGGAGGTCGCCCATGACCGATGCCGTCATCGTTTCCACCGCCCGCACGCCGATCGGCAAGGCCTATCGCGGCGCGCTCAACGCCACCGGCGGCGCGACGCTGCTTGGCCACGCCATCGGCGAGGCCGTCAAGCGCGCCAAGGTCGATCCGGCCGAGGTCGAGGACGTCGTGATGGGCGCAGCCCTGCAGCAGGGCTCGACCGGTGGCAACATCGCGCGCAAGGCGCTCTTGCGTGCCGGCCTGCCGGTGTCGGTCGGCGGCACCACGATCGATCGCCAATGCGCCTCCGGCCTGCAGGCGATCGCGCTCGCCGCCCGCTCGGTGATCTTCGACGGCGTCGAGATCGCGGTCGGCGGCGGCGGCGAATCGATCTCGCTGGTCCAGAACGACAAGATGAACGCGTTCCAGGCGACCGATCCGGCGCTGCTCAAGATCAAGGGCGAGGTCTACATGCCGATGATCGACACCGCCGAGATCGTGGCCAAGCGCTACGGCATCTCGCGCGAGCGGCAGGACGAATATGCGCTGGAGAGCCAGCGCCGCACCGCCGCCGCGCAGCAGGGCGGCAAGTTCAACGACGAGCTGGCGCCGATCTCGACCAAGATGGCGGTCACGGACAAGGCCACCGGTAACATCTCGTTCAAGGACATCACGCTGTCTCAGGACGAGGGTCCGCGCCCCGAAACGACGGCTGAAGGCCTCGCGGGCCTCAAGGCCGTGCGCGGCGACGGTTTCTCGATCACCGCCGGCAACGCCAGCCAGCTGTCCGACGGCGCCTCGGCCTGCGTCATCATGAGCGATGCCAATGCCGCCAAGCGCGGTCTGCAGCCGCTCGGCATCTTCCGCGGCTTCGTCTCGCATGGCTGTGAGCCCGACGAGATGGGCATCGGCCCGGTGTTCGCGGTGCCGCGTCTGCTCAAGCGCCACGGCCTCACCGTCGACGACATCGGCCTGTGGGAGCTCAACGAGGCGTTCGCGGTGCAGGTGCTGTATTGCCGCGACAAGCTCGGCATCGATCCCGACAAGATCAACGTCAATGGCGGCGCCATCTCGGTCGGCCATCCCTACGGCATGTCGGGCGCACGCCTGACCGGTCACGCCCTGATCGAAGGCCGCCGCCGCAAGGCGAAGTATGCCGTGGTCACCATGTGCGTCGGCGGCGGCATGGGCGCCGCGGGCCTGTTCGAAGTGCTGCAGTAACAACCACAGCTGTCGTCCCGGACAAGCCTGCGAGCGCGATAGCGCTCGCGGGCGCAGATCCGGGACCCATACCGCGTGATGTCGCTTGAGGCATGATGGCAGATGCCTGTGCTTCCAAGACGTCCGCCGGTGGTTATGGGTCCCGGCTTTCGCCGGGACGACGACGGACTTAGACGAACTAACAGGACCACACGACACACGGGAGGATCCGATGGATCTTGCATTCACGAAAGAAGAGCAGGCGTTCCGCGAGGAAGTGCGGCAGTTCTTCAGGGACAACGTGCCCGCGGAGACGCGCCGGAAAATGATCGAGGGCCGTCATCTGTCGAAGGACGAGATGGTGACCTGGTGGCGCATCCTCAACAACAAGGGCTGGGGCGTCTCGCACTGGCCGGAGGAATATGGCGGCACCGGCTGGACCTCGGTGCAGCACTACATCTTCAACGAGGAGCTGCAGGCCTATCCGGCGCCGCAGCCGCTCGCCTTCGGCGTCAGCATGGTCGGCCCGGTCATCTACACCTTCGGCAACGAGGCGCAGAAGAAGAAGTATCTGCCGCGTATCGCCAATGTCGACGATTGGTGGTGCCAGGGCTTCTCCGAGCCGGGCTCGGGCTCCGACCTTGCTTCGCTGAAGACCAAGGCCGAGCGCCGCGGCGACAAGTGGATCATCAACGGCCAGAAGACCTGGACGACGCTTGCCCAGCACGCCGACATGATCTTCTGCCTGTGCCGCACCGATCCCGCGGCCAAGAAGCAGATGGGCATCTCCTTCATCGTGTTCGACATGAAGTCGAAGGGCGTCACCGTGCGCCCGATCCAGACCATCGACGGCGGCCACGAGGTCAACGAGGTGTTCTTCGACGATGTCGAGGTGCCCTACGAGAACCTGATCGGCGAGGAGAACAAGGGCTGGGACTACGCCAAATTCCTGCTCGGCAATGAGCGCACCGGGATTGCCCGCGTCGGCGTCTCCAAGGAGCGCATCCGCCGCATCAAGGAGCTTGCCGGCAAGATCGAAGCCGGCGGTCGTCCGGTGCTGGAAGACCCGTCGTTCCGCGAGAAGCTCACGGCGTGCGAGGTCGAGCTGAAGGCGCTGGAGCTGACGCAGCTGCGCGTGGTCGCCGACGAAGGCAAGCACGGCAAGGGCAAGCCCAATCCGGCCTCCTCGGTGCTGAAGATCAAGGGCTCCGAGATCCAGCAGACCACGACCGAGCTGCTGATGGAGGTGATCGGCCCGTTCGCCGCGCCCTACGACGTCCATGGCGACGACGACAGCAACGAGACCATGGATTGGACCGCCCAGATCGCGCCGAGCTACTTCAACAACCGCAAGGTCTCGATCTATGGCGGCTCCAACGAGATCCAGCGCAACATCATCGCCAAGGCGGTGCTGGGGCTCTGACGTGTGAGCCGCAGCGCCTCGACAACGCACACCGTCATGGCCGGGCTTGACCCGGCCATCCACGCGCAGCCCCGGGCGGGCACGACGTGGATGCCCGCGACGAGCGCGGGCATGACGGAGAATGGGGATACTGGAGAGTCAACCAATGGATTTTGATCTCACCGAGGAGCAGCGCCTCCTCAAGGACAGCATCGACGGCCTGCTGGCGGATGCCTATGATTTCGACAAGCGCAAGACCTACATGAAGGAGAAGGGCGGCTGGAGCCGGGCGATGTGGTCCAAGCTCGCCGAGCAGGGCCTGCTCGGGCTGCCGTTCTCCGAGGACGATGGCGGCTTCGGCGCCGGCGGCGTCGAGACCATGATCGTGATGGAGGCGATGGGCCGCGCGCTGGTGCTCGAGCCGTATCTGGCGACCGTGGTGCTGTCAGGCGGCTTCCTCCGCCATGGCGGATCGGCGGCGCAGAAGGCGGCGCACCTTCCCGGCATCATCGACGGCAGCAAGACGTTCGCTTTCGCCCAGCTCGAAAAGCAGTCGCGCTACGATCTTTTCGACGTTGCGACCTCGGCCAAGAAGAAGGGCGATGGCTACGTCATCGATGGCGAGAAGTTCGTCGTGCTCAACGGCGAGAATGCCGACACCCTGATCGTGACCGCGCGCACGTCAGGCGGCCAGCGCGACAAGTCCGGCATCGGCGTGTTCATCGTGCCGGCGGATGCGAAGGGCGTCACCCGCAAGGGCTATCCGACCCAGGACGGCCTGCATGCCGCCGACATCACCTTCACCGGCGTCGAGGTCGGCGCTGACAGCGTGATCGGCGATCCCGCGAATGCCCTGCCGTTGATCGAGCGCGTCGTCGACGAGGCCCGCATCGCGCTGTGCGCGGAAGCCGTCGGACTGATGGACGAGTCGCTCAAGACCACGGTCGAGTACATCAAGACGCGCAAGCAGTTCGGCGTCGCGATCGGCTCGTTCCAATCGCTGCAGCACCGTGCCTCCGACATGTTCGTGGCGCTGGAACAGGCCCGCTCGATGTCGATGTTCGCCACCATGGCCGCCGAGTTCGACGACGCCAAGGAGCGCGCCACCTCGATCGCGGCGGCGAAGGTGCAGATCGGCAAGTCCGGCAAATATGTCGGGCAGCAGGCGATCCAGCTCCATGGCGGCATCGGCATGACCATGGAGACCAAGATCGGCCACTACTTCAAGCGGCTGACGATGATCGAGAACACCTTCGGCGACACCGACTACCACATGCGCCGCGTCAGCGAGGCGGGAGGGTTGATCTAGGTCGACAAGTTCCTCCGTCATTGCGAGGAGCGAAGCGACGAAGCAATCCAGGGTCGCGCGTGAGGCCCTGGATTGCTTCGCTTCGCTCGCAATGACGGCGGAGCGAGATTTCGTAGCCCGGATGAGCGCAGCGACATCCGGGTTCATCTCGGCAGCTCGTGAGATCCCGGATGTCGCTGCGCTCATCCGGGCTACGAGGCCGCTGCGGAGGAGCAGAATATGACCCCCAATCCCTTCAACCTCGCCGGCCAGGTCGCCGTCATCACCGGCTCCAGCCGCGGCATCGGCCGCGCCTGCGCTGAGTTGCTGGCGCAACTCGGCGCCAAGGTGGTGATCTCCAGCCGCAAGGCGGACGCTTGCGAGGAGGTCGCGCGCGGCATCCGCGCCAATGGTGGCGATGCGCATGTCATTGCCTGCAACATCTCGCGCCGCGCGGAGGTCGACGCCCTGATTGACGGCGCAGTGAAGCATTACGGCCAGGTCGACATCCTCGTCTGCAACGCCGCGGTCAATCCCTATTACGGCCCGCTGCTCGACATCACCGACGAGGCCTTCGACAAGATCATGGCCTCCAACATCAAGAGCAATCTCTGGCTCTGCGCCAGGGCGATCCCGCCGATGGCCATCCGGGGCAAAGGCTCGGTCATCATCGTGTCCTCGATCGGCGGCCTGCGCGGCTCGACGGTGATCGGCGCCTACGGCATCTCCAAGGCCGCCGATTTTTCGCTGTGCCGCAGCCTCGCCGGCGAATGGGGCCCGCAGGGCGTGCGCATCAATTGCGTCGCGCCCGGCCTGATCAAGACCGATTTCGCCCGCGCACTGTGGGAGGACGAAGCCCGCCTCAAGCAGCGCTGCGCCACCACGCCGCTCCGCCGCATCGGCGAACCGCACGAGATCGCCGGCGCCGTGGCGTACCTGGCGTCGGATGCGTCGACCTTCATGACGGGGCAGACGATCGTCGTGGATGGCGGTGTGACCACGGCGGCGGTGTAGTTAGGCAGTATAAGCATCTATCCCTACGACGGCTGCACCCTCTCCCCTTGTGGGAGAGGGTGGTTTCTCACGAAGTGAGAAACCGGATGAGGGGTCTCTCTCCGCAAACTCGGGCCGTGATTTGCGGCACGAACCCCTCACCCGAGCCAGTGTGAGGCGGGCGTCGCGCTGCCCTCTCCCACAAGGGGAGAGGGCGCAATTACTGGCACCGCTTTGGACCCTAAATATATAGCCCGAACGCGACTATGCACGGCGCAATCGACGTCCTCCGGATCGGTCACGGAGTTTTCTGAAAGGGCAGCGGGAAGACGCGTGTCGCAACCTGCTTGACCTTCCCCCGCCAATCCGCTTGCTTGTCGCCCCAACGTCGTCAACCTCTTCGGGAAGAAACCCCATGTCCTTCGTGCTGGCCATCGATCAGGGCACCACATCCTCGCGCGCGATCGTGTTCCGCTCCGACATCTCGATCGCCGCCGTGGCGCAGCAGGAATTCCCGCAGCATTTCCCGGCGTCGGGCTGGGTCGAGCACGAGCCGGAGGACATCTGGACCTCGACGGTGATGACCTGCCGCGACGCGCTGGAGAAGGCGGGGCTGTCGGCAAACGACATCGCCGCGATCGGCATCACCAACCAGCGCGAGACCACCGTGGTGTGGGACCGCGCCACCGGCCAGGCCGTCCACCGCGCCATCGTCTGGCAGGACCGCCGCACCGCCGACATCTGCGCGAAGCTCAAGGCCGAGGGCCATGAGCCGGATGTCAGCGCCAGAACCGGCCTGATCATCGATCCCTATTTCTCCGGCACCAAAGTGGCCTGGATCCTCGATCACGTGCCGGGCGCGCGCGAGCGCGCCGAGCGTGGCGAACTGATGTTCGGCACCGTCGACTGCTATCTGCTGTGGCGTCTCACCGGCGGCAAGGTGCACGCCACCGACGCCACCAACGCCTCGCGCACGCTGCTGTTCAACATCCACACCGGGCAGTGGGACGAGACGCTGCTGAAGCTGCTGCGCGTGCCGCGCTCGATGCTGCCGGAGGTGAAGGATTCCTCGGCCGATTTCGGCACCACCACGCCCGGTCTGTTCGGCGGCCCGATCAAGGTCGCAGGCATCGCCGGCGACCAGCAGGCCGCGACCATCGGCCAAGCCTGCTTCACGCCGGGCATGATGAAGTCGACCTACGGCACCGGCTGCTTCGCGCTGCTCAACACCGGCGCCACGCCGGTGAAGTCGAACAACAAGCTGCTGACGACCATCGCCTATCAGCTGAACGGCCAGCGCACCTATGCGCTCGAAGGCTCGATCTTCGTCGCCGGCTCCGCCGTGCAGTGGCTGCGCGACGGGCTCGGCATCATCAAGCACGCCGCCGAGACCGGCCCGCTCGCCGACAAATCCGATTCGATGCAGTCGGTCTATCTGGTGCCGGCCTTCGTCGGCTTGGGCGCACCCTACTGGAATCCGCGCGTGCGCGGCGCGCTGTTCGGCCTGACCCGCAACACCGGCCCGGCTGAGCTTGCGCACGCGACGCTGGAGAGCGTCTGCTACCAGACCTACGATCTGTGGGCGGCGATGCGCGCCGACTGGCCGGATGCCTCGGCCGCCACCATCGTGCTACGCGTCGACGGCGGCATGACCGCCTCCGACTGGACCATGCAGCGCCTCGCCGATCTCCTGGACGCGCCGGTCGACCGCCCGATGATCCAGGAGACCACCGCACTCGGCGCCGCCTATCTCGCCGGCCTCCACGCCGGCGTCTATCCCGAGCCGGAAAAGTTCGCCGACAATTGGCGCCTGGAGCACCGCTTCCGGCCGGCGATGAGCGCCGCGACCCGCCAGCGCAAGCTCGCCGGCTGGGCCCGCGCGGTGAAAGGCGTGCTGGCGAGCGACGAGGGTGAGTAGAGCGCCATGGGATCCTGCTCTCATGCACCGGCTCATGGCGTCGGGACCGGCAAGACGGAGCTTTCGGTCGCTCGACTCGGACGCTTGATGCGGCACACGCTCATCATCGTGGCGGGGATGTGTGCACTTGCCGCGCCGTCGCGCGGCGAGGAAAGAATGGTGCTGGGTGCGAAGCAGTTCGAGTTTGATCAATCTGGCGACGGCGCCGTCCTGTGTGCCTGGTCGATCTACCTGTCGATCCAGGCCGAAACGGCGATATGCAAGCTGCCTCGCCGACCCACGGACGATGCAATCGACGAAGCAGTGGGCGCCATCGATGAATTCATCCTGGCGAACTCGTCGCTGAAGCCGACCCCGACGATGTTGGACGAATTCAAGCGCCGCGCTGCTGCGGCCGATCTCGCTCAGGGGCAGCGAGCGGGTTTGCAGGCTTTCTGCCAAAGGCCTGATCTCGAGCGCTTCCGCAGCATCGCGCCTGACGCACTCCGGGCCTCGGTGAAGAAGCTTCTCGCAAAGCCGCGCGAACCGGTCATGAATCCGTGCCTTTGACGGAATGTTCGTCGTTCGGTCGCTCACAGCGGCCGCCGTTCATCCCAGAATCTCCTTCCTCATCACTAGAAGACATGAGCAGATGACCATTCCGGATGGTTATGTCGACATCCCGCCCGGCAAGATCGCTGCCGTCGTGACCTCGCTGGAAATGCTGGCGCCGCCGGTGCTGCCGCCAGATCCGGCCGCCGACGGGACCATCCGGCGCGTCGCGCAGCCGGATCTCGATTGGTACCGCGACCTCTATGCGCGCGTCGGGTCGGAATGGCTGTGGTCGCAGCGTCTTCGGATGAGCGACGCCGAGCTCGCCGCCGCCATCCGCACAACCGGCGTCGAGATCTACACGCTGGAGCATGCCGGCGGCGACGAGGCGCTGCTGGAGCTCGACTTCCGCAAGAAGACCGATTGCGAGCTGGTGCTGTTCGGCGTCACGGCCAAGCTGATCGGCACCGGCGCCGGACGGTTGCTGATGAACCACGCGCTGCGCCGCGCCTGGGCGCAGCCGCTCACGCGGCTCTGGGTCCACACCTGCAGCTTCGATCATCCGCGCGCGCTGGCGTTCTACCAGCGCTCCGGCTTTCGTCCCTACCGCCGCCAGATCGAGATTGCCCCGGATCCGCGCCTCGACGGCACCCTGCCGCGCGACGTCGCTCCGCATGTGCCGCTTCTGGCCTGAACTTCCCGGCTGACAACGGCGCCAAACGACGCTTCAATACGCCGTACGGGAGGATGCCTCATGTTCCTGATCGGCCAATACGACTCGCCCTTCGTCCGCCGGACCGCAATCGCGCTGCGGCTCTACGGCCTGCCGTTCGAGCACAAGCCGTGGTCGACCTTCGGCGATGCCGACAAGATCGCGCCGTATAATCCGCTGCTGCGCGTGCCGGTGCTGGTGCTCGACGATGGCGAGGCGCTGATCGATTCGGTGGCGATCCTCGATCATCTCGACGAGACCGTCGGGCCCGAGCGCGCCATGCTGGCGTCGCGCGGGGCGCTGCGGCGGAAACAGCTGCATACGATCGCGCTCGCCACCGGGCTCGGCGACAAGGCCGTCAGCCTGATTTACGAGCGCGTGCTGCGCAAGGACCGGCTTGAGCTGTGGGTCGCGCGCTGCGAGACCCAGATCACCGGCGTGCTGGCGATGCTCGAAGCCGAGCGCGCGGCTGTTGCGACGGAGTACTGGTACGGCGATCAGATCGGCCATGCCGACGTCGCCGTCACCTGCGTGCTGCGCTTCACATCAGAGGCGCATTCGCATCTGTTCGACGACACGCGTTATCCGGCGTTGGCTGCGCATGCCGCAAAGTGCGAGGCGTTGCCGCCATTCCAGGAGATCGTCCAGCCCCTGGCCCCGCCGAGCGGGGATTGAGTTTGTTGGACGTATCTCGCGCCACACTGACACTGCGCTCCCTCTCCCCGTTCTTCACGGGGAGAGGGTTGGGGTGAGGGGCAGCCACGCGCACCGGCCGTGCGGAGAGTCCCCCTCACCCGGATTGCATCTTCGATGCGATCCGACCTCTCCCCGCAAGCGGGGCGAGGTGCACCGGGCCTGCGGCGAGCGGAGGGGGCAACTCATCTGACCGGACGACAATGTGCAGCTCAGCGGGGCGCGCGGCGATCGTCGAACGCCGCCGGTCGTCACGGTCTGAAATACACATCGACCTTCATGCCGACCGCGAACGGGCCCGGCTCGGCGAGATCGACCAGCACCTCGACGACGTCGACATCGGTCATGTTGCGCTGGCTGAGGGCCGCCGTACGGCTGCTCTCCACCAGCGGCGCGACGGAGGCCACCTTGCCGGCGATGTCGCGGCCGCGGAAGGCGTCGGAGCGGACCACGGCCTGCTGGCCGGGCTTGATCTTGTCGAAGTCGCGCTGGTCGAGCTCGGCGCGCACGCGTAAGGACGACGTATCGCCGAGCAGCACCAGCGGCTGCGTCGCTTGCGGCGAGGCGATCTCGCCGGGGCGCGCATTGACCTGCAGCACCGTGCCGTCGAGCGGCGCGCGGAGGGTGAGCTTGTCGAGCGTGGCGCGCGCGCCCTGCAGCTCGCTGCGCGCGACGTTGAGCTGGCCCTCGGCGCTGATCGGCAGCGGTGCATCAGTGGTGACCTTGCGCAACTCATCGGCCTGCTGGTCGGCCTTGGCCTGTGCACTCGTCAGCTGCGTGCGCGCGGTCTCGATATCGGCATCGGCGCCGCGCCCGGCGCGCCGCTCGGCGACCGCCTTGTCGAGCGCAGCGCGCGCGTCGAACACGGCCGCCTGCGCGTCAGCCAGGCCATCCTCGGCGCGGCGCCGCGGGCCGGCGCCGGACGGCGTCGTTTCCTTGTTGCGCACGCGCTTGCGCATCGCCGCCTGCGCCTCGGCGCTGGCGAGCTGCGCGCGGGCCTCGGCATCGGCGAGCCGCACCAGCGCCTGGCCGGCGAACACCGTCTCACCCTGCTTGACCAGCACCTCCTGGATCAGGCCGACCACGGGCGCGCCGAGCTTCATGAGGCCGGACACCGGCTCGACCCGGCCCGGCGCCACTGCCAGCCAGCGCTCCTCCTGAGCGTTGGCGGCGCGCGCCGGCGCATCGACGGTGAACGGGATCGCGAGCACCGCCGTCAGCGTGATCGCTCCAGCTATCCTTGTTCTCCAGCGGGTCATGCCTGCAAGACCTTCTTCATTGCGCCGCTGCCGCTCTCGTCGCTGATGATGCGGCCGTCCTCGATGTGAATGACGCGGTCGGCAAACGGCAGGATGCGCGGATCGTGGGTCACGACCAGCACCGCGCGCGACGGATCCTTGGCGATCTCGGCAAGCAGCGTCATCACCGCCTGGCCGTTGGCGGTGTCGAGCGCGCCGGTCGGCTCGTCGGCGAGAATGACCTGGGCCTTGCCGACGATGGCGCGGGCGATCGCCACGCGCTGCTGCTCACCGCCCGACAGCTCGCGCGGATACGACTTGCCCTTGTGACCGAGGCCAACCGTGGCCAGCACCTCGCGCGCCGCGGTCTTCGCCGTCCGCGCGCGCTCGCCGCGCACATCGAGCGCGAGCCGCACATTGTCCTGGGCATTGAGCGTCGGGAACAGATGATAGGACTGGAAGATGAAGCCGATGCGCTCGCGCCTTAGCTGCGCCAGCGCCTCCGGATCGAGATTGGCGACGGCCTCGCCGCCGACCTTCACCGTGCCGGCATCGGGCGTCATCAGGCAGCCGAGGATCGACAGCAGCGTGGTCTTGCCGCTGCCGGAGGGACCCATCAGCAGCACCAGCTCGCCACCCTTCAATGACAGGCTGACGCCCTTCAGCGCCTGCACCCGCCCCGCGCCCTGGCCGAGGTGATGCACGAGATCGATGGCCTCGAGCACGGTGTCGGTCATCGCGAGAACACCATGGCCGGATCGATGCGCATCACCTTGACGATCGCTGCGATCGCCGAGCCCACGCACATCGTCACCGTCAGCGCGAACAGCGCGACCGTCAGCGCCGGCGTCATGATGACCGGGAGCGCCGATTCCGCCGTCGCCGCCGCCACGATCTTGCCGATGCCTGCGGCGCCGGCAAACCCGACGACCGCGCTGAGCAGCGCCTGCCAGATGATGACCGTGTAGATGTAGCGGCTGGACGATCCGATCGCGCGCAGGGTCGCGAACTCGTTGATGTGATCCTTGGTGCTCGAATACAGCGTCTGCGCCACGATCACGGTGCCGACGATGAGGCCGAGCAGGGCGCCCGCGAACAGCGCCGCCCCCGCGCCGGTGCCGAACAGCCAGAACGACCGGCTGCGGCCGGCGAACTCGGCCGCCGTCAGCACCTCGACATTGGCCAGGCTGTCGCGCATCGCCTGCTGCACGGTCCCGAGATCGGCGCCGGGCGACAGCTTCACCAGCAGATAGGACGCCTTGTTCGGAGCGATGCCGGTGAAGCTGCGCGCGCGTTCGACGTCGGTGAACACGTAAGGCGTGGTCGTGAAGGAGCGGATGCCCTTGGTGACCGCCATCACCTGGATCTTGCGGTCGCGCAACTCGGCCGCCTGCTCCACACCAGTGATGCCGAGCCGCTCGAAATAGGTCTGGTCGATCGCGACCGCCCCGGGCACCGTGAGGTCGTCGAGCCGTCCCTCCACCACGTTCCAGGGATGCAGGCCCAGCCCGCGCAGCTCCGAACCGACCACGAATACCGGCGTCGTGGTGCCCTGCGGCAGCCGCCATTGCGCGTAGCCGATCACCAGCGGCGTCGCCTCCGCCACACCGGGAACCGCCAGCGCCCGGAACCGCTGCCGCTCGTCGAGCAGCGAGGGGTCCTCGAAGCATTTGGTGCCGACCGGCATGATCCACAGCTCGGCCGGGGCATGGTCGATCATGGTCGTGACCATCAGGCGGAAGCCGACATAGAGCCCCATCTGCACGGTCACCAGCACGATCGAGAAGATGATGCCGATGATCGTGGCGATGAAGCGCAGCCTGTCATGAAACAGGTTTCGCGACGCCAGCCTGAACTGCAACGACATGAACGAAAACCACCCGGACGCCCCGCGTCCATTTCAGCCGGTTACGGGGGACAAGTCCACGCCGGAGGCGTGCCGGGGCTGTGTGGCGGTCTGTCATTCGGGGCGGCCGTGGCGCGGGGGACACGGGAGGGGGCGCTGCAGAACGGCATGTTAGCCGGCCAAGGCGCGTCAAATCCGGTGTCGTCCCTGCGAACGCAGGGACCCATAGCCACAGGGAGATGTCGTTGCACGCGATCTCGGCCACCGCGGATCGCCGAGACATCACGCGGTATGGGTCCCCGCGTTCGCGGGGACGACAGCCGTGGGTGGGCTGTGCGCGGGCTATTTGGCGCCCACAGCCTTCTTGCGCCAGGCGAGATGCACGGCGCAGGCGCAGCCGGGCGGGTGGCTGGCGAGCTCGGCGGGCGCCGCGTCGTTGGCCGGGGCGGGGGATGCGACGGCGCGTGCCGGAGCGTCAGCCTGCGATCCGCCCCGTGCCGGGATGTAGTTCAGGATCGGCGCCAGCCAGCGCTCGACCTCGGCGACCGTCATGCCCTTGCGCGCCGCGTAGTCCTCGACCTGGTCGCGCTCGATCTTGCCGACGCCGAAATAGAAGCTCTCGGGCGAGGCGAAATAGAGCCCCGATACCGACGAGCCCGGCCACATCGCGTAGCTCTCGGTCAGCGTGACGCCGGCATTGTTTTCGGCATCGAGCAGTTCGAACAGCGTTGCCTTCTCGGTGTGATCGGGCTGCGCCGGATAGCCGGGCGCGGGGCGGATGCCCTGATACTTCTCCAGCATCAGGTCGTCGGGCGAGAGCGTCTCGTCCGGCGCATAGGCCCAGAATTCGCGTCGTACGCGGGCGTGCAGGCGCTCGGCAAAGGCTTCCGCGAGGCGGTCGGCCAGCGCCTTCACCAGGATCGAGGAGTAGTCGTCATTGGCGTTCTTGAAGCGGTCGGCCACGACGTCCTCGCCGAGGCCCGCCGTCACGACGAAACCGCCGACATAGTCCGGCACGCCGGAAGCTTGCGGCGCGACGAAGTCGGACAGCGCCGTGTTGAAGCGGCCCTCGCGCTTCTCGAGCTGCTGGCGCAAGGTGTGCAGCGTTGCAACCGTCTTGGTGCGGCTGTCGTCGGCATAGAGCACGATGTCGTCGCCCTTGGCATTGGCCGGCCAGAAGCCGATCACGGCGCGCGCCGAGAACCACCTCTCGGAGACGATCCGCGTCAGCATTTTCTGCGCGTCGTCATACAGCGCGCGCGCGGCCTCGCCGACCTTGGCGTCGTCGAGGATGGCCGGGAAGCGGCCGGCCAGCTCCCAGGTCTGGAAGAACGGCGTCCAGTCGATATAGGGCACGAGCTCGGCGAGGTCGTAATCGACGAACGTCTTGGTGCCGAGGAAGGTCGGCTTCACCGGCTTCGCCTTGGCAAAATCGATCTTTGGCGCATTGGCACGGGCGTCGCTGAGCTTCAGCCGCTTCTTGTCGGCCTGGCCACGCAGATGCGCGGCGGCGATCTTCTGATACTCGCTGCGGATGTCGGCCGCATAGGCGTCCTTGCGCTCCGCCGACAGCAGCGACGAGGCGACGCCGACGGCGCGGCTGGCGTCGTTGACATGCACCACCGGGCCGCCCTGGTAGTTCGGGTCGATCTTCACGGCGGTGTGGACACGGCTCGTCGTGGCGCCGCCGATCAAGAGCGGCACGTTGAGGCCCTGGCGCTCCATCTCGGACGCCAGATACGCCATCTCGTCGAGCGACGGCGTGATCAGGCCGGAGAGGCCGATGATGTCGGCATTCTCCGCCTTCGCGGTGTCGATGATCTTGGCGGCCGGCACCATGACGCCGAGATCGATGACCTCGAAATTGTTGCACTGGAGCACGATGCCGACGATGTTCTTGCCGATGTCGTGGACGTCGCCCTTGACGGTGGCCAGCACGATCTTGCCGGCATTGGAGCGCGCGTTGGCCGTGCCCTTGTTGGCGGCCTTCTCGGCTTCCATGAACGGCATCAGATAGGCGACCGCCTGCTTCATCACGCGCGCCGACTTCACCACCTGCGGCAAAAACATCTTGCCGTCGCCGAACAGATCGCCGACCACGTTCATGCCGGCCATCAGCGGGCCCTCGATGACGTCGAGCGACCGCGTCGACTTGGCGCGCGCCTCCTCGGTGTCGACGTCGATGAACTCGGTGATCCCGTGCACCAGCGCGTGGGACAGCCGCTTCTCCACCGGCCATTCGCGCCAGGCGAGGTCGGCCTCCTTGGTCTGCTTGCCCTGGCCGCGAAATTTCTCCGCCAGCGCGAGCAATCGCTCGGACGCGCCGGGATCGCGGTTGAGGACGACGTCCTCGCACACCTGGCGCAGCTCGGGATCGATGTCGTCATAGACGATCATCTGCCCGGCATTGACGATGCCCATGTCCATGCCCGCCTTAATGGCGTGATACAGGAACACCGAGTGCATCGCCTCGCGCACCGGCTCATTGCCGCGGAACGAGAACGACAAATTGGAGACGCCGCCGGAAATGTGGGCATGCGGCAGGTTCTGGCGGATCCACCGCGTCGCCTCGATGAAGTCGACGCCGTAGTTATTGTGCTCCTCGAGTCCGGTGGCGATCGCAAAGATATTCGGATCAAAGATGATGTCTTCCGGCGGGAAGCCGACCGTCTCGACCAGGATCTTGTAGGCGCGGGCGCAGATCTCGGTCTTGCGCTGATAGGTGTCGGCCTGGCCGGTCTCGTCGAACGCCATCACGACGACGGCGGCGCCATGGCGGCGCGCGATCCTGGCCTCGTGGATGAATTTCTCCTCGCCTTCCTTGAGCGAGATCGAGTTCACGACCGGCTTGCCCTGGACGCATTTCAGGCCGGCCTCGATGACGTGGAATTTCGAGGAATCGACCATCACCGGCACGCGGGCGATGTCCGGCTCGGCGGCGACGAGGTTGAGGAAGGTCCGCATCGCGGCTTCCGAGTCCAAGAGGCCCTCGTCCATGTTGACGTCGATGACCTGGGCGCCGTTCTCGACCTGGTCGCGCGCGACCTGCAGCGCGGCGGTGTAGTCGCCGGCGGTGATCAGCTTGCGGAATTTGGCCGAGCCGGTGACGTTGGTGCGCTCGCCGACATTGACGAACGGAATCGCGGGCGTCAGCTCGAACGGCTCCAGGCCCGACAGTCGCAGCCGCGGCGCGATCTCCGGCACCACGCGCGGCTTGTGCGGAGCGACGGCGGCGGCGATCGCCGCGATATGGTCCGGCGTCGTGCCGCAGCAGCCGCCGACGATGTTGACGAGGCCGGCCGACGCGAACTCGCCGATCAGCCGCGCCATGTAGGCCGGCGTCTCGTCATATTGGCCGAACTCGTTGGGCAGGCCGGCATTGGGATAGGCGCAGACCAAGGTGTCGGCGACGCGGCCGATGTCGGCGACATGGCCGCGCAGATCCTCGGCGCCGAGCGCGCAGTTGAAGCCGATCGTCAGCGGCCTGGCATGACGCACCGAATTCCAGAACGCCTCCGGCATCTGGCCGGAGAGCAGGCGGCCGGACTTGTCGGTGATGGTGCCCGAGATCATCACGGGCACGTCGATGCCGCGCTCCTCGCACAGCTCGGCGATCGCATACAGCGCCGCCTTGGCGTTGAGCGTATCGAAGATGGTCTCGACCAGCAGGAGGTCGGCGCCGCCGTCCAGCAGCCCGCGCGCCTGCTCGCCATAGGCGATGCGCAAATCGTCGAAGGTGACGGCGCGATAGCCGGGGTTGGAGACGTCAGGAGAGATCGACGCGGTGCGGTTGGTCGGGCCCATGGCACCGGCGACGAAGCGCTGCTTGCCGTCTTCGGCGGCGACGCGGGTCGCGGCATTGCGCGCGAGCCGCGCGCCCTCGCGGTTGAGCTCGTAGATGATGTCGGAGAGATCGTAATCGGCCTGCGCGATCGATGTCGCCGAGAAGGTGTTGGTCGCGACGATGTCGGCGCCGGCGCGCAGGTACTGCGCGTGAATATCCTCTATCGCCTCGGGCTGGGTCAGGATCAACAGGTCGTTGTTGCCGCGGAGGTCGCGATGAAAGTCCTTGAAGCGGGCGCTGCGAAAGGCAGCCTCGTCGAACTGCAGCGCCTGGATCATCGTGCCCATGGCGCCGTCAAGAATCAGGATGCGCTTCGCTGCGGCAGCGAGGAAGGCGGTACGCATGGGGGACACGGGAGCGGACATCAGGCGGCAGCCTTGTTGGTGGACTTCGGACGAATGCCAAGCAGATGGCTGATCGCGAACACGAGGTCGGCGCGGTTCATGGTGTAGAAATGAAAGGTGTCGACGCCATGCTTGGCGAGCTTGTGCACCTGGCCGGCGGCGACGGTGGCCGCGACCAGCTTGCGGGTCTCGGCATCGTCGTCGAGGCCGTCGAACTTCTCGGCCAGCCAGTTCGGCACCGTCGTGCCGGCGCGGGTGACGAAGCCGCGCGCCTGCTTGAAATTGTGCATCGGCATGATGCCCGGCACGATCGGGATCTCGATGCCACGGGCGCGGACGCGATCGAGGTAGCGGAAGTAGAGGTCGTTGTCGAAGAACACCTGGGTGATGGCGCGGCTGGCGCCGGCGTCGACCTTGGCCTGGAGCATGTCGATGTCGGCGTCGAAGTCCCGGCTCTCCGGGTGCTTCTCCGGATAGGCCGAGACGATGACGTCGATGTCGGGATGCCGCCGCTTGATGCCTTCGATCAGCTCGGGCGAGGTCTGGTAGCCGTCGGCGCGGGTGGAATAGGGCGTGCCGATGCCGCCGGGCGGATCGCCGCGCAAGGCTACGATGTGGCGGACGCCGACCTCATGATAGCGGTCGACGACCTCGTCGATCTCGCCTCGGGAGGCGCCGACGCAGGTCAGATGCGCCGCCGGCAGCAGCGCGGTTTCTTTGAGGATGCGCGCGATGGTGGCGTGGGTGCGCTCGCGGGTCGAGCCGCCGGCGCCGTAGGTCACGGAGACGAAGCTCGGCTCCAGCGGGGCGAGGCGCTCGATCGAACTCCACAGCGTCCGGTCCATCTCCTCGGACTTCGGCGGGAAGAATTCGAACGAAATTCTCGGCCGGCCAATGGCGGAATTGCTGTCGGTGATGGTGGAGGCGAGGTCGGTCATGGCAACGCAGGTTCCCGATGGCGCGTAAATTTCAACTCAAGAGGGGGCTCGCCCCGTGAGGCACCAAGATAATGGAAGTGCGTCGCAAGTGACAGCCCAACGTAAATGGGATTTGGCCCACTATAAGGAAAAATTGGCATTTGAACTGAGATATTGTCTGTTTGTGTGGGCAGAAAATTATTCGATAAATCAATAACAAACGAGCATCGTGCGGTCGTTTGCGATGGATTTTGACGTGGGATCAGGCCTCGTCAGGATTGTATACAGCTGGTTTGTCCCAATGCTATTCCTGCCCATCCCTGCGTTTCCGGCAGGGCACCGCCGCGGCTGGCCCATTGTGGCGTGCCGCGCAGGTATTACGTTGAAACGATGATCCCGCTCTCAGTCCTCGACCTCTCGGTCACGACCACCGCCACGCCGGCGTCGGCGGCGCTGCGCAACAGCATCGACTTGGCCCGCCATGTCGATCAGCTCGGCTATGTCCGCTACTGGCTCGCCGAGCATCACAGCCTGGTTTCGGTCGCGAGCCCGTCGCCCGACATCATGATCGGGCAGATCGCTGCCGTCACCAAGCACATCCGCGTCGGCTCCGGCGGCGTCATGCTGCCCAACCACGCGCCGCTGGTGGTCGCCGAACGCTTCAAGATGCTGGAGGCGCTGTTCCCCGGCCGGATCGATCTCGGCCTGGGCCGCGCGCCCGGCACCGACGGCACCACGGCCTATGCGTTGAGGAGCCGGCTCGATCGCCGCGACGGCGACGATTTCCTGGAGCGGCTGCACGAACTGACCTTGTGGGAGACGCGCGAGTTTCCCGCCGGCCATCCCTACAACAACGTCATCGCCATGCCTGACGATGCGCCGCTGCCGCCGATCTGGCTGCTCGGCTCCAGCGACTATTCCAGCGAGCTGTCGGCGCAGCTCGGAATGGGCTTCGCCTTCGCGCATCATTTCGCCAACCACGATGCGATCGACGCGATGACCAACTATCGCGCCCACTTCACCGCCTCGCGCTGGCGCTCGCAGCCACATGCGATTCTCGCGGTGGCGGTGGTGACGGCGGAAACCGATGCCGAAGCCGAGCGGCTGGCGTCGTCGATGGACCTCAACCGCCTCAGGCGCGACCGCGGCCAGTTCCTGCCGCTGCCGAGCCCGGAGGAGGCCGCGGCCTATCCGTATACAGATGCGGATCGCGCCTCGATCGCCCGCAACCGCTCGCGGCTGTTCGTCGGCTCACCGGCCACGGTGCGCGCCAAGCTCGACCCGATGATCGCCGCGAGCCAGGCCGACGAACTGATGGTGATCACCGCGATCTTCGACCACGAGGCCCGCAAGCGCTCCTACACCCTGCTCGCGGATGCTTTTGGCCTGGAGCGGCAGGCGGCGGCGTAGCCAGAGTCGTCAGCAGACCTCGATCGGATTTAGGGGGCGGGACAAGCATGATCATCTTCCCGCTATCTGGATCGAGGATCTGAGTTTTGCGCCCGTCACTCTCCGCGTCGTCACGGCCGGGCTTGTCCCGGCCATCCACGTCGTTCGGCATGCTGGGCACGACGTGGATGCCCGGGACAAGCCCGGGCATGACGGAGTACCTCGTTAGCAGGGTGATTCGTCGTGATAGCTCCGCGTCTCCCTGCTCACCATGTGATCAGCGGCGCGCGGCGCAGGAAGGTGTCGTCGCTCACCTGGTCCACGACGAAGCGCGCGACATCGGCGCGCGCGATCGTGCCGCCGTGGAAGCCTGCGAGATCCGTCAGCGCGCGTAGCTTCTGGCCGCCCGGCTTGTCGTTGAGCATCGCGGGGCGCACGATCACCCAATCGAGCCCGCTGTCCCGGATGATCGCCTCCTGCCGGTCCTTGTCGGCATAGACGTTGCGAAGCAGCAGCGGCAGGATCAAGCGGTCGTAGACGAAGCCGCCATGCCCGCGGCTGTCGCCGGCGCCGATCCCGGTGATCGCGACCAGCCGCGCGACGTTCTCGGTCTTCATCGCCTTGACCAGCGCGCGCGTCGACGTCGAGAGCGTCGTGACCCCCTTGAACGGGCTGAGCGACGTGCCGAGCGAACTGATGACCGCGTCCTGTCCCTTCAGCGCCTTGCGCAGCGTGGCTTCGTCGCGGGCATCGCCCACGATCAGTTGCGCGCCTTGCAGATCACCGGCCTTTTCGGGCGATCGCACCAGCGCGCTGACGCGATGGCCGCGCGCCAGTGCATCGCGGACGATCAGCCGTCCGGTGCCGCCGGTGGCGCCGAGCACGAGGATGTTACGCCTGGTCTCGTTGCTGTCGTCGGCGGTCATCGTCGTCTCCTGTTCTGAATTGGACCCCCGCGTCGAGCGGTCCGAAAGCTGAACTGGGAAAATAGCGATCCACATTTGAGCCGAAAGACGCTATTCTTGGACGGTCTGTCTCACTGGTGGAACGATGGATCTGCTGGCGCTTGCCGATTTCACGCTCGTCGCCAGGCACGGCGGCTTCGGCCGCGCCGCGCGGGCCAGTGGGCGGCCGAAGGCGACGTTGTCGCGCCGGGTTGCCGAGCTGGAGGCAGCCCTGGACATCCGCCTGATCGAGCGCGGCGGACGCGCGCTGAAGCTGACCGAGGAGGGACGGGCGCTGTTCGAGCGCACCGGCGCGCTGCTGACCGAGCTCGACGAGACCGTCGGCGCGATCGCATCAGGCGGCCAGACGCCGCGCGGCCGCCTGCGCATCAGCGCGCCGCTGCTGTTCTCGCAGACTGCAATGGGAAAGCTCGCAGCGACCTTCGCGTTGAAATATCCGGCGGTGCGCCTGGACGTGACCAGCGACGACCGCACCGTCGACATGGTCGAGGAGGGCTATGACCTGGTGATCCGGGTCAATCCCGCTCCCGACGATAGCCTGGTCGGGCGAATCTTCGTGCGTGACCGGATGGTGGTGGTCGCTCACCCCGCGCTTCCCCGGCCGGACGATGGAGCGCCCGTCCGCGCCATCGTTCGCAGCAGTGACCCGATCACGAGCTGGGCGGTCTCGGGGCCGGCAGGACCGGCTCGGATCTCCGTCGAGCCGATCCTGCGGCTGACCTCGCTGATCATGGTGCGCGATGCCGTTCGCGCCGGTGTGGGCGCGGCGTGCCTGCCGTTGTCGCTCGCCAGCCACGATATCGCAGCCGGGCGTCTCGTGCATTGGGCCGATCTCGACGCGCCGCCGGTCGCGCTATGGACGCTGTATCCGTCGCGGCGGCTGCTGAGTCCGCGCGTGTCGGCGTTTCTCGATCACCTCAAGGACGCCTTCCCGACGGGAACGTCAGCCGAGCTCGCCGCCTATGTCGAAGGGTAGGTCTTAGCGTCAATTTCCGCTGTCGTCCCGGGCAAGCCCCAGCAGCGCGAAGCGCTGATGGGGCGCCGACCCGGGACCCATACCGCGTGATGTCGCGGCGAGACGACGGTGGGAGAGACCGTCCAATAACCACTCGGCGCTGTGGCTACGAGGAGCGACCCGAGAGAGCTAGTCCCGCGTCTCGCTGAACGTCGCCCGGAACGGATGCGCCGGGTAGACGCCGACGATGCGCAGCTCGCGCGAGAAGAACTTCAGCTCGTCCAGCGCAAACGCCAGCCCCTTGTCCTCGGGATGGCCGTCGACATCGGCGTAGAATTGCGTCGCGAAGAAATTGCCGTCGACCATGTAGCTTTCGAGCTTGGTCATGTTGACGCCATTGGTGGCGAAGCCGCCCATCGCCTTGTAGAGCGCTGCGGGCAGGTTGCGCACGCGGAACACGAAGCTCGTCACCAGCGGGCCGGAATTCTGCTCCGCCCACTGCTCCTGGCGGGCCAGCACCACGAAGCGCGTGGTGTTGTGGGCCTCGTCCTCGATGTCCTCGGCGAGAATGTCGAGGCCATAGATCTCGGCGGCGAGCCGCGAGGCGATCGCCGCGACGCTGCGGTCGGCGCGCTGGGAGACGTCCCGCGCGCTGCCGGCGGTGTCGCCGGCGACGATCGGCCGGACGCCGAGCTGGCGGATGATGCGGCGGCACTGGCCGAGCGCGTGGACATGGCTCTCGACGGTCTTGATGTCGGCGAGCTTGGTGCCTTTGAGAGCCATCAGCTGGTGCCGGACCGGCAGAAACCACTCGCCGATGATGTAGAGGCCGGAGGCCGGTAGCAGATGGTGGATGTCGGCGACGCGGCCGGCGACCGAGTTCTCGATCGGGATCATGCCGAGATCGGCCTCGCCCGACGAGATCGCGGCCAGCGCGTCCTCGAAGGTCGGGCAGGGCATCGCCTCGGCGGTCGGATAGGCCTCGGAGATGGCGATGTGGGAATTGGCTCCCGGCTCGCCCTGAAATGCGATTTTCAAGTTCTTGCTCATGGTGGGCCTTGTAGCAGCAGCTTACGGCTTGGACAGCAGCCGGCGCGCGGTTTCGAGATCGGCCGGCGTGTCGACGCCCAGCGGTACGGAATTGACGATGGCGGCGTCGATGCGCATGCCCGCTTCGAGTGCGCGCAGCTGCTCCAGTTTCTCCTGCTGCTCCAGTGCGGAGGGCGGCAGGCTGACGAAGCGCTCGAGCGCCGCTCGGCGATAGGCGTAGAGGCCGATGTGGTGGTAGCGCGGGCCGTCGCCGTAGGGGGCTGTGGCGCGGGTGAAATAGAGCGCTCGCTTCCTGGTTGGAGCGATCGTCGCGCCGACCAGCTTCACCACGCTTGGATTGGTATGCTCGCCGTCATGACGGATCTCTGCGGCCAGAGTGCCGATGTCCACCGCAGTCTCATCGAGCAGTGCCAACGCCGCGCCGATGTCGTCAGGCGGAATGGTCGGCAGGTCGCCCTGAACGTTGACGATGGCTTCCGCCTCGCCGGCGGGATCGAGTTTGCATAACGCCTCGTAGATGCGATCCGATCCGGATGGATGGTCGGCGCGGGTCATCACCGCCTCGCCGCCGTGGGCGGTGACCGCGTCCGCGATGTCCTTCGTGTCTGTGGCCACGGCGACCCGGCCGATATTGGCCTCCTGTGCGCGGCGGAGCACCTGCACGATCATCGGCAGGCCGGCGATGTCGAGCAGCGGCTTGCCGGGCAGGCGGGTCGAGGCCATGCGGGCGGGAATCAGCACGAGGATCTTGGATCGGGTCATCCGGGGAACGGCAGGTCGGACCGGGTCGCAACAGCGCGGCCGGACAGGATGGGGACAGCAAAAACCGCCCGCTTATACGGGTTGCCAGAGCACGGGCAAACCGATATCTCACTTCTGCCGCAGGGGGAGGCGCGACGGCTCGATTCTTCTCGATGCCTTCTCGAAGTCCTGGGGCGATTCACGGTCGCGGCCCCGCGGCCCCAAAGCAATGAAATCTGCCCTCGGAGCCTGCTTCCAAAATGGACTCCTTCGAACTCAACAAAATCCTCGGCGCCGTGCTGGCTGCCTGTCTCGTCGTGCTGGTCACGAGTTTCTCCGCCAGCGCGATTTTCGCGCCGAAGATGCCGGAGAAGCCGGGTTTCGAGATCGCCGTGAAGGAGGTCGAGAGCGCCGCCAAGGGTGGCGCCGCGCCCGCCGCCGCCGAGCCGATCGAGAAGCTGCTGCAGACCGCGTCCGTCGAGAAGGGCGCTGCCGCCGCCAAGAAGTGTGCCGCCTGCCACACCTTCGCCAAGGGCGAGAAGAACGGCGTCGGCCCCAACCTCTACGGCATCGTCGGTGACCACATCGGCGAAGGCCGCGGCTTCAACTTCTCGGCTGCGCTCAAGGCCAAGGGCGGCACCTGGACCATCGATGCGCTGAACCAGTTCATCGCCAATCCCAAGGGCTATGTCCCTGGTACCGCGATGGGCTTCGCCGGCATCCAGAAGGACAGCGAGCGGGCCGACGTGCTGGCCTATCTGAACTCGCTGGCCGACACCCCCGCGCCGCTGCCGACCGCGGCGAAGTGAATCGGCCCATCGATGAGAGTTTGACGGCCAGGCCCCAAGCTTGGCCGTTTTGCTTTTTCGGGCCCGGTTCTGGCCCCATTTGGGACGTTTCGCCGCATCCAGTCCGTTCACAACCCGGTATCATGAGGAAAAAGCAAGGTTATTGGTCGAAACCTTGCCGTATATTGGCCCCTGAATGAAAACCTGGTTCGCAGCCCGAAGCGGGTGCTCTTGCTCAGGCCGGCGCAACCTGCCCTTGCGAATTGGGTTACGATCCCACGTTAGATCAGGGGGCGGTACCGGCTGAGGCCGGCCAGCTGGTCCCGAGCGGTCCTATTCAGAGGAAGTCTCATTTGACGATTACCCGACGACAGCTGCTGCAGAGCAGCGCCTTCGCTGCGATGGCCCCGGCGCTCGGCGTCGCGGCCAACCTCTCCAGCATCGCCGCCGCCCAGGCGCAGGCCGGCGAGCAGCTGGTCTGGCGTCACGGCCTGTCGCTGTTCGGCGAGGTCAAATATCCGGCCGACTTCAAGCGCTTCGACTACGTCAATCCCGACGCGCCCGAGGGCGGCGCGGCCCGCATGATCTCGATCGGCACCTTCGACAATTTCAACATCGTCGTGATGTATGTAAAGGGCAACATCGCGCCCGCCGCGATGCTGGTCTACGAAACGCTGATGACGCGGTCCCAGGACGAGGTCTCGACCGAGTACGGGCTGCTCGCCGAGGCCGCCGCCTATCCCGACGACTATTCCTGGGTGATCTATCGGCTGCGCAAGGAGGCGCGCTGGCAGGACGGCAAGCCGGTCACGCCCGAGGACGTGATCTTCTCGCTCGACGTGCTCAAGAAGAACAGCCCGCACTACTCCTCCTACTATCGCCATGTCGTGAAGGCCGAGAAGACCGGCGACCTCGAGATCAAGTTCACCTTCGACGGTCCCGGCAACCGCGAACTGCCGCACATCGTCGGCGAATTGCTGGTGCTTCCCAAGCACTGGTGGGAAGGCACGGACGCACAGGGCCGCAAGCGCGACGTCACCGCGACCACGCTGGAGCCGCCGCTCGGATCGAGCCCCTATCGCATCAAGGAATTCGTGCCCGGCCGCTCGATCAAGGTGGAGCGCGTCAAGGACTATTGGGGCGCCGGTCTTCCGGTCCAGATCGGCCAGAACAATTTCGATGAGCTGCAGTTCGAGTTCTTCCGCGACAACATCGTCGCGCTCGAGGCGTTCAAGGCCGATCAGGCCGATTGGATCTCCGAGAACTCCGCCAAGCAGTGGGCGACGGCCTACGACTTCCCTGCCGTCACCGACAAGCGGGTGGTCAAGGAAGAGTTTCCGATCAGCGATTCCGGCCGTATGCAGGGCTTCGCCTTCAACCTGCGCCGTCCGCAGTTCCAGGATCCGCGGCTGCGGCGGGCGTTCAACTACGCCTATGACTTCGAGGAGATGAACAAGCAGCTGTTCTATGGCCAGTACAAGCGGATCAACAGCTACTTCGAAGGCACGGATCTCGCCTGCTCCGGTCTGCCGCAGGGACTGGAGCTGCAGATCCTGGACAGCGTGCGCGACAAGGTGCCGCCGGAAGTCTTCACCACGGTCTACCAGAACCCGGTGGGCGGCAATTCCGAAAATGTGCGCGGCAATCTGCGCGAGGCCACGAAGCTGTTGAAGGACGCCGGTTTCGAGATCAAGGACCGCAAGCTGGTCGATTCCGCCGGCAAGCCGGTCGCCGTCGAGATGCTGGTCCAGGACCCGTCGTCCGAACGCATGGCGCTGTTCTACAAGCCGTCGCTGGAGCGTCTCGGCGTGACGGTGACGGTCCGCCAGGTCGACAACGTCCAATACGAGAACCGGATGCGGACGTTCGACTACGACATGATCACGGACCTCTGGGGCCAGTCGCTGTCGCCCGGCAACGAGCAGCGCGATTTCTGGGGCTCCAAGGCGGCCGACGAGCCGGGCTCGAAGAACTCCATCGGCATCAAGAACCCGGCAATCGACGCCCTGATCGAGAAGATCATCTTCGCCAAGGATCGCGCCACGCTGGAGGCGGCGACGCATGCGCTCGACCGCGTCCTGTTGTGGAATTTCTATGTCGTCCCGCAGTTCACCTATTCGTTCGCGCGCAGCGCGCGCTGGGACCGTTTCAGCCATTTCGAGCCGTTCCCGAAATATTCGCGGTCCGGATGGCCGTCGCTGTGGTGGTACGATGCCGACAAGGCCGCCAAGGTGAAGCGCTCTTGAGCCGGCTCCCGCATCTGTCGCGTCGCGGCGTGCTCGGGCTCGGCCTGGGCGCGCTCAGCGCGCCCTTGCTCGGGCCGGCCATGGCCGCGGAGTTCGGCGCCGAGGCGCACGGCATGTCGGCGTTCGGCGACCTGAAATATCCGGCCGACTTTCCCCACTTCGACTACGTCAATGTTGAAGCGCCGAAGGGCGGGATGTTCTCGCTGATCCCCTCGGTGCGCGCCTACAACCAGTCCTATCAGACGTTCAACTCGTTCAATGCCTACGTCCTCAAGGGCGAGGGCGCGCAGGGCATGGACATGACGTTCGCGTCGCTGATGGTGCGCGCCGGCGACGAGCCGGACGCGGTGTATGGGCTGGTCGCAAAGTCGGTCGCGATCTCCGCGGACAGACTAACCTATCGCTTCACCCTGCGGCCCGAGGCGCGCTTCCAAGACGGTTCGAAGATCACGGCGCATGATGTCGCGTGGTCGTTGAACACCTTGAAGGAGAAGGGCCACCCGCTGATCGTGGTGCAGCTGCGCGACTTCGTGAAGGCCGAGGCGCTCGACGATGCCACCGTCGTCGTGAGCTTCGTCGAGAAGCGCGCGCGCGACGTGCCGCTCTACGTCGTGACCCTGCCGATCTTCTCGAAGGCTTGGTACGCCAACCGCGCCTTCGACGAGGGGCCGCTCGACGTGCCGCTCGGCTCGGGGCCGTACAAGGTCGGCAAATACGAGATCAACCGCTACGTCGAGTTCGAGCGGGTCAAGGACTGGTGGGCCGCCGACCTGCCGGTCAGCCGCGGCCTCTACAATTTCGACATCGTGCGCTATGAGTTCTATCGCGACCGCGACGTCGCCTTCGAGGGCTTCACCGCCAAGAGCTATCTGTTCCGCGAGGAGTTCACCTCGCGCATCTGGGCCACGCGCTACGATTTTCCGGCGATCAAGGACGGCCGCGTCAAGCGCGAGCTGTTGCCGGACGAGACGCCGTCGGGCGGGCAGGGCTGGTTCATCAACACCCGCCGCGACAAGTTCAAGGACCCGCGCGTGCGCCAGGCGCTGACCTACGCGTTCGACTTCGAGTGGACCAACAAGACCATCATGTACGGCGCCTATGCGCGCACCGTGTCGCCGTTCCAGAACTCGGACATGGTCGCGGTCGGTCCGCCCTCGCCGGAGGAGTTGAAGCTGCTGGAGCCGTTCCGCGGCCAGGTCCCTGACGACGTGTTCGGCGAGCCGTTCGTGCCGCCGGCCTCGGACGGCTCGGGCCAGGATCGCGCGCTGCTGCGCAAGGCCACGCAATTGCTGCAGCAGGCCGGCCTGCCGGTGAAGGACGGCAAGCGCCTGCTGCCGTCCGGCGAGGTGTTCGCGATCGAGTTCCTGATCGACGAGGTCTCGTTCAAGCCGCATCATGGCACGCTGATCAAGAACCTGCAGACGCTCGGCATCGATGCGGATCTCCGCATCGTCGACGCCGTGCAATACCGGGCGCGGGTCGAGGATTTCGATTTCGACATCACTGTGCAGCGGCTGTCGATGTCGCCGACGCCGGGCGACAGCTTGAGGCCCTATTTCACGTCCGATGCGGCGAAGACCAAGGGCTCCTACAATCTCGCCGGCATCAGCAATCCCGCGATCGACGCGCTGGTGGCGAAGGCGATCGGCGCCGAGACGCGCGGTGAGCTGACCTTCGCCTGCCGGGCGCTCGACCGGGTGTTCCGCGCCGGCCACTACTGGATACCGCAATGGTATCGCCAGACCCATCCGATCGCCTATTGGGATCAGTTCAGCCACCCTCCGAAGCCGCCGAAATACGCGTCCGGCGTCGGCGCCCCGGACATCTGGTGGTACGATGCCGCCAAGGCCGCAAAGCTGGAGCAGGCGAAGTAGTTCATGGCTGCCTATATCGTCCGCCGCATGTTTCTGATGCTCCCGACCCTGCTCGGGATCCTCTTCATCTCCTTCGTCGTGGTGCAGTTCGCGCCGGGCGGCCCGGTCGAGCGCGTCATCGCGCAACTGACCGGCGCCGACACCGGCGGCACCTCGCGCATCTCCGGCGGCAGCGGCTCGGATTTCGGCGCGCGCCCGCCGGGCCAGGTCGGCTCCGGTGATACCAACTCGAAATATCGCGGCGCGCAGGGGCTCGATCCCGCCTTCATCAAGCAGCTCGAAAAGCAGTTCGGCTTCGACAAGCCGGCGCCGGAGCGCTTCGCGCTGATGGTCTGGAACTTCGCCCGCTTCGATTTCGGCAAGAGCTATTTCCGCGATACGTCCGTGCTGCAGCTGATCAAGGAGAAGCTGCCGGTGTCGATGTCGCTCGGCATCTGGATGACCCTGCTGACCTATCTGATCTCGATTCCGCTCGGCATCCGCAAGGCGGTCCAGGACGGCTCGCGCTTCGACGTCTGGACCTCGGCCGTGATCATCATCGGCTACGCCATTCCGGGCTTCCTGTTCGCGATCCTGCTGATCATCCTGTTCGCCGGCGGCTCGTTCCTCAACATCTTTCCCTTGCGCGGGCTGACGTCGGACGGCTGGTCGGACTTCCCGTGGTACTGGAAGATCATCGACTATTTCTGGCATCTCACCCTGCCCTTGGTGTCGATGGCGCTCGGCGCCTTCGCGACCATGACGCTGCTGACCAAGAACTCGTTCCTCGACGAGATCCGCAAGCAATATGTCATGACGGCGCGCGCCAAGGGCTGCAGCGAGACCCAGGTGCTGTACGGCCACGTGTTCCGCAACGCCATGCTGATCGTGATCGCGGGCTTCCCGGGCACGTTCATCCATGCCTTCTTCTCCGGCTCGCTGCTGATCGAGACCATCTTCTCGCTCGACGGCCTCGGCCTGCTGTCGTTCGAGAGCATCCTCAACCGCGACTATCCGGTCGTGTTCGGCAATCTGTTCATCTTTTCGCTGCTCGGCCTCGCGATCAACCTGATCTCCGACCTGACCTACATGTGGATCGATCCGCGGATCGATTTCGAGGCGCGGGAGGTCTGACGATGCTCAAAACCGCACCCGTCGAGACCACCACGCAGGCGCCGCTTGGCGAGGCCGTGCCGCCGACGCGGCACAGATTCCGGCCGTCGCCGCTCAACCAGCGCCGCTGGCAGAACTTCAAGGCCAACCGCCGCGGCTACTGGTCGTTGTGGATCTTCCTGGTCCTGTTCATCGTCTCGCTGTTCGCCGAACTGATCGCCAACGACCGTCCGTTCCTGATCAAGTTCGACGGCCATCTGTACTGGCCGGCCTTCGTGTCCTATCCGGAGACCGCGTTCGGCGGCGACTTCGAGACCGCGGCCGATTATCGCGATCCATATCTGCAGAAGCTGATCGCGGACAAGGGCGGCACGGTGATCTGGCCGCTGGTCCGCTACTCCTACGCCACCCACAATCTCGATCTGCCGACGCCGGCGCCGTCACCGCCGACCTGGATGCTGAAGGAGCAGCAGTGCAAGGCGGTGGTCGAGAAGAAGGGGCTGAAGAGCTGCCGCGATCTCGAATACAATTGGCTCGGAACCGACGACCAGGGCCGCGACGTCGTCGCGCGGCTGATCTACGGCTTCCGTATCTCGGTGCTGTTCGGCCTGTTGCTGACCTTCTTCTCCTCGATCATCGGCATCGCCGCCGGCGGTGTGCAGGGCTATTTCGGCGGCTGGGTCGATCTTCTGTTCCAGCGCTTCATCGAGATCTGGAACGCGATCCCCTATCTCTATCTGCTGCTGATCCTGTCGGCGGTGCTGGTGCCGAGCTTCTTCACCCTGCTCGGGATCATGCTGCTGTTCTCCTGGGTCTCGCTGGTCGGGCTGGTGCGCGCCGAATTCCTGCGCGGGCGCAATTTCGAATACATCCAGGCGGCGCGCGCGCTCGGCGTGTCCAATTCCGTCATCATGGTCCGGCATCTGCTGCCGAACGCGATGGTCGCGACCATGACGTTCCTGCCCTTCATCGTGTCGAGCTCGGTCATGACCTTGACCGCGCTCGATTTCCTCGGCCTGGGCCTGCCGCCGGGATCGGCGTCGCTGGGCGAGATGTTGTCGCAGGCCAAGGCCAACGTGCAGGCGCCGTGGCTCGGCCTCACCGGCTTCTTCTCGGTCGCGATCATGCTGTCGCTGCTGATCTTCATCGGCGAAGCGATGCGTGACGCCTTCGACCCCCGCAAGACGTTCAGGTGATATCGATGGATGCGATGAGTCAGCCGCTGTTGTCGGTCGAGGACCTCTCGGTCGCATTCCATCAGCAGGGCCGCAGCTCGACCGCGGTCGACCACGTCTCGTTCGACATCCAGCGCGGCGAATGCGTCGCCCTGGTCGGCGAGTCCGGCTCGGGCAAATCGGTCAGCGCGCTGTCGGTGCTGAAGCTGCTGCCCTATCCCGTGGCTTCGCATCCCTCAGGCAGCATCCGCTTCAAGGGCCGCGACCTGCTGCCGCTGTCGGAAGGCGAGATGCGCGGCATCCGCGGCAGCGACATCTCCATCATTTTCCAGGAGCCGATGACCTCGCTCAATCCGCTGCACACGATCGAGCGGCAGATCGGCGAGATCCTGCATTTGCACCGGCCGATCTCCAACAGCGCGGCGCGTGCGCGCACGCTCGAGCTTCTGACCCAGGTCGGCATTCCCGAGCCGGAGACGGGGCTCGCCAGCTACCCGCATCAGCTCTCCGGCGGCCAGCGCCAGCGCGTCATGATCGCGATGGCGCTCGCCAACGAGCCGGATCTCTTGATCGCCGACGAGCCGACAACCGCGCTCGACGTCACCGTGCAGGCGCAGATCCTGGCGCTGCTCGCCGACATCCGCGCCCGCCTCGGCATGAGCCTCTTGTTCATCACGCATGATCTCGGCATCGTCCGCCGCATCGCCGAGCGGGTCTGCGTCATGAACGGCGGCAAGATCGTCGAGCAGGGCCCGGTCGAGCAGGTGTTCACCGCCCCGTCGCATCCCTACACCAAGGCGCTGCTCGCCGCCGAGCCGAAGCCGGACCCGGCGCCGCCGCGGCCCGATCAGCCGGTGGTGATGCAGGCCAGGGATCTGAAGGTCTGGTTTCCGATCAAGCGCGGCCTGTTCCGCTCCACCGTCGGCCACATCAAGGCGGTCGACGGCGTCAGCCTGGCCGTGCGCAAAGGCGAGACGCTCGGCGTGGTCGGCGAGTCCGGCTCCGGCAAGACCACGCTCGGCCTGGCGCTCCTGCGGCTGATCTCCTCCGACGGCCCGATCGTGTTTCTCGGCAGGGAGATCCAGGGCCTGTCGTTCAAGGACGTCCGCCCGTTCCGCCGGGACATGCAGATCGTGTTCCAGGACCCGTTCGGCGCGCTCAGCCCGCGCATGTCGGTCGGCGACATCATCGCCGAAGGACTCAGCGTGCATCAGCCCGGACTGACCGATGAGGCGCGCGAGGCCAAGGTCGTCAAGGCGCTCAAGGAGGTCGGCCTCGATCCCGAGACGCGCTTCCGCTACCCGCATGAATTCTCCGGCGGCCAGCGCCAGCGCATCTCGGTCGCCCGCGCCGTCGTGCTCGAGCCGAGCTTCGTCGTGCTCGACGAGCCGACCTCGGCGCTCGACATGCTGTTCCAGTCGCAGATGGTCGACCTCCTGCGCGAGCTGCAGCGCCGCCGCGAGCTGACCTACATGTTCATCTCGCACGATCTGCGCGTCGTCGCCGCGCTCGCCTCCCATCTGATCGTGATGCGCAACGGCAAGGTCGTGGAGGAGGGCCCAGCGGTCGAACTGTTCAAGGCCCCGAAGACCGACTACACCCGCGCGCTGTTCGCGGCGGCGTTCAGGAACGAGACGGCGGGGAATGGGACGGCGGCGCCGTAAACGATCACAGATATGGGCACCCGAGCAACCGCGAGACAATGCCGTCCAAGCTGGATCTCATCAGAGCTCTTCTGCTGTCCGAGTGGGACCCGATCGGCGTGTCCGGCTGCGAGGGCGCCGAGGACGAATATGATCGTTACGCTCTTCAGGTCTTCAAAATGCTTCAAGACGGTGCCGATGTTGCGTCGATCGCGAGCTATCTCACTGGTGTCGTCACAAACAGAATGTCACTCACGGGGCGTCCTGAAGTCGATCGTCGGATCGCTGCAAGGGTTTTGATGATCCATCGAAGTTAGAGCATGGGGCAGTGACGTGGAAACGCATCATGCCCTTTTGCCCCAACTTGCCGATGATGGCGGCGGAAGGCACGGCGGTCTCAGTCTCACCCTCCCCTGGAGGGGGAGGGTCGGCTCATGGGCGCGAAGCGCGTGTGAGCCGGGGTGGGGTGATCTCTCCACTCGCACCGGTGTCCACGGCTTCACCCCACGCCGCTCGCCCGCTTCGCGTTCGAGCGACCCTCCCCCTCCAGGGCAAGGCTATCGCATTTGACGATCGACGTGTTGCACCCGTCTCCCTCCACGTCGTCATGGCCGGGCTCCGTCCCGGCCATCCACGTCGTCCGGCATGCTGAGAACGACGTGGATGCCCGGGACGGAGCCCGGGCATGACGATGAGGGGCCAGTTTCGCGACAAATTCAGATTGGCCATATGCGATTGCCCTGCCCTCCCGGGGAGGGTAACAGCGGGGTGTCGACGCGATTTACTACGGCGTCAATCTGAACGACTATTTCGAGCGGGAGTTCACGGGCTGGAGCAACAAGCCCTGGCCTGCGAAGATCAAGCACATTCCGTTCTGGTCCGACCTCGTGGAGCGATTTGCGCACGACACGAACACGTCGTGATCCCGTCGATAGAGCTTCCCCCGCGCGAAAGCCCGCATTACTAATCGTTCAACTCGTGGCTTGCTGATGATTTGCCCGACGGGCAGCGTCTGCGAATGCCTGTCCAGCCCTAGGGGCAAAAATATTCCTGTTTCTTATTTACAGAAATCGTGCATACTCCGCTTCGTCCTGCCCCACGAGAGGGACGTACGCGTCGTCACGGATGTCGGGTGCGGGATGCGATGGCCGCGATGATGTTGCGTGTGCATGTGCGCACGGACGAACGGCGTCATGCGGGCGACGAAGTCGTGTGGTCCTGGCGCCCCGATGCTGGCGTCAAGGTTGCGGGTCGATGAGCCCGTAGCCGACAGGGGCAAAACAGCCGGTCCCTGGGGAGAGCACGTATAAGACGCAGCCCATCGCGCAGGGGAGGCCGGTCGTTCGGCCCGTACCTGTGGTGACTACCGCGTGCTTCTTGCACGCAACCACGGGTGCGATCGGCGCCCGGCCTTCCCTGCGCCCTCTCTTTGTTCGAGGGCGGATGAATGTTGCAGAGCTCGGGCCAGTGAGGCCGCGAGAGTGCTGACGCTCGTCCGCAGGCTGTTTGAGATGTGAATCGGATCAAGGTGCGTTGCTACTCGCAACGCGCGATTGCCCGCGCAGCTGTCGCGAAACTGTTGCTATCAGCACACTGCCCATGACTGCGCCCTCGCCCCTTGTGGGAGAGGGCATGTTCGGCGGATCTACGTACTCGGTTGGGTGAGGGGTATCTCTCCGCAATCGCGCTCGTAGATACAGACCCCTCACCCGACCGCGCTTGCAGCTCTGTCCTACATGCCCTCTCCCACGCGGGGAGAGGGCGCAGTCACTGGCACCGTAACCCGTTGCGCGGCCGGATGTCGACTTGATGAGTTGTCTTTGTCGCCGTCAGCAACAGGGCAGGCAGAGGCACTCACTCGGTGACGGCTCCGAGTTTGCCTATCCCGCGTGGTGCCCGCCGCTCCAACCGCGCGCGCATCTGCGATGGTGGGCACGTCACGATCGCGTCGCGATCGCGCCTTTGCCTACCCTACGAATCAAGCCGCTTGATTGCGAGCACCTCGCTGCCGCTCGCCTTGATGCGCGCGATGGCGTCCGTGATCAGCTCGATCTGGGTGGCCATATGGAACGCGTTGGCGTGCACTATGGTGTCGGCGTCACGCACGATGGCGACGTGGCCCTTCCAAAAGATGAGGTCGCCGCGCCGAAGCTGTGTTCGCTCGCTGTCGTCGAGGGCGTGGCCGAGCGCGGCCAGCTGCATGTCGCTGTCGCGCGGGCACGCGATGCCCGCGGCATTCAACGACAGCTGCACGAGACCGGAGCAGTCGACGCCGAGACTGCTCTTGCCGCCCCACAGATAGGGCGTGCCGACGAAGCGCTCGGCGACCGCGACGTAGTCGGGTTCGACATGATCGCGTGCCGCGACGTGCTGCCTCGGCACGAACCAGCCTTCAGGCGTGACGACGAAGCTCGCTTCCTCGCGGATCACCGCGATGGCCGCTCCCATCACCAGCGTGTCCACCGGCGGCAGCTTGATCGACGGCCCGGGAAACGCGAAGCTGCGCAGCGCGCTGATCCTGTGCGTCGGCAACGCAGCGGGCGGAGCCAGCGCGGCTTCCGGCAGCCAGCCGACATAATGATCGGCTTCGAGCTGGCCCCAGGCCCAGCCCTCGCCGTTGCGATCGTAGATCGTGACGCGCTCGCCCCTGAGCGCCTGCGTCGCCAGCTCGGCGCCGGAGAACGGCTGCAGGCGCAGCGGTGCGATGGAATCGACGACGACCAGCGTGTCGCCCTCGACGAAGCGCGCAGCCGTGACCTGGCCTTCGAGGTGTTTGGCCGCGATGTCGCCGCGCGCCGGCGTGATCCGCGGATCAGCCATAGCGTTCGCTCAGGAGCTTGTAGAGCGCCCGCGCGGCCTGGCACTCGCCGCCCTCGGGGCGGCCGGGCTTGGCCGACGGCGTCCAGGCGAAGATGTCGAGATGCAGCCAGCTCGTCGCAGGCTCGACGAAACGCTGCAGGAACAGCGCGCAGGTGATCGAGCCGGCGAAGCCGCCCGAGGGCGCGTTGTTGATGGTCGCGACCTTGGAGTCGAGCCATGAATCATAGGGCGCCCACAGCGGCATCCGCCACAGCGGATCGTTTTCGGCGGCGGCGCAGCGCGCGACGTCGGCGGCCAGCGCCTCATCCTGCGTATAGAACGGCGGCAAATCGGGGCCGAGTGCGACACGCGCCGCTCCCGTCAAGGTGCCCATGTCGATCAGCAGATCGGGCTTGTCCTCGCAGGCCAGCGCCAGCGCGTCGGCCAGCACCAGCCGGCCCTCGGCGTCGGTGTTGCCGATCTCGACGGTCGGGCCCTTGCGCGAGGGAAATACGTCCATCGGGCGGAAGGCATTGCCGGCGACCGCGTTCTCGACCGCCGGAATCAGCACGCGCAGCTGCAGCTCGAGCTTGGCATCCATCACCATCTGCGCCAGCGCCAGCACGTTGGCGGCGCCGCCCATGTCCTTTTTCATCAGCAGCATGCTGCTCGACGGCTTGAGGTCGAGCCCGCCGGTGTCGAAGCAGACGCCCTTGCCGACCAGCGTGACCTTGGGATGCGCAGCGTCGCCCCAGGTGAGCTCGATCAGCCGCGGTGCGCGGGTCGAGGCGCGGCCGACGGCGTGGATCAGCGGAAAATTCTGCTGCAGCAGATCATCGCCGACGATGCTGCTGAAGCGGGCGCCATAGCGGTCGGCGACCTGCTTCGCGGCGGCTTCCAGCTCCTCCGGACCCATGTCGTTGGACGGCGTGTTGACGAGATCGCGCGCCAGCGTGGCAGCCTCGGCCAGGCGGGTCAGCTCGGCGGCATCGACGCCGTCCGGCGGCACGAGGCGGACCTCCGGCGGCTCGGACGTGCGGTAGCGGCCGAAGCGGTAGCTGCCGAGGGCGAAGGCGAGCGCGGCGAGCCTGATATCATGCGGCGCATTGGCGAAGCGGTAGGTGCCGGCGGGCAGCAGGCCGGGCAGGGCGCCCGGCCGGAACAGATCACGGTGCCTGGCGTCGGCGTCCTCGATGCCGAACAGCACCTGCGCGATATGGCCGTCGGCGCCGGGCAGGACGAGGCAGCTGCCGGGCTTGGCCGCGTAGGCGTTGGCATCGGCGAAGTTGCGGGCCTCGACCGGCAGGCTCTCCCTGATTCCCGGCCATGTCGATTTCATCACGAAGGTGATCGGGATGGCGGACGACGAGGCGGTCTCGAAGATCGACGGCATGCCTAATGATTCCTTAAAGGGCGCGCGCTGCACCCAGACTTCGCAGAGTTCGACGGTCGCTGCAATCGCGCCGGCCGCGTGGCCCGCAATCCGCCGCAGCCGTGACGGCCGCGCCCGCATCCCGCCATTAACCGGCTGTTAGCGTTAACAGTTTATTGCTGGCGCATTCAATCCGCTCGTCTCCCCCGAGTCCACGTGACATGCGTCAGCAGCCTCCCATCAGCCGGCTCCTCGTCTCGGCCGCGCTCGCCGCTCTCCTTGCTGCCGGCCTCGGCGGTTGCCAGACCGTATCCGATGTCACGGGATCGCTGGGGAGCCGCGCCGAGCCGCCGCCCGCGACTCCGCAGCGTGCGGCAGAGGTCTATGGCGAGCGCTACCGCGCCAACCCCAAGGATCCCGCCATCGCGGTTGCCTATGGCCAGGCGCTGCGCAACAACGGCCAGCGCGAGCAGGCGGTCGCGGTGCTCGAGCAGGCGACGCTCGCCAATGCCGGCAACAAGACCGTACTCGCGGCCTATGGCCGGGCGCTCGCCGACAACGGCAATTTCAAGCTGGCCTTCGACGTGCTGGCGCGCGCGCACTCGCCCGACAATCCCGATTGGAAGCTGCTGTCGGTGCAGGGCACCGTGCTCGACCAGATGGGCCGCCACGACGAAGCGCGGCGCTACTACGAGAGCGCGCTGAAGATCATGCCGGGCGAGCCCTCGGTGCTGTCCAATCTCGGCCTGTCCTACATGCTGACGCGCGAGCTGCCGAAGGCGGAAGATGCGCTGCGCCAGGCCTATGGCTCGCAGCGCGCGGATGCGCGCGTGCGCCAGAACCTCGCGCTCGTCATCGGTCTGCAGGGCCGTTTCGCAGAGGCCGAGCAGATCGCGCGCGCCGATCTGCCGCCCGACGAGGCGGCGGCCAACGTCGCCTATCTGAAGCAGATGATCCAGGGCCAGACCCAGGGCAAAGGCAAGGCGCGCAATTCGACGCCGATGGCGGCGTTGAACCAGCCGGACTGACGACCCCGGGCTATCGCGTCGCGGCCTCCAGCAGGCGGCGGCAGGTGTCGACGAACACGTCGGCCCCGGTGACGATGTCGGCGTCGGCGGTGTTTTCGGTCCAGTGATGGCTGATGCCGCCGATCGACGGCACGAACAGCATCCCCGCAGGCATGATGGTGGCCAGCACCTGCGCGTCGTGACCGGCGCCGCTCGGCATCCGCAGCGACTTGCCGGCGGCCAGCGCGCCGCTGGCGGCCTCGATCGCATCCTGGAACGTGCCGTCCATCATCGCCGGCGCGCCGGTGCGGATGCGCTCGACGGCGACCGCGCACGGCCCCGCGGCAGTGGCCTCCTCCGCCATGCTCCGCAGCAGCTGTTCGAGCCGATCGACCACGGCAGCATTGTCGTCGCGGATCTGGAACAGCATCTCGGCCAGGCCGGGGATGATGCTGGGCGCGCCGGGGTCGAGCGTGATGCGGCCCGTGGTCCACACCGTGCGCGGGCCGCAGGCGGCCGGAAAGCGGGTGTCGATCGCGACGCAGAATCTGGCGAGCGCGAGCCCGGCATCCTTGCGCACCGCCATCCGCGTCGTGCCGGCGTGATTCTGCTCGCCGGTGAAGATGATGCGGTACTGCCAGATGCCGACGATCGAGGTGACGACGCCGACCTTGAGCTCGCCCTTCTCAAGCGTGTCGCCCTGCTCGATATGGGCTTCGAGATAGCCGATGTGCCGGCCACGCGGGGCCTGCAGGCGCGGACGGCCGGTGAGGCCCATCTCGGCCAGCGCCTCGCGCATCGTGCGCGGGCTGCTGCGGTCGCGGGCGGCATCGATATCGGCCTCGCTGACATCGCCGACGTAGGAGCGGCTGCCGAGGAAGGCCCCGAAATGACCTTCCTCGTCGCACCAGGAGGCGACCTCCACTGCACCGGCGATCGACGGGTCGGGGTTGAGCACGCGCGCCGCCTCGAGCGCGTAGATGACGCCGAGCGGGCCGTCGAGCCAGCCGGCCTGATTCTGGCTCTCCAGATGCGAGCCGGCGAGCAGCTTCGGCCCCGGCTTTGCGCTCGTGCCCAGCACGTTGCCGATGCCGTCGATCTCAGGCGTGAGCTGGGCGTCGGGCAGCCGCTCGGCGAGCCAACTCAGGGAGTGACGGTGCGCTTCGGAGAAGGTCGGGCGGTGGACGCCGGTCTTGTAGGTGCCGAAGGCGCGCAGCGCGTTGAGATCGGCGAGGACACGGGCGCCGTCGGCGCGGCTGGGCTTGTCGGACATCAGGCGGAGACCTCGATCATGCTCCGCCTAGCTTCCAGGGTAGCGCCGCAACCGCAAGCGACATTTCGCGATGGGCGCTAGCGGCTACTGCATGGCGGCGACCTTGATGCCGGTCGGTCCCAGAATGACCACGAACAGCACCGGCAGGAAGAACAGGATCATCGGCACCGTCAGCTTCGGCGGCAGCGCCGCGGCCTTTTTCTCGGCCTCGTTCATGCGCATGTCGCGATTTTCCTGCGCCATCACGCGCAGCGACTGCCCGAGCGGGGTGCCGTAGCGCTCGGATTGCTGGAGCGCGAGGCAGACCGACTTCACGCCTTCGAGGCCGGTGCGGCGGGCGAGGTTCTCATAGGCGACCTTGCGGTCCTGGAGGTAGGAGAGCTCCGCCGTGGTCAGCGTGAACTCCTCCGACAGCGCGATGGACTGGCTCGCGATTTCGATCGAGACCCTGCGGAACGCGGCCTCGATCGACATGCCGGACTCGATACAGATCAGCAGCAGGTCCAGCGCATCGGGGAAGGCGCGCTTGATCGACAATTGGCGCTTGGAGATCGCGTTGCTGAGGAACAGCATCGGTGCCTGCAGGCCGAGATAGGCCATGCCGACGCAGATGCCGATCTTGACCGGCAGCGATTTCTGCAGATTGGCGATCACGAACACGTACAGCACGGAGCCGACGAACAGCACGACGGGCGTCACCAGCCGTCCGAACAGGAAGGTGATGTAGGGCGCCTGGCCGCGATAGCCGGCCATGATCAGCTTGTCGCGCGCGGCTTCCTGGGCCAGCCATTTGGTGAGGTTGAAATCGTCCACCACCTTGGCGACGAGCTGCTTCGGCGTCTGCCGCAGCGAGACCTTCTCGCCAGCATTCATCCGCTCGCGCTCGCGCTGCTTGATCCGCTCGCGCTCGCTGGCGACCGCCTTCATGCGCTTGTTGAGATTTTCGCCCGCGAACAGCGGCATGATCAGCGTGTAGACGGTGGCGCTCGCCGCGATGGCGGCGAAGAACATCGTCATGAAGTGCGGATCGTGCAGCTTGGTGATCAGAAAGTCGACCATGGTCCGCCTTTAGAAATCGAAGTTGATCATCTTCTTCATGACCATGATGCCCATCGACATCCAGACCACGCAGCCGACCAGCATCAGCTGGCCGGTCGGATGGGTCCAGAGCAGCGAGATGTAGTCGGGCGTGCTCAGGTAGACCAGCAGCATCACGATCGGCGGCAGCGATCCGATGATGCCCGCCGACGCCTTGGCTTCCATCGACATCGCCTGGATCTTCTCGGCCATCTTCTTGCGGTCGCGCAGCACCTTGGAGAGGTTGCCCAGCGCCTCGGAGAGGTTGCCGCCCGATTTCTGCTGGATGGCGATGACGATGCCGAAGAAGTTGGCTTCCGGCAGCGGCATTCGCTCATACAGCCGCGCGCACGCTTCGCCCAGCGGCATGCCGATCGCCTGGGTCTCGATGATTGCCAGGAACTCGCTGCGCAGCGGCTCGGGCGAATCGGCGGCGACGACCTTGATCGATTCGAACAGCGGCAGGCCGGCCTTGATGCCGCGCACGATGACGTCGACCGCGTCGGGCAGCGCCGCCAGGAATTTCTTCTCGCGCCGTTTCTTCAGGAACCCCAAAATCCAGCGCGGCAAACCCAGGCCCGCAGCGAAGCCGAGGCCGAGCGCGCCGATCGGGCCGCCGCCGGCCAGGAACGCGACCGCGCAGACCGCGAAGCCGAGGATGCCGGAGACGATCCAGAATTTCTGCACGGTCCAGTCGAGCCCGGCCTGCGAGATCCGCATGTTCAGCGGCACCTTGCTCTGTTTCTGCGCCTTGGCTTCGAGATCCTTCAGCGAGGACTCGACCTGCTCGCGGCGCGACCGCTGACTGCGTTCGGCCTGGCGGACCACCGGCTCCGATTTGGCGACGGTGCTGCGCCGCTGCTCGGCCTTCCGCTCGCCCGACAGCATCGGATAGAGAAACACCCACGCGATGCCGCCGATGGCGGTCGCGGCGAGAAAGGCGAGGGCGAGAGCCTGAAGCTTCATGGGGGCGCTCCTCAGTCCTTGCTTGCGACTTCGGCCGCATCGAGCGCCGCCGCCAGCCGCTTCTCTTCGCCGTAATAGCGCGCGCGCTCCCAGAAGCGCGGGCGGCCGATGCCGGTCGAGCGATGCCGGCCGATGATCTTGCCGTTGGCGTCCTCGCCGATCATGTCGTACAGGAAGATGTCCTGGGTGATGATGGTATCGCCTTCCATGCCCATCACCTCGGTGACGTGCGTGATGCGGCGCGAGCCGTCGCGCAGGCGCGCCGCCTGGACGATGACGTCGATCGAGGCGCAGATCATCTCGCGGATGGTGCGCGACGGCAGCGAGAAGCCGCCCATCGTGATCATGGATTCGCAGCGTGACAGCGCCTCGCGCGGGTTGTTGGCGTGCAACGTGCCCATCGAGCCGTCGTGACCCGTGTTCATGGCCTGCAGCAGGTCGAACGCCTCGGGTCCGCGGACCTCGCCGACGATGATGCGTTCGGGGCGCATACGCAGGCAGTTTCTCACCAGCTCGCGCATCGTGACCTGGCCTTCGCCCTCGATGTTGGGCGGACGGGTTTCCAGGCGCACCACATGCGGCTGCTGCAGCTGGAGCTCGGCCGCGTCCTCGCAGGTGATGACGCGCTCGTCGTGATCGATATAGTTGGTCAGACAGTTCAGCAACGTCGTCTTGCCCGAGCCGGTACCGCCGGAGATCAGCACGTTGCAGCGGACGCGTCCGATGATCTGCAGGATCTCCGCGCCCTCCGGCGAGATCGCGCCGAACTTGACCAGCTGGTCGAGCGTCAGCTTGTCCTTCTTGAACTTACGAATGGTGAGCGCGGGGCCATCGATCGCCAGCGGCGGCACGATGGCGTTGACGCGGGAGCCGTCGGCGAGGCGGGCGTCGCAGATCGGCGAGGATTCGTCGACGCGGCGGCCGACCTGGCTGACGATGCGCTGGCAGATGTTCAGCAATTGCTGATTGTCGCGGAAGCGGATGCCGGTGCGCTGGATCTTGCCGTTGACTTCGATGAAGACCGTGCCGGCGCCGTTGACCATGATGTCGGCGATGTCGTCGCGCGACAGCAGCGGCTCGAGCGGACCGTAACCGAGCACGTCGTTGCAGATGTCGTCGAGCAGTTCCTCCTGCTCGGCGATCGACATCACGATGTTCTTGATCGCGATGATCTCGTTGACGATGTCGCGGATTTCCTCGCGCGCCGACTCGCCGTCGAGCTTGGCCAGCTGGGCGAGATCGATCGCCTCGATCAGCGCGCCGAAGATCGTCGCCTTGACCTGATAATAGTTGTCCGAACGCCGGGTCTCCACCACCGGCGGAGGCGGCGGCGGAGCCTGCCGCGTCGGTGCCAGAGGCGGCGACGGCACGGCCGGTGAAGCCGCGCGCGGCGCAGCCGGCGCAGGCTCAGATGCCGGCGCGGCCGGCCTGTGAGCCCTGGTATCGTTGTCCAATCCGCTACGCTTACCAAACACGACTTAGAACTCCCCTCGGGCTCACTTCGCCCTCAGCTTGTCGAGCAGAGGCGACAGGAAGGAGCCTTTCGGCTTCTTGGTCTCGCTGCGGCCGGTGAGCCGCTGGGCGATCTGGAGAAACATCTCGGTGGTCCGGTGATTGGGAGACATCTCCGCAATCATCTGACCGTTGTTGGCGGCCGCGCCGAAGATCTGCGGCTCGAACGGGATCGTCACGATCGGCGGGCTTTCGATCGCCTTGGCAAATTCGCTCGCGTTGATCTCCGGTCGCTTGGGCACGCCGACCTGGTTCAGACAGTAGAGCGGCGTGCGATCGTTCGGCCGTGCGGCCTTGAGCAGATCGAACATGTTCTTGGTGTTGCGCAGCGAGGCGAGATCCGGTGCCGCGACGATCAGGATGTCGTCGGCGCTGATCAGGGCCCGCTTGGTCCAGCCCGACCATTGGTGCGGAACGTCGAGCACGATGCACGGCATCGAGGCCCGCAGCGTGTCGAAGACCGCGTCGAACGCTTCGACGCCGAAATCGTAGACCCGGTCGAGCGTCGCCGGCGCGGCCAGAAGGCTCAAATGATCGGTGCATTTCGACAGCAGTCGATCCATGAACGCGATGTCGATGCGATCCGGCGAGAACACCGCGTCGGCGATGCCCTGTGCCGGGTCCTGGTTGTAGTCGAGACCGGCGGTGCCGAAGGCGAGATCGAGATCGGCGACGACCGAATCCATCGCCAGGTCGCGGGCGATCGCCCAGGCGATGTTGTGGGCGACGGTCGACGCGCCGGAGCCGCCCTTGGCGCCGACGACGGCGATGATGCGGCCGACGGCCTTGGCCTCCGGAGCCGAGAACAGGTTGCAGATCGAGCGGACGACGTCGATCGGCGTCACCGGGGACAGCACATAGTCGCTGACGCCGCGGCGGACGAGTTCGCGATACAGCGTAACGTCGTTGACGCGACCTACCACGACGACACGGGTGCCGGGATCGCAGACCGTGGCGAGCTGATCGAGGCCGGCCAGGATGTCCGTGCGCGTGTCGGTCTCCAGGATGATCACGTTCGGCGTCGGGGCCGATCGATAGGCTTCGATCGCCGCAGCCATGCCGCCCATCTGGACCTTCAGATGCGCCTTGCCGAGGCGCCGGTCCTCGCCGGCGGCTTGCACCATGGCAGCGGTTTCCACCGTCTCGCAGAACGCCTGCACCGAGACACGCGGCGCGGGCGCGATGTGATCGTCGGCCGGCGGCGGCACGACTTCGGGCTGCTCCTCTGGAGTCTGTCGGGCGTAGCTGATCATTTGCCTGTGTCGCTGAGTTTGGCCTTGTCGGCTTCGGGATACGTGACCGCGGTTGACGCTCCCTTGCGATATTTATCGAAAAACGCGGTGCGCCGGGGGGTGTAGGACGGGGTTTCGGATCGGGGCTGCACGAGATCGGCCGGGTTGTCGACCATCGCCGCCATGTTGCGCTGGTAGGCGCAGCCGTAGTTCCAATCAGGTTTGTTGTCGAACCAGTTCTTGTTCTTGATCGAGGGTCCGAGATCGTCCGGCCAGATGCCGCATGGACCTGCAGTGGCCGACAGCTTCGGATAGCTCAGCCGGATCGCAGCCATCTGGCGCGGATCCTTCGGCTGATAGTTGCGCACCGTGAGGCCTTGGGGCGGAACGCCTGCAGCCGCGAACAGCGATTGAATCTCGCGCATCGAGTCGGCGGCCGCCCTGGCGTTCGGCGTGCCGCTCGGGACATCGGCGCTGATCGCACCGGTGCCTTGACGCGCCCAGCTGTGCGCCAGTCCCATGACTTCGGCACGCTGCTCGGCGGTCAGGCCGCCGCGGCCCTGGCCGACGAAGACGACGAGGGAGTCCGGTGCTTCCTGGACCGCGATCGGGTGGCGCAGCCGGTAATCGTCGGGGATGCTGGCCGTGATCTCCGGATCTCTGCGGAAGTTGCAGGCGCCGAGCAGGACTGCGGTGCAGGCCAGAGCGGCGGCAAGTTGCAACTTGCGGTATCGAGCGGGGCTGGGGGTCGTGGTCATGGCTGCAAGTCCTTGGTCCCTGCTCAATCCGTGATGAAGCCGTAGGTGCCGCGATAGTTGCGTCCCGGTTCGGTCCGGCCCGGCACGCCGTAGATGCGGTTGATGCTGCCCAACAGATCGGCCTGCGGATCAGAGGCCGCAGCGAAGCCGTCATCGGGGCGGGAAAGATCCTTCTGCGCGACCGCGCGCACCACGAAGGGCGTCACCAGCACCATCAGTTCGGTCTGGTTGTTGACGTAGTCGCGGCTGCGGAACAGGGCGCCGAGCACGGGCAGCTGCATCAGCCCGGGCATGCCGCTGATCGCCATCTTGGTCTGCTGCTGGATCAGGCCGGCCATGGCCATCGCCCCGCCCGAGGGGATCTCAAGTGTCGTCTCGGCGCGACGGGTCTTGATCGACGGCACCGTCAGGGAGTTCGTGGTCGTGGAGCTCACGGCCTGGGAGAGCGTGATCGCATTCTCGTTGGAGAGCTCCGAGACCTCGGTCATCACCCGCATCGAGATGCGGCCTTCGCTGAGCACGACGGGCGTGAAGTTGAGCGAGATGCCGAATTTCTTGAAGCTGATTTGCGTCGTACAGACATGGGTCGTCGGATCGCAGGAGTAGCCGGCTGGAACCGGAAACTCGCCGCCAGCGATGAAGGTCGCGGACTCGCCGGAAATGGCGGTCAGATTCGGCTCGGCAAGGGTGCGGATCACGCCCGCGTTCTCCATCGCCCGGAGCGTGGCCTGCACCGACGGAGTCGATCCGAAGGCCGCGCTGACGGCATTGTTGGAGACGAGGTTGCTGCCATAGGCGGTGAACGGGTTGGAGTTGGCGAACTTGACGACGGCGGTGCCGTAGTTGAGCTGGCCGGAGAGATCGATGCCGAGCTGCTTGACGATCGAGCGCTGCACTTCGGCGACCGTCACCTTCAGCATGACCTGGTCGCGGCCGCGCACGGTGATCGAATTCACGACCTTGTCGGCGCCGCCGGCGAGGCGAGCGGCCAGTTCACCGGCCTGCTGGGCCTCCATCTGGCTCGACGCCGAGCCGGTCAGCACGACGCCGTCGCCGAGGCCTTCGATCTGGATTTCGGCGTTCGGCAGCAATTGCTTCAGCGCGGCGCGCGCGCCGTTCAGATCGCGCTTGACCGCGATGTCGTAGGCCGCGATCTGCTGGCCCTGCGCATCGAAGAAGACGATATTGGTCTGGCCGACAGCGGCGCCGATGATGTAGGCTCGCTGCGAGGATCGCACCACGGCGTTGGCGATCTTGGGATCGGCGACGAGAACGTCCTTGATGTCGCGCGGCAGGTCGATGACCACGGACTTGCCGATGCCGAGTGCGAGGAAGCGCGCGTTGATCTGGCCGTCGGTGGCGGCCGTTGCGGCCGCAGGGCGGTAGTCCGCCGCGATCACGGGGGCGAGCGCAGGATTCAACGTCAGCGCAGCGGCGGCCGAAAACGACAGCGCGCGGACCATCGGGGTCCAACGTCTCCGCTGATTTTCGCTGCAGGTCATCTTGGTGGTCCTCTCGGTCACTTCTGCGTCGTCATCGTGCTGGGAATGCCGAAGCGAACCACGGCGACGCTGTCGCTGCGCTTGCGGCTGTTCTCGTCCGGACGCGTCTCGGCCATGTGGATGTCGGCGATGCTGCGGAGCGCCAGCGACAGTGTTCCGGTCTGCCGGGCACGCGCGAGCGTCTCGGCCTGTTCCGGCTTCAGCTCCAGCGTCACCGTCTTGCCGACCACCGTGGTCTGGCCGTCCTTTTCCTTCGGAGCCTGATCGATTGCCAGCACGCGGATGTTCGACAGGATGATGTCGGAACTGACGACGTCGCCGGCGTTGGGCTGATCCGGATTGCGCTCGCGCTTGGACAGGATCACGTCGACGCGGTCGTTCGGCAGGATGAACCCGCCAGCGCCCGTCTCCGGCGAGATTTCGGTCGAGATGGCGCGCATGCCGGCAGGCAGGATCGCCGCCATGAACCCAGAGCCGTCGGACTTGACCAGCTTCTGCTCGCGGATCGGTTCGCCGGCAATGAACGGTGCGCGTGCGATCGTGCCGGTCACCTCGTTGTGGCCTTCCGGCCGCTCGCTGCGACGTATGAAGCTCGAGCTCGCCGTCGCCGCCGGCCAGCTCTGCCATTGCAGGTGTTCGGGCTTGAGCGACTGGCCGAGGCCGATGTCGGCTTTGGCGACGAGGACGTCGACGGTCGGCACCTGCGGCGCCGGGGCGGCAACCTGAGCCGGCCGGTCGTCGGACCCGCTCGCCAGATATGCGGCGATGCCGCCAGCGCCCACAGCGATGGTCAGAACCACAATCCGTGCGGTATTCATACGCTTCACTTTCCACATTACGCCGCGACGCTTGCGCCGCCGTGATGGGAGTTGAGCAGTTATTCGTCAAAGCATGGTTAATGAGGCGTATCTAAATCGCCTTAACACCGCGTTCACACGGGGTTATCAGCTCAGCGCGAGGCGCGCGGCGTCGATCGCCTTCACCCACTCGGTTTCCGGATAGACCATCAATGCGCCCAGCGCGAGCGCGATGCCGTAGGGAACGCCGCTGTCCTTGGCGTGAAGGCGTGCAAGCCAGGGTTGCCCTGCAAGCATGTAGGGCAGGGGCCATTGCCGGAATTGCATCAGCGCGAGGGTGAGCACCCCGCCGAAGATCGAGGCGTAAAGCAGGTAGTTCATCAGGTGGGCGAAGCCGAACCACAAGGCGGCGGCCGACGCGACCTTGGCATCGCCGCCGCCAATCCAGCCGAATGCGAAGCAGGCAAAAGCGATCACCAGCAGCAACGCACCGGCCCCGAGATGCATCAGCATGTCGGCCATGCTCATTCCGCTCAGCGGCGCCAGCACCAGGAAGCCGGCGACGAGCGCCATCGAGACACGATTTGAAATGGTCATCGTGAACAGGTCGCTCGCCGCGGCGAAGGCCATCAGGGCCGGAAACAGCAGCAGGCGCGCGAGATCGAGGGTCATGAGCTCTCAACGGCATCGAAGCGGCGCGGAATGCACCGACGCGCCGAATCTAGCGGCAACAAATAAACGATCGGGAAACGACTGGAGTTCCCGCTGACGGGGTCCTGCCTCACCAGACGCTGGCGATGCGGGCCGCGAGCACGAGGATGGACAGGCCGAGAGCGGCGCAGATCCAGCGCAGGGCCGCATCGGCGGGCCGGGGCGGGCGTTGGGACGCAACTGCGGAGGCAATTTGGCTACGCATCACTGAACGCACCGGAGCTGGACGTCGAAATGATAAAGGCCCCGGAAGTCCGGGGCCTTTTTGCTCGGTCGTGGAAAACGCTTACTTCAGCGACGAGTTGATCGAGCCGAACTTGGAGCTCAGGCTGGAGCCGAGACCATTCACCGCCGCAATGATCGCGAGCGAGATGCCGGCGGCAATCAGACCGTATTCGATCGCGGTCGCGCCGGATTCATCCTTCACGAAACGAGCAACAAGATTCTTCATAGGGTAACTCCATGTACACGTGGCTGGTCGAACAAATCTGGTCGTTGCGGCGTTCTCAGCACCGTGACCATGTGCTCACCCTAGGGGGCAGGAATTTCGGCGTAGTTAATTCGATCGATGAAACAACGCGACGATTGGCCGTTCTTGCGCAGAGTAAATTTCGGATGAACCGTCCGACGAAAAAGCGGAACAAATCTGCGAACGGCCGCGGAGCGCCGCGGGAGTCGTGAAGGCGATCTGCGATCGACTCTCCAGGAGTGGTCTCGCGTGAGCAGGCTCCGATCGCGGAAGCGTCTTCGCGAACGGGCGATGTCTCACGATCTGCCTTCGTCGACGGACCGCGGATGTTTCCTGAGACGGCGTTTGCGCAGGACCGGAGGTGGGTTCACGGCTCCTTAAGCGCCAAGGAGTACCCCTCGGGAAAGTTCATGAAATGAGGCACGTTATGTCCGGACTGCCGTGGGAAGTTGCGCTGATGCTCGGCCAGACCATCGAGAAGGTGCTGCCGATCACCCTTGTTCTGGCGGTCGTCTTCTCGGTGCTCAGCTATTTCTGGGCCTGCAATCCGGGCAAGCCATGGTGGCAGAAGCGCGAACTCGTCACGGACACGGTCTATTGGTTCTTCGTACCGGTCTTCGCACGCGTGCTCCGCATCGGGCTGCTGGTGCTCGGCGCCGGCGTGATCTTCAAGATCCATGATGCGGACGAGCTGATCGCCTTCTATGAGAATGGCCATGGCCCGCTGGCGCAATTGCCGGAATGGCTGCAGGGGCTGCTGTTCATCGTGCTCGCCGATTTCATGCTGTATTGGACGCACCGGCTGTTTCACGGCGGCGAATTCTGGAAGTACCACGCCGTTCACCATTCCTCGGAAGACCTCGAGTGGATCTCGGCGGCGCGCTTCCATCCGATCAACCTGATCCTGGGCACGATTGCCGTCGACGTCATCCTGCTGATGGCCGGCATCTCCCCGAACGTGATGATCTGGGTCGGACCGTTCACGACGTTCCATTCGGCCTTCGTGCACGCCAATCTCAACTGGACGCTGGGGCCGTTCAAGTACGTCCTGGCGACGCCGGTCTTCCATCGCTGGCACCACACTGCGCTCGCGGAGGGCGGCAACACCAACTTTGCCGGCACCTTCCCGCTCTGGGACATCATGTTCGGGACGTTCCGGATGCCGCAGGGGCAGCTCCCGGCGACCTACGGCAAGGACGAAGCGACGATGCCAGGCGAATTCGCCGGCCAGCTCGCTTTTCCGTTCCGCCGCTGAGTGGCGCGGTGGGTGATCGAGAGAGAGTTGGACCGCGTTTGGAGATCGTTCACCAATTGAGCGCAGATTTGCCGCGTCGGGCGCCGTCACCGCTGCGTATCGCTTGAGACGGCTCGTCAATGCCCCGGGGTTGAGTATGTCGTTCAGAGTGTCCCGTCGTCCTTGTGTTTCCCTCGCGCTGCGGGCGATCGTCGCCGCGCTGCTGCTGTGGCCGGCCGCCGTGTCGGCGGAGCCCGATCCCGCCATTGCCGTGAACGTCGACCAAGCCAAGCTGGTCAAGCTTCCCGACCGCGTCGCAACCCTCGTCGTCGGCAATCCGATGATCGCGGACGTGACGTTGCAGAGCGGCGGCATCATCGTCGTCACCGGCAAGAGCTACGGCGCCACCAATTTCATCGCCATGGACCGCGGCGGACAGGTGCTGATCGATCGCCAGATTCAGGTTGCGGGGCCCACCGACCGGCTCGTCACGGTGTATCGCGGCGTCGACCGCGAGACCTACAGCTGCATGCCGATCTGCCAGCGCCGGGTCACGCTGGGCGACGGTGACAGCTATTTCAAGTCGGTGCTCGATCAGGCCGGCACGATGTCGAGCCAGGCCGGCGGCAGTGCCGCGTCCGCTTCGAAGACCAATTGAGGCTGGAGTCCGATCACTCCTGTCGAGGTCGGGGCCGAACCCGACCTTGTCGGGAAAGTGTCCGGAGCGCAGCGATCCGGGCGTCCGCGATTGCGCGCATGATCGGCCGGCCGCTTTCGCAAGGCAGCCGTGATGTCTCGCTTAGACGCGGGCCGCGCATCCGCACGCGAGCCGGCTCTTGGACGTGGTTAGCGGGAGGTTGACGTGGCGGGCCATGTCGTTCGGATCGTGGGAAACCCTTTCCCAAGGAGTTTCGGCTATTTGTTTCACTCAGGTTGATGTGCCTTTCCAATTCCGGGTCAAACAATGCAAGCCTCCGCCTCCGCGACCAGTTCGATCCGCAGACTGCTGAGACGCTTTCGCCGCAACCGGCGGGCGTCGGCTGCGCTCGAATTCGCGCTGGTCGCCCCGATCTTCTTTGCGCTCCTGTTCGCCATCATCGAGACGGCCTTGATGTTCTTCGCCGGCCAGGTGCTCGAGACGGCGACACAGGATTCGGCCCGCATGATCCTGACCGGGCAGGCCCAGAGCGCAAGCTACAGCAAGCAGGATTTCGCGGACTATGTCTGCAACAACACGTCGGTCTCGGTGCTGTTCGACTGCAAGAAGATCTACATCGACGTGAAGAGCTATTCCTCGTTCGGGAGCGTCTCGATCAACAGCCAGATCGACAACACCGGCAACTTCATCAACAACATGACCTACAGCCCGGGCGCCGCCGGAGACATCGTCGTCGTCAGGCTGTTCTATCAATGGCCGATCTTCGTGACCGGACTGGGCTACAACATCGCCAACCTGTCGGGCAGCATGCGGTTGCTGGTGGGAACGGCGGCCTTCAAGAACGAACCCTATTCAACATGAGGCGACGGACGTTCATCATGCGCTTCGGAAGGACACCGCGTCGCTCGTCGGCCTCACGCTCGAGGATTCTCATCGGCAGGTTCGCAGCCGATCGTGGCGGCGTCGCCGCCACCGAGTTTGCCTTCATCGTGCCGCTGATGCTGGTGATGTTCTTCGGCACGGTGGAATTCTGCTCGGCGATCGCGGTCGACCGCAAGGTCACGCTGATGGCGCGGACGCTGTCCGACCTCACTTCGCAATCGAACTCGGTCGGCGACACCGACATATCGAACTTCTTCGCCGCCTCGACCGGGATCATGTACCCGTATTCGACGACGCCGGTGAACGCGACGATCACCGAGCTCTACGTCGATCCGACCACGAAACAGGCGACCGTGGTGTGGAGCAAGGGATCGGCGCCGCGGACGGTGGGAGTGACCGTGGGCGTGCCGGCGGACCTGCTGGTCACCGGCACCTATCTGATCTTCAGCGAGGTGAATTATCAGTACGTCCCCACGGTCGGCTATGTGATGGCCAAGACCGGCATCAAGCTCAGCGATGTCGCCTATACGCGGCCGCGACAGTCGACTTGCGTCTACTACAGTCCCAAGACGAGCTGCTGAGCCGCGACATCATTCGGGCGTCCCGCCTGCCGCGCATCACGGTCACCATGGCCCGGACGCGGAAAATCGGGATGAGGAAAATCGGGCATTAAAAAAAACCGGGCATGAAAAAAGGCCGCGCAAGGCGGCCTTTGGTGTTGTTCCGGGACGATCGAACGATCGCCCCTTCGCTGCTCAGTTGGCAGCGCGCAGATTGTCGGCCGACGACTTGCCCGAACGGCGATCAGCCACGATCTCGTAGGAGATCTTCTGGCCTTCGCGCAGCGTGCCGAGACCGGCGCGCTCGACAGCGCTGATGTGCACGAACACGTCATTGCCGCCGTCATCCGGCTGGATGAAGCCATAGCCCTTGGTCGCGTTAAACCACTTCACGGTTCCCATGCTCACGGGGGTAGTTCCCTTCTCAGATATCAAATGTCGTAACCCAGGATCCTGGGCTGGTTAGATCGAATTTTTGGAAGGGTCGTCAGCGTCTGAACCGGCTGTACCGGTAATAGCTAATCTCGTCCGGCCGAAAATCGATTGCGGGATATATTATTGGAATTGGCCGCGCAAAACAATCCTGAGCTGCGCGAGGGCGCAGGATTTTTTGACGCGCCGGCCAGCTGCCGACGCGTTGGATTATCACTGATTGCGCAAGACTTGATCAGGCCGCAGGAGGGGCGGACCATCTTTCCGCCCCAGACGTCAGCGCCGGCGGAACTGCCCGCCGCGTTGCGGTGCGCCGCGCGGAGGTCCGCCCGGCCCACTGGCGCGCTCGTCCTTGTGACGGAAGATGAGGCGCCCCTTTTCCAGATCATAGGGCGACATCTCGACGGTCACGCGGTCTCCCGCGAGGGTCTTGATGCGATTCTTTTTCATCTTGCCGGCGGTGTAGGCGACGATTTCGTGCCCCGCGTCGAGTTGTACCCGATAGCGTGCGTCGGGAAGGATTTCGGTGACCAGCCCTTCGAACTGGATCAGCTCTTCCTTAGCCATGTCTCTCTCCAGATCGATGGACGTCTAGTTTGGCCGTTGGTTGCGGTTGTGAGCGTGGTTTTTGGGTCTGCCTTCGCGATGCAGGAATGCAACGCCTTGAATCGACCCGGCCTTGCCGCCGCCTTGCGACGGTCGGTTGGGCTCCTGACGATTGCCTGGCAGAGGCGCCATCTTAGCATTGGAACGGCGGCGTCGGCGAGGGCCTTTTGCGGCGTTGCCGCCCTCGTTGGGCCGCGCATTCTGCATGCCGGGACGGCCGCCGCGCTGAGGCGGCTTGGCCGCAGGCGGAGCCTCGCGGTGGCCGGGCGTGCGGCGGTCGTCGCGCGGCAGCGAGATCTTGATCAGCCGCTCGATGTCGCGGAGGTAGGACATTTCGTCCGCTCCGGCGACCAGCGAAATCGCGACGCCCTCGGCGCCGGCGCGCGCCGTGCGGCCGATGCGGTGGACGTAGGTCTCGGGCACGTTCGGCAGGTCGAAATTCACGACATGGCTGACGCCGTCGACGTCGATGCCGCGGGCCGCGATGTCGGTCGCGACCAGGGTGCGGATCTCGCCGGTGCGGAACGCCGCCAGGGTACGCTCACGGTGGTTCTGCGACTTGTTGCCGTGGATCGCCTGAGCCGGGATGCCGGCCTTTTCCAGGCCCTTCACGACCTTGTCGGCGCCGTGCTTGGTGCGGGTGAACACCAGCGCGCGGTTGACCGGCTCATCCTTGAGCAACTGGGCCAGCAGGTTCGGTTTGGCCGAGTGGTCGACCTGGATGACGCGCTGGGCGATGCGCTCGACCGTCGACGAAACCGGGGTCACCGCGACCCGCGCCGGATCGCGCAGCATGGCGTCCGCGAGTTCGGCGATGTCCTTCGGCATGGTGGCCGAGAAGAACAGCGTCTGCCGCTTGATCGGCAGCTTGGCCACGATCTTCCGGATGTCGTTGATGAAGCCCATGTCGAGCATGCGGTCGGCTTCGTCGAGCACCAGAAATTCCACCTGGTTCAGCTTCAGGGCGTTGCCCTGGACGAGGTCGAGCAGCCGGCCGGGCGTAGCGACGAGGACTTCGAGGCCGGGCATGACCGCGCGGACCTGGCGTCCCATCGGCACGCCGCCGATCGCGAGCGCCGAGGTCAGCCGGATGTGGCGGCCGTAGGTGTTGAAGCTGTCGAGGATCTGGCCGGACAGTTCGCGGGTCGGGCTCAGCACCAGCACGCGCGCCGTCTTCGGCTGCGGCTTGATCCGGTTCTGCAACAGGCGGTGCAGGATCGGCAGCGCGAACGATGCGGTCTTGCCGGTTCCGGTCTGGGCGATGCCGATCACGTCGCGGCCCTCGAGGGCCAACGGGATGGTCTGTGCCTGGATCGGGGTGGGGGTGTGGTAGTTCTCTTCCTTCAGCGCGCGCGAAAGCGCGTCGGCGAGGTTAAAATCCTGGAAGGATGTCAAAAGATTGGGCTTTCCATAAGAGGATAAGGCCCGTGTCGGCAGGCAGCCGGACGCGGGTGGGTGGTTTGAGACACCCGCGTGTTTGGAGCGTCGAGATAGGATGGGTGAGGATGCAAAGCCAGAGGCTCTAGGAGGAGCCAAAGAACACGCGGCTTGCAGAGATCCGGCCGATTCGCCTCGATCTATCAGCTATATGGAACAGATCGCCGGCACTTTCAAGGGCTGCTGCGCAACGGATCGGCGATTGAGGCGGTACTCTGCTGCTTTAAATTTAGCCATTCAAAACAAAATGCATAAATTGTCGGCTGTATGCTGGCCAGATAATCAGTGTGTCTGCCTAAAATCGCGGCGAATGGTTGCGACATTGGGTCGCGACGGGGACGAGTTCCATTTTTCTTTCAATGGCTTACCCGATGTGAATGGCATGGCATGCTTCTTGCGATTCTTCCGCCGCAGACCGCCGGCCGCCTTGGCTGCGAAGCAGGGTCTGCGTCAGGGAGATATTACCTCATGCTTACTCGACTCACTCAGGAATTAACGGCGCCGTTCAGCCGCCGTCGCTGGCTGGCTGCGGCTGCCGGCCTGGCGCTCGGCGTTGCCGGCTTCGGCCCGGCCAAGGCTGCTGACGACACCATCAAGATCGGCGTTCTGCATTCCCTCTCCGGTACCATGGCCATCAGCGAGACGACGCTGAAGGATACGATCCTGTTCCTGATCGACGAACAGAACAAGAAGGGTGGCGTGCTCGGCAAGAAGCTCGAGGCCGTCGTGGTCGACCCCGCTTCGAACTGGCCGCTGTTCGCCGAGAAGGCGCGCGAGCTGATCACCAAGAACAAGGTCGCGGTCGTGTTCGGCTGCTGGACCTCGGTGTCGCGCAAGTCGGTGCTGCCGGTGTTCAAGGAGCTCAACAGCATCCTGTTCTACCCTGTGCAGTACGAGGGCGAGGAGAGCGAGCGCAACGTGTTCTACACCGGTGCTGCGCCGAACCAGCAGGCGATCCCGGCGGTCGACTACCTGATGAAGGAAGAGAAGGTGAAGCGCTGGGTGCTGGCCGGCACCGACTACGTCTATCCGCGCACCACCAACAAGATCCTGGAAGCCTACCTGAAGTCGAAGGGCGTGGCTCAGGACGACATCATGATCAACTACACGCCGTTCGGTCACTCCGACTGGCAGACGATCGTCGCCGACATCAAGAAGTTCGGCTCGGCCGGCAAGAAGACCGCCGTGGTCTCGACCATCAACGGCGACGCCAACGTTCCGTTCTACAAGGAGCTCGGCAACCAGGGCATCAAGGCCAAGGACATCCCGGTGGTCGCGTTCTCCGTGGGTGAGGAAGAACTCGCCGGCATCGACACCAAGCCGCTGGTCGGCCATCTCGCCGCCTGGAACTACTTCGAGTCGATCAAGACCCCGGCCAACGAGAAGTTCATCAAGGATTGGCAGGCCTACACCAAGAACCCGAAGCGCGTGACCAACGACCCGATGGAGGCGCACGTGATCGGCTTCCAGATGTGGGTGAAGGCGGTCGAGAAGGTGAAGTCGACCGACCCGGACAAGGTGATCGACGCTCTCCCGGGCACCGAGGCTCCGAACCTGACGGGCGGCGTGTCGAAGATGCTGCCGAACCATCACATCACCAAGCCGGTGTTCATCGGCGAGATCAAGGGCGATGGCCAGTTCAGTGTCGTCTACAAGACCAAGGACCTCGTCCCGGGTGATGCCTGGTCGAAGGAGCTCGAAGGCTCCAAGGACCTGATCGGCGACTGGGTCGGCAAGAAGTGCGGAAACTTCAACGTCAAGACCAACAAGTGCCTGGGCTCCGGCACCTGATCTGAGCCTTCCGACGTCATCACGACCGGAGAAGGCGGCAAGCCATGCCGCCTTCTCTCTTCCTCCTGCCGGGGTGGTCCAGTGCCTGCCATTGTTCTTGCGATCCTTCGCAGTCTTCTTTTGTCCATTGCCCTGATCGTCGCTGCCGCTCCGGCCTTCGCCGCCAGTTTCGAAGAGTCCGTCGCGAAGTTTGCCAATGACGATTTCTCCGACACCGATGATGCGGTGAACGAGATCGCGGTGTCGGGCAACCCACTGGCTTTCCCGATCATCAGCGCGCTGCAGGACGAGCGGCTGATGTTCGATGCCGAGACCAAGAAGGTCTATGTCAAGCAGGCCGACGGCAAGATCATCGATGCGGCCACCGGCGCCGCGGTCGACAAGCTCCCTGACGGTGCCGCAGCGGTCAGCCTCAACAACCGGCTGCGCCGCAGCGTCGATGCTGCGCTCGGCGGCCTGACCCTGCTGTCGCCGGATGTGAGCACGCGCCTGTCGGCCGCGAAATCCGTGTTCAAGTCGCATGACGAGGCGACGCTGCCGACCGTGGAATCAGCGCTCGCCAAGGAAACCAATCACGCGGTCAAGCAGGCGCTCACCGAGGCGCGCGCCGCCATCATCCTGTTCAAGTCCGATGCCGGCGAGGTCGACAAGCTCGATGCGGTCGCGACCATCAGGGCGCGCAGCGACCAGGAGGCGCTGGCGCTATTGACCGAGATCAGCGCCGGCGATCAGCCCGCAAGCGTCGCCAAAGCTGCGGCGACCGCCATCGCCTCGATCCAGAGTTCGCTTGCGATCTGGTCGAGTGTGCAGAACGCCTGGTACGGCCTGTCGCTCGGGTCTGTGCTGCTGCTGGCGGCGATCGGCCTCGCCATCACCTTCGGCGTCATGGGCGTCATCAACATGGCCCATGGCGAGATGGTGATGCTCGGCGCCTACACCACCTTCGTGGTCCAGGAGGTCATCCGCACCCGCTATCCGGCGCTGTTCGACTATTCGCTGCTGATCGCGGCGCCGCTCGCCTTCCTGGTAGCCGGCGCGATCGGCGTGGTGATCGAACGCACCATCATCCGCTTCCTCTACGGACGTCCCCTGGAGACGCTGCTGGCCACCTGGGGCCTGTCGCTGATCCTGCAGCAGGCGGTGCGCTCCGCGTTCGGCCCGACCAACCGCGAGGTCGGCAATCCCTCCTGGATGAGCGGCGCCTTCGAAATCGGCCAGATCACGATCACCTACAACCGGCTCTGGATCCTGTGCTTCACCATGGCGGTGTTCGCGATCCTGCTCGCCATGCTGCGCTACACCGCGCTGGGCCTGGAGATGCGCGCGGTGACGCAGAACCGGCGCATGGCGGCCTCGATGGGCATCGCAACCTCGCGGGTCGATGCGCTCACCTTCGGGCTCGGCTCCGGCATTGCCGGCATCGCCGGAGTGGCGCTGTCGCAGATCGACAACGTCAGTCCCAATCTCGGCCAGAGCTACATCATCGACTCCTTCATGGTCGTGGTGTTCGGCGGCGTCGGCAATCTCTGGGGCACGCTGGTCGGCGCCTTCACGCTCGGCATCGCCAACAAGTTCCTGGAGCCGGTCGCCGGCGCCGTGCTCGGCAAGATCGCGATCCTGGTGCTGATCATCCTGTTCATTCAGAAGCGCCCGCGCGGTCTGTTCGCGCTCAAGGGCCGGGCGGTGGAAGCATGATGCCGCATCTGCTCACCCGGTCGCTGGACCGCACCGCGACCATCTTCGTGCTGGTCGTGGCCGCCTGCGGCATCCTGATCCCGCTGTCCAACCTGCTGCTGCCGGCGGGCTCCGCCTTGCAGGTGCCGACCTATCTGGTCGCGCTGTGGGGCAAATATGTCTGCTACGCGATCCTCGCGCTCTCGATCGACCTGATCTGGGGCTATTGCGGCATCCTCTCGCTCGGCCACGGCGCGTTCTTTGCTCTCGGTGGCTACGCGATGGGCATGTACCTGATGCGCCAGATCGGCACCCGCGGCGTCTATGGCAATCCGATCCTGCCGGACTTCATGGTGTTCCTGAACTACTCCAAGCTGCCCTGGTACTGGTACGGCTTCGACATGTTCTGGTTCGCAGCCCTGATGGTGCTGGTGGTGCCCGGCCTGCTCGCCTTCTGTTTCGGCTGGCTCGCCTTCCGCTCGCGCGTCACCGGCGTCTATCTGTCGATCATCACGCAAGCAATGACCTACGCGCTGCTGCTCGCCTTCTTCCGCAACGATTTCGGCTTTGGCGGCAACAACGGCCTGACCGACTTCAAGGACATTCTTGGCTTCAACGTCCAGGCGGAAGGCACCCGCGCGGCTCTGTTCGCGCTGAGTTGCCTGGCCCTGATCCTGGCGTTCCTGATCTGCCGTGCCGTCGTGTCGTCGAAGCTCGGCAAGGTCTTGATCGCGATCCGCGACGCGGAATCGCGCACGCGCTTCCTCGGTTATCGCGTGGAGTCCTACAAGCTGTTCGTGTTCACGCTGTCGGCCTGCATGGCGGGCGTCGCCGGCGCGCTCTACGTACCCCAGGTCGGCATCATCAACCCTTCCGAATTCGCCCCCGGCAATTCGATCGAAGCCGTGATCTGGGTCGCGGTCGGCGGCCGCGGCACGCTGGTGGGCGCCGCACTCGGCGCCGTCGTCGTCAACTACGCCAAGACGTTCTTCACCTCGGGTGTGTTGGCGCCGTACTGGCTGTTCATGCTCGGCGCCCTGTTCGTGCTCGTGACCCTGCTGCTGCCGAAGGGAATCGTCGGCACGTTCAATTCCTGGTGGGACCAGTACAGCACCAAGACGCCGAACGCCGACAGCGCCGCCCGCGAAGACGGCGTCACCGAACCCAAGATGGCGGAGTAAGCGGCATGAACGTGATGGATACGCGATCGACGTCCGCGCTGCTCTATCTCGACGGTGTGCACGTCTCCTTCGACGGCTTCCACGCCATCAACAACCTCTCGCTGGCGCTGGAGCCCGGCGAGATGCGCGCCATCATCGGTCCGAACGGCGCCGGCAAGACCACGATGATGGACATCATCACCGGCAAGACCAAGCCGGACGAGGGCACGGTGCTGTTCGACGGCAAGACCGACCTGACCCGCCTCGACGAGACCCGGATCGCCGAGCTCGGCATCGGCCGCAAGTTTCAGAAGCCGACGGTGTTCGAAAGCCAGTCGGTCGAGGACAATCTGCTGCTCGCGCTCAACGTCGACCACAGCGTCAGGGGCACGCTGTTCTGGCGCGGTACGAGGGGCGAGGCCGAGCAGATCGACAGGGTGCTGGAGACGGTGCGGCTCAAGGACGTCCGCCGCAAACTCGCCGGCAGCCTGTCCCACGGCCAGAAGCAGTGGCTGGAGATCGGCATGCTTTTGGCGCAGGACCCGAAGCTGCTGCTGGTCGACGAGCCGGTGGCCGGCATGACCGATGTCGAGACGCATCAGACTGCCGAGCTGCTCAAGGAAATCAACAAGGATCATACCGTCATGGTCGTCGAGCATGACATGACCTTCGTTCGCGAACTCGGCGTCAAGGTCACCTGCCTGCACGAAGGCACGGTCCTGGCCGAGGGCACCATCGATCAGGTGTCGTCGAACGATCGGGTGATCGAAGTGTATCTGGGCCGCTAGTCGGCTGGCGAACAGCGAATGGCGAGTAGCGAATTGGGAAGAGCGCAGGGAAGCATGACCAGGACAGCAATTTCTATTCGCTATTCGCCACTCGCCATTCGCCCCTCAGCGGCCGGAGGTCGCTGATGCTCACCGTCGACAACATCAACCTCTATTACGGCGCCGCCCAGGCGCTGCGCGGCGTCTCGATCGCCGCCGAGCCCGGCAAGGTCACCTGTGTGCTCGGCCGCAACGGCGTCGGCAAGACCTCGCTGCTGCGCGCGCTGGTCGGGCAGTATCCGCTGGCGTCGGGTAGCATCACCTTCGATGGCGCCGACATCACTCATCTCAAGCCCTACGAGCGGGCGCGCAAGGGCATCGGCTTCGTGCCGCAGGGCCGCGAGATCTTCCCGCTGCTCACGGTCGAGGAGAACCTCAAGACCGGCTTCGGCCCGCTGAAGCGCGCCGACCGCAGTATCCCCGACGACGTGTTCTCGCTGTTCCCGGTGCTGCAATCGATGCTCGGCCGGCGCGGCGGCGATCTCTCCGGCGGCCAGCAGCAGCAGCTCGCGATCGGCCGCGCCATGGTGATGCGGCCAAAGCTCCTGCTGCTGGACGAGCCGACCGAGGGCATCCAGCCCTCGATCATCAAGGACATCGGCCGGGCGATCTCCTATCTGCGTAATCTCGGCAATATCGCCATCGTGCTGGTCGAGCAGTATCTCGACTTTGCCTGCGAACTCGGCGACAACTTCGCCGTGATGGATCGCGGCGCGGTGAAATTCACCTGCACCCGCGCCAATCTCGATCCGGCCGAGATCAGCCGCCAGATGGCGCTGTGATCGTCATCTAGCTTCGTGGACGCGGCCCCGCCGCGTCCGGTCCCAAGGGAGGGGATCGATGCGGGCCGATCCCGCTAACGCCGCTGCCGACATCTTCGAGGCCAACCGCGCCCGCGGCGCGGTGCGCTTCGACGTGCGGCTGCAGGACGGCGTGACGCGGCGTCATCATCTGCACGAATCCGGCTCGCTGCGGGTGCGCTTTCCCTCGCCCGAGGACGACGGCCTCTCGGCGATGTTCGTCAACACCGCCGGCGGCATCGCCGGTGGCGACCGCTTCGCGATCGAGGTCGCGGCCGGCGAGGGCAGCCGCGTGACCTTGTCGAGCGCCGCGGCCGAAAAGGTCTATCGCGCCGCCGGCAAGCCCGCGGAGCTCGATATCGCGCTGACCGCCCATGCGGGCGCGCACATCTCCTGGCTGCCGCAGGAGACCATCCTGTTCGACCGCGCCCGCATCCATCGCCGGATCGACATCGATCTCGCGGCCACTGCCTCGCTCCTGTTGTGCGAGATCGTCGTGTTCGGGCGCACGGCGATGGGGGAGACGATGCGCGAGGGTGAGTTCGTCGATCGCTGGCGGGTCCGGCGCGGCGGCAGGCTCGTGTTCGCCGAGACGGTCCGCCTCGACGGGGACATCGGCGACAAGCTGGCGCAGCCGGCCATCGCCAAGGGCGCGGCCGCGATCGGGACCGCGCTGATCGTCCCAGGCGACGCCGCACTGGTCGAGCGCATCAGGGAGAGCCTGCCGGCCTTCCGTGGCGAGGCTGGACTGTCCGCCTGGAATGGATTTGCAATGGCGCGCTTCTGTGCCCAAGATGCCGCGAGCCTGCGCGCCGACATGATGGCGGTGCTCGGCTGCGCCTCGTCCGTGCCGCTGCCGCGGCTGTGGCTCAACTAAACGTTTACCAACAGACGATCATTAGAAGACGTTTCACCAGAGAGTCCGCATGAACCTGTCTCCCCGCGAAAAGGACAAGCTCTTGATCTCGATGGCGGCCATCGTGGCCCGCCGCAGGCTGGAGCGCGGCGTCAAGCTGAATCATCCCGAGGCGGTCGCGATCATCTCCGATTTCATCCTGGAAGGCGCACGCGACGGCCGCACCGTGGCCGAGCTGATGCAGACCGGCGCCCAGGTCCTGACCCGCGACCAGGTGATGCCCGGCATCCCCGAGATGATCCACGACATCCAGGTCGAAGCGACGTTTCCGGACGGCACCAAGCTCGTCACGGTGCACGAGCCGATCCGGTGAGGCGAGCCCAACTCTTTCGGTCGTCATGCCCGGGCTTGACCCGCCTGCGCGGCCGTAGCCGCTTCGGCGCGGCGAAGGCCCGGGCATCCACGCTCTCTGATCCGAAAGGTGGGACGTGGATGGCCGGGACAAGCCCGGCTCTGACGCAGTGGACATAGGCGAGGTACCACATGATCCCCGGCGAACTCTTCATCCAGGACGGCGAGATCGAGCTCAATGCCAGCCGCAAGACGGTGACGCTCTCGGTCGCCAACACCGGCGACCGGCCGATCCAGGTCGGCTCGCACTACCATTTCTTCGAGACCAATCCGGCGCTGAAGTTCGATCGCAAGAAAGCCAGGGGCATGCGGCTCGACATCGCCGCCGGCACCGCGGTGCGCTTCGAGCCGGGCCAGACCCGCGAGGTGCAGCTGGTGGCGCTCGCCGGCAAGCGCACGGTCTACGGCTTCCGCGGCGACGTGATGGGCAAGTTGTAAGCCGATGCTGACCGGGTTGCGCCTCGTCTCCGAAGCGGCCGAGCTCGCGGCGCGCCGTCACGCCGGCCAGCAGCGCAAGGGCCGTGACGAGGAGCCGTACATCAACCATCTCGCCGAAGTCGCCAACATCCTGTCTGTGGCCTGCAACGGTGAGGATGCCGAGCTGGTCGCCGCGGGTTGGTTGCACGACACCATCGAGGACACCGATACCACGCATGACGAACTGGCGGAGCGCTTCGGCCTGCGCGTGGCCGGCCTTGTCGAGGAAGTCACCGACGACATGACCCTGCCCAGGAGCGAGCGGCGCCAGGTCCAAATCATCGCAGCTCCCGGCAAATCTGAGGGCGCCAAGCAGATCAAGATCGCCGACAAGATCAGCAACATCCGTGCGCGTATCTTCTTCGAGCCGGATCTCGAGCAGCAGCTCGAGCTGATGGAGTATCTCGGCTGGTCCGAGCAGGTCGTGGCCGGCTGCCGCGGCGTGAACGCGCGGATGGATGCGCTGTTCGACGAAACGGTTGCCAATGCGCGGGGAACGCTGTGAGCGGATCGCCAGCGTCTCGAAATCAAGACAAGCAGAGCTGAGTGGGGGCCGTCGATGTCCGTCAAGATCAAGCGTTCCGTCTATGCCGACATGTTCGGCCCGACCACCGGCGACAAGGTCCGGCTCGCCGACACCGATCTGATCATCGAGGTGGAGAAGGACTTCACCATCTATGGCGAGGAGGTGAAGTTCGGCGGCGGCAAGGTCATTCGCGACGGCATGGGCCAGTCGCAGGCGACCAACAAGCAGGGCGCCGCCGACACCGTCATCACCAACGCGCTGATCGTCGATCACTGGGGCGTCGTGAAGGCCGACGTCGCGATCAAGGAAGGCATGATCAGCGCCATCGGCAAGGCCGGTAATCCCGATATCCAGCCGGGCGTGACCATCGTCATCGGCCCGGGCACCGACGTGATCGCAGGCGAAGGCAAGATCCTCACCGCCGGCGGCTTCGACAGCCACATCCACTTCATCTGCCCGCAGCAGATCGAGCACGCGCTGATGGCGGGCGTCACCTCGCTGCTCGGCGGCGGCACCGGCCCGTCTCACGGCACCTTCGCGACGACCTGCACGCCCGGCCCCTGGCACATCGGCCGTATGATGCAGTCGTTCGATGCCTTCCCCGTGAACCTCGGCATTTCCGGCAAGGGCAATGCCTCGCGTCCGGCCGCGCTGGTCGAGATGATCAAGGCCGGCGCCTGCGCGCTCAAGCTGCACGAGGATTGGGGCACGACGCCGGCTGCAATCGACAATTGTCTGTCGGTCGCCGACGATCACGACGTGCAGGTGATGCTGCACTCCGACACGCTCAACGAATCCGGCTTCGTCGAGGACACCATCAAGGCGTTCAAGGGCCGCACCATCCATGCCTTCCACACCGAAGGCGCCGGCGGCGGTCACGCGCCCGATATCATCAAGGTCGCGGGCCTGAAGAACGTGCTGCCCTCCTCGACCAATCCGACGCGGCCGTTCACGCGCAACACCATCGACGAGCATCTGGACATGCTGATGGTGTGTCACCATCTCGATCCGTCGATCGCCGAAGATCTTGCGTTTGCCGAAAGCCGCATTCGGAAAGAGACGATCGCAGCCGAGGACATCCTGCACGATCTCGGCGCGCTCTCGATGATGTCGTCGGACTCGCAGGCGATGGGCCGGCTCGGCGAGGTCATCATCCGGACCTGGCAGACCGCCGACAAGATGAAGAAGCAGCGCGGCGCCTTGCCGCAGGACAAGGGCAAGGACAACGATAATTTCCGCGTCAAGCGCTACATCGCCAAATACACGATCAACCCGGCGATCGCGCATGGCGTGTCGAAGCTGATCGGCTCGGTCGAGAAGGGCAAGCTCGCCGATCTCGTGCTGTGGTCGCCGGCCTTCTTCGGCGTCAAGCCGGACTGCGTCATCAAGGGCGGAACCATCGTCGCCGCGCCGATGGGCGACCCCAACGCCTCGATCCCGACGCCGCAGCCGGTGCATTACCAGCCGATGTTCGGCGCGTTCGGCAAGTCGCTGACGGCGTCCTCGGTGATCTTCACCTCGAAGGCGGCCGTGACCGGCGGGCTCGCCCGCAAGCTCGGCCTCTCCAAGAAGCTCTACGCGGTGCAGAACACCCGCGGCAGGATCTCGAAGAAGAGCATGATCCACAATGATGCGACGCCGAACATCGAGGTCGATCCGGAGACCTACGAGGTGCGCGCCGACGGCGAGCTTCTGACCTGCGAGCCCGCCGAGGTGCTGCCCATGGCGCAGCGCTACTTCATGTTCTAGACTTCCGCCCGGTACAAGAAACCAGAAACGTACCGGGAGGACTGCTTCGTGATCTATGTCGTTGCCACCTTGACCATCAAGCCCGAAACGAGAGCTGAATTCATTGCCGCTGCGACCGCCTGCATCACGGGGACTCGCCAGGAACCCGGCAATATCGCCTATGATCTGCACGAGAGCGTCACCGACCCGAGCAAGATGGTGTTCGTCGAGCAGTGGGAGAGCGCCGAGGCGCTGGTGCCGCATCGCGCGACCGAGCACATGAAGACGTTCGGGCGGGCGGCCGTCAAATGCATGGCGGCGCCTCCGAAGATCGAGATCATCACGCCTGAGAAGGTCGATGTCCGCTGAGCGGAATTGAACGAGCGGAAGAAAGAATGAGGATTTCAGCATGATCCGCGCCACGCGTGTGCTCGGCCAGCATCGTTGGAAAGAGGCGGCTGCCGATTCCGTCCTGCTCGATTTCGACGATCGGCACCGGCGGCGGCTGGTGATGACCGGCACGCGCGGGCTGGAGTTCCTGCTCGACCTGGAGCACGCCACCGCACTTCGCGGTGGCGATGCCCTGGTGCTTGAGGATGGCCGGCTGATCGAGGTGGTGGCGGCCGCGGAGCCGCTGCTCGAGATTCGCGCCAGTGATCCGCACCATCTGGTGCGGCTCGCCTGGCATCTCGGCAATCGCCATCTGCCGACGCAGATCGTGGCCAAGAGCCTGCGCATCCGCCGCGATCATGTGATCGAGACCATGGTCAAGGGCCTCGGCGCGCGCGTTATCGAGATCGAGGCGCCGTTCGATCCCGAAGGCGGCGCCTATGCCGAGCCGAGCCATGCCCATGACCAGCATCATGACCATGATCATCACGGGCATGATCACCACGGCCACGACCATCATCATGGCCATGGGGCTCACGATCATGGGGCTCACGATCATGCGCATCATGGCCATGATCACGGTCACGCGCATGACGAGCATCATGTGCATGACGAGCACTGCGGCCACGATCATCACGACCATCACCATCACGGTCACCCCCATGCTCATGACCACAAGTGAGCGCGCGGGCTCCTTGGAGGCGATGATCGGGCTCGACAATTCGGCGCTCTACCGGCTGATGACATGGCTGTCACCGGCATTTCCGGTCGGCGGGTTTTCCTACTCCAGCGGCATCGAATGGGCCGTCGAGGCCGGCGACATCAGCGATGCGGCCGCGCTGCGCGGCTGGCTTTCGACGATGCTCACCGACGGCGCCGGCTTCAGCGATGCCGTGTTCCTCGCCCATGCGCATCGCGCGGCCGAACTGGGCAGCGACACGCCCCTGAGCGAGGTCGCGGAGCTCGCTGCCGCCTTCGTGCCGTCGCGCGAGCGTCAGCTGGAAGCGACCGCGCAAGGGCGCGCCTTCATCGAAATATCGCGGTCCGCCTGGAGCTGCGAGGGTCTCGACGCGGCGGTCTTGCGCTGCGAGACCATCGTCTATCCGGTGGCCGTTGGGCTGGTCGGCGCGCTTCATGGCGTCCCGCTGGGGCCGTTGCTGCACGGGTTCCTGCATGCCGTGACGTCGAACTGGATTTCCGCCGGCAGCCGGCTCGTTCCGCTGGGGCAGACCGACAGTCAGCGCGTACTCGCAGCGCTGGAGCCGGTCGTGGTCGCGACGGCCGAGCGTGCGCTGGTCGCGTCGCTGGACGATATCGGCAGTGCGAGTTTCCGGGCCGATCTCGCCAGTCTCCGCCATGAGACGCAGTATACGAGGTTGTTCCGCTCGTGAGGACGGACGCGATGGTCGGCGTATCGCAGAGACCGGATTGGTGATTTTCAGTCCCCGTTTTCGCGGGGAGACGACAGAAGGGCATACGATATGGCTTCGTCTCATGGTCCGCTCCGCGTCGGAGTTGGCGGTCCGGTCGGATCGGGCAAGACTGCGCTGATGGATCTCCTGTGCAAGTCGATGCGGCAGCGCTACGACATCGCGGCGATCACCAACGACATCTACACCAAATGGGACGCGGAATTCCTCGTCCGCTCCGGCTCGCTCACCCCGGACCGCATCGCCGGCGTGGAGACCGGCGGCTGTCCGCATACGGCGATCCGCGAGGATGCCTCAATGAATCTCGCGGCCGTGGCCGACATGCGCGCGAAGTTTCCCGGCCTGGATCTGGTGCTGATCGAGTCCGGCGGCGACAATCTCGCTGCCGCCTTCTCGCCGGAGCTGGCCGACATCACCATCTACGTCATCGACGTCGCGGCCGGCGACAAGATCCCATCCAAGGGAGGTCCGGGCATCACCCGCTCCGACCTGCTGGTGATCAACAAGATCGATCTGGCGCCGCATGTCGGGGCCTCGCTCGAGAAAATGGAAACCGACGCCAAGCGCATGCGCGGTGAGCGCCCCTTCGTCATGACCAATTTGAAGAAGGGCCTCGGGCTTGACCGCATCATCGGCTTCATCGAGGCCAAGGGCGGTCTGACACCCGCGGTCTGAGCGGCTGATCCGCACCGGGGTGCCGTCGCGCTAAATGTCGGCTCTCATTTCAGACGCAAAAAAGCCTCAGCAGCCCGGAACAACTTTGGCGTCCGCGTGTTTATTCGGCCCCGGGGTGCGCCTTGCCCAAGACGCATGACGGGCTTGCCGACCGCCGGTATTCGAGGAGCATTTTCGCTGATTGCTTCGATCATTTGCACTCGCTCCGAAGTGCCCGTTATTGAGTGGCAGGCCCGTTGTTTGATGACTCGTTTTCTCCTCCGCCAACCCTTGACCTTAGAGTAAACGAGTGCTCCGGCTGAGTGTCATCATCTGCGTGATCGCGCTGGTCGGGACGGCGCTGTCCGGCTTGGCGGCCTATCGTGTTCACGACCAGGAGCTGGTTCTCGACCGCATTGCACTGGCGCGTGCCATCGACGTCCATGCCAGCCTCGTCCAGGACCGGCTGACCGAGCGCGAACTGCTGGCCCGGGTGGCCTCTGGTCTGTTCAGGGCGCCGTCCGTGATCAAGGCCAATATGCTGGAGCCGCTGCGGTCGTCGATCTACGCGTTCAAGACCGATTTCGTGGTGGCGTCCTGGATCGCGCGTCTGCGTCCGGACGAGCTTCCGGTCGCGCAGGCCGAACTGCGCCAGGCGGGCTTTCCCAATCCCACGATCCGCAACTACGACGATACGCCGCTCGGTCCGAACGTCGATCGACCGCTCGACGTCCTGATGGATCTCGAGCCGCGCAATGCCGAGACCTCCCGGCTTCCCGGCATCGCGCTCGATCGGCAGCCCATCGTCGGACCGATGCTGGCGCGAGCCATGGCTGAGGGCAAGCCCGTGGCTTCCGACCCGACGCCGCTGGTGCGGGCCAACGGTGCGGTCGGGATCGTCCTGGCGGCTCCTGTGGTTCCGCAGGGGGCGACCGTGCCGGCGGGCTTCGTGACGTTCTCCTACGAGATCGGCCCGCTGCTGCTGACCAATGACGATCTCTCGCTGTTTTCGGTCGCGTTGAAGGACCCGCGGAATGCGTCCGACGAACTGGTCGCCAACGATCAGGGGATGGTGACGAGCCGGACGCGTGGCCCCGACGATCCGGCGCCGTCCTCGATCCGCACCGTGACCTTCGGCAATCACGATTGGTCGCTGGTGTATTACGCCAAGAGCAATGCCGTACGGCGCGCGCAACAGACCGCGGTGATCATCGGCGTCATCGGGCTGGCACTGACCGGCATCATCTGCGGGCTGTTCGGCTATGTCGCTTACAACAATCTGCGGCTCAGCCGGGAGATCCAGGTCCGGATCGGCTTCGAGCGCCGCCTGACGGCCGTCATCGACGAGTTGAACCACAGGGTGAAGAACATCCTCGCGGTGATCCAGTCCATCGTGACGCGCACGCTCCGTCACGGCACCGATATCGACGTCGCGCGTGAGCTCCTGATCGGGCGGATTCATGCGATGTCGAACGTGGTGACGCTGCTGAGCGAGAGTCAGTGGCAGGGCGTTCAGCTGCGCGGTCTGTTCGAAGCCCGCGCGATCCCGCATGCCGAGCGGATTGCCGTCAGCGGCCCCGACATCACCGTGAGCGCGCGCGCCGCTCAGAGCCTGTCGCTGCTGTTCTTCGAGCTCGCCTCGCATTCTGACGAAGGGCTTTCGCTGGTCGGCAAGCACCCGCACATCACCGCGAAATGGGAAGTGACGGGAGAGGAGCCGAACGCCGTCTTCCACTTCCGCTGGGAGGAGCTCAACACCAGCGAGGCGACGCGCAGGCCGGACAGCGATTTCGGCCTGATCCTGCTCGACCGCGTCGCTCCGGAGGCGCTCGGTGGCACGTCCAGGCGCTCCTTCACCGAGGCCAGCTACGTCTACGAGCTGACGGCGCCGATGGAGACCGTCATCGACATGACGGAGCGCGACCGCACCGAACAGTTCTCGGCACCGGTACATCCGCCGCGTTGAGCCGCAGGGCTCCAGCAGAGATTGATGCCAAGCGTCGGACACAACGAAGAAGAGGCGGCTCGATGGGAGCCGCCTCTTTTAATCTTCAGATACCGGCGAGGTATCAGCCGCCGCTGCCGCCGATGACCGCTCGCACCGTCTCATCAGGGCCGAAATCCTCGGCACCGTCGACGTAGAGCAGCGCTGCGAGCTTCGAGCGCGCGCGGTTGACGCGGCTCTTGATGGTGCCCACGGCGCAGCCGCAGATGGCGGCCGCATCCTCGTAAGAGAATCCGGAGGCGCCGACCAGGATCAGCGCTTCGCGTTGGTCCTGAGGCAGTTTTTCCAGTGCCGCGCGGAACTCCTCGAACTCGAGATGCGCCCCTTGCGAGGGATGCGTCTTGAGCGTCTTGGCGTAGTTGCCTTCCGCGTCTTCGACTTCGCGCCGACGTTTGCGGTAGTCGGAGCGGAACAGGTTGCGCAGAATCGTGAACAACCACGCGGGCAGATTGGAGCCCGGTTGAAACGAGTCGATGTTTGCCAAAGCCCGGAGCAACGTTTCCTGGACCAAGTCGTCGGCGCGATCACTATTACCGCTCAGGGAAATCGCAAAGGCGCGGAGACTTGGGACGGCTGCGAGGATATCGTCCCGCAAGGAATCAGTGAGAGGCATTCACTCCCTCCCGTCGTTCTGGTCATTGGATCCCCCGCCGTTCTCTACGTGGGATGGTGCTGCCGGCGCATCAAGCTTGCGAACCAAATCTGCAAACCGGTCGGGAACCCCCTGACGGACGACATCATCGTACATCGCGCGGAGTTGATGACCGATCCGTGATTGGATCTCCGTGTTGAGTCCGCCGGGCTTGCGCGGTGCCGCATTCTTGCTGGCTTGAGACTTTACATCTTTCATGACCTTTTCCACGTTTCCCCGAGAGTTAAGTCCCTGAAGCTTCAAGAATTATCCTCGCCATCGAGGGGGTCTGATCGGGAACTAATGCAACCGGCCGACAAAAGTTCCCGACGTTTGTGGAACTTTTCGTCGGTTCAGGCGTAAACAGCCCATCATGGAACCGGGGCGGAAGCCCAGAATACCAAATGGAGTGGGGATGAGCCGATCACAGCTAGTTGCTGAACATTTGCCGCTGTTGCGCCGGTATGCGCGTGCCCTCACCGGGAGCCAAGGTTCCGGAGACGCCTATGTCGGCGCGATGCTGGAGGCTCTGATCCAGGATCCGGCCTTGCTGGACGAACGGTATGGTCCGCGCGCGGGCCTGTTCCGGCTGTTTACGCAGATCTGGAATTCAGTTGCCTTGAACGACGACGCCGAAGTGGCGACGTTACCGATGCCGCCGGAGCGTCGCCTGTCCAACATCACGCCGCTCCCCAGGCAGGCATTCCTGCTGCTGTCTCTGGAGGGGTTTCCCGAAGAGGAAGTGTCGTTCATCCTCGACATCGACGTCGCTGAGACCCGCCGGCTCGCCGACGCCGCCGGCCGTGAGCTCGCCGCCGAGATCGCGACCGACGTGCTCATCATCGAGGACGAGACCTTCATCGCGATGGACATCGAGAGCCTGGTCAAGAATCTCGGTCACAACGTCATTGGCGTCGCGCGGACGCATGCCGATGCGGTGGCGCTCGCCAAGAACAAGAAGCCGGGCCTGATCCTCGCCGACATTCAGCTCGCCGACGGCTCGTCGGGTCTCGATGCGGTCAACGAGCTGTTGCGGACCTTCGAGGTTCCGGTGGTCTTCATCACCGCCTACCCGGAGCGCTTCCTCACCGGCGAGCGGCCTGAGCCCGCGTTCCTGATCTCGAAGCCGTTCCAGCCGGCCATGGTCTCGGCAGTGGCCAGCCAGGCGCTGTTCTTCCAGCGCAACTCGCGCAACCGGATGCCCAAGCCTGCGGCCTGACCGGCCTTGTAAAGTATGAGAGATCCGGGCGCGCTCCTTGCGGGGCGCGCTTTGTTTTTGGAGCGGTCGTGTTTTTGGATCGGTCGCAAGAAGCCCGCGTCAGCAGGAACGACAGACGCCGTTGAGCCTTGCCTGCTGCGCGATACGATGGTTCGGCCTGGTGTGATCGAGCTCCGACGTCCGCCGCGGAGCGAAGACGACCGGCAAGAGCAGGGTCAGATCGCTATCAGGCAGGTCGGGCGGCGGTGGGGGAAACGGCTGAGCCCGCTCGACCATGGCCAGCGCCTCCTGATCCAGCGCCGGATCGCCGGTGCTTTCCGTCAGGGCTGCGGAGAGCAGGCGTCCTGCGCGGTCGATCTGGAAAACGACTTTCGCACTCCCGCCCTGGTCGGTTGCCTGGAGGGGGTAGCGGCGGCTGGCCTTCAATTGCTGGAGGAGAGCCTTGATCCAGTTGTCCTTGGCGCTGTCGGCCGCGCCGATGCCCGGACATAGCCCGAGGAGGATCAGCGCCAGTCCAAAGGTGTGCCACCCGATACGGAAACCCGACGTCTTCAGCATTTGCGTCCCCAAGCGCAAGTCTCAACGCCGCCGCGCCTGCCGAAATATACCGTTGGGAAAACCGGGCTGGAACCGCTGTCAGGCCACCATCTGGACCTGAAAAGAATGCGGGGCACCGTCGGCATCACCACGACGGTGCCCCGCGTCGCCGGTCAATGGGGCAGGGGGAATAACCGGCTGTCGAGATGACGCGCGAGCCTCAAGGTCGTTCCCATTAGCTCGAATTTTTTTCGAAAAAGCGTCGCTCATTAGGACACGGTTAAGTGATTTGCCCGTCCGCGAACCGGGCTCCGGCGACTTACGTTGAAATGCCGAGTGCCTGTGAGGCGCGGGGAGCAGACAATGTCGCAGACGGGAAAAGTCGTTGTTTTGGGCACGCTCGCAGCTTCGGCCCTGATGCTCGCGGGTGCAATGCAATTTGCCGCCGGGCACGACCTCACCGCCGATCTGCGGGGGCAGACGTCTTCCAACGACCTCCTCGAGGAGACGTCGAGCACCGTGAACCGGACGGCCAAAGCAGACCGGGTTGGTCTCGTTGCCGAGGTGCCGCCGACGAAGACCGTCTCGATCAAGCTCGCAGCCTTCGCGGACACGTCGTTCCTGTTGCGGCTCCCGATCGCAGCGTCGAGCACGGCGGCCGGTCAGCGGAGCGCGCCGCAGGGATCGCAGACCATCAGCGCCCAGAATGAGCGTCGAGGAGCGGCAAGGCAGCCGGTTGCCTGCGAGCCGTCTGTTTCCGTGCTGACCGAGATCGCGAAGCGACTGCAGCCGGGGCGTTGCGTGACGTGAGCACCCCGCCTGCGCCTTCGGTACATCGATATGCAGCAAGCTAAGTCGATATGCAGCAGGCTAAAAGGCCTCAAGCTTCAAACCAAAATCCTCAACGTTCAAACCTCAGGCCTGCGGGCGGCCGCTATTCCGCCGGCTCCGCTGTACTCTCGGCCATCTGGCTCCGAGCGAGAAGGCCGAGCGCCAAGCCACCCACCGCAAGAATGGGAACCAGACGCTTGACCCCGATCATGCGGACGATCTGCAGGCCGCTCGCCAGCAGCACCGGATCTGCGAGGAAAGACTGGGCGGCCGAGCGCGCCGCTTCGGCCGGACGTGCAACGCGCGCGACAACCGAGCGCTTGCGCACCATGTAGCTGATGACTGCAATCAACGTGACGACGAAGAAGATCGCAGCCCCCGTGAGGCACGCTGCGACCGGTCCATGGCGCTGCAGTACCGCAACGAAGGCGGCGGCGCACAGAAAACAGGTGGTGACGAATAATCCGACGGCCGCCGCAAACGCCAGGGACGTCAGCCGGACGGTATGGCCGGTCGTTTCCTTGACCTCTGCAATCATGCGCTGAAGCATCTTTCTTCTCCCAAGTTGACGCCCGCGGCGATGCGATAAAATGGATCGGCGCCGAATTGGCGCCGATCCGATCATGGATTAGATGGGTCTGCGCGACGCTCAGCGCTTCCAGGTCACGCCGATCAGGAAGCCCAAACCAAGCGCAAGGCCGACGGTCGCGAGTGGACGCTGTGCGATCACGTCCTCGAGCCGCTCCTCGAGAGAGTTGGCGGCATCATGGGCCGCACCGAGCATGGCGCTGCCGCGTTCGGACACGTCATCGAGCGTCTGGTCCATGTTCTCGCGTGCCTGGCGATAGCCGCTGCGCGCCTGCTTGCCGGCCTGACCGGCGAAGGCGTTGAGTGCGTCGGTGATCTGGTCGGTGAGAGCTGCGATATCGTTCTTCACGGCGTGGACATCCTTTTGCAAGCGGTCATAGTTCGCTTTGTCGGTGAGGTCTTTCAGAGCGGTATCACCATCGGTTGGTGGCATTTGGAGGCTCCCGGCGCGAGGCGCTTCAAGTCTGTCGGAAAACGCCCCTTGAGCGGGGAGGTTCCCGAAATGAAACGGAATTAGTCCGAAGGGAGTTGCGGCGAGGTGTCGGGCAGCAAATGCTCCTTCAGGATCAGTCCGACGATCAGCAGCGGCGAGGCGAGGAAAGCTCCCATCGGTCCCCACAGCCACGTCCAGAATGCGAGTGCGATGAAGACCGCCAGCGCATTGACCGCGAGCCGCCTGCCGATGATCGTCGGCGTGACGAAGTGGCCTTCCATGAAGGTGATCACCGCGAACAAGAGCGGTGCGACCATGCCGCCGCTCAAGGTCGGGAACGTGATCACGCCGACCACCACCAGCACGGCGAATGTCGCGATCGGCCCGATGATCGGAACGAAGTTGAGCGTCGCCGCAAGTGCGCCGAGGCCGGCCGGATTGGGCATGCCGGCGACCGCGCAGGCGATGCCCGCTGCAATACCGACGCCAGCGTTGATGAGGGTGACGGTCAACAGATAGTTGCCGAGATGCAGCTCGAGCTCGTTCAGAATGCGCAGCGTCCGCAGTCGCGCATCGTGATCGCCGAAGGTCATGATCAACGTCCGCCGCAGGTCGCGCCAGCTTGCGATGAAGAGGACGAGCGTGGCGAAGAACAGAAGAAATTCGGTGAAGGTCGGCGACAGGAATTCGATCGTCGGCTGCACCCAGTCGAACTTCGGCAGCTCCAGGCTGCTCGTCTGCGCGCTTCCGCCGCCGATCGCGGTCTGCATCTCGTGCCAAAGCGCGATCGGCCGATCGAACACGTGCAACTTGGCTTTCAGTTGGGTCGCGAGTTCGGGAAGCCGGTTGGTCCAGTCGAGCACGGGGGCCGAGATCAGGCCGATGATGAAGGCGAGGCCTGCGGCGACGGCGATCACGATCAGGACGGCCCCGACGCTGCGCGGGACGCGATAGCGCTCCAGGAAGTTCGCCGCCGGCGACAGCATGGTGCCGACCACGAAGGCCATGACGATGGGAAGGAAGAATCCCCGCGCAACATACAGGACGCCGGTGACGCAGATTGCGGTGAGAACGACCAGCGCAATCGCGACGATCTCGGTGCGCTTGATGACGGGTGGTTGTTCGTGACGGCTGTCGCTGAGGGCAGAACTCTCGTTGCCGCTTCCGAGCAGCCGCTCGGTGGGAAGTACACGGACCATGCTTTCCCCGGGCCAAGTTCTTGATGCGCAGCTTGCCGTCGCGACGTTGTTCACAACAGCCGAAGCCGCCGCGGGTTCCGTCGCGAGAACGTGAAAGGCGTGCGCTTGACTAACGCCGGCAAACCACATTGGCGCCGGAACTGAGGCGGCCCGTATGACGTTGGTAGGGCAATCATGCATCACAGCGATGCGCTCGACAGGGGGCCTCCCATGACACAGCTCGTTTCCAGCCAGCGCTGCGCGTTGCAGCGGACCGCATCGATGATCGCTATCGCAGCCGCGCTTTTGCTTGCGCCAGGAATCACAGCGGCGCGAGCGCAGAGCCTTGGATATGCGCCGGTCGAGCAGCAGGCATTTCCGCCGGACGATGCGAACGACCCTGCGGTCGCGCAGGATGAGGACAGCCAGCTGCCGGACCGGCTGCGCCGCACGATCGTCAATATCGACACCCGCGAGGCACCGGGCACGATCATCATCGATACCGGTCACACCTATCTCTACTACGTGCTCGGCGGCGGCCGCGCGCTGCGCTATGGCGTCGGCGTCGGTCGCGAGGGCTTCACCTGGTCCGGCGTGCAGAGCGTGACGCGCAAGGCGGAGTGGCCCGACTGGCATCCGCCGGCACAGATGATCGCGCGCCAGCCCTATCTGCCGCGCTTCATGGCCGGCGGCCCCGGCAACCCGCTCGGCGCGCGGGCGATGTATCTCGGCTCCAGCGAGTACCGCATCCACGGCACCAATGATCCGACCACGATCGGCAAGTTCGTGTCGTCGGGCTGCATCCGCCTCACCAATGAGGACGTCGCCGATCTGTTCGGCCGGGTGCAGGTGGGCACCAGGGTCGTGGTGCTGCCGAAGGGCGCCTCGTTGCAGGCCGACAACGGACAGCGGAGCGCCCGGCGCGTGACCTCGCTGCCGTCCGGGCGACAGGCGATGTCGCTGCCCGTCGCCGCCGTCAACTGATCGGAGCGAGGGATCATGACGAGCCGACGGACGATTGCGGTCGCTGCAGCAGCAATGGCCGCCACAGGCGCCCTCGCGGGGCCGACCGCGGCCAGCGCGCAGGATTTCTTCTCCGCGCTGTTCGGCGGCTTCAACGCGCCCCAGCGGGCCGCGCCGCAGCCGTACATTCGCATGCCGTTCGCGGATGAAACTCCCGCGCCGCGGCCGGCGCCGCGCGGCGATGTCAGCTATCGCGGCGGTGGTGGCGGCGGCGTCGCCTGGTGCGTGCGCACCTGCGACGGCCGCTATTTCCCGCTCGGCGCCACCGGCGACCAGAGCAAGGAGGCGGCGTGCAACAGCTTCTGCCCGGCCTCCAAGACCGAGATCGTCTATGGCAGCGCCATCGACAATGCCGAGACGGATGGCGGCAAGCCGTATTCGACGCTGCCGAACGCATTCAAGTATCGCACCGAAATCGTCGACGGCTGCACCTGCAACGGCAAGGACCATTTCGGCCTCGCCAAAGTGTCGATCGACAACGATCCCACCCTGCGTAAGGGCGACGTGGTCGCCAGCGATGACGGCCTCAAGGTCGCCAACCGCAGCAGCGGCGGCAAACGCGCCGAGCTGAACTTCTCCCCGGCGCCCGCAGCGCTGCGGGCCAAGTACGAGCGGGCGCCGGTGATGGCGTCCGACTGACCTCTGCGACGCTTCCTTGTGCCGCGCGGATGCAGCCAGCTCAGGTTCACAGGTTCCGACAACGGAACCAACGACGATCCTGTGGGTTAGGTCGGTCAGCGCCAGCGCAGTCGTCAACACGTTCAGGGGCCGTCCATGCTCATCAGTGCTCTCGTCACCTTCCTCGTCGTCATCCTCATCCTCTATTTGATCAACCTGTTGCCGCTCGACGGCCGCGCCAAGCAGATCTGCCGTGTCGTGGTGATCGTGCTCGGCGTCATCTCGCTGCTGCGCTTCATCGCTGTGATATGATCTGGCATCATGTTACCTTCTGCTGATCAAAAAAAAGCCCCGGCGTCTGGCCGGGGCTTTGTCGTATCAGGCCTGTGCTTTTGCCTCCCGCCGTCGCGCGGTGAGGATGTACTCGGTGTAGCCGTTCGGCTGGGTGCGGCCCTCGAACACGAGATCGCACGCTGCCTTGAACGCCACGCCGTCGAAGCCGGGCGCCATCGGCTGATAGAGCGCATCGCCGGCATTCTGCTTGTCGACGACCACCGCCATGCGCTTGAGCGAATCCATCACCTGGTCCTTGCTGACCACGCCATGATGCAGCCAGTTGGCGAGATGCTGGCTGGAGATGCGCAACGTGGCGCGGTCTTCCATCAGGCCGACGTCGTGAATGTCCGGCACCTTGGAGCAGCCGACGCCCTGGTCGATCCAGCGCACGACATAGCCGAGAATGCCCTGGCAGTTGTTGTCGATCTCCTGGCGGACGTCATCCGGCGCCCAGTTGGAGTTCGACACCGGGATGGTCAGGATATCGCCGAGCTTGGCGCGCGGGCCGCCCTTGGTGAGCTCGTCCTGGCGGGCGTGCACGTTGACCTGGTGATAGTGCAGCGCATGCAGCGTGGCCGCGGTCGGCGACGGCACCCAGGCGGTGGTGGCGCCGGCGGAGGGATGACCGATCTTCTGCGCCAGCATGTCCGCCATCTTGTCCGGCGCGGCCCACATGCCCTTGCCGATCTGGGCGTGGCCGGGGAGACCGTCGATCAGGCCCATGTCGACGTTCCAGTCCTCATAGGCCTTGATCCAGGGCTGCGCCTTCATCTCGTTCTTGCGGATCATCGGACCCGCTTCCATCGAGGTGTGGATCTCGTCGCCGGTGCGGTCGAGGAAGCCGGTGTTGATGAAGACGATACGCTTCGAGGCGGCCTGGATGCAGGCCTTGAGGTTGACGGTGGTGCGGCGCTCCTCGTCCATGATGCCGACCTTCATGCTGTTCTCGGGCAGGCCGAGCAGCTTCTCGACGCGCGCGAACAGCTCCACGGTGAGTGCGACCTCATCGGGACCGTGCATCTTCGGCTTCACGATGTAGATCGAGCCGGTGCGGCTGTTCTTGGTCTTCGCGAGGCCCTTGAGGTCGTGGATCGCGAGCAGGCCGGTGACGGCGGCATCGAGAATGCCTTCCGGAATCTCCTCGCCATCGGCGCCGAGCACGGCGTCGGTGAACATGTGATGTCCGCAGTTGCGGATCAGCAGCAGGCTGCGGCCGTGCAGGGTGAGCGTGCCGCCGGACGGCGTGGTGTAGCTGCGGTCGCTGTTCAAGGCGCGCGTGAGCGTCTTGCCGCCCTTCTCGAAGTCGGCCGACAGCGTGCCGTTCATCAGGCCGAGCGTGTTGCGATAGACCAGAACCTTGTCCTCGGCGTCGACGGCGGCGACCGAGTCCTCCATGTCGAGGATGGTCGAGACCGCGGCCTCCAGGATCATGTCGGACACGCCGGCCGGATCGTCCTTGCCGATGACGTGGCTGCGGTCGATCACGACCTCTATGTGCAGGCCGTTGTTGGCGAGCAGGATCACGCTCGGTGCGTCGGCCGAGCCCTGGTAGCCGGCGAACTGGTCGGCGTTCTTCAGCGCGGTGGCATTGCCGCTCTTCAGCTTGGCTGAGAGCTGGCCGGCGATGACGCTATAGGCCGTGACGTCGGTGTGGCTGCCGGTGGCGAGCGGCGCGGCGGCGTCGAGGAACGCCTTGGCCTTGGCGATCACCTTGTCGCCCCTGGCCTTGTTGTAACCCTTGCCGCCCTCGCTCGGATCATGCGGGATGGCGTCGGTGCCGTAGAAGGCATCGTACAGCGAGCCCCAGCGCGCATTGGCGGCGTTCAGCGCATAGCGGGCGTTGGTCAGCGGCACCACCAGCTGCGGGCCGCAAATCTTGCCGATCTCCTCGTCGACGTTTGCCGTCTCGACCTTGTGGGTCGCGGGCTCCGGCAGGAGGTAGCCGATCTCCTTCAAAAACGCCGTATAGGCGCCGAGGTCGAACGCCTTTCCCTTGTTGGCGAGATGCCAGGCGTCGATCTTGTCCTGCAGGTCGTCGCGGTACTTGAGCAGTTGGCGGTTTTTGGGACCGAGATCGCGCAGGATCGCGGCCAGCCCGGCCCAGAACGCGTCCGGATCGATTCCCGTCTTGGGGGCCGCCTCCTTGGCGATGAAGTCGAACAGAACCGGGGCGATCTTCAGTCCATGGGCGTCGATACGGGTCATGATGAGACGTTTCTCTCGGGTCAAAGCGACGTTGCGCGTGATTTTGGCATGCTGAAATGGCCGCCAACGCTGGGCGGCGTGTGCAGTGCATTTAACGCCAAAGCGGGGGCCAAGGAAGGGGGAGGGGGTATGGCAGATGGTCGGGGGAGAGGCACGGCCGGTTTGGCCTGGGCGCTTCCGGAACAATCCGCGCCCGCCGGGTTTGATCCTGCCGCCGTTCCGACCGCTGTTACCGCAGGTCCGCCGCCCCGCCGGAGCTGTCGCCATCGCTACCGCTGTCATCACCCGCGAAAGCGGGTGATCCAGTACGCCGCGGCCTCTCGGGAGCCCGCTGGCATCTCTGGAATACTGGATCGCCCGGTCGAGCCGGGCGATGACAGCGGAGGGTGGGGATGGAGCGCCCAACTCACAGCGATGATAGTTCGTCGAAATCATACTCATGCGACTTTAGGCTCGCGGCGCGCATTCGCGTCCGAGCTTTGCTCTTGCTCGCCCCTCGATCACGAGAGGCGCAGGGAAGGCCGGGTGCTGGCTGCACCCATGGCCCGCCTGCAGAAAAAAAGCAGGCGGCAGTCACCACAGGTACGAGCCGGACATCCGGCCTTCCCTGCGCGATGGATTTACGGTTGCTCCGTGGTCTCCCCGGTGCGCCGGGCTTTCTGGTCACCGTTGCCCACGCAGCGCGTTGGCGCTTCGCAGACGTGGCATCAGCATCGGGATGCCAGGACCCCACGGCTTGGCCGTGCGCCCCGGGACTGTCCGCCAGCATGATCGCTCACGCCGCAGCCCAAAGCGCCCACCGCATCCCGCACCCGACGTCCGTGACGGTCGCGAACTGTCCCTCGTGTGGGACGGGATGGGCAGAGATAAACATGATTTCCGAAAAAAAGAAAGAAGAATATTTTTGCGGCGGGGACTGGACAGGGCGAATCAGGTTGAACCGGCAGACGAATTCGGGCTTTTCTGCGCAGTGATCTACGGTCGCACATTCAGATAGCCCGTCAACATGGAGGTCACGCGCGTGGTGATGCAGGCGGCCGTGAAGGAGCTTCTGTCGCTCGGTCCGTTTCCGCCTTCAGCTGTGGCGGATATTGCAACTCTCGAGAAGATCGAGGCGGCGTTAGAGAAGATCCAGCCGCCCATCAGCGAAGACGATGCGAAGGCCCTGGTCGGCCTGCTAGGATCAGACGATTGCTTTGGCTTGGCATGGACGCTTGTTCACCTCATCGAAACCGCCCCGGGCTGGCCAATCGAGGATGCGCTTGAGGGGCGGTCCGGGATGTGGATCGAGGTAATGAATACCAGATCGTACCGATAGCGCAGTTCATGAGCTGTGCGTCACGCCGAGTCTCCCATCCGCCGCGGGCGACTCCTCTTAAAGCAGGATGCATGTTAGTCTTGGCCGACGATCGGATGCCGCTATGCAGATTGCCGCTCATGACCGCTCAGGCCGGATGTCAGCCTCGGAGTTCCGCAGCTTCCAGGCGCGGCGGCCGGATCATGAGCGTTGGGAGCTGGTCGGGGGTGTGGCCATGATGATGACCCCGCCGACCATCGCGCACAACCAGATCGCCAGCAATCTCGAACGGCTGCTCAACGATGCACTGGCGCGGCACGCGCCGGAATGGCTGGCCGCGCAACGGCCGGGGCTCGATCTCGGCGCCGGCGAGTTCAGGCCAGAGCCGGACGTCGGCGTGATCGATGCGGACTACGACCCAGGCCAGCGTTTCGTCGACAAGGCCTATCTGCTGGCCGAGGTCATTTCCGATACCGATGAGGTGATCGTGCCCGGCACCGACCGGCGCTGGATCGAGGTCAAGCGCGAACTGTACCGCGCGCATCCGCATTGCGTGGCCGTGCTGGTGATTGCGCAGGCTCGGATGGAGGTCATGCTTGAGCTCAGAGGCAGTGGAGGTTGGACGTCGATTTCGCTCGAAGCGGGCGACGAGCTGTCGCTTCCTACCTTCGGTCTGGTGTGCCGGGTGGCCGACCTCTACGAACGAACGCCGGTGCTACGTGATTAGTTCGTGGGGTGGGCAAAGCCGAGCCCGCGAATCGCGCGGGAGCGGCGTGCCCACCGGCTGCTCGCGCGGTGTGAGACGGTGGGCACGCGCCGCCTTCGGCTTCGCTTTGCCCGCCCTACGAAGGGGGCACACAGATAGGACGATCGTCGCGGCGATCAGCCGCCTGCCGCCACCCGGCGGCGCTCATTCGCATGCTCGTTGTCATGTTTGACGCGGGCGCGCTGCTCGGGGGTGACGCAGACGATGTCGCCGGCATAGGCCTCGCGCCAGACATAGCCGGGGATGCAGGCCTTGGGGCCGTTGCTGCGGTCGGCGTCATTGATGCGGTTGGGCGCCTGGCGATTGTCGTTCGCGGCGCGGCTGCGCTGATCATAGGTCACGCAGGTACGGTCGCCGGGATAAGCCTGGCGCCAGACGAAGCCGGCCTTGCAGCCGTCCGGCGGATAGAGGCGGCCCGCCTGGGTGTGGGTCATCCCGCTCAGCACGGACATCGACAGCAGCATGACGACCAAGACGATGTTGGTGGTGCCGAAACGTCCCATGGGTCCCTCCGTGAGTACAACGCATGCGGCCGGTGATGGCCGCTCAGCCGGCGCTGTCGCTGCGCGCGGCTCGACAGCGCCGCCGTCAGCGATGCGCTCAGGTTTAAAAATCGCGGGCTGCGCCCACCGTGACGCGGATCACGCAACGGGGTGAGGCCGCGTTTGATCCCTCGAACGCCGGAGCCGACAACAGCAACTCATGCGGGGCGAGGCACGGCGGTTGTGCGGCGGCCGGCGCACCCGCGCCGATTCAATGCCGCCGCGCAGTCCTACTTCGGACTTAAAAGCTTTCGATAACGACTCGCATCTGGTGGGGTGCGGGGAGTGGTGTCATGGCGTTCACTGGGCTGCGGTCGGTCGTCCTGTGTCTTGGACTACTCACCTTGCCCGCGCTCGCGGCCGACAAGTCGGTGACGCCATATCTCTCCGTGGTGCCGGAGAAGCCGAGCCTGCTCCAGCGGCTGGCGTCGGCGCTGCGACCCAAGCCGGTGCGGGCGGCCGAGCCCGCACACAAGGCCGCGCCTCGTCATGTCGCCAGCGTGGCCAAGAAGAGCAAGGCTCCGCCTGCCGCTGCGGCGACGGAGACGCCGGCGTTGTCCACGACCGTCGGCGCGGCGATGACATCTCCAGCGCAACTCTCCGAGGCCGACCTCGCCGCCAAGGGCCTCGCGCTGTTCAACGATGCGAGCCTGTCGGGCGGCAGCAAGGCGTCCTGCGCCACCTGTCACTTCTCGACCGGCCACACCAACAACAAGACCTATGTCGGCCTCGACGTGGTTGCCGACGGCGATCCCAACGGCCGCAATACGCCGACCCTGTGGGGCGTCGGCGAACGCTCGGTGTTCGGCTGGCAGGGCCAGGCCGCCACGCTCGAGGACAGCATCCGCGGCATCATCGTCAACCGTATGAAGGGGCCGGAGCCGTCGAAGGAAACCCTGGCGGCGCTCATCGCCTATGTGAAGACGCTGAACACTCCGGCGAACTGGCAGGTCAGGGAGGACGGCACGCCGCGTGAGGATGCGAGCCCGGCGGTGAAGCGCGGCTTCGAGCTCTATGTCGGCGACGGCGGCTGCGGCACCTGCCATCAGCTCCCGAGCTTCGACAAGAAGAGCAAGGACGACATCGGCACCGGCGGCAAGTTCAAGGTGCCGACCCTGCACGCGGCCGCATCGACCGCGCCGTATTTCCACGACGGCCGCACGGCCTCGCTGCGCGATGCGGTGAAGCTGATGTGGGAGTTCTACGCCAAGAAGATGGAGTCGCGGCTGCCGACGGAGGCCGAACTCGATGATCTCACGGCGTATGTCGGGGCGCTCTGACGCGCGTTAGAGCATTATCATTCGCAATCGCCCCGCGCGAACCCTCAACCCTCTCCCTGAGGAGCCCGCCCTGAGGCGGGCGTCTCGAAGGGCGAGGCCCCGATGCGGGCCTCATGGTTCGAGACGCGCCGCCTTGGGCAGCTGTCGCGGAGAGGCTGCGGAGTAAGGCGCTCCTCACCATGAGGGGCAAGAGCGACCTTCGCCTCAGATGTTGGCGCCGAGATCGGCGATGTCGTCGAACAGCACGCCGGTCTTTGACAGCAGAGCTTCGAGCTCGTCGGTCGCTTCCGCAATCGGGCGGGTCGCGGTGTCGATCACCAGTTCGGCGTCGAGTGGCGGCTCGTAGTCGGTGCCGATGCCGGTGAAGTTCTGCAAGGCTCCGGCGCGGGCCTTGGCGTAGTGGCCCTTGGGATCGCGGCTCTCGCAGATCTCGGCCGGCGTCGCGACATGGACCTCGCGGAACAGGTCGCCGGCGATGCGGCGCGCCGATGCGCGGTCGTCGCGGGCCGGTGACACCGCGGCGACGATCGCGACGTGGCCGTTGCGGGCGAGATGGGTTGCGACCTCGGCGAGGCGGCGGATGTTCTCGGCGCGGTCCTCCGGCGTGAAGCCGAGATCCTTGTTGAGGCCGGCGCGCACGGTGTCGCCGTCGAGCAGCACGGGCGCGCCGCCGCGGCTGAACAGCCGGCGCTCCAAGGCACGGGCGAGGGTGGATTTGCCGGCGCCGGGCAGGCCGGTCATCCAGACCACCGCGCCCTTGTGGCGGTAGCGGTCGGCGCGCTCCTGCGGCTGCAGCGCCGATTCCACCGGGATGATGTCGACGGGCGCGGCGCGCTTGCCGGCGTCGACGGTCAGGACGAGACCGCCGCCGGCGATGCGGCCCTGGACCTCGATGACGAGGCGGCCGGTGCGCGCGTTCTCGGTATAGGGATCGACGGCGACCGGTTGCGTCAGCGCGATCTCGATCTCGCCGACATGGTTGCGCGCGATCGAGGCGTTCTCCTCGTTGGACAGCGAGCCCGGATCGACCGCCTTCTCGATCGCCACCACGCTGCCGCGGGCCTCGCGGGTGCCGAGCCGGACCAGGATGTTGTCGCCCTTGGCGAGCGGCTGGTCGTGCAGCCAGAAGATGCGCGCATGCAGCCGTCGCGCGGCTTGCGGCTCGCGGCCGACATGGGCGATGATGTCGCCGCGCTCGATGAACAGCTCGCGGTCGAGCGTGATGCCGACCGAGCGGCCCGCGCCTTGCGCCGACGTCACCGGCGTCTGCGGCCAGCCCTCGACGGTCTTGATCTTGGCGATCTTGCCGGCCGGCATGATCACGATCTCGTCGCCGGTGCGTAATTCACCCGCTTCGACGCGGCCGGCGACGATGCGGCGGTCGTCGAACTTGTAGATCGCCTGCACCGGCAGGCGCAGCGGCAGGCTCGACAGCGGCTTCGCCGGCTCCAGGCCGTCCAGCGCCTCGACCACGGTCGGGCCCTTGTACCAGCCGATGCGCGAGGTCAGCTCGGCGACGCCGTCGCCGTCGCGGGCGGAGATCGGAATCACGGCCACCGGCTTGACGCCGAGGCCTTCGAGATGCGCCGAGATCTCCGACTTGATGGCGTCGAAACGCGCCTCGCCGAAGTCGACGCGGTCCATCTTGTTGACGACGACCGCCACCTGCTTCACGCCGAGCAGATGCAAGAGATAGCCGTGGCGGCGGGTCTGGTCGCGCACGCCTTCGAGCGCGTCGATGATCAGCACCGCGCCGTCGGCCTGCGAGGCGCCGGTGATCATGTTGCGCAGGAACTCGGCGTGGCCGGGCGCGTCGATCAGCACGACCTCGCGCGCATTGGTGCGGAAGCGGATCTGCGTGGTGTCGATGGTGATGCCCTGGTCGCGCTCGGTCTGCAGCGCGTCGAGCAGGAACGACCATTCGAACGGCATGCCGCGACGGGCCGAGACGGCCTGCAGCATCTCGAGCTTGCCGTCCGGCAGGCTGCCGGTCTCATGCAGGAGGCGGCCGACCAGCGTCGACTTGCCGTGATCGACATGGCCGACGATGACGATTGAGACCTGCGGACGGGTGGTGCCGTTCGGCGTGGCGGGAGCGGCGGCCGGGACTCTCATGTTCATGACCTCGCGCTCCGCGTCAGAGATAGCCGGCGACGCGCAGACGCTCGAAGGCGTCCTCGGTTTCATGGTCCAGCGCGCGGCCCGCGCGCTCCGGCACCTTGGTGCTTTCGAGCTCGGCGAGGATCTCGGGGATGGTCGAGGCGTTGGACGAGACCGGGAAGGTGATGTCCTGGTCGCCGAGGGAGCGGTAGCGCTTGCCGTTCTTGGACAGGTACAGCGGGATGATCGGGATGTTCTCGCGCGCGGTGTAGGCCCAGATGTCGGCCTCGGTCCAATGCAGGATCGGATGGATGCGCAGATGCGCGCCCTGCGGCGGCGAGGCGTTGAAATGGTCCCAGAACTCCGGCGGCTGGTCGCGCACGTCCCAATGGCCCTCGGCGCCGCGCGGCGAGAACACGCGCTCCTTGGCGCGGGTCGCCTCCTCGTCGCGGCGGATGCCGGCGATCAGGCCGTCGAAGCCGTGCTTGGCGAGCGCCATCTTCAGGCCCTCGGTCTTGCGCGCCGCGGAGCGCGCGGCCGGCGGCAGCGTCGGGTCGACGGCATCGATCGGTGGACACGGCTCGACGCGGAGATCGAGGCCCCATTCCTGCGCGTAGGTGTCGCGGAAGGCGTACATCTCCGGAAACTTCTTGCCGGTATCGACATGCATGGCTGGGAACGGCACCCGGCCGAAGAACGCCTTGCGCGCCAGCCAGATCATCACGTTGGAATCTTTTCCCAGCGACCACAGCAGCGCGAGCTTCTTCAGCCGTGCAAAGGCCTCGCGGAGAATGTAAATGCTCTGCGCCTCCAGCTGGTCGAGATGATCCATCGTCGGGGCAGCGCTGAGGACGCGCGGCATGGAAGATGCTTGCTCGAGCTCGGAAGAGGGCAACCGGTCTCTGGAAACGTCGTTGGTGAGAATGTGCATGCTGTCAGCCATCGCCTGCTTGGGAGAAAATTCTATGGCGAAGCCAAGAAATAATTTTCTCTTTACGTCCGCGGCGTGACACTTATATAGAAAATAATTCCAGTCAACCCCGAAGAGTCGAAGCCGAAGAGCGCAATGCAATATCTGCCGGTGTTTCTCGATCTGAAGACCGGTCCCGTGCTGCTGATCGGCGCGGGGGAGCTCGTGCGCGCCAAGCTCCGGGTGTTGCTGTCGGCCGGCGCCGATATCCGCTGGTTCGCGACCGATGGCGATTTCGATCTCGCCGGCTTACACGATGACCATGGCCAGATCGCGCGCGCCGAGGGCGATCCGCTCGCGGCCGACCTCACCGGCGTCATCGCCGTGCTGTGCGCGGGTGCCGGCGACATCGGCGTGGCGATGGCGGCGCGGGCGCGCAGTGTCGGCCTGCCCGTCAACGTGATGGACGACCTCGCGCATTCCAGCTTCATCTTCCCGGCGATCGTCGATCGCGGCGACGTCGTGGTGGCGATCGGCACCGGCGGCTCGTCGCCGGTGGTGGCGCGCCGCGTGCGCGAGCGCATCGAGGCGCTGCTGCCGGCGCGGATCGGCGAGCTCGCGGGCTTCATCGGCGAGTTCCGCAAGACCATCAATCCGGTCATCGCCGAGATGCCGCTGCGCCGCCGCTTCTGGGAACGCATCGTCGATGGCCCGATCGGCGCGCTCGTGCTCGCGGGTCGCAAGCAGGAGGCCGCGGCGGCGCTGCACGGCATTGCCGATCCCTCGGCCTATGCGGGTGCCGACAAGACGGGCCGCAGCGAGGGCCATGTCACCCTGGTCGGCGCCGGTCCCGGCGATCCCGATCTTCTCACCATCAAGGCGCTGCGCGCGCTGCAGGACGCCGACGTCGTGTTCTACGACGAACTGGTGACGCCGGAGATTCTCGACCGCATCCGCCGCGACGCCTCGCGCGTGCCGGTCGGCCGCCGCGTCGGCAAGCCCGGCATCGGCCAGGATGCCGTCAACAGGCTCTTGATCGAGGCCGCGCGCGAGGGCAAGCGCGCCGTGCGACTGAAGGGCGGCGATTGCTTCGTGTTCGGCCGCGGCGGCGAGGAAGTCGATGCGCTGCGCAAGGCCGGCGTGTCCTACACCATCGTGCCCGGCATCACCGCAGGGCTTGGCGCCGCCGCGCAGTTCGAGGTGCCCCTGACCTTCCGCAGCAAGGCGCTGCGCATCACCTTTCTCACCGCGCACAAGGAGCGCGACGCCGAGGCGGTCGACTGGTCGGTGCTGACCGACACCAAGATGACCGTCGTCGTCTACATGGGCATGACCGCAGCACCGGCGGTGCGCTCCGGCCTGCTCGCCGCGGGACGCTCGCCGCAGACGCCGGTCGGCGTGTTCGCGCGGGTGACGCGGCCGGATGCGCAGGCTGCGGTCGGCACGCTCGATCAGTTGCCGGACCTCGTCGCGAGGATCGACGGCGGCCCGGCCATTCTCGTCATCGGTGACGTCGTGGCGCATTCGGCGCCGTGGCGTCAGCAGAATCTCAGTCGCGTGATTGAACAACTCCTGGAACCCGTCTGAATGACCTCTCCGCTGCAACAGAAGATCAAGATCACCGGCCCCTCGGTCATCACCGCCAACCGGACCTGGGACGGCGCGGTGATCTACCGCACCGGCGCCAAGAGCTGGTCCGACGCGCTGAGCGATGCGGCGATCGTGCGCACCGCCGACGAGGCGCGGGCGCTGCTGACGGAAGCGGTGGCCGACGATCTCGGCGCCATCGGTGCCTATATCGCGCCGGTCGAGGTCGCCGCCGACGGCGCGGTCAAGCCGGGCAATCTCCGCGAACACATTCGGCTGACGGGCGCCACCATCGCGCTGCCGGCTCAGGCCTGAAGGGCTTCTCATGTATGCTTATGACGAAATCGATCGCACGCTGGTCAACGAGCGCGTCGCCGAATTCCGCGACCAGGTGAAGCGGCGCCTCTCCGGCGAGCTCACCGAGGACGAGTTCAAGATCCTGCGCCTGCAGAACGGCGTCTACCTGCAGCTCCACGCCTACATGCTGCGCGTCGCCATCCCCTATGGCACGCTGTCGTCGGAGCAGTTGCGGCGGCTCGCCCATGTGGCGCGGCGCTACGACCGCGGCTATGGCCATTTCACCACCCGCCAGAACATCCAGTACAATTGGATCAAGCTGTCGGAGCTGCCGGATGCGCTGGCGGATCTCGCCGAGGTCGGCATCCATGCGATGCAGACCTCCGGCAACAACATGCGCAACGTCACCTCCGACCAGTGGGCGGGCGTCGCCCCGGGGGAGATCGAAGACCCGCGCATCTGGGCCGAACTGATCCGTCAGTTCACGACGCTGCATCCGGAATTCTCGTTCCTGCCGCGCAAGTTCAAGATTGCGATCACGGCCTCCGATCACGACCGCGCCGCGATCAAGATCCACGACATCGGCCTGCGTCTCCTCAAGAACGAGCAGGGTGAGACCGGTTTCGAGGTGCTGGTCGGCGGCGGCCTGGGACGCACGCCGTTCATCGGCAAGCTCATCAGGCCGTTCGTCCATGGCCGGGACATCCTGAGCTACATCGAGGCGATCCTGCGCGTCTACAACCAGTATGGCCGCCGCGACAACATCTACAAGGCGCGCATCAAGATCCTGGTCCACGAGCTCGGCATCGAGAAGTTCGCCGCCGAGGTCGAGGAGGAGTGGCAGCAGATCCGCGACGGCGCGCTGAAGATCGACGACGGCGTCGTCGAGGACATCCGCTCGCGCTTCTTCTATCCGGCCTATGAGACGCTGCCGGCGATGCCCGACGAACTCAAGCAGGCGGCGCATGATGCTGTCTTCGAGGCGTGGCGCAAGAACTCGGTGTTTGCCCACAAGGCGCAGGGCTATTCGATCGTGACCGTGTCGCTGAAGCCGGTCGGCGGTCCTCCGGGTGACGCGACCGCCGACCAGATGGATGCGCTCGCCGATATCGCCGACACATACTCGTTCGGTGAGATCCGCGTCGGTCACGAGCAGAACCTGGCGCTGCCGCATGTCAGGAAGCGCGACCTGCCGGCGCTGTGGAAGGCGCTCGACGCGATCGGACTTGCGATCCCCAACGTCAACCTCGTCTCCGACATCATTGCCTGTCCGGGGCTCGACTACTGCTCGCTGGCGAATGCGCGGTCGATCCCGATCGCTCAGGAGATCACGCGCCGTTTCGCCAATCACGACACCGCGAACCTGATCGGCCGGCTGCACATCAACATCTCCGGCTGCATCAATGCCTGCGGCCACCACCATGTCGGCCATATCGGCATCCTCGGCGTCGAGAAGAACGACGAGGAGTTCTACCAGATCACGATCGGCGGCCGTGCCGACGAGGGCGCCGTGCTCGGCACTCTGATCGGCCCCGCTGTGCCCTATGCCGAGGTCGCCGACGTCGTCGAGGACATCGTCGAGGCCTATCTCGCGCTGCGCGCGCATCCCGAAGAGCTGTTCGTCGATACGGTGAAGCGGCTCGGGGTCGAACCATTCAAGGAGCGGGTCTATGCCACTCGTTAAGGGCGGACACATCATCGCGGACGAGTTCGTCCGTGTCGCCGACGATGCCGAATTGCCGGCGCAGGGCGCGATCCTCGTCTCCGAGGCGCGCTTTCTGGCTGGTCCTGATGCGCTGGTCGGCCGCGCCGGCGGCAAGCTCGGCGTGATCTGGCCGAACAATCGCGATGTCGATGATCTCGTGCCCCATCTCGACCGCATCGCGCTGGTCGCGCTGCTGTTCCCGAACTTCCGTGACGGCCGCGCCTACACCCAGGCGCGCCTGCTGCGCGAGCGCCATGGCTATCGCGGCGAGCTGCGGGCCACGGGGCAGGTGCTGCGTGATCAGTTCGTGTTCATGCTGCGCGCCGGCTTCGATGCCTTCGAGGTCAAGAAGCAGGCCGACGCCGAGGCCTTCGCCGAGACGGTGAAGCGCTATTCGGTGTTCTACCAGCCGACCGGCGACGGCCGGCTCTCGGCCCTGCATCAGCGCCTGCAATTGCGCCATTCGGAGAGTGCCGGGCTGTGAGCACCTTGGCTGCATCATCGTCGGACGCACAGACGCCTGTCGCGGCGCTGGATGCAGCGCTGCGCACGGCTACGCCGCATGAGATCATTGCCGCCGCCTTGCAGGCGATCGGGCGCGAGCGACTCGCCGTGGTGTCGTCGTTCGGCACGGAGTCGGCGGCGCTGCTGAAGGTCACGGCCGACGTCGATCCGGCGATCCCGGTCGTCTTCCTCGACACCGGGCACATGTTCGCAGAGACGCTGGCCTATCGCGACCAGCTGATCGAGATCCTCGGCCTGCAGGACGTGCGGTCGATGAAGCCTGATGCCGCAGCGCTGGCCCGGGAGGATGCCGACAACGAATTGTGGTTCTCAGATCCCGACGCCTGCTGCCGCATCCGCAAGGTCGAGCCGCTGGCGCGCGCGCTCAAGCCCTTCGCCGCCTGGATCAACGGCCGCAAGCGCTTCCAGGGGGGCTTGCGCGCCGCGATTCCCGTCGTCGAGCAGGACGGCGCGCGGGTGAAGTTCAATCCGTTCGCCAACGTCACCCGCGAGGACATCGCGGCGATCTATCGTGCGGCCAACCTCCCGCAGCATCCGCTGGTCGCGTCCGGCTTCCGGTCGATCGGCTGCATGCCCTGCACCAGCCGCGCGGACGCAGCCGAAGACGACCGCGCCGGCCGCTGGCGCGGCCGCGGCAAGACCGAATGCGGCATCCACACGGTCGCGACGTCATCGGTGTAGAGAGCCCAGCGCTGTCCGACATCATCTACATTTCCCGCTAAGGTTGTTTTCCCATTCTTGCGGACATATCGGGAACAAGATCAAGCGCGAATGCATTGCCGCCCGCGTTGGACTGCGGTAATCGCCGTGTTTCGCGCCTTCACGACGGCATTGTGTCGCGGCACAGAATGCCCATCCCATTGCGCCCCGCTTCGTAGCACAATGCTCATGTCCGGCCGGAAACAAGAGAATCCGGTTTCGTTGACTCTGAACCGTACATCCGGCGTTCTGCTGCACGCGCCTGCCACATTGCGGGTCATTGGAATGGAGAGCTTGGATGATGCGGCGTGTTCTGGCTGTTGTCGCGGGCCTGGCATGGGCAGGATCGGCCTATGCGGCCGACGTGAGCCTGCTCAACGTGTCCTACGATCCGACCCGCGAACTCTATGTCGAGTTCAACAAGGCGTTTGCCGCGAGCTATCAGAAGGAAACCGGCAAGAGCGTCGAGATCAAGCAGTCGCATGGCGGCTCCGGCGCCCAGGCCCGCAGCGTGATCGACGGCTTGCAGGCCGACGTCGTGACGCTCGCGCTCGCCTACGACATCGACGCGATCGCGGGCAAGGGGCTGGTCGCCAAGGAGTGGCAGAAGCGTCTGCCGCAGAACGCCTCGCCCTACACCTCGACCATCGTGTTCCTGGTCCGCAAGGGCAATCCGAAGGGCATCAAGGATTGGGACGACCTGCTCAAGCCCGGTGTCGACATCATCACGCCCAACCCGAAGACCTCCGGCGGCGCGCGCTGGAACTACCTCGCCGCCTGGGGCTATGCTCTCAAGAAGACCAGCTCGGCCGACAAGGCCAAGCAGTTCGTGGCCGACCTGTATAAGCATGTTCCGGTGCTCGACACCGGTGCCCGTGGCGCCACCGTCACCTTCGTGGAACGCGGCGTCGGCGACGTGCTGCTGGCCTGGGAGAACGAGGCCTATCTGGCGCTTAAAGAATTCGGTAAGGAAAAGTTCGAGATCATCTCGCCGTCGCTGTCGATCCTGGCCGAACCGCCGGTTGCCGTCGTCGATACCGTCGTGGCCAGGAAGGGCACGCAGGCCGCCGCCGAAGCCTATCTGAAGTACTGGTATACGAAGGAAGGTCAGGAAATCGCCGCACGCAACTTCTACCGTCCGCGTGATTCGGACGTGGCGAAGACGTACGCCGACTCGTTCGCAAAGGTCGAGCTGTTCACGATCGACGACGTATTCGGCGGCTGGACCAAGGCCCAGAAGGATCATTTCGGCGAAGGCGGGATCTTCGATCAGATCTACAAGAACTGATCCGGAGTCGACGGCAGGAGACGATGGGGTGAGCCAGAGAATGAGCCAGGTGGCGTCTTGAGCGTTCTTGCGCCGCGGCGTAGCACGTTGCCGGGTTTCGGTCTCACCATGGGACTGACGCTGACCTGGCTGTCGCTCGTCGTCCTCATTCCGCTGGCCGGGCTGTTCGTCCGCTCGACCGAACTCAGCCTGGAGCAGTTCTGGGGCATCGTCACCAGCCGGCGCACCTTGAGTGCGCTCAAGATCTCGTTCGGCCTGTCCTTTGCTGCGGCGCTCGTCAACCTCGTGATGGGCACCATCGTGGTCTGGGCGCTGGTGCGCTACCGCTTCCCGGGCCGGCGGCTGTTCGACGCCATCGTCGATGTGCCGTTCGCCCTGCCGACGGCGGTCGCCGGCGTGGCGCTGACCGCGCTGTTCGCGCAGAAGGGCTGGCTCGGCGCGCCGTTGGCCGAGCTCGGCATCAAGGTGGCGTTCACGCCGCTTGGCATCTTCATCGCCATGATCTTCATCGGCATCCCCTTCGTCGTCCGCACCGTGCAGCCGGTGCTGATCGATCTCGATCCCGAGATCGAGGAGGCTGCTGCGAGCCTGGGCGCTAGCCGCTGGCACATCATCACCAAGGTCATCCTGCCCAGCCTGATGCCGGCGCTCCTGACCGGCTTCGCGCTGGCCTTCGCCCGCGCCGTCGGCGAGTACGGCTCAGTGATCTTCATCGCCGGCAATCTGCCGAACGTGTCGGAAATTGCCCCCCTCCTGATCGTGATCCGCCTGTCCGAGTTCCGCTATGCCGACGCCACGGCCATTGCAGTGGTCATGCTTGTGGTGGCATTCGTGATCATCTTCGCGGTGAATCGCTTGCAGCGCTGGGCCCAGGCCCAGGCGCCGTCGACTTGAGGCCGCGACATGAGCATCGAGATGACCCTGCAACGGACGTCCGGCCCAACGGCACAGTCCAGCCATATCGCGAGTGCTGCCCGGCGCGATCCGCGCGCTGAGCCGGCCGCCGTGCGCATTGCCATCATCACGCTCGCCATCGGCTTTCTCTCGATCTTCGTCGTGCTGCCGCTGGTGGTCGTGTTCGTCGAGGCGTTCGGCAAGGGCGTGATGGCCTACCTGTCCGCTCTGGCCGACCCCGAGGCGTGGTCCGCCATCCGCCTCACGCTCGCGGTCGCGGCCGTGTCGGTCGGCACCAACCTGCTGTTCGGCCTCGCCGCCGCCTGGGCGATCGCGAAGTTCGACTTTCCCGGCAAGACCTTCCTGATCACCTTGATCGACCTGCCGTTCTCGGTGAGCCCGGTGATCTCGGGCCTCGTCTTCGTGCTGCTGTTCGGCGCGCAGGGATTCTTCGGGCCCTGGCTGCAGAGCCATGGTCTGCAGATCCTGTTCGCCTTTCCGGGCATCACGCTCGCCACTGTGTTCGTGACCTTTCCGTTCGTGGCGCGCGCGCTGATCCCCTTGATGCAGGAGCAGGGCACGCAGGAGGAGGAGGCCGCGATCTCGCTCGGCGCCTCCGGTTTGCAGACCTTCTTCCGGGTCACCTTGCCCAACATCAAATGGGGCGTGCTCTACGGCGTCCTGCTCTGCAACGCGCGCGCGATGGGCGAGTTCGGCGCGGTCTCGGTGGTGTCGGGCCACATCCGCGGCGAGACCAACACGATGCCGCTGCTGGTCGAGATCCTCTACAACGAGTACCAGATGGTGGCCTCGTTCGCGATCGCCTCGCTGCTCGCGATGCTCGCGCTGATCACGCTGATTGCCAAGACCATTCTCGAACGGAACATCGACGAGGACATGCCTCATGACCATTGAAGCGCGGGGCGTCGTCAAGACCTTCGGCTCCTTCAAGGCGCTCGACAGTGTCGACCTCAAGGTCGCCAATGGCGAGCTCTTGGCGCTGCTGGGGCCTTCGGGCTCCGGCAAGACGACGCTGCTGCGCATCATCGCCGGCCTGGAATGGCCCGATGCCGGCGAGATCCTGTTCGACGGCGAGAACGCGCTCGACCGCGGCGCGCGCGAGCGCCATGTCGGCTTCGTGTTCCAGCACTACGCGCTGTTCCGGCACATGAGCGTGTTCGAGAACGTTGCCTTCGGCCTGCGCGTGCAGCCGCGCAGCATCCGCAAGAGCGAGGCACAGATCCGCGCACGCGTGAAGGAGCTGCTCGACCTCGTGCAGCTCGACTGGCTCGCTGACCGCTATCCGAGCCAGCTCTCCGGCGGCCAGCGCCAGCGCATCGCGCTGGCCCGGGCGCTGGCCATCGAGCCGCGCATCCTGCTGCTCGACGAGCCGTTCGGCGCGCTCGATGCCAAGGTCCGCAAGGAGCTGCGGCAGTGGCTGCGCACCCTGCACCACGAGATCAACGTGACCTCGATCTTCGTCACGCATGACCAGGAGGAGGCGCTCGAGGTCGCGCATCGCGTCGTCGTGATGGACAAGGGCCGCATCGAGCAGGTGGGCTCGCCGAACGACGTCTATGACAGTCCGGCGACCGCCTTCGTCCACGGCTTCATCGGCGAGTCGATCATGCTGCCGGTCGAGATTTCCGGCGGCGCGGTGCATCTCAACGGCCGGCCGCTGGACATCGCCGCCCCCGGCGGGGCCGCAGGCGCCTCGACGCTGTTCGTGCGCCGTCACGATATGCTGATCGGCCCGGCCGACAGCGGTACCCTGCACGGCGCCGTCACCCATGTCCGCAGCTTCGGCCCGGTCCAGCGCGCCGAGATCGCGCTAACCGAAGGCTCCACCATCGAGATCGACGCCCCCCGCGACCGCGAACTCCGCATCGGCGATCGCATCGGACTCAAGCCGCGGCATTATCGGATTTTCGCCGGCTGAAGGTGGAGTCTCCGTTGCGCCTTTGGTTGTTTTTATGTATGATAAGTACGAGGTGGAGAGGGTGGCCAATGAAGTCCATCTTTTTATTGCTAGCAATTTTGACGGCTGGTCTGGTAACGGCTTCTGTTTTTCCTCAGCCCGCAGCTGCCGACTGCAATAATAATCGGTGTAAGTGAACCTAAGCGCAAGATTTTTGTGGGGGCCAGCGCCTTGGGTATGCTGGATCGATTATTATATATAGTTTCTATTGATTGGCTACGTATTTGCTCAGTGCTTCTGAGCTCTGCAGTGATCTATTTTCTTACCGTAGATCTTCTCCGTGACAAGCGAAAGCATGACGTCACTTCGCCCTCATCATTTTATGCACTAGATGAGATCGTTTCATCGGTTTGGTTCCGTGCGATTGGTGTGTTTTTTGCAGGGACGATTTCGCTAACCTTTGCTGCCGTAGCGTTCGATGCTGCGGCATGTCTGTCTGCTTTGAAGCAAGTCCTTCTTGATCTCGTGAAAGACCATTTACCTGTTAAAGTACATCAAGGATTTATATCAATCAGTGCGGCGATACCACCTTGGGCGGAGCCGCTAATTGTCTTAAGCGCTTTTCTGTTCTTATTTGCGAGCAAAATTAGGTCGCTATTAGTATATGCGCGGGACCTAGTTTTGAACACGACCGGGTTGTATTCAGTCATAGATGAGAACGCGAAAGAGGCTGCGCGCGCCCTTCTGCAGTTGCATGGAGGGGATTTCGATCGTTTAGAAACTCAACTCCAGCACTCATTAGGTTCTGAAGCCCCTCTGCCCCCGGAATTTGTTGGAAACAAGGGGGAAAATAGGGTTGCGTACCAACTAATCTGGCGCTGTCGAAGTCAGATCCGCGCCGATGGCTTAATCAATAGCCTGGACTTTCTACGGCAGCGGCTTGGGGTCTCTCCAAGTTCCGAGGGAGGACTTAAGTTTGACCTCAGGCGTCTGATTGCAGCTCCTATCCTTTTCTCTGCCCTCCTAGGACTCTATGTAATCTTTGTCCCCCTTCTCCGTCGAGTTGTGCCTCTTCATTTTGAGTGGCCGAATCCAGATAGAGACGGTTGGTTTAGTACAATCCGATATGTGCTTAAGTTCACAGCCAGCTTTGTCTTGCCGTTGGCATTTGCGTTGCATGCATTTCCAGTGCGACGAAGAGCGTTCAGGCGAACGGAGACTCACGAAACCTCTTTTGCCGTCATGGCGACCTCTCAGCTGATTATATCGCTTGCCGTGCAGGAACTCTTCAACGGGATCGACGTGGCAGTTGCAGCGTGGAGCTCGCAGGATTACTCATTTTTGTCGCCTCGTTTGCATATCTCGGCTCTTCTCTATTCGATGGTTCCTATAATTGCGTTTGGCGCCATCCTATGGCTGCGCTCTTTGGGGGCTTCCCGTTCGATTATTGTCGGAGGTACAACGGCCTTGATAGCCGTCTCCTTCGGATTTTGTGATTTTGTGTATGAATGCCATCTCCCCGCATTCTATCACTACTACTTGTATCAAGCTCTGCTTGGTTCGTTCATTTCTATGTCGTTCTTCGCTGCAGGTGCGATAATGGAGTGATGTTCAATATCATCCCTTCGTCTCCCTCTGAAGAGCTGTAGAGTTCAGGCGTCCGCACCCAGCGTGAGCAGTCTGACTGATCTTTAAATTGGCACAACTCGTCCGATGGCCGAGAGCTTTCTGTGGACTTGGCCATCTGGCTTTTCGAACAGCCCGAACGCATCGCGCGGATCTTTTGGCTAACGGATCTTTTGGTGAAATGACCGTTGCCGGCTAGAATGTCTCAAATTGAACCGATGGAACTTACCGTCGATTCACCTTTCAGCCACGGTTGATGTGCAACAACCCGCCTCTCGTCATCGCATAGGGTCCGGTTCATTGAAGCGTCTGGCTTTCGCTCTCTCCATTGCATTCCTGCTTGCCGGCTGCGCGGCTGAGGCGCCCGTCGTGCAGGCGCCGACCATGTATGCCGACATGGCGGTCGCCGGCGCGAAGCTTGACGCGGTGGCTGCGGCGACGATGATCTCACAATATCGTCAGAACAACGGACTCGGCATGGTCGAGGTCGATCCCGAACTGATGCGGCTGGCGGAATCGCAGTCGCAGGCGATGGCCGACAAGAACAAGCTCGATCATGACGTGCGCGCGCCGCTGGCGAAACGCCTGACCGGCGCAGGCTATGATGCGACGGTGGCCGTCGAAAACGTCTCGGCCGGCTATCACACGCTGGCCGAAGCCTTTTCCGGCTGGCGCGACTCGCCGCCCCACCGCGCCAACATGCTGAAGAGCGGTGTCACAAAAATAGGCATCGCCGCGAGCTATGCTCCGAACACCAAGTACAAGGTATTCTGGACTATGATTCTGGCGGCACCCGACGGCAAGAAGCCTTCCTGAGAGGCACCGCTGCTCTCTCTGCGCAGCGGTCTGTCCGGTTGAGCCCCACAGGTGGCCGGAAGCGACCTATGCGTGAGGCTGGATTGACGTTATCACGCGGTCACGCCACGCTGGCCCATTCGCTGATAACCGATCGATTGACATGACACATCATCCGCAGCCGGCTCCGCCGACGACTCCCACCGAAGCAAAGCGCGTGCTGGTCCTGCAGGGTGGTGGCGCGCTCGGCTCCTATCAGGCCGGCGCCTATCAGGCGCTGTGTCATTTCGATTTCGAGCCGGAATGGATCGCCGGCATTTCGATCGGCGCCATCAACGCCGCAATCATCGCCGGCAACGACCGCGAGAAACGCGTCCGCCGTCTCAAGGAATTCTGGGAGATGGTGTCGTCGCCGGTACCGTGGAAGCCGCTGCTCAATGGCGACCGTCACCGCTCGGCCTTCAACGAAGTCAGCGCTGGACTGATCGCGGCGTTCGGCGTGCCCGGCTTCTTCACGCCGCGGTTTCCGCCGGCGCCGTTGTGGCCCTCCGGCTCGCCGCAGTCCGTCAGCTATTACGACACCGCGCCGCTGAAGCGCACGCTGGAACGGCTGGTCGATTTCGACCGCATCAACGATCTCAAGACGCGATTGTCGGTCGGCGCCGTCGGCGTCACCACCGGCAACTTCACCTATTTCGATAATGTCGAGTTCAAGAAGCAGGGCAAGTGCATCGGCCCCGAGCACATCATGGCCTCAGGCGCGCTGCCACCGGGCTTTCCGCCGGTCGAGATCGACGGCGAGCATTACTGGGACGGCGGCATCGCCTCCAACACGCCGCTCGACTACGTGCTCGACGCCGAGACCGATCGTGACCTCCTGATCTTCCAGGTCGACCTGTTCTCCGCGCGCGGCAACCTGCCGCGGACGCTGCTCGAGGCCGCCGAGCGCGAGAAGGACATCCGCTATTCCAGCCGGACGCGGATGAACACCGACAAGAACCGGATGATCCACAATACGCGCAAGGCGTTCCGCGAGCTCTATGCCAAGCTGCCGGACGAATTGCGTAACGATCCCTCGCTGGAGATTCTGTGCAAGGCGGCGCAGGAGAACACCGTGACGGTGGTGCACCTGATCTATCGCAGCAAGAACTACGAGACCTCGTCGAAGGACTACGATTTCTCGCATGTGGCGATGGTCGAGCATTGGGAGGCGGGCGTGCGCGACGTGCATCAGTCGATGCGCCACAAGGACCGGCTGGAGCGGCCGCAGTCCGGCGAGACCATGGTGACCTACGATCTCACGCAGGACGGCAGCCTTGCGGCCGCCAAGAAGGAGTGAAGCAATGACGACGAATTTGAAAGGCAAGACCGCGGTGGTCACCGGCTCGACCAGCGGCATCGGACTCGCGATTGCCCGCGGCTTCGCCTCGGCCGGCGCCAACGTCGTGATCAACGGCTTCGGTGCACCTGCCGACATCGAGAAGGAGCGCGCCGCGATCGAGAGCGAGTTCAAGGTGAGGGCCGTGCATTCGCCGGCCGACATGAGCAAGCCGGCCGAGATCGCCGGCATGATCGCGCTCGGCGAAACGACGTTCGGCTCGGTCGACGTGCTCGTCAACAATGCCGGCATCCAGTTCGTGTCGCCGGTCGAGGAATTTCCGCCGGAGAAATGGGAGCAGATCATCGCGATCAATCTCTCCTCGGCATTCTACGGCATCCACGCCGCCGTGCCCGGCATGAAGAAGCGCGGCTGGGGCCGCATCATCAACACGGCGTCCGCGCATTCGCTGGTCGCCTCGCCGTTCAAGTCGGCCTATGTCTCGGCCAAGCACGGCATCGCCGGCCTCACCAAGACCGTGGCGCTGGAGCTCGCGACCCACAAGATCACCTGCAACTGCATTTCGCCGGGCTATGTCTGGACGCCGCTGGTCGAGAAGCAGATCCCCGACACGATGAAGGCGCGCAATCTCACCAAGGAGCAGGTCATCAACGACGTGCTGCTGGCCGCGCAGCCGACCAAGGAGTTCGTGACGGTCGATCAGGTCGCCGCGTTGGCGCTGTTCCTGTGCAGCGACGAGGCCGCGCAGATCACCGGCTCCAACCTGTCGATCGACGGCGGCTGGACCGCGGAGTAACGATCTTTGCTGAGGGGCGGGGTCTGCCAGATCCCCCACCGTCATCGCCCGGCTTGACCGGGCGATCCAGTACTCACCGGCAGCTGTGTGTCATCGAGACGCTGCGGCGTGCTGGATTCCCCGCCTTCTGGGAATGACCGTGGGTGGTGTGGCCCTCTCACGCAAAGCTATCAATTCGCGCCGGGGCGGGTTTCGCTCGAGCGCGCGCCATTCTACAAGCGTGCGTCTCCACGACCAGCGCACGGACTTTCATCTTGCTCACCACCATCATCGGCCTCGGCGCCGCCACCTGCACCACGTGCTCGTTCCTGCCCCAGGTCATCAAGGCCTGGCGCTCGCGCTCGACCCACGACATCTCGGCCGGCATGTTCGTGCTGCAGACCACCGGCAACTCGATGTGGCTGCTCTACGGCGCGCTGATCAGCGACCTGCCGCTGGTCGTCGCCAACGCCATCACGCTGGGCCTGGTGGCCGCGATCCTCGGCCTGAAGCTGCGCTACGGTTAGGAGGGCGCATCACGCGCCCGGCCATTCAGCTGCGCCGCGCGAAGATGTTGGTGTTGGTCGACGCGACGCTCTGGCCTGGCGGCAGCACGACCACGGTCGATCCGAGCTGGACGTGGCCATAGAGGTCGGCGACGTCGGTGTTGGTCATGCGGATGCAGCCCGATGAGATCGCCTGGCCGATATATTCGGGCTGGTTGGTGCCGTGGATGCGGTACAGGGTGTCCTTGTTGCCCTCGTAGAGATAGATCGCGCGGGCCCCGAGCGGATTGGCCGGGCCGCCGGCGACGCGCTTCGGATAGGGCCCAAGGCGCGCCTGGATATCGGCGGTGGGAACCCAGTCCGGCCATTCCGCGAGCTTGCCGACCGTGGCGACGCCGGAGAACGCCATCGCTTCCTCGCCGACGGCCACGCCATAGCGGATCGCCTTGCGGTCGGGAAGGACGTAGTAGAGGAAGCGCGCGTCGGTATCGACGACGATCGTGCCCGGCTGTTCCTGCCGGGTATATTCGACGATGTGGCGCTGGAACTGCTGCGGGATCTGCGCCTCGGCGTAAGGCGCGCGCGCCAGCAACTGACGGTCGCGCGGATTGAGGGCCGCCTCCGTGCTCGGCGACAACGTCGCTTCCATGCAGCCGGCCAGCAACATCGTTCCGGCCAGCGCTACTGCGAGCCCCAGTCTCGACATCTCGATCTCCCCCAACGCGCAATCAAATCATCTGCCCGGAAGATCGCGCCAATATCAAGGCGTTGCACCCAACACTTGCGTGATCGGAGCGCGACGAGAGCTGTCGCGGCGCTGCGTTCTCGGTTCCGTCGAGCCGACGCCAAGATGATGCGACAGATGCGTCAACACGGTTCCATCAAGACGTCTTACCGAAGGCGAGCACGTGCAGCCCGAGGCGCTGCTTGACGATGCGGAACAGCAGCGCCGTCTCGAACGCCAGCGACAGCGAGGTCGCGGCTGCGGCGCCATGGCCGCCGAAATGCGGAACCAGCAGGATGCACAGCACGAGGTTCATCACGAAGGCCGCCGCATAGGCGGAGGCGCAGGCGCGCTGCTGGCCCAGCATGTTCAGGAGCCGCTCGACCGGGCCGATCGCCGCGCGCACGACGAGGCCGATCGCGGCGATGAACATGATGTCGTAGCCGCTCGTGAACTGCGCGCCGAACAGCCACAGCAGCGGCTTGCCGAGCGCGAGCAGCACCAGGGTCGCGGCGAGCGACGGCCAGAACGTCCATTTGATGGCATGGGCGACATAGGCGGCCAGCCGCGCTTTGTCGCCGAGCGCGTGATATTCGGCGAAGCGATGCGCCGTCGTCGCCGACATCGCGTAGTGGATGAACGACACCAGCGCGAGCGTCTTCACGACGGCGAAGTAGATGCCGACCTCTTCGGACGAGCGGAATTGCTGCAGCACCAGCACGTCGGTGTAGGACAGCAGCAGATAGAAGCTCTCGACCAGCAGAATCGGCAGCGAGATCGCGAGCCAGCCGCGCAGGTCATACTGTCGCGGGCCGCGTTCGATATGACGACCGAGCCGCCGGTTCAGCGCCAGCATCTGGCCGAGCATCGCGATCCACACCGCAGCGGCGCTCGCGGCCATCGCCGCGGTCGCGCCGAGATCGAAGCCGAGCACGACGGCGCCCGCGGTGAAGCCGATGATCAGCGTCTGGCGGATGATGAATTGCGGCATCAGCCCGAGCGTCATCCAGTCGTGCGAACGCGCGATTCCGTCCTGCGTGTTGGCGACCACGAAGGCGGGCAGCGTGAGGCAGCCGACGTAGAGCGGCATGCGCTCGCTCGGCTCGATCCACGGCGACAGCAGGGCGACGAGGCCGGCGAGCAGCAGCGCGGCGATGGTGGAGGTCGCGAGTGTCAGCCAGCGTCCGCCGGACAGAAAGCCGCGCAGCAGAGCGTGCTGGCCCGTGGTGCGGTAGTCCGGAATGATCTTCTGCGCCGAGGAGGCGATGCCGACGTCGAGCATGCTGCCGAGCAGCAGCACCCAGGTCCAGACATAGACGTAGGTGCCGTAGTCCGAGCCGCCCATCCAGCGTGCGAGCAGGATCTGGCTGAGATAGGCGAGGCCGGCGCTGAGCACGCGGATCAGGAAGATGGTGCCGGCCAGCCGCCGCGTCAGCGAGGCTTCGCCGCTGCCGCCGAGCGCGACGAGGCGCGCCTTCAGCCGGGCCGTGAGGCCCGGCGCTGCGGGATCGTTGCGGGCATCCATCACGGCCACGGCAGGTCCGGCTCCACGGCCGCGCTGAAGGCGGCGATGGCCCTTCCCTATCAACGCATCGTTAAGATTGGGTTGGTCAGGGCAGGTTGACGTTGAACTCGTAGGCCTTGTCGGGCGCGACCAGCGTGAACTTCAGCGCCGCGCCGTCGGGCTTGACGCCCGGCGGGACGCCGTCGAGTTCGAAGGCGAAACGCTTGATGCCCGGTGTGCCGCTGTCCCGCGCCACCGGGATCGGCAGCGCCCAGTCCGGCGTCGGCCCTTCGACATAGAGCTGGACGCCGCGCGGATCGGCCGTGGCGACATCGACGATGACGTCCTTCTTGCCGTCGCGCTTGACGTCACGGATCGTCGGCGGATTCGGATCGCCGACATTGGCCGGTTTCGGCACGGTGTCGAGCGCGGCCGACAGCGACGCGTCCTCGGTGCTGGCCACGCTGGTGAAGGCGAGCTCGGCCTTGGCTTCCACCGGGATGCAGATCTTCTCGCAGACCGCGTAGCTGATGTCGGCGCGCAGAATCATCGGCTTGTCGACGCTCTTGGCGACGACGCGCAGCGGCAGCACGACCTGATCGTGATAGCCGAGCGAATGGCCGCCCGCGCCGTCGTCGAACTTGGTCGGCGCCGGCCACAAAATCGTCACCGCTTCGACGTTCTCCGACTTGGAAAAGTCGAACCGCGGCGGCACGCCGGAATCACCGGGCGTTCGCCAATAGGTCTTCCATCCCGGCTGCAGCTGAATGGCGATGCCGCCCAGCATGACCGGGCCGCTGCGCGAACCCGCGAGCAGGCGCACCGCGGAGTGGCTGTCGCGCTGCCAGGGCGAGGAGTCCTGCGCCTGCGCGCCGAACGCAAGGCAGGACGACACGACGGTGGCGACGAGCAGTGTGGCGGAGTGATGAGGAACCAAGGCGGACATGAGACGTCTTTAGAGTGCTGTTCAGGCGCAAACCATTGAATTGCTTGTGAGGCAGATTTCGTCGCCGGGACCTGAACCTTGATTGACAGATGCGCATCCCAATATCAGGATATCGACGATCATGAGAGTCCTTGCGGATGAATCCTGAAGCAAAACGGCTGGGCGACATTCGCCGCAAAGTCACGGGGATCGGGGACCACGCCTCACAGGGTGGTTACCTCGATGGCCAGCTGCTGGTTGCGATGCCCGTGATGGGCGATTCCCGCTTCGAACGCTCCGTGATCTATCTCTGCGCGCACTCGGCCGAGGGCGCCATGGGTATCATGGTGAACCGGCCGGCCGGCAGCATCGATTTCCCGCAGCTCCTGATGCAATTGAATATCATCGAGAAGGGCGATCAGATCAGCCTGCCCGACAGCGCCGAGACGATGAAGGTGCTGAGCGGCGGGCCGGTCGACACCGGGCGTGGGTTCGTGTTGCATTCGAGCGACTACTTCATCGCCAATGCGACCTTGAAGATCAATGACGGCGTCTGCCTGACGACGACCATCGACATCCTCAAGGCGATCGCCAAGGGCAACGGCCCCAAGCACGCCATCCTCGCACTCGGCTATGCCGGCTGGCGCGCCGGCCAGCTGGAGGAAGAGATCCAGGACAATGGCTGGCTGCATTGCGACGCCGATGCCGACCTGATCTTCGGCGACAATGTCGAGGACAAATACGATCTCGCGCTGCGCAAGATCGGCATCGATCCCGGCATGCTGTCCAACGCCGCAGGACATGCGTAGAAGCGAGCGTCGATCAGCCTCTCCGCCGTCATTGCGAGCCAACGGGTCCGCGCGGAGGCGCGGCCCGATGACAGGCTCCGCGAAGCAATCCAGAGTCCCACCCGAGCCCCTGGATTGCTTCGTCGCTGCGCTCCTCGCAATGACGACCCATCCTGACAGTGGTCCCTAAAGGCAGCTACTCCGCCGCCTGCTGCGCCACCGTCGGCTCGGTGCCGGCGACCGTGGCGCGGCGCATGTCGCGCGGCTGCGACTGGTCGTAGCGGCGCACGCGATGCATGGTCTGGCGATTGTCCCACATGATCAGATCGTGCAGCGTCCATCGGTGGACATAGACAAACTGCGGCTGCGTGGCGTGCTCGGTGAGATCGCGCAGCAGCAGCCGTCCCTCAGGGATGCTCATGCCGACGACAGCGCCGGCATGTGACGACAGATACAGCGAGTTGCGGCCATGCGCCGGATGCGTGCGGACCAGCCGCTGCCGAACCGGCTTGAACATCGCCTTCTCCTCGTCAGTGTAGTCGAGGAAGCCGAGCGAGCCGCGCGAATACATCAGCGAATGTTCGCAGACGAGGTCCTCGATCTCGGCCCGGGTCTCCTGATCCAGCGCGTCATAGGCCGCGCGCATGTCGGCGAATTCGGTGTTGCCGCCTTTCGGATTGACGATGCGCGCCGAGAGGATCGAGTAATTGGCCGGGATCGGCCGGAACGAGCTGTCGGAATGCCACAGGCAGTTGCCGAGATTGAACAGATGCGTGCGATGGTCCGGCGGCAGCGGCTGGCCGTCCTTGCCGAGATTGGACACGTCGTTGAGGCCGGTGGTGAGGCGGTAGTCTTCCTTCCTGGTGACGGTGCCGCCGCGCGCCTGCTCGCGTTCGCCGAAGTTCAGCGCGAAAGCGAGCTGCTGCTCGTCGGTGATGTCCTGATGATGGAACACGAGTACCCCGTAGTGATCGATCGCAGCCTGCAGCTGCGCGACCTCATCCGGTGTGAGAGGCTGGCGAAGATCGACACCCGAGACGTCGCCGACGAAATGCGGATGCAGCTGCCGGATGGCGATCGCCATGGCGTCCTCCTTGCGTATCCTCATCGGACGGACTGGTGTCCGCGTCTGATCCGAGAGGCTACGCCGGCACTCCCCGATGTCAACGCGAGCGATCGAGCGCCGCGCGCACGGCTGTCATGCCGGCGCGTCGGACATCATGCGTTGCGGGCCATCGGCCCGCCGAGCCCACGGCGCCACCGACGAGTGCGTTGATCGTGGCTCGGCCTATTTGCGGCTCGCGGAAAACGACGGCACCGATCAGGTCCGTTCGGGAGGCACGATTCACCGACCCGCGCGTTTGAGACCGGCACGGCGTGATGAAGCCGGACGATCAATGCATGCGGCTGTCGCGTACTCAACTTTGCCGCAGTGCGGCCTATGATCCAGCCCCGCCTGCCGTCGCGTTTCCCGCTGCATGTGCGCGTCTCACGCCACTAACACACTGGAGTCAGCATGATTCTGCGCAGAACGTTCATCGCGTTTGTCGCGTCGGCGGCAGCCCTCGTCGCAGTGCCGTCGGCGCGTGCCGACAGCATCAATGCCGGTGGCCGCAGGGCCGGCGCCGTCCAGCCCTTCGATACCAGGAGCGTGGCGGAGTTCGACACGCCCTGGGCGATCGCCTTCCTGCCCGATGGGCGGATGCTGATCACGGAGAAGCCGGGCCGGATCTTCCTGGTGACCCAGAGCGGGCAGAAGACCGAGATCGGCAACGTCCCTGCCGTGGCGGCGCGCGGACAGAACGGCCTCCTGGACATCGCGGTGTCGCCGAGCTTTGCGACGACGTCGCAGGTCTACTTCACCTCCACCGAGCCGGGTGCCGACGGCAGCCGGCTCGTCCTGAGCCGTGCCGTGCTGTCGCTGGCGAACGACCGCGCCACTTTGACGGATCTCGCGGCGATCTGGCGCCAGACGCCCGCCGGCGGCGGCGGGCAGCCCGGCGGCATCATTGCGTTCGACCCGGCGGGAACGCATCTGTTCCTGACCGTGGGCGATCGCATGCAGCCGACCAGCGCGCAGGATCCGCGCCAGGCGCGCGGCAAGCTGCTCAGGCTCAATCTCGACGGCTCGACGCCGTCGGACAATCCGATGGCCGAGGACAAGGGCGTGCCGGCGCAGACCTGGACCACCGGCCATCGCAATCCCTATGGGCTCGCCTTTGCCGCCGATGGCCGGCTCTGGCTGCACGAGATGGGCCCGCGCGGCGGTGACGAACTCAACCTGATCGAGCCGGGTAAGAACTACGGCTGGCCGCTGGTCTCCAACGGCGACAATTACGACGGCACGCCGATTCCACGCCATGCGACGCGGCCGGATCTCACGGCGCCTCCGCTTTATTGGGATCCGGTGATCGCGCCGGCCGGTCTCGCGTTCTACGACGGCGCGATGTTTCCACAGTGGAAGGGATCGGCACTGATCGGGGGCTTGCGCGCCCAGGCGCTGGTGCGCGTGGCCTTCGGCGCGAACGGCCAGCCCGATGAGGCCGAGCGCTGGGACATGGGCGCGCGCATTCGCGATGTCGCGGTCGCGCCGGATGGCGCGGTCTGGATCATCGAGGATGATTCGCCGGGCCGCTTGCTGCGGCTGACGCCGGCGAAGTGAGACTGCGGATGCTGCGCGGCGCGCGGGCCCTGCTTGCCGCGCGGTGGCGTTGACAGCGCGTCGACCGCTCTCCACACATGTCGACAAACACCAAAGAGGGCAGGGAGATGAACGCGCTCGATTTCTCGGGGCGGCAGGTGCTGGTGATCGGCGGCTCCAGCGGCATCGGCAACGGCATCGCGCAGGCGTTTCGTGCGCAGGGCGCCGACGTCGCCGTCTGCGGCACGCGCGCCGGCGCGGCCGATTATCGCGCGGAGGATGGGTCGGATCTCGACGGCCTGCATTATCAGCAGCTCGACGTCGGCAATGCCGCGGCGATCGAGGCGTTCGCGCCCGGCTTCGACCGGCTCGACGTGCTGGTGCTGGCGCAGGGGGCGGTGCTGTATCGCCGCGGCGAGTTCGCCATGGACGGCTTCCGCAAGGTGGTGGAGGTCAACCTCATCAGCCTGATGGCCTGTGCGACGAAGTTTCACGACATGTTGCGCGCAGCCAAGGGCGTGCTGATCATCGTCTCGTCGACGGCGGCCTATCATTCGACGATGGGCAATCCGGCCTACAATGCGTCCAAGACCGGCGCCGTCGGGCTGACCCGGACGCTGGCCGAGGCGTGGGCGGGTGACGGCATCCGCGTCAACGGCATCGCGCCGGGTTTGGTCGATACCAAGATGACCAGGGTGACGACGGCCAATCCGCAGCGTCTCGCAGGCGCGCTGCAACGCATCCCGCTGAAGCGCCTGGGCACGCCGCAGGACATGGCGGGCGCGGCCCTGTTCCTGGCGTCGCCGTTGTCGTCCTACATCATCGGACAGACACTGGTCGTCGACGGCGGGTTGATTTTGTAGTCATTCGGAACTGTCACCGCTCCAGCCGGTTAGTTCGACAGCAATCCCGCAGGTGCAGGACAAGGAGAGCGGTAATGGATCAGGATCGGCTGACGGGTACGGTCAAGGATGTCGCAGGCAAGGTCGAGGGCGGCGTCGGCGAAATGCTGGGCGACAAGAGCACGCAGGCCTCGGGTCGTGCGCGCGAGGCGTCGGGCGTCGTTCAGAATCTCTATGGCCAAGCCAAGGATGCCGCACGCGAGGTCGGCGATGCCGCCATGGATTACGCCAAGGATACGCTCGGCAGCAGCACAGATACGCTGCGCGACGGCACGCAGGCGCTGACCAAGCGCGTGCAGGACAATCCGATGGGCGCGCTGCTGGTCGCAGGCGGTATCGGTTTCCTGCTCGCGGTGTTGATGCGCCCGAGCCGGCCGCAGAAGCCGCAGCGCTGGCGCTACTGAACTGGCGACAGCCAGTTTAGAGACTGAATAGAAATCGGCCCGCATTCGCTCTCGAATGCGGGCCGATTTGTCATGCGTATCTCGTTTTGGGATTGGGCGGGCCGCGATTCGCATTGCTGCGCGAATCAGCGGCCCTGCGTCTCCAGCACGGCTGCCGCGCGACCGACCGACCCCGGCGGCCGCGGCGGTGCGTTCGGATTACGTGCCGCGGGCGGCCTCGCCGGTTGAGCCGGCTGCTGCGGCGCGCCGAAGCCGAAGAAGTCGCGCACGCCCTGATTCGCCTGATTCGGCTGCTGCGCCTGAGCCGGCGGTTGCTGGCCGGGAGAGCTGGGCGTCGTCAGCCGCCTCTGCCGCTGCTGCGGAGCCTGAGCGGGTGCGCCCGGCACGGCCTCCGTCGGCGACGTCGCCGCGACCGGCGTATCGGGCTTGCTGAGTTCCTTGGGCGGTTCCTTGGCCTGCTCGCGACCGACCTCGCGGCGCGGCCAGACGAAATCGTCGGCGCGGCCGGCGGGCGGGCTCAGGGCCTCGCCCTTGACCAGCGTCCGCGATGCCAGTGCGTCCACCGCTGCGGGACGCGAGCCCGGGCCGCCGAGCAGTTGATCGGTGCCCACGGACGAGGCCACGAGCGGCAGGATCGGCCCTGCGACGGGGCGCGGCGCGGGCTGGCCGGGCACGGCGTTGGCGTCCGGCGTCGCCGGCTCGGTCGGCAGCTCCAGCGGCGTGGAGCGGTTCGCGAGCAGCCTGTTGATCTCGCGCTCGGCATAGTGCGCCAGCTTGCGCGCGCCGGGTCTGGTGAAATAGACGCCGTCATAGGAGCGCAGCTGGCGGATCTGGCCTTCGAAATCCGGGCCCTTCTGCAGGAAGCGGCCGGCTTCGTCGACGAAACCGTCCCAGATGTCGACATAGGTGATGCCGGCCTTGCCGGCCACGTCGCGATACAGCGAATCCAGGAACAGCGTATCGGCCGTCCCCTTCGGGCCGCGCACCGCGGGCAAGCCGACCCAGAGCACCGGCACGCCCTTGCTCTTGGCGACTGCGATCAACTCCTCGATCTTCTTGACGTAGAGCTCGACCCAGCGTTCGTCGCGAAACTCGTAGAGACCGCCCGGCGAGCGCGCGGTCTTTTCCGGGGCTGCGATCGCGGGCGAATCGTTGTCGGCTTCATCTTGCGGCAGATCGGGGTCGGCGAGCTTGGCGGCGGTGTCGGTCTTAGCGTCCGATTTGGTGTCCGGCTTGGCGTCGCCGGGCTTGCCATCGCCAGTCCGGGCGTCGCCAGTTTTCGCATCGCCGGGCTTGCTGCCGTCCCCAGGCTTGGCGTCGCCGGGCTTTGGATCTCCAGGCTTGGCCTTGGCGTCCTTCTTCGTCTTGTCCGTCTTCTTGTCGTCGGTCTTTTCCACGGCCGGCTCGCGGAGCGGGATGCGGTCGTTGAGCCCGAGCATGATCACGATGGCGTCGGCGCGCTCGGTCGCCAGGATGCCCTTGGCGGCGGCGGCCCAGTCGGCCGGCTCGCCCTTGGGCTGGTACTTGATCAGGCCGGAATTGGTCTTGATCCTGCGGGTGACGCCCATGTCGGGCTGCTCCGCATAAGCGTCCTCGAGGCCGTAGGCGAGCCAGTCGGCCATGCCGTCGCCGAGCACCAGCACGTAGCGCTCGGGGGCGCCGGCGTTGTCGCGCTTCTCCGGGGACGGCGCCTTGGAATAGTCCTGAATGACCTTCTTCGGCTGCTGCGGCTGGTACGGAGAGAAGAAGTCGCCGCCGAACCAGCCTCCACCACCGCCGCCGCGAGGGGCCGGGCGGGGCGAGGCGAACGGGTTGAAATTGAAGAACTGGGCCGAGGCAGGGCCGGTGATCCCGACCAGCATGGCGATGACGACCGCCAGCACGACCAGCGGGCCGGGCTCGTTCAACAGCTTGAGGATGGACTTCAGCTTTGACATGCGCACCCGTCCGCACCGTCGTGCGGCGAAATCGTGACCATCCATATAATAGGACCCGAATCAGGCCGCAAACGGGCATTCACCGGATGGTGTTGTGGTCCACCCGCAATCGTCCCAAAAGGTTACCAGAGCGGGCGGATCTGACGCCCTCAGCGCGCGCGCAGCCGTTCCAGCACGTCCGTGGTCGCAAAGCCGTCCGCAGGCGTCCCGATCGAGGCCTGGAAGTTGCGCAGCGCCTCCCGCGTCTGGCCGCCGAACTGGCCATCCGGCGTGCCGCGGTAGAAGCCCCGTTCCGCCAGCAGCTGCTGCAGCTCCAGCCGTTCGGCCCGCGACAGCGTGCGCTCCTCGCGCGGCCAGGCCTGCACGAACGGCGGCGCGCCGCGCAGTCGGTCGGCGAAATGCCCGATCGCCAGCGCATAGGCCTCGGCCGGATTGTATTTCATGATGACGCGGAAGTTCTGCAGCATCAGGAAGCCTGGCCCCTGTGCGCCCGCGGGCGCCAGCAGATAGGCCTTCTCGGCCGTAGCCGGGAACGGCTGGCCGTTGGCGCGCTTCAGGCCGAGCTGTTCCCACTGCGCGAAGCTCATGGTCTTGGCGCGGTCGGCCAGCATGAAGTTGAAGCCCTGCGGCAGCACGACCTCGTAGCCCCAGCTCTGGCCGCTCTGCCAGCCGTCCTTCTTGAGATTGTTGGCGGTCGAGGCGATCAGGTCGGCCGGATTGTCGACGACGTCGCGGCGGCCGTCGCCGTCGGCATCGACGGCGAAGCGCTTGAACGCGGTCGGCATGAACTGGGTCGGCCCGAACGCGCCGGCCCAGGAGCCGCGCAACTGCTCGGGGCGCAGGTCACCGCGATTGAGAATCTCCAGCGCCGACAGGAACTCGTCCTTGAAATAGGCCTGCCGGCGGCCGATGCAGGCGAGCGTCGCGGTCGATTGCAGCACGCTGCGGTCGCCGATCTGGGTCGAGTAGTTGGATTCGATGCCCCAGATCGCAGCGATGATATAGCGGTCGACGCCATAGGCGCGCTCGGTCGCATCGAACTGCGGCTTGTACTTCGCCAGCACCTCGCGCCCCCTGGCCATGCGGGTGTCGTTCACCAGGATGTCGAGATAGTCCCAGATCGACTTGGTGAACTCGGGCTGCGCGTCCATCAGGTCCATGATGCGCAGGTCCGGCGACAGCCCCGCCGTGAAGCGCTGGAAATTGTCCTGGGTGATGTTGCGGCGTGCGGCATCTGGCCACAGCCCTGCCACACAGGCATCGAAATTGCCGGCGGCCTCGCGGATCGCCGCCGCGGTCATCAGCGGATGGCCGGACGCGCCGTCCTCGCCGCTCCAGGGCTGCGCCCCACCAGGCGAGGGAGCCTGCCCCGGCTGGGACGGACTCGGGTTGCCGTTGGTCAGGGTACCCGTGAACAGGCTGTCGAGAAAGTTCAGCGGCCCGCCGCCGGATTGCGCCCATGCCGAACCGGGCGACACGGCCAGCCCCGTGGCCAAGGCTGTCACCAGGGCCGTGGCCAAAACCGCCGCACGGGGGCCGGTTTTCAGAACTGCGGGCAAAACGTTCCGTCGCACCATGTCTCGATCCAGATCGCGTGGAAGATCAGCCTCCACGAGGCCCGGTCCTGCTTAACAAGAGATTAACAGGTTGACCGGCTTCCGCAGCGAAATTTAGCCATTCGGTTGCTTCCGAGCGGAACACCGGACCAACATCCGCCTTTGTTCTCGGCTGCAAACGAGCTACCAAAATGCGATCGATTTCGCATTCATATCGTCACAAGGTCTAGTCATACCCATGAAGATCCGCAAAGCCGTTTTTCCGGTCGCCGGTCTCGGCACCCGTGTCCTTCCCGCCACCAAGGCGATGCCGAAGGAGATGCTGACGATCGTCGACAAGCCGCTCATCCAGTACGTCTTCGACGAGGCCAAGGAAGCCGGCATCGAGCATTTCGTGTTCGTCACCGGGCGTAACAAGACCGCGATCGAGGATCATTTCGACCGCATGTACGAGCTCGACGCGACGCTTGCGGCGCGCGGCAAGAAGACCGAGATCGAGATCCTGGCGCGCGATCAGCCGGAGGCCGGCGCGGTCAGCTTCACCCGCCAGCAGGCGCCGCTCGGCCTCGGCCATGCGGTGTGGTGCGCGCGCGACATCGTCGGCGACGAGCCGTTCGCGGTGGTGCTGCCGGACGAACTGGTGCTGAACTCACCGGGGTGCCTGGCGCAGATGATCGCGGCGGCGCGCGAGTTGCCGGAGAAGAGCAATTTGCTCGCGGTGCAGGAAGTGCCGGCCGACCAGACCCATCAATACGGCATCTGCGGCGTCGGCAAGCGTGACGGCAAGATGTTCGAGGTCGACGGCATGGTCGAGAAGCCGGCCAAGGGCACCGCGCCGTCGAACTTCTCGATCACCGGCCGCTATATCCTGCAGCCCGAGATCTTCCAGATCCTGGCGACGCAGGAGCGCGGCGCCGGCGGCGAGATCCAGCTCACCGACGCGATGATCGGGCTGTCGAAGACGCAGAAATTCTATGGCGTGGATTTCGACGGCGAGCGGCACGATTGCGGCTCGAAGTCAGGCTTCCTGAGGGCCAACATCGCTTTCGCCATGGCACGCGCCGACCTGCGTGGCAGCCTGCGCGCCGACATGAAGAAATACCTCGAAGACAAGAGCTGAGGTCCCTCGCCGTGGCTGGCGGCGTCACGCCGCCGGCGCGGCTGCCGTCGACCTGCGGCACGGCCATTGCGGCGCAGCAATTGCGGCCCGGCGTCCTGACCATGTATAGCCTCTCATCGGCGGCCTGCAGCAGGCCGGTCCGCATCGCCCGGGCGTGACGTTGGCGATGCCGCGTTGGTTTCCGCCGGAGACCGACGGAGCAGCCCGGCGCAAATCAGGCTAGGTTAACGAGTGGTTGCGTGAGCTGCGCCTGCCGTCAGGGCTGCCGAACACTCGCCGAGACGGGCCGATACGATGGAGTCGAGACTTGCCGGACTATGACGCGCTTCGAGACTATCTCAAGCGGCAGACCCTCCCCGAACTGACGCTCAGCCTCGAGGCGATCGAGGACATGATCGGCGACAGCCTGCCCCGCGCCGCGCAGCGGGCGTCGTGGTGGGACAGCCTGAGGAGTCCGCAGGAGAAGATGCCGCAACGCGAGGCCTGCCTCGAAGCAGGTTACGTCGCGACCCGGCTGCCCGACGGCAAGGGCGTCCGCTTCCGCAAACTGAAACCGCCGCGCTGAGACCGTCTCGCGGCTCTCCAGCAAATGGCGCGGATCATGCCTTCTGCCTGGCGCAGACGGCCATGCGACCACGCAGGCCTTGAAGGCGCGACCGAAGCCGGCTTTAAGCGCCGACGGAATGGAGAGACACGGCAATGAATGAACAGGACCTGCGCCACGAGATCGCGGCGGTCAAGGATGGGCGGCTGTCGCGCCGCGATTTCGTGCAGCGGATGCTCGCCGTCGGGCTGACTGCGCCGCTGGCAGGCATGATGCTGGCGCATTCCGGCGTCGCGATGGCCGCGCCGGACTTTCCCTACAAGCCGACCAAGGCGGGCGGCGGCGGGCCGCTGAAGATCCTGCTCTGGCAGGCGCCGACCTTGCTCAATCCGCATTTCGCGATCGGCGCCAAGGATCAGGAGGCGGCGCGCGCCTTCTACGAGCCGCTCGCGGGATGGGATGCCGACGGCAATCTGGTGCCGGTGCTCGCCGCCGAGATTCCGAGTGTCGCCAACGGCGGCGTCGCGGCGGACGGCACCTCCGTGGTCTGGAAACTCAAGCCGGGCGTGAAGTGGCACGACGGCCGGCCGTTCACGGCCGACGACGTCATCTTCAACTGGCAATACGCCACCAACCCCGAGACGTCCGCAGTCACCATCGGCGACTACAAGGACATCAAGACCATCGAGCGGATCGACGATCACACCGTGCGGCTGGTGTTCGGGCGGCCGACGCCGCTGTGGTTCACGCCGTTCGTGGGCGGCCGCGGCGCGATCATCCCGAAGCATCTGTTCGCCGACTACATCGGAGCGAAGTCCCGCGAGGCGCCGAACAACCTGGTGGCGGTCGGCACCGGCGCCTATCTGTTCGTCGATTTCAAGCCGGGTGACACGCTGACGGCGAAGCTCAATCCCGACTATCACGTGCCGAACCGGCCGCATTTCGACACGCTCGAAATCAAGGGCGGAGGTGATGCCGTCTCGGCGGCGCGCGCTGTGCTGCAGACCGGGGAATTCGACTACGCCTGGAATCTGCAGGTCGAGGACGAGATCCTGGTCAAGCTGGAGGCCGGCGGCACCGGAGCCGCCGAGATCGTGCCGACGGGAAATCTCGAATTCATCCTGCTCAATGCCACCGATCCCAATGTCGAGATCGATGGCGAGCGGTCGAGCCTCAAGGCCAAGCATCCGCTGTTCTCGGATCCCGCCGTGCGCGAGGCCATGAATTTGCTGATCGACCGCGCTTCGATCCAGAAGTTCATCTATGGCCGCGGCGGCATCGCCACCTCCAACTGCGTCAACAATCCCGCGCGCTATCGCTCGCCCAACACGACGTTCGAATTCAACATCGAGAAGGCCAACCAGATCCTGGAAAATGCCGGCTGGAAGAAAGGCCCGAGCGGCCTTCGCGAAAAGGACGGAAAGCCGCTCAAATTCGTGTTCCAGACCTCGACCAACGCGCCGCGGCAGAAGAACCAGGCGATCATCAAGCAAGCCTGTCAGAAGGCCGGCATCGAGCTCGAGCTGAAGTCGGTGGTGGGCTCGGTGTTCTTCTCCAGCGACGTCGCCAACCCCGACACCTACACGCACTTCTATTGCGACATGGAAATGCTGATGATCACGATGGCCTCGCCCGAGCCGCAGGCCTTCATGACCCAGTACGTGTCATGGGAGGCGGCCAGCAAGGCCAACAAATGGCAGGGCCGCAACATCTCGCGCTGGCAGAGCAAGGAGTATGACGATCTCTACAACGCGCTGACGCGCGAGCTCGATCCGGTGAAGCGCGCCGCGCTGTACATCAAGCTGAACGATACCGTCTGCGCCGGCCGTCACGTGCTGCCGGAGCTCAACCGTCCGCGCGTCAGCGGTATCCGCAAGGGGTTGCAGACCCATTCCTCGGGCTGGGACAACGATCTCTGGCAACTGCCGAACTGGTATCGGGAGAGCTGAGCGCGATCGCGCCGGTTCTACGTCGGCGCGACATCCCGGTGTGGCCGCTATCAGTTGGTGGCGTAGTTCCATTTTCCGGGATGTTGCGCGGCAATCGCGTGCTGCGTCTGCGAGGTGCGACAATCGATCCGTTCCTTCTTGCGGAATTGGCCCGGATTCTGCTTTGACACGCTTCGACGGCTGATCCACTTTTGTGCAGTTCTCCTCCGTTGCATGGCGAGGACGCGTTTTTTGGCATTCAGCACCACTTTGGAGTCGATTGAATGAACGAGCGTGACCTCCGTAACCAGATCGCTGATGTCAAAGCGGGACGCCTGTCGCGGCGCGAATTTGTGCAGCGGATGATTGCCGTGGGGCTGACCGCGCCGATGGCCGGCACGATGCTCGCCCATTCCGGCGTGGCCTTCGCGGCCGAGCCGATCGCGTACAAGCCGACCAAGGCCGGCGGCGGCGGGCCGCTGAAGCTGCTGTTCTGGCAGGCGCCGACCTTGCTCAACCCGCACTTCGCCAACGGCACCAAGGACCAGGAAGCCTGCCGGCTGTTCTACGAACCGCTCGCCGGCTGGGACGCCGACGGCAATCTGGTGCCGATTCTCGCCGCCGAGATTCCGAGCAAGGAGAACGGCCTGCTCGCGGCCGACGGCCTGTCTGTCACCTGGAAGCTGAAGCAGGGCGTGAAGTGGCACGACGGCAAGCCGTTCACGGCCGACGACGTCATCTTCAACTGGGAATATTCGGTCAATCCCGACACCGCCGCGGTCTCGGTCGGCAGCTATCGGGGCATCAAGTCGATCGACAAGATCGACGACTACACCGTGAAGCTCAATTTCAAGCAGCCGACGCCGTTCTGGGCCGATGCCTTCGTCGCGGCCTATGGTCTCATCGTCCCGAAGCACCTGTTCGCCGACTATATCGGCGCCAAGTCGCGCGAGGCGCCGATCAATCTGAAGCCGGTCGGCACCGGCCCCTACATGTACGTCGACTTCAAGCCCGGCGATTCGATCTCGGCAAAGCGCAATCCGGACTATCACCAGGCGAACCGGCCCTACTTCGATACGGTCGAGGTCAAGGGCGGCGGCGACGCGGTGTCGGCGGCGCGCGCGGTGCTGCAGACCGGCGAATACGACTATGCCTACAATCTGCAGGTCGAAGACGAGATCCTGACCAAGCTGGAAGCCGGCGGGCAGGGCAGGGCGCAGCTCACGGTGACCGGGCACATCGAATACATCGCGCTCAACGTGACCGATCCCTGGACCGAGGTCGACGGCGAGCGCGCGAGCGTCAAGACCAAGCATCCGATCTTCACCGATCCGGCGGTGCGCAAGGCCATCAACCTGCTGATCGACCGCGCCTCGGTGCAGAAGTTCATCTACGGCCGCGCCGGCGTCGCGACCGCGAACTTCCTCAACAACCCCGAGCGCTTCCGTTCGCCGAACAACAAGTTCGAGTTCTCGATCGAGAAGGCCAACCAGATTCTGGAGGATGCCGGCTGGAAGAAGAATTCGTCCGGCGTCCGCGAGAAGGACGGCAAGCCGATCAAGCTGGTGTTCCAGACCTCGATCAACGCGCCGCGCCAGAAGAACCAGGCCATCATCAAGCAGGCGTTCCAGAAGGCCGGCATCGAGGTCGAGCTGAAGTCGGTCGTCGCGTCGGTGTTCTTCTCCTCCGACGCCGCCAACCCCGACACCTACCCGCACTTCTATTGCGACATGGAGATGTACCAGACCACCATGCCGCAGGCGGATCCGCAGTTCTTCATGAACCAGTTCGTCTCGTGGGAGGTCGCCAACAAGGACAACAAGTGGCAGGGCCGCAACGTCTCGCGCTGGCAGAACAAGGACTATGACGAGACCTACAAGCAGGCCTCGAGCGAGCTCGACCCGGTCAAGCGCGCGGCGCTGTTCGTCAAGCTGAACGATCTCGTCGTTCAGGACAATTACATCCTCCCCGAAATCAACCGCCGCAACTGCATCGGCTTGAAGAACGGGATGGTGGCGAACAAGAGCGGCTGGGACAACGATCTCTGGCAGATCGCCAACTGGTATCGCGAGACCTGACCGCGCCATCAACATGACCAGCCAGACATCGTAGAGGTGGAGCGATGGGAAATTACCTTCTCAGGCGCCTCATCGTCGCCGTGCCGAGCCTGCTCGGCATCAGCCTGATTCTGTTCGTGCTGCTCGCGCTCGCGCCGGGCGACCCGTTCGGCGAGCTCGCGAGCAATCCGAACATTCCCCCGGAGGTCCGCGAGGCGCTGCGCATCAAGTTCGGCATGGATGATCCGATCATGGTGCGCTACTTCCGCTGGCTGGTCGCCATGATCCATGGCGACTGGGGCTTCTCCTTTGCCAGCCGCGTCAATGTCGACACCCTGATTCTGCAGCGGATTCCGGCCACGCTCTACGTGGTCGGCACCGCGCAGCTGCTGGCGCTGATCGTGGCGATCCCGGTCGGCGTGCTGGCGGCACGGCGGCCGTATTCGATCTTCGACCAGATCGCCAACACCTTCGCCTTCATCGGCTTCTCGCTGCCGACCTTCTTCACCGGCCTGCTCCTGATCCTGGTGTTCTCGGTCAATCTCGGCTGGCTGCCGTTCGTCTATCGCGCGGATATCCCGGCCACGGGATGGATGTGGTGGTGGGAGAACTTCAAGCAGGCGGTGATGCCGGTGACCGTGCTCGGCCTCTACCAGGCCGCGTCCTATACGCGCTACGTGCGCTCGGCCGTGCTCGACGTCATCAAGCTCGATTACGTCACGACCGCGCGCTCCAAGGGGCTGGACGAGAGCAAGGTCATCGTCAAGCACGTGGTCCGCAACGCGCTGATCCCGGTGGTCACCCTGGTGGCGCTGCAGATGCCCACGGTGTTCGGCGGCGCCATCGTCACCGAGCAGATCTTCCGCATTCCCGGCATCGGCTCGCTCCTGATCAGCGCGATCCTCGCCAACGATACGCCCGTCATCATGGCGGTGACTTTCGTGTTCGCCTGCCTCGTCGTCCTGTTCAACCTCATCGCAGACATTTTGTATGGCTGGCTTGACCCACGCATCTCCTTCCGTTGAGGCGGCCGTCGCGCCGGCTGCGAAGAAGCGCCGCTTCTCGCCCGGACGCGACGCCGTCAGGCGCTTCCTGCGCCACCGCATGGCGGCCGTCAGCATCGTCGTGCTGGCGCTGCTGGCGCTCGCGATCGTCGTCGGCCCCTGGATCTGGCGGGTGCCGATCAACGAGATTGATTTTACCGCGCGGCTCGCGCCGCCGTCGTCGGATCATCCGTTCGGCACCGACGATCTGGGCCAGGATCTGCTGGCGCGGATGATCTATGGCGGACGCATCTCGCTGGCGGTCGGCTTTGCGGCGATGGCGGTCGGCCTGTTCGTCGGCGTCGTCATCGGCGCCATCTCCGGCGCCTCCAAGGGGCCGGTCGATGCCGCGCTGATGTGGCTGACGGACCTGTTCCTGTCGCTGCCGCAATTGCCGCTGCTGCTGCTCGTGATCTATCTGTTCCGCGATCTGCTGAAGGGTCTGGTCGGTCCGGAAGGCGGCACCTTCATCCTGATCGTGCTGGTGATCGGCGGCTTCCGCTGGATGCCGGTGGCGCGCCTGGTGCGCGCGCAGTTCCTGTCGCTGCGCGAGAAGGAGTTCGTCGAGGCCGCGCGCGCGCTGGGCGCGTCCAATTTGCGTCTGATCGTCCGCCACATCCTGCCGAATGCGCTCGGGCCCGTGATCGTCGCCGGCACCATCGACGTGGCGGCCGCGATCATCGCGGAATCGACGCTGTCATTCCTCGGTCTCGGTTTCCCGCCGGACATTCCGACCTGGGGCCGGCTGCTGTTCGACGCCAAGGACTATCTCGACATCGCGCCGCATTGGGCGCTGTTCGCCGGCGGCGCGATCTTCCTGACCGTGATCGCGATCAACTTCATCGGCGACGGCCTGCGTGACGCGCTCGATCCGCGGAAGGTGATGTGATGGACGCGCGTGTCGCTCCGCTCCTTGAGATCAAGGGGCTGAAGACCTATTTCGACAGCGACGAGGGCCAGGTCCAGGCCGTCGACGGCGTCGATATCTCGATCAACCGTGGCGAGACCCTGTGCGTGGTCGGCGAGTCCGGCTCCGGCAAGACCGTCACCGCGATGTCGGTGTTGAAGCTGATCGCGATGCCGCCCGGCCGCATCGCCGGCGGCCAGATCCTGTGGCAGGGCCGCGACCTGGTGCCGCTCGGCTCGTCCGAGATGAACGAGATCCGCGCCAGTGAGATCGCGATCGTATTCCAGGAGCCGATGACCTCGCTCAATCCGGTCTACACGGTCGGCGACCAGATCGCCGAGGTGATCCGGCTGCATCAGGGCCTGTCGAAGAAGGCGGCGATGGATCGCGCGGCGGAGATGCTGGCGCTGGTGCAGATCCCCAATCCGAAAGCCCGGGTGCGCGACTATCCGCATCATTTCTCCGGCGGCATGCGCCAGCGCGTGATGATCGCGATGGCGCTGTCGTGCAATCCCAAGCTCCTGATCGCCGACGAGCCGACCACGGCGCTCGACGTGACGATCCAGGCGCAGATCCTGGATCTGCTGCTCGACATGAAGGAGCGGCTCGGCATGTCGATCATGCTGATCACGCACGCGATGGGCGTCGTCGCCGAGGTCGCCCAGCGCGTCGTCGTCATGTATGCGGGCCGGGTCGCCGAGGAGGCGCCGGTCGACCGGCTGTTCGCCAATCCGCGCCATCCCTACACCCAGGGCCTGATCCGCTCGATTCCGCGCATCGATCTCGCGGCGGTCAGGAAGAGCCGGCTGGAGAGCATCCCGGGCAGCGTGCCGAAGCTGGTCAACCCGCCGGAAGGCTGCCGTTTCGCCTCGCGCTGCCGCTTCGTCATTCCCGATTGCCGGCGCGCGCAGCCTCCGCTGCGCGAGATCGAGCCCGGCCACAAGGTGGCGTGCATCCGCGCCGAAGAGACGTTGTCGTGATGACCGAAGCCAGTCCTGCATCCGCCGCCGCACCGGCGCCGTTGCTCAGCGTGCGCAACCTGACCAAGGCGTTTCCGATCAGGGGCGGATTGTTGAAGCGCCAGATCGGCAGCGTGCGCGCCGTCGACGGCGTCAACTTCGACATCGAGCCGAGCGAGACCTTCGGTCTGGTCGGCGAATCCGGCTGCGGCAAGTCGACCACCGGCCGCTGCGTGCTCCGGCTGATCGAGCCGAGCTCGGGCGAGCTGCGCTTCGAGGGCAGGGACGTCATCGCGCTGTCGGGCCAGGATCTGCGGGCGCTGCGCCGCGACATCCAGATCATCTTTCAGGACCCCTACGCCTCGCTCAATCCGCGCATGACCATCGGCGCCATCATCGGCGAGGCGCTGACGATCCATGGGCTCGCAAGTTCGCGCCAGCAATATGAGGCGCGCATCGTCCATCTGCTCGAAACCGTCGGCCTGCAGGCCGACCACATGACGCGCTATCCGCACGAATTCTCCGGCGGCCAGCGCCAGCGCATCGGCATTGCCCGGGCGCTCGCGGTCGAGCCCAAGCTGATCATCTGCGACGAGCCGGTGTCGGCGCTCGACGTCTCCATTCAGGCTCAGGTCATCAACCTGCTCGAAGACTTGCAGCAGAAGTTCGGCATCGCCTATCTGTTCGTCGCGCACGACCTCTCGGTGGTCGAACACATCAGCCGCCGCGTCGCGGTGATGTATCTCGGCCGCATCGTCGAGACCGCGCCGTCGCGCCAGCTCTATTCTGCGCCGAAGCATCCCTACACCGAGGCGCTGCTGTCCGCGGTGCCAATCCCGGATCCGACTGTGAAGCGCAAGCGCGTGCGTCTCAAGGGCGAGGTGCCGAGTCCGATCAATCCGCCGTCGGGCTGTCACTTCCACACCCGCTGCCCGATCGCGAAGGACGTCTGCAGCAAGGAAGTGCCGCCGCTGAAGGCCAGCGACGAGGGGCATCTCGTCGCCTGCCATTTCCGCTGATGGAGCTATTGTTGTTGGTCTGACGCGGCTCCGTTGAGCGAGAGAGCATTCTCAGGCGACTAGATCGGCGGGCTGGTTTAAACTAGATCCTCCCGCCGTTGCGCACGCAAGCCTCGATCCGTGAGGTGTCATTGCTTTGAAGCCGATGCGCCTCGCGGCGACATTGGGCGCGTACTTCATCCGGGGCTTCTCGCGGCTGTGTATCCTTGGCGAGCTCGCGGTCTCCTGCCTCGCGATGGGACACCGCACCCGCCGCCGCCTTGCCGGCCTTTGCAGCCGAAGCAGGGGTCGACCGTGTGTCGTTGATGTTTGGTCCGACGAGCTGCCAGATGGGCCGAAGCTCGATGCCCGACTTCTCCGATGAACGTGCTCTCGAGGCCGAAAGGGTGAGAACGTTTTGACTGTCGAGCTTCGCAGTAATCGTTTCGTCGGTCTTGAAGATCAGGGTATCGCCGAATAGGTATTCGGCGAATTCAACGTAGCCGGCAGGAGATTGCTTCCAGGATGCCTTCGTCGGCGGTCCCCACAGGTAGTATCCGCTCGCGAGGCCCGTGTCAGACACCTTGGCGATGAGAAGCATCCCGGTGCGGCCTTTTCCGTTTCCCCAACCGCGTTTATTGGACCACACGCCGACGAATCGCGAATAGGAATTCGGAGGCTTAGTTTCTTCCGAGGGGATGGTGAAGGGAGGCATCCTCAGTTTCAGCTCTGCGGCCCACGCTGCTACGCGTTCCCTATCCTCTGTCGTGAATGGATGGACTTTCGAGGACTTGAACGATTGCGCCGCTTCGCCGCCCCCGCCGTTTGCAGGTGTGTTCGAGTCGGGGTGTGAAGCTGTGGTAGCTTGTTCCGCCCTGAGGTCCGCAAGGCGAGCGCGAGCCTCTGCCGTCAATCGGCTGCTCGGGTATCTGGACAGAAATTCTTCGTAGAGACCCGGCACATTCGAGGTCCGGATTGCCTGCCAAAATTGTTCATCCTCGGTTGGCGCAGGAGAGGGCGTTGCGACCAGCTTGGGGGCGCTTGTCGTCGTCGCCGCCGGTCGGAGGTAGATCTCGTCCTTGGACAGCGATCCGTAGACGAAGGGTTGTTGCTCGCGTTGAGTGGCCGCCATGACGTCGTCGCGAACTCTGCGGAACAGGAATGAGATCTCCAGACCAGGCGTTTCGATGTGACGGAGCAGAGCGGTCGTGAACGGACTGTTGCGCCCGTTGCCATCGCTTGCCGTCGTGCCGTCGCGGGCCGCGTAGGCGATCAGGACATTCTCGGTCGGTTCGGTCGGAGCAAGTCCGCGCGCGACTGATCGCACGCTGAGCGAACGCCGCATCTTGACTGCAAACGGATTGTTGCGGCAGGCGTCCAGAATGACCAGCCCGAGTTGCGTGGCCTTGCCGACCTGAAGATTGATCGATCGCAGGCTGATGGCTTCGCTCTCGACGTCGGTGTCACTCAGCAGCTCCGCATCGATCGGGATCAGCCAATTCTCGCCGCCGATTTCCATGCCATGGCCGGCATAGAAGACCGCTGCGATGTTTGCCGTTTCGACCGCATGCCCAAACTCGACGAGAGCTTTTCTCGTTTGCGCGCCGGTCAAATTGGTCAGCAAAGTCACTTTGAATTCGAGCCGCTGCAGGGCTGCCGCGATGTCGGTTGCATCCCGCGGCGGGTTGGGAAGAGCCGCCACCTTCTGATAGGCGCCGTTGCCGATCACCAGCGCGACCCGGTCGGCGGCGGCTGCCGGCACGGCGAATAACGCAAACGCCACGGCGAAGACACTCAACCTGCCCCAGCCCATTGCCCCTCCTGCTGAACCCTCATATTCTGGTCAGCCTATGCGATCCGCAAGTTGCAGGAAATATCAAGCGGAATGCCGCAGCTTGGCGGGCGATGATGAGGAGGGGTGTGCGCTTCTGTGTTAAGCGGCCTGGCGTTCGGAGATGATGCCCGTCAGGCGCGTCGTCTGCTCCGGGTTCAGCGTGAACTGCACCAGCGCGGTGCGGTCTCCGACGCGAGTCACGGTGCCCGGCAGATCGGACATCATGCCGGTAATGGCGAGCGTCACCGACGTGTTCGTCGACAGCTGCACGGGGATCGCCTCCAGCAGCGCGCCGCCGAGCGAGAGGTTGCGCACGGTGACTGAAATCGGCTCGCCATTCACCTGCAGGGTGCCCGGGCGGTTGATATTGAGCCGCGTCGAAAGCCTACGGTCGACATCGGCGGTCGAGGTTCGGATCACCCGCACCAGCTCGGTCCGCAGCCGCTGAACCTTATCGGCAACCGTCGTCGAGCCGTCACGAATGTCGGTCGACCGCCGGCCGGCTTCGCTGGCCTCGCGCGACACTTCGGCGATCTGGGTCGCCACCTCGCGAGCCGCGGCCGAGGTCTCCTCGACGGTGCGGGAAATCTCGATGGTGACGGTGTTCTGGGCCTGGATCGCATCGGCAATTCCGGAGGACACCGCTTCGACATTGCGGATGACCTCGCCGATCGCGCCGATCGAGGTCACCGAGGCGCGCGTCGAATCCTGAATCTCCGCGATCTGCTGTGCGATCTCGCTGGTTGCCTTGGCGGTCTGCTCGGCGAGCGACTTGACCTCGGAGGCCACCACCGCAAAGCCGCGGCCGGCTTCGCCGGCGCGGGCGGCTTCGATGGTCGCGTTCAGCGCCAGCAGGTTGGTCTGGCCGGCGATCTCGCTGATGAGGCTGGTCACGGCGCCGACCCTGTCGGCGGCTTCGGACAATTTCGCGATCGTCGCCTGGGCGTCGGATGAGGCGGCCACGGCCTTGCGGGTGAGTTCGCGCGACGAGTTGACCTGGCCGGAGATCTGCGAGATCGAGGCAGCGAGTTGCGAGGAGGCCCTGGCCACGGTCTGCGTCGTGGCCAGCGCCTGTTCGGCGGCCGCCGCGACGCTGCTCGAATTTCGTTCCAGCGTCAGCGCGCCCTCGGTCATCGATTTCGCATTGTTGGCCATGTGGCCGGTATCTTCGGCCACATCGCTGACGGCGCTGCTGGTCGCCTGCTCCACCGCCTCGGCCATATCTCTCAGCGCCCTGCGCTTGATCCGCTCGGCCACCTGGCGCTGCTCGTCCTCGAGCATTGCTGTCTGCCGCGCCTTCTCCTCGGTCTTCTGCCGGAACTGCTCGATCGAGCGCGCCATGTCGCCGAGTTCGTCGCTGCGCGTCTGCCCCGGCAGCTTGATGTCGAAATTGCCACGACCGAGCTCGGTCAGCGCGCCGCTCATCGCAGCCAGCGCCGACGACATCTGCCGTGCGATGATCAGCGTGATCGAGCCGATGATCAGTATCACCAGCGTTGCCGCAATCAAGACCGTGCGCTTGCTCTCCCACATCTGGGCTTCGAGGTCGTCGACATAGACGCCGGTGCCGATGATCCAGCCCCAGGGCTCGAAACCAGCCACATAGGACATCTTCGGTTGTGGGGCGTCCTTGCCGGGCTTGGGCCACATGTAGTCGACGACGCCGGCGCCCTGGCGCCTGACGACGTCGACCATCTCCATGAACAGCCGCTTGCCGGTCGGATCCTTGTTGTCGGCGAGGTTCTGGCCATTCAGCTCCGGCTTGATCGGGTGCATGACCATCTTCGGGCCCATGTCGTTGATCCAGAAGTAGTCGTCGTTGCCGTAGCGCAGCTTTCCGATGCGTTCGGCCGCCTTCTTCTGCGCGACCTCGGGCGCAACCTTGTCGCGCGCGACCGCGTCATATTCGTCGCGGACGATGCTGAGCGCCGCCTGGATCAGGTGGCTGAGTTCGCTCTGCCGCTGGTCTTTCAGAGCGGTGTCGAGATTCCGACTCTGCGTCGCCGCAAGTCCTGCCAGGCCGCAGAACGACAGTCCGATGATTGCGTAGATGCGGAGGGCGAGCGAGAAGCGCGGCTGAGCCATGAGACGATCCGGGCACGAGGATTCAACTGCGAACAAGATTAGGGAATCGCAGTTGATGCCCGGTTAAGTTGTAGCGGTAGCATGGTGCCAAACAGCGAGAGAGTCACGTAGTTCCACGGAGTTCGCACGAGCTCCGAGGTTGCTGGCGTCGCGTGGCGGGCGCTGAGCCGTTCACGCCGAACTAATCGGCGCCGTCTCGCGAGCCGCCTGCGCGCTGCGCCTGCGCAGGCCGGTCGCGTTCTGCTGGTGCGGATGTCGAGACGGGTGCCGATATGAGCATGGCGAGCCGTCGACAATCTCATCTCACTCAGGAGGCCACCGCGCGGAGCCTGAGCACGTCCGACGCCGCATCATCCTGCAGACGTGCGACCAGATCGGCGCGGCGGGAGAGCACCGCGCGCTGATTGATGTAGCCCTTGTCGGTGATCTCGCCGGCGTCGAGCGAGGGGGGCTCCGCCATCAGCAGTGCGCGGGTCGCGTAGCGCGATGAGCCGACGGCCTCGGCACGCAGCTTCGCCAGCCCTTGCGAGATCGTCTCACGCACGGAGGCATGCGCCAGCACCTCATCGACTCCCGTCGTGTCCGTCAGCCCCGCCTTGCTGCGGCAGGCGGCGATGTTCGGCACGATCAGGAAGTGGACCTCGTCGGTGCCGTGGCCGGCGATCACGATGTCCTGTGCCAGCGGCGCCAGCGCGGCGATGCCGGCGACGCGCAGCGCGCCGACGTTCACCCATGTGCCGGAGCTGAGCTTGAAATCCTCGGTGATGCGGCCGTCGAAGAACAGGCCGCGCTCAGGATGATCGGGATCGGCGAGCTTCACGGCATCGCCGATCTTGTAGAAGCCTTCCTCGTCGAAGGCGGCGGCCGTGATCTCGGGCGCCTTCCAATAGCCCGGCATCACGTTGGGTCCGCGTACCCGAACCTCGAGCTTTTCGCCTGCCGGTACCAGCTTGAGCTCGGTGCCGGGAATGGGCACGCCGATATTGCCGGCGCGCTCGGCGAAGAAGTGGCAGTCGGTCGCGAGCGGCGAGGTCTCGGTGGCGCCCCAGGCCGACACCAGCGGCGCCGGGCGGCCGATCGTGGCCATGCTCATCTCGTTGAGCGCATCCCACAGATTCTGCGGCAGCGCCGCCGCTGCATAGAGGATGCACTTCACGCCGGAGAAGAACTTCTGCCGCAGTTCGTCATCGGTCCTGAGCGCCGCGACCAGCATGTCGAAGCCGCGCGGCACGTTGAAATAGATCGTCGGCACCAAGCTGCGCAGGTTGGCGAGCGAGGTCTCGAACAGGCCGGGCGCCGGCTTGCCGCCGTCGATATGGACCGAGCCGCCCTGGGCCAGCACCAGGTTGAAATTGTGGTTGGCGCCGAAGGTGTGGCTCCATGGCAGCCAGTCGAGAATGACGGGCGCGCCCTCGACCTCGCGCAGGAAGGTCCACAGCTGCCCCTTGGCCTGCTGGCTCATGGTCAGCATCCGGTGCGTGTTGATCACGGCCTTCGGCTGCCCGGTCGAGCCCGAGGTGAACAGCAGTTTTGCAATCGTGTCGGGCGTCACCGCGGCGAAGGCGCGGTCGACCTCGGGTCCTTGCCTCGTCGTGATCAGGGTCTGCAGCGGCACCGCGCTCGACCCGTCGCCGTCGCCGGCGATGATCGTCGCGTGGTGCAGTCCGTCGATTGCCGCGAGCGCACGCGCGAAGGGGCCGCGCTGCGCCACGAAGATAGCGCCGGGATCGAGCAGCCGGATCATCGCCCGCAGTTTCTCGTGGTCGGTCGACATCAGCGAATAGGCCGGCGAGATCGCGCAGACGAGCACGCCGACATGTTGCGCGGCGAGCGCCAGCACCGCGTGCGCGATGCTGTTGTCGGAGAGGATGGCGAGCGGACGGTCGGGGCCGAGGCCTTGCGCCAGCATCCAGGCCGCGGCGGCGCGCACCTGGGTGAGCGTCTCGCCGTAGGTGAGTGACGTCCAGCCGTCGCCGCGGCGCTCGGCCAGGAACGTCCGGTTGGGCACGGCGCGCGCCCAATGCTCCAGCCATTCGCCGGTGCAACGCGCGGTGGGCAGCAGCTTCATGCGCGAGCGCAGGATGATCGCGCCGTCGTCGCGCTTCAGGGCCTCGACGGAGGGGGCGGCGAACATGGCAGGTTCGGAGTCGAGACGGCGTTCGGCGCTACCCATGGTCCGCCTCCGCCGCTGCCTTGTCCGACAAGGCAAAGTCATTCGACCCGACGCGGACGGATCCGCAATCCGTTCTGTCCCACTGCCGCATTGCCGTCGCAATGCAGACAGCGCTGGTGATCGAGGACGACATCGCTGCTCCCTCCCATTTGGTAGTCGTCGCGTGGTGCGCCGGCATGGTGCCGACGATTGTCGCCGCGCGCTGGCGGCGCGGTCGCAGTTCGAGACTGATGCGGCCGCTTGTCGCCGGCACGGTCACGAGGCTCCTGGACTGGGCGGTATGGACGACAAGTCGTCGCGCGCGCGGGGAGGATCGGGCCTTCTCAAATCGGATCGTGGAACGTGCCGAGGGTCGTTTCGGCCGCCGCCGCCGCGCGCATCGGTTCACGCCGACAGCACGTTGCGCGCGGTATCGCGGTAACTCTACCTCAAGATATGAAAATTGGAAGATGCATCTGGAGGCTGAGCGTGCGGCGGATGGACCGCAGCGAAAGGCGGTGCTCTCAGCTCGCCGCTTCCAGCCGCTCTTCCGTCAGGAGCCGCATCGCGGCGTCGGCGTCCATCGGCTCGCCGAAGGCGTAGCCTTGCGCGTATTCGCAGCCGAGCTGATAGAGCTCGACGGCATCGGAGTCCGACTCCGCGCCTTCCGCAACCACGTCCATGCCGAGGTCGTGGGCCAGCGCGATGATCGATTTGAGGATCACCGGGCGGGTGCCGCGCGCGGTGGTGCGCACGAACGACTGGTCGATCTTCAAGGTGTCGAACGGGAAGCGCTGCAGATAGGCCAGCGAGGAATGGCCGGTGCCGAAATCGTCGATCGACAGCCCAACGCCGAGCTCGCGGATGCGCGTCAGCATCTGCGCGGCGTGCTCCGGGTTTTCCATCACCAGCGATTCCGTCAGCTCGATCTTCAGCGAGCCGCGCGCCACGGACGAGCGTGCCAGCACCGAGCGGATGTCGTGGATCAGGTCGTGACGCAGCAGCTGGCGCGAGGAGACGTTGACGCTGGCGAAGATCGGCTCGCGCAGCCGCGTCGCGCGCTGCCACACCGAGAGCTGGCGGGCGGTCTGGTCGAGCACGAAGGTGCCGAGATCGACGATCAGGCCGATCTCCTCGGCGATGGTGATGAACTCGACCGGCGACATCCGGCCGAGCTTCGGATGATCCCAGCGCGCCAGGGCCTCGAAGCCGGCGATCGAGCGATCCTCCAGCCGCACGATCGGCTGGTACAGGATCGTGATCTCCTGGCGCTCGATCGAGCGGCGCAGCTCGCTCTCCAGGGTCAGGCGGTCGTTCTTGCGCGCGCGCATCGCCGGCTTGTAGACGTCGATGCGGTCGCCGCCGATGCGCTTGGAGTGATACATCGCAAGCTCGGCATCCTTGATGATGTCCTCCGATAGCTGGACTTGCGGATCGGACAGCGCCAGCCCGATCGAGGCGGTCAGGAAGATCTCGCGCTCGTTGAAGGCGATCGGCGCGCGAACGGTCTTGCGGATGGTTTCGGCGAAGGCGGTGATGCGGGCGGGGTCCTGCTCCGACAGCAGGATCAGGCCGAACTGATCGCCGGCCAATCGCGCCAGCGTATCCTGGGGTTTCAGGATGCGCGACAGCCGCCGCGCCAGGGTCAGCAGGATGGAATCGCCGACCGCGATGCCGACGGAATCGTTGACCTGCTTGAAGCGGTCGAGATCGATCACCATCAGGGTCGGCCGCATCGCCGGCATCGACTTGGCGAAATTGGCGACGGCGGCGAGACGGTCGATGAACAGCTTGCGGTTGGGCAGGCCGGTTAGATTGTCATGCACGGAATCGTGGAGCAGCCGCTCCTCGGCGTTCTTGAACTCGGTGACGTCGGTCAAGGTGCCGACGACGCGCGAGACCTCGCCGTCGGAGCCGACCACGGGGCGCGCCTTGAGCGCGAACCACATGAAATGGCCGTCGGGCGTGCGCAGGCGGAAGTCCTGGACGAGGCGGCCGCGGCGCTGGTCGAGTACGCTGTCGAGCGCGGCGCGGAAGCGGTCCTGGTCGAGCGGGTGCAGCACCTCGAGCCATTTCGCCGCGGGGCCTTCGAGCGTGCCGCGCTTGAGGCCGAGCAAGCTCTCGGTCTCCGGGCTGGTGAACACCTTGTCGGCGGAGACGTCCCAGTCCCAGATCAGGTCGCCGGAGCCGGCCAGCGCCAGCGCGCGGCGTTCGACGTCGGAGACGATGCCGGTGGTGGCGCCGCCGCCGGCGAAGGCGTGCTGCATCACCGTGAAGCCGATCAGCATCACGATCAGCACGAGGCCGCCGAGCAGCGCCGGGCCGACGATGTCGTTCGTGACCTGGCCCGCCACCGTCATCCCGGCGGCGCCGACCCACACGGCCAGCAGGAACCAGGTCGGGATCAGCAGCACCGCGCGGTCGAAGCCGTGGCTGGAGAGATAGACGATCAGGGCGAAGCCGACGACCGCGATCAAGACCAGCGAGATGCGCGCGATTCCCGAAGCCACGGCGGGGTCGAACAGCGCCACCGCGACCAGCGACCCTAAGAAGAACAGCCAGCCCAGTGTGATGTGGGAATAGCGGACATGCCAGCGCGACAGATTGAGGTAGGCGAACAGAAACACCAGCAAGGTCGCGGCCAGGATCGCCTCACCGGACGCACGCCACACCCGCTCGGCGTTGTTCGACATGTCCAGGACCTTGCCCCAGAAGCCGAAATCGACGCCGATATAGACCAGCACCGCCCAGGCCAGCGCCGCCGCCGCCGGAAACATGATGCTGCCCTTAACCACGAACAGGATCGTCAGCACCAGCGCAAGGAGTCCGGAGATGCCGATCACGATGCCCTGGTACAAGGTGAATGAGTTGACCTTGTCCTTGTAGGCCTCTGGCTCCCACAGATAGAGCTGCGGCAGCTTGTCGGTGCGCAGTTCTGCGACGAAGGTGACGACCGAGCCGGGATCCAGCGTGACGCGGAACACGTCGGCGGTCGGGCTCTCCTGCCGCTCCGGCAGGTCGCCGATCGAGGGCGTGATGGTGGCGATGCGCGACAGGCCGAGATCCGGCCACAGCACGCCGGAGCCGACCACGCGGTAATGCGGCGCCACGATCAGGCGGTCGAGCTGGTCGTCGGTGTTGTTGGCCAGCGCGAACACGATCCAGTGCTGGCCGCCCTCGCGCGCGCGCACCTCGATGCGGCGGACGATGCCGTCGGTGCCGGGCGCGGTCGAGACCTGGATGCGGTCGTTCTCGCTGCGCTGGTGATCGAGGATGCCGGTCAGGTCGATGGCAGGCGCGTCGCTGCGAACGCTGACGGCGTCAACGGCCTGAGCGGGGGCAGCGGCACCACACATCACGAGGCCCAGCGCCGCCAAGGACGCGAAGCACCTGATCAGACGCAATGTCAATCTCCGCGTTCGACACCAAACCACAGCGAAACAGGTCAAACTCAAAGTCGCGTTCGCGAAAGGAATTGGAGCCGTTCCAGGCACGGTTCAGATGTGCGCGATCATTGGCACGAAAGCGAGGAAAATCAAAGAGTTTCCAAACACGCTCTGTTTAGAGAACGCTTAGATTTCCAACACAATTTTGCCAATATGTTGGCTGGTCTCCATGCGCGCATGGGCTTTTGCTGCATCCGAGAGTTGAAACGTCGAATCCATCAGCGGCTTGATCCGGCCCTCGCGCAGGAACGGCATCACCTTCGCCTCGATCGCGGCCACCATCGCCGCCTTGTCGGCATTGCTGCGCGGGCGCAGCGTCGATCCGGTATGGGTCAGGCGCTTGACCATCAGCTTGACGAAATTGACGCTGGCCTTGGGGCTGGCCAGGAAGGCGATCTGGACGATGCGGCCGTCGGTCGCCGCCGCGTCGTAATTGCGCTCGATATAGTCGCCGCCGACCATGTCGAGGATGACGTCGGCGCCCTTGCCGCCGGTCGCTTCCTTGACGACGGCGACGAAATCTTCGGTCTTGTAGTTGATGGCGCGGTCCGCGCCGAGCTTGACGCAGGCGTCCGCCTTGTCCTGGGAGCCGACCGTGACCAGCACCTTGGCGCCGAACGCCTTGGCGAGCTGGATCGCCATGGTGCCGATGCCGGAGGAGCCGCCATGCACCAGGAGGGTCTCGCCCGCCTCGAGGCCACCGCGCTCGAACACGTTGTGCCAGACCGTCATCAGGGTCTCGGGCAGGGCGCCGGCCTCCAGAATGGAGAGGGAAGCGGGCACCGCCATCGCCTGCGCGTCCTGTGCGATGCAATATTGCGCGTAGCCGCCGCCCGCGACCAGCGACATCACGGTGTCGCCGAGTTTGTGCCGCGCGGCGCCCTCGCCGAGCGCCACCACCTCGCCGGCGACTTCCAGCCCGGGCAGGTCGCTGGCGCCGGGCGGCGGCGGGTAGCTGCCGGAGCGCTGGGCGACGTCGGGACGGTTCACGCCCGCGGCCTTCACCCTGATCAGGATCTCGCCGGGGCCGGGCTTGGGCACAGGCCGGGTCTCGGGCTTGAGAACCTCCGGCCCGCCGGGCTTGCTGATGGCGACCACGGTCATTTGCGCGGGCAGCTGTTCCATGAGAAATCCTTCGGCCAGAGATCGTCGGGTGCTGCGGCGTGCTTAGGCCAGCCGGGGCATGGCTGGCAACCGGGAGAGAACGAGATGGCAAAAGAGGACGACGACCGGCCGCGCAAGGCGGCCGCGCACGAGATCGGCCAGGACCTTTCGATGCTCTCGGTCGAGGAGCTGACCGGCCGCATCGCGCTGCTGCGCGGCGAGATCGAGCGGGTCGAGCAGGCGGTAGCCAGGAAGCGCGCCTCGCGCGACGCCGCCGCCAGCATTTTCAAGTCCTAGCGGAGCTCCGGCACGTCAGATGAGGGTCGGCCAGTGGCCGACATGGCTAATGAAGTTTGAAAAATTTCCGCCATTTACGGTTGATTAAGCTTTCGCGTTTACAACCGTAACCGTCCTCGTTTGGACACTGAGTGGCTCCTGTCCACTCTGTTTGACGCCTCCCTGTTATCAACTTCAAAGCCGCCGGCAACGGCGGCTCTTTTTTTGCGCGCCCGCGGCCCGCCCGGCCGCCGTCCCTGGTCCCACGCTCTGGAACGATCAGCGGCCTTCCGCCTTGAGCGATGGCGCAGGTCGGTCGGCGGCGGACGCCGCTTCCGAAAAATCCCGTGCGCCGCCGCAAAATATTGCCGCGATCTTGTTTGCTAGTTGAGCTGATGGATGCGACCTGGCCTGATCGGCCGTGTTGCAGCTGCAAGGTACGAGGACACGGCGCGTCCCACGCCGTGGAAACCATAATAGGCGTTGCTGCTGGACTCTCGAAACCGGCCGCGCAATGATTTGTTCATCATACCGGCGTGGTTGCCGGGTTGCTCAATCCGTCGCGTATAAGAGGCGTTAACCATGTCGGACCGTTTGCTGGGCGATGGCGCTCTTGTTCAGTTCAATGAGCGGCTCACCAATTCCGCTGCATTCGGCGCGCTGTTCCGGGAGGGCATGGATCTGGTCGAGGAGACCGCCGCCTATCTCGACGGCGACGGCCGCAACGAGGCCAAGGCGCTCGACCGGGCCGTCAGCCTCACCTACGCGACCGAGAGCATGCGGCTCACCACGCGCCTGATGCAGCTCGCTTCGTGGCTGCTGCTGCACCGCGCGGTGAAGGAGGGCGAGATGACCCTCGGCCAGGCCAATCGCGAGAAGACCAAGGTCAAGCTGACCGCGGCCGATCCCGGGCCGACCGATCTGCTGGAGAAGCTGCCTCAGCAGCTGCAGGACCTGATCTCGCGCTCGATGAGCCTGCAGGGACGGGTCCGCCGCCTCGACGCCACCATCCATTCCCCGCCGCCGGACCAGAGCGCGATCGGCAACCCGCTGGTTCCGCAGCTGAATCGGCTGAAGGCTGCCTTCGAGCAGTAAAAGCCGGCGGCCCTCTGCAGCGTCACGATGGCGCAGGCTGACAACAAAAACGCCCCCGTTTCCGGGGGCGTTTTGCTGAGAAAGTCCAGAACAGCAGGCCCGAGGGCCAGCTGAGCGGCCCGGAGGGCATCAATCCTTCTTGAGGAAGCCCTGGAACTTCTTCTGGAAGCGCGACACGCGGCCGCCGCGATCCATGAGCTGCTGGGTGCCGCCGGTCCAGGCCGGGTGCGACTTGGGGTCGATGTCGAGGTTGAGCTTGTCGCCCTCTTTGCCCCAGGTCGAGCGGGTCTGGTACTCGGTGCCATCCGTCATCACGACGGTAATCGTATGATAATTCGGGTGAATGTCGGCTTTCATGGCTCATCCTGCGGCGCGATGCGAAGACACGACGAGGCGCGGCCGCGCCTGATCCTGTCGTCACTGAAGGGGGACAATTGGCGGGCTCTATATCCCAAGGTCCCGCCCAAAACAAGCCGAGGTCGTGAAACAAGCCCGGATCTTGCTCCCGCCTTGGTATGTTTCCGGATTTGCCAAGGCCGGTGCGGCAGGCCTATCACGGCGGCAGATTGGATGAATTCTCAGGTGACCCGATGAGTGCAGTGGAACGGCTTGACGAGCGCCAGAGCGCTGCCCCTTCAGCGCAGGACGCGGTCGAGGATGCCGTCGCCGCCGTCGAGGCACTGACCGAGCCGGCCGTGCCGGTCCGCCGCTCCAAGCTGCGTCCGCTGCTGGCGCTGGCGCCGTATATCCTGCGCTATCGCGGCCGAGCCATTCTGGCGCTGATTGCGCTGACGATCGCCGCCCTGACCACCCTGCTGGTGCCGATCGCGGTCCGCCGCATGATCGATTTCGGCTTCACGCCGAAGGGCATCGAGCTGATCAACAGCTATTTCAGCGTCATGATCGCGGTCGTTGCCGTGCTCGCGCTGGCCAGCGCCGCCCGCTACTACCTGGTCATGACGATCGGCGAGCGGATCGTCGCCGACCTCCGGCGCGACGTGTTCGCGCATCTGATGTCGCTGTCGCCAGCCTTCTTCGATTCCGCGCGCTCCGGTGAACTGGTGTCGCGGCTGACCGCCGACACCACCCAGATCAAGGCCGCCGCGGGAGCCTCGGTCTCGATCGCGCTGCGCAACCTGCTGCTGTTTCTCGGCGCCACCGCGATGATGGTGTTCACCAGCCCGAAACTGTCCGGCTTCGTGCTGCTGGCGATCCCGCTGATCGTGCTGCCGCTGGTCGCCTTCGGGCGCTGGGTCCGCCGTCTGTCGCGCAACGCCCAGGATACGCTGGCCGACGCCTCGGCCTACGCCTCCGAGCTGGTCGGCGCCATCCGGACCGTGCAGGCCTATACCAGCGAGAAACTGGCGGCCGGGCGTTTCGGCGGCGAGGTCGAGCAGGCCTATGAGGCCGCGCGGGTCTCGACCAAGGCGCGCGGCGTGCTCACCGCGATCATCATCTTCATCGTGTTCTCCAGCGTGGTCGCGATCCTCTGGGTCGGCTCGCACGACGTGCTGACCGGCAACATCAGCGCCGGACGGCTCGGCCAGTTCGTGCTCTATGCGGCGTTCGCGGCGGCCGGCCTCGGCCAGCTCTCCGAGGTCTGGGGCGAAGTCTCGGCCGCCTCGGGCGCCGCCGAGCGGCTGTTCGAGCTGCTGCACGTGCAGCCGGAGATCACGGCGCCGGCGCGTCCCACGGCGCTGCCCGAGCCGGCGCGCGGCGACATCGGCTTCGACCGTGTCAGCTTCGCCTATCCGGGACGCCCCGACGTCCGCGTCCTCGAGGACGTGTCGTTCGCCATCCGGGCCGGCGAGAAGGTCGCGATCGTCGGCCCCTCCGGCGCCGGCAAGAGCACGCTGTTTCATCTGCTGCTGCGCTTCTACGATCCGGCCTCCGGCACGATCTCGGTCGATGGCGTGCCGGTGCGCACGGCCGACCCGCGCAAGGTGCGCGAGCGCATGGCGCTGGTGCCGCAGGAATCCGTCGTGTTCGCCACGAGCGCGCGCGAGAACATCCGCTTCGGCCGGCCCGAGGCCAGCGATTCCGAGGTCGAGCGCGCCGCCGATCTCGCCCATGCCAGCGAATTCATCCGCCGCCTGCCGGAGGGGTTCGAGACGCCGCTCGGCGAGCGCGGCGTGACCCTGTCCGGCGGCCAGCGCCAGCGCATCGCGATTGCGCGGGCCATCCTGCGCGATGCGCCGCTGCTGCTGCTCGACGAGGCAACCTCGGCGCTCGACGCCGAGAGTGAGACGCTGGTGCAGACTGCACTCGAAGGCCTGATGAAGGATCGCACCACGCTGGTGATCGCACATCGCCTCGCCACCGTGCTGTCCTGTGACCGCATCCTGGTGATGGACCGCGGCCGCATCGTCGAGCAGGGCACGCATACCTCTCTCGTCGCGGCCAACGGCCTCTATGCGCGGCTGGCGCGGTTGCAGTTCGAGACCGTGTAGTTTCGGCAACACCGTGGGCGGCCGGCAACACCCCCGAATTCTCGTTCCCGGCCCTGCAACCTTTCTCGGGCTTTGTACGTTCCCTGCGCGAAACTTCACGGCGCCGCGCCTGCGCTGGCGCCCCGTCACACAGGATGAACGACCATGCCTTATCGTCGTGGCAGTTTTGCCCTCACGCCGCCCTCGTTCGTGATCTTCGCGATCGCGCTGGTGCTCGCCCTCGTCGCGATGCTCGCGCACTACACACACGCCTCGATCCCGCTGCTGTCGACGGCGCACGCGTTCGACGCGCTGGCGATTGCGTTCGTGGTGCTGACGGTGGGTGTGCTGTTTCGCGGCGTGTAGTTGCGGTTGGCCACGCACTCGGTGTCGCCCCTGCGTACGCAGGGGCCCATAACCCCGGTCGAACGTGTGGCAGGCAAAGCTCGCCACGTCGTTCTTCGCAACAATTCTGCTGCGGCGTGGGTCCCGGATCTGCCCTCGCTGCGCTCGGTTGTCCGGGACGGCGGCGGCGGGTGTAGCTGCGTGCCGGGCTAACGAGCCTCAGGCTTCCATGCCATGCGCAGCACCGGACGGCCCGAGGTCGGGTTGACGTCCTCCCCGGCTTCGACGAAGCCGTTGCGCTTGTAGAAGCGGATCGCGCGCGCGTTGTCCTTGTTCACCAGCAGCGTGATGCCGCCGGGCGATCGCTGCTTGGCGGCATCGACCAGTTGCGTGGCAAGTGCCGAGCCCCAATGCGCCGGCGACACCACCAACTGATCAAGATAACCCGTTCGATCGATGGTGACGAAGCCGGCCAGCGTGCCATCCTTCTCCGCCACGATCACATCCGCGTTCGGCACCAGCTCGCTGCGCCAACGCTCGCGCCACCACGGCACGCGCGCGGCGAAGTCGATGGCGGGATAAGCGAGCTGCCACGTCTCCTGCCACAGCGCGATTGCAGCGTCCTCGTCCTCGGCGCGATAGGGACGCAGGGTGAAGGTCGCGGTCACCGCTCCGTCAGCTTCAATTCGATGCGCCGGTTGCGGCGGAAGGCGTCCTCGGTATTCGCTGCATCGAGCGGTTGGAATTCGGCGAAGCCTGCCGCGACCAGGCGCTGGGCGGGCACGCCGAGCGAGATCATGTACTGCACCACCGAGATCGCGCGCGCCGACGACAATTCCCAATTCGACTTGAACACGGGGCTGTTGATCGGACGGACGTCGGTATGACCGTCCACACGCAGCACCCAGGAGATTTCGGCCGGGATCTGTTTGTCGAGGTCGACCAGCGCCGTCGCCACCGAGTTCAGCTCCTGCTGGCCTTCGGGCAGCAGCGTCGCCTGTCCGGTGTCGAAGAACACCTCCGACTGGAATACGAAGCGGTCGCCGACGACGCGGATGTCGGGGCGGTTGCCGAGGATCGCGCGCAACCGGCCGAAAAACTCCGAGCGGTAGCGCGTCAGCTCCTGGACCCGCTGCGCCAGCGCGACGTTGAGGCGCGACCCGAGATCGGCGATGCGGCTCTGCGATTCCTTGTCGCGCTTCTCGGAGGCGTCGAGCGCGTCCTCGAGGGCGGCGAGCTGGCGGCGCAGTGCGCTGATCTGCTGGTTCAGCACCTCGATCTGCGCCAGCGCGCGCGCCGTCACCTGCTTCTCGGAATCGAGAGCGCGGTTGAGCTCGTTGGCGCGACCGGCGGCATTGCTGCCGGCATTGGCCAGCCCGTCATAGAGCCCCTTGACGCGGTCGCGCTCGGCCTCGGCGTTGGACAGGCCGGCGCGCAGCTGCGCCACCTGGTCGTCGAGCGACAGCTTGCCGAGCTTCTCCAGCGACAGCATCTCGTTGAGCTGCGCGATCTTGGCGTTGAGCTGCTCCAGCGCCTTGTCCTTGCCGGTGACCTCCTGCGACAGGAAGAACTGCACCACCAGGAACACGGTCAGCAGGAACACGATCGACAGCACCAGCGTCGACAGCGCGTCGACGAAGCCCGGCCAGTAGTTGAGGCCGGAATCTCCACGGCGGGTACGTGCAAGCGCCATTCAGCGTCTCCTCAAGACTGTCTCCGCGTGCGACGCCGCTTGATCTTCAAGTTGGGATCACCGGCATATCCGCAAAGTCGGTGTACCCTCTCCCCTTGTGGGAGAGGGTGGATCGCGCGCGCGGAGCGGGCGCGAGCCGGGTGAGGGGTCTGTCTCCGCGGAAAGAACCCCTCACCCGGCGTGCATTTCGCTGCGCTCATGCCCGCCACCCTCTCCCACAAGGGCAGAGGGTGCACCGCCGGTGTGGCATGATCGGTGTTCATCACAACCAAAACGGTCGCTACCTTCTGGGAAAGGTGGTTCGTCGCAATCCGGCGCAACCGAGCACCTCAACTCTTCTCCGTCTGCCGCGCCAGCCGCTCCAGCAGCCGCTTGATCTCGCGGTTCTGTTCGCCCTGGCCGTCGGCCCATTCGCGGATCATCTGCTGTTCGGTGCGCATGTGTCCGACCAGGCCCTGGATCGCCTCGGCGAGGTTGGCCATCGCCGCGGTGGCGCCGCGGTTGGAGCCGTCTTCCACGGAGGTGCGCAGCCGCTCGATGGCGACCGAGAGGTCGGTGCTGGTATCACCGGTGCCGCCATATTCGCGCACGGTGCCGGCGAGCCAGTCTTCCAGGTCGGTATAGAAGCGGTTCTGCGCCTGGCTCGATTGCAGGTCGAGGAAGCCGAGGATCAGCGAGCCGGCAAGGCCGAACAGCGAGGACGAGAACGAGATGCCCATGCCGCTGAGCGGGGCCGCAAGCCCGCCCTTGAGCGTGTCGAACAGGGCGCCGGCGTCGCCGCCGACCTTGAGCCCGTCGATCACCTTGCCGACCGAGCCGACGGTCTCGATCAGACCCCAGAAAGTGCCGAGCAGGCCGAGGAACACCAGCAGGCCGGTCATGTAGCGGGAGATGTCGCGGGCCTCGTCGAGCCGGGTGGCGATCGAGTCCAGCAGATGGCGCATGGTCTGCTGCGAGATCGACATCCGGCCGGTGCGCTCGCGGCCGAGGATCGCGGCCATCGGGGCCAGCAAGACCGGGTGGCGGGGCACCGCGAGGCCGGGATCGGCGATGCGGAAATTGTTCACCCAGGACACTTCCGGGTAGAGCCGGACGACCTGGCGGAACGACAGGATGACGCCGATCAGCAGTACCGCCCCGATTAGGGCGTTGAGGCCGGGATTGGCGAAGAACGCCATGATGATCTGCTTGTAGAGCACGACGCCGAGCAGCGCACACAGCACCAGGAAGACCAGCATCCGCACCAGGAAAATCCTGGGCGAGGACAATTTGGTCATTTGGGCGTCCATCGCGGAGCGGTGAGGGGAGCCTTGGGGCATTATCGATGACATCCGTTGCGGGGGACCGGTTCCCGAAAATCCACTATGGCATAGCAGCGGCGGGAGAAAAGCCGCGACCGGCCCAATCCCGTCCCCTGCGCGGAACTTTGGCTGAAACCGGCGGGCGTCCGCGGCGTAGTTAGTCCCGTGTTCATATCTAGCGGGAATGCCCGGGCTTTGTCATGACCGTCGTTGAATATCTGCAGGCGCTGCTGGCGCTTTCGCTGGCACTTTCCCTCCTAATGGCGGGCGCCTGGGGCGTGCAGCAGCGCACCGGGAATTCCGGCTGGGTCGACACGATCTGGACATTTTCCGTCGGCCTCGTCGGCGCGCTCGGTGCGATCTGGCCCGTTCAGGGCGAGGGGCCCAATACCCGGCAATGGCTGGTTGCAGCGCTGGCGGCGGTGTGGGCGATACGGCTCGGCGGCCATGTCGCAGCGCGCAGCCGCGGCATTTCCGACGATCCCCGTTACGCCGAATTTGCCCGGCAATGGGGCGCGGCCGCACCGCGGCGGATGTTCCTGTTCCTGCAGCAGCAGGCCTGGGGCGGGATCCCGCTGGTGTTTGCGATGTTCGTCGCTGCCCACGCGCCGGCCGCCGACCTCCGCCCGCAGGACTATCTCGGCATCCTCGTGTTGTTCGTGGGCATCGCCGGTGAGGCGCTCGCCGATGCCCAGCTCAAGGCCTTCCGTGCCGATCCCGCCAACAAGGGCAAAGTGTGCGACGTCGGGCTGTGGCGCTGGTCGCGACATCCCAACTACTTCTTCGAGTGGGTGTGCTGGCTGTCCTATCCCGTCATCGCGCTGTCGCCGGACAATCCCTTCGGCCTCGCCAGCCTGCTCGCCCCGCTGCTGATGTACTGGATCCTGGTCCACGTCACCGGGATTCCGCCGCTGGAGGAGCAGATGCTGCGTTCGCGCGGCGACCGCTACCGCGCCTATCAGGCCCGCACCAGCGCCTTCGTTCCCCTGCCGCCACGCCACGGAGCCTCCGCATGAGCTTCATCTCCACCATCATCGGCGCCGCCGAGCGCGTGCCGCTGCCCGACGCCGTGGTCCGCGCCGCGATCCACGAATTGTGCGCGCGCACGGCGACGCGGCTCGCGGAGCCCCAGGTCATGGGCGATGCTGAGTTCGCCCGGCTGTTGACTACACGGTCGATCGCGGAGCATACCGACGCCGCCAACAGCCAGCACTACGAGGTGCCTGCCGCGTTCTTCGCCCGGGTGCTCGGGCCGAACCGCAAATACTCCTGCTGCTTCTACAAGGACACGGCATCGACGCTGCAGGAGGCCGAGGAGGAGGCGTTGCGGCAGACCGCCGCCAATGCCGATCTGCAGGATGGCCAGCGCATCCTGGAACTCGGCTGCGGCTGGGGCTCGCTCTCGCTGTGGATGGCGCGTCAGTTTCCGCACGCGCAGATCACCGCGGTGTCGAACTCGCATTCCCAACGCCGGGCCATCGAGGAGATGGCGGCCGCGCGCGGGCTATTGAACCTGCGCATCGTCACCGCCGACATGAACGATCTCATTCCGGAGGGACGCTTCGATCGCATCGTCTCGGTCGAGATGTTCGAGCACATGATGAATTGGCGTGCGCTGCTGTCGCGCATCAAATCGTGGCTGACGCCGGAGGGGCGGCTGTTCCTGCACGTCTTCACCCACCGCACCGGTTCCTATCTGTTCGACCGCAACGATCGCGAGGATTGGATCGCGCAGCACTTCTTCACCGGCGGCATCATGCCGAGCCATGGCCTGATCCGGCAGTATCAGGATCTGTTCGCGGTCGAGAAGGAATGGCGCTGGAGCGGCACGCATTATCAGCGCACGGCGAAGGACTGGCTCGCCAATTTCGACGCCGACCGTGATCGTCTCCTCGAACTGCTGCAGCCGGTCCATGGCGACGATGCGGCGCTGTGGATGCGCCGCTGGCGCTGGTTCTTCCTGGCCACCGCGGGCCTGTTCGGGCACGACGAGGGCCGGGAGTGGGGCGTAAGCCACTACCGCCTGCGGCCGATCAACTAATTGGTGTGCTGCGGCGGGATGCCGCAGCGCACCCGAAGGATTCGCGCAAGTGATGCGGAACTCGCGGGGAACCGTCTCGCCACAAAGCGCTCACAATCGAGTGAGTCGGCAGAAACGAAGGCCGATCAAGCTCATAGCTCGTGTGACATCAAGCCGCCCGGGCTTCGCGTTGCGCTGCACCGGGACATTTCTATGTTGCACGCAACACGGGCGCCAGAATGGCGCCATGGCCGGACCATGCGGTCGACGGCTTTTGATCATTATCGAGGGGCTTCTCCATCCATGTCTCGTCTTCGCGCGTCGCTGGTCAGCAGTGCATTGATGCTCGCCGCAGCCGCGCCGCTGCTGGCCGGCTGTAACGACACCTCCCCGGCCCAGGCCTCCACCAGCGAGCAGATCGCCGTTCCCGACGTCGGGATCGTGACGATCGAGCAGAAAGCGCGGGCGATCGTGCGCGAGCTTCCCGGCCGCATCGCGCCGACCCGCGTTTCCGACGTGCGGCCGCGGGTGTCGGGCATCATCGTCGAACGGCTGTTCCGCCAGGGCAGCGAAGTGAAGGCGGGCGATCCGCTCTATCGCATCGATCCGAAGCCGTTCGAGGTCGAGATCCTGTCGAACCGGGCAGCGCTGGCCAAGGCCGAAGCGCTGCACGAGCGCGCCGTGCTGCAGGCGCGCCGCATCGGGCTGCTGTTCAAGGAGCGTGCGGCGCCCGAGGTCGAACAGGAGAAGGCGATCGCGAGCGAGCGCGAAGCGGCGGCCGATGTCGAGGCCCGCAAGGCCGATCTGGCCCGCGCCCAGCTCAATCTCGACTATGCGACCGTGCGGGCGCCGATCGACGGCATCGTCGGTGCGGCCCAGGTGAGCGAGGGCGCCATCGCGGTCCAGAACGAAACCACGCTGGCCACGATCCAGCAGCTCGATCCGATCTATGCGGATTTCACCCAGTCGGTCAGCGAGCTCAACCGCCTGCGCCGCGCGTTCGAATCCGGTGATCTCGACCAGATCTCGCCCGACGCGATCAAGGTCCGCCTCGTGCTCGACGACGGCACGCCCTATGCGATCCCGGGCAAGCTGCTGTTCTCCGACGCCAAGGTCGACGCCGCCACCGGCCAGGTCACGCTGCGCGGCGAGTTCGCCAATCCCAAGCGCGAGCTGCTGCCGGGCATGTATGTGCGTGTCCGCATCGAGCAGGGCATCGACAGTGATTCCGTCGCGGTGCCGCAGCAGGCGGTGCAGCGCAATGCCGCCGGCGGCTCCGAGGTCTACGTGATCCGCGACGATAATCGCGCGATCGCAAGGCCGATCCGCACCGGTCCGGTCCAGGATGGTCTCGTGCTGATCACCGACGGCCTGCGGGCCGGCGACAAGGTCGTGGTCGACGGCTTCCAGAAGTTCGCAGCCGGCGACAAGGTGGTGCCGCAGACCTGGACTGAGGTCAGCGCGGCGAGCCAGCTCCCGGCGCCGTCGAAGTAAGCCCACATGCCTAGTTTCTTCATCGACAGGCCGATCTTCGCCTGGGTCGTCGCGCTGTTCATCTGCCTGATCGGCGCGATCGCGATTCCGCTGCTGGCGGTGGCGCAATATCCGATCATCGCGCCGCCTTCGATCTCGATCTCGACCAGCTATCCCGGCGCCTCGCCCGAGAACCTCTACAACAGCGTCACCCGGCTGATCGAGGAGGAGCTCAACGGCGCCTCCGGCATTCTCAATTTCGAATCGACCAGCGACTCGCTGGGACAGGTCGAGATCACCGCGAACTTCGTGCCGGGCACGTCGACCAACGACGCCTCGGTCGAGGTGCAGAACCGCCTCAAGCGCGTCGAGGCAAGGCTGCCGCGCGCGGTGATCCAACAGGGCATCCTGGTGGAGGAAGCCTCCAGCGCGGTGCTGCAGATCATCACGCTCAGTTCGACCGACGGAAGCCTCGACGAGGTCGGCCTCGGCGACTTCATGATCCGCAACGTGCTCGGCGAGATCAGGCGCATTCCCGGCGTCGGCCGCGCGACGCTGTATTCGACCGAGCGCTCGCTGCGCGTCTGGCTCGATCCTGACAAGCTGATCGGCTACGGCCTCACCGCCGATGACGTCACCAAGGCGATCAGCGCGCAGAACGCGCAGGTCGCATCGGGCAGCATCGGCGCCGAACCCTCGACCACCAAGCAGCGCACCTCGGCGCTGGTGCTGGTCAAGGGCCAGCTCGATTCGCCCGAGGAGTTCGGCGCGATCATCCTGCGCGCCAACGCCGACGGCTCCACCGTTCGGCTGCGCGACGTCGCCCGTATCGAGATCGGGGGGCTGAGCTATCAGTTCAACACCCGCCTCAACGGCAAGCCGACGGCGGGTCTCTCGGTACTGCTGTCGCCGACCGGCAACGCGCTCGCGACCGCGGGCGCGGTCGAAGCCAAGATGAAGGAGCTGTCGCGCTTCTTCCCGGCCAACATCTCCTATGAGATTCCCTACAACATCACGCCGGTGGTCGAAGCCTCGATCAAGAAGGTGATCTCGACGCTGGTCGAGGCCGTGGTGCTGGTGTTCGTGGTGATGTTCCTGTTCCTGCAGAACATCCGCTACACCATCATCCCGACCATCGTGGTGCCGGTCGCGCTGCTCGGCACCTGCGCCACGCTGTTGCTGACGGGCTATTCCATCAACATGCTCACCATGTTCGGCATGGTGCTGGCCGTCGGCATCCTCGTCGACGACGCCATCGTCGTGGTGGAGAACGTCGAGCGCATCATGTCGGAGGAGGGGCTGCCGCCGAAGGAGGCGACGCGCAAGGCGATGGGCCAGATCACCGGCGCCATCATCGGCATCACCCTGGTGTTGATGGCCGTGTTCGTGCCGATGGCGTTCTTCCCCGGTTCGGTCGGCATCATCTACCGCCAGTTCTCGGTCACCATGGTCGCGGCCATCGGCTTCTCGGCGCTGCTGGCGATGTCGCTGACGCCGGCGCTGTGCGCGACCATGCTCAAGCCGGTCCAGGCCGGGCATGGCCACGCCAAGAAGGGCGTGTTCGGCTGGTTCAACCGCTTCCTCGACGGCAGCCGCGACCGCTACGGCCTCGTCGTGCGCGGATCGCTCCGGCGTACCGGCCGGCTGATGCTGATCTATGCGATCCTGCTCGGCGGGCTCACTTACGCCTTCGTGCGCCTGCCCGGCGGCTTCCTGCCCGTCGACGATCAGGGCTTCATCACGACCGACGTGCAAACGCCGGCGGACGCCTCCTATCCGCGGACGCAGGCGGCGATCGAGCGTGTCGAGCAGTATCTGGCGCAGCGCGCCGGCATCGAGAACGTCACCTTCCTGACCGGCTTCTCGTATGCCGGCCAGGGCATCAACACCGCGCAGGCCTTCATCTCGCTGAAGGACTGGCACGAACGCGGCAAACAGGACAGCGCGGCGGCGATCGTGGCCGACATCAACCGCGAGCTCAACTCGATCCGCGACGCCAAGATCACCGCACTGCAGCCGCCGCCGATCGACAATCTCGGCAACTCCTCCGGCTTCAGTTTCCGCCTGCAGGACCGCGGCCAGAAGGGGTTTACGGCGCTGTCCGCCGCGGCCGATCAGCTGATCGCCTCGGCCAATGCGAGCCCGGTGCTGCAGAAGGTGTATATCGAGGGCCTGCCGCCGGGACCGCAGGTCAATCTGATGATCGACCGCGAGAAGGCGGGTGCGTTCGGCGTCACCTTCGAGGACATCAACAACACGATCTCGACCAATCTCGGTTCGAACTACGTCAACGACTTCCCGAACCGCGGCCGCATGCAGCGCGTCGTGGTGCAGGCCGACCGCCTGCATCGCATGAACGCGGACGACATGCTGAACTACAGCGTCAAGAACAGGGCCGGCAATCTGGTGCCGTTTTCCTCCTTCGCCACCGTTCAATGGGCGAAGGGTCCGACGCAGATCGCCGGCTTCAACTATTATCCGGCGGTGCGAATCTCCGGCGAGGCGAGGCCCGGCTACACGTCGGGCGACGCGCTGAAGGAGATGGAGCGGCTGGCCGACAAGCTGCCGCGCGGCTTCGGCTATGAATGGACCGGCCAGTCGCTGCAGGAGAAGCTGTCGGGCTCGCAGGCGCCGTTGCTGCTGGGGTTGTCGGCCTTGGTCGTGTTCCTGTGTCTTGCCGCGCTCTACGAGAGCTGGACCATTCCGCTGGCGGTGCTGCTGACCGTGCCGCTCGGCATTCTCGGCGCCGTGATCGCGGCGATGATGCGGGGCCTGCCGAACGACGTCTATTTTACCGTCGGCCTGATCACCATCATCGGACTCGCCGCCAAGGACGCCATTCTGATCATCGAGTTCGCCAAGGAACTGCGTGCGCAGGGCCGGCCGCTGGTGGAGGCGACGCAGCTCGCCTGCATCCTGCGCTTCCGCCCGATCGTGATGACCGGCCTCGCCTTCGTCTGCGGCGTGCTGCCGATGTCGATCGCGACCGGCGCCGGCGGCGCCAGCCAGCAGGCGCTCGGCACCGTCGTGATGGGCGGCATGATCGCGGTGGTGATCCTCGCGCTCCTGATGGTGCCGGTGTTCTTCGTCTCGGTGCAGCGCGTGCTCGCGGGGGATCGGGAGAAGCCGGAGCCTATGGCGGAGGGCCAGACTTACGGGCCTCCGGCGCCGGCGGAGTCCTAGGCAATCGAAATGCCCCCGCGATCTCGATCTGCTCCCCTCCTCCTTGCGGGGAGGGCTATCGCATATGCAAATCCGAGTTCTTCGCGAGTCTGCTTCCACGTCGTCATGCCCGGGCTCTGTCCCCGGCATCCACGTCCTTCACCGAATGCCGAACGACGTGGATGGCCGGGACGGAGCCCGGCCATGACCGTGTGGAGGGAGCCAAACTCGAGCTTGGATGCTCATATGCGATAGTCCTGCCGCAAGAGGGTGAGGGGAGTTCATCGTTCATGCAGGGAGAGCGGAACTCTACTTCCCGCTGGCTGGAGTTCCCGGTGCTCCGCGTGTATTGTCCCGCGACATGTAACGCTGACGGCATGTCGATGATCTTTCGCAAACCTGTTCTCGCGGTCGCGCTCGCCGCACTCGGCTTCGGCGGTCCCGCAGCCCACGCTCAGACGGCTCCCTTGCAATATTGGCTGCCCGGCTGGCCGGTCGGATTCAGCGACGCCGGCACTCAGGGCCTCGAGTCCTACGGCAACTTCCCGAGCTTCACCGGCAATGGCAGCGACAGCGGCTTCTTTGCGCGGCGCTACAGCGTGGCGAACAACTGGTCGGCGCTGGCGGGCACGGGCCTGAGCTCCAACATCGTCAACCGCTACGGTGCGCTCGGCTCGTACACGACCGAAGGCGCGCAGTACGGCTACACGTTCAAGAGCGGCGTCAGCTTCTATGGCGGCTTCGAGGCGCTGAAATACAATCCCGGGCTCGGCGGTCCGTTCGCGACGTTCGACGGGCGCTCAACCTCGACGCCGGCCTACGCGATCAATGGCGGCGTCGAGTTCAAACCGACGAGCAACGTCAGCCTGTCGCTCGGCTTCAGCTATGCCGGCCAGTCGTCCGATCGCCTCGACAGCGACATCAACTCCCCGGCACTGCCTGGCGCGACGCCCCAGGCGTTCACCAGCGGGCGGCGTTGAGTTTGGCCATGATGTTCACGCTGGTCATGCCCGCGAAGGCGGGCATCCAGTAGACGCAAACGGTTCGGCTTCATCGCAGCCGCCGTGGCGTACTGGATCATCCGCTTTCGCGGATGACGACAGCGGTTGTGACGCGGAAGCGGGGATCAAGCGCAGGGCAGGCTTGGACGCAAGCCGAGCGCAACCTTACCCCGCCGCCTTCAGCACCTTCACCAGCTCGCGGTGGATGACCTCGTTGCCGCAGACGACGTGCCCGGTGGTCAGCGCGTCCTCCTTGCCGTCGATACCGGAGACGGTGCCGCCGGCTTCGCGCACCATGATCAGTCCGGCGGCGATGTCCCAGGGCTGCAGGTCGCGTTCCCAATAGGCATCGAAGCGGCCGGCGGCGACGAAGGCGAGGTCGAGCGAGGCGGCGCCGAAGCGGCGGAGCCCTGCGACCTTGACCTGCAGCGACGTCATCTCGCGCAGGAACAGCTGGTGGTCGCCGCGGCCGATATGCGGCAGGCCGCAGGCGATGACGCATTCGTGGAGCTGGCGGCGCGCGGCGACGCGCAGCCGCTGGTCGTTGAGGAACGCGCCCTTGCCGCGCTCGGCGATGTAGAGTTCGTCATTGGCGGGATTGTAGATCACGCCGGCGATCATGGTGTCCTCGCGCTGGAGCGCGATCGAGATCGCGAATTGCGGGATGCCGTGCAGGAAATTGGTGGTGCCGTCGAGCGGGTCGACGATCCAGGTGTGCGACTTGTCGCTGCCTTCGCGCTTGCCGCCTTCCTCGCCGATGAAACCGTAGCCGGGCCGCGCCTTGGAGAGATCCTCGTACAGCATCTCCTCGGCCTTCTTGTCGGCGCGCGAGACGAAGTCCGCGGGCCCCTTCAGCGAGACCTGCAGATGCTCGATCTCGCCGAGATCGCGCTTGAGGTTGCGGCCGGCGCGGCGCGCGGCCTTGACCATGACATTGATGAGGGCGGAATGAATCATGAGCTCGATGCGCTGGGCTGACCGCACCTTGGCGGTGCGCGCCTCGCCTGGATCAGGCGAAGGCGGGTGAAACGGGCCGGCTGTGGGTGCCCTGCCGGGGCCGCCGCGTCAAGGGCGGATCAGCCGCCGCCGATCTGCAAGTGCTGTGGCCTGCAGGTCACTTGATGGTGCCGAGCCAGCGCTTGGCCGCCTGCTCGCCCTTGGCGCGGTCCTCGGGCGGCATGTCGGCGAACTTCTCGTCCAGCTTGGGGTCGCCCTTGCCGGCCGTCTTGGCCACCAGGTGCCATTTATAGGCCTCGACCTTGTCCATCGGCGTGGCGATACCGTACAGCAGCACCCATGCCAGCCGGTTCTGGGCGAGGGGGCTGTTCTGCCGGGCCGCCCGCCGCAGCAGCGAGATCGCGGCGGGCTGGTTCTTCGGCACGCCGGTGCCGTTGAACAGCGCGATGGCGTATTCGACCTCGGCATCGATGTTATCGGCGATCGCTGCGGCCTGCAGCAGCCGGGCGGCCTTTTCCAGATCCTGCGGGACGCCGGTGCCCTCCTTGTAGAAGGTCGCCAGCGCATATTGCGCCTCCGCATTGCCGGCATCGGCGGCCATCCGCAGCAGCTCGGCCGAGCGCTTGAGGTCCTGCGGCAGGGTCTGGCCATCGAGATAGAGCAGCGCGAGGTTATAGGCCGCCTTGGGCTCGCCCAGCTTGGCGGCGGAGGCCAGCAGCTTCACCGCCTCCGGCTTGTCGGTCGGGCCGCCGCGCCCGGCCAGCCGCATCATCGCCAGTGCGAACATCGCCTCGCGATCGCCGGCCTCGGCGGCGCGCTTGTACCAGATCGCCGCCTTGTCGTAGTCGCGGCGGATGCCCATGGCGTTTTCATAGAGCTGACCCAGCATCGCCATCGCCTTGGGGTCGCCTGCCTGCGCGCGCGGCGTAGCGAGGTCGAAGGCGGTCTTGTACTGGCCGCGCTGATAGGCGCCATAGACCAGGTCGACATTGGGATCGTTGGCGGCAGGCTGTGGCGTCGGGGCCGGCGCGGGAGCCGCCGGCTTGGCCGATGGGGCAGGGGCCGGTTTCTTGGCAGCCGTCGCCGGCGTCGGCGGTGGTTTCGGTTTGTCGGCGGCCTTCTCGGCCGGCTTCTCGACCGGTTTGGGCTTGTCGGCCGGCGGTTGCTGCAAGGCCGGCGGCGTCAACGAGATCTGCGCGTGCGCACCGGCCCCCACGGCGAGGAACGCAGCAACGAGGCATGTCAGGCGCAGGATCGTCATCTCGCTCGTTCAGCTCTGTCCAGCCGCGATCACCGGCGCCGCCGCATGGGCGTGCCGGATCGTCGCGCCGATGTCGGCCAGCGCCGCGGCCGGCCCGCGCGCATCGTTCCAGGCGAGGTCGTCGACCAGCACGAAATCGGCCCCTGCGGCGACGAAATCGGCCGCTTCCTTCAGCGAGATCGCATAGCCGACGCAGGGCGGCTCGAACAGTTCGGCCCACCACGCCAGGCGCTCGTTGACGGCATCGGGCGAGGGGCGGCGGCCCAGCGCGTCGCGCTCGCCGAACAGCACGTAATCGGCACCCAGTTCGCCGGCACGCATCGAATCATGGCGCGTCGACAGGCCGCCGCAGCCGGCGATACGGTTCGGCTTCAGGCCCGGCATGGCGTCCTCCAGCACGGAGACGCCGGTCAGGTGCGCACCATCGGCGCCGGCGCGCGCGACGATGTCGGGATGCCCGTCGATCAGCAGCGCCGCGCCGGTGCCCTGGATCGCCGGCGCCAGCGTCTTGACGGTCGTGATCATGCTGCGCGGATCGCTGTCCTGGAGCCGCACCAGCACCGCGGCGACGTCGGCGCTGCCGAGGATCGCGGGCAGGCTGGCGGCGAACGCCGCCGCGTCGGTCACGACCGGCGTCGCCAGATAGAGGCGCGGCTCGGGCCGCGCGGGAGTGGTCTTTCCTGACAATTTATGCCGCCTTCTCGAGTTCATGCGTCCACTGGCCGTGGCTCGCCAGCGCGTTCATGCGGGCGCGGTGGGTGAAGGCGCGCTGGCCGGCGGGGACGTTCGCAGCCTTGCCGGACCAGGCCTGCTGGGGCGCCGCCTGCAGCGCGCGACCGTAGGAGAAGGTCACCTTCCATGGCAAGGGACCAAACCTGTTGATGGCATCGAGATGCGCCGTCGCGTCCTCGTCGGACTGGCCGCCGGACAGGAAGGCGATGCCGGGCACCGCCGCCGGCACGCACTCCTTCAGCAGCTGCACGGTCTTCTCGGCAACCTCGGCGGCCTTGGCCTGCACAGGGCATGTCTTGCCCGAGACCACCATATTGGGCTTCAGGATCATGCCTTCGAGCGCCACTCGCTGGATGCGCAATTCGCTGAACACCTCGTTGAGCACGCGCTGCGTGACGTCGAAACAGCGTCCGATGTCGTGATCGCCGTCCATCAGGACCTCCGGCTCGACGATCGGCACGAGGCCGGCTGCCTGGCACAGCGCAGCGTAGCGGCCGAGCGCATGCGCATTGCCATGAACAGCGGTCATCGAAGGGATTGTGTCCTTGTCGATAGCGATCACGGCCCGCCATTTGGCGAAGCGTGCGCCTAGCGCGTAGTACGCCGCCAGCCGATCCGCAAGCCGGTCGAGGCCGGTCGTGACGGTCTCGCCGGGGCAGGCTGCCAAGGGCTGGGTGCCTTCGTCGACCTTGATGCCGGGAATGCCGCCGGCCTGCTCGATCAGCTTCACCAGTGGCGTGCCGTCGGCCGCGGCCTGCCGGATCGTCTCGTCATAGAGGATCACGCCCGAGATGAACGACATGCCTTCGCTGCGAAACAGCATCTCCCGGTAATCACGACGGCTCTGTTCGGTCGACTCGACGTTGATGGCGTCGAAGCGCTTCCTGATCGTTCCGGTCGATTCATCCGCGGCGAGAATGCCCTTGCCGGGGGTGACCATGGCAAGAGCTGTGGTGTTCAGTGCGGAGAGGTTCATGCTTGGCTCCAGACGCACCTGCCCTGCCCATCAAAATAGACGGTTCTCGGGCGGTTGCCGAGCAAACCTTGGCCGCATGTGAGGCGGTCTCTCGGAGAGGTGAAGGGGACGTTGCTGACGCAGGGACCTGTCGCGTCGGCGGCGGTCTGCTTCCCATCCCCGCGAGGGGAAAGGGAGCTCACCGCCGTTGCGGTAGCCATTGAGGTCTACCGGGCTCAACGCGCAGAGTGGACGGCAGCCCGGCTCACGCCACCTTGGGGTCGAGCTCGCCCTTGGCGTAGCGCTTGGCCATTTCGGCGGTCGTCAGCACGCGCTTGATCTTGGAGGCCTGGCCCGCGGTGTTGAACTCCTGCAGACGCTGCTTGCACAACTTGGCCATCGCCTCCATCGCCGGCTTCAGGTATTTGCGCGGATCGAACTCTTCCGGGTGCTCCGACAGGACCTTGCGGATCTGGCCGGTCATCGCCATGCGGTTGTCGGTGTCGATGTTGATCTTGCGCACGCCGTTCTTGATGCCGCGCTGGATCTCGCTGACCGGCACGCCCCAGGTCGGCTTCATCTTGCCGCCAAAGGAGTTGATGATCTCCTGCAGGTCCTGCGGCACCGACGACGAGCCGTGCATCACCAGATGCGTGTTCGGCAGCTTGCGGTGGATCTCCTCGATCACGTTCATGGCGAGGATGTCGCCATCAGGCTTGCGCGTGAACTTGTAGGCGCCGTGCGACGTGCCCATCGCGATCGCCAGCGCATCGACATGCGTTTCCTTGACGAACTTCACGGCCTCGTCCGGATTGGTCAGCAGCTGGTCGTGCGACAGCTTGCCTTCGGCGCCGTGGCCGTCTTCCTTGTCGCCCATGCCGGTCTCGAGCGAGCCGAGCACGCCGAGCTCGCCCTCGACCGAGATGCCGCCGAGATGGGCCATGTTCGTGACGGTCTTGGTGACGCCGACATTGTAGTCCCAATCGGCCGGGCTCTTGCCATCGGCCTTCAGCGAACCGTCCATCATCACCGAGGTGAAGCCGGCCTGGATCGCGGTCATGCAGGTGTCGGGGCCGTTGCCGTGGTCGAGATGCACGCAGACCGGAATGTGCGGATAGATCTCGGTGACTGCATCCATCATATGCTTGAGCATGATGTCGTTGGCGTAGGAGCGGGCGCCGCGCGAGGCCTGGATGATCACCGGAGCATCGACGCTGTTCGCCGCCTCCATGATCGCCAGCGCCTGCTCCATGTTGTTGATGTTGAAGGCCGGGACGCCGTAATCGTGCTCCGCCGCGTGATCGAGCAATTGACGCAAGGTAATGCGGGCCATGGCTGGAACTCCCTGGATAAGAATTGAGGACCGCGCGGTTGATGACGCACATGTCGAAACTGCTGCACCGTGCATAACGCGGCGGGGAGCGGATTCCAAGGCTCGCTGCGTTTTTGGGGCGTTAGGGCGACATTTCGCCGTCTGATCAGCCTGCGGGGAGTAGTAGAACGCTACTGACCTTTGGCCTCGAGAGCCCGGAGCCGTTCCTCAACCTCGCTGACCCGCTCGTCGAAGTCGCTGGCGGCCGCGCGCATCATGACCAGCATGCCGGCGGAATCGCGGCGCTGCTTGCGGACCAAAGCTTCCAGTCGATCAAACCGCGTCTCGACCGATTGCTTGAACTGCCCAAGGTCCGATTTGAACTCGGATCGGAGCGCAGAAATGCTCTCCTGGATCTTCATCAGGATCAGAGGGACAGCATCTGTCGGGGTTTCGGCCATGGATGGAACATAACAGAAACATCCATGGCCGACAAGCACCGAAAATTAGGCCTTCAGCACCTCGACGCCCGGCAGCGGCTTGCCTTCCATCCACTCCAGAAAGGCGCCGCCGGCGGTCGACACGTAGCTGAAGTCCGCGGCCACGCCGGCCTGGTTGAGGGCCGCGACAGTGTCGCCGCCGCCGGCCACCGAGACCAGCTTCTTGGCCTTGGTGCGCTCGGCCGCGTGCTTGGCCGCAACCATCGTGCCACGGTCGAACGGCGTGAGCTCGAAGGCGCCGAGCGGGCCGTTCCAGACCAGGGTCGCGGCGTCGTCGATCGCCGAGTGGATACGCGCGGTCGATTGCGGGCCGACGTCGAGGATCATGCTGTCCGGCGGGATCGCGTCGAGGCCGTAGGCGAAGGACGGCGAGTTGGCCGCGAAGTGGAACGACACGGTGGCGTCCACCGGCAGGATGATGGCGCAGTTGGACGCTTCGGCCTTGTCCATGATCCTGAGCGCGGTGGCGGCGAGATCCTTCTCGGCCAGCGACTTGCCGATCTGCACGCCCTGCGCATGCAGGAAGGTGTTGGCCATGCCGCCGCCGATGACCAGCGCATCGACCTTGGTGACGAGGTTCTCCAACAGGTCGATCTTGGTCGACACCTTGGCGCCGCCGACGATCGCGATGACAGGCTTGGCCGGCCGGCCCAGCGCCTTGTCGAGCGCGTCGAGCTCGGCCTGCATGGTGCGGCCCGCATAGGCCGGCAGCTTGTGGCCGAGGCCCTCGGTCGAGGCATGGGCGCGGTGCGCCGCGGAGAACGCGTCGTTGACCCAGATGTCGCCGAGCTTGGCGAGTTCGGCGACGAAGGCCGGATCGTTCTTCTCTTCCTCCTTGTGGAAGCGGGTGTTCTCCAGGCACAGCACGTCGCCATCCTTCATGGCGGCGATCGCAGTGGCGGCTGCCGCGCCGATGCAGTCCTCGGCGAAGGCGACGGGGCGCTTGATCACTTGCGACAGCGCCGCTGCGACCGGCTTCAGCGACTCCTTGGGATCGCGGCCCTTGGGCCGGCCGAAATGGGCGAGCAGGATGACCTTGCCGCCCTTGGTCGCGATCTCGTTGATGGTCGGCGCGACGCGCTCCAGGCGCGTGGCGTCGGTGACGTGGCCATTGTCCATGGGCACGTTGAGGTCGACGCGCAGCAGCACGCGCTTGCCTTTGACGTCGACGTCGTCGAGGGTGCGGAATTGGGTCATTGAAGCCACCGTAATACGAGGGACTCATCAGCGGTGATTAAATCCGTCGGTGTTCTCCGGCGGACTGCCTTCCTGTTTGGTCGTCACCCGCATACCCTGGCGGAAGCCATAAGCGATCAAGCCGATCAGCAGCAGTACGCCGGGGATGCCGAGCCAATTAGGAAGGGTCATGGCGCTTCCTCAGTCGTCATTCCGGGGCGGTCCGCAGGACCGAACCCGGAATCTCGAGATTCCGGGTTCGATGCTTCGCATCGCCCCGGATGACTGGGAAAAGCTTACAGCAGCTTGCCGATCGCGACGGCCGTGTCGGCCATGCGGTTGGAGAAGCCCCACTCATTGTCGTACCAGGACATCACGCGCACGAGGTTGCCGTTCATGACCTTGGTCTGATCCTGGTGGAACGTCGAGGAGTGCGGATCGTGGTTGAAGTCGATCGAGACGTTGGGGGCGGTGGTGTAGCCGAGGATGCCCTTCAGCTCCTGCTCGCTGGCGCGCTTCATCGCCTCGTTGATCTCCTTCGGATCGGTGTTGCGCTTGGCGACGATCTTGAGATCGACCACCGAGACGTTCGGCGTCGGCACGCGGATCGCGACGCCGTCGAGCTTGCCCTTCAGCTCGGGCAGCACCAGGCCGATCGCCTTGGCAGCACCCGTCGAGGTCGGGATCATCGACATCGCCGCCGCGCGGCCGCGGTAGAGATCCTTATGCATCGTGTCCAAGGTCGGCTGGTCGCCGGTGTAGGCATGAATCGTGGTCATGAAGCCGGTCTCGATGCCGACCGTGTCGTTCAGCACCTTGGCGATCGGCGCCAGGCAGTTGGTGGTGCAGGAGCCGTTGGAGACGACGAGATGATCCTTCGTCAGCGTGGCGTGGTTGACGCCGTAGACGATGGTGGCGTCGGCGCCGTCGGCGGGCGCGGAGACCAGCACGCGCTTCGCGCCGGCGGTCAGATGCGCCGAGGCCTTGTCCTTGGAGGTGAAGATGCCGGTGCATTCCAGCGCGATGTCGACGCCGAGATCCTTCCACGGCAGCTTCGACGGATCGCGCTCGGCGGTCACCTTGATCTTGCCGTGGCCGATGTCGATGCTGTCGCCGTCGACGGTCACGGTGTGGGGGAAGCGGCCATGCACGCTGTCGAAGCGCAGCAGATGGGCATTGGTCTCGACCGGGCCGAGATCGTTGATGCCGACCACCACGATATCCGTACGACCCGATTCCGCGATGGCGCGCAGAACGTTGCGGCCGATGCGGCCAAACCCGTTGATCCCGACCCGGACTGCCATTCTCGTCTCCTTCAATGACGTTTTTCGTCCCCGTCGACGGCCTTCCTGAGGGGCGCCACGAGGGTTTTGGACCTATGCCACCCGGTTCTGCCGGGCGGGAGCGGACGATATGGGACTTTTGGTAGCGCTTTTTCGCGCCAATCTCAACCGTCTGGTGACGATCCGGATCCTGACGGACTTACCGCCGTGATCAGCGCCAGCAGCTCGTCGCCGTAATGTTCGAGCTTCTTGTCGCCGATCCCTGGTATATCGCGCAGCTGCCCGAGCGTCGCCGGACGGACGCTGGCGATACCGTCGATCGTGGCGTCGTGCAGCACCACATAGGCTGGTACACCACGCTTGCGCGCGATCTCCGACCGCCACGCTCGCAGGCGTGCGAGCAGCGGAGCGTCGGCGGCCGCGGCCGGCCGCGCCACCAGCTCGCCACGCCGCGACTTGCTGCGGATCGCGCGCGCCGTGCTCGCGGTCTCCTCGCGCAACATCACCGGAGTTTCGCCCTTCAGCACGCCGCGCGAGGACTCCGTCAGCTTCAGCGCGCCATGGGCCTCGCTGTCGGGCGCGAGATGGCCCATCGCCACCAGCTGGCGCAGCGCGGCGCGCCACTGCTTCTCGTTGAGCTCCCGTCCTACGCCGAACACCGACAATTGATCATGTCCGAACTGCTTGACGCGCTCGGTCGCGCGCCCCACCAGCACGTCGATCAGATGCATCGCGCCGAAGCGCTGGCCGGTGCGATAGGCGCAGGACAACAGTTTCTGCGCGATCACCTTGCCGTCGCGCATCTTCGGCGGCGACAGGCAGTTGTCGCAATTGCCGCAGCTCTCGCCCGCGGGACTCTCGCCGAAATAGCTCAGCAGCAGTCTGCGCCGGCAGCCGGCGGTCTCGGCCAGTGCCACCAGCGCATCGAGCTTGCGGATGGACACCCGCTTGAACGCCTCGGCGCCGTTGGACTCGTCGATCATGCGGCGCTGCTGCACGATGTCGGACAGGCCATAGGCCATCCAGGCGGTCGACGGCTTGCCGTCGCGCCCCGCACGCCCCGTCTCCTGGTAGTAGGCCTCGATGCTCTTCGGCAGATCGAGATGCGCGACGAAGCGCACGTCCGGCTTGTCGATGCCCATGCCGAACGCGACCGTGGCAACGACCACGACGCCGTCCTCGTTGATGAAGCGGTCCTGGTTGCGCGCGCGCACGCTCGCGTCGAGCCCGGCGTGATAGGGGATCGCCGTGATGCCCACTTCGGTCAGCGCCGCCGCGGTGTCCTCGACCTTGGCGCGCGACAGGCAGTAGACCACGCCGGCGTCGCCCGGATGACGGTCCTTGATGAACGCCTTGAGCTGGGCCGGCCCGTTGTTCTTGTCGACGATCTCATAGCGGATGTTGGGGCGGTCGAAGCTTGCGACGAATTGCGGCGCGTCGGTGAGCCCGAGCCGCTGGGCGATTTCCTTGCGGGTCAGCTCGTCGGCGGTCGCCGTCAGCGCGATGCGCGGCACCTCGGGGAAGCGCTCGGCGATGACAGACAGGCCGATATATTCGGGGCGGAAGTCATGCCCCCATTGCGACACGCAATGCGCCTCGTCGATCGCGAACAGCGCGATCTCGGCGCGCTCGAGCAGCGACAGGCAGCGGGGCGTCACCAGCCGCTCCGGCGCGACATAGAGCAGGTCGAGATCGCCGACCATGAGCCGCCGCTCGACCTCGTCGGCCTCATCGCGCGACAGCGTGGAGTTCAAGACTGCGGCGTTGACGCCGGCCTCCAGCAGGCCGGCAACCTGGTCGCGCATCAGCGCAATCAGCGGCGACACCACGATGCCGCAGCCTTTGCGCAGCAGCGCCGGTAGCTGATAGCACAGCGATTTGCCGCCGCCGGTCGGCATCAGCACCAGGCAATTGCCGCCGTCAGTGACGTGCCGGACCACCTTCTCCTGCGCGCCGCGAAAGCCGGGCAGCCCGAACACCGAATGCAGCACGGACAGCGCTTTGTCGGCTGGCTCGGTCGGGGCGTTGGGGGCTGAGGCCATGGGGGGAGGAAAGCTTCCGAAGGTCAAGCGAACAGGCGCGTCAAGCCGCGCCGTTCTCGTATTGTCCTCGTTTTACCGCGTCATAGTCAATCCATCCCCTCACCCTGAGGAGCCCGCCAGAGGCGGGCGTCTCGAAGGGCGAGGCCGACATTCTGGACCCGGGCCTCATGGTTCGAGACGGCGCTGACGCGCCTCCTAACCATGAGGGTTGGGCACCGAGATCGGTGCTGCACATTGACCATGAGGAGCGTCCTCATGGAGAGGAGATCGATCAGCCCAGCCGCTTGACGGCCGCCTCGACCGCCGCTTCGGCGGTGATGCCGAAATGCTTGTACAGCTCCTTGGCCGGGCCGCTCTCGCCGAACGAATGCATGCCGATGAAGAGGCCGTCCTGGCCGATCACGGCGTCCCAGCCCCAGCGCACCGCGGCCTCGATCGCGATCTTGACGGGGGCGTTGCCGATGATCTTGGCCTTGGCCTCGGCCGGCTGCTCCAGCAGCAGCTCCAGCGACGGCACCGAGACGACGCGCGCGGGGATGCCGCGCTCGGCGAGCTGCTTCTGGGCGGCGACCGCGATCTCGACCTCGGAGCCGGTGGCGAACAGCGACACTTTGGCCTCGCCCTGGGCTGCCACCAGCTCATAACCGCCGCGGCTGCAGGGATTGTCGGCCGGCGCGCTGGTGCGCAACTGCGGCAGGTTCTGCCGCGTCAGCGCCAGTACGGTCGGGCCGTTGGTCCGGTTCAGAGCCAGCTCCCAGCATTCGGCGGTCTCGATCGAATCGCACGGCCGGAACACGCGCATGTTCGGGATCGCGCGCAACGCCGCGAGATGCTCGACCGGCTGGTGCGTCGGGCCGTCCTCGCCGAGGCCGATGGAGTCATGCGTCAGCACATAGACCACGCCCGCGCCCATCAGCGCCGACAGCCGGATGGCGCCGCGCGCATAGTCGGAGAACACCAGGAAGGTGGCGCCGTTCGGCGCGAAGCCGCCATGCAGGAAGATGCCGTTCATGGCCGCGGCCATGCCGTGTTCGCGGATGCCGTAATGGATGAAGCGGCCCTTCGGCGTCTTCGCGGAAAACCCGGTGACGGATTTCGCCTTGTTGTTGTTGGAGCCGGTGAGGTCGGCCGAGCCGGCCAGGAATTCGGACGGCATCGCCGCAGCAATCACCTCGATCGCGGCCTCCGACGACTTGCGGGTGGCGGCGTTGAGCGGAGTTTCCAGCAGCGCCTTCTTGTGGTCCTTCAGCGCCTTCGCCAGTGCCGCGGGACGCTCGTGGCGCAGCCGGCGTTCGAACTCGGCGCGCTTGCGCGGGCCCATCTCGGAAAGCCGCGTCTCCCATTCGGTCCGCGCCGGTCCGCCGCGGCGGCCGGCCTCGCGCCAGGCGGCGAGCACGTCATCGGGCACCGAGAACGGTTCGAGCGAGATGCCGAGCTTCTCCTTGGCGCCCTTCAATTCATCCGCGCCGAGGGCCTCGCCATGCACCTTGGAGGTGCCGGCCTTGGTCGGTGCGCCATAGCCGATCGTGGTCTTGCAGGCGATCAGGCTGGGACGCGAGGACTTCTGCGCCCGGGTGATGGCGGCTGCGATCGCCTCGGGATCATGGCCGTCGATCAGCTCGGCGGCCCAGCCGCAGGCCTTGAAGCGCTTCACCTGGTCGACCGAATCGGCGATCGAGAGCGGGCCGTCGATCGAGATGCCGTTGTCGTCCCACAGCACGATCAGCTTGTTGAGCTTCCAGTGCCCGGCCATCGCGATCGCTTCCTGGGAGATGCCCTCCATCAGGTCGCCGTCGGAGGCCAGCACGTAGGTATGGTGGTCGACGATCTTCTTGCCGTATTCGGCCTGGAGCATCTTCTCGGCCAGCGCCATGCCGACCGCGGTCGAGATGCCCTGGCCGAGCGGGCCGGTGGTGGTCTCGATGCCCTTGGTGCGGAAGTTCTCCGGATGCCCCGGCGTCAGCGAATCGACCTGGCGGAAGCGCTTGATCTGGTCGAGCGTCATCACCTCGTTGCCGGTCAGATACAGCAGCGCGTACAGCAGCATCGAGCCGTGCCCGGCCGACAGCACGAAGCGGTCGCGGTCCGGCCAGGCGGGCGCCGCAGCATCATATTTCAGGAAGCGGGTGAACAGTACGGTGGCGACGTCGGCCGCGCCCATCGGCAGGCCGGGATGGCCCGATTTCGCCTTTTCGACGGCGTCCATTGCGAGCCCGCGGATGGCGTTGGCCATGCGAGAATGTTCGACCTGCGTCATGCTGGAATCCGTCCAAACGTAAAGTGCTGATGACAGGGACGCCGCCGGTATTTCTGGCGGGGCCGGGATTTTGCGGGCTGATTAGCACCTCAGTTCCGGGAATCAAAGGCAATGCAACGTCTCCGGACGTCCAAAAGTTGCTTAGTAGTGCATAGTTTCGGCCGAGCGTTGCGCTTGGCTCGCCCAGCACGTAAGATTTTGCCCGTAAACGCTTGCCGGACAGCGGCTTTTGTCGCTATCCCCCGCGGTTTAAGGGCCTCGCATCCGTGCCATGAACGATCACCCTGCCAATCTTGCCGGCCAGGTGGAACCCGGCGCCGCCGATCTGGAGGCGGCGACGCGGCGACTCATGACGGCCCTCGACGCGCTGGAGAGCGCGGTCGAGCGACGGCGCGAGGCCGATCGCGACGAGGACGAACTGGCGACGCGCATCCAGGCGCTCGGCGCCGACCGCTCGCGCCTCGCCGACGAGCTCGACGGCTCGCTGATGAAGACGCGCCGGCTCGAACGCACCAATCGCGAGATCGCCGAACGCCTGGACACCGCGATCGGCACCATCCGTGCGGTGCTCAATGGCGGCGGCGCGCAGGACGCCGCTGAAGACGATGAGGATGACGAATGAGCCACATCAACGTCACCATCAACGGCCGTCAGTATCGCATGGCCTGCGAGGAGGGCCAGGAGCTCAGGCTCCTCAAGCTCGCCGAGAGCCTTGAGACGCGCATCACCAATCTGCGCGGCAAGTTCGGCGAGATCGGTGACGCCCGGCTCACAGTGATGGCCGCGCTGACCGTGTGCGATGAACTGATCGACGCCAATCAGCGCGTCCAGGCGCTGGAGCAGGAGCTCGAAGGCCTGCGCAATGTGCGCAACCAGGCGAGCGATCGCGCGCGTGCGACCCAGGTTGCAGTGGCGAAGGCGCTGAACGCGGCGGCCGAGCGGATCGAGCGGACGACGCAGGTGCTGAACCGCACGATCGGTGGCGGGGTCGCGATCGGGTGAGAACGCGCGTGAGCGCTGACGCGTGTGCGGACTACGCATCGATCATAGCTGCGCTTCGATCGCGGCCTTGTCGATCACCGACCACACTTCGACGATCCGGCCGTCGCGGAATTGATAGAACACATTCTCGGTGAAACGCACGCGCCGGCCGTCGACGTCGAGGCCGAGGAATTTTCCCTTCGGCATGCAGTCGAAGACGAGCCGGCTCCCGATCATGGGCGGATCCGACAGCAGCAGGTGAATGTGGAAAGAGAGATCGGGAATCTCGGAAAAATCCCGCACCAGCATCTCGCGATAGCCCGTCAGCCCGATCGGCCGACCATTGTGGACCACGCCTTCACCAACGTATTGCCCGAGCCTTTGCCAGTCCTGCGCGTTCAGGCAGGCAATGTAGGCGCGATAGAGATCGGCAAGCTCGGGTCCGGTCATGGCGCTGCTCTTCGTTCCCAGGCGGTCATCGGCAACAACACCTTGCGAGGCGCAGCGGTTCCGGGACTCGCTCGGGCGACGCAAGTCGGTGATCCTCATCGGGGGCAACTCGGCTCACTCTTGGTATTCGAGGAGTTTTACCCTTGAGCCCGGATGCGCTCCTATCATAACGTCGATGCCGGTGTCGAAAACTCCGTGAGCCTGAAATGCTGTGTCGCGGCTTTATCCTGGCGGCGTTGCTGTTGTCGTTGCTGTCCGGCCGCGTCACCGCGCAGACCGCTGCGCCTGTGGCTCCTGCCCTCTGCAACATGACCGGTAAGGACGATCCGGTGGACCGGGAAGCGGCCTGCCTGAGCGAGTTGAGTGGCCGGGTCAGCCGCACCGGCGAAACGCTGACCATCCGGCTCGAGACCGGCAAGCTAAAGACGTACCGGAATAATTCGAAAGCCTGCGAAAACGACGACGCGCAGCGTTGCGTCGGTTATGTCCTGCTGGGTTATCATCCGCAGGGAAGTGTCTACGCCATCCAGCTCTCGTTTTACGAAGGCAGCGGTGTCGAGCTGCTCAGCGCGCGCAGCGGCGCCATCCTGCGTGTGAGCGGAACGCCATACTTCACTCCCGATGGATCCCGCTTCGTCGCCATCGACAACGACTATGTCCATGGCGAGGAGCATGATCTTTCGATCGGCACGGCTGCGAACGGCAAGCTGGCGATGGAATGGCAGTCTCGCCGCGTGGACGAGTCGCGACAATGGCGGTTCGAGCGCTGGATCGACAATGATCGCGTCGCGCTGCAGGTCCTTCCCGCCGACAGCGAGCAAAAGTGCCCGGTGGCCGATTGTGAGGCGTTCGTGGTCCGCGTCGGCAAGCGAGGGGCGGTCCGGCCCTCACCGCTGCCTTGGTAGCCGCGCGATCGGACTACCAGAGTCCTGAAGCCAAGACCTCCAGCGCCATGTCCGGCGCGGCCGCTGCCAGCGCGCCGATGCACAGGCCGACGAACCCGAGCGCGACGGCGCCGCTGATGCCGTGCTGACTGAAGCCGTAGCTGGCGCCGATCGTGGTGCCCAGGACCAGCATGCTGCCGGTCCATAGAATCTGGATGGCGAGCTTGACCTTGTTGAGCATGGGGGACCTCGCAGGCTCAGGACTCTTCTGTCCACCTTTTTATGCGTCTCACCGGCATCCGATTGTGCAGCCGCGAAGCCGATCAATTCATCGCGATGCGATTGTGGTGCGAGCGCTTGTCGTTCTCCGCGGGCTGACCTAGCCTCGATGCTGCGGACCAGTCGAATCTCGCATATCCATAAGCGGGATCGTCCGCGCATCAGGGAGGTGCCCATGAACAAGCTGATCCTCGCGGCGGCGGCCGTCGCGTTCACCACGATCGTCGCGCCGCTGACCGCCGCGCCCTTGCCGGAGGCCAAGCCGGACGAGGTCGGTTTCTCGGACGGCGGCCTGGCGCGGATGGACGATTTCTTCGCCCGCGAGATCGCCGCCAAGCGCGTGCCCGGAGCTGTGGTTGCGATCGCGCGCGACGGCAAGCTCGTGCACTACAAGGCCTACGGCCAGCTCGATCCGGTCAAGGGCACGCCGATGCCGCTGGATGCGATCTTTGCCCTGGCCTCGATGACCAAACCGATGGCCGCGGTCGGCGCGCTCACCCTGATGGAGCAGGGCCGGCTGCCGCTGCAGGCGAAGCTGTCGGACTACTATCCTGGTTTCGCCGACATGAAGGTCGGCATCGCGCAGGAAGATGGATCGCTGCTGCTGGCGCCCCAGGCGCGCCCGATCCTGATTCATGATCTCTATCGCCACACTTCCGGCCTGATGTATGGCGGCCGTCCCGACAGTTCGAGCCCGGTGGCGCGGCTCTATCCCGACGGCACGGCGCCGGCGATCGAGGGCGATACGCAAGCCTTCATCGCGCGCCTCACCAAGCTGCCGCTCGCGCATCAGCCGGGCACCCAGTTCGAATACGGCTTCTCCATCGACGTGCTCGGCGCGGTGGTCGAGAAGGTCAGCGAGCAGCGGCTCGGCGAATATCTGTCAGCCAATCTATGGAAGCCGCTCGGCATGCTGGATGCGACCTTCGCGCCGACGGAGGCGCAGCGGCCGCGGCTGGCGCGGCCGTTTGCGAACGATCCGCTGACGGGCAAGCCGCAGGCGATCAAGCTCTTGGATACGCCGCTCAAATCTGATTGCGGCGGCGCCTGCTCGTTCGCCACGGTCGGCGACTACATCCGCTTCGGCCAGATGCTGCTCAACGGCGGCGAGCTCGACGGCGCGCGCATCCTGAGCCCTAAGACCGTGCATCACATGACGGTCAATCACCTCGGCCCCGAGATCAAGAACACCGTGGCCAACGTCGAGCCGCATCGCGCCGGCTTCGGTTTCGGCCTGAGCGTGGCCGTGCGCACCAGCGAGGGCCTGTCGGCGGTGCCCGGCAATCCCGGCGAGTTCAGCTGGAACGGCGCCTTCGGCACGCAGTTCTTCTGCGATCCCAAGGAGCGCCTCGTCGTGGTGGTCGGCACGGCCGCGCCCGGAGAGCTACGCAAATATTATCGCGAGCAGGTGCAGGACATCGTCTATGGCGCGATGGTAAGATAGCGCATGCTCACCGTTCATCATCTCGGCAAATCCCAATCCGAACGCATCGTCTGGCTCTGCGAGGAGCTGGAGATCCCTTACGATTTGAAATGCTACACCCGCGACGCCAAGACCATCCTGGCGCCGCCGGAGTACAAGGCGCTGCATCCGATCGGAGCGGCGCCCGTCATCACCGACGGCGAGCTGCTGCTCGCCGAATCCGGTGCCGTCGTCGAGTACATCACCGCGAGATATGGCCAGGGCCGGCTGCGGCCCGATCCCGGCGATGCCGACTTCGCGCCGTTCCTGTACTGGTTTCACTTCGCCAACGGCACATTGCAGGCGGCGATGGGGCGGGTGATGATTCTCAACCGGCTCAATCTGCCGGACGACAATCCCGTGCTCGGCGCCATGCGCCGACGGCTCGACCTCGCCTTTGCGTCCGTCGAGACGCGCTGCGGCGAGGCGGACTATCTGGCCGGCGACGCGCTCACGACCGCCGACATCATGACGGTGTTCTCGCTGACCACGATGCGCTATTTCCTGCCCTACGACCTCACGCCGTTCCCGAATATCCGCGCCTACCTTGCTCGCATCGGCGCCCGCCCGGCCTATCAGCGCGCCATGGCCAAGGGCGATCCGGGAATGAAGCTGTTGTTGAGCTGATCGCAAGACAAGATTGTCGATCGCCGGTGCGGCTCGCGCGGTGCACCTCGCCCCGCTTGCGGGGAGAGGTCGGATTGCATCGCCAGATGCAATCCGGGTGAGGGGGACTCTCCACATGCACCGCGCTTGCGGAGAGTCCCCCTCACCCCAACCCTCTCCCCGCAAGCGGGGCGAGGGAGCCGACCATCCGTGCCGCGGCGACCGGCTCTCTTCCCGTGCCGTTTCATCACGTCGGTATCGGTGCGGCGGGAATCAGCTCGGAGCCGCTCGCGTCATATGCGTCATGATGCGCCCCCCTCACTTCTGCCGCTTCTTGCTCCAGTCCAGGAATGAGCGATACAGCTCTTCCTTCTCCGCCTTCGACGTCGGCCCCCTGGCCTGGGAGGCGAGAAAGGCCTCGAAGCGCTCCTGCTGCGACAGGCCGCCGGTGATGGCCGGCGCGATGCCGACATCGGCCTCCTTCTTCATGCGCTCCAGCACGGTCTCGACATAGGGATAGCGCTGCCAGCCCGGCACCTGAGCCTCGAGATTGAGATCCTTCCAGCCCGGATGAAACGGCGGCTGCTGCAGGCGCGCGAGGTTGGTGAACAGCGTCTCGACGAAGCGGTTGACGCGGTCGGCGCGATCGCTGCCGGGCTTCCAGTTGTACACGGCCAGCACCGAGGGAACGGCGATCGTCTCCACCGCGGTGTCCGGAGCGAGCAGCGCCGGATAGGTCTCGGCCTTGATCGACGTCGGATAGTAGAAGTCCGAGAACTGATTGCTGTAGGGGATCGGCACGAAATGGAATCCCGGGTCTGCCGTCTTCATGCCGCTGAACACCTCGCCGGGCTTCGAGGCGACATAGACCATCGCCGCGATCTCGCGCTTGTGCAGCTTCTCCAGCGCGACGGGGCCGCCGACCGCCACGGGCTCGATGTCGATGCCGAGCCGGCGGAAGATCAGCGGTCCCGTATGCGCGGCGGCGACGCCCGCCGTGCCGACCGCGATCTTCTGCCCCTTCAGATCCTGCAGCGTCTTGAACTCCTCGCGCGCATAGATGTGCACGTCGGAAATGAAGAACCGGAGGACGTAGCGGATGCGGTCGTTGATGTTGGCGAGGCCGGCCTGCCTGGCATAGAAGTCGAAGGCGTCGGCATAGGTGATGCCGACGTCGACGCCGCGCAGATACAGGAGGTCGGCGATGTTCGACGTCGTGCCGCGCGTGACCATCGGAATCAGGCGCATGTTGTCGCCGTCATCCATCGTCCGCGCCATCTCGCTGGCGAAGCGCACGAAGCCGCCATCGGGCAGCCCTGCGGCGAGGCCGACGGTCCACTGGTTCATGCGCAGCTTGATGTTGGTTTCGTCGATCGCAGTGCGCGGTTCGGGCGCACGGGTCTCGGACGCGCGCGCCTCGGGCGTTCGCGTCTCCGCAGTCCGCCTGTCGGGCGCGCGGGCCGGTTTGAGCGAGAGCGGGGCTGTGATCTGTTCCTGGGCCAGCGCCAGGCTTCCGAAAGTCAACGAGGCAGCAGAGATCGACGCCAGCGCCATCAGCGCTGGACCAGCAAGTGTTCGACGCATGAGAACGGTCCCCGATCGCGTCCGTCCACGTGTCCCCGCGGGCAGACTGATGACATCAACTCAATCCAAGGTCGTATTTCTCTGAGATGTAAACCTGGCGGTTTTGGGGCGTCGACAACCTAAGGTTTGAGATAGCTCCAGCCGCTCTCCTGTAGTTCCATCAGTCGCACGGCGCCCGATGGCACGAGACTCGCTTCGGCGATGATGGGGATCGCATGGCCCTCGCGCTTCTCCATGCCGCGCTTGGTGATGTTGCAGGCGGAGAACCGGATCCTGGCGGGAAAGCTGAGCTCGGCGATCTGCTTGAGCCGGTCCTTCACCGGCGAGGTGTCCTCGCGCAGCATGTTCAGTCCGGGCCCGTAGGTGACGAGTTCGATCTCGACCTCCTCGCCCTTCTCCTTGAAGGTTTCCATGATGTTGCTGGCGTTGTTCAGCGCCAGATTCATGATCGCGGGATCGTTCTGGTCGACCTGGATCGAGACGCGGTGAGTCTTGACGTCGGCGGCAGAGTCCGCGCCGGCCGAGGCGATCAGCAGCACGCAGGCCATCGTGGCCGTCTTGAGATCGAAGCGCATGTAAGCTCTCCAATGTACGCAACAAGCTATGTACGCTACTAGACATTTGGATGTGGTCTTGATCAGACACAACCTCAGCGGCGAATCGATGAACCCCAATCGTGGCGACACTATGCGCTGCCGGCGCAACGTCGCCGCGCGAGCGCCGTGATGGCGGCGATGCGTGAGGACGGGAGATCGTCGGGGACTTATCGCGCCGGTACGCGATAGCGACCCGCGGCTCGCTTCTTCAACACGCGGCTGAATAGCCTTTATCCGCGCGGCTCGGGCCGTCACGCATAGGGATCGATCAGCTTCTGCTGTTCGGCGCTATGGACGACCAGCATGTCGACGAAGACACGCACCTTCGCCGACACATGATGGCGATGAGGGTAGATCGCGATCATCGACAGTTCGACTGGGCGGTAGTCGGGCAGCAGTCGGAGCAGCCGCCCGGCCTCGAGATCGTCGCTGACCAGGAAGCCCGCGGCGAGCGCGATCCCGACCCCGTCGAGGGCTGACTGGCGCAGGGCCTCGCCGCTGTTGGTCAGCAGATTGCCGGCGATGGACACCGCGGCGGCGTGTCCGTCCCGATGCACGAAGCGCCATTCGTCGCCGAACGGATAATTGGCGTGGCGGACGCAATTGCGGTCGGACAGCTCGGCGAGCTGGGTCACCGAGCCATGGTCCGCGACATAGGCCGGTGAGCAGCACAGCACGTGCCGCCACGTGGCGAGGCTGCGGACGATCAGGCTGGAGTCTGGGGGCGTCGTCATCCGCACGGCCACGTCGATGCCCTCGTCAATCAGGTCGACGCTTGTTTCGCCCATCATCAAGTCGACCTTGAGTTCCGGGTGCGCCGCGAGCAGCCGGCTGACCACTGGCGCAATGAACTGAACCATATGGGTGGCGGAGTGGACGCGGAGCGTGCCCCGGGGCGTAGCGTGCAGCGCGCCGGCGATGTCGTCGGCCTCTTCCAGCTCGGCCAGGATCTGGGCAGCGCGCTCGTAATAGGCCCGGCCGATCTCGGTCAGGCTCACCTTCCGTGTGGTCCGGTTCAAGAGACGTACGCCGAGCCGGTCCTCCAGTGCCTGAACATGGTTGCTCACCATGGTGGTGGACATGTTGAGGCGCCGCGCGGCGGCGGAGAAGCCGCCTGCTTCAACCACCCCCGCAAAGGCGGTCAGGCTTGCGAACCGATCCATGGGCCCTCCGATTGTTCGCTCTTGCAGGATAATCCTTTCGGTTTGCGCAGGATTATCACGAACGACAGGAAAGCGCATCTAAGGCGGCAGAGGATGGCGGCCCCTTGAAGCCGGCCCTCCGGAGCATGCCATGTCGAATATCACCTATGTCCCTGAAACCGATGCAAAAACCGGCCTGCGCCCGTCGCGGGCGGTGCTGAAACGGACTGCCCTTGGACTGGGGCTTGCGCTCGGCCTCGCCGCCGCCGGCCATTACGGCCATGATTACATGACTGTTGGGCGCTACCTGGAATCGACCGACGACGCCTATGTGAAGGCGGACTCGACCATCGTCTCCCCCAAGGTGTCCGGCTATATCGCCACCGTGCTGGTCGGCGACAATGAGAAGGTCGGCGCCGGGCAGGTGCTGGCGCGCATCGACGACCGCGACTTCAAGACCGCGCTCGACCAGGCCCGCGCCGACGTCGCCGGAGCGGACGCCTCGGTCCGCAATCTCGATGCCCAGCTCGAGCTGCAGCAGCAGGTCATCGCGCAAGGCAGCGCCGATGTCGCAGCCGCCGAGGCCAATCTCAAATTTGCCCAGGAAGAACGCGCCCGCTACGACGACCTGATGAAGTCGGGCTCGGGCACGGTGCAGCGGGCGCAGCAGACCGACGCGGCGCTGCGGGCCGGCAATGCGCAAGTCCAGCGCGCCAAGTCCGGGCTCGCGGCCGCGCAGCGGCAGGTCGACGTGCTCACCACCGAGCGCGCCAAGGCCGTGGCGCAGCTGGCTCGCGCCCAGGCTGTTGCGCAGCAGGCCTCGCTCAATCTCTCCTACACGGAGATCACCGCGCCGGTCGCCGGCACCGTCGGTGCCCGCTCGCTGCGCGTCGGGCAGTATGTGCAGGCGGGCACGCAATTGATGGCGGTGGTGCCGCTCGATGCGGTCTATGTCGTCGCCAATTTCAAGGAGACGCAGCTCACTTATGTGCGCGCCGGCCAGCCGGTCGAACTGAGCATCGACGGCTTCCGCGATCACACGCTGCGCGGCCATGTCGACAGCCTGTCGCCGGCCAGCGGCCTGGAATTCGCGCTGCTGCCGCCGGACAACGCCACCGGCAATTTCACCAAGATCGTGCAGCGCGTGCCGGTCAAGATCGTGCTCGATGATCACGGCCTCAACGGCCTGCTGCGTCCGGGCATGTCGGCCGAGCCGACCGTCGACACCAGGGCCACCGTGCTCGCCGCACGCGACGAAGCCAAACGCGTGGCCGCCAACGCAGGACGTCCGAACGGCGGCTGATGAATGTAGTCCGCGTGAGCGAAGCGACACGCGGGACCGCCCTCTCGGCACCCCGGATGTTGCTCCGCTCATCCGGGCTCCGAGAGACTGGATCGCGTCGCTTCGCGCGCGATGACGAGAGTTGGGCACGCGGCTGCGATCCCAGCCGTCATTGCGAGCGAAGCAATCCTGACTGCATCGACAGACAAACTGTCAGAGACTTTGTAATTCCGGGAGGCGCCCATGAGCGCTCATCATCCGTCACCAGCAGCGCAGTCCGCGGCTTCGGCCTCGCCAAACCCTCCGAAGCCCGCCACACCCACCACCGTCGCCGTCAAAACCTGGATCGCCGTGATCGGCGCTACCCTTGGCGCCTTCATGGCGGTGTTGAACATTCAGATCGTCAACGCCTCGCTGGCCGACATCCAGGGCGCGATCGGCGCCGGCATCGATGACGGCGGCTGGATCTCGACCTCCTATCTGGTCGCCGAGATCGTGGTCATCCCGCTGAGCGGCTGGCTCGCCCAGGTGTTCTCCGTGCGCCGCTATCTGCTCACCAATGCGATCCTGTTCCTGATCCTGTCGGCCGCCTGCGCGCTGGCGCAGAACCTGCCGCAAATGATCGTTTTGCGCGCGATCCAGGGCTTCAGCGGCGGCGTGCTGATTCCGATGGCTTTCACGCTGATCATCACGCTGCTGCCGCGGCCGAAGCAGCCGGTGGGGTTGGCGCTGTTCGCGCTGTCGGCGACGTTCGCGCCGGCGATCGGCCCGACCATCGGCGGCTATCTGACCGAGAATTTCGGCTGGCAATACATCTTCTATGTCAACCTCGCGCCCGGCGCGATCATGCTCGGCATGCTCTGGTATGCGCTGGAGCCGATGCCGATGAAGCTTTCACTGCTGCGCCAGGGCGACTGGCCGGGCATCATCACCATGGCGATCGGCCTGTCCGCGCTGCAGACCGTGCTGGAGGAGGGCAACAAGGACGACTGGTTCGGCTCGCCCTTCATCGTCAAGCTCTCGGTGATCGCCGCACTGGCGCTGAGCGCCTTCTTGATCATCGAGTTCAGCGTCGCAAAGCCGCTGCTCAATCTGCGCCTGTTGTTCCGGCGCAATTTCGGCTTCGGCATTCTTGCCAACATCCTGCTCGGCGTGGCGCTGTACGGCTCGGTGTTCATCCTGCCGCAATATCTGTCGCGCATCCAGGGCTACAATGCCGAGCAGATCGGCATGGTGCTGGCATGGACCGGCCTGCCGCAACTGGTGCTGATCCCCTTGGTGCCGCGGCTGATGCAGCGGATCGACGCGCGGATCGTGATCGGGATCGGCTTCGCGCTGTTCGCCGGCTCCAACTTCATGAACATCTACATGACCAGCGACTACGCCGCCGACCAGCTGTTCTGGCCCAATGTCGTGCGCGCCATCGGCCAGGCGCTGGTGATGGCCCCGCTATCGGCGGTCGCCACCGCCGGCATCGAGCCGGAGAATGCCGGCTCCGCGTCCGGCCTGTTCAACATGATGCGCAATCTCGGTGGCGCCGTCGGCATCGCGCTGTTGCAGACCGTGCTGACCAAGCGCGAGCAGTATCATTCCAACGTGCTGATGCAGTCGGTCAGCGTGTTCGAGCCGGCGACCCGGACGCGGCTCGATCAGCTCACGCAATATTTCGTCGCGCACGGCGTCGCCGACCGCGCCGACGCCGCCCGCCGCGCCCTCGTCGCCATCGGCCACATCGTGCAGAAGCAGGCCTTCATCCAGGCCTTCAGCGACACCTTCTTCCTGCTCGGCGCCGCCCTGATCGTGGCCCTCGTCGCGGCGATGTTCTTGAAGAAGCCAGGGCACGTCTCCGCGGTGGAGGCGCATTAGGACTCGTGCTTGACGATGTTGGGTGGGGATCATGTGAGGAAGGCGAGGAGGGTGACGAGGCTGGGATGAGGAATGTCGTGATGACCAATGCTGTCGCCACGCCAACTGCTGTCGTCCCTTCGAACGCAGGGACCCATAGCCACCGCTGTTTGTTGTTGCGCTCGGTCGCTGCCATCGTGCCCCAAGAGAGATCACGCAGGTTGGGTCCCCGGGTCGGCGCCGCCCCGGCGCTTGCGCGCCGTTGTGGCTTGCCGGGGACGACAGCGGAATGCTGGTTGCGATCGCTTCGTCGCGATGCATGGCTTCTCACCCGACCTCCGCTGCACGACGGGCAATCCGCGCATGTCCAGCATGCGCAAATTGCCCGTCGCGCTCCGATGTCGCACGCTGCGCGGCTTGTCATGTCGGGCAAATCGGGGCGATGTTTCCGCTCGTCCTGCTGCCGCATGAGGGGCGTTTCGCGACCGTCACGGACCGTTGGCAGTGGGATGCGATGGGCGTGTGTCGACGCAGCGTGAGACATCTTGCGCGGACGAACGGCGAGGCACGCACGGTCAAGTCGCGTGGTCCTGACACCCCGAAGCTGGTGTCCCCCTTGCGATGGCGCCTCGGGCGTCGCGCAGGGCATGGTGGCCAACAAGCCCGGCGCACCAGGGAGATCGCGAAGCAGCCGTAAAGCCATCGCGCAGGGAAGGCCGGGTGGTCTCGGCTGCACCTGTGGTACCTGCCGCCTGCATTTCTTTCGCAGGCGGGCCGCAGGCGTCAGTCGGCGCCTGGCCTTCCCTGCGCCCTCTGTTTCGAAGAGGGTGACCGTCATGAACAACTCGGACGCTGAGCGCCGCGAGGAGACGAAGCCATGCCCAGCATCGTCCGCTTTGCCGAGATCGGCCCGGCTCCCACCACCGCACAACTGTCGTCGCCCGGTCCCGTCTTCGCCTGCGGCTTCGACGCGGCCACGATCACCCAGGGCGCGCCGGAGCTTCAGCGAAGGCGGCGAGCCGGGCGACGACACCGACTTTGGGCAACGGTATCGCGCCCCAATCCACGTCCGCCGCTGGCAAAATCAGTCTGCGATGGTTACATTGGCCGTTGCGAGGCTGCGACGCGCGTCCGGAACCAACATATCCCCGGGGCCTTATCGATCCTTAAGGGAACTGTCCCTGGCCAGGTCCGTGGACCTGGACATATGGTGCCCACCTACTTTCGTAGGGAACTCCGGGATCGAGCGTTTCAACGGCGATTGCGGCTTCGCGCTGGTTTTCCGTCTCCCCACTCCCCATCGGTTGCCGACCTGCCGCGTTTCTGCAACGTTTGCGTGCCCGCGCTCCGCGGAGCCCGTCACGGAGGCCACGTCGCATGCCGATGAAGGCCGCTCAGCACACCAAGCAGCAGCTGCGAGCTGCATCCCTTGCCGCCCGCGACGCGTTGAGCGACGAGGCACGGAGCGCGGCCGCGCTGGCCATCGCCGCGCGTGGGCTCCCCTTTGCGTTCGAGCCCGGCACGGTCGTGTCCGGCTATGCGCCGATCCGCAACGAGCTCGATCCGATGCCGCTGATGCAAGCGCTGGCCGGGCAGGGCGCGCGGCTGGCGCTGCCGGTGGTGCTGGCGCGCGGCCATTCGCTGTCGTTTCGGGCGTGGTCGCCGGGCGACAGGCTGACGCTGGGTTCGCTCGGCATTCCCGAACCGTCGCCGGCCGCGGCCGAACTGGTGCCTGAGGTGATGCTGGTGCCGCTCGCGGCCTTCGACCGCACCGGCCACCGCATCGGCTATGGCGGCGGCTACTACGACTACACCTTTTCGCACCTGCGCAAGGCGCATCACGTCATCGGCGTCGGCCTCGGCTTCGCCGTGCAGGAAGTTGAGGCGATCCCGGCTCTGGCCCACGACGCGGCGCTGGATTATGTGCTAACCGAAGGCGAGACCTTGGATTTCCGGAGCAATTGAGTTGCGAATTCTCTTCGTCGGCGACGTGGTCGGCCGGGCCGGCCGCACCGCCGTCTCGGACCACCTTCCTGGCCTGGTCCGCGACTGGGCGCTCGATCTCGTCATCGTCAATGGCGAGAACGCGGCCGGCGGGTTCGGCATCACGGAAGCGATCTATCAGGAGCTGGTCGATGCCGGCGCCGACGCGGTCACGCTCGGCAATCATTCATGGGACCAGCGCGAGGCGCTGGTGTTCATCGAGCGCGCGCCGCGCCTGGTGCGCCCTGCGAACTATCCGGCCGGCACGCCCGGCCGCGGCGCGGCGCTGGTCGATGCCAAGAACGGCGCCCGCGCGCTGGTAGTCAACGTGCTCGGGCGCGTGTTCATGACGCCGTTCGACGATCCGTTCGCGGCGCTGGGGCGCGAGCTCGGCGCCTGTCCGCTGCGCGAGGCGGCGGATGCGATCGTGGTCGACGTGCATTGCGAGGCCTCCAGCGAGAAGCAGGGGCTCGGCCATTTCTGCGACGGCCGCGCCAGCCTCGTCGTCGGCACCCACACCCATGTGCCGACCGCCGACCACCAGATCCTGCCCGGCGGCACCGCCTACATGACCGACGCCGGCATGACCGGCGACTACGATTCGATCATCGGCATGCAGAAGGACGAGCCGCTGCGGCGCTTCCAGTCGGGCATTCCGTCGGAGCGCTTCGCGCCGGCAATGGGCGAAGCCACCTTCAGCGGCGTCGCGGTCGAGACCGACGACGCAACGGGGCTTGCAGAGAGGATCGCGCCGGTGCGGATCGGCGGCCGGCTGTCGCCGGCCAAGCCGTCGTTCTGGGGAGGATAAGACCCGGCGTCAGCTCTTGAGCCGAAAGCCCATGCGGAACGCGCCCCAATGCCGGCCCTTGACGAAGACAGGCGCCGAGAGGTCCTTCATCAGCACGAACTGCCCGCCGCCCATGTCGCGGCGGTAGGTCTGCAGCAGGAACGGCTTGTTGCTCGCCGCCGCGATCTTCTTCACCGCGCGGTCCTCGAACAGCCGGCGGTTGCGGCAGTTGGCGTTGTTCCAGACCGGATCGGGCCCCTGCGGCTTGCAGTAGTTCGGGTTGTGCGTCGGCAGATAGCCGCCGCGCGCCCAGGCGACGCAGAACACAATGCGCGGGTCGCTGCCCTGGATCGGGTCCTGGATTGCCGGCAGGACGCGATCGGTGAATTCGACGTAGCGCGTCATGTACTGCTTGGGATTGGTGCCGGGAATCTCGCGATAGGTCTCGTCCATCAGATCGGCCAGCGTGATCTCGCCGCGGTCGACCGCAGCCTCGAAGGTGGCCGAGATCTGCCTTGCGGTCTCGACGACGGTCTTGATCAGCGGCGCGTCGGCTGTCTCGACGCCGCTCTCGGCGATCAGCCCGATCAGCGCCTCGGAATGGTCGAGCAGCCTGGCGATGCGGCCGTCGGCCTGCTTGAGCTCGACCGAGGACTGGTCGACGCCCTTGGCCAATTCCGCGAGCTCGCTGATGACCGCGTCGCAATGCGTGAGATTGGAGGTCGCGGCCTTCGCCACGCCGTCGATCTCCTGGCCGACGCTGGTGAAGCCGTCCTGGACGCGGACGATGATGCCGCCGATCCGCTGGGCGCCTTCGCCTGCGGTCTTGGCGCGCGAGGAGGCCTGGCCGCTCTCGCCGAGCAGGCTCTTCACCTGCGCATCCAGCCCGCGCAGGGTATCGCCGATCTGCTGCGTCGCCTGCCGCGTCGCCTCGGCGAGCGACTTCACCTCGCTCGCGACCACCGCGAAGCCGCGGCCGGCGCTGCCGGCGCGGGCCGCCTCGATGGTGGCGTTGAGCGCGAGCAGGTTGGTCTGCTTGGCGATCGCCTCGATCGCGACCGAAACCTTGGCGACCTGCGCCAGCGCGTCGCCGACCGAGCCGAGCCGCGCTTCGATGCGCTCGACCGAATCGACCAGCTCGGAAATGTGCCGCACGGCGCTGTCGACCACGCTGCGCGACTGCGCGATGTCGCCGACGGCGGCGGTGGTGGCCGTTTGCACCGCCTGCGAGGCGGTGGCGATGTCGTGATTGGCCGCGACCATGGTCTTGGCGGTGGCCTGCAGATGGCCGAACCGCTGCGACTGGTAGCTGACGCGGTTGGCGACCTCCTGGACGTTGCCGGCGACGTCGGCGAGCTCGACGCCGAGGCCGCCGATCCGGTCGGCAATCTGTTCGATCAGGCGTTCGGCGCCGGAGCGCGAATCGTGGCTTTCCAGAATGGCGCGTTGCGCGACGGACATTTCCTCACTCCCGGGATTGCAGAATTCGTTACGATCGTGCGCAAGTCTCCGCCTGCGTCACAGCTTGTAGGCGGTGCGGAAACCGCCCCAGTGCCGGCCGCGGACGCGGATCGGCACGTCGATCTCGCGCATCATGACGGTGTTGCCGTTGCCCATGTCGCGCGCGTAGCTCTGGATCAGATAGGGCCGCTGGTTGCGGCCCGCCGCGAGCCCGGCCGCATCGTTGAAGATGCGGCGGTTGCGGCTGTTGGCGGTGTTGAAGGCGACATCGCCCGGCCGCTGCGGATGCGAATAGATTTTGTTGTGCACCGGCAGGTAGCCGTTGCGGTCGATGGCGACGCAGAACGCCATCCGCTGGTCCTTGGCCAGGAACGCTTCCTGGAACGCCGGCAGCGCGCGGTCGGCCCAGTCGAGAATCCGGCTGCGGTGCTGCTGCGGATTGGTGCCGGGGATTTCGACATAGTTCGTGTCGAACATGTCCTCGAGCGTGATCTCGCCGCGCGCGACCGCGCTGTCGAAGATCTTGTTCAGCGCGGTGCCGGCCTCCAGCGCGCGGGCGACGAACTCGTTGTTCTCCTCGTGCAGCGCCCAGAGCTTGTCCTCGATCTTCTCGCGCAGCTCGGCGCTGGGACCGTCGAACCGCGCCTGGGCGCCGGCCTTGACCTGCTCGGTGACGCGGAGCCGGCACGGACCGACGTCCTCGAGCTCGGCGTCGAGACGCTCGTTCACGGGCAGGCGGCCTGCATCGGGGCCGGTGATCAGAACGCCATCGTTGGAGATCTCGTAGACCGGCGCGCTGATCGTGCGCGCGCCGGACTTGATCTCGAGCTTCAGATGGCAGGGCAGACGCTCGCTGCCGCTGCGCGCGGTGCGGTCGCCCTGCCGCAGCAGCACGGCGCAGCGCGCCTTCAGCTTCTGGGCATACATGGTCACGGCGCGGCCGGCGCTGGTGACGCGCTCGCCATAACTCTCGGCCTGCTTGGTGGCGCTGCCGATGTCGGCGGCGCTGTCGACCACCGAGGCAATGAACTGCGAGGCCTGTGCGGCATTGCTCGACATCTCGCCGGTGGTCTGGTTCTGCTCGGCCACCGCGCCATTGACGTTGGTGAACACGGGGCGGATCGCCTCGATCGCCTGCGCAATCCGGTGCACGGCGTCGGCCGAGCCGGCGGCGTCCTTCTGCAGCGCCTCGATCTTGCGACTGATCTCCTCGGTGGCGTTCTGGGTCTGGACCGCCAGCGCCTTGACCTCGGTCGCAACCACGGCGAAGCCGCGGCCGGCTTCGCCGGCGCGGGCGGCCTCGATGGTCGAGTTCAGCGCCAGCAGGGTGGTCTGGCGCGCAATCTGGGAGATCAGGTTGACGACGTTGCCGATCGCGGCCGAGGATTCGCGCAGGCGGTCGACATTCTCGCGGGCCTCCCTGGCGGCGTTGCTGGCCTGATCGGCGAGCTGGCCGGCGTCGTGGACCTGGGCGCGGATGCCATGGGCGGATTGGGTCACCTTCTCGGCAGCCTGCGCGAAGGTCGCGGCCGTGCCCTGCGCGGTGCTGCTGCGGCCGCTCAAGGCATCGGCGCGCTGGCGAATGTCGGTCAGCGTCCCCGCCGTCGCCTCGGCGCCGCTGGCCACCGCATTGGCGGCGCGCTCGAGCTGGCGGATCATGCCGCCGAGTTCCAGCTCCAGCAGGTCGAGAATCGCCTTGGCCGAATCGCCGTCCGACGCCGGCGGCTCGGGGGCCGCGACCGGCTGCGGTTCGACCACCGGATCGGGGGCCGGGGCGGTTCGTCTTGCAAAGAAACCAAACGCCATGGGGCAGACCCGGTCCGCGGGAAAAGCTGCAGAGCGGCGGCATCCTTGCACTTGACAGTGAAGCCATGGTTAACATTTGGCTTATGGCGACAGGCGGCCCGATGCTGCGCCGCAGCTTGCGCTCACCCTCGAGCCCGTCCCAAATCTTTGATTTTGACGCTCCCGCGGCCTATAAGGCCGCGCTTCCACTGACCCCTACGATTCCAAGAGACCTCGCATGGCCGGCCATTCCCAATTCAAGAACATCATGCATCGCAAGGGCCGGCAGGACGCGATGAAGTCCAAGCTGTTCGGCAAGCTGGCCCGCGAAATTACGGTATCGGCCAAGCTCGGCACACCGGATCCGGCGATGAACCCGCGGCTGCGCGCCGCCGTGGTCGCGGCCCGGGCGGAGAACATGCCCAAGGACAACATCGAGCGCGCCATCAAGAAGGCGCTCGGCGGCGAGGGCGACAACTACGACGAGATCCGCTACGAGGGCTACGGCCCGGGCGGCGTCGCCGTCATCGTCGAGGCGCTGACCGACAACCGCAACCGCGCCGCCTCCGACATCCGCTCCTACTTCACCAAATCCGGCGGCAATCTCGGCGAAACCGGCTCGGTGTCGTTCATGTTCGACCGTGTCGGGATCATCGAATACGACCGCAGCGTCGCCTCCGATGACGCAGTGCTGGACGCCGCGATCGAGGCCGGCGCCGACGACGTCATCTCGGGCGAGGGCGGCCACGAGATCTATGCCGCGCCGGAAAGTCTGCGCGAGGTCGCCAAGAATCTCGAGGCCAAGTTCGGTGAGCCGCGCAAGGCGGCGCTGACCTGGAAACCGCAGAACACCGTCGCGGTCGACGACGAGACCGCCGAAAAGCTGTTGAAGCTGATGGATCTGCTGAACGAGCACGACGACGTCCAGAACGTCTACGCCAATTTCGAGATCTCGGACGCGCTGATGGCGAAGATGGGCGGTTGACGGACGGTTAACCACGTCGGCCCGGCTGTTCCGTTTATGTTTCCATCGGTGTGGCGCGAGGCTATCTCTATCCCATGAAAGCCCAGCCGATTCGCTCAGCCGTCCGCATCATCGGGATTGATCCCGGCCTCCGCCGTACCGGCTGGGGCGTCATCGAGAGCGAGGGCAACCGGCTGATCTATGTCGGCTGCGGCTCGGTCGAGCCTCCGGACGACCTGCCGCTGGCGAGCCGGCTGCTGGCGATCCATGAAGGGCTGGCGAAGGTGCTCGCTGATCTCCAGCCGATGGAAGCCGCGGTCGAGCAGACCTTCGTCAACAAGGACGGCGTCGCCACCCTGAAGCTCGGCCAGGCCCGCGGCATCGCCATGCTGGCGCCGGCGATGTTCGGGATTTCGGTCGCCGAATACGCTCCCAATCAGGTCAAGAAGACGGTTGTGGGCGCCGGCCACGCCGACAAGGGCCAGATCGCGGTCATGCTCAAGATCCTGCTGCCCAAGGCCGAGCCGGCGTCGGCAGACGCCGCCGACGCCCTCGCCATCGCCATCACCCACGCCCATCACCGCCAGGGCCAGGCGCTGCGGATGAAGGTGGCCGGGCTATGATCGGCAAGCTCAAGGGGCTGATCGACTCCACCACCGAGGATTTCGTCATCCTCGATGTCGGCGGCGTCGGCTACCAGGTGCACTGCTCCGCGCGCACCTTGCAGGCCTTGCCGTCGCCGGGTGAAGCCGCCACATTGTCGATCGAGACCTATGTGCGCGAGGACCAGATCAAGCTGTTCGGTTTTCGCTCGGATGTCGAACGGGAATGGTTTCGTCTTTTGCAGACCGTGCAGGGCGTCGGCGCCAAGGTCGCGCTCGCCGTTCTTGGCACCCTGCCGCCGAACGATCTCGCCAACGCCATCGCGCTGCGCGACAAGGCCGCGGTGGCGCGCACGCCGGGCGTCGGCCCCAAGGTGGCCGAGCGCATCGTGACCGAACTGAAGGACAAGGCGCCCGCGTTTGCCGATGTCGATCCCGGCGTGGTCCGATTGTCCGGCGCAATCGAGGACTCGCGCGCGCCAAAGCCGATCGCGGATGCGATCTCCGCGCTCGTCAATCTCGGTTATGGCCAGCCGCAGGCCGCCGCCGCGATCGCCGCCGCCTCGCGCGCGGCCGGCGACACGGCGGAGACCGCACAACTCATCCGCCTCGGCCTCAAAGAGCTGGCGAAATAGGCTATCGTCGCCCGGCCGGGCGAGCAGAAGGACATCCGTTTCCCCCATGGTGAGCAAGAAGGACAAGGAGCTGATCGAGGCGGCGACGTCAGCGGTGAAGAACCGCTACCGCAACGACTGGCAGGAGGTGGGTGCTGCCATGCGCACCCGCGACGGACGCATCATCACCGGCGTCAACATCGACGCCTATCTTGGCCGCAACGCCGTTTGCGCCGAGGCTATCGCCATCGGCAGGGCCATTACCGAATTCGGTGACCACGGCATCGAGACCATCGTCGCGGTGCGCCATCCCAAGCCCGGCGAGCCGGGCGAGGTCGCCGTGGTGTCGCCCTGCGGCACCTGCCGCGAACTGATCCATGACTATGACGCCAAGGCCCGCGTCATCGTGCCGTCGAACGGCAAGGGGCCTGCCGCGGTGACGATCGGCGAGCTGCTGCCGAACAAATACCGGCGCGGCAACGAATGAAGCCGCCTGCGCGCATGGTCAGTCCGGAGCGGCGTTCCGACGATGTCGGCGACACCGCGTTGCGCCCGCAGCAATTGTCGGAGTTCGTCGGCCAGCAGCAGGCGCGCGCCAATCTGTCGATCTTCATCGAGGCGGCGCGCAAGCGCGGCGAGGCGCTCGATCATGTGCTGTTCGTCGGTCCTCCCGGCCTCGGCAAGACGACGCTGGCGCAGATCGTCGCGCGCGAGCTCGGCGTCGGTTTTCGCGCGACGTCGGGACCCGTGATCGCCAAGGCCGGTGACCTCGCGGCGCTGCTGACCAATCTCGAAGAGCGCGACGTGCTGTTCATCGACGAGATCCATCGCCTCAGCCCGGCGGTCGAGGAGGTGCTCTATCCGGCGATGGAGGATTTTCAGCTCGACCTCATCATCGGCGAGGGCCCGGCTGCGCGCTCGGTCAAGATCGACCTGTCGAAGTTCACGCTGGTCGGCGCGACGACGCGCGCGGGCCTGCTCACCAATCCCCTGCGCGATCGTTTCGGCATTCCGATCCGGCTGAACTTCTACACGGTCGAGGAGCTCGAAGGCATCGTGACTCGCGGCGCCCGCGTGCTCGGGATCGGCATGAACGCCGACGGCGCCAACGAGATCGCGCGCCGCGCCCGCGGCACGCCGCGTATCGCCGGCCGCCTCTTACGCCGGGTGCGCGACTTCGCGTCCGCCGCCGACGCGGCCGCGATTGATCGTGCGATCGCCGACCATGCCCTGAGCGCGCTGGAGGTCGATGCCGCCGGGCTCGATGCCATGGATCGCCGCTATCTCACGACCATCGCGCTGAACTACGGCGGCGGTCCGGTCGGCGTCGAGACGATGGCGGCGGCGCTGTCGGAGCCGCGCGATGCGATCGAGGACATCATCGAGCCCTATCTCATTCAGTGCGGCTATCTGCAGCGCACCCCGCGTGGCCGGCTGCTGACCTCGCATGCGTTCCGGCATCTCGGCATGGCCGAGCCGAACCGCGATCCCAGCCAGTTCGGCCTGTTCGGCAATGAGGACGACGCCTAGCGAAAACTGCTGACAATCTGCACAGACGCACCCGAAATCGGTTGCAATGACCGGAGAAAAGGATTGCGTGCGAGGAGTTCGTCCATGCTGTCACGCCGTCGCTTTCTGTCGTTCTCAGGCGGCCTTGCCGCCACCGGTTTTTCCACCGCCACCTATGGCGTCGGCATCGAGCCGCTGCGGCTCGGCATCACCGACTACCAGATCCATCCGCGCAACTGGCCGGCCGGGCTGAAGCTGAAGATCGCGGCGATCGCCGACATCCATGCCTGCGATCCCTGGATGTCGCTGGCGCACATCGAGACCATCGTCCAGAGGACCAACGCTCTGCAGCCGGATTTGACCGTGCTGCTCGGCGACTACGTGGCCGGGCACCGTCATCATATCGGACGCATCGACGCTGCGGCCTGGGCGCCCGTGCTCGGCGGCCTGAAGGCGCCGCTCGGCGTTCATGCCATCCTCGGCAATCACGACTATTGGGACGATCGAACCGTGCAGCGCAACGGCCGCGGCGCGCCGGTTGCCCAGCAGGCGCTCGAAGCCGCCGGCATTCCGGTCTATGAGAACGATGTCGTGCGGCTCACAAAGGGCGGTCATGCCTTCTGGCTCGCCGGCCTCGGCGATCAACTGGCCTACATGCCGGCCCGCCGCATCCGCTCGGTGCCCCGGATCGGCGTCGATGATCTCGCAGGTACGCTGCGCAAGGTGACGGACAGCGCGCCGGTGATCCTGCTGGCGCATGAGCCCGACGTCGCGCTCCGCGTGCCGTCGCGGGTTTCGCTGCAGCTCTCCGGGCATACGCATGGCGGCCAGGTGCGCGTGCTCGGCTGGTCGCCGGCGGTTCCCCCGCGCAACGGCGTCAACCTTGCCTACGGCCATATCCGCACGCAGTGCGACGTGATCGTCTCCGGCGGACTCGGCTGCAGCATCATGCCGGTGCGGATCGGCATGCCGCCGGAGATCGTGCTGGTCACCGTCGGTGGGGAACCCGTGGAGGTGATGTCGTAGCTTGCTCTTGCACTTGCCGTTGAACTGGGCAAAACGATCGCCATTTCCGGCAATCGAGGGCTTCCGGTGACCCAACATCTCGACGGCGACATCCGCGGCGGCCGCCATCACATGCAGGTCCGCGTCTACTACGAAGACACGGATTTCTCGGGGATCGTCTATCACGCCAACTACCTCCGCTTCATGGAGCGCGGCCGCACCAATCATCTGCGCCTGATGGGGGCCGAGCAGCATGCGTTGTTTGCGGAGGCCGAAAGCGAGGCGCCGGGCTTCGCCTTCGTCGTGCGGTCGATGACGCTCGATTTCCTGCGGCCGGCGCGCATGGACGACGTACTCGACGTGGTCACCTGGCCGATCGCGGTGAAGGGCGCTTCGATCACGCTGGCTCAGGAGGTGCGGCGCGGCGAGGAGGTTCTCGTCAAGGCCGACGTCCGCGTCGCCTTCATCAGCGGCGGCAGGGCGCAGCCGATTCCGAAGGCCCTGCGTGATCTGATGAAGGCGGATCTCGCCTAGTGGATTAGGCCGGCGCGGCCGGCGAGACCTCCTGGGGCTTGGTCAGCAGCTCTCCTTCGCGACGCAGATTGCCAGCGTCGAGAAGATCCTTGAGGCTGCTCTGGACGGCATCGCGCAACTGGGCGCTGGTCGATCCGAAGCCGAACAGGCGGGCCACCGCCTGGATCAATTGATCCTCCTCGGCGCCGTAGTTCTGCTCGACGACCTGAACGATGGCCGCCTTGATCTCGTCCGGCGGCAGCATCTCGGGCTTGCGCAGCGTCGTCGATTGCACGTCCTCGCGGTTTCGCACGACGGGCGTCTGTCCGGGCACGACGTAGAACGGGCCTCCCGCGATTTTCCCCTGATCGACCGCCGACTTCAGCGCCGCGCGCACCGCGTCGCGGATGCGATTGCCGGCGCGGGCGAGGCCCCAGGCCGATCGGATGCGCACGATGATCTCCGATTCGTGCACCGGTCCTTCGACCGTGACGATCTCGACGATGTGCCGGGTCATGTCGGCGAGCGGGGTTTCGTGCGGCTCGGTCTCCCGGCGCACCCGCAGCTTCGCCTCCTCATAGGGGATCGCGGCCGGCGCCTGTGCGACGGCCTCGGCGGCGTGTTCGTCGGCTCGTTCCGGCGCGGGCACATCGGTGCGTGCCGCAGGCTCGGGCTGCGCCTCGGCAGCACCTTCGTCGATCTCCCGCCAGTGCGCTTTCGCGGCCTCGATCGCGCGAACAACCTTCTCGGTCTCCTCCTTGGGTCGCAGGAACCAGTCCGTCGACCAGATGCGATGCAGCACCCAGCCATGCGCTTCGAGCACGTTCTGTCTCAGCCTGTCGCGGTCGCGTGCCGAGCGCGAGGCATGATACTGGGCGCCGTCACATTCGATGCCGAGCAGGAAGCGGCCGGGCTTGTCGGGATCGACGACCGCCAGATCGACGAAGAAGCCGGCGGTGCCGATCTGCGTCTTGACGTCGTGGCCGAGCGTCCGCAGCTTGGCTGCGACCTGCTCCTCGAACACGGAGTCCGGATCGCGGCCGGTCTCGTGCGCAATGCCGAGCTGCCCGGTCTGCGCAAACGTCAGGAATGTCTTCAGAGCCGCGATGCCGCGGCCCTTGGCGCGCGACAGGTCGATGTCGTCGCCGGTGATCGAGGAGAACACCTCGCAGCGCAGCTTGGCGCGGGAGATCAGCACGTTCAGCCGCCGCTCGCCGCCGTCCGAGTTCAGCGGGCCGAAGCTCATCGAGACGAAGCCTTCCTTGGTCCGGCCATAGCCCATCGAGATGAAGACGACGTCGCGCTCGTCGCCCTGGATGTTTTCGAGGTTCTTCACGAAGAACGGCTCGCTCGTGCCGCGAACGAAGAAGCTTTCGGTCTCCGGGTTCTCCATGCGCAGGATTTCGAGCTGGTCCTGAATCGCCTGGCGCTGCGCCACCGAGAAGGTCGCGACCCCCAGGCTTCTCTCCGGCGTCTCGCGCGCGTGGCGCATGACCGCCTCGGCCACGATCCGCGCTTCCCCCGGATTGGTCCGGCTGCTGCCGCGCTCGTAATGCGCATCGGGGTTGTAGTTGAACTTCAGCCCCATGCCGGCGACGGCGTCGTACGGGCTCGGCACGATGAACAGGCGGTTGTCGTAGAACTGCTTGTTGGAGACTGCGATCAGCGACTGGTGCTTGCTGCGGTAGTGCCAGTTCAGCATCCGATGCGACAGGCCCTTGGCCAGGCAGAGGTCGAGAATGCTCTCGGCGTCCTTGACCTGGAAGGTCGGCTGGTCCTCGTCGTCGCCGTCGTCGTCATCATTGCCGGTCAGCTTTGCGAAGAAGCGCGTCGGCGGCAGCTGGCGCTCGTCGCCGACGACCACCATCTGCCGGCAGCGCGCCACGGCGCCGAGCGCATCGACCGGCTCGATCTGCGAGGCCTCGTCGACCACGAGCAGATCGAACGCGATCGCGCCGGGCTTGAGGAATTGGGCGACCGACAGCGGGCTCATCAGGAAGATCGGCTTGATCTGCTGCACGACCGGGCCGGCGCGCTCCAGGAGCTGGCGGATCGGCAAATGATTGCGCTTCTTGGCAAGTTCGCCGTTCAACACGCCGAGCGGTCCGATGCCGCCTGCATTGCGCGGCAGCGCTGCGGCGTGGTCATACGCAATCTGGTCACGCGCGAACTGCATGCGCTCGACGTCCAGCTTGCGGAAGCCGTCGACCAAACGGTCGTGCGACTCTCCGTCGAAACGCTTGAGCTGCGGAAACTGGGCGAAGATCACGCTGCGCATCGCATCGTAGTAGGACGCGTCGAAGGTCTGTTGCAGGGCGTCGCCCGGCAACGAGCCGTCGAGCGTGCGGTCGACCAATGCCGCCAGACCATCCGCGCGCGCGAGGCGGACCCGCTCCATGAACGCGATCCAGCGGGTGAGACGCTCGGTCGAGCCGCGCCACTCCGACAAGGTCTGCGACAGCTCGTCGAACCGAATCCGGTCGCCTGGGTCGAGCGGGATGCGGCTGGGCTCCAGTTGCAGAAAATCGATCAGCTGCTGCAGGCCGGACCTCAGGCCTGCGAGATCGCTCCTGAATCGGTCGATCGATTGCCGATCGTCGGCCGCCAGCGTCAGATGCGTCAGGCGCTGGCGCGTCTCATCGGTCGCGAACGGTTTTGGAAACGCGCTCCACCAAGCCGTTAATTTCGACAGCGCGTCCCAATCCGACTGCTCCTTCTGCCATGCGGTTCCGAAGGCCGCGCTGCCTGCCGTCTCCACCTCTGCGAAGGACCGGCGCGCCGCCTGCGCGGCGATGAGACCGTCGATCAGCAGCAGCCGCTGATCGAGCGATTTCGGCATCGGTACTTTCAGGTACGAGTTGAGCAGTGCGATCTGCGCGCGATAGCGCGCGCTGAGCAGGCGGAACCAGGAGCGGCCTTTCTCGGCGATGACCTTGCGGCAATCGGCGATCGATGCGTCCCAGGCGGAGTCGACGAAGGCGGACTCGAACGCAGTCTTCAATTTGGCGTAGCGAAGTCCCTTGTCGACGAGATCGGCGACGTCCTGAGGCCGCCTCCAGATCGGATCGCGCAAGGCAGCCTTGTCGCACTCGGGCATCGCGGCCACGGCCTCCGCAATTGCCAGGACGCCCGCGGCATCGGCCAAGGTCGCCGATAGCGGCAGTTCGAACAGCGTGCCGAGGCGCGCCGCGCCTGTGGCGACGCGGCCGAGCACATTCGAAAGATCGTCCAGCGAAGTCCGCAGCTGGGCCATCTCGGCCGGATCGAGCGCCTCGCGCATGACGCCCCGCCACGGATGCAACTGAGGCGCACCGTCGGATGCGATCCGTTCCGCCAGTTCTGCGACCAGCTCGCTCCGCCGTTCCAGCTCCAACGGTGACCAGGATGGCGCGCTTTGCAGTGGCAGAGGCGTCTGCGCAGAGGTCTCGCCGCAACGCACGAGATGTCCGAGCAGCCTGAACGGTGTCAGTTCGCTCGGTGGATGCGGCTGGTGCATCATGTCGGCGTGCTGATTGAGGCTGTCGCGGCTGTCGGTGAGGCGCCGCACCAGCGTCGCTTCACCGCGAGGGGGCGGCACGGCGGCTGATTTGCAGCGCTTCAGCTCTTCCAGCAGAGCACGCTTGTTGGCCTTGTTGGAGTGCAGCTCGAGCGCGAGCGACCCGAGACCGACGGCTTTCAACCTTCGGTGCACCACGTCGAGCGCGGCCATCTTCTCGGCGACGAACAGCACCGTCTTTCCCTCGGCCGCAGCCGACGCGATGATGTTGGTGATGGTCTGCGATTTCCCCGTGCCTGGTGGTCCCTTGACGACGAGGTCGCGGCCGCGGACCACTTCCTCGATGACAACGGCCTGCGATGAATCGGCATCGACGACGTGGTTCATCGCGACCGGCTGGATCACCGCATCGATCTTGCCATCGTCGGCGACGATCGGCTGCGACGCTTCGAAGCCGTCCTGCAGCAGCGCCGTGATCAAAGGGTGCCGATCCAGGGCGCCGTCCGCGGGCCAATTCTCCGGATCGAGGTCGCGATACATCAGGAACTTGGAGAACGAGAAGAAGCCGAGGACGATCGCATCCGCCTTGACCTCCCACTTCTGCTTTCCTGCGACCGTCTCGGCGACGCCGGCCAGATAGCCGGCAATGTCGACATCGTCCTCGTCGCCGAAATCCGCGACCTTCAAGCCGAATTCGGCATCGAGCTTCGCCTGGAGCGAAAGATTCGGCGACGGCGGCTCGGAACGCGAGACGAGATGAAACCGATCGGCGGCGCTGCTGCGTTCGAGCCGGACGGGCAGCAGGACGAGAGGAGCGAACCGCTCGACGTCGGATTTGTCGTCCTCGAACCATTTCAGCAGCCCGAAGGCGAGATAGAGGACGTTGACGCCTTGTTCCTCTTCCAGCGTGCGCGCGTCGTACCAGATGTCGAGCAGCCGCTTCTGCAGCGCCTCGGACGTCAAGCGGGTCTGGAGCCGGGTGTCTGCGGGCCGGGTCTGGGCCTCCGATTCGTTTTCGGTCGGCTTCGACCTGGGGGCCGGCGTTTCGGACTGAGGCGGCGGAGGCAGGGCCGCAGCCGATGCCGTGCCGTCAGTTTCCGCAGCCGTTTCGGCCTTCGTCGGCAGGAACGTGAAGCGCTTGCCTTCGCCGAGCAGCTCGAACAGCGCAGCCGAGCGTGCGCCGACGATGTCGATGGTGCGGATGGTCTTGGTCTTGAGCGGGATGTGCACGAGCCGGTTGCGCGTGCCCAGATCGAGCAACGCGCGCCGGTCCGCCAGTAATCGGTCTCGTACGGATGTGCTTGCCACGTGCAATCCTCCTGCGATTCGAGGATTGCAACCCGACGTGACTCAGGTCAAGCATCCGACACGATGTCGGTGGGCTCGTGGAACGAGGCTTCAACTCCGCCCGGGTGAGATGATACGCGGATGCCGTCAGGCCGCCGCCTTGTGCCGCGCCAGTTCCGCCTTGTAGAGCGCGAACTCCTCGGCGATCGCGCGTGCGATCGACGGGCGTGTCCGCAGGCGTTCGTAGTAGGCCTTCACGGCCGGCCATCTGGCGAGCTCGATCGGCGGCGTCGCCATGGTCCAGTTGATCACGGTGACGAGATAGGCGTCGGCGACCGTGAAATGATCGAGCAGATAGTCGCGGCCGCGCAGATGGTTGTCGAGATGGTCGAGGCGCGACAGGTTCTTGCTCAGAACGTGGGTCTTCATCTCGTCCGGGGCGGTCTTGTCGAGGATCGGAATGAACAGCCCCTTGTGCAGCTCGGTGCCGATGAAGCAGAGCCATTGCTGCAGCCGGCTGCGGTCCATGCCGGGGGCGGTGCCGAGCTTTGCCGCAGGGAAGCGATCGGCGACATATTGCAGGATCGCCGCGTTCTCCGTCAGCACGTCGCCGTCATCGGTGCGCAAGGTCGGGACGAGCCCGAGCGGATTGACGGCGCGAAAATCGGAACCGTCATTGAGGACGATCTTCGTCTTCGGATCCACCTCGAGATACTTCGCCTCAGCGCTGGCGTCATACAGCGCGATGCGGCTGGCGAGCGAGCATGCGAGCGGCGAGAAATACAGGTCCATGGACGTCTCCTCGGGCTCCTGACCGGAGCGCTGATTGATTTTTATACTGTCTCGCATAGTATGTGGGCGGTCAAGGAATTTAGTGCGGAATGGTACAAAAAAAGAAGCAGCCGCCGCGGGGCGACTCCGTTGCCAAAACCGCCGCCGCGCCTGCCGAACCGAAGCGGCGCGGGCGGCCGCGGGCCTATGAGCCGGATATCGCGCTCGGGAAGGCGCTCGACCTGTTCAGGACGACCGGCTTTGCCGCGACCTCACTGGACGACCTCAGCGCCGCCACCGGGATGAACCGGCCGAGCCTCTATGGCGCGTTCGGCGACAAGCGCGAGCTCTACATCAAGAGCTATCAGCGCTATCGCGACAACGCCCGCGCCGTGTTGGGCGAGATCTTCCGCCAGGATTGGCCGGTGCGGCGGCAGTTGGAACGGCTGTTTGCCGCCGTGCTCGACCTCTATCTCTCCGGCGAGGAAGGGCCGCATGGCTGCTTCACGGTGATGACGGCGGGCTCCGAGGCGATCGCCGATCCCGACATCCGCGCCATGGTGCAGAACGCCCTGACCGAGCTGGACAAGGCGTTTGCGCAGTGTTTCCGGCGCGCCAAGGAGAAGGGCGAACTGCCCGATGGCGCCGATCCCGTCGTGCTGGCGCATCTGGCGTCGGCGACGATCCACTCGATCGCGGTCCGCGCCCGGGCGCGGGTGCCGCGCACGGAGCTGGAGGCGATCATCGCCGGCGCCATCGATGTCATGCTGGGCGGCAGATAGCGTTCAGTAGCCCCTGACGCGGTCGACCAGGTTGCGCAGCGCGCCGCCGGCTTCGAACGCCGCGATCTGCTCGCCGACATAGCGCGAGATCGCGTCGGCGTCGGTGTCGGCGGCGTTGTGCGGCGTCAGCACGACCTTCGGATGGCTCCAGAAGGCGCTGTCGGCCGGCAGCGGCTCCCGGCCGAACACGTCGAGCGAGACCGCGCCGAGCGTGCCGTCGTCGAGACAGGCGAGGATGTCGGCCTCGTTCTGCAGTCCGCCGCGGCCGGCATTGATCATGACCGGCGCGCCGAGCGGCGAAGAGCGCCGCAGCTTGGCGAACATCCTGCGGTCGAGAATGCCGCGGGTGTCCGGCGTCAGCGGCAGCAGCGAGACCAGGATGTCGGTCCGCGCCAGGAACGTATCGAGCTGTGCCGCGCCATGGAAGGATTCGATGCCGTCGGCCTGCTTGGCGCTGCGGCTCCAGCCGGCGACCTGGAAGCCCATGCGCTTGAGCACCTCGGCCGCGTCGAGGCCGAGCGTGCCCATGCCGAGAATGCCGACGCCGATGGCGGCGGCCGGCCACTGATATTTCGGCGCCCAGCGCTTCATCCGCTGCGATTCGCGCAAATACAGCTCCTGCCGGTGGTGCATCAGCACGTGCAGGACGACATATTCGGTCATCCGCTGAGTGAGATCGTCGACCGCCACCCGGACCAGCGGCACGCTCGGCAGGGTGTTGTCGGCCATCAGCGCATCGACGCCGGCGCCCAGATTGAAAATGACGCGCAGGTTCGGGAAGCCGGCCAACTCGCCGGGGACCGGTTTCCACACCGCGGCATAGTGGACGTCGACCGGGTCGAGCCCGGCATCGGGCAGCAGCACCACGGGGCGATCGCCGCAGACGTCGTCGAAACGCGCCTTCCAGCGCTGCGGCGACCAATTGTCGGTGCCGCCATGGATCAGGAGCGCCAGCGCGCCTTTGGTCATCAGAAGGTCCTCGAAGCTTGAGTGATCTGTCCCACATACCAGATCGTGCGGGCAGGCCAATCTCCGGTCATCAACACGGAGACATCGTCATGCGCAAACTGCTTTTCGTCACAGCTTTCGTCATCGCTTCCGTCTCGGCCCAGGCCCAGACCCAGGCCCAGACCATCGACGTCGGCTCGATCCTGTCGGCCAACGGCATTTCCCTCGGCAAGGGCGGCGGGCAGCCACAGGCGGGTGGCCAGGGGCAGGGCGCCGCGGCCGGAATGGCGCAGGGCGCCGGCAATCCCGGCGGCCAGGGCGCTGCAGGGCAAGGCCAGGGGGCTGCAGGGCAAAGCCAAGGCCAGGGCCAGTCGCAGCGGCAGGCCGGGCGTGCCAAGCAGCCGCGCGAGAGCGCCCAGGAGACGCGGGCGCGCAACATCGCGGCCAAATATGGCATCTCCTGGTAGGCGGCTCGTCCCTGCTGGCGGAACCTGCGAAAATTCTTCGTGAGCCTGTCGGCTGCGGGCATACTCCACCGTCTTGAAGACGAAGGGAGATGCCCGCCGATGCTGTACGCGTTGCTCTGCTATCACGACGAGGATGTCGTCTGCGCCTGGAGCAAGGACCAGGATGCGGCGGTCATGGCCAAGCTCGCGGTCGTCCAGGAGAAGCTGATCAAGCAGGGACGGCTCGGCCCGGTGGCGCGGCTGCTGCCGACCACGGCGGCGACGACCCTGCGCAAGGAGGATCCGCCGCTCGTGCTCGACGGGCCCTATGCCGAGACCAAGGAGCAATTGCTCGGCTTCTACATCGTCGATTGCGCCAATCTCGACGAGGCGCTGGAGGTCGCGCGCGAACTGGGCGAGGCCAATCCCGGCGGCTCGTACGAAATCCGTCCCGTGGGGACGTTCAGGCCGGGTGGAGCGCTGGCATGAGCGATGCGGCCTGGATCGATGCAGCCCTGACGTCAGCGCGTCCCCAGGCCGTCGGCGCACTGCTGCGCTATTTTCGCGACCTCGATACCGCCGAGGAGGCGTTCCAGAACGCCTGCCTGCGCGCGCTGAAGAGCTGGCCGCAGAACGGCCCGCCGCGCGATCCCGCGGCGTGGCTGATCATGGTCGGCCGTAACGCGGCCATCGACGAGGTCAGGCGCAGCCGCCGCGAGCAGCCGCTGCCCGAGGACGACGCGATCTCCGATCTCGGCGACGCCGAGAGCGCCGTTGCCGACCGGCTCGACGGCTCGCATTATCGCGACGACATCCTCCGTTTGCTGTTCATCTGCTGCCACAAGGAGTTGCCGGCGACTCAGCAGATCGCGCTGGCGTTGCGCGTGGTCTCCGGACTGACGGTGAAGCAGATCGCCCGCGCCTTCCTGGTGAGCGAGGCTGCGATGGAGCAGCGCATCACCCGCGCCAAGGCGCGTGTCGCGCAGGCCGACGTGCCGTTCGAGACGCCCGGCGCTGTCGAGCGCTCCGAGCGCCTGATGGCGGTCGCCGCTATGATCTACCTGATCTTCAATGAAGGCTATTCGGCCGGCGGAGAGACCGCCGAGCTGCGCCAACCGTTGTCGGAGGAGGCGATTCGGCTGGCGCGGCTGCTGCTGCGGCTGTTCCCGAGCGAGCCCGAGATCATGGGGCTCACCGCGCTGTTGCTGCTGCAGCACGCCCGTACGGCGGCCCGCTTCGATGCGCAGGGATCGCTGATCCTGCTGGAGGATCAGGATCGCACGCTGTGGAATCAGCCGATGATCGCGGAAGGCGCGGCGCTGATCGACAAGGCCATGCGGCATCGCCGCAGCGGCCCGTACCAGATCCAGGCGGCGATCGCCGCATTGCATTCCCGTGCGGTACGGCCTGAGGACACCGACTGGACCCAGATCGACCTGCTCTATGGTGCACTTGAAGTCGTGCAGCCCTCGCCAGTGGTGACGCTCAATCGCGCGGTGGCGGTGTCCAAGGTACGAGGTGCGCAGGCCGCGCTCGACCTGATCGCACCGCTCGAGGGGCGGCTTGCCAACTACTTCTATTTCTTCGGTGTCCGCGGCGGTTTGCTGATGCAGCTCGGGCGCAGTGACGAGGCCCGGACGGCGTTCGACCGCGCCATCGCGCTGGCGCACAGTTCGGCCGAGGCGGCGCACATCCGGATGCAACTCGACCGGCTGATGCGCGACGGCGCGACGGCGCAGGCGCGCGTTGGTCATTGACGTGTAGCCGAAGGCCGACCCAAAATCTGACCCGGGCTGTCGGCGGCGCGGCCGGTCGTTCGTCCTTGGAGCAACATCATGGAGAGGGCCTGACGATGTCGACGATCACCTTGGACCGGCCGGTCTCGCGCGCCGAATCGTGGAGCGGCCGCTTCCTCAGCGGGCTGGTGATCCTGTTCCTGCTGTTCGATGGCGCGATCAAGCTCATTCCGCTCGATGTCGTCACCCAGACGATGGATCAGATGGGTTATGGCGCGAGCGATTCCACGGCGCGCGCGCTCGGCTTCATCACGATCATCTGCACCGTGCTCTATGCGCTGCCGCAGACGTCGCTCTTCGGTGCGATCCTGCTCACCGGCTATCTCGGCGGCGCCATCGCCTCCCATGTCCGCATCGGCAGTCCGCTGTTCAGCCATTTGCTGTTCGGCCTTTATCTCGGGCTGATGGTGTGGGGCGGCCTGTGGTTGCGCGACCGCCGTCTGCGCGCGCTGCTGCCGCTGCGCTGAGGCATGACGTTTTCAACCAAGGAGGATGACATGATCTGTCCCTATCTCACCTTCAACGGAAATTGCGAGCAGGCCCTCAAGCACTATGCCGACGTGCTCGGCGCCAAGGTCGACATGATGATGCGCTATGGCGAGGCTCCGCCGGAGATGCCGTCAGCGCCCGAGCACAAGGACAGGATCATGCATGTCAGCTTCTCGATATCGGGTGACGTCATCATGGCCTCGGATGCGCCGCCGGCGTATTTTCGGACGCCCCAGGGAATCTCGGTCTCGCTGCAGATCGCAGATCCGGCCGAGGCCGAGCACAAGTTCAAGGCGCTGCTGGAGGGCGGCAGCATTACCATGCCGTTCGGCAAGACCTTCTGGTCGAAGGGCTTCGGTATGGGGGTCGATCGCTTCGGGATTCCCTGGATGATCAATTCCCCGGCCGACGGCTACTGAGCGGCTAGCGGCACGAGGGGTACATCGCCTTCAGATCGCGCCCGCGCAGCACGAGCAGCCGCGACGTCAGGCCGCCGCGGCGCGCGATCCAGTTGCGCACCGGCGCCGGGTAGGTGCGCAGCACGATCTGTGAGGCCTCCGGCTCCTCATAGGTGCGGCCGCGCCGGTCGACCGAGCGTGCGGCATGGAAGCCGAGGGTGGCGCGCCGTGTCACGCAGATGCGGTCCTCCGGCACGACGCTCAGCACCAGCGTGCAGGCCGACAGGCAGGGACCGTCGATGATCACGCGCTCGCCGGAGGCGCGGACCTTCTCGAACAGTTCGAGGAACGGCCCGACCTCGCCGCCGGGCGAGGAGGTGATACGGACATCGGCGCGCGCCAGCATCGTCGCGATCACCCACAACGCGAGCGCGAGCAGCAGGGTCAGGATGATGCGCATCCGGCTCGGCATCGTCTCATGCGTTCCCGCGTTGGCCGCGCAAGGTCGGCAGTCCGATTCCTGCGGCATCGAAGCCGCCGTCCACGGCCAGCACCTGGCCCGTGATGTAGCTCGATCGCTCGGAGCTGAGGAAGAAGATGGCGTCCGCCAGCTCCTCTTCGAGGCCGTAGCGGTTGAGCGGAATGGCGTCGTGGTAGTCGGCGCGGATCTCCGGCGTGTGCACGGCCTTGGCCATCTCCGTCTCGACCGGCCCGGGCGCCACGGCATTGACGCGGATGCCGGCTGAGGCGAGCTCGACCGCGAGCTGCTTGGTGAGATGTGCCAGCGCCGCCTTGCTGGTGCCGTAGGCCGAGCGCAGGGTGGAGGCGCGCACGGCCGAGATCGAGGTGATGTTGACGATGGCGCCGCCGCGCTCGCGCATCAGCGGCACCGCGGCCCGCGTGCATAGGAACGGCCCCGTCAGATTGACGTCGAGAATGCGCTGCCAATCGGCTTCGCTGGTTTCCATGATCGGCGCGAAGCGTGCGACGCCGGCATTGTTCACCAGCGCATCGAGACGACCAAACCGCTTCGTGATGCGCTCCAGCGCCTCGGCCACCATGGTCGCTTCCGACACGTCGCAATGCAGTGCGAGCGTGCGGTCCGGACAATCGAGTGCGGCCGTGGCGTTGCCGAGCAGCTTGGCCTCGATGTCGAGCAGGGCCACCTGCCAGCCCTCGTCGAGGAATCTCTTGGCGGTTGCGAGCCCGATACCGCGCGCCGCCCCGGTGATCAGGGCGACCTTGTCGTTTCGCACCGTCGTCGATGATTCCGTCACGGCAGTCGGCTCCTCCGGCCGGCGCCCCGGCGCTTGCTCATTGTGGTTTCTAACATGGGCTGCGCGGACCGGCTGTGAAGATCGTCACATTGTCAGTGTGCGTTCGATCCATATCCGCGGAATGCAGACAGCGCACCGAAGTTCGGGGTCCTTGTCAAACAGTCAGGGGTAGAAATGAGCTCATCGTTCGCGTGTTTGTGGTGAAGGGCGGCCGTGTCGTGCCGGATGCCGTCCCCCTCCCCCGAGGACGCAGGGAAGGACCGGAAGCTTGCCGCCCCTTGGCCCTCGGGCGGAAAAATGCACGGGCCGATACCGAAGGTTCCGCTGCGACATCCTGGCCAGCCCTCCACGATGATCTGACGGCTCATATATTCTTCGCGGCGACAGGCTGTTTTGCCCCCGTTTCCGCCACAATGCACACATGCACCGGACACGGCACTGCGCCCGGGATGCCAGGACCGCACGATTTCGCCGTACGCTCCGCGTTGTTCGTCTACGTGTCCACTTCTGAGCATGATCTTGTCGGAAAGCTATGGCGCAATGCGCGTCCACGATCTCTGGTTCCGAATCATGATCCCCGCTGCACCATCGACGCGTCCAACACATGCCGCTCCCGACGTCTCGACGACCGCGAAACGGCCTCTCGATCGGAAGGAGGACATGGTTAAAGGACCAGGAATTCTAAACGCAGGACTCGGACGGGAATGGCTGGATAAGGGTGATCGGCTTGAACGTCTTCAAGAAACAGCTGTTTGGCGCAGCGAAGCTGTGGCCTCGCCGGCGCAGCGAAGAGCGGATTGCGATGTCGGATGCAGCCGTCGCCCCCCGGTTGATTTTCCCGTCGGGTGGTGCGGTCTCGTCCGGGCTTGGACGAATCCCGAACGGGTAGCATAGAGTCGGAGTCTCGGTAGAAGCGACATGGGCGGTCAATTCATCAGCCAGCGAATCACATCCTCAAGCGGCATGGAACGGCAGGCATCGTCGCGCGGGCCGGACGGCTTGGTGCGCGCGCGCCAGGCATTGCTCCTGTCCTGCGTCGTCCTCGGCCTGGCGGCGAACGGGAGCGCATGGGCGGACGACACCGTTGCTGCCAAGCCGACCGAGACCGAGCAGGCGCGCGAGGCCACGTCGCCGCAGCCCCCAAAAAACGAGCCCGAGACGGTCGGACGGCCGGCCGAGGTGCAGACGTCCGCGCCGAAGCTGGCCTTGCCGTTGACCGGGCCGTCGAAGCCTGTCACGGCCGAGCGCAAGGGCGACGTGCGGACGGCGGGGCGAGAGACCAAGGACGCGAAGAATCTGTCCGTCCCGCAACGGGTGCTGCCCGCCGACGTGGCGCAGATGATCGGCCGCAAGATCTGGCTCAACGAAGCCGGCGGCCGGCGTGACGCGATCACGTCGTGGAATGCGGGCGAGGAATTCGCCTCGCTCGGGATCGGCCATTTCATCTGGTATCCGACCACCGCGAAGCCGCCCTATGAAGAAGGCTTTCCGGGGTTGGTCGCGTTTCTGCGCAACGGCAAGACGCGGCTTCCGGAATGGCTCGACAAGATGCCGATTCCGGCCTGCCCGTGGACGAGCCGGGCCGACTTCAAGCGGAATTTCAATTCGCCCCAGATGCGTCAACTGCGCCAGTTCCTGCTCGACACGATGGCGGAGCAGACGCAGTTCCTGGTGGCGCGCGCGCAAGGGGCGATGGACAAGATCCTCGCCAACACGCCCGACAGCGCCGAGCGCGAGCACATCGTCGCGCAATATGCGCGCGTCGTGCGCGCATCGGAGGATCTCTATCCTCTGATCGACTACATCAACTTCAAGGGCGAAGGCACCAATCCCTCCGAGACCGCGGTGGACAAGGAGACGGGGCAGCGCCAGGGCTGGGGCCTGAAGCAGGTCCTGCTGAAGATGAACGGCAGCACCAGCGAGCCGAAGGCCGTGTTGGCGGAATATTCCGAAGCCGTGCAGGTCGTGCTGCAGCAGCGGGTTCGCAATCTGCCGTCCAACCGCGTCTGGGAGGCGGGCTGGCTGCGCCGCGCCGAGACCTACCGCCGTCCGATCGCGCAATTGGAGCAGGTCCCCGAGCGAAGCCCGCGCAGATCATCGCGGTACAGGGCCGACAACACCCGCTTCTGACGCCGTGCCTGCGGGCGCGGCATCCGCGCAGTGTCCATGATCACGTCTTGCGCGCTTCAGCCGCCTTGGCCGCGACCACCTCCCGGTAGGCCGCCTGCAGTCGTTCGCCGACGCCGGGACCGGCCTTTTTGCGCCGTTTCACGCCGAGATGGATCTCGCGCAACTCATCCATGAATTCGGCCCACATCGTCGGCCCGCCTTCCGTCAGCAGCCTGGCGCGGATGCCGAGTTCTTCCGAGACCGGCAGATATTTGTAACCCCAGCCGGCCATCTGCGCGAGGATCGGCAGCAGTTCGATGCCCTGCTCGGTCAGGGAATAGATGCCCTTCTGCTTGTGGCTCGGATCGTCCTGGCGGCTGATGATGCCGGCGGCGAGCAACGTCTTCAGGCGGTCGGCCAGAATGTTCGAGGAGATGCCTTCCTCCGACCCGCCGAGCAGTTCGCGATAGTGCCGGCGACTTCCGAACATCATGTCGCGGATGACGAGCAGGCTCCATTTGTCACCGAGCACCTCGAGGGTGAGGTTGATCGGGCAGCCGGAGCGGTGAGGGTCGGGCATCGGAGTCTCATGATGGCGCATAAACCGCTTGCAACATTGCACCAGTCTCGGCATTCTCCAACTAGTTGCAAAACACAAGCAGTCAAGGAGGTGGCGCGATGGCGAGGCTGATCATGTGGAACATGATGACGCTCGACGGCATGGTCGCAGGTCCGAACGGGGACATCTCCTGGCACGAGGACGTTTGGGGCGACGAACTGGAGCGCTTCTGCGAGGACCAGCTGCACGAGGCGGGCGGGCTGCTGTTCGGCCGGGTGACCTACGATTTGATGGCCGGGTATTGGCCATCGCAGCAGGGCGTCATCGCCGACGTCATGAACAGCATCCCCAAGCATGTCGCGTCGCGCTCGCTGTCTCGGCTGGAATGGTCGAACGCGCATCTGCTGGGTCCGCAAGCGGCGGTCGACGCCGATCAGATCAAGAAGGACAGCGTCAAGGATCTGTTTCTGTTCGGCAGCGCGGATTTCGCCGCGACGCTCATCGCCCGCGATCTGATCGATGAATTTCGGCTGGCGATCAACCCGCGCGTGCTCGGCGGCGGAGCGCCGCTGTTCAAGCCAGGGCTGGCGATCAAGCTCCGCCTGATCGACACCCGCCCGCTCTCCAATGGCGTCGTCATCGTGCGCTATGTGCCGTCTCGTGAGGTGTGAGCGATGTCGTTGACGCTGTACTATCATCCGCTGTCGTCGTTCTGCTGGAAGGTGCTGATCGCACTGTACGAGAACGAGATCCCGTTCACGCCGAAGCTGATCGATCTCGGCGACGCCAGTGAGCGCGCCGCGTTCCTGAAGCTGTGGCCGGTCGGCAAGTTTCCGGTGCTGCGCGACGACGCGCGACAGCGCACGATTCCGGAGTCGAGCGTCATCATCGAATATCTCGATCAGCAGCATCGCGGCGCGACGTGCCTCATTCCGGATGATGCCGATCTGGCGCTGCGGACGCGTCTGCGCGACCGCTTCCTTGATCTCTACGTTCACATGCCGACACAGACCATCGTGTTCGACCGGCTGCGCCCGGCCGATGCGCGTGATCCATTTGGCGTCGCCGAAGCGCGGACGCGCTTGCGCACGTCCTATGCGATGCTCGAAGCCGAACTCGCTCCAGGCGGCTGGGCGATGGGCGACCCGTTCACGCTGGCGGATTGTGCGGCCCTGCCGGCGCTGTTCTATGCGAAAAACGTGGAACCGTTCGGCGCCGGGCTCCCCGCGGTGGCGGCTTATCTCGATCGCCTCGCGGCGCGGCCCTCCGTCGCGCGTGTTCTGGCCGAGGCGGCCCCCTTCTTCCATATGTTTCCCGAGGAGCGCGGCTGAAGCGACAACTCTGCAAAAATAATCGCGGAGCCATGTCGGCGGTCCAACGACGCGATCGTCTTACTGGTGAGGGCGGACCGGTTTCGCCCGATGACATCAGGGAGAGCGACCATGCGGTTCATGGTGATCGTGAAGGCGACGAAGGACACGGAGGCCGGCATCCTGCCGACCACCGAGGAATTCGCCGCGATGGGCCGGTTCAACGAAGAACTGTGCAAGGCCGGCATGATGGAGGCCGGCGAGGGCCTGCATCCGACGGCCAAGGGCGCGCGCATCGCCTTCTCGGATGGAAAACCCCGCGTCGCGCGCGGCCCGTTCGATTTCACCGGCGAACTCGCCGCCGGTTTCTGGATGATCAAGGCCGGCTCGCTCGACGAGGTGATCGAACACATGCAGCACGCGCCGTTGCCGCGCGGCGAGATCGAGATTCGCCAGGTGTACGCGCCCGAGGATTTCGGCGAGACGTTCACGCCGGAACTGCGCGCGCGGATCGAGCGGCTGCGTGCGCAGGCGGCCAAGAGCTGAACGAGCGGTTGCGAAGCAGGGGAGGAGGAGATCCGATGCGATTCATGATGTTGATGATCCCGCTCGGCTATGAGAGCGCGTCACCGGACGTGCAGCTCGATCCCGAGCGGGTCAGGGCGATGATGCGCTACAACGAGGCGCTGAAAGAGGCCGGCGTGCTGATCACGCTGGAAGGGCTGCATCCGCCGTCGATGGGCGCGCGGGTGTCGTTCGCCGGCGGCAAACCTGTCGTGACCGACGGCCCGTTCGCGGAGGCCAAGGAGGTGCTCGGCGGCTACTGGATGATCGAGGTCGGCTCGCGCGACGAGGCGATCGGCTGGGCGAAGCAGTGCCCGGCTTCGGAGAACGAGATCATTGAGATCCGGCAGGTGCAGGAGATGGCCGACTTCTCCGACGAGGTGCAGCAGGCCGCGGCCGGCTTCGCCGAACTGCCGCATGCCGGCCGTACCTGATCGATCGATTTCTCAGCAGGAGGATGTGCAATGAGCGACAACAGCAACACCTATCTCGCGGTCTTTCTCGGCAGCAAAACCAGCCCGGCCTGGAAGCAATGGGAGGCGCTACCCGAGGCCGAGCGCAATGCGCGGGGGCGGCAGGGCATGACCGCTTGGCAAGGCTGGGTCGAGACGCACAAGGACGCGATCGTTGCCATGGGCGGGCCGCTCGGCAAGACCAAGCGGGTCGACAAGAACGGCGTCAACGACATCGCCAACGAGATGGGCGCCTTCACCGTGGTCCGTGCGGCCTCGCACGAGGACGCCGCCAGGATGTTCGTGAACCATCCGCACTTCGCGATCTTCCCCGGCGAGCGCGTCGAGATCATGCCGGTGCTGCCGATCCCGGGTGGCTAGAGCCTGCATCTTGCCGCTTGAGTGGTACCACCCTCCCCTCTAGGCAGGGTGGCACTTCGTCCTGCGCTTGGGCTCGGCCGGCAGCGCCGAAAAGTCTCTGGTGTCTTTCGCACCGGCTCATGTAAAAGCCCTTCACATGAGCTGGCGCAAGGAAGAGCGCCGCGCCGAGCGCGGCTACCATCACGGGAACCTCAAGGAGGCGCTGCTGCAGGCGGCGCTCGACTTGATCGCGCAGAAGGGCGCCGCCGGCTTTACCTTCGCCGATGCCGCGCGCATGGCCGGCGTCAGCCCGGCAGCGCCGTACCGCCATTTCCGCGATCGCGACGAACTGCTGTCGAGCATCGCCCAGCGCGGCTTTGAGCAGTTCGAGTCGCAACTGTCGGCCGCCTGGGACGACGGCCGTCCCGACACGGTCACGGCGTTCGAGCGCGTCGGCAAGGCGTATCTCGCCTTCGCGCGCTCCGAGCCCGCATTCTATTCGGCGATGTTCGAATCCGGCATAGCAGCCGACTCCACGGCCGGGCTGCTCGCCGCCGGCGAGCGGGCGTTCGGCGTGATCCGCGCCGCCGCCGAGCGGCTGGCCGCGCTGGCGCCGCCGGGCGTGCCGCGGCCGCCGGCGCTGATGATGGCGCTGCACATCTGGTCGATGGCCCATGGCATCGCCTCGCTGTTCGCCCGCGGCGATGCCGCCCGGCGCAAGCTGCCGATGTCGCCGGAGGAGCTGCTGGAGGCCGAGGTGCTGATCTATCTGCGCGGGCTCGGCTTCCCGACCGACCGCCGGGCCGCGCCGGCTTCCGCCGCCGAACCGCCGCCGCTGCCCGACGACGACAAGCCGCCGGGGCCGTGGGGCCGGCCGAAATAAGGTTCAACGAACGACCAAAAATAATTCGAACCGCGCGTCAGGCGGTCGCCTTGACAAAATCCTGGGTTGAGCTAGCTATGTAAATGTTATTTACATTCACACGGCATGGCGCCGCGAATGGAGAGGGAGATGGCCTACACCGCAGATGTCAATCGATGGCGCGGTTCGGAGGAGGACCAGAGGTATCGGCCCCGCATGATGGAGTCGCCCTGGCATCCCGGCTGGATCGCCGTGACCGTGCTCGGCTTCATCATTTGGTGGCCGATCGGACTTGCCCTTCTCTTTTTCACACTCGGGAGCAGAAAGATGTCGTGCTGGAACGGCGGAGATCGCTGGCAGAACAAGATGGAACGGATGCAGTGGAAGATGGACCGCATGCGCGACCGGATGGAGCGCCGCGGCTTCGGTTTCGGCTTCTCCGCGCCGTCGTCGAGCGGCAACCGCGCCTTCGACGAATACCGCATGGAGACCCTGCGGCGGCTCGAAGAGGAGCAGCAGGAGTTCCGTGACTTCCTGAGCCGCCTGCGCCACGCCAAGGACAAGGAAGAGTTCGACGCGTTCATGGCCCAGCACAAGCCGCGACCGACCCCGCCGAGCGACCAGCCGCAGAGCTGACTGGCTACGACCTGACGCCGCAGGGCTTTCAGCCCCGCCCTGACGGCACGAGCGCCCGCCCGCGGTTCCCGCTGGCGGGCGTCTTGCGTTTGCGCCGCTGCGGCGGCTCGCCGCGCCCTTTGGGACGGCCGATGGCCAAGGATCTGATCACAAAGGCTCTATCTGGCTGTCCCGGCTCGCCCTTTGACCTCCGCAACTCTCCGCGGTAACCCCGCCTTAACTCCGGCCGGGGTTTGGTTAAGGGCCGCTTACGCGCGCCATGAGCCCTTGTTTTGACACGTTGGCAGAGGAAGCAGGCCCGCTTGTGGCTTCGGCGGGCCTCTTAAAGCGTTCAGATCAAGGTTGTCTCGCGTAGGCGCTTTCCGCCGCGACGGCATCCGCCGTGGAACGGCAGATGCATGGTCCCGGACGTCCGGGACAGTTGGTTGAGAGGATACTGCGGATGACGCCTGGCGATAGCACCGGCCTGTCCCTGATAGATCTGTTCGGCAATGCCGGCTGGGTGGTTCGGATCATCATGCTCGGCCTGATCTCGTGCTCGATCTGGGTGTGGGCGATCGCGATCGACAAGATGTTCCTGTATTCACGCACCCGTCGCGCGATGGACCGGTTCGAACAGGCGTTCTGGTCCGGCGAGTCGATCGAGGAACTGTACCGGGTGTTGTCGGCGAAGCCGACGCAATCGATGGCGGCCTGCTTCGTGGCCGCGATGCGCGAGTGGAAGCGGTCCTTCGAGGGCCATGCCCGCTCCTTCGCAGGCCTGCAGATGCGCATCGAGAAGGTGATGAACGTCTCGATCGCGCGCGAGGTCGAGCGGCTGGAACGCCGCCTGCTGGTGCTCGCCACCGTCGGTTCCGCCGGGCCGTTCGTCGGCCTGTTCGGCACGGTCTGGGGCATCATGACGAGCTTCCAGGCGATCGCGGCGTCGAAGAATACCTCGCTGGCGGTGGTCGCGCCGGGCATCGCGGAGGCGCTGTTCGCCACGGCGATCGGCCTGATCGCGGCCATTCCGGCGACGATTTTCTACAACAAGTTCACCTCCGAGGTGAACCGGCAGGCGCAGCGGCTGGAAGGCTTCGCAGATGAATTTTCAGCCATCTTGTCCCGTCAGATCGACGAGCGGGGATGAGGGCGGGTATAGTGGCCCCCCGGATCGTGAGTAGCAGACGATGGGCATGAGCATGGGCAGCGCGTCCGGCGGTGGTCGCCGCGGCCGGCGCAAGGCGGCGGTGATGGCGGAGATCAACGTCACGCCGATGGTCGACGTCATGCTGGTGCTGCTGATCATCTTCATGGTCGCAGCCCCGCTGCTGACCGTGAACATCCAGGTCGACCTGCCGCAGGCGCAGGGCGGCTCGGCTTCGACCGCCGACGCCAAGCCGCCGCTGGAGGTAACCGTGAAGAAGACCGGCGGCGGTTGCGCCTCCAAGGTCGACGTCTATCTCGGCGAGACGCCGATCGCGATCAACGAACTCGGACCGAAGATCAAGGCGATGAAGGACGCCGGCGCCGGCGGCACCGACAACGTCGTCAAGATCCGCGGCGATCGCGACGCCTGCTATTCCGACATGATGAAGGTGCTTGGGCTTGCACGCGACGCCGGCTACCGCGCCAGCATCGTCGTGCTGCCGGAACAGGGCTCATGACAGCAGCAGACCTCATGCAGTTCGTGCGGACGCGCAAGGGCACGGTTCTGTCCGTGGCGTTGCACGTGCTCGTGCTGTGCTGGGGTCTGTTCAGCTTCTCCGCGCGCTCGATGGTGGCGCCGCCGGAGGACCTGGTGCCGGTCGACGTCATTTCCGAGGACAATACGTCGAAGGCCAAAGCGGGCGCGCTGACCGGCAAGAAGGAAGTCGCGAAGCTCTTGGCCGACAAGATCGGCGAGAAGAAGCCGACCGAGGACATCGTCGGCAAGGTCGATCCGAAGCCGGTCACCGAGACCGATGCAGCGCCGACGCCGCAGCCCAAGCCGGAGAAGCCGGTCGAGAAGAAGCCTGATCCGCCGAAGCCGGTCGAGAAGAAACCCGATCCGCCGAAGCCCGTGGCCGAGACCAAGCCGGAACCGCCCAAGCCCGCGCCCGCCGAAAAGCCGAAGCCGGAAGAGAAGAAGCCCGATCCCTTCAATCCTGACCAGATCGCGAGCGTGCTGAACAAGGACAAGCCGAAGCAGCCGCCAAAACCGCAGCAGGCCGCGGCGGCGACGCCGGAGCCTCCGAAGCATAAGAGCGAACGCAAGTTCGACGCGGAGAAGATGGCGAGCCTGATCAATCAGAAGGACCCGACGCGGCAGGCGGTGACGGGCACGGAGCTGAATGCGAATGCGGCGCTGGGCTCGACGCGTGGCATGGCTGACACCAACATCGCGAGCTGGAGCGGGGCGTTCCAGACCGCCGTGCGCCGCTGTTTCGGCTTTCCCTACAACGGTCAGGATGCGGACCTGTATGAGGCGGACATCGACATTCCGATGCGACTTGACGGAACGGTCGCGGGCGAGCCGCGGATTGTCGCGGTACGGGGACCGTCCCGGTCGGTGGCCATGGCGATGGCTGAAAGCGCGAGGCGCGCCATCATCCAATGTCAATCCTACTCCTTCTTGCCCAAGAACCAGTATGAATCGTGGAAGCTGATTCAACTCGTTTTCGGACTGAAAGATTTGCGATGATTTCGAAGTTCGTCTCCAAGGTACCCATGCACTCGATGACTGGATTATCGCGCCGCGGCTTCATCGCGGGCGCCGGCACGGCAGCAGCAGCTCTCGGATGGTCGACCGCGCTGGCGCAGGCACAACAGGGCCGCCTGCGCATCGATCCGACCGATTTCAAGCCGATCCCGATTGCGATTCCGCCCTTCGTCCCAGGAGGACCGGGCGATGCCGACGTGGCCAACGGCATTTCGCAGGTGATCACCAACAATCTGAAGCGCAGCGGATATTTTGCGCCGCTCGATCCGGCCGCGTTCGCCGAGCGCATCACCAATTTCGACCAGGTGCCGCAATTCGCGAGCTGGAAGCCGCTCAGCGTGCAGGGGCTGCTGACCGGCCGCGCCACACGCCAGTCCGATGGACGGCTGAAGGCCGAGTTCAGGCTTTGGGACGTCAATTCGGGGCAGCAGTCGGCGGCTCAGCAATATGTCACCGCGCCGGAGTACTGGCGGCGCATCGCCCACATCATCTCCGACCAGATCTACACGACGCTGCTCGGCGAAAAAGGCTATTTCGACAGCCGCGTGGTGTTCGTCGACGAGAGCGGCCCGTCGGATCGCCGGGTCAAGCGGCTGGCGCTGATGGACCAGGACGGCGCCAATGTGCGCTATCTGACTCGCGGTGCCGACCTGGTGCTGACGCCGCGGTTCTCGCCGTCGAGCCAGGAAATCACCTACATGGAGTTCGGGCAGGGCGACCCGAAGGTCTATCTGTTCAACATCGAGACCGGCCAGCGCGAGATCGTCGGCAATTTCCCGGGCATGTCGTTCTCGCCGCGCTTCTCGCCGGATGGTCAGCGCATCATCCTGAGCCTGCAGCAGGGCGGCAACTCCAATCTGTTCGTAATGGATCTGCGTTCACGCTCGACCACGCGGCTGACCGACACGCCGGCGATCGACACCTCGCCATGCTACTCGCCGGACGGCAGCCAGATCTGCTTCGAAAGCGATCGCGGCGGCAAGCCGCAGATCTACGTCATGCCGGCCAGTGGCGGCGGCGCGCAGCGCATCTCCTTCGGCGAGGGCAGCTACTCGACGCCGGTGTGGTCGCCGCGCGGCGATTACATCGCCTTCACCAAGCAGGGCGGCGGCCAGTTCGCGATCGGCATCATGAAGACCGACGGATCGGGCGAGCGCATCCTCACCTCCGGCTTCCATAATGAAGGGCCGACCTTCGCGCCCAACGGCCGCGTGCTGATGTTCTTCCGCGATCCCGGCGGTTCCGCCGGCCCATCGCTGTATTCGATCGACGTTTCCGGCCGCTTCGAGCAGAAGGTTCCGACGCCCGGCTACGCCTCGGACCCCGCCTGGTCGCCGCTGCTGTCGTGATGGAGTGGGGCTCGCCCGGGAGGCCGCTCACGTCATGGTGGACGCAATTTTGAAGGGCGCGCGATGCGTGTTGTCGCAAGAAATGGAACCGCTCGTTGCAGAACTGTGCAGTGTTTGCCTAGCTGTCTGTAATTCCGGCGGTTTTTTCGCATTTCGCTGCTGCGGCAACGCTCCGCTAACGATGTTCCCTCAGAAAGACTTCACCTGCGAACGGTAATAGTACGCGCCGAACAGGACGCGTGCGCACGAATGCAGCTTGCCAGTCAGAACAGAGAAGACGATCGAAAACTGTCGCCTGCCGTCCAGGCGGCTCTCGTCGACTCTCTCTTCCAGGATCCCGGCCCGATGTTTGCCGGCGCGCTCTGCGCCGCCGTCGCGGCTGTCATGACCGCCATCAAGAGCGGCGACGTCAACCTATGGCCCTGCGCGGTCATGCTCATCGTTGCCGGCGGATTGCGCTCGCTCGACATGCGCTACTATCGGCACCTCTGCGACGCCGGGCGGTTGACCCAGATGGCGGTCGCGCGCTGGGAGATCCGCTATCAGATCGGCGCGATGCTCTACGCGCTCGTGCTCGGCGTCTGGTGCGTCGTCGCCGTGGTCGACAACAGCGACCCGGTCGTGCACCTGATCGCGATCGTGGTCACGCTCTGCTACATGTCGGCGGGCGCCGGCCGGACCTACGGTCGGCCCTGGATCTTCCACGTCCAGATCCTGCTCGCCTGCGGGCCCCTGGCGATCGCGCTCGCGCTGCACGGCAGTCCCTACTACATGGGGATGGCGGCGTTCTGCGTGCTGTTCTTTCTGTCGCTGAAGCACATCTCGACGAACCTGCAGAGAATCTTCGTCCAGGCCTTCGTGGCGCGCGAAAGCGAGGCCGCCCTGGCCAAACAGTTCGACACCGCGCTGAACAACATGCCGCACGGCCTGTGCATGTTCCGGGCGGACGGGCGTCTCGCAGTGATGAATCATCGCTTCGGCGAGATGATGAGCCTGCCGGACGACATCCTGCAGCGTGGTGGCAATGCGGTGGACATCATCAACGCCTGCGTCATTTCGGGTTCGATCTCGGCCTCCAGCGGCCGAACGATCCTGTCCGAGATCGAGAACACCAAGACCCACAACATCATCACCAGCGATCCCGACATCGTGCGTGACCGCTCGCTGGCATGGACGTTCCAACCGATGGCCGATGGCGGCGCGGTGGTCCTGCTCGAGGACATCACCGAGCGTCAGCATGCGGAGGCCAGGATCTCGCACCTCGCCCGCTACGATGAACTGACGACGTTGCCGAACCGCGTCAGCTTCCGCGACGAGATCGAGCGTCTGCTCAAGATCCCGCAGCGCAACGGCGAATTGTCGGCGCTGCTGTTCGTCGATCTCGACCGCTTCAAGCAGGTCAACGACACCCTGGGCCATCCCTGCGGCGACCAGCTGCTGTGCGCCGTCTCCGAACGGCTGCGCGACATGCTGCGGCCGGAGGATTTCGTCGCGCGCTTCGGTGGCGATGAATTCGTCGTGTTCCAGCGCAACATCCACTCCAACGACGACGCCGCCATCCTGGCGCGTCGCATCGTCGACCAGCTCAGCGAGCGCTACAAGATCGACAATCATCTGGTCGAGATCGGCGCCAGCGTCGGCATCGCCATGACGGCGCCGGGCATCAGCGCCGATACGCTGCTCAAGAACGCCGACATGGCGCTCTACCGCGCCAAGGCGGAGGGACGCGGCACCTTCTGCTTCTTCCGCGACGAGCTCGCGCAGACGGTCGAGGCGCGGCGCATCCTCGAGCTCGATTTGCGCAAGGCGCTGGCCAACGAGGAATTCGAGCTGTTCTACCAGCCGCTGGTCAATCTGAAATCCGGCAAGATCTCTACTTGCGAGGCGCTGCTGCGCTGGAATCATCCGGTGCGCGGCACCGTTTCCCCCGTGGACATCATCCCGGTCGCGGAAGACATGGGCCTGATCGTGGATCTCGGGCGCTGGATCCTGCGCAAGGCCTGCCTCGAATGCATGAAGTGGCCCGAGGCGGTGAGCGTCGCCGTCAACTTCTCGCCGCAGCAGTTCCACCAGCGTGACGTGCTGAGCGAGGTCCGCTACGCGCTCGAAGTCTCGGGCCTGCCGCCGCACCGGCTCGAGATCGAGATCACCGAATCGTCGCTCCTGCGCAACACGCAGTTGACCCACGACGTGCTGTCGCAGCTACACATGCTCGGCGTCCGCATCTCGCTCGACGATTTCGGCACCGGCTATTCCAGCCTGAGCTATCTGCACAATTTCCCGCTGGAGAAGGTCAAGATCGATCGCTCCTTCCTGGAGGGCATCGACAGCGACCGGCCGCTGACCCTGCTGCGCGGCGTCGCCCGGCTGTCGGCCGATCTCGGCATGTCGGTCGTGGTCGAGGGCATCGAGACCAACGAGCAGCTCGAACTGGTGAGCGTGGACGGCACCGTCACCGAGGCGCAGGGCTATCTGTTCAGCCGGCCGGTGCCCGCAGTGCGCATCCGCCAGCTCCTGAACGCCTCGCATGGCCGGCGTTCGGCCGAAGAGACCGCTCCTCCTGCCGGCGGCGCGCGGTCTATCGCCTGATCACGGCTCCGTCGTGGGAGCATGGCTGCCCACGCAGCCATGCAGGACAACCGCACGTCGTATCAAGCGGGGGCAGGGCGCGCGCATGCCACGCGAGTCCGTTTCGAATTGGCACGTAATTGATCCCAGGTGGTCCTTTTCCGCGCCGTCACTGTCCCCGTAAGTGACGGTTGTAGCTCCGGGATTCTACGTACCGTTAACTGTGTACCGGCGAAAGCTTTGCATCCGAATTAACCCGCTGTTAATCTCAATCCTGCTCGTAAGGGTTGTGTAAAGAGGGGTTGCGAATGAAGTCGGCGGCTAGAGCGACTGCCGTTGCCGAACAAAAGTCGGACGCGCTGGAGAATGTGGACTATCGGCTGGCCCTGACCGCCGAAGACAAGGATGAGATCTATCGGCTGCGCTATCGCGCCTATCTGCGCGAGGGGGCGATCCTCCCTTCGGCCAGCGAGCGCGTCACCGACGAGTACGACGATCTTCCCAACAGCTTCATCTTCGGTGTCTACGTGAATGGCGAGCTCTACAGCTCGATCCGCATCAGCGTGCTGAATGCGCAATGGCCCAAGTCGTTGTCGTCGGACATGTTCGCGGATCTGCTGCATCCCGAGCTCGAGCGCGGCAAGGTCATCGTCGATCCGACGCGCTTCGTCGCCGACCATGAAAAGGCGCGCCTGTTTCCGGCGCTGCCCTACGTGACCGTCCGGCTCGGCTACGTCGCCTGTGCCCATTTCAACGCCGACATCGGTCTCGCCAACGTCCGGCCGGAGCATCGGGCGTTCTACAAAAAGGTGTTCCTGCAGGAACCCTGGGGCGAGCCGCGCCTCTATGCCGGCCTGACCAAGCCGGTCGGCCTCGTCGCCGCTCACTATCCCTCGATCCGCGACCGGGTGTTCCAGCGTTTCCCGTTCATGAGGTCCAGCGCCTTCGAGCGGCGGATGCTGTTCGATCGTTCCTCGCCGGACGCCTTCACTGATTCGTTCCGGATCCGGGCGGTCGCAAGGACCGGCTGAGCGTCAGCCGGGATGCCTCGCGCCTGGCCCGCGACCGGTTCGTTCCGTGGCGCCGGCGCACGGATCGGTAAAAAAGCACCCTGCTGCGGGGGTTGCGCCGCTTGCCTTCACCCTGGCGCCACATTTACAACCCATTAACCATCGCGGTCGCTTTTCGGGTTTCGTTAGCATTTGACGGGGTTCGGCAAGACCCCATCAAGGTTGACGGAACGTTCGCTTAACCATCGCCCTGTAGACCGGATGGCAGTCTAAGAACGTGAGCGTGGAGGCTCCCGGAATGAAATATCAGATGCGTATCCTCCAGGGATTGAAGTTGGCCGCGGTGTTAGCGGTCGCGCTCTCGATGGGCGCCTGCGCCAACAAGAATCTCACCGGGGCCGATGGTGCGATGGCCAGCGCTGCGACTCCAGGCAGCCAGCAGGACTTCGTCGTGAACGTCGGCGATCGCGTGTTCTTCGAGAGCGATCAGACCGATCTCACGCCGCAGGCTATCGCGACGCTGGAGAAGCAGGCGCAGTGGCTGCAGAGCTATCCGCGCTACAGCTTCACGATCGAGGGCCATGCCGACGAACGCGGCACCCGCGAATACAACATCGCACTCGGCGCGCGCCGGGCGCAGTCGGTCCGCAATTTCCTGGTGTCGCGCGGCATCGACCAAGGCCGCATGCGCACGATCTCCTACGGCAAGGAGCGGCCGGTCGCGGTCTGCAACGACATCTCGTGCTGGTCGCAGAACCGCCGCGCGGTTACCGTGCTGAACGCCAGTTCATAAAGCTGAACGCCTCGCGCGTTCATGAAGCCGGCGTCGGTGATCGACGCCGGCTTCATCTTTTGGTCTTCGCTTGAACGTCATTTGTCTCTATTCCGGTTCTGACGTAGAGCCTCGCCCACAGGGCTATTATTTCCAACCTCTCGCCGATCCGGTCGTCAGGGCAGCATGTCATTCACGTTTCTTTCCAGGAGCGCCGCTGCGGTTGCCGTCGCAGCGCTCGTCATTTTCTCGTGCCAGGCATTGTCGTCGCGGGCGCTCGCCCAGGTCGACGACGATCCGGAGATCCGGATCCAGCGGCTGGAGAATCAGCTGCGGCAGCTCACCGGCCAGAACGAGGAACTGCAGTATCGCAATCGCCAGCTCGAGGAGCGGCTCCGGCAGCTGCAGAGCGGGGCGCAGGCGCCCGCGGCGCAGCCGAGCGCGGCGGCTCCGCCGTCGAATCCGGGCGCTCCGGCCTACGGACAGCCGGCCCAGCCCGGCTATGGCCAGCCGCAATATGGCCAGCAGCAGCAGGCCTATCCGCAGCAGCAGCCGGGCTATGTGCCGCCGCAGGCTTCGGCGCCTGCGCCAATCGCGCAGGACCCGCCGGCCGCCGGCGGCCGCCGCCGCGGCGATGCGTTCGATCCCAACCAGAACCCGGCGGCGCCAGGCGCGCCGCAGGCCCTCGGCGGCGGCGCGCTGCCGATCCAGCCGGGCGGCCAGCCGGCCGCGCGACCGGCCGGCGATCCGACCGTCGCCAACACGGCCGGCGGCCGCTATCCGCAGGGCGCGCCGGTGGCTGCTCCCGGAGCCGCGGGTCTCGATACCGCGCCGCCGACACAGACGCCGCGCGACGAATATGATCTCGGCATCGGCTACATGCAGCGCCGCGACTATGCGCTGGCGGAGCAGACGATGCGCAACTTCTCGCAGAAATATCCGAACGATCCGATGATCGGCGACGCGCAATATTGGCTCGGCGAAAGCTTCTACCTGCGTCAGCAATATCGCGACGCGGCCGAAATCTTTCTCGCCGTGACGACGAAATACGCCAAGTCGTCGAAGGCCCCCGATGCGCTGCTGCGCCTCGGCCAGTCGCTGGCGGCGCTGAAGGAGAAGGAGGCCGCGTGCGCGGCCTTCGGCGAGGTCACGCGCAAATATCCGCGCGCGTCGGTCGGCGTGAAGGCGACGGTCGACCGCGAGCAGAAGCGCGTGAAATGCTGACGACGGCCACGCGCGTGGCACGGCGTCGCTGACCCACGATCGGCCGTCAACTGCGGCCGAGTTTGTTGTCCGGCCGTGTCGCGCCTATTGTCCATTTCCATGGCAGTCGACGGGACCGTGCGGCACGACACATCAGAGGACGGTGATCCGATCTCCGTCGCCGAGGCCGAGCGCCTGTTCGCGCCGTTGATCGCTGCACCGGCGCTCGTGCTCGCGGTCTCCGGTGGTCCGGATTCGATGGCGCTGATGTGGCTCGTGGCGCGCTGGCGCGCCGCGCTTGCCGATGGGCCTCGCCTCGTCGCGGTGACCGTCGACCATGGTTTGCGGCCGGAAGCCGGCCGCGAAGCGCGGATGGTCAAGGTGATCGCACGTCAGCTCGGAGTCGCGCACCGGACTCTGCGCTGGATGGACGAGAAGCCGGCGACCGGACTCCCGGAGGCGGCGCGCCTTGCGAGATATCGCTTGCTGGCACGCGCCGCGCGGCAGGCCGGCGCCAGCCACATCGTGACGGCGCATACGAGGGATGACCAGGCGGAGACCCTGCTGATGCGGCTGTTGCGCGGCAGCGGTCTCGTGGGGCTTGCAGCGATGACCGCGGTCAGCGAGCGCGAGGGGCTGCTGCTGGCGCGGCCGCTGCTGGACATCTGCAAGGCCCGGCTCGTGGCAACGCTGAGGTCCGTCGACGTCCCCTTCGCCGACGATCCGACCAATCGCGACCAAGCCTTCACCCGGCCGCGCCTGCGGGCGCTGATGCCGGCGCTTGCCGCTGAGGGCGGCGATGCGAGGACCCTGGCCACGCTGGCAGGGCGGCTGGGACGGGCCAACGCTGCGATCGAATTAATGGTGGAGGGCGCCGAAATGTACCTCGCGCTGCGCAAATCGGGAGCCGGGTCGGCCCAGCCGGATCACGGCCAGACCTTCGAGCCGCGCGCCTTTGTCGCACTCCCGGCGGAAATCAGGCTCCGGCTGCTGATGCGCGCCATCAATCGTGTCGGAACCGAAGGCCCGGTGGAACTCGGCAAGGCGGAAGCGCTGCTCGACCGGCTCGACCGCACTCTTGCGGGGATCGCAGATGCTGGTACGTCTCGATCAGGCAGGCTAAGACTAACCCTGGCTGGTGCGCTGGTAAGCGTGACGAGCGAGGCGATCCGCATCACGTCCGCGCCGCCTCGGCGATCGCGCGAGAGATGAGGCGCGCCGCGGCCTTCGCGGACCCTTAACCACCTGCGTCGGCAGCGCGTCCCGCGCCATTTTTTGAGCGGGAATCAGGCTAGGATGCGTTAAATAGTCCTGTGTGGTTCCCTTGGCATCGGTGCGAGTGGTACCTAGATTACGGGACGGTCGACCGGGGGACTCCCTCGTGGCTACCCAGGATGAGTCCGAGGATAGACGGCCGCGATCCGCGCGACCACGAAGGAAAATCGATGAACGCCAATCTGCGCAATTTCGCCCTTTGGGTCATTATTGTCCTATTGCTGTTGGCTCTGTTCACACTCTTCCAAAATCCGGGGCAACGCGCGTCGTCGACCGACATCACGTTTTCACAGCTGCTGACCGAGGTCGATCAGGGCAATGTGCGTGACGTCGTGATCCAGGGACCGGAGATTCACGGCACCTTCAAGAACGGCTCCTCGTTCCAGACCTACGCGCCGAGCGATCCGACACTGGTGACGCGGCTGTACAACGGCAAGGTCTCGATCACCGCCAAGCCGCCGGGCGACAACGTGCCGTGGTTCGTGTCGCTGCTGGTGTCGTGGCTGCCCTTCATCGCGCTGATCGGCGTCTGGATCTTCCTGTCGCGGCAGATGCAGGGCGGTGCCGGCAAGGCGATGGGCTTCGGCAAGTCACGTGCGAAGATGCTGACGGAAGCGCACGGCCGCGTGACGTTCGAGGACGTTGCCGGTGTCGACGAGGCCAAGCAGGACCTGCAGGAGATCGTCGAATTCCTGCGCGACCCCGGCAAATTCCAACGGCTTGGTGGCCGTATTCCGCGCGGCGTGCTGCTGGTCGGCCCTCCCGGCACCGGCAAGACGCTGATCGCGCGTGCGGTGGCGGGTGAAGCCAACGTGCCGTTCTTCACCATCTCCGGTTCTGACTTCGTCGAGATGTTCGTCGGCGTCGGTGCGAGCCGCGTCCGCGACATGTTCGAGCAGGCGAAGAAGAACGCGCCCTGCATCATCTTCATCGACGAAATCGACGCCGTCGGCCGCCATCGTGGCGCCGGTCTCGGCGGCGGCAATGACGAGCGCGAGCAGACCCTCAACCAGCTGCTGGTCGAGATGGACGGCTTCGAGGCGAACGAAGGCGTGATTCTGATTGCGGCGACCAACCGTCCTGACGTGCTCGATCCCGCCCTGATGCGTCCCGGCCGCTTCGACCGTCAGGTCGTGGTCTCCAACCCGGACATCATGGGCCGCGAGCAGATCCTCAAGGTCCACGTCCGCAAGGTGCCGCTGGCGCCGGACGTCAACCTCAAGACCATCGCGCGCGGCACGCCCGGCTTCTCGGGCGCCGACCTGATGAACCTCGTCAACGAGGCCGCCCTGACCGCCGCCCGCCGCAACAAGCGGATGGTGACCCAGGCCGAGTTCGAGGAGGCCAAGGACAAGGTGCTGATGGGCGCCGAGCGCCGCTCGATGGTCATGACCGAGGAAGAGAAGATGCTGACCGCCTATCACGAGGCGGGCCATGCCATCGTCGGCCTGAACGTTCCGAGCCATGATCCGATCCACAAGGCCACCATCATTCCGCGTGGCCGCGCGCTCGGCATGGTGCAGTCGCTGCCCGAGGCCGATCGTCACTCGCACACCCGCGAGTGGTGCGTGTCGAAGCTCGCTATGATGTTCGGCGGCCGCGAGGCCGAGGTGCAGAAGTTCGGGGCCGAGAAGGTGACCAACGGCGCCACTGGCGATATCCAGCAGGCGACCAACCTCGCCCGCGCGATGGTCATGGAATGGGGCATGTCCGACAAGCTCGGCCGCGTGCGCTACCAGAGCAATGAGCAGGAGGTCTTCCTGGGTCATTCGGTGGCGCGCTCGACCAACATTTCGGACGACACCGCCCGCCTGATCGACTCCGAAATTCGCGGCCTGATCGAGGCCGGCGAACAGGAAGCGCGCCGCATCATCACCGAGAAGCGCGAGGATTGGGAGGCGATTGCCCAGGCGCTGCTCGAATACGAGACGCTGACCGGCGAGGAGATCCTCGATCTGCTGAAGGGCAAGAAGCCGAACCGCGAATCGGCGATCGAGCCGTCGACTCCGCGCGCCTCGGCCGTGCCGCCCGCCGGCAAGCCGCGTCCGCGTCCTGATCCGGATCCCGGCCTGGAGCCGCAGCCCCAGGCATGACGCGGAGCGGGGAGGGCGATCAGGCTCTCCCGTCCGGGAAGATCAGGACGATGCAACGACAGGCCCGGCTCGCAGCCGGGCTTTTCGTTGTCGGCGATCCGCTGCAATCCCTGATCGCCCACTGATGGGTCATCGCCGACGCGCAGCTGCGCTTAAGCCTTCTTCAAGCGTCCGAGCCTATCTCAGAAGTGCGCCCGTCTCGGCGCGGGGTCGAGGTTCAGATGGCCGATCATTCTGACGCCGCTGCGATGCCATCGCCGCGGCGTGGCGTTCCGTTCAGCCTGTTCGCCGTGTGCTTTGCGCTCGCCTGCATCAACGCCGCGTTCTTCCCTGCCGGCCTGTTGTCGGGGATCTGGATCTGGGGGGCGGAGGGCCTCGGCATTCCGACCGATTTCGTCAACGTCTGGGCGGCGGGCAAGCTGGCCTTGCAGGGGCATCCGGCGCTGGCCTGGGACTGGGACGTCCAGCGCCAGATCGAGCTCGACCTGCTGCGACAGGATTTCCCGGGCTACTTCGCGTGGCACTATCCGCCGCCTTTCCTGTTCGTCGCGGCGTTGCTGGCGCAGTTTCCCTACATGGTCGCCTTCGCCGGCTGGGCCTATGCGAGCTTCATTCCCTTCGCGCTGGCCATGCGCGCCATCGTCGGCCGCGGCTTCGGCCTGTTGTTGGCGGCCGGCTTTCCGGCGCTGTTCTCGAATACGCTCGTCGGCCAGAACGGATGTCTCACCGCCGCCCTCGTCGGCGGCACGCTGTATTGGCTGCCGGTGCGGCCGGTGCTGGCGGGCATCTGCCTCGGGCTTTTGACCTACAAGCCGCAATATGGGCTGCTGTTTCCGGTGCTGCTCATCGCCACCCAGCGCTGGACCGCGTTCGCCTCGGCGAGCATCACCGCGGTCGCCCTGGCGCTCGCGTCCTGGATGACCTTCGGCCTGGAGAGCTGGCAGGCCTTCTTTCACTGGCTGCCGACGTTCTCGCAGGCCTTCCTCACCGAAGGCAAGGCGACCTGGTGGAAGCTGCAGAGCCTGTTCTCGCTGGTGCGCTATTTCGGCGGCTCCGAAGCGCTCGGCTGGACCTTCCAATGGGTGCTGACCGGAGCCGTCGCGGTCGCGCTGGTGACGCTGTGGCGCAGTCCGGTGCGCTATTCGCTGAAGGCGGCGGCGCTGGCGGTGGGGCTGCTGCTGACGACGCCCTATCTGTTCATGTACGACATGATGGTGCAGGCGATCGCCGTCGCCTGGCTGGTGCGGGTTGGCCTCCATGACGGATTCCGTCACTACGAGTTGCCGGCGCTCGGCTGCATCGCGGCGTTCCAGATCACGTTCATGCTGACGGGCATTCCCCTCGGCCTCGCTGCCAATCTGATCATGGGCGGTCTGGTGCTCGCCCGGGCCGGGTCATGGTGGCGGCATCCGGTGGCATCGCAGGCGACGCTCGCGGCGGCCTGATTCTCCCGCTGCGGTGGGGGACGGCATGATTCCGCTTGTCTTCTTTCCTGAACAAGTGTTCAGTTCTTCCAAGCAATTTGCGAGGACGTTCCTCCAAAAGCACTGAACCAGCGTTCGCCGGACATGTCCCGGACGAGCGCGTCCGGGACGAGAAACGCCATGGTCTACCGGCGAACCCATCAGGTCGTGAAGCGGCTGGCTGCCCGCCGCAGCGCGATTCTGACCGCCGCCCGCGAAGCCGCCGCCGAAGGCGGCATGTCGGCCGTTCAGATCGCCCCCGTGGCCGTCCGGGCCAACGTGGCCGCCGGAACGGTCTACCGCTACTTTCCGTCCAAGGCCGATCTGATTTCCGAACTGATCGCCGAGGTGTCGCGCGACGAGCTGGCCGCGGTCCGGCGTGCCGCCGATGCCGCGCCGGGCCCGTCCTCGGCGCTGGCCGCTGCGGTCTCCACCGTCGCCGTTCACGTCCTGTCGCAGCGCAAGCTCGCCTGGGGCATCCTGGCCGAGCCGGTCGACGTCGACGTGACGGCCTCGCGGATCGCGAGCCGCCGCGACATCGTCGGCGAGATCGCCTCGCGCATCGATGCCGCCGTTCGCGCCGGCCATCTTCCGGCGCAGGATACCCAGCTGGCGGCGACGGCGCTGCTCGGTGCGCTGCACGAGGCGCTGGTGGGGCCGCTGGCGCCGGACAATCTCGGTGATCCGGCCAAGCTCCGCGACACCGTCCAGGCGGTCACCCTGCTGGCGCTGCGCGCGGTCGGCGTGATGGATGCGCGCGCCCGCGGCCTCGTCGTGCAGGCGGTCCTCCCGGTCAGGAGCCTGGTCGGCGCCTAGCGCTCCGACGCGGAGGGCATTTAATCAACGATTCACGCGTCGTCGCCATGGTCGGGTGCGGCGCCGGGACGGCCGCCGCGGCTCGTAGTCCCGGACGTGTCCCGCACCGATGTCGATCGAACGCAAACATCCGGCCACTCCGCTCGTGATCGCCGGATCGGCCATTGCGGGGGCGGTCTACGCCTATGCCGCCGGCGAGGACATCAACTGGGACTGGCAGAACTATCACGAGTATGCGGGCTTTGCGCTCGTGCATGGCCGCTTCGATGTCGACGTCGCGCCCGGCGGCTTCCAGAGCTTCCTCAATCCGCTGATCTACCTGCTGCCTTACGTCGTCCGCCACGGGCTCGATGCACCCTGGTGGGGGATCGCGCTCGGCGCATTGCACGGGCTCAATCTCGCGCTGGTCTGGTGGGTTGCGCGCGTGCTGCTGGGACATGCGGCCAACGCCGTCACGCTTGCCGCCACGGTCGTCATCGCGGCGCTGAGCCCGATGGCTCTGTCCGAGGTCGGCACCAGCTTCGCCGACGTCCTGACCGCGATGCCGATCCTTGCCGGGGTCGGACTGATCTTCCGCGATGACGACGATCGCGGCCGGCGCTTCCTCATCGGCGGCTTGTTGATCGGAGCCGCCACCGGGCTGAAGCTCACCAACGCCAGCTTCCTGATCGGAGCCGGCGTCTCGCTGCTGCTGGTAGCGCGGCCGCTGCGCGCGGTGATCGCGTTCGGCGTCGGCAGTGCGGCGGCCGGGATCGTCACGGCGGGGCCGTGGGCGCTGAAGATGATGCGCGACTTCGGCAGCCCGCTTTATCCGTTCTACAACACGATCTTCCGCTCGCCCGAGGCGCCGGAGGTCTCGATCGCCGACACGCGCTTCATGCCATCCGGTTTGTTCGATGCGCTCGCCTATCCGTTCTACTGGGTGGTCGGCAAGTATCCCTCGTCGGAATGGCCGTTCCGCGATCCGCGCTTCGCCGTGATCATCGTGCTGCTCGCGGCGCTCGTGGTCACAGGCCTGTGGCGGAGGCGCGAGGTGCTGCCGCTGCGCGACCGGCGTCTCGTCGTCTTCGTCTGGGTCAGTTACGTCGTGTGGATGCTGGCGTTCTCGATCCAGCGCTATCTGATCCCGCTCGAACTGCTGGCGGCGCCGCTGATCGTGCTGCTCGTGGTGCGCCTGATCGAGGCCTGGCGCGAGCGCGCTGAGCCGGGCGCGTCGTCGCCGGGCCCACAGGCCGTCATCGTGCTCGTTTCGCTCGCCATCGCGCTGGCCTCGCAGCCGACCGACTGGATGCGGCGGCCGTGGTCCGACCCGTACCGGCCGCAGCTTGCGGAGACCTTGCAGCGCCCGGCGACGTTTCTGCTGCTGCAGAAGCCGCTCGGCTACGTGACGTCGTTCCTGCCGCAGGGCTCGCATGTCTATCAGTTGTCGGAGCTGGTGGTGCCGATCATGCCCGGCGGCGTGCTGGACCGGCGGGTCAGAAACGGCCTGGCGACGCCGCTGCCGGGCGGCGTATGGGCGTTGTATTATGCGGAGAGCGCGGCGGACAATCCGCCGCGGCTCGACGTGCTCGGCGACTACGATCTCGAGATCGACGCGTCACGCCGCTGCGAGCGCATTCCGGGCGCAGACGGCACGGACATCATGGCCTGTCCGGCCGTGTCGTCGGCGGCACCGGCGGCCTCGAGCGCAGGCCTGAAGCCGGACGGCAGTGTCGACTGATCGTCGTCAGAGATGAGCTTCGCTCGATGGCCCGACATAGGCGATGCGGACCATGTTCGTGGTCCCCGGGGTGCCGAGCGGAACGCCGGCCACGACGATGACACGCTGGCCGGCGCGCACGAAGCCGTCCCGAAAGGCGATCGAACCGGCGCGCTCGACCATGTCGTCCTGGTCGCGTGCATCCTCCGCCACCACGCAATGCACGCCCCAGACGACCGACAACCGCCGTCCCGTCGCCAGGTTGGGTGTGATCGCAACGACAGGCGGCTTCGGACGCTCGCGTGCAACGCGGATCGCGGTCGAGCCGGATGACGTCCAGCAGATGATGGTGGGCAGATCGAGGTTCTCTGCAATCCGCCGCGCGGCTTCCGCGATCGCGTCGCCGGCGGTCGATTCCGGCTCGGGGCGCTGAGCCGCGATCACCGAGCGGTAGACCGAATCGCGCTCGACCTCCTCGCCGATCCGGTTCATCGTCGACACGGCTTCGATGGGATATTTGCCGGCGGCCGACTCCGCCGACAGCATGATCGCATCGGCGCCTTCGTAGACGGCGGTGGCGACGTCGGAGACCTCGGCGCGCGTCGGTACCGGCGACTGGATCATCGATTCCAGCATCTGCGTCGCAACCACCACCGGCTTGCCGGCACGGCGCGCCATCCGCGTCATCAGCTTCTGCAGGCCCGGCACGCGCTCCAGCGGCAGCTCGACGCCGAGATCGCCGCGCGCCACCATCAGCGCGTCGGAGACGTCGATGATGTCGTTCAGACGCTCGATCGCCTGCGGCTTTTCGATCTTGGACATGACGGCGGCGCGGCCGCGGATGATCTTCTTGGCCTCGAGGACGTCGTCGGCGCGCTGCACGAAGGACAGCGCGATCCAGTCGATGCCGATGTTCAATGCGGCGTCGAGGTCGGCGCGATCTTTCGGCGTCATCGCCGAGACCGGCAGGTCGGTGTCCGGCAGGCTGACACCCTTGCGGTCGGACATCTTGCCGCCGATCACGACGCGGGTGACGGCGCGGGTGGGGGAGGTTTCCTCGGCGATCAGTCGCACCTTGCCGTCATCCAGCAGCAGCGCATGGCCGGGCTGCAGCGCGGCGAGGATTTCCGGATGCGGCAGGTACACCCGCGTCGCATCGCCCGGCGTCTTGTCCGAATCGAGCACGAAGCTCTGGCCGTTGTTCAGCTGGACCGGGCCTTCGGCGAAGGTCCCAACCCGCAGCTTCGGGCCCTGCAGGTCGACCAGAATGCCGATGGGGCGGCCGTAGCTCGCCTCGACGCTGCGGATCGTGGCCACCAGCTCCCGCAGCTTGTCGTGCGGGGTGTGGCTCATGTTGATCCTGAAAATATCGGCCCCGGCCTCGAACAGCTTGCGAATCATCGCGCTGTCCGACGAGGCGGGGCCGAGCGTGGCGAGGATCTTGATGCGGCGCAGTCGTCTCATGGCTTGGGTGCTTGCCCTGAGGGCAGGCCAGGCCCGGGCTGCGTCCCCTGGGGTCCGTTGGGAAGACCGGGCATGTTGCCTCCGGGGCCGAGCGTGCCTGGGATGCCCGGGACTCGCTGCTGCGCCGGCTGCTCATTGGCTTCGGTCAGCTGCACCGTCCAGGCGCGCTGGTCGCCGGTATCGACCTCGAAGAAGCCGGTCCGGTCGAAGCCGCGGGCCAGGCAATTGTCGGTGCCCTTGATGGTGAATTCCTTGTCGCGCGAGCACATGAAGGCCTGACCGGACCATTCACCGCCGCGGTCATAGTCCAGGGCATAGATGTAGTAGTAGCGCGCGACCAGGGTGCCCTTGAGCAGGGTTTCGCAGCTGCGAGACGACACGTTCCACCAGCCTTCGGTGGTCCAGCCCTCGGCATCCTTGTAGCCAAGGGCGATCCCGACCCGGCTCGACGTGTTGTTGCAGAGCCGGAAATCGGCTGCCGCCGGGCTGGAAGAGAGGCAGAGCGCGACCAGCCCAAGCAGCGAAAGCAGTCCGAAACCGGGGCGGCGGGGAAAGCGATGCAGGACAAAGGAGGTTTTGGGGATCATTGCGCGACGCTATATCAAACGTTGAATGATGTCGCGTGACTTGGCTGCGGCTGTCAACGGCGGCGATTTCGTGGCGAAGGTGGATGTGAACGATCTGCTCGTCCCTCGACGGTATGCTGCGATATGGCCAAACCCGCGACGATGCCGCATTCTATAGCAGACATCCGTCACGGCGCGGAACAGGCAACGAAGAAAGACACGACGATGGACAGCACCACCAGGACCGAGCTCGAAGCCGCGGCGTTCCGCAGGCTCGTCGAGCATCTGCAGACCAGAACCGACGTTCAGAACATCGATCTGATGAATCTGGCCGGCTTCTGCCGCAACTGCCTGTCCAACTGGCTCAAGGATGCCGCCGACGCCAAGGGGACGCCAATGACCAGGGATGAGAGCCGCCAGGCCGTCTACGGCATGCCCTATGAGGAATGGAAGGCGAAGTACCAGCGCGAGGCCAGCACCGAGCAGCTCGAGGCGATGAAGAAGGTGCATCCGGGCCATTGAGCCCGGCTGGCCGCGCTGCGCTTGCTGCAATCCGCGAATCGCGCGCCTGTCCGGGACGCGCCGAAAACGCAAGCGGCGTGGCCGATCTTGTTGTCCGGCGGGCTGCCGGACCCAACAACATGTGGGCGCTTTGTGGATGAGGGCGATGTTGCCTTGACGCGGGGCACGCCAGATTTGAGGGTCGCGGCGAACACGCAGCGCCCGGGGGCGTCTGCCCAGGACACACGAGTTCCACTCAGGAGTATCAGATGGCCACCTCCGCCGCCGCGAAGGACGACGACTCGCCCGCGACCCGCTTCGCCGTAGATCAGCTCAAGTCGATCATCGAGCGCATCGAACGGCTGGAGGAGGAGAAGAAGGCGATCTCCGAAGACATCAAGGACGTTTATGCCGAGAGCAAGGGCAACGGCTTCGACGTCAAGGCGCTGCGCACGATCATCCGGCTACGCAAGCAGGATCCGAACGAGCGCCAGGAAGAGGAGAGCATCCTCGAGACCTACATGCAGGCGCTCGGCATGATCTGAGCGGCCATCTGCGCTCGATTGATCTGTTCATCTCGACGAACCACCGAATGCCCCGCAAAGCCAGCCAGCGCGGGGCATTTGTGTGAGTGCAGGGCCGCGTGATTCCATGGCCGGCGCGGTCAGCGCAACGCTGCCGCGCGCATCGTGAAGGATTTGGTTTCGAGCTTGATGATCGCGGGCCCGGTGAACTGATCGTAGCTCAGTCCCGGAGTTGGATCGGCGGCGAAACTCATCGCCAGCGCGATCTGCGGCTTGACGAAATAGCTGCGCATGACGGTCAGATCCAGATCGCCGATTTTCGTGACCGACATGGACGATGATGCGCTCGGTGTCAGGATGATCGCCCGCATCCAGGTCGAATCCGGGCCTTTGGCAGCCGAGAGCCGCGTCGCCATCGTGATCATGCCGTCGGGCCCCGATCCGCTCTTGGCGGCAGTGCCGGGCGTGTCCGACGCTGGTGCAGCGCTGCGGGTCGCCGGACGGGAGTTTCGGACCGGGATCGGCGTGGTGCCACCGGCGTTGGCGCGATCGGCCGAGGACGGGACCTGCGGAGCGAAGGCCATCGCCTGCATCAGGCTCGCCGTCTGCGTCTGATCGATCGACGACAGCGCCCTGCGGGCGGTGATCGCGGCGACCTGCTCGGGCGTGGCCTGTTTGGGTGCGCTCGGATTGTCACCCCAGAAGCCGCGCGCGTTGATGATGTCCGCGACGCTTTGCGGTGCGCCGTCCCGGGACGCGCCGGCAATTGCGCTCGTCGTCTCCGGCCTGGTTTCAGATTTGGCTTCTGACTTGGCCGCCATCGGCTCCTGCGCATCCGCCGACGCCAGCTGCAGGGCGTTGGCGATCTTGCCGCGGGCGGTCGATGCCTTGTTGTCCGCCGAGCGCTCCTTGTCCGACGATTTGTCGGTCGCCTTGGCGCTGAGTGCCGCGGTCTGAACCGGCTTGCCGTCGGCCTTGCTCTCGCTTTCGCCCGCCTCGTCGTCATCCTCGCTCGGACGGCCGCGGAACAGGCGGGCGAACAGATTTGACCGGCCGGACGACGCGTCATCACCCGGGCCGCGCTTCTCGATCTCGGCCTTGGCGACCTCATAGCCCTTGAGCGGGACGCCATTGCTCGGGACGTGGACGGTCTTGCCGTCGGGGAATACGCGCGCGAGCTGGTCGGCCGTCATCCGCGGCCAGTGGCGGATGTTGCCGGTGTCGAGGTGAACGAAGGGGGACCCGGAGGTCGGATAGAAACCGACACCGCCGCGCTGCAGCCGCAGGCCGGCGTAGCGGATCTGCTCCAGCGGAACGCCGGGGATGTAGAAGTCCATCGCATGGCCTAGCATGTGCTGGCTGTGGCGGGCCACGCCCGTATGTTGCGAGCGCCGGCGCAGCATCGAATTGGTCGCGGGGGAGCGGTACGACGAGATGATCTGGATCGGCTGCTTGCCGTCGACGTCGCGATAGACTTCCCAGAGGATGTCGAACAGGCGGCGGTCCATGACCGTCTCGTCCTGGGTCCGCCAGTCGCGCAGGAAATGATTGAGCTTCTTCAGCGCGTCTTCGTCATAGCGGCCTTCGCGCTTGAAGGTGACCGTCAGGTCCTCGCCGGAATGGGTGTGGTGGAAGGACAGGCTGCGGGTTTCGTTCAGGGCTTCGGCATCACGGATCGTGCCCGCTCCCATCAGCAGGAGCAGCGACGCGAGACCATAGCGGCATACGGCGTTCCATCCCGCTCTGGGCAGCGAACGCGATTGGCGCGCGAAAACAGACAGCAAGATGCAGCCCACCCCGTCGACGAGCGTTTACTCGGATACCCTCTTGCGGCCCGTCCGGCGGAAGAGAGAGGAAACGCTTACCTAAGGCGGGATGGTTAATGCATATTGACCGGCCCGCCCCCCAATTACCCTTAACATATACTCTTGAGTGTGGCGAAAAAGTGCCATCCAATCGTGGTTGTTCAGTGTGGTTAACCACAAATGAAGAACCTCGCCGGCGGCGTCCCGATCGGCGAGGTTCTTGATTGTAAATGGATATTTCAAGCAGCGGTCATCGCCCGGATCACCGGGTGAAAACCCGCCGCGGCGGGCGGCCAACCGGGGCCGGCGGGGTCGGCGGACCGCCCCCGAACAGGCGCTCGAAGAAGTTCGAGCCGGAGGAGCCGGACGAGAAGCTGTTGTCGCTGACGTTCACCGAGCTCGGCAGCGGTCCGCGCGGACGAGAATAATTGGGCTGCGCGTGCGCCACCACGTTCTCGAGATCCTTGCCGCGGCCGTTCTTCAGGATCGAGATCATGGTCGCGTCGCGGCCATAGACGTCCTTGCGGATTTGCAGCTTGCCGGCCTCGTCCACGAACGCGGTCTGGTAGGTGATATTGACCGGGATCGGCGTCGGGAACTTCAGGTCGATCTCACTCCGGCCATACATGCTGCGGATGCGTTCGGGCGTGTAGCGCTCGTTCGGCATCGCGATGTTGAGCAGCACCGACGCGTATTGGTCCGGATACTGCACGCGCATGCAGCCATGGCTGAAGGCGCGCTCGTCCCGCGCGAACAGGTTCTTGTCCGGCGTGTCGTGTTGGTAGACCAGGAACTTGTTCGGGAAGTTGAAGCGGATGCGGCCAAGCGCGTTGGCCTCGCCCGGCGGCTGCGAGATGTGGATCGAGCCGTCGCGGGCGCGCTCCAGCCGCAGGCCCATGCGGTCGAGCACGGTCGGGTCCTGCTGCAGCGCCGGCAGATACTCGTTATAGATGATCGAGGGCGGCACGTTCCAGGTCGGATTGACCGTGATGTACTTCATCGTTTCGGTCAGCAGCGGCGTGGCGTGCTGGCCGGGCTTGCCGGTCACGACGCGGGTGGTCCACACTTGGGCGCCGCGCTGCATCACCTTGAGCGTATAGTCGGGGATGTTCAGGATGACATAGGCGTCGCCGAGTGAGGGCGCGCCGAGGTCGCGCGGCAGCCAGCGCCAGCGTTCCATGTTGACGAGGATCGTGTCGATCTGCTTGTCGCGCTTAGGGGTGTTGAGCGCCTTGACGGTGCGGTCGTCGAGGACGCCGGTCGGCTTGAGATCGACGCTCTCCTGGAACTTGCGGACAGCGCTCGCGACCTTGGCGTCGTAGCGGATGTCGTCGGCGTTCTCGGTGATGCCGAGCTTGGCGCGCAGCTTGGGCACGCGCGGGTCGGACATCTGCGCCTCGGCCTCCGGCGCGTTCTTGCCGCGCGCGGGCGTATATTTCAGCGTCTGGCCGTCGTCGATGATGACAGGCGTGCCGTCATTGCCGCCGCGCAGCTCGGCGAGCTTGGCTTTCAGCAGCTTGTAGAGCTTGTGCGGCGGGTTATAGCTGTCGAGCGTCGCGGAGGCATCCTTCGCGCCGGTGACGTTGGCCAGCACTTCGGTCGGATCGATCGGATGCTCGGGATACTGGATGTCCGCCGACACCTGCGACCAGTGCATGCGGCCGCTCTGCGCCTGCCGTGCATAGTCCAGCATGCTTTCGGTGAGCCTGAGATCGGCTTCCGCGAGGGTGTCGGGCGTGGACGCTGCGGCGGCGAAATCCGGCACCGGATAGTCGCCGGGATTGAGCCCGTCCGCAGCCGCATCCCTGAGACGCGCGACCACGCCCTTGGCTGCAGACGTCAGGGTGCCGCCCTGCGTCCAGATCGGCGCATAGTCGCGGCCGGTGTAGAATTTCTCGACGGCGGCGCGCTCGGCCTTGCGATCGAAGAAACGGGTAGCCTTTGTCGCCATCAGGTCGCGCAGGCGATCGGCCACGGGCTGGTCGGCGGCGGGAACGTTGCTGGCGGCCTTGACCGGCTCGGGAGCCGTCGCGGTCGCCGGAGCCGGTGGCGCCGCCGGTGGGGTGGCAGCATTGGCGGGATCGGTCGCAGGCGCGGCCGCGGAATCGAGCGGCTTCGTCGTCCGCTCCGGCTCCTTGGCCTGGTTCGGCGAAACGGTGGCGGTCGTGTCGAGCTTGAAGTCGCTGGCGGTCGGCGGCGGTACATTGGCCGGCTCGGGCAACGGGATCGCCGCATCGATCGCCAGCTCGGCAGCGCTGTTGCGGGGCGGGTCGCTCTGGGCGAGAGCTGAGCTCGTCGACACCACGAGGAAGGTCGCCGCGACAGCCATCAACACGCGGTCGTATCCGCCACGGGTCGTCACACAATCTCGCATTGTCAATTCCTCGGATGATCTGTTCCGTCCGGAACAGGGTCGGTAACAAGGTCGATGTCTACCCGCCAGCTTTGGCTCGAGTACAGCCCGTGAGAATGGGGCACGCGTGTACGCAATGATTGAGTCACGCCCAAACGATACCCAAGCCCCACTTCTGCGGCCAGCGCCACACGGGACAACTCACGACAAACTGACTCTTGGGAAAAACCCCGGACAAACCGATCGTTCGTTTGTGCCACGCGTTTTTTCCTTTGTCTGTCACCGCAAGGCAACGGTTCAGATGTTCCATCGTTGCCGAGCCTTGCGGCGTTTTTCGGACCCCGGAGCGGCGTGCGACGATGTTACCTATCGAGCGTCTCAGCCGAGCGGCGGGCTCTCCGTCGTCGGCGTCTCGCCATTGGCTTCGTCCAGTTTGCGGTAGAGCGTCGAGCGTCCGATTTTGAGCCGGCGCGCCACCTCCGACATCTGACCGCGGTAATGGGCGATCGCGAAGCGGATGATCTCATGCTCCATCTCTTCCAGCGGACGCACGTCGCCGCCGGCGCTGAGCATCGCCAGGCTGCCATGGGACGGCAGCGGCGCGATGGGGACTTCACCGCCCGGCACCATCGCAGGCAATCCCGGATGGACAGGGCGCTCCACCATGAGCGCGGGCGCCGGCTCCACCGGCGGCGCATGGCTCGGGATCAGCGGGAAATCGGCGACGCCGAGCTGGTCGGTCTCGCTCATGACGACCGCGCGATAGACGGCGTTCTCGAGCTGACGGATGTTGCCGGGCCAGTCGAGCCTCGTCAGATAGGCTACCGCCTCGCCGCTGACCGCGGATACGGCGCGGTTTTCCTCGGCGGCGAAACGCACGAGGAAATGCCGCAGCAGATGCGGAATGTCCTCCCGGCGCGTGCGCAAAGGTGGGATCGTCAGCGGCAGCACGTGCAGCCGGTAGAACAGATCCTCGCGGAAATGGCCTTCCTTGACGCGGTCGAGCAGGCGGCGATTGGTCGCCGAGACGATGCGGACGTCGACCTTGACCGGCTTGCGGCCGCCGACGGCCTCGACGGCGCCTTCCTGCAGCGCGCGCAGCAGCTTGACCTGGGCGGTGAGCGGCAGTTCCGAGACCTCGTCAAGGAACAGCGTGCCGCCATGGGCTTCGACGAACTTTCCGGTGTGGCGCTCGGTCGCGCCGGTGAATGCGCCCTTCTCGTGGCCGAACAGGATCGATTCGACGAGATTGTCCGGGATTGCGCCGCAATTGACGGCGACGAACGGCTTGGTCTTGCGCTCGCTGGTGCCATGGATGGCGCGCGCGAACAGCTCCTTGCCGACGCCGGATTCGCCTTCGATCAGCACCGAGATCGACGAAGCCGCGGCCTTCTCGGCGATGCGCAAAATCGGCGCCATCGCCTCGGCGCGGGTGACGATGTCGGCGAAGGTCAGCCGTCCCTCACGGCTGTGCCGGATGCGCTGCAATTCGCCTTTCAGCGCGGAGGTATTGAGAGCGTTTCGCAGAGAGACCTGCAGCCGCTCGATGCCGACGGGCTTGACGACGAAATCCTGGGCTCCGGCGCGCATCGCGGAGACGACGTTGTCGATGCCGCCATGCGCGGTCTGCACGATCACCGGAATCGAGATGCCGGCCTCGCGCATCTTCGAGAGCACGCCCATGCCGTCGAGCCCAGGCATCACGAGGTCGAGCACGATCGCATCGATCGGGCCGGCGTCGGGATTGGTCAGCTTCTCGATGACGGCGTCGCCGGTCTCGACGACGACCGCCTCGTAGCCGCATTTCTGAACCATGTTCTCCACCAGCCGGCGCTGGACCGGATCATCATCGGCGATCAAAATGCTGGCAGCCATGGCTTTCCTTGCACGCTACGACTATCTGTCTCGAATCGGGGCACTCTCGCCGACGCCGATTAACGCAACCTTAAACCTCGCTGATCGGGATACACGTTCGAACAACAGGTTACCCATCCGATGACCTCGCGCGCCTCTTCTGCTCTCCGCAAGCCGACCAGATCCGCTCTCCGGACCAAATCAGCCAAGGCCAAGAAGCCTGCGGCCAAGCCGAAGCCGGCCGCGGCCAAGGCTGCGCGTGGTGCGGCGGCCAAATCATCTGCCAAGCCGGCCAGGAAGGCTGTCGCGGCAAAGGCCGGAATCGGCTCGCTGCCCGAGTGGAACCTCGGCGATCTCTATAGGGGCATCGACGCGCCGGAGATTGCTCACGATCTCGCGAAGATGGATTCTGAATGCGTCGCGTTTGAGACGGACTACAAGGGCAAGCTCGCCGAGCATGTCGCGCGTGAGGATGGCGGCGAATGGCTCGCAGGTGCCGTGCGGCGTTACGAGGCGATCGACGATCTCGCCGGACGGCTCGGCTCGTTCGCTGGGCTGGCGCATGCTGGCGACAGCGTGGATCCCGCGATCTCCAAATTCTACGGCGACATTTCGGAGCGGCTGACGGCTGCTTCGACTCATCTGCTGTTCTTTCCGCTCGAGCTCAACCGTATCGACGATGCCGTGATCGAGCGCGCGATGGAGACGCCTGCGCTCGGTCACTACCGGCCGTGGATCGAGGATCTGCGCAAGGACAAGCCTTATCAGCTCGAGGACCGCGTCGAGCAGCTGTTCCACGAAAAGTCACAGACCGGCTATTCGGCCTGGAACAGGTTGTTCGACCAGACCATCGCAGGCCTGCGCTTCCAGGTCGGAGGCAAGGAGCTCGCGATCGAGCCGACGCTGAATTTCCTGCAGGACCGCGACGGTGCCAAGCGCAAGGCGGCAGCCGAGGCGCTGGCCAAGACCTTCAAGGCCAACGAACGCACCTTCGCGCTGATCACCAACACGCTGGCCAAGGACAAGGACATCTCCGACCGCTGGCGCGGCTTCCAGGATGTCGCCGACTCCCGCCACCTCAACAATCGCGTCGAGCGCGAGGTGGTGGATGCGCTGGTGGCCTCGGTGCGATCGGCCTATCCGAAGCTGTCGCATCGCTACTATCATCTCAAGGCGCGCTGGTTCAAAAAGAAGAAGCTCGCGCATTGGGACCGCAACGCGCCGCTGCCCTTCGCGGCCAATGCCACCATCGCCTGGCCGGAAGCCAAGAGCATGGTGCTGACCGCCTATCGCGGCTTCTCGCCCGAGATGGCCGACATCGCGCAGCGCTTCTTCGACCAGAGCTGGATCGATGCGCCGGTGCGTCCGGGCAAGGCGCCGGGCGCGTTCTCGCATCCGACCACGCCGTCGGCGCATCCCTATGTGCTGATGAACTACCAGGGCAAGCCGCGCGACGTGATGACGCTCGCGCACGAACTCGGCCATGGCGTGCACCAGGTGCTGGCGGCGCGGCAAGGCGCGCTGATGGCGCCGACGCCGCTGACGCTGGCGGAGACCGCGAGCGTGTTCGGCGAGATGCTGACCTTCAAGCGGCTGTTGTCCGAGACCAAGGACGCGAGGCAGCGCCAGGCGCTGCTCGCCGGCAAGGTCGAGGACATGATCAACACCGTGGTGCGGCAGATCGCGTTCTATTCGTTCGAGCGCGCCGTGCACACCGAGCGCAAGAACGGCGAGCTGACCGCGGAGCGGCTCGGACAGCTCTGGCTGTCGGTGCAGACCGAGAGCCTCGGCGAGGCGATCGAGATCAAGCCGGGCTACGAGAACTTCTGGATGTACATTCCGCACTTCATCCATTCGCCGTTCTACGTCTACGCCTATGCGTTCGGCGACTGCCTGGTGAACTCGCTCTATGCCGTCTACGAGCACGCCGCCGAAGGCTTTGCCGAGCGCTATCTGGCGATGCTCGCCGCCGGCGGTACCAAGCACTATTCCGAGCTGCTCGCCCCGTTCGGCCTGGACGCCAAGGATCCCAGGTTCTGGGACGGCGGTCTGTCGGTCATCGCCGGGATGATCGATGAGCTGGAGGCGATGGGGTAGGGCTGTGAAACATGTGTTGAACCGGGGCTGGCTTCAGTGTTATACAAATGTAAAATATAGGAGCCCGCCATGAATGAAAATCCTAAGGAGCTGAAGCCGGACAGCAGCGTCGTGCTGCAGGTCCGCAAGATCGGTAATTCGATCGGGCTTATTTTGCCTAAGGAGATGGTGGCACGGCTGAACCTGAAAGAGGGGGACAAGCTGTTCCCTGTCGAGCAGCCAGGTGGCAGCATCGTGTTGACGCCGCACGATCCGGATTTCGAGCGGGCGATGACGGTCGCACGACGAGGCATGAAGCGGTATCACAACGCGCTTGCCGAGTTGGCGAAATGAGCGAGCCGTTTTGGCTCACCCGTCAGATGATCGTCGCAATCCACGATGAGCAGCTTGCCATTCATGGTGGAGCCAGCGGACTGCGCGACGAAGGAATGCTCGAGTCTGCACTGGATCGTCCGAGAAACAAGTGGGCCTACGAAGGTGCGGAGCTTCCCGATCTGGCTGCGGCCTACGCGTATGGCATCGCGCGCAATCATCCGTTCGTGGATGGTAACAAGCGGACCTCGCTCCTGGCACTTTATACGTTTCTCGGGGTCAATGGATTCGACTTCGACGTTCCGGAGGCGGAAGCTGCTGCCATGATCCTCGCCCTCGCCGCCGGCGAGGTCAGCGAGGCCAGCCTGACGCGCTGGATCCGTGACAATTGGCCCGGCGAATAGGCCGATCGGAAAACCGATAAATCGGCCTTGCATGCCTGCCGTTGCCCTTGCACCGGCTTTGAGGTATGCGACCTTAACAAGCATGCTTCTCTAGGGGGACCCGATGGCAAACCATGGCGAGATCGCCTATTCGACGGCTGACGGCAACGACTATGTGGCGCACGAGGCCACCTATGAGGGCTTCATCAAGCTGGTGAAGTTCGGCACCATCGGCGTCGCTCTGATCGTCATCTTGATGGCTATTTTCCTCGTCTAGTGTCGCACTGGGCCCGTCGGCATCCCAGCCGGCGGGCCTTCAGCTGAGCGCCCACGGCGCTGCAGGCTGAACCCAGTCGGACGTCCCGCCCTGTTAAGCTCGCGCGCGCATTCGCGCCGGAGGCCTCATGAAGATTGCCGTCGCCAAGGAAATCGACCCGTTGGAGTCGCGGGTCGCCGCCTCGCCCGACACGGTGAAGAAGTTCAAGGCGTTGGGTGCCGAGATCGCGGTCGAGCCCGGCGCCGGCATCAAGTCCGGCCTGCCGGATTCGGAGTTCACGGCGGCGGGCGCAACCGTCAGCGCGGATGCGCTCAAGGACGCCGACATCATCGTCAAGGTGAAACGGCCGGAAGCCTCGGAGCTCGCCAACTACCGGCGCGGCGCCCTGGTGTTCGCGATCATGGACCCCTACGGCAACGACGCCGCGCTGAAGGCCATGGCCGACGCCGGCATCGCCGCCTTCGCGATGGAGCTGATGCCGCGCATCACCCGCGCGCAGGTGATGGACGTGCTGTCGAGCCAGGCCAACCTCGCCGGTTACCGCGCCGTCATCGAGGGCGCCGAAGCATTCGGCCGCGCCTTCCCGATGATGATGACCGCGGCCGGCACCGTGCCGGCGACGAAGGTCTTCGTGATGGGCGTCGGCGTCGCCGGCCTGCAGGCGATCGCGACCGCGCGCCGGCTCGGCGCCATGGTCTCTGCGACCGACGTGCGCCCCGCCACCAAAGAGCAGGTGGAGAGCCTCGGCGCCAAGTTCCTGGCGGTCGAGGACGAGGAGTTCAAGAACGCCCAGACGGCCGGCGGCTACGCCAAGGAAATGTCGAAAGAGTATCAGGCCAAGCAGGCCGCTCTGACGGCGGAACACATCAAGAAGCAGGACGTCATCATCACGACGGCGCTGATTCCCGGCCGTCCGGCGCCGCGTCTCGTCACCATGGAGATGGTGAAGTCGATGCGCCCGGGCTCGGTGCTGGTCGATCTCGCGGTCGAGCGCGGCGGCAATGTCGAGGGTGTCAAGCTCGGCGAGACCGTGGAGATCGACGGCGTCAAGATCATCGGTTACCCCAATCTCGCGGGCCGGGTCGCTGCCTCCGCCTCCGGCCTCTACGCCCGCAATCTGTTCTCCTTCATCGAGACGATGATCGACAAGAAGGAAAAGACGCTGGCGGTCAATTGGGACGACGAACTGGTCAAGGCCACGGCTTTGACAAAGGACGGCGCCATCGTCCACCCGAACTTCCAGCCGAAGGCATAGTCGGAAGACATCAGGAGCTAAGCCATGGAACATGTCGTCCAAGCCGTCGATCCCTTCGTCTTCCGGCTGTCGATCTTCGTGCTGGCGGTCTTCGTCGGCTATTTCGTCGTGTGGTCGGTGACGCCGGCCCTGCACACACCGCTGATGTCGGTCACCAACGCGATCTCCTCGGTGATCGTGGTCGGCGCGCTGCTCGCGGTCGGCGTTCCCATGCTGTCGAGCGGCAGCGGTCTGGCGCGGGCCTTCGGCTTCATCGCGCTGATTTTCGCCTGCGTGAACATCTTCGGAGGCTTCCTCGTCACCCAGCGCATGCTCGCGATGTACAAGAAGAAGTCCAAATAACAACGTCGCTTAACAACGCCGCACGACGCGGGATGACAGGCACAACGGGGCATCTGCAATGAACGCCAATCTGTCGGCACTCCTTTATCTCGTGGCAGGTGTGCTGTTCATCCTGTCTCTCCGCGGGCTGTCGAGCCCGGCCTCCAGCCGCCAGGGCAACTTCTTCGGCATGGCCGGCATGGCGATCGCCGTGGTCACCACGCTCGCCGGACATCCGCCGGCCGACGGCGTCGCCTGGGTGCTCGTCATCCTCGGCGTTGCGATCGGTGGCGGGATCGGTGCGGTCGTCGCGCGCCGGGTGCCGATGACGGCGATGCCCGAACTGGTCGCGGCCTTCCACTCGCTGGTCGGCATGGCCGCGGTGCTGGTCGCCGCCGGCGCGTTCTTCGCGCCGGAAGCCTTCGACATCGGCACGCCCGGCAACATCCATCCGCAGAGCCTGGTCGAAATGTCGCTCGGCGTCGCCATCGGCGCGCTGACCTTCACTGGCTCGGTGATCGCGTTCCTCAAGCTGTCGGCACGGATGAGCGGCGCGCCGATCATCCTGCCGGCGCGTCACATCATCAACATCGCGCTCGCCGTTGCGCTCGTCTTCTTCGTGATCCGCCTGGTGATGACCGGCGGCGGCTTCGACTTCCTGATGGTCACCGTGCTGGCGCTCGCGCTCGGCGTGCTCATGATCATCCCGATCGGCGGCGCCGACATGCCGGTCGTGATCTCGATGCTGAACTCCTATTCGGGCTGGGCCGCCGCCGGCATCGGCTTCACGCTCGGCAATTCGGCGCTGATCATCACCGGCGCCCTGGTCGGCTCGTCCGGCGCGATCCTGTCCTACATCATGTGCCACGCGATGAACCGGTCCTTCATCTCGGTCATCCTCGGCGGCTTCGGCGGCGAGACCGCTGCAGCCGGCGGTGCCACCGGCGAGCAGAAGCCGGCCAAGCTCGGCTCGGCCGACGATGCGGCCTTCATCATGAAGAACGCCTCCAAGGTCATCATCGTGCCGGGCTACGGCATGGCGGTGGCGCAGGCGCAGCACGCGCTGCGCGAGCTGGCCGACACGCTGAAGAAGGAAGGCGTCGAGGTGAAGTACGCCATCCATCCGGTCGCCGGCCGCATGCCCGGCCACATGAACGTGCTGCTCGCCGAAGCCAACGTGCCCTATGACGAGGTGTTCGAGCTCGAGGACATCAACTCCGAATTCGCCCAGACCGACGTCGCCTTCGTCATCGGCGCCAACGATGTCACCAACCCTGCGGCCGAGGAGGACAAGTCCTCGCCGATCTACGGCATGCCGGTGCTGCAGGTCTGGAAGGCGGGCACCGTGATGTTCATCAAGCGCTCGCTGGCGTCGGGCTACGCCGGCATCGACAATCCGCTGTTCTATCGCGACAACACGATGATGCTGCTCGGCGACGCCAAGAAGATGACCGAGAACATCGTCAAGGCGATGTAGCGACCCGACAGGGGAGCCATGACCTTTCTGAAGTGGCTCCTGATCGTCCTGGCTGCGATCTACGTGATCGTCGTCGGTGTCATTTTCGTCCGCCAGCGCGCGATGCTGTTTCCGATCCCACCGGTCGGGCGCATTGCGCCGGAAGCGGCCGGTTTTCCGCAGGCTGAAGAGCATGTGCTGACGTCGGCCGACGGCGAGAAGGTTATCGTCTGGCACGTGCCGGCGCAGCCCGGCCGCAAGGTCGTGCTGTATTTTCCGGGCAATGGCGATTTCCTCGCCGGTGTGGTCTCACGCTTCAAGGCGCTGACGTCCGATGGCACCGGACTCGTTGCGCTGTCCTATCGCGGCTATGCCGGGTCGACCGGCAGTCCCAGCGAGCAAGGCCTGCTTCAGGATGCCGCGGCCGCCTACGCCTTCACGCGGGAGCGCTACGATGCGCAGCGCATCGTAGCCTGGGGCTTTTCGCTCGGCAGCGGCGTGGCGACGGCGATCGCCGCCGAGCATCCGATCGCGAAGCTGGTCCTCGAAGCGCCCTATACGTCGACGGTCGACGTCGCCTCCGACATGCTCAAAGTGGTTCCCGTCAGCCTTCTGATGCGGGACCGCTTCCATTCCGACCGGCGCATCGCCAACGTCAATGTGCCGCTGCTGATCATGCATGGCGCCAAAGATCCCGGGATTCCAATTCGCTTCGGACAACGCTTGTTCACGCTTGCACATGAGCCCAAGCGCTTCGTACGGTTTCCCGACGGCGGCCATAACGATCTGGATTTTTTCGGTGCGACTGACACAGCCAAGACTTTCATCGATGGTCCCTAGCGTCCGCGCGGCGCGATGGCCGGTTGTGCTGTTGGCTGTTCCGGTTCTTGCATGCCTGCCGATGCAGGCGCACGCCGCCGGGCTGAACGGTGCCGCGATGACCTGGCCGTTCGCGCTGCCGTTTGGGGGATTGCTGCTGTCGATCGCGCTCGGGCCGTTGCTGTTTGCCAAGTTCTGGCATCACCACTACGGAAAAATCGCGGCGGCCTGGGCCTTGGTGACGTTGGCGGCGCTGACTTGGAACGCCGGGCTTTCGACGGCGCTTGCCGCCTTTGTCCACGCCCTTCTCGCCGAGTATCTCAGCTTCATCGTGCTGCTGTTCGCGCTCTATACGGTCGCCGGCGGCATCCTGGTGAGCGGCGACATCAAGGGAACTCCGGCGACCAATACGGCCATCCTCGCACTCGGCACGGTCATCGCGAGTATCGTCGGCACCACGGGGGCCGCGATGATCCTGGTCCGTCCCCTGATCCGCGCCAACCTGAGCCGGCCGCACAACGTGCATGTGCTGATCTTCTTCATCATCCTGGCCGCCAATGTCGGGGGCGCACTGAGCCCGCTCGGGGATCCGCCGCTGTTCGTCGGCTTCCTGCGCGGCGTCGACTTCTTCTGGACCACGCAGCACATCTGGCTGCAGACCGCGATCGTCGCCGGCCTGCTGCTCGTCGTTTTCGCAGGCATCGACGGGTGGCGGTTCCGCGCCGAGCCGGCCTCGAAGGGCCCGGGAACCAAAGAGCCGGTTCGCGTTCGCGGCCTGATCAATGTCGGTCTGATCGCTGCGATCGTTGCCAACACGCTGGTCTCGGCGACCTGGAAGCCGGGCATCGCCTTCGACGTCGTCGGCACGCATGTCGAGCTTCAGAACCTCGTCCGCGACGCCATCCTCGTGGTGATCGCCGGATTCTCACTCTGGCTCACGCCGGACGAACACCGCGCGGCGAACGGGTTCAATTGGGAACCGATCCGCGAAGTTGCCAAGCTGTTCGCGGCGATCTTCATCGCCATCGTTCCGGTGATCGCCATGCTAAATGCCGGCCACGATGGCAGCTTCGGCTGGCTGCTGAACGCGGTGACGACGCCCTCCGGTGCGCCGCGAGAGGTTGCCTATTTCTGGTTCACGGGGCTGATGTCGGCCTTCCTCGACAATGCCCCGACGTACCTCCTGTTCTTCGAGCTTGCCGGCGGCGATCCCAAGGTGTTGATGAGCGAGCTCTCGGGAACGCTGGCCGCGATCTCGATGGGCGCCGTCTACATGGGCGCGCTGACCTATATCGGAAACGCGCCGAACTTCATGGTCGCCGCGATCGCCAATGAGCGCGGCATCCGCATGCCGAGCTTCTTCGGCTATATGCTTTGGGCCGGTGTCGTGCTGATTCCGCTGTTCGTGCTGCTGACGCTGCTGCCCATCCACCCGCTGCTCAGCCCGCACTGATAGGATCGCGGGTTCGAGCGGCCGCCTTTGGCGCAGCGCGTCGTCGGGCGCGCCGGGTGACGATCAACCCGCGGTGGCGCATAGTCGTGTAGAATGGCTGTGAGGCGGGAATCATGAGTGTAAAGGGCGCAACGCCCGCATCGTCGATGGTCTTCCCCGGGCTGGCCGTCGCGCTGGTCGCGATCGTGACCGTGACGCAGTATGACTTCACGCCCTCGACTGGGGGCCTCGTCTTCGCTGCGGCACTTCTGATCATCCTGTTCGGCACGGTGTTCGCGGCCGTTCATCACGCCGAGGTGATCGCGCATGAGATCGGCGAGCCGTTCGGCACGCTGCTCCTGACGCTCGCGGTGACGGTCATCGAGGTGGCGCTGATCGCCACCATCATGCTCGGCGACACGGCGGCTCCGGCGCTGGCGCGCGACACGGTGTTTGCCGTCGTGATGATCGTCTGCAACGGCCTGGTCGGCATTTGTGTCTTCATCGGCGGCCTGCGCTACCGCGAGCAGGACGTCCTGGTGTCCGGCGCCAACCTCTATCTCAGCGTGCTGTTCACGATGGCGACCATCACGCTGGTGCTGCCGAATCATACGCTGACGTCGCCCGGTCCGGTGTATTCGACCGTCCAGCTTGCCTTCGTCAGCGTGGCCACGATCCTGCTCTATGCCGTCTTCCTGTACACGCAGACGACGCGCCACCGGGACTACTTCGTCGTCAGCTCGGCCGGGTTCAGCGATGACGACATCCGGCTGCCGCGGACGAAGCTCGCGTTGAGCGTCGGGCTGCTGCTGGTCGCGCTGCTCGCGGTGGTCCTGCTCGCCAAGAAGTTCTCGCTGGTGGTCGATGCCGGCGTCGCCGCCACCGGCGCGCCGCAGGCCGTGGCCGGCGTGCTCGTGGCGCTGTTGATTCTGCTGCCGGAGAGCGTTGCCGCCATCTCGGCGGCCCGTACCAACGACCTGCAGAAGAGCATCAACCTGGCGCTCGGCTCTTCGCTCGCGACCATCGGGCTGACGATCCCGGCCGTGGCAACCGCCGCCTATGCGCTCGACAAGCAACTGGTCCTCGGGCTGGATGCCCAGGGGATGGTGCTGCTGGTCCTGACCTTCGTTCTGAGCATGCTGACCTTCGGCACGGGACGGACGAACATTCTGTTCGGGCTGGTGCATGTGGTGGTGTTCGCGGTATTCCTGTTTCTGCTCTTCGTGCCCTGATTTCCACAGAGACCCATTTTCCACAGAGACCCATGCTCAGCGCCCAGTCCGACGTCCAGGTCGATACGCCCGAGGTCCGCGTCACCGAGTGGCGGCTCGCGCCCGGCAGTGCGACCGGACGCCACGTTCATGAAATGGATTACGTGATCGTGCCCGTGACCGCGGGAGAGATGACGATCGTGGCGCCGTCGGGGGAGCGCTCCAAGGCTCAACTCGCGGTCGGGAAATCCTACTTCCGCAAGGCCGGTGTCGAACACGATGTGCTGAACGAGACCGGGTCCGAGATCGTTTTCCTGGAAGTTGAATTGAAGCCGTAACCAATTGTTTACCCGGATGCCGCTGATTGTGGTATCTCAAGCCAGCGATCAGGAAGCTGTGGCCGTGCCTGCGAGACTCCAAACTGTGGCGCGGCTCCGGTCTCAAAGGCTTTCAGGAAAACGATTTTTCGCCGTTCGTCCCCCTGCGCGATTGTCAGGCGTGCGAGCAGCGGAAGGTAGGGAATGGTCCCTTAATTGTGCCTCAAAGTTCCCGCAGATACCGCGCGGGAGTGGTCAAGCATGCTGAAATATCTCACCAAGTTTGCCCTGGAGATCATTCCGTCGGTGGTCGCGACCATCCTCGGGGCCTACATCGTCAATCACTACATCAACACCAGGCCTGACGCGCCGCCTTCGACGGTGGCCGCCGTGGCGTCGGCTGCCTATGCGAAGCTGACCGGCTCCAAGGCCAACGCTCCCAAATCACCGGACAAGGCAGCCGATGGCGCCAAGCTCGACGCCGACGCCAAACCGGCCGAGACGTCGAGCGACGTTTCGAATGTCCCCGCGCCCGGTATCAAGGCAAAGGGCGTGTCGGAGAAGTCGCTGGCCGACAAGGCCGCCGAGAAGACAGTCGATGTGAAGCCGACGGAGACCGCGAGCCTCCCAGCGGAGGCGTCGGCGCCGCGTCATCTGGCCTCGCCGCGTGAGAAGCTGATCGCGCGCGGCACGCCGGCCGAGGCGCCGGCAGCGCAGCAGGAGGAACGCCGCGACGCGGCCGATCTGGCGCGGGCCGCCATTGAGCGGTTGCGGGCCAGCGAAGGTCGGGGAACCAGCGATCGAGCTGCTGCCGCCGAGAAGCCGGCTGTCGATGGTGCGCGCGAGCCGTCGCGCATCGTGACGGCAGCGCCGCAGGTCTCTCCGATGCGTCCACTGCCGCCGCCGGTTTCAGTCTCCACGCCTTCGGCTGATCAGGCCGTTGCGGCTTCGTCCGGTTCGGGCGCCAACCCGTCCTACACGGGCTCGCTGCAGCCCGATGGTCGTCCGACGCCGCCGGCCGAAATTCCGTCGCGCCAACTGCGGCCGCTCGACCTGCGTGCCGAGAAGGCCGATCCCTCGATCAAGGATCAGATGTCGAACGTGGCGCAGGACATGATGTCGGCGGCCAAGTCGGTGTTCCACTCGGTGCTGCCGAAGTAGTCGGTTCGCTCAGTTGCAGCGGTCATTCAAAAAAACGGCGGACCGTCTGGTCCGCCGTTTTTCGTTGATCGCATGTGATCTGTTCGGCGCAACCAGGAGACCTCAACTGTGCGGCCTCGGATATTTTGTGCGATTGCGCTCATGGACGAAATGAGCGGCTCGACAGCAGCGCACAACAAAAAGCGCGAGCCCAAGGCCCGCGCTTTCAAACAATGTCAGATTGGGTCCGCCGAGATCAGCGCGGCGCGCCGGGGCGGGGGGCGCCAGCGCCCGGACCGCGACCGGCACCGCGATCACCACCCGCGCCCGCGCCGAACACCGGCTTCGGCTTCATCGGCAGCAGGCCTTCGCGCTGCAGCTTCTTGCGGGCCAGCTTGCGCGCGCGGCGCACGGCTTCGGCCTTCTCGCGGGCTTTCTTCTCGGAGGGCTTCTCATAATGACCGCGGAGCTTCATCTCGCGGAAAATGCCCTCGCGCTGCATCTTCTTCTTGAGCGCCTTGAGGGCTTGATCGACATTGTTATCGCGAACGAGAACCTGCACGCGGCATCCTCTTTCTCAGTCTATCGGTTTGAAATCGGCTGAAGCAAGGGCTGGCAAATGGCCTCGCCCTTAACCTTGAGGGCGCCCATGTATCAGACATGTCGGGCGCTGTCCACCCGCCGACGGGCTCTTGCCGGGAAGTTTAACGCCGCAACGGTGTTTATTTCAGCCCTGCCCCGGGGAAGGGCGAGACCTGGGTCACGTGCCCCATCTTCCGGCCCGGGCGGGCGGCACCCTTGCCGTAGAGGTGCACGGTCGCGCCGGGAACGGTGAGCCATTGCTCGTAGGTATGGATCTCGTCGCCGATCAAATTGGTCATGGTGACGTACCCGTGGCGCTGCGGCTTTCCGAGCGGCCAGCCGGCGATTGCCCGGATGTGCTGCTCGAACTGGGAGATCGAGGCGCCGTCCAAGGTCCAGTGACCGGAATTGTGCACCCGCGGAGCGATTTCGTTGACCACGACGCCTGGGTTGGGGCCGGCTGAAACGACGAACATTTCCACAGCCAGCACGCCGACGTAGTCGAGCGCGGTCGCGATCCGGCTGGCGATGTCGCGGGCCTCGTCGGCCAGCGCGTCCGGAATGGCCGCCGGAGCCCGCGACACTTTGAGGATATGGTCGCGATGCTCGTTCTCGGTGACGTCGAAACACTCGACCTGCCCGTCGGCTGCGCGCGCCGCAACCACGGAAATCTCACGCTCGAACGAGACGAACGCCTCCAGGATCGCCGATTTGGTGCCGAGCTCCGTCCAGATCCGTTCGAGGTCGTCGCCCGGGCGGATCTTGACCTGGCCCTTGCCGTCATAGCCGAACCGCCGGGTCTTGAGGACGGCCGGCAAGCCGATCCGGAACGCCGCCTCGCGCAGGGTGGCGACGGAGGACACGTCGGCATAATTCGCGGTGCGGATGCCGAGCGAGGTGACGAAATCCTTCTCGGTGAGGCGATCCTGTGTCGTCTCCAGTGCCGAACGGCCCGGCAGCACGGGGCGTCTCGCCGCGAGCACCATGGCTGCGGCCGCCGGGACGTTCTCGAACTCGTAGGTGACGACGTCGACGTCGTTGGCGAACAGCTCCAAGGCCTCGACGTCGGCATATTCGGCGCAGGTTGCGTTCAGCACGACGTCGAAGGCCGGCGAGTCCGGGTCCGGCGAGAACACCTGGCAGCGCAGCCCGAGCCGGGCCGCGGCAAGCGCCAGCATGCGGCCGAGCTGGCCGCCGCCGAGAATGCCGATGGTGTCGCCGGGCTTGAGCTTCACCCGATTGGAACCGGTCACGCCGCGCCCTCCGGACGTTCGGCGATGGCATCGGTCTGGGCCTGCCGCCAGGCCGACAGGCGGTCGGCCAGCGCGGGGTCGGATAGCGCCAGCACGCTTGCCGCCAGCAGCGCCGCATTGATGGCGCCGGACTTGCCGATCGCGAGCGTTCCGACCGGAATACCGGCGGGCATCTGGACGATCGAATACAGCGAATCCACTCCGGACAGCGCCTTGGACTCGACGGGAACGCCGAACACCGGCAGTTCCGTGAGCGAGGCCGCCATCCCCGGCAGATGGGCGGCGCCGCCCGCGCCGGCGATCAGGACCTTGTAGCCGGCCGCCTTGGCGCCCTTGGCAAAGGCATACAGCCGATCCGGGGTGCGGTGCGCCGAGACGATACGGGCGTCATAGCTCACGCCCAGCGCGCCGAGCGTGTCGGCGGCATGGTGCATGGTATCCCAGTCCGACTGGCTTCCCATGATGATGGCGATCGGGGCGGTCATGACCTCAATTCTACTCGGGAATCCATCAGCATGGGCCGGAGTATAGGATCGGTCCCGACAGCGGCAAGCCATGGCATGGAGGTCCGAATGGACTATCCTGTCTTGGTAAACCGCGGCAAGCCCAAACGACGGCGCGGCAAGGTGTCCAATGAAAAAGAAGCGCATGATGACCGCCGGACGAGCCGGGAAGCGAGGAGCCCGCTACCGTCCCAAGGTTCCGCGGCGCAGGCGCTCGCCGAGCCCGGGCTCTGGACCCGGGCCGCGACTTGAAGTTGGACCTGGATCTGTCCCTGGCCCGGCGGGCACGCGTCAGACCATCCGCCGCCTCAGGGCCGAGCTGGCTGCAGCGCAGAACCGGATCGCCGAGCTGACCGCCTCCGCCGAGCGCGATTTCCTGCTCGACATCTTCAACCGCCGCGGCTTCGCCCGCGAGCTGCACCGCTCGATCGCATTCATCAAACGCTACGACGCGACCGGCGCCCTGGTCGTGCTCGATGTCGACCGCCTCAAGCCGATCAACGACACGTTCGGTCACGCCGCGGGGGACGAAGTCCTGAAGGCGGTCGCGCGCGTCCTCGGCGAGCAGGTTCGTTCCTCCGACGTGATCGGACGGCTCGGTGGCGACGAATTCGGCATCCTGCTGTGGCACCTCGGAGAGGCCGAGGCGCGTGCCAAAGCGGCCGCGCTGGAAGAGGCGATCGACGGCCTGGCCTTCACCTTCGGCGAGACGACCGTGCATGCCGGCGCGTCGGCTGGCGTTGCCGTGCTGGACAAGCGCGTCAACCCGGTGCGTGCCCTGGAGCAAGCCGACCGCGCGATGTACGTCCGCAAGGCGCAGCGCAGGCACGAGATGCAGGTGTAGAGCGGGATCCGCCTCGATCCGGTCAGAGCTCGCCGAAATCGTCCGGCAACTCGCCGAACTTGTGCAGCAGCCGGGCATCGCTGAATTCCCCCATCAAGGGATCGCCGCTGCGGCTGAAGGCAACGGCGCCGATGGCGCCCGGCAAGCGCGACATGGCTTCCGCACGACGCAGTGCGGCGGTGGCGCTCTGGCATTCCTCCGCCGTCCCGGCGATCAGTATGCCCAGCTCGTCGCGCTGGAAGGGCATGGCGACGTAATAGGTGACATCGGGCATTGCGCGCTCCTCCTCAATCGGGTCGAGCCGGGCAAGTGCAGCGACGTTCGTCCGCAACACTCACGCGTCGTGGGGGTCAGGCCGCATTGCTCTGTGCGTCGTCCGAGGCGGTGTTCGGCATGCAACCGCACGAGATCGCTGCGCGCAGTTCCTGGAGCTCCAGCTCGAGATATTCATTGGCCATGATCAGCGCCTTGATCGTGGAGCGCAGGTTGCCGTCGCACATCGCGATGGCCTGATCGCAGGCCTGTTCGTAGAGGCGGTCGTCGGGGGAGAAGGGGGCGGGCATCAGAACCATCCTGGACGTTCGAAGGGCTCGCGGGAATGGCTTATTGTTCCTGTTTTGTTCAAATTGTCAAGATTCACTTTCGTCCGTTTTGGCGCCCCGATCAGGGACAAGAGTGCTGACGTTTCGTGTCAGGCGATGATGTCGGGCGTGATCTGATCTTCGATGAAGGCGATCCTGTCGCGGAGCAGAAGCTTCCGCTTCTTCAGCCGCTGCAGCCGCAACAAATCGGGCGCCGGCGATTGATGGAGGGCATCAATCGCCGCATCGAGGTCACGGTGCTCCTGCTGCAGGCGCGCAAGTTCGGCCTGCAGTTCGCTCTCGTCTTGGTCAGCCATGATCTATGATAGCAAAAAAGCGGAAGGAAGTGGGAAGCCAACGGAAGGCGGGCGCGAATATTGCGCTTGCGAAGCCGATGCGCAAGCCGCGAACCCCATGATCTCCGCAGCTGTCCCGTGAATTTCAGGTTGGCGTCGATTCTCGAATCGTCCGCATCTGCTCACGCTTCATTACACTTGGCGCTCAAATTTGTATGAGCGGTCTTTTGGTCCCATCGACAGGTCAAGCGACTGGTGTACACTCGTTCATCCTGGTCGAATCTCAGGTTCACCTACCAAGGAGGTTTCGAATGGCCATTCAGGCGCATCTCGTTGAACTGGAGCGGAAGCATAAAGTTCTTGAAAGCGAATTGCATGAAGCGCTCCTGCATCCATCGACCGACGATCTGCGAATTGCTGAACTGAAGCGGCGTAAATTGATGGTGAAGGACGAGATCGAACGCTTGAGACAGGTTACTACCGAAACGATTCACTGACGACAATCGCGTCAATCCGGACCGGAAGCCCACGCGCACTGGGATGGTGACAAATCCATCCCAGGCGCAAACATCGATCAAGAGTTCGAGACAGGATCGTACCGCCGGGCGCTGATCTCGATCGTCACCGATCTTTGGTCGGCATGCGTTAACTATCGTAGCTAAAACTCGCACGTCCGGCTTCTCTTCGTGACCTGATCAGTTCGCGATGAGTTCGCCGACATGGGCCGCGATGGCGAGCGATGACGTCAGCCCCGGCGACTCGATTCCAAACAGATTGATCAGTCCGGCCACGCCGTGATCGCGTGGGCCCTGGATGACGAAGTCCTGCGATGCCACCGCGGGAGGTACGATCTTCGGCCGGATGCCGGAGTAACTCGGCATCAACGCACCGTCCGGCAGCGTCGGCCAGTACTTGCGGATCGCCGGATAGAAACGTTCGGCGCGCGCGGGATCGACAGTGTAGTCGATGGCATCGATCCATTGGACGTCGGGGCCGAAGCGGGCCTGGCCCGCCAGGTCGAGCGTGAGGTGGACACCGAGGCCGCCGGGCTCGGGCACCGGATAGATCAGCCGGCTGAACGGCGCCTTGGCGCTGCAGCTGAAGTAGTTGCCCTTGGCGAGATAGGCGGTCGGCACCAACGATGGCGGCATGCCGTCGGTCAGGCGGGCCAGCGCCGGCGCGTTCAGGCCGGCCGCGTTGATCAGCAGCCGACAGGACAGCGTCATCGGCTGCTCGCCGCCGGCATCGACTTCGATCGCGCCGCCGGCGGCCTTGGCGCGCAGCAACGGGGTATGGAATGCGAGGGCACCACCCTGATCCTCGATCTCGCCGCGCAGCGACAGCATGAAGGCGTGGCTGTCGAGGATTCCGGTGGACGGCGACAACAGGGCGGCTTCGCAGGCCAGCGCCGGTTCCATGGCCCGGGCTTCGGACCCGGTCAGGAGCCGCATGCCCTCGACGCCGTTCGCCTCCGCATGGGCGCGGATGCCCTGCAGCTTCTCGGTCTCGGCCGGGCTGGTCGCAACGATGAGCTTGCCGCAGTTGCGGTAGGGAACGCCGTGCTCGTCGCAATAGCGGTACAGCATCCGCTTGCCGGTCACGCAGAAGCGCGCCATCAGGCTACCGGCCTTGTAATAGATGCCGGCGTGGATCACTTCGCTGTTGCGAGACGACGTGACCGTGCCGATGTCCTCGGCGGCCTCGAGGATGATGACTTCCCGACCCGCTTTGGCCAGCTGGCGGGCGACGGCGAGCCCCACGACGCCGGCACCGACGACGACGCAATCAACCTTTTCCATATGCCTTCCTGAGACGATCCCGAGTGGTCATGACTCTATGCAATCCCTGGTGGGCGGAACCTGCGCCAAAGCCGGCCGCTGCTTAGCAAACCATTCATCATAGAAGGTCATCGATGGGATTTGCTTCGCCTTTTTCGAAGTTTGCGGAAATCGTTTACCCGATCCCAACCGGTCGAGCCAGAGGATGCCATCCGGATACCGCGGGTGATTGATGGCTGGCAATAATTGGCAGGCGAGCGACCGAAACGCGTTTTCTGCGCGTGTCGTTGCGGCCTCGATGGCCGCCATCGCCGCGCTGGCGGCTGCGTCGACGCGCGCATCGGCCGCGACGTCCGATTTCCAGCCGTCCGGCTATCTGGGGACCGTCGAACCCGACATGCTCTGGAAGGTCGTGATCGGAGGGATCGTCGTCTGCGCCTTTCTCGCCTCGGTCGTGATCTGGATCCATTCGGCATTGCGGCGCGCCAACCGGGCGCAGCTGCGGCGCAACGCCTTCATCAGCTCCGCCCTCAACAATCTAAGCCAGGGACTGATGCTGACGGACGCCGCCAACCGCGTCGTCTTCTATAACCAGCGCTTTCTCGACATCTACGGCATGAGCCGGGCGGATATTCCCCCCGGTTGCACCGGCCGGGATCTGGTCGAGCTGCGGCGGCAGCGCGGTCTGCTCGATCTGACGGTCGAAGACTATGCGCGCCTGGCGCGGGAGCCGGACGGATGCCTGACCGAGCTGCCCGGCGGGCGCACGGTGCGCGCCCAGCTGTTCCGTCTTCCGAACGGCGGGTCCATCGGGATCCACGAGGATTGTACCGCGCAGCGCCGGCTGGAGCGCGAGCTGGCCTCGACCAAGCAGTTCCTGGAATCCGTGGTCGATCAGGTGCCGGTCTGCGTCGCCGCCAAGAACATCGACGACGGTCGTTACATCTTCGCCAATCGGGCGTTCGAACAGTTCTCGCAGACGCCGCGGGATCAGATCATCGGAAAGCGCCCCAGCGACCTGTTCGGCGCCGAGACCGCGGCCGACATCGCGGCCGCCGACCGCGAAGCGATTCTGGCGGCCGGCGCCACGTACTGCAGCGAACTGGTCGTCCGGCGCGACGGCGACAAGCGCATCCTGGATGCCCACCGGGTCGTTGCGCGCAACGAGAACAACGAACCGCAATTTCTCATCGCACTGTTCGACGACGCCACCGAGCGGCGGTCGCTGAGCCGCGAACTCGAAAACAGCAAGAAGTTCCTCGAGCTGGTCGTCGACAACATTCCGGTGTCGCTGATCGTCGAGAGCGTCAGTGACGGCCGCTATCTGCTCGCCAACCGCAGCGCCGAAATCATCCTCAACCGCAAGCGCGAGGATGCGACGGGCCTGACCGCCGCCGACATCTTCAACCCGCGCGAAGCCAAGCTGATCATCGCGCGCGACGAGGCTGCGATCAAGAAGCGCAGCCTGATGACCGAGGAGCACCCGATCTCGACCAAGGACGGCCTGCGCCTGTTTCTGACACGCCGGGTGACGGTGCTCGGCGAGCAGGGTGAGCCGCAATATCTGATCAAGACCTATGAGGACGTGACCGACCGCCGCCAGACCGAATCGCGGATGGCGCACATGGCCTATCACGACGGCCTGACCGATCTGCCGAATCGCGCCGCCTTCCTTCAGGCGCTCAGCCAGATGATCGAGGCCTGCCAGGACACCGACGAGCAGTTCGCGGTCTTGAACGTCGACCTCAAGGGCCTGAAGGACGTCAACGACGTCTTCGGCCATGCCGTCGGCGACAAGCTGCTGATCGAAGTCGCCCACCGCGTCCATGCCGTCGCCCGCGGCGGCGTGGTCGCGCGCCTCTCGGGCGACGAGTTTGGGCTGATCATCGACGGCAAACAGCCGCAGGTCGGCAGGGCGCTGGCTGAACAGCTTGCCGCCGCGATTGCCGTCGACTTCCAGATCGACGGCAAGTCGATCCGCACCGCGCTCACCACCGGCATCTCGGTATTCCCGCACAATGGCTCTGATCCGGCCTCGCTGCTCGCCAATGCCGGCGCCGCTCTGTTCCGCGCCAAGGCGAAGTCGCGTGGCAGCATCACGTTCTACGAGCCGGAGATGGATCAGCAGATCCGCGATCGCCGCGTTCTGCATCAGGAACTCTCGGTCGCCATCAAGCATGGCGAGTTGTCGTTGTACTTCCAGCCGCAGGCGAGTTCCGGCCACACCGTCGATTCCAGCGAGATCATCGGCTTCGAGGCGCTGGCGCGCTGGCACCACCCCTCCCGCGGCTTCGTGCCGCCGAGCGACTTCATTCCGCTGGCGGAAGAGAGCGGGCTGATCGTCGAGATGGGGGAGTGGATCCTGCGCCAGGCCTGCCGCGAGGCGGCGTCCTGGCCGAAGCCGTTGCAGATCGCGGTCAACCTGTCGCCGGCCCAGTTCGTCCATGGCGATTTGGTGGCCCTGGTGCATTCGATCCTGATCGAGACCGGGCTGCCGCCGGGGCGGCTCGAACTCGAGATCACCGAGGGTGTGCTGATCGAGGATTTCGATCGCGGCGTTGCGCTGCTGCGCCGGCTCAAGGCGCTCGGCGTCCGTGTGTCGATGGACGATTTCGGCAGCGGATATTCGTCGCTCAGCTATCTGCAGGCGTTCCCGTTCGACAAGATCAAGATCGACCGCGCCTTCGTGATGAATCTCGGCCGCAATCCGCAATCGGCCGCGATCATTCGTGCGGTGATCGGTCTCGGCCACGGCATGAACATGTCGATCGTCGCCGAAGGCGTCGAGACGCCCGAGCAGCTCGGCTTCCTTGCCGAGCAAGGCTGCGATTCGGTTCAGGGCTACCTGCTCGGCAAGCCGCTGCCGATCGACAAATATGACGGCGTCGTCGGCCGCGCGCATGACGATGACGTTGCGTCCGTGCGCAAGACGGGCTGAACGGACGGGCGCGGTCAGAGGCTGCCGCGCAACAGCGCGAATATATCCGTCGATCCCCAATCCGCGCAGCTACGAGAATCAGCGGCGCAGGTCTACGATCGTTCGTCCTGACACGCTCGAAGACCTGGCGCATGGCGGACTACGATCTTGCGATCATCGGTGGCGGCCTCAACGGCGTCAGCCTGGCACGCGACGCGTCGGGCCGTGGCCTGCGCGTGATCCTGATCGAGCAGGGCGATCTGGGCGCAGCCGCGTCGTCGGCGACCTCCCGGCTGGTACACGGAGACCTTGCGGCGCTGGAACGCCGCCATGTCCTGCGGGTGCGCGCCGCGTTGGCCGAGCGCGACGTGTGGCTGACCGTCGCGCCGCACCTGGTGCGTCCGATCCGTTTTGCCATTCCCGCGCATGCCAGTGAGCGCCAGCCATGGCGGCTGCGTGCCGGGCTCTGGCTGTACGATCGCCTCGCCGCGCGCAATCGGCTGCCTGCCGCCGCGACGCTCGACGTCACCCATCACCCGGTCGGCGATGCCTTGAAGCGTCCAATCGGGACGGCGTTCGAATATTCGGATTGCGTGGTCGACGATTCCCGCCTCGTGGTGCTGACGGCGCTGGACGCGGCCGAGCGCGGCGCCGCGATTCGCACCGGGGCCCGTTGCGTGCGTGCCGACCGCGATCGCATCTGGCGGCTCGCGATCATCGACCGCGGCCACCGCCGCATCCTCACCGCCGGCGCGCTTGCCAACGCCACCGGTGCGTGGAGCGTCTCGGCCGCGGAGACCGTGCTGCGCCAGCCGCCGCCGCGCGTGACCGCAAGGCAGGTCAACCAGATCGTGGTGCCCCGGCTGTTCGAGGTCGACGCCGTCTACGTGTTTCAGAATCACGACGGGCGGCTGATCTTCGCCCAACCCTATGCGGATGACTTCACGCTGATCGGTACGGTCACCCATGGCTTCAAGGGCGACCCGGCTGTGGTCACGATGCCGGCGGCGGATGTGAGCTATCTGTGCAAGGCCGCCAACCGCTATTTCCGCTCGGACATCCAGCCGGCCGATGTGGTCCGGACGATCTCCGGCGCCAACATGATGGTGCGCAGAGGCGCCGATGGGCAACGGATGGAAACCGTCGTGAGTCTCGACGCGGGGCGCGGCAAGGCGCCGCTGCTGACCATGTGCGGCGGCGACGTCACCACGGTGCGGCGCCGCGCCGAGCAGGCCGTTTCGCGGCTCGCGAAGTTCTATCCGCTGTCGCCACGCTGGACCGCGGGCGCGCCGCTGCCCGGGGGCGATTTCGGCTGGGATCGTTTCGAGGACGTCGTCGACGACGTCCGCGAGCGCTGGCGTTTTCTCAGCGACGCCGAGGCGAGGCGTCTGGTTGGCGCCTATGGCACCCGGCTGGCGGAGATCCTGGGCGATGCCAGAAGCCGGGCCAATCTCGGCCAGGCTTTCGGCCCGCGGCTGACGGAGGCCGAGGTCCGCTATCTCATGACCCGGGAATGGGCACGATTCCCCGAGGACGTGCTGTGGCGGCGGACCAAACTCGGTCTGACCTTCGGCGCGGCGGAGCACGAAGCGCTGACCGCGTTCATGGCCGGTGCGACCAGGCCCGTGAACGCCGCGCCGGAGCGTGACGGGGACGGGGATAGTCCGGCAGCTGCGGTTGAGCTGCAGTCCGTCGGCGGCTAGCTTGCCCTCCGCCGTGCCGTTGTGGGCCGGGCAGGGTGAATTGACTGGATCATGGCTGACGACCTCGCGACCCCAGAGCCTGCCGCCGAGCCGGCAGCATCGCCGCCGCCGGAGCCGCGCCCCGATCCCCAGCCGCCCATCCTGCGCATCGAGAACGTGGTCAAGACGTTCGGCAGCTTCCGCGCGGTCGACGGCGTCTCGCTCGACATCCGCGCCGGCGAGTTCTTCGCGCTGCTTGGCCCCAGCGGCTGCGGCAAGACCACGCTGCTGCGCATGCTGGCCGGCTTCGAGACGCCGGACGAGGGACGCATCCTGTTGTCCGGCGAGGACATCGCGCAGGTGCTGCCGCATCGGCGGCCGGTCAACATGATGTTCCAGAACTACGCGCTGTTCCCGCATCTGAACGTGCGCGACAACATCGCCTTCGGCCTGAAGCGGGCCGGCATGCCGCGCGCCGAGATCGCCACCCGCGTTGCCGAGATGGTGGCGCTGGTCAAGCTCGACGGGTTGGAGAAGCGCAAGCCCGATCAGCTCTCAGGCGGGCAGAAGCAGCGCGTCGCGCTGGCGCGCTCGCTGGCGCGCCGGCCGCAGGTGCTGCTGCTCGACGAGCCGATGGCCGCGCTCGACAGGAAGCTGCGCGAGAGCACGCAGTTCGAGCTGATGGAGCTGCAGCGCAAGCTCGGCATGACCTTCATCATTGTCACCCACGACCAGGAGGAGGCGATGATGGTGGCGAGCCGGATCGGCGTCATGAACGCCGGCAGGCTCGAACAGGTGGCGGTGCCGCGCCGCCTCTACGAGGAGCCGGCCTCGCGCTGGGTGGCGCAGTTCGTCGGCGATATCAATCTGTTCGAGGGCGAGGTGACCGCGCGGGAGCCGCACCGGCTCAGGGTCGCGACGCAGAGTGCCGGCGAACTGGTTGCGGCGCAGCCCGTCGCGCCCGTCAGCGAGACCAAGGTCGCGGTCGCGATCCGGCCGGAAAAGATCCGCCTGGCGCGCCGCGGACCGGCAACCGACACGGCGGTGACGGCGGCGTTCAATCGCGTGGAGGGCGCCATCACCGATGCGAGCTACCTCGGTGGCAAGACCGTTTACAAGATCAGGCTCGATGGCGGCGCCGTCCTGCACGCTTCCCAGGCCAACACCGCGCGGCTCGATGCCGACGGCTACGGACTGAACCAGCGGGTCGTGGCCTGGTTCACGCCCGATGATTGCGTGGTGCTGGAGCGATGAGCGCGCGCCGCATCTTTTCGCGCCCGGCCCGCTTCGCGGCGATCGCGCCCTATGTCTGGATGGTGCTGTTCTTCCTGGTGCCGTTCGCCTTCGTCGCCAAGATCAGCCTGTCGCAGACGGTGATCGCGCAACCGCCTTATACGCCGGTGTTCTCACTGGCGGATGGCTTGTCGGCGCTCTCGGATGCATTGGCCGCGCTGTCGCTGGACAATTTCCGCCTGCTGCTGTCGGACGATCTGTATCTCGCCTCCTATCTGCGTAGCGTCGTCGTCGCGGCGACGTCGACGGCGATCCTGCTCTTGATCGGCTATCCCATCGCCTATGGGATGGCGCGGCTGCCGAAGCGCTGGCAGGGTGTCGCGATGATGCTGGTCATCGTGCCGTTCTGGACCTCGTTCCTGATCCGCATCTACGCCTGGGTCAACATCCTCCAGCACGACGGCCTGTTGAACCAGATCCTGCTGGCGTTGCACATCGTGTCTGCGCCTGTCGTGTGGCTGTCGACCGACAGCGCGATGTATGTCGGCATCGTCTACTCCTACCTGCCGTTCATGATCCTGCCGCTGTTCGCGACCTTGACCAAGCTGGAGCCGGCGCTGGAGGAGGCCGCTGCAGATCTCGGCGCCTCGCCGCGCGAGACCTTCTGGCTGGTGACGTTTCCGCTGTCGTTGCCCGGGGTCGGTGCCGGCAGCCTGCTGTGCTTCATCCCGATCGTCGGCGAGTTCGTCATTCCCGACCTGCTCGCCGGCTCCAAGTCGCTGATGATCGGCCAGACCCTGTGGCTGGAGTTCTTCACCAACAAGGATTGGCCCGTGGCGTCGAGCCTCGCGGTGGTGTTGCTGGTCGTGTTGCTGCTCCCGCTCCTGCTCTATGACCGCCTGCAGCGCCGGCAGTTGGAGGAGGGCAGGTGATGGGGTGCGCAGTCTTGATGCTTGCTCCGCTGACCACCCTCCCCTGGAGGGGGAGGGTCGTCTCACATGGAGCGAAGCGGAATGTGAGACGGGGTGGGGTGATCCCTCCACGAACACCGGCGCGGGTGGAGAGATCACCCCACCCCGCTCGCCCGCTTCGCGGGCGATCGACCCTCCCCCTCCAGGGGAGGGTAGCCGACAGCCAACGCTGCTCAATATCTGCCGTGACGCGGAGGACTACAGGACAGGTTGCGCTTGTTGTCAGGCAGGAGTTCGTCGTTCATGCCTAATCCCTCCCGCCTGTCGCGCTTCAACGTCGCTTCGCTGACGCTGGGGCTCGCGTTCCTCTATCTGCCGATCCTGATCCTGGTGATCTACTCGTTCAATGCCTCACGGCTGGTGACGGTGTGGGGCGGCTGGTCGCTGCGCTGGTATCACGAGTTCTTCAATGACCGTGCGATGATCGATGCGGCCTGGATGAGCCTGCGCGTCGGCGCCACCTCGGCGACGGTGGCGACCGTGCTCGGCACTCTCGCCGCCGTGGCGCTGTCGCGCGGCGAGGGCTTTCGCGGCCGTATGCTGTTCTCCGGCATGCTGTATGCGCCGCTGGTGATGCCCGAGGTCATCACCGGCTTGTCGCTGCTCTTGCTGTTCGTGGCGTTCGAGGCCGAGCGCGGCTTCTGGACGGTGACGATCGCCCATACGACGCTGACGATGTGCTTCGTTGCCGTGGTCGTTCAGTCGCGGCTGGTCTCGCTCGACCGCAGCCTGGAGGAGGCGGCGATGGATCTCGGCTGCGATCCGTTGCGCGCGTTCATCATGGTGACCTTGCCGCTGATCGCGCCGGCGGTGGTCGCCGGCTGGATGCTGGCCTTCACGCTGTCGCTCGATGATCTCGTGATCGCGAGCTTCACCACGGGACCGGGCTCGGCGACCCTGCCGATCCGGATCTATTCGGAGGTGCGGCTCGGGGTGAAGCCGGAGATCAACGCGATCTGCACGCTGGTGATTGGACTCATTGCCGTTGTGATCGTGATCGCCTCGCTGGCGTCAAAACTGTCCAGCGACCGCGGCGAGAGCGCAGCGCCGCTATGAGAGCTCTCATTGCGACGGGCCTGTCAGGTCGCTCCAGAACAGCCGTCATCGCCCGGCTTGACCGGGCAATCCAGTCCGCCGAGACGCCTGTGAGAGCACCGAGAGGCCGCGGCGTACTGGATGCCCGCCTGCGCGGGCATGACAGCCGGGGATGTGGAGGCTTGCTGGGTTCACACGGGCGTAACTCGCGAAGATGACCGCGAATGCTGTAACAGCGTCGATCAACGCGCGAACAGCTTCAAGGCGGCGGCGATCACCGTCCGATGGATCGCCGCGCGGTCGACCGACGGCGGATCGGCGCAGATGGCCGGATCGGAGGTGCGGCCGAGCTCGGTGCTTTCCGGCAAGAACACGTAATGTCCGGCGTCAGCAGCGACGATGTCGAACGCGCTGTCCGGCAAGCGCTCATGCAGCCAGCGCGCCGCCGGCAGCAGCGCATCCGCGCCGCCGACCATGATGTGCGTCGGCACATTGATCGCGGCGACGCTGTCCGCGGAGAAGCCCTGCACCGACCGTCCCGGCGCCAGCAGCAGCGCGGCCTTGATGCGCGGGTCGTGATACGACGCCGACATGCGCGCCCAGGAGTCGCGGAAGATCTGGCTCTGGTCCATCAGGCGCGGCAGATGATCGACGAGATCGGGAAACTCGCGCGGCCCGCGGCCAAGATTGGCGCCGGGCTCGAATGGCGAGCGGATCATGATGGCGCCGAGCAGGGCGGTGGCCGTGACACCGCCGAGCGAGTAGCCGACGGCGAAGATGCGGTTTTCGTCGATACGACCTGCGAAGTCGGGATCAGCGACGAGGTGGTCGATCAGCAAGGAGATGTCGCGCGGCCGCTCCCAGGAGCACAGGAAGGCCTCGGCCCGGTCGGGCTCGGCATTGCTGTTGCCGTGATGATTGACGGCGACCGCGATGAAGCCGTGGCTCGCCAGCTCTCTCGCCAGCCATTCGAATTGCAGGCCGTTGCAACCGGTGCCGTGCGAGTAGACCACCAGCGGATACGGCCCGTTGCCGGCAAGTGGCGCATTCAAAGCCACCGGTCCGGTCTTGAACCAGCCCTGCGGCCACGGCGCGACGGACAGCGCGGCTTCGATCGCATCCTCAGCGGCCGGGTACCACGCGAACCAGTGGATGGGACGCGCCGCGTCGCCGTCCCAGTTCGGCCGCGATGCGTCCTCGAACTGTCCTTGACGAAACCCGACCCGCATCAGTGCTTCACGATTTGACGGCGCCGGCAGTGAGCCCGCCCACCATGTAGCGCTTGAAGGCGTAGTAGACCGCGGCCGGCGGCAGCGCGTAGATGAAGCCGGTGGTCATCAAGAGTTCCCACGGCGAGTCGTCGGCGGCCAGGAAGTTGCCGAGCGCCACGGGCAGGGTGATCGCCTTGTCGTTCGACAGGAGCAGGAACGCGTAGAGATATTCGTTCCAGGCCAGCAGCACCGCATAGGTGCCGATCGCGACCAGCGACGGCATCATCAGCGGCACGTAGACGAGGCGGAAGATCTGCAGCGGGCTCGCGCCATCCATGACGGCGGCTTCGTCGAGTTCGACGGGCAATTTGTCGGACGCCTGCTTCAGCACCCAGATCGCGTAGGGCGAGGCGATGGTGACCATGGCCAGGATCAGCGACCAGTCATTGTTGAGCAGGCCGTATTTGCCCATGGTGCGATACATCGGCACCGCGAGGAAAGCCGCCGGAATGAAATAGGTGAACAGCGCCAGGTTCATCACGATCCGGCTGCCGGGCACGCGCAGGCGCGAGATCGCGTAGGCCGCGCAGGTCGCAATGATCAGCGTCAGCGCGCCAACGGCGACGGCGATGACGACGGAGTTGCCGAACTGGACCCAGAAGTCGCGCAGGAAGTAATGCTGCTGATGAAACACGATCGAGAAATTGTGCAAGGTCGGATGGTCAGGCCACAGCTTGCCCGAGAACGCGTCCTCCTTCGGCGAGATGGCGAACAGGAACATGTGATAGATCGGGATCATCGTCCAGATGAAGACGGGGATGCCGATCAGCAGCAGCCGGGCTTCGGTGCCGACTTCGCGGAGGGAGGGGAGCTTCATCGCGACAACCGCTTCATCATGAAATAGACCAAAGGCAGCACCAGCGGCATGGCGCAGACGATCGATGCCATGGCGAGGCTGAGCTGATCGAGCCGGAGATAGCGGATACCGAGCGTCGACAGCACGTGGGTGAGGTCGGCCGGGCCGCCGCCGGTCAAAAGATAGACGCTGTTGAAGTCGCCGAGCGTCCAGATCATCGAGAGCAGCGTGCAGGTGATGTAGAGCGTCTGCATCGACGGCCAGGTGATGTAGCGGAACTTCTGCCACCAAGTGGCGCCGTCGACCTCGGCGGCCTCGAACAGATCGTGCGAGATCGCCAGCCGCCCGGTCATCAGGATCAAGGTCCAGAACGGCAGCGACTTCCAGATGTGCATGCCGATTGCCATCGACAGCGCGATCGTCGGATCGTTGAGCCAGTTCGGGCCGTCATCGCCGGTGAGGTTGAAGATCAGATGGTTGACCATGCCCCATTCGGGATTGAGCATGAAGCGCACCGACAGGATCGTCGGGATCGACGGCACCGCCCAGGGCAGGATGAAGATGACCGACAGCCATTTGATCCAGCCGCGCTGCTGAATGAAGAAGCCGGACAGGAACAGCGCGATCAGCATCTTCAGATTGATGCCGACCAGGAGGAAGATCAGCGTGTTGACGGCGGCGCGCGCGAAGATCGGATCGTTGTACAGCGCCACATAGCTGGCCGGGTCCCGCGCCAGCCACAGGCCGTAGCCGACGGGATAGACGACGAAGGCGAGGAAGACGAACAGGTAGGGCGCGAGCATGACGATGCCCCACACCTGGGACGGTGTCAGCAGCACCGGGCGTGGCGCCTCCACGAGCGCGGAATCGGAAGCTGAGAGCGTGATCGCCATGGTCGTTTTGTCCCGGGTCGTTTCTTCCCGCCGATAGCCGAACCGGCCGCATGCGCTGCGGCCGGCACGTGTTGTCGTTGTCAGGGTCTCAAGGCTAGTGCATCGCGACGCGAGAGACTAGCCCGCGACCTCCTTCAGGCGCGCGATCAACTCGTCGACGGCCTTTTCGACCGGCACCTTCTCGCTGACGACGCGGTTCATCGCCTTCGCCCAGACGTTCTCGTTGTTGAGAATCGTGAACTTGTAGTTCTTGGTGAAGTCGAACGGCGAGGTTCCGCCGGTGAACTGGGTGTAGACGGCCTTGCGATGGCGGTCGGCCTGCCAGAACGGGCTCTTCTGACCGGCGGTCGTGACCGGGAACCAGCGGCCCAGCGCGCCCTCGACATACGGCCCGAGGTTCTCCTCCTGCATCAGGAACTTGATGAACTCCTTGGCCTGTGCCTTGTTCTTCGCATTGCTGAAGATCAGGCCGGTCTTGACGTCGGAGCGATACTTGATCGGCGTGCCGTCGGGCTTGTTCGGGAAGGACGCGGTGATGATGTCCTCCTCATAGGCCTTCTTGCCGGCGGCGCGCTGCTCGGGCGTCAGCGCGGGGTTGGTCGAGTCCTCGAACCACTTCGCCGCGATCGAGATCGTGAAGTTGTGGGTCATCACGATGGTCTTGTTGTGGAAGGCGACGTTGTTGTCCGGGTCCTTCCAGGTCGTCGAGGACGGCGGCGTGCAGCCCTTGATGTAGGTGTCGGTATAGTCCTTGAGCGCCTTTGTCAGTCCCTCGCGCACCTTGGGATCGTCGACCAGCAGCTTGCCGTCGTCGTCGACGAGCTTGACGTTGTAGGCGTCCATGAAGGTGTAGAACGACTGGAACGAATCGGTGGATTCCACGCCCATCGGCTGGCCGACGCCGTACAGGCGCTGGCCGGTCGCCTTGCGGATCCCCGGCTGCACCTTGTCGCACCAGAACGTCCAGTAGTCCTCCCACTTGGTGGGAATGTCGCTGGCCTTGAAGCCGGCCTTCTCCAGCAGATCGCCCCAGATCTGGACGTGCATGCTCTGCTGCTTCAGCGGGAAGCCGTAATAGGCCTTCTTCTTGGTGACGTTGTTATAGAGATTGGCGGTCTCGATCGTGTTTGGTGCAAACGCCGATTTCATCGGCTCCAGGATGTCGGTGAGATCCTCGAGCTTGCCCTCGTAGGCCCATTTGCCCTGGGCCTGGACGTCGTAGGTGTCGGCATAGGCGACATCCGGCACGGTGCCGGAATCCAGAGCTGCGACCGTCTTGGGGATCATGTCCTGGATCGCGTATTGCGACAGCTCGACCTTGATGCCGGTCTTGGCCTCGAATTTCTTGACGACGTTGAGCAGCGCATCGTCTTCGGACTTGTAGAAGCCCTTGCTCCACCAGATCGTGATGGTGTCCTGAGCGATGGCTGGTGCTGCAGCGCAAAAAAGCCCGGCGGCTGCGACTGCGATTGAAAGCGCACCCATTCCCCTGGATTTCACGTGTCTCTCCCTGATCCGCCGATCTTGCTTGATCGGTTGTGGTGGACACTATCCCAGGGATTCGATGCGATCCAGAAGTAATATATCAGACATAGGTCGTGCGGCGGAGGCGAGAGCCGACGCCGGCGCGTCAGTTCTGTTTGGTGGGACTGTTCTCCGGAGCATCAGCCTGCGGTGGCGTGGCGTCCTGCTGGGCGGGGCGCAGCCCGCCGCCAGTGAAGCGCTCCAGCACCGAGCGAACTGCGTCCCGCGTCTTGCGGTCCTTCACCGCATCGAGCAGCGGTGCTGCCGCCGGTGCGCGGCGGATCAGGCTTTCCGGATCGGGAAAGATCAGCGGATCTTCCCAGGGCCCCTGCACGACGAATGGCAGTTCGAAGCCGTTGCTGCCGCTGCCACTCGACAACAGGCTCGCCACGCCCTTGAAGTCGTATTCGCGGCTCGGCACCGACGCGGTGCCGGTCATGGTGATCCGCGCGGTCGGGCTTTCGACGCGGATGTCCTCCGCGGTCGCGACGCCATCGGCGAATTTCACGGCGATGGTCAGTGAATCGTAGGGGGTCGAGCCGGTGCGGAAATTGCCGCCGCGCGACAGCGGGCTGCGCTCCAGCCGCTTCAGCAGTTGTTCGACGTTGAAACCGGAGACCGCGCCGTCATGGCCCTGCAGATTGGCGCTGCCGTCGAGCGATTGCGCGAGCCCGAACGGGCTCGAGCCCGACGCGGTCAGCGAGATGTTGAGATTGCCGCGTCCCGACAGCGAGGAGATGCCGAACATCTCGTTGGCACAGGCCTGCAGATCGACGTCGATGAATTGCAGTTCGGCCTTCACGTCCGCGACCGTATCTGCCCGGGCGACGCCGAACGAGCCGCGCACCACGCCGCCATACATCTGGGCTTCGCCGACCGAGAGCGCGAGCACGCCGTTGCGCAGGTTCGCCCCGAACGCCGTCCGCCCCAGCTTCGAGGAGCCGACGATGACCTTTGCGGCCGATAGCCGCATGTCGAGGTCGGTCGTGGACAGGGCCTTCAGATCGAACATCTGCCGATTCCAGTCGCGCGCGCCGTTGGCAAGCAGCCGGAAGGTCGAGATGTAGGGGGTGAAGTCGAGCGCGTCGGCCGCGAGCGTCGCCTGCAGCGCCTGCCGGCCGTTGTTGGCGTAGGTCATCACGCCTTCGGCGGTGTTGCCGTCGAGCTCGACATTGACGTTGGTGAGCGCGATCGAGGCTCCGACCACGTTGGCGCGCGCGCGCAGCGCGAAGCGGCCGAAGCCGCCGCTGCCGAGCGGCGTCTGTCCGGTCCAGCGCAAGGCGTCGCGCAGCGACGGGCTGTCGACGGTCAGCGTTCCTTCCATCAGCGTGCTGGTGCGATTGGCGATCGTGCCGTCGAACGCGACCTTCAGGGGCGGGCTGGCAAGGCGCATCTTGAGGCCGGAGCGGTCTCCCGACAGCGCGGCCAGGAAGTCGCTGACGCTGATCGAGCCCTCGATGCGCTGGCCGCGCCAATCGAATTGGCCGGTCGCCGCGAAGGAGCGCGAGATCGACGGCCAGGCCAGCGACAGGTCGATGTCGTCGAGCCGCTCGGAGGCATGATGATCGGCATCTTCGTAGACCAGGATGCCATCCTGGATGCGGATCTCGGAGAACGACATCTGGCTGTCGGGACCCGGCCGCATGGTGTGCGCGATGGTCTCGATGAAGGGGGTCCAGTTGCTGCGGCCGTCGGCCTCGCGGGTCACGTTGATCTGCGGCCGCAGCATCATGACGTCGGCGATCTCGAAGCGCTGCAGCAGCAGCGGCAGCAACTGAAGATTTGCGGTCAGCACGTCGACGCGCAGAGCGGGGTCCTCGGTGCCGCTGCCCTTCAGGCCGACGTCGTGAAAGGAGACGTAGCTGCCGGGGAACAAGGAGACGTCGATATGTCCCTTGACGACGAGTTCGAGCCCGGTCACGGCGCGGATCTGCGTCTCGACCGCGCGCCGCAGTACCTCGCGATTGATCAGCCAGGAGCTCGCCAGCAGGCCCACGAACGCGATGCCGAGCAGCACCGCGATCGGCGTGCCGAGGCGCCTCATTCCTTGGGCCATGGTCACTGGCATGTCCTGGGGTCGTCGGATCGCTGTTTACGGAGGATGGGCAGGGCGCGCCGAAAACCCTTGCCAACATCAACAACTTGATGCGTTTTCTTGACGCTTTCAAGGCCGCGCCGCCGGTGTGGCGGGATTGCGGCGGAAGCCGTCAAGTCCGCACTCCGGATCATCCCGGAGTCACGCGCCAGCGCGACAGCTAAAGCAGGATGTGCACCTTGGGAAGGCATCATTGACGCATTGCGAAGATTTCGCCTAATAATCCGGTCGATATCCACGCTGTCGCCGTCCTCCATCAGGTCATGCCCGCATGAACAAGGTCTATCCGGACGCCAAATCCGCCCTTGCGGGCCTTCTCAAGGACGGCATGACCATCATGTCCGGCGGGTTCGGCCTCTGTGGCATTGCAGAAACGCTGTCCGACGCCATTCGCGAGTCCGGGGTCAAGGATCTCACCGTCGTCTCCAACAATGCCGGCGTCGACGGCATCGGCCTCAGCCGGCTTTTGGAAACGCGGCAGATCAAGAAGATGATCTCGTCCTATGTCGGCGAGAATAAGCTGTTCGCTCAGCAATATCTGGCCGGCGAGCTGGAGCTCGAATTCTGTCCGCAGGGCACCCTGGCCGAACGCATCCGCGCCGGCGGCGCCGGCATCCCGGCCTTCTTCACCAAGACCGGCGTCGGCACGCTGGTCGCCGAGGGCAAGGAAGTCCGTGAGTTCGACGGGCAGAAATATCTGATGGAGCGCGGCCTGTTCGCCGATCTCGCGATCGTGCACGCCTGGAAGGGCGACACCGCAGGAAACCTCGTCTACCGGAAGACCGCGCGCAACTTCAACCCGATGATGGCCACGGCGGCCAGGGTCACGGTCGCGGAGGTCGAGCATCTGCTGCCGGCCGGCCAGATCGATCCCGACCACATCCATACGCCCGGCATCTTCGTGAAGCGCATCATCCAGGTCGGAACCGAGCTCAAGCGCATCGAGCAGCGCACCGTCCGCAAACGTGAAGCCGCCGCGGCAGCCGGGGAGGAAGTGTGATGGCCTGGACGCGAGAGCAGATGGCGGCGCGCGCCGCCAAGGAGCTGCGGGACGGCTACTACGTCAATCTCGGCATCGGCATTCCGACGCTGGTCTCGAACTTCATTCCGCCGGGCGTCGACGTCGCGCTGCAGAGCGAGAACGGCATGCTCGGCATGGGTCCGTTCCCCTATGAGGGCGAAGAGGATCCCGACTTGATCAACGCCGGCAAGCAGACCGTCACCGAGCTGCCGATCACGAGCTATTTCTCCTCGGCGGATTCGTTCGCGATGGTCCGCGGCGGCCACATCGACCTGTCGATCCTTGGTGCGATGCAGGTCGCCCAGAACGGCGATCTCGCCAACTGGATGATCCCCGGCAAGATGGTGAAGGGCATGGGCGGCGCGATGGATCTCGTCGCCGGCGTCAAGCGCGTGGTCGTCGTGATGGAGCACACCGCCAAGGATGGGCCGAAGCTGCTGAAGTCGTGCAACCTGCCGCTGACCGGCGAGCGCGTCGTGGACATGGTCGTGACCGATCTCGCGGTGTTCACGATCGACAAGCACGGCAATGACGGCATGGCCCTGATCGAGCTTGCCGACGGCGTGACGCTGGACGAGGTCAAGGCCAAGACCGAAGCCGAATTCCGGGTCGCCCTTAAGAATTCCTGAAGGCGCGCCGCTACCAGCGCCGGCACAGCGTCTCCGCGACCTTGACGGCGAGGCGGCAGCCGGCGTTGCGTGCCGAACGCGCCGGTGCCTGCGGCGGCATCTCCGCCAGACTCTGGACGACGAGACAGGGCACGGCATGCGTGAGGCAGGTCAGCGCCATCATATAGGACGTTTCATCGGTGGCGAGGGCGCCTGGAAACGCCGCCGAAATTTCGGCGGCGGTGCCGCCGCCATTGCGCGTGACCGTCATTCCCTCGAAGAACACGCCGATCTCGTCGAGCATGGTGGCCGCCGATTCATGTGCGAGGCGGCATAGCTCCGCGTCGGCGGGGATGATCATGCCGTCATTCGGAAACGGCGGCTCGGCGATGCTGAGCGCATCGCGCACCTTGATCTCGATCCGGAATGGCGCGACCGCGGTCGCGATCACGAGATCGCCCGGGCCGGCGCCGACGAAGCGGGCGCCCTGGGCGGCCTGCGCAAGCGCGGGTCCGAGCGCATGCGCGCGGCCCGGCATGATCAGCCACCGTGCGCCATGTTCCTCGATCGCGACCGCTGCGGCGCTCGCGACCTCGGTCATCGACCGGCCGAGGCAGATCACCGCATGGAAGCAGGAATGCCTGATGATCGCGCGTGCGACGTTGCGCTGTTCGATCAGCGTGCCCGGCCCCATAGCCTGGATCAGACCTTCGATGTCCTCCGGCGTCTCGACGATGAAGCCGATCGTGTGGGCTTTGGCGTGGAGAAAGCGCAGCGCGTCGAGCATCGTGTTGATGCCGGCCTTATCTCGATCGTCGAGCTGCGGCCACAACGCTTCGAGCACGTCCAGGCAGGCTTCCACGCTGGCGCCGATCACGCCCTGGCCGAGCGGACGGCCCGGCGTCTCGCAGCGATAGAGCTCGTCGAGCGCCTGTAACAGCGTTCGGCGGTCCTTGACCGCGCCGGCCCCCTGCAGGATGCGCGCGAGCACCATCGCGCGCTTGCCGGGTTCGAGCGGCACGGCGAGCCAGGCGAAGTCGGCCAGCTCGGCCGCTTGATCGCCCGCGGCGCGCTGAAATTCGCCGACCACCTGACCGTAGTGCCAGCTGAGCTGCCACGGCGTCACCTGCCGGCCGCGATATCGGCCGCGCTCGATGCGTTCGAGCGCCTGGGCCTGCAATTCATGGCGCAAGTCCGGATCGAAGCCCGAGGCGCGCGTGTTCAGCAGCCGATGGGCACGCGTCGCGACCGCAGGTCCAAACCACTCCTGATCGGGATCGCCGACCGAGAGCCCGCTCGGCATGCGGATGTGGACGGTCCTGCGAAACTGGTCGAGTTCGCGCTTGGCGACACGTGCTGCAGTGACGGAGACCGTCTGCACCTCGCAGAAGGCGTCGACCACGCTGGCCCAGTCCCAGAAATCGTCGCCGTAGAACGGAATGCGATATTGGCGGCTCGCGACGATCTGCGCGCAGATCTCATCGATGGCGGGCGCCACGCGATCGAGGATGTCGCGTCGCGCCAGCGCGGTGTCCGCAAGACATTGGTGGACGATGCGCGCGGCGTTCGCATTCACCACGTGCCAGTCCTTGGCGGCAAATTTCGGCGATGTCCGGAGATATTCGAGTGCGTCGACGAGGCAGCGTCCGGCCAGTGCGCGCGGAGAATTGTCGTCGAACCAGCCGGTGTTGCCGATGCCGTACCCATGCAGGTCGGACGCGAAGAAGACCGGCGGATGTCGAGAAACCACACTCGCCTCCTGGTCCGTCCCGCGTCTCTCAACGGCAATTGTCTAGCGTTTATAGCTTGATTTTCGCAACCAAAAGTTGATATTGGGTGACTGTCATTTGTACCAGTGCGATGGCACCGGCAATCGCCGCGCCTGGGACTAGCTGGTCACGTAGTTGGAGATCCCGACCTCAGATCCGGAGGTCGCGGATCAGCCGGCTGAATAGCCGCGCTGTGCTCGTGCTCCATGCAGGCTGCTCGCGGACCATGGATCGCTTCTTCATTGGTCTGTCGTGCCGCGATCACCATGCGCCCGCTGAAACCGGTCCTGTTTGTGTTGCAATCAATTTGGCACTTGCGAAACCGGCAGAGCGGGCGGTGTCCGGCGTGCCGATGAATTGCACCGGCAAGCTGCATCTGAAGGCGTGAAACGGTGCTGAGAGAAAAGGCTGGAGCGGTCATGCGGCAACCCGCGCGCAGGTATGAAGCCATCCGCGCCCGATGTCCGCGTCAGCTCAGCCAGCGTACCGCCAGCAGCACGACGAAGGCGACCCCGGCTGCGATGCAGAACAGCGTGGTCAGGAACATGGCGATGTTGCCGAGCACGCCGCTCGGCGCCGAGTCGTCGCGGAAGGAATAGAACCCGTCGGATTGGGGAATATGACCGCGGATGGTGGTGAGGGCAGCGAACAAGCGAACGAGCAGGTCCAGAGCTTCCATTGCGGGTCCCTCGAATCGTGAATGATCCGATCATCAGGCGAAATGGTTACGCCACTTTGACGAAGCGCAATGTCGATGGCGAAACCCGGGGTTCTACTGGCACGTTGACGGGGCATCTGCCGCGGCGCCTTGAGGAGGCTCAAGGCCGCTTCTCTCGCCTCGTGTCAAACACGTCCAAATCCAGCTGGACAGGCAAGGACATGAGACCAGATCTCGCCGCGTGCTACGGACAGGAGCGCCTTCCGCGCTATACGAGCTATCCCACGGCGCCGCATTTCTCGGCCGCTGTGGGCGCATCCACCTATGCGGAGTGGCTGCGTGCGATCCCCTCGAACGCCACCGCGTCTCTGTACCTGCACGTGCCGTTCTGCCGTTCGATGTGCTGGTATTGCGGCTGCAACACCATGATCGCCAAGCGCGACGAACCGATCGCAGTCTACGAGTCTGCGTTGCGGTGCGAGATCGACATGGTTTCGCGCCAGATCGGCCGGCGGCTTCAGGTCGGCCACATCCATTTCGGCGGTGGCACGCCCACCATCATGGCGCCGGAGTCGTTCGCCGATCTGGTCGGATCGCTGCGCCATTCCTTCTTCGTGCTGCCGTCGGCCGAGATCGCCATCGAGATCGATCCGCGCACGCTGACGCCGGCGATGATCGCCGCACTGGCGCTGAGCGGCGTCAACCGCGCCAGCCTGGGCGTGCAGAGCTTCGATCCACGGGTGCAGCAGGCCATCAACCGGGTGCAGAGCTTCGAGCAGACCGCCGAGGCCACCAACGGGCTGCGTCAGGCGGGCGTTGCCGGCATCAATTTCGACCTGATCTACGGCCTGCCGCATCAGAGCGTGGCGTCGTGTCTCGACACCGTGCGGCGCGCCATCGACCTGCGTCCCGACAGGCTGTCCGTGTTCGGCTATGCCCACGTGCCGTCCTTCAAGACGCACCAGCGCAAGATCCAGGACGAAGCGCTGCCGGACAGTCTGGCGCGTTACGATCAGGCCTGCGCCATTGCCGACGCGCTGAAGGAGGCGGGCTATGTCCAGATCGGGCTCGACCATTTCGCGTTGCCGGCCGACCCGATGACGATTGCCTTCCGCGAGGGCCGGCTGCATCGCAATTTTCAGGGCTACACGACCGACGCCAACGACCTGCTGCTCGGCTTCGGCGCCTCGGCGATCGGCCAGCTGCCGCAAGGCTATGTTCAGAACGCGCCCCAGGTGCGCGCCTACGAGGAGAAAATCGCGTCGGGCAATCTCGCCACCGTGAAGGGCTATGGTCTGACCGATGACGACCGCCTGCGGGCCGACATCATCGAGCGCATCATGTGCGACTATGGTGTCGACCTCGATGTCATCTGCACCCGGCACGGCATGGCAACCGATGACATGCTGAGATCGGCGCCACGGCTGCAGTCGCTGATTTCCGACGGCGTCGTCGAGCTGAACGGCAGCGCGATTGCCGTCACCGAGCACTCGCGGTTCCTGGTGCGCAGCGTGGCCGCAGCGTTCGATGCGCATCTCGATGCGTCGAAGCAGCTGCACAGCCGGGCAGTGTAGCAAACAGGTCGATATTGGCTCGCGGTGCTTGTGCCGCGACAAAGACGGCCGGCGGCATGGCGCCTACCATTCGCTCTGGAGTGGAGGCGCGCATGCCCATCTCATTCGATGAACTGGTCGACGACGTCATGCGGCAAAAGCCGGAGACGATCCGCGTCTTTCTCGCCTTTGGGATGCGCTGCGTCGGCTGCCCGATCGCCTGCTTCCACAATGTCGCAGATGCCTGCCGCGAGCATGGCGTCGATACCGACACCTTTCTCTCGGCGCTGTGTGCGGGAACGTGATCAGGAGCGGGATGCGGCGGTGTCGGAGTTCTGCTCGGCCAGCAGCACGATCTTGTGCGGTTCGCGCAGCACGATCTTCTGACGGCCGCTTTCGACCAGGCCAAGCTGCTCCCAACCGGACAGAATCCGGCTCACCGTATGCAGCGTTGTGCCGGTCATCTGCGCGATGTCCTGCCGGCTGATCGGAAAGTCGATCTGCACCCCGTGATCGAGCTTGCGGCCGGCCTGGTTGGCGAGCCGGAGCAGCGCATGCGCGATGCGCTGCTCGACCTGCTGCGTCGACATCTCGATGACGCGGGCATGGGTCTCCTGCAGGCGCTGGCCGACGGTCTGCAGCGCGTTCGCGGCCAGTGACGGAAACCGCGACACCAGACGCGGCCATGCGGCGGACGGCCAGGCCAGCACGACGCTGTCGTCGACCGCGGTGGCGGTGGCCGGATAGTGCTGCAGGCCGATGGCCGGTGCGACGCCGAAGGTGTCGCCGGGGACGACATAGCGGACCACGATCTGGTCGCCGGTCGGCGTCGTCTTGCTGGCGCGCACATGGCCGTGGAGCAGCAGGAAGAGCGAGGTCGCATCGGCTCCCTGTTCGAACACCGCGCCGTTGCGAGGCACGCGAAGGGAGCGCGCCTCACGCAACACCTCGGTGAGATCCTCGGCACCGAGCCCTGCAAACAGCGGCAGGTGCGCGACCAGCGAGCGGTCGATGGAAGCCATGATGTTCTCCGCGGCGCAGCGCGCCCGAAACCAGCGCCGCTCAATACCACGTTTTTGCAATCCATCGGAAGTTTGTGCTGGCGCAACCTGTTGCAGTCGAGGTTCAACTACATGTCGACCATGGCGCCCGACCGGCGCCGTTCCCGCCGTCGTCAGAGCGAGCTTGCACATGGCCATTCCGCGCAACTATCAGGGCTGGAGCGTTCTCGCCAACGGGTTCCGGCCGTTCTTCCTGCTCGGCGCAATCCAGGCCGCGCTGTCGATCCTGATCTGGCTTCCGGCCTATTCCGGTGAGCTGACGCTGAACGCGGTGTTCGCGCCGCGCGACTGGCACGTGCACGAGATGCTCTATGGCTATCTGCCGGCAATCGTCACCGGCTTTTTGTTCACGGCGATTCCGAACTGGACCGGACGGCTGCCGATCCGTGGCCTGCCGCTGCTCTCGCTCGTCGCGGCGTGGCTGGCCGGGCGGGTGGCCGTGACGCTGTCGTTGCCGTGGTGGGCCGCGCTGCCGATCGATGCGAGCTTTCTGCTGCTGGTGGTCCTGGCCGCCGCGCGCGAAATCGTCGCCGGCCGGAATTGGCGCAATCTGCCGGTCGTCGCCATCGTCGGTGTGCTGTGCGCCGGCAACGTCGCGTTCCATATCGAGGCGCATCTGCGCGGGTCGGCGGACGACGCCATCCGCATCGGCGTTGCCGTGATCGTGCTGTTGCTGGCTTTGATCGGCGGCCGCATCACGCCGAGCTTCACGCGCAACTGGCTGGTGAAATACAATCCCGGCCGGCTGCCGGCGCCGTTCGGCCGCTTCGACACGGCCGTCGTGGCGTTCAGTGCGCTGACCCTGCTCGGCTGGATCGTGGCGCCGGACAGCGGCGGCATCGGGCTCGCTCTGGCTGCGGCGGGCGTGCTGCATGCGGTGAGGCTCGCACGCTGGGCTGGCGACCGCACCACGCGCGAACGGCTGCTCGTGATCCTGCATGTCGGCTACGCCTTCGTGCCGCTGGGCTTCCTGCTCAATGCGGCTGCGAGCTTCGGATGGTGCTGCCGAGCGCCGGGCTGCATGCCTGGATGGTCGGCGCTGCGGGGACCATGACGCTTGCGGTGATGACGCGCGCCACGCTCGGCCATACCGGCCAGGCGCTGACGGCTTCCGTCGCGACCCAGGCGATCTATCTGGGGATCATCGTCGCGGCGGTGACGCGGATCTGTGCCGTGTTGCTGCCGGCCCATGCGGGGATCCTGCTGCACGTGGCGGCGTCCGCCTGGATCGTTGCATTCGCGGGCTTCGTGCTGGCGTTCGGCCCGCTGCTGCTCGGTCTCCGGCTCCGTTCGCTCGCGGTGCGTTCGGCGGGATCGGCTCAGCCGGCGCTCTGATTTCGGGGGATCGCGCGCGAGAACACGACCTCCATCAGCGTGCCGGACTTCGGCGCCGCCTTGATGTGGAGCTGGGCATGGTTGGCTTCGACCAGTGCCTTGGTCAGCGACAAATTGAGGCCCGATCCATCGGCGCTCTGCTCGGCGGCCCCCGGCGCACGGAAGGGTTCGAGCGCCGCGGCCACGGCGTGATCGTTCAATCCGTGTCCGGTGTCGCGGACGCGCAGCACCACCTCACCGAAATCCGACAGCGCGGTCGAGACGATGACCTGACCGCCGGGATTGGCCAGCGAGATCGAGGCCGAGATCAGGTTCAGGGCGATCTGGCGCAACGCTCTCGCGTCGGCGATGACCGGCGGGAGCAACTGCGACAACGAGGTCCGAATGATGATGCGGGCGCGGTTGGCCTGCGGCTGCATGACCGCAACGCAGCTCTCGATCAGTTCGTTGAGGTTCTGGCTGGTGAAGGCGAGCTCGAGCTTGCCGGTCTCGATGCGCGACAGTTCGAGCAGGTCGTCGATCAGCGACACCACGCGTTCGCCGGAGGTGCGGATGTCCTTCATGTATTCGGCGTAGCGCGTGTTGCCGAGCGTGCCGAAGCGTTCGCCGATCATCACCTCGGCGAAGCCGATGATCGCGTTGAGCGGCGCGCGCACCTCGTGGCTGATGCGGGCCAGCATGTCGGCCTTGGCATTGGCGGCGCGGTCGGCGACGCGGCGCGCCTGCAGCAACTCGCTTTCGCCGCGGCGGAGCTGCGACAGGTCACGGAACACGGCAAAGAAGTTCAGACCATCGGCCCTGGTGCGGCCGATCGTCATCGACAGCGGAACGGCGCCACCCTGGGCGTCCTTGCCGAGCACCTCGCGGCCCTGGTCCAACAGACCTGCTGCACCGGCGTGCTGCACGCAGTCGAGATAATCCAACACCAGACGTGCGCTCTCCGGTGCGAACAGCTCGATGAGATTGCGGCGAACGAACGCGGCGCCGTCGTAGCCGAACAAGGCCTCGGCGCTGCGATTGCAGGCGTGAATGTTGCCGCCGGCATCGAACATCAGGACGCTTTCGGCGGTGACGTCGAGGATGGCAGCCAGGTCTTCGGCATCGGCATGGCCGGCGGCGGGAGGTGGTGCGACGACGAGGGGAGCCGGTGCGGCCGGAGCGGTCACCGGCGGCGGTGAAGGCTCCGCGACCGGCGGCAGCGCCGCGGCCGGTCCGGGGGGCGGCGCGAAGATCAGGGCGTGCGCGGTGTCACCGTCCCAGGTGATCGTGAACAGGCGGGCCTCGGCCTTGATCTCCACGCTGGACGATCCGTCGGCGGCCGAGATCGTCACCGGCGTGCCGGCTTCCGACTTGCCGGTCGACGACGATGCGCCGGGCTCGACATAGAGGGCGTCGAGGCCGCCGGCCTGCTCCAGCGTCGCCAGGTCCGCATAGCCCATCTGCTTGAAAAAGGCCGGGTTGGCATAGAGCAGCCGGTCGAGCCGATAGATCAGCATGCCCGTCGGCAGCAGATCGAGCAGGATCCGGTCGCGTTGGCTGTCGCCGTGGGCCGGCGGCGCTTCGGGCGTCAGCCATTCGGTCTGCAGCCCGGTCGCGTGCTCGCTCGCCATCTCGCCCGTCGCCGACGCATCCTGGTGAGGCGGAGGCCCGAACGGATCGCTCACGCGCAAGGCCGGTTCGAGCGGCGCGCCGGCAACGTCCGCCGGACTGTTGCGGACTTCACCCTCGAGCCGGGCCGACAGCTGGCGCGCAAGTTCATGAAACGCATTGTTCTCCACCGGCGTCAGTGCCGGAAGCTTGGTCTCGCCGGGGGCGCGGAACGGCACGACGTTTCCGGCCGGCTCGAGTCCGACACCATCGATGTGGGGCGCTTCGGCCACAATGGAAGCGTCGCGTCCCGACGCGGTGATGTTGTCCCGCCGCGGCGGCGCATCTGCGGCCGGTGCATGGTCGGATTGAGCAAGCTGCGATGGGACGACACCGGCCGGGGCAAGGCCGGTTGCGCCGGCATGCGGATGTTCGGTCACGCCCGTCTCGGGCGGCCGCAGCGTCTCCAACCGGTCCAGCACATCGAGATCGCGGCAAACGCCGAAGCCACGATAACCGGAATAGGTCTTGTCTCCGGTGAGAACCGGTAGTCCCGAGAGTTCGACGGGAAGACTCTCGCCGCCATCGGCAGGCCAGCTGATGACGAGGTTGCTCCAGGTTTGCCGCGTCTCGATCGCGGCGCCGACGCGCCCATCCGGATCCAGTCCGAGTGTCTCCGTGAGGTGGTGCCACGGGCGGCCGAGATGTGCGGCGCTTCGGGCGCCGACCAGGCGGACGAACTCGTCGGAGCCAATAGAGAACCGTCCCTCGGCATCCATCTGCCACGAAAAGCGCAGCGGATGGCGACGGCCGCGCGTCGACGGATCGCCGGTTCCGATCACCGAGGTGTCGTCCTGTGCGTGCATCGGCGCGAAGTCGGATGGCTGGCCGTCGGTCGTCGCCTGCGGGACCCGCGCGAGCGGCTCGGCCTCGGCAGCGCCGTCGACCAGCAGGAATTCGGCGGGCGCTTCGTTGGACAGGGCGGGTGCTTCGTAGTCGGTGTAGCGTTCGGTCATGTCATCCATCGAAGGAGCAGGCGGAGTGTCGGCCGCGTCCGCGCAGGCAATGTCCACGGGACCTTGTGGTGCCGCGGGGGCGTGTGCGCCGAGTTCTGCATCGGGAGTGGGCACCTGCATCTCGTCGGGCAGTGCCGGCATGGCTGCCGCAACCAGCCCGGCCTGACGGCCGCTGCCGATGCGGTAGAGCGCCGCGCGCTCGGCGCCGAACGTCACCTCGGCGACACCATCGGCAAGCGCCGCGCTTCGGGCTGCCGCAAATCCGGGCTCGCTCAGGTCGCACATGCCGAACAGCCGCCGCCCGGCCGTGCTGATGCCGGCGAACTGGCCGTCTTGCGTGAATGCGATCAGTGCATGCTCGCTGTTGTCCACGAGCCGCTTCAGGCGCTCCGTGAGAGGAAAGCCGCGCCCGCTGCTGTTGTCGGTGCTGGTGATCAGTACGGCGCGCGTGCCGTCCGCAAAGTCGATCCTGGCGCAGCCGCAGGTCGCGAGCGTGCCGAGGGAGGCGCCGAAGCCGCGCAGACGTTCGAGCCGGAGCGCGCCGGTCTCGGGCAACCGCCGCGCCAATTGCGCGATCTGACGGCGATGCGAATCGGCCGGACCGAACGTCTTCCCGCACAGCGCCGTGCCGTTGGCCGCGCCGAACACGCGCGCGCCCATCGCATTGGCCCACAACACGCGGCTGCCATCGGCCGACCAGAGCCACGCCGGCAGGCTTCCCGCGGCATGGACGGCCAGCCGGGGATCGCTCAGGGCCTGTAATTCGAGATCGGCGGGGGTCATGGCAACGACGGCTTGGGGCTCTCGTGAGTTTGATCTGCGGCCGGAACTGGCAGCGTTAAGAATTCGTTACTATCGCGCGTTTTGAGGGCGGAGGTCCACGGCAGCGCCGTGCCCATGTCCTGCTAAAGCTTGGATAACCTTAATGTGTTCCTTCCGGGCCCGCCTCGGGCGGCTCGGAGGCAGCAGGAGGAGAGCACCCATGATTGACGACGGACGCCGCTTCGAAATTCCGAAGGACATGCGCGCGATGGCCGAGGCCGGCTTCGATCAGGCGCGCCAGAACTTCGAGAAGTTCCTTGCGGGGGCGGAGGCGACGGCCGGCTCGCTGGAGGAGCGCGGCGCCACCGTGCGGGCCGGGGCGAAGGACATCGGCGCGAAGGTGCTGTCCTATGCCGAGAAGAACGTGCAGACGTCGCTGGACTACGCTCAGTCGCTGGTCCACGCCAAGGATCTGCCCGAGGTGCTGAAGCTGCACAGCGAGTTCGTGCAAGGCCAGATGCGATCGCTGGCCGAGCAGGCCAGCGAGATGGGCCAGGCCATCAGCAGAGCGGCGATCGACGCGACCAAACCGAAGACGTAGCGGTCTCCGAAGCGCTGCGACGCCTGCGACGACCGCACTCATTGATTGATTTTGTTGTTTTACACCACTTAGGGATGATGGGGAGTTCCTGATAGTGGAATTCTCATTGCGTTGCACAATATCGACACGATATAGCTCTACGGGAGGTTGTTGTTGCCTCCCAGGGGCGTTTCCTCTGCGTGATCCAAAAGTGACTTCCCGATTGCCGGGACGGTTAGTCTCAATCTTCCAAGGATGCATGCCATGACCAATGCCGCCGATCCTTTCTCCGCCTCTATCATTCCGTTCGAGGTTCCCGAACAGGTGCGCGCGCTCGCCGAAAAAGGCGTCTCGCAGGCCCGCGAGAACTACGCCAAGTTCAAGGACGCGGCGGAGACCCACAATTCAGCCATCGAGGCCTTCTTCGCCAATGCCAGCAAGGGCGCCGGTGCCTACTCCTCGAAGGTGATGGAGTTCATGAAGGTCAACACGACGTCTTCGCTGGATTTTGCCCAGGAGCTGCTCGGCATCAAGTCGCCGTCCGAGGCGCTGGAGCTGTGGACCGGGTTCACGCGCAAGCAGTTCGAGACGTTCACCGCCCAAGCCAAGGAGCTCGGGGAACTCGGCCAGAAGGTCGCCACCGAGACGGTCGAGCCGATCAAGGAAAGCGCCTCGAAGCTGTTCAAGCCGGCGGCCTGAGACACCCCCCGCCGGTCGTCCCTGCGGAGAGGAGCCCGGCGCAACTGGCCACGAATCCCGAGCCCGGCGCATCGCGTGCGGGCTCGATCGTTTTGAGCCCGTATTCTGAGCAGGCTCCAGAACAGCCCAGAAAGGCATCAAAAAACGGCGGTGGGGCGGGCCACTTTATCCGTTCTCGGCCTTGCCAAATTCCGCCGTTGCACCTAGTTTCCGGCGCGTTCGGACGCCCCCACGCGCGGCGATCCCATGGCGATGCAGTTGTAGCTCAGTTGGTTAGAGCGCCTGTCTGTGGAACAGGAGGTCGGTGGTTCGAGCCCACCCAACTGTACCATGATCGGGACAATCGCATTTCGGTCCGCCACTTCCTTCATCTCGTTGACTTGGCCGTGTCGCAACTCGATCCGTGGCAGGGGCCGGTCGTGATGGTCCGGAGCGTTAGCGTGACTGCGGCATCTGGCGCCGCGCTTTGCACCGTGTGGTGCGCGCGCCGCGTTCTCCTGGAATTCCGATCCGATTCCGCCCCGTATTTCGACGGATATATCGCTGCCCAGCGCCTTCGCCTGTCGTTCGCTTCGCTCAATTAGTAACGCGGCACGACGCTGCGCCTTGCGAATCCAGCCTCGTTCGATCACACTTTGTGGCCATATCGGGGCGGGGACGATGAGGCGGATGGATCCACGCATTGCTGGAGTACTGATCGCGGCCGCCGCGCTGTTCGTGCCGAACGCGGCGCGCGCCTACACCGCCGAGCAGGAGCAGGCGTGCACGGGCGACGCTTTTCGGCTTTGTAGTTCCGAGATTCCCGACGTCGATCGCGTCACCGCCTGCATGGTCCGCCGCCAGGCGGAGCTGTCGCCGCCTTGTCGCGCCCAGTTCGGACCGCAGCCGCGCCAGGCTGCGTCATCGGGACGCGCGGACCGGCCGATGATCATCCGGCCTGCCGCGGCGAGGAAGCCCGCGAATGCAGTCGCACGCAAGACGAAGAAGTTGCCGCGGCCGGACGCGACCTGAACACGGCATGATGCCGGATTCGACGCCACGAGAGCGGACGTGAGTCGTGGACGCAGTTCGTTCCAACCCATCGGCGCAGCCTCAGCATGCAAATGCGTCCGGGCATGACCGGATGTTGTCGAATGACGCGGCACGATCTGCTCGTCTTTCAACGTTCGGTGTGACGCAAAAACCAATGGGGTCGGCAATCAGGAGTTACGTCTCCTCAATCGCTAAATTTATCTTCCGCGAATCAGTCCGCTGATTCATTTTCGCGGCTGGGGTCAATCTGGAGGCCAAGGTATGAACGTTATTGTTTTCGCATCGCGTAAGGGCGGTTCAGGCAAGAGCACCCTGGCCGCCCATCTCGCTGCGCAGATCAAGGCGAGCAAGTCTTGTCTGCTCATCGACGCCGATCCTCAGGGGTCGCTGACGCTCTGGCACAAGCTGCGCGGCACCAACGAGCCGCCGATCAAGACCGCGGTGAACTCGGTGAGCGCGATCGTGTCCGCGGCCCGCCGCGACGGCGTCGAGTGGGTGCTGATCGATACGCCGCCGACGATCTCGGCCGTCGTCGAGGACGCGATCAAGAACGCGACCATGGTGATCATCCCGGCGCGCCCCGGCGTGTTCGACGTCAACGCGGTACAAGAGACGATCCAGACCTGCCGCGCCGCGCGCAAGCCCTATGCGGTCGTTCTCAACGGTGCGCCGGCGCGCCGCGACGACGCCGAAAGCCCGATCGTCACCATCGCCCGCGAAGCGCTGGCCAAGTTCAAGGCGCCGGTGTGGGGCGGACAGATCACCAACCGCGCCGATCTGCTGATGGCGCTGGGGCAGGGCGAGGGCGTGCGCGAATATTACGCGGAAGGCCGCGCTGCGGCCGAGATCGCGCGCCTGTGGGCTGCGATCGAGCGGTCGGTGAAGGCGATTCGCGGCACGGTGTCGGCCAACGGCGCGATGCACAAGCAGGCGGCCTGATCCTTCGACCAAGCCGGTCATCGACGCGCGGGTTTCCGCGCGTTTTTCGTGGCTGGAACCGGTCTCCCGTTCGAGCCGATCGGATCGTATCGCGATCCTGGCCCGACGCCGCGCGGAGTGCGCGGCGAGGTTAGGAGACCATCAGCACATAGAATGCGATCGCTGGCGTCAGTGTGAGGATCACGGACCAGATCCCGACCGCCCAGAGAATGTCCTCGATGCTGAAGCCCTGACGCTCAGGGAATGTTGGATCCTGCAAAGCCACGACGCCCCCGCGCTCTTCGACGTTTTCAACATCGATACTGGAATGTCTTTAAGAAGCTGGTTGCCGACTTCGTGACATTTGAGCGCGTTCGTTAGCTCCGACGAAACCACGGGGGAGCGCGCCCACCGTGGCCCCGTTCGGAGGCCGCCAAACGGCCGGCCCTGCGCCCGATCTCGACAATCGAGGCGGGAGCCGGGATCGCTGGCGGCGCGGCTCAGGCCACGCGGCTCTGCATCGAGGTCGCTCGGCGGCGTTCGATCTCGCAGTCCAGCCGCGCGGCGAGCTCGGCGCCAACCTCCACCATCGGCAGCCGTACCTCCGCGCTGGCGATCACGCCGGTCCGCGCCAGCCAGTACTTCGCCGGGGCCGGGCTCGGCTCGGTGAATAGCAGCCGCGTGAGATCCTCGACCTCGGCCCAGCAGGCCGCTGCCGCGTCGTGACGGCCGGCACGGACATGCTGCAGGATTGCGCCGAACGTCTCGGTCTCCAGATGCGCGGACAGCAGGATGGCGCCGTCGGCGCCGGCCTGCAGCGCATCGAAGCTCTGCGCGTCCTCGCCGGTCAGGATGCGGAAGCCGGGCGACCGGCGCGCGATCAGGTCCCGCGTCTGCATGCGGTTGGCGCAGCAATCCTTGAGGCCCGCAATGCCCGGATGGCCGGCGAGCTGCAGCAGCGTCAAATTGTCGAGGCCGACCGCGGCGCGATACGGAATGTTGTAGAGGACGATCGGATGGGCGGCGTGATCAGCCAGGGCCGTGAAGTGCGCCAGCAGCCCGCGCTGCGAGGGACGCACGTAAGGCGGGCTCGAGATCAGGTAGAAGTCGATCGGCCACGATGCGGTTCGCGCGAGCGCCTCGATCAGGTCGGCCGTCGCCACGCCGCCGACACCGAGACAGATCGGCAGCGGCCGCGCCAGGACCGCGAGTTCGTCGCGGACCACATGGACCAGCCTTGCGCGCTCCTCCCATGACAGTGCCAGCCCTTCGCCGGAGGTCGCGCCGAGCACCAGTCCATCGATCGGCTTGGCCGCGTAGTGCCGGATCAGATTGCGCAAGGATGCCTCATCCAGCGCGCCGTCGCGGAACGGCGTGATCAGTGGTAGCCAAAGTCCTTGCAGTCGCGTTCGAGGGTCGATCATGGTCCATCTCCTTGGGGTGTTGAGGCCGGAGACGGGACACGCAAAAAAGCCCCGTCCTTGCGGCGGGGCTGGTGATGCGGCGGTGAACTCTGGAGAGATTCTAGCGCGCGCGTCCACATGTCCCCGGGCGGGGACCTTTTTTCGACGACGACTTGACGTGCGACGACGTGGACATGACCCCTACATGCGCGGTGCAAGCGGTGCTGTCAACGATCCCCGGGCGCTGAGACAAAAATAGCTGGAACAAATACAGCCGAGCCAAAAAAATAGCCGGGCCCAATGAGCCCGGCTGGAGGTTGTGGCCAACGCGGCCGACACAATCACCTTCCAAGAAGGATTCCTGAGCGCCTGCGCCACTGGAGGAGGGGGACAATGCGCAACGCCGGTACTCAGTACCCGTACAGTATGATCTTCGACACGGCCCTGCAGCAACCATGCAAGCCGCATGTCAGACATGCACAATCTCAGGCCGGCCAGCGCTGCGCTTTGCTCACGACGAAGTCACGGAACACCTGGACCCGCGCCACCGTCTTCAATTCCTCGGGATAGACGAAGTAGGTGTCGAGCTGGATCGAGTCCGACTCGCCGAACAACTGCACCAGCCGGCTGTTTTCTTCGACGAGATAGTCGGGCAGCGCGGCGATGCCGAGGCCCTGCTGGCAGGCGCGCACCAGGCCGAGGATGTTGTTGACCCTGAAATAGGCTTCGCGCGGACCGGAGCCGTTGCGGCCGGCGTCGACCAGCCAGCTGCGGTTCTGCAGATGCGGCGCGACCTGGCCGTCGGCGAGCATGATGATGCGATGATCGTCGAGCTCGTCGAGGGTTCGCGGGGTGCCGAAGCGCTTCACATATTCGGGAGAGCAATAGGCATGGAAGCTGATCGCGAACAGCTTGCGCTGGATCAGGTCGGGCTGGGTCGGCTTGCGGGTGCGGATCGCCACGTCGGCCTCGCGCATCGACAGGTCGAGTTCCTCGTCGGTGACGATCAGCGAGATCCGGATCTCCGGATACATCGCGGTGAATTCGCCGAGCCGCGGGATCAGCCAGTTGATGCCGACGCCGGGCGTGGTGGTGATCTTCAGATCGCCGCTCGGCCGCTCGCGGCTGTCGGTCAACTTGGCGCGGGCCGCCTGCAGCTGCATGAAGACGTCATGCGCGGTACGGAACAAGAGGTCGCCTTGCTCAGTGAGGATCAGGCCGCGGGCGTGGCGATGGAACAGCGAGACCGCCAGCTCCTGTTCCAGCGCGCTCACCTGCCGTGACACGGCCGATTGCGACAGCCCGAGCTGCTCCCCGGCATGCGTGAAGCTGCCAGCTTCCGCCGCTGCGTGAAACACCTTCAGCTTGTCCCAATCCATATCCGTAAATCCATCCCGTGATCGTGGCATCTTCAGTTCATTCTGCCGCGGCGCGTTCGCTCGCCGCCTGGGCGATGAAGCGTTCGGCCTCGAGGGCGGCCATGCAGCCCATGCCGGCGGCGGTGATCGCCTGCCGATAGGTTTCGTCGGCGACGTCGCCGGCGGCGAATACGCCGGGGACCGAGGTCGCGGTCGAGCCCGGCACCACCTCGACGTAACCGGATGGCTTCAGCTTCAACTGACCTGCGACCAGCTCCGTGGCGGGCGCATGGCCGATGGCGACGAACACGCCGTCGGCCGGCAGCTCGGACACCGCACCGGATTTGACGTTCTTGAGCCGGACATGCGTCACCTTCGACGGCGAGCTGGCACCGCAGATCTCGTCCAGCGCGCTGTCCCAGACGACCTTGATCTTGGGATGCTTGAACAGCCGCTCCTGCAGAATTCGCTCGGCCCGGAAATGATCGCGCCGGTGCACGACCGTGACCGTGGATGCGAAATTGGTCAGGAACAGCGCTTCTTCGACCGCGGTGTTGCCGCCGCCGACCACGACGACCTCCTTGCCGCGATAGAAGAAGCCGTCACAGGTCGCGCAGGCCGAGACGCCAAACCCCTTGAAGGTCTCCTCCGACGGCAGCCCGAGCCAGCGCGCCTGGGCGCCGGTGGCCAGGATGACCGTCTCGGCGAGGTAGACGTCGCCGGAATCGCAGGTCAGGCGGAACGGGCGCTGTCCAAGTTCGAGCTTGGTCACCAGGTCGGTCCTGACCTTGGCGCCGACATGTGTCGCCTGCTTCTCCATCTGCTCCATCAGCCAGGGGCCCTGGATGACGTCGGCGAAGCCCGGATAGTTCTCGACGTCGGTCGTGATCGTGAGCTGGCCTCCCGGCTGGATGCCCTGAATCAGGACCGGCTCAAGCATGGCCCGTGCCGCGTAGATCGCCGCCGTATACCCGGCAGGGCCGGAACCGATGATGACGACTTTGGCATGGATCGGAGCTTGCATGGGCACGATGACTCGCTGGAAAGAGGAGAATTGACGACGCAGCGCGCGGAATACATGGAAGAAGCGCCCCGAAGCCCCATTGAAAATGTCAAAACCAAGTCTAAGCCATCTGGCAAGCCATGCAAGAATTGCAACGCATCTCGGCGAATTTTCCCTTCACGACCCGGTCAACAGGGGAAATGTAGAGTAATAAAATTACGCAAATTGGCCGGCTTGCGCTAAGAGAGTTGCCATCCGCCCCGGAGTCTTCATCTCCCAGTTCCCGCCAGAGCCTGCAATCCCCGTGACCAAGAATCTTGACGAAATCGATCTCAAAATCCTCAGCGAAATCCAGGCCGATGGCAGGATCACCAATGTCGAGCTGGCCAAGCGGGTCGGCATCTCGCCGCCGCCATGCCTGCGGCGCGTCAGGACGCTGGAAGAGGAGGGCTACATCACCGGCTATCGGGGCCTGCTCGATCCGCGCAAGCTCGGCTTCGACGTCACCGTGTTCGCCGCGGTGCACCTGTCGAGCCAGGCGGACGCCGACCTGAAGGCGTTCGAGGAATTCGTGCGCTCGGAGCCGCTGGTGCGGGAATGCTGGATGTTGTCCGGCGAGGTCGATTTCATCCTGAAATGCGTAGCGCCGGACATGGCGACGTTTCAGGAGTTCGTCACGCACCTGACGGCAGCGCCGCACGTGCGAAATGTGCGGACTTCGCTGGTGCTGCACAATTCGAAGTACGAGGCGGCGGTGCCGCTCGAGGTCAAGGGACGCGGGTGAACCCCGGCTGGCACTGCGGGTCCAGCCCCCTGCGGAGGCTGAACCCGGAAGCTCGCTGTTGCGAAGCGAACGGGACGCGAAAGAGATCAGCTCTTCTTGCGAAGCAGCGCATCCAGACTGATCGGACCGCCGCCGGAGGTTGCCAGATAGAGGCAGGCAAAGCAGAGGGCGATCGCCAGCGAGCCGTTATTGACGACCGGGAAGAACCCCCGCGGGAAGTGGCCCATGAAGTAGGCGAAGGCCATCTCACCCGACAGGATGAAGGCAACCGGGCGCGTCAACAGCCCGAGGATCAGCAATCCGCCGAGTACCAGTTCGAGCAAGCCAGCCGCGCCGTAAAGCGACATCAGCTGAACTTTGGCAAACATCTCCACGGCCGGAAACTTGAAGATCTTCGCCACGCCGTATTGAAACAGCAACAGGCCGGTGATGAAGCGAAACAGGCTGAGTACAGCCGGTTGCCATTTCGAGAGCATCTGCTCCATGTGTGATCGTCCCCCAATCATAAAATCATGATGCGACCTCGCCGGACCGATCGTTGCGGCGCGGCTCGTCGCCCCAGAATTAGCTGATTACGGAAACTGCGTCACCGTCATGTGGCGGTCCTGGGATGAATTGAGCGTGTACCGCAGAAGCGCCGTAACCCGGCCGCACTGCGACCGCCGAAACGGCGAAGGGCCCCGCCATGGCGGAGCCCTTCGATTCGTTCGGAGCGGACGCGGCGCGTCTCAGCGCCACTCGACCTTGGCGATCTCGTAGGATTTGGCGCCGCCCGGCGCCATGACCTCGACGGTCGTCCCCATCTTCTTGCCGATCAGGGCGCGCGCGAGCGGCGAAGTGATGGAGATCTTGCCCTTCTTGGCGTCCGCCTCGACCTCGCCGACGATCTGCCAGACCGTCTTCTTCTCGGTGTCCTCGTCGATCAGGGTCACGGTCGCGCCGAATTTGATCGTGTCGCCGGACAGCTTGGCGACATCGATGATGTCGGCACGCGCGAGCTTGTCCTCGAGCTCGGCGATGCGGCCCTCATTGTGCGACTGCTCTTCCTTGGCGGCATGGTATTCCGCGTTCTCCGACAGGTCGCCATGCGAGCGCGCTTCGGCGATGTGCTCGATGATGCGCGGGCGGTCCACCGACTGTCGCTGCTTCAGCTCGGTCTCCAGCGCGGCGTAGCCGCCCGCGGTCATCGGAACCTTTTCCACCATCTCTTCTCGTCCTTCAGCCGTGCGGGCAAGAGGCGCGCACGATCAGCATCTTCAGAATAGGCCTTCGCGGCTCAAAGCAAAGCCCGAAAGCCCGCTCATACCAACCCGTGAAAGGCCGGACCAACATCTAACGGGGCGGCGAGTTCCTACCGAGAGGCCTTATTGCCGATTGTTGCCAATCGCTTAGCGGGCGTTTGCCCGCGCGTCGCGACTAGTTTTCGGAAAAGTAACTCTGCAGGGTGCGGACCTCGAGGTCTCCCCCGAGATAGGCACGGATGCCTTGTGCGGCCGCCACGGCACCCGAAAGAGTGGTGTAATACGGCACTTTATGCAAGAGGGCAGCGCGCCGCAGTGATCGGCTGTCGGCCAGCGCCTGCGGACCTTCCGTGGTGTTGAAGACGAGCTGGATGTCGCCATTGGTAATGGCGTCCACGATGTGCGGCCGGCCTTCCAGCACCTTGTTGATCTTCTCGGTCGGCACGCCCTGATCAGTGAGGAAGCGCTGCGTGCCCGAGGTCGCGACCACCTTGAAGCCGAGCTCGTGCAGCATCCTCACCACTTCGGTGATGCGGGCCTTGTCGCTCTCGCGCACCGAGACGAACACCGTGCCCTTGCGCGGCACGCGCGTGCCGCCGCCGAGCTGGCTCTTGGCAAAGGCCACGGCAAACGAGCGGTCGATGCCCATCACCTCGCCGGTCGAACGCATCTCGGGGCCGAGCACGGTGTCGACGCCGGGGAAGCGGGCGAACGGGAAGACCGATTCCTTGACGCCGACATGCTTGAGCGCGCGCTTGGTCAGGCCGAAATCAGCAAGCTTCTCGCCGGCCATGATTCGCGCCGCGATCTTGGCGACCGGCGTGCCGACCACCTTGGCCACGAAGGGCACCGTGCGCGAGGCGCGCGGATTGACCTCGAGCACGTAGATGGTGCCGTCCTTGATCGCATATTGCACGTTCATCAGACCGACCACGTCGAGCCCGAGCGCGAGCTCCCGGGTCTGCCGCTCCAACTCGGCGATGGTCGCCTCGTCGAGCGAATGCGGCGGCAGCGAGCAGGCGGAGTCGCCGGAATGGATGCCGGCCTCCTCGATGTGCTCCATGATGCCGACGATGAAGGTGTCCTTGCCGTCGCAAAGGCAGTCGACGTCGATCTCGGTCGCATCCGACAGATAGCGGTCGAACAGCAGCGGATTCTTACCGAGCACCGTGTTGATCTGGCCGGTCTTGTCGTTCGGATAGCGCGCCTTGACGTCGGCAGGCACCAGCTCGGGCAGGGTGCCGAGCAGGTAGTCGCTGAGCTGGTTGTCCTCGCGGATGATCTGCATGGCGCGGCCGCCGAGCACGTAGGACGGGCGCACCACCAGCGGCAGGCCGAGATCGGCCGCAACCAGGCGCGCCTGCTCGACGGAATAGGCGATGCCGTTCTTCGGCTGCTTCAGATGCAGCTTGTCGAGGATGCGCTTGAAGCGGTCACGGTCCTCGGCGAGGTCGATGGCTTCCGGCGAGGTGCCGAGGATCGGCACGTCGGCCGCCTCCAGCGCGCGCGCGAGCTTCAGCGGCGTCTGGCCGCCGAACTGCACGATCACGCCATGCACGGTGCCGTTCGTGCGCTCGGTGGCGATGATCTCGAGCACGTCCTCGGCGGTCAGCGGCTCGAAATACAGCCGGTCGGCAGTGTCGTAGTCGGTCGACACCGTCTCCGGATTGCAGTTGACCATGATCGTCTCGTAGCCGGCGTCGGCCAGTGCGAAACAGGCATGGCAGCAGCAATAGTCGAACTCGATGCCCTGGCCGATCCGGTTCGGGCCGCCGCCGAGAATGATGACCTTCTTCTTGTCCGACGGTGCGCTCTCGTCGGCGAGGGTGCCTGCGAACGGCGTCTCGTAGCTCGAATACATGTAGGCGGTGGGCGAAGCGAATTCCGCCGCGCAGGTGTCGATGCGCTTGAACGCGGGGCGCACGCCGAGGGCCTGCCGTTTGGCGGCGACATCGGCTTCGGTGGTGTTGGCCAGCACCGCGAGCCGCGCATCCGAGAAGCCCATGGCCTTCAGCGTGCGCATGCCGCTCGCATTCGGCGGCAGGCCGTTGCGGCGCACCTTGTCTTCCATGTCGACGATGCCGCGCATCTGCGCCAGGAACCAGCGGTCGATCTTGCAGGAATTGAAGATATCCTCATCCGACCAGCCGAGCCGCATCGCCTGCGCCACCTGCAGCAGGCGGTTCGGGGTCGGCGTGCCCAGCGCTGCGCGGATCGCATTCTTGTCGTCGCCGCGGCCGAGACCGTCGATGTCGATCTCGTCGAGGCCGGTGAGTCCGGTCTCCAGGCCACGCAGCGCCTTCTGCAGGCTCTCCTGGAAGGTGCGGCCGATCGCCATCACCTCGCCGACCGACTTCATCGAGGTCGTCAGTGTGGTCGAGGCGCCCGGGAATTTCTCGAAGGCGAAGCGCGGGATCTTGGTGACGACGTAGTCGATCGTCGGCTCGAACGAGGCCGGGGTCGCACCACCGGTGATGTCGTTGGCGATCTCGTCGAGCGTGTAGCCGACCGCCAGCTTGGCCGCGACCTTGGCAATCGGAAAGCCGGTGGCCTTCGAGGCCAGCGCCGAGGAGCGCGACACCCGCGGGTTCATCTCGATCACGACCATGCGGCCGTCCGCCGGATTGACGCCGAACTGCACGTTGGAGCCGCCGGTCTCGACGCCGATCTCGCGCAGCACCGCCAGCGAGGCGTCGCGCATGATCTGGTATTCCTTGTCGGTCAAGGTCAGCGCCGGCGCCACCGTGATCGAGTCGCCGGTATGCACGCCCATCGGATCGAGGTTCTCGATCGAGCAGACGATGATGCAGTTGTCCTTCTTGTCGCGGACCACCTCCATCTCGTACTCCTTCCACCCGAGCACCGACTCTTCGATCAGCACTTCGTTGGTGGGGGAGGCGTCGAGACCGCGCTCGATGATGTCGAGGAATTCTTCCTTGTTGTAGGCGATGCCGCCGCCGGTGCCGCCCATCGTGAAGGACGGCCGGATGATGGCGGGCAGGCCGATCTCCGACAGCGCCATCAGCGCTTCGCCGAGCGCATGCTCCTGGTAGCGCTTGCGGCGATCATTCTCGCCGAGCGCCCACTGCCGGTCGAGTTCGTCGCGCTCAGGGCCCGAGAGCTTCTCGCGTTCGGCGTGATATTTGTCGCGATAGGACTTTTTCAGCGCCGACGCATTGGCGAGCCGCGACTTCGGGGTCTGCAGGCCGATCTTCTCCATCGCGTTGCGGAACAGCTGGCGGTCTTCCGCCTTGTCGATCGCATCAGCGGTGGCGCCGATCATCTCGACGTCGAACTTCTCCAGCGTCCCCTGCCGGCGCAGCGACAGCGCGCAGTTCAGCGCGGTCTGGCCACCCATGGTCGGCAGCAGGGCGAAACCGCCGGGAACGACATGGCGTTCCTTCTCGATGATCTTGGCGACGATCTCCGGCGTGATCGGCTCGATATAGGTCGCATCGGCCAATTCCGGATCGGTCATGATCGTGGCCGGATTGGAATTGACGAGGACGACGCGATAGCCCTCCTCCTTCAGCGCCTTCACCGCCTGCGTTCCCGAATAGTCGAATTCGCAGGCCTGGCCGATCACGATCGGACCGGCGCCAATGATCAGGATGGTCGAGATGTCGGTTCGTTTCGGCATTCAAGCTCACGGGCAAGGAACGTGCAGGAATTGGGCACAAAAAAAGGGCGCGCTTACCGCGCGTCCCCGTAAGGCCAAGGCGCGACCAGTTCTCGCGCGCGAGCGGTCTTTAGACCAGTTTCCTCCGAGCGAAAAGGGCCTTAGATCGCCATCAACGGGCAATTTTACGCGAGTTTCAATCGCTCCCGCCGGTGCCGGAGGGCGAGAACCACCAGCCCGGCGCCGACGCTGAGCCCGCCGACCCAACCGAGATGGGCTGGAGCGGCCGTCGTGAGCACGATCCCGCCGAGCGCGCCGCCAAGCGCGAAGCCAAGATACATGAACGAGGAGTTGAGCGACAGGACAACTGTTGCGGCCTGAGGCTCGATCCGGATCAGGCTTGCGGCCTGGGCCGGGAAGAAGCTCCAGCCGCAGAGGCCCCAGGCGGCGATTGGAAGCAGCACGAGGTAATGGCTCAGCTCGGGGGCGACTGCTTTCAGCGTCAACGACAGCAGCCCGAGTGCACTCGCCATGCCTGCGAGGCTCATTGCCATCGTCGGGGTCGGGCCAATTCGATCGGCCAAGATCCCGCCGAGGACATTGCCCACCGCGGCGGCGGAGCCGAACACCAGAAGCGCCAAGCTGATCTCATTGGAACTGAAGCCGAGACCGTGAAGCGGAACCGCCAGATAGGTGAACACGGTGAGGCCGCCGATCGCCCAAAGCGTCGTTGTCACGACCGCATAAATCACGGATTCATGCCGGGCGACCGCAAGGCGGCTGCCGAGGCTCGGGGCCGCATTGGGCAGCTTGGGTGGAACCCGCAGAAGCACGCCGATCAGGGCAATGGCCCCGAGCGCTGCGACCAGAAGGAAGGTTGCCCGCCAGGACGCCTGGCTCCCGACGAAGGTGCCGAGCGGCACGCCGATCACGGTCGCGACCGTCAGGCCGGAGGTTACCAGCGCGACCGCGCGGCCGCGGCGCTCCGGCGCAGAGATCGCGACCGCAATCCCGATTGCGGTCGGCGTGCAAAGGCCGGCGCCGAGGGCCATGAGAACCCGGGAGATCATCAGCAGCGGATAGCCGGGCGCGACGACAGCGAGCAGGTTGCTCGCGATAAAGAAGGATAGCGCCAGGATCAGCACCGTCTTTCGGTCGACATTGTTGAACAGCACGGCGAGCAGGGGCGAGCCGATGGCATAGGCCAGGGAATAGGCGGTCACCAGCTGACCCGCGGTGGCCGCCGAGATGCCAAGATCGGCGGAGATCGCCGGCAACAGACCCGCAATCACGAAAGCTTCGGTCCCGATCGCAAAGGTTGCCAGCGCCAGCCACGTCACGAGCATGGTTCATCGCCCCATGGTTCAATATTCATTGAACTATTGATTGCCGCTTGGTCTTTGTCAATTGGTTCGATAAATATTGAACATTGAGAGCGCCGCTGCCGCCCACTATGATCTAGTCATGAGTCGAGCTCCCCATCATCCCACTCGCGATCAGATCGAGCTGCCGGCGCTGATGGATTGCCTCGGCGATCCGATCCGGCTCGCCATCGTGTACAATCTCGCCCGGCTGGAGCACGCCGCGAGCGAGCTGCGCTGTGGCGATTTCAACGTGCTCAGCGGCAAATCCAACCTGGCCTACCACTTCGCCCGGCTACGCGAGGCGGGGCTGATCCAGACGCGAATCTCGGGCACCACGCGTTTTATACGGCTGCGGCGCGATGACCTCGAGGCGCGCTTTCCCGGCTTGCTGGCCGCGATCATTTCTGCCGCCACCCGGGATGCCGAACGGCTGCAATTGCCGGATTGCGAGCTCGTGACGGCGGTCTGAAATCCGGCCTGCCGCCCGCGCACGATACGCGGGGGGATGATGCTGCCGAATCGAGGTGGCGTATTGGCAAAGGCTGGAGGCCCGGCCTGGACTTGAACCAGGTTCAAGAGCGTTGCACCGCTCTTCGCGTCGTAGCTTCCGCCACCGGGCCGGGGCCGATCTTACCTCTCGCGGCTGCGTGAGCCAGCCCGTGTTGCCATTAACCCTAATCCGTTTGCCGGATATTGCGGGGCGGGCTCGGCGGATCAAGCGGTTCGGCTCGAGGGCTTGGCCAAGAAAGTCATGCGCCAGGGGTTGTGGCCGATGTTCTTGGGCGCGCGGACGGCGCTGAGGCCGGCTCGCTGCAGTCGTGCAAGGACGTCGGCTTGGCTGTAGCGCTGCAGGCCGACCTTGCTCCGCAGTTGCCGGTAGTCGGACAGGGCGGTGGCCACAAGTCCGACCAGCGCATCCTTGAGAAACCCGTGCCGCGCGGCGAACATCAGCAGCGCCAGCACGTCACGGACCATGCCGACCTCGGGGCGCAGAACATCGCCCAGCACGAACTGTCCCGACGGCTTCAACAGCCGCCGGATCACCGCCAGCGCCGCATCGAATTCGGCTTCGCTCATGTATTGCGCGACCGAGTTCATGACGACGAGGTCAATCGACCCTTCCTGCATGTTGCGCAACTCGTCGAGCGAGCGCACCCGGATCTTGGTATTGGGCGCAAAGCGGGCGATCAGCCGGCCGCGCACGCCGGGGGCCGGCTCCGCCAGGATCAGCGTCATGCAGGCTTCGGCGACCTTGGCGGCCGACAGCGCCTCGCCGCAGGAATAATCCAGCACCACGGCATCGGAGGAGGGGATGTAGCCGACGATGTCGCGCGCGATGACCTCGAAGTGCAGGTCGCGATGCAGCTTGCTCGCATAGATCGTGTGCGTGGAATCGTAATAGTCGATCCAATCGTCCATGGCGGGTTCCGGCGAACACAGTTCCTTGATCGGAACCGGAGGGGTTGACGAGCGTTAACGGGTCCGATCATCCCTGTCCATTGCTGGTTCTAACAGGAAGGCAAAGCCGTGAGTAAAGCAAAGACCGACAAGACCGCCCCCGAGCTCGACACTCCGACCGATCTGTCGCCCGACGCCGTGAACACGATTTCGACGGCCTTGAACACGCTGCTGGCCGACGCCTTTGCGCTCTACCTCAAGACCAAGAATTTCCACTGGCACGTCAGCGGCCGGCATTTTCATGACTATCACGAGATGCTGGACCAGCAGTCGGACGCCATCTTCGCCACCACGGACCAACTGGCCGAGCGGGTGCGCAAGCTCGGCGGCACCACGCTGAAATCGATCAGTCAGATCAGCAAGCTGCAGACCATCAAGGACAACAACGAGGAGTATGTGCCGCCGCGCGAGATGCTGCGGGAGTTGATGGAGGACAACAAGCATATGGCGGCCGCGATGCGGAAGGCGCACCAACTGTGCGACGACAACGACGATCCGGCGAGCGCGGGCCTGCTGGAAACCTTCATCGACGAGACCGAGCGCCGGACCTGGTTCCTGTTCGAGGCCAGCCGCCAGGAAGGCAGCAACGCGGCGTGAGCCGATCGCCCGAGACATGACAGGGGGACGCGCAGCACGAAGTGGCGCGTCTCCTCGGTGCTGGCGATGCGTCCACTCGCATGCGGACGATCGGCCCCGCGCTAGCTGACGCTGCCGATCGCGATCGAGCTGCGATAGATCATGTAGACGGCCACCACGAAGACCATCGTCGCGAACATCTTGTTCAAGGTGCCGCGCGTTCCGGACAAGCGCGCAGCGAGTTTTGCGCCGGCGAGACCACCGGCGATGCCGGCCACCAGGAAGATTGCCGCCAAGACCCAATCGACCAGACCCGACAGCGCGTAGTTGGCCGCTGTCGTCAGGCCAAAGGCCGTGACGGATACGAGTGAGGAGCCGATGGCGTAGAGGATCGGCATGCCCGTCGCGAACATCAGGGCCGGCACGATCAGGAAGCCGCCGCCGATGCCGAAGAAGCCGGACAGCGCTCCGGTGCCGAAGCCGAACGCCAGCAGCGGCAACAAGTTGTCGCGTGAAAGCTCGACGTCAGACAGGCTGTCACTGCCGCGTTTGCGCAGCATCAGAAATCCGATGGCGATCATGACCAGGGCAAATAGCAGCAGCAGCTTCTGACCGTCGACCATCTTGCCCAGCGTCGAGCCCGCGAAGGCGCCGATCACACCGGTTGCCGCAAACGCCAGCGCGCAGGGCCATTTGACGTGGCCGGCGCGGGCGTGATTGGCGAGATTGGCGGCGGCATTCACAGCCACGGCGACGGCGCTGGTGCCGATCGCAACGTGAGGATTGGCGACGCCGACCAGGTAGACCATCAGCGGGACGGCCAGAACGGATCCGCCGCCGCCGATCAGGCCGAGCGTAAAGCCGACGAGCGAGCCGGACAGCGAGCCGAGCACAAGCTCGGCGGCGGGCAAGGTCATCATGTGATGCTCCGGATCGTCGTCAGGGGCCCCACGGGGGGACGCGGCAGGCAGGGAAGAGAACGGAGCAGACCGCGCAGACGGCCTGCTCCGGTTGAGGGGCACGCGGCCTACTCACAGCGCGTTGAGTGGGACCTTCAAGTAGCGGCGCCCGTTCGCATCCGGCGTCGGCAACTGCCCGGCCTTCATGTTCACCTGCAATGAGGGAATGATCAGCCTGGGCATGTCCAAGGTGCGGTCGCGCGCCTCGCGGGCTGCGACGAACTGATCTTCGGTGATGCCGTCACGGACATGGATGTTGTGTGCGCGCTGTTCTGCGACGGTCGTCTCCCAGCGGATGTCGCGACCATCCGGACCGTAGTCGTGGCACATGAACAGCCGCGTCGCGTCCGGCAATTCCAGCACCCGACGGATCGAGCGATAGAGCGTGCGGGCATCTCCTCCCGGGAAGTCCGCCCGCGCCGAGCCGCCATCGGGCATGAACAGGGTGTCGCCGACGAACGCGGCGTCGCCGATGACATGGGTCATGCAGGCCGGTGTGTGCCCCGGCGTATGCATGGCGAAGGCCGCCATGCCGCCGATCCGGTAGGTGTCGCCGTCCTGGAACAGGCGGTCGAACTGGCTGCCGTCGCGCTGAAACTCGGTGCCTTCGTTGAAGATCTTGCCGAACGTCTCCTGCACGATTCTGATGTCGGCGCCGATGCCGATGTTGCCGCCCAGCCGGGACTGGATGTAGGGCGCAGCCGACAGATGATCGGCGTGGACGTGGGTCTCGATCAGCCAATCGAGGTGCCAGCCGCGATCCTCGATCAGGCGAATGATCCGGTCGGCCGAGGTGGGCGCGATCCGCCCGGACGCATAGTCGATGTCCATGACCGTATCGATCACGGCGCAGGATGGCGAGTTCGGGTCCTTGACGACGTAGCTCACGGTATTGGTGGCCGGATCGAAGAACGGGGTGACCTCGGGCGTCACGGACAAATCGACCGGATGCGGGATGCGGGACATTCGAACCTCCGTCGAAGGGCGTTTCTGTTTCATTCCGAGAGAGCGGCAGGGAGCGACGGCTGCCGGTTCGCGAGCATGCGGGCCGCAGCCATTCCGATCATCATCGCAACGACGAACAGCGGGATTGCAGGCGAGCCGTAGCCGAGCGCCACGAAGGCCGGACCCGGGCAGATGCCGGCAAGGCCCCAGCCGATGCCGAAGATCGCAGGACCCGTTGCGATTCGCCAATCCAGGGTCTGCGAGGACGGCAGATGGAAGCGGTCGTCCAGGATGGGGCGCTGGCGCCGGAAGACGAGACGGAAGCCGACGAAGGTGACGGTCACCGCGCCGGCCATCACCAGGATGAGGCTGGGATCCCAGCCGCCGCTGCGGATCGCGGCGAGATCGAGGAAGTTCAGCACCTTCTCCGGATTGGACATGCCGGACAGCAGCAGCCCTAATCCGAACACGAGCCCGACGACGAACTGGATCAGAATGACCATCACCGCCTCACATCACATGCCGGACGAGGAATGTGGTTGCGACCGCCGTCGCCATGAACACCAGCGTCGCGACGAGCGAGCGGGGGGACAGGCTGGCGATGCCGCAGACGCCGTGGCCGGAGGTGCAGCCGTTGCCCCAGACCGCGCCGAAGCCGACCAGCAGCCCGGCTGCGACGAGGGCGACCGGGCCGACCTCGAGCGTGAGCGGCGGCAGGTGCCCCGTGGCGGCACGAACGGCGAGTGTCGCCATGACGAGGCCGGCTATGAACGCGACCTGGCCGGCGAGCGCGCCGTCCCAGGGCGGCAGCAGCCGGGCGGCAATTCCGCTGACGCCCGCGATCCGTCCGGTCAAGGCCATCATCGTGACGGCTGCGACACCGATCAGAGCGCCGCCGGCGAGCGCGGTGAGGGCCGTGTATTCTGTGATCATCTCGCGCCGGTTCCTCGAAAACGAAGCCTGTTGCAATCAAGTTTCGTATGCATTATTGCTTATATACGAACTTCATAAAGTAACAATCATGACAACGCGGACCGCGCGCAAAGCCAAGCCTGCCTCGGTGGCGGGTCTCGAAGACAAGGCGGAAGAGGCCGCACGCCTGCTCACGGCCATGGCCAACCCGAAGCGGCTGTTGGTGCTCTGCAACCTGATCGAGGGCGAGCGAGCCGTCGGCGAATTGGCCGAGCAGGTCGGCCTGCGCCAGGCGGCGCTGTCGCAGCATCTTGCGATGATGCGCGCGCTCGATCTGGTCGCGACGCGGCGCGAGGGCCAGACCATCTATTATCGGCTGGCGAGCCACGAAGTCCGCGAGATCCTGCAGACGCTGTATCGGCTGTACTGCGCCTGACCGGCGGCAGGCGTTGGCCGCCGGTCCAGCCTCAGGCCTTCAGCAGCTCGAACACCAGACAGGTCGTCGTGGCATGGGCCAGCAGGCGGCCCTGCGCATCGGTGATGCGCGCTTCGGCGGTCGCGGCGCGGCGGCCGAACGACAGCGTCTTGCCTTCGGTCTTCACCACGCCGGTACCCTCGGTCATGGCCTTGATGAACGACACCTTGAACTCCAGGGTGGTGTAGCCGCTGCCCCGCGGGCACATGCTGTGGACCGCGAGCCCCATCGCGGAATCGAGCAGAGTGGCGGCGTAGCCGCCATGCACCGAGCCGATCGGGTTGTAGTGCCTCAGGCCCGGCACGCTGTGCATCACGACCTGCCCGGCCTCCGCCGTGCAGTCGAACGGCGCGATGGTCTGCATGATCGGCGGCTGCGGCAAGGTGCCTGCAAAGACGCCGCGCACGAAATCGAGCCCCGGCATCGAGGCCAGCACCTCCAGCGGCACCACGCCGAACACCTCATCCTGGCCTATCTCGCTCATGCCGCCCATCTCCAAAGAATGATACAAATCATATAAAAGAAGCCGCCTTGAGGCGAGCGCAAAGCGCCGGCAACCTCATCACAAACGGCGGGCAAAAAAATGCCCGGGCGGGCCCGGGCATTCCGATATCGATCAGGCGTTCGGCCTCAGGCCGCGCTGCGCTTCTTCTCGCGCATCAGCTCGGCGAAACGCTGGAAGAGATAGTGCGAATCGCGCGGGCCGGGCGAGGCTTCCGGGTGGTACTGCACGGAGAATACCGGCTTGCCTTCGAGCGCGATGCCGCAGTTCGAGCCGTCGAACAGCGAGATGTGGGTCTGCGTTGCGCCCGCCGGGAGCGTCTCCTGGTCGACCGCGAAGCCGTGGTTCATCGAGGTGATCTCGACCTTGCCCGTGGTCTCGTCCTTGACCGGATGATTGGCGCCGTGATGGCCCTGGTGCATTTTCTTGGTCTTGGCGCCGACGGCCAGCCCCAGCATCTGATGGCCGAGGCAGATGCCGAAGGTCGGCGTGCCCGATTTGATCACCTGCTGAATGACGGGGACGGCATATTTTCCGGTCGCGGCCGGATCGCCCGGGCCGTTGGACAGGAACACGCCATCCGGCTTCATCGCCATGATGTCTTCGGCCGAGGTCGTCGCCGGCACCACCGTCACCTTGCAGCCGACCCCGGCGAGCAGGCGCAGGATGTTGCGCTTGATGCCGTAGTCGATGGCGACGACGTTGAACTCCGGCTGCGTCTGCTGGCCGAACCCCTCGTTCCACACCCAAGGGGTCTCGTCCCAGGTGAAGCGCTGCGCGGAGGTGACCATCGGCACCAGGTCCATGCCCTCCAGGCCCGGCCACTCCCGCGCTTCCTTCTTCAGCGCGTCGAGGTCGAACTGGCCGTCCTTCGCATACGCGATCACGGCGTTCGGCATGCCCTTGGAGCGGATCAGCGCGGTCAACGCCCGGGTGTCGATGCCGGACAGCCCGATGATGCCGCGGACGCGGAGCCATTGGTCGAGATGGCGGGTGTTGCGATAGTTCGAAGGATTGGTGATCGCGGTGCGCAGGATCACGCCGCGCGCGCCCGGCGTCGCCGCCATGTTCACCGTCTCGATATCCTCGTCGTTGGTGCCGACATTGCCGATATGCGGGAAGGTGAAGGTGATGAGCTGGCCGGCATAGGACGGATCCGTCAGGATCTCCTCATAGCCGGTCATCGCGGTGTTGAAGCAGACCTCGCCCACGGCGTGGCCTTCGGCGCCCAGGCCGTAGCCTTCGAGCACCGTTCCATCGGCGAGCACGAGGAGCGCGGTCGGTTTATGGTCCGGCCAGGCGGCGTCAGTATCGATGTGTGTCATGAGGCCCCTACATAGTGGGACGAGGGCCCGGCGTCAAAGCGGGAAGCGGCCGATTCACACGCGATTTCGGTCAAATTGGGCTGAGATTGCCCTGGTTTCCGCCTCTCTGACCGGAACGGATGCGGAACCGAGTTGTCTCAAGGGGACGAACCGCCTAGACCAGCCGCCAACCGAATTGAGAGGACGAGACCATGCTGCGCGACGACATCAACAATGCGGTCAAGGAGGCAATGAAGGCCAAGGACGAGCGCAAGCTGTCCACCCTTCGCATGGTCAACTCGACCCTGAAGAACGCCGACATCGCCGCGCGCGGCGAGGGCAAGCCGCCGCTGACCGACGCCGACGTGCTGGCCGTGCTGCAGAAGATGATCAAGCAGCGCCAGGAATCGGTCGAACTTTATGAAAAAGGCGGTCGCGCCGAACTTGCCGCCGGCGAGCGCGAGGAGATCGCGGTCATCTCGGCCTATCTGCCGAAGCAGATGAGCGACGACGAGGTGAAGTCGGCGATCTCCGGCGCCGTCGCCGAGACCGGCGCCAGCGGCATGAAGGACATGGGCAAGGTGATCGCCGCGCTGAAGGCCAAGTACACCGGGCAGATGGACTTCGCCAAGGCCAGCGCGCTGGTGAAGGCGGCGTTGACGGGCTGAGCCTGTTGTCGCCGATTTGAGAACCACGACCGCTACATCGTCATGCCCGGGCTTGTCCCGGGCATCCACGTCTTTAAGACTGCACGAGCAGAACGACGTGGATGGCCGGGACAAGCCCGGCCATGACGGAGAAAAACAGTGCTCGAGGAAACGTCCGACTACGACCAGCTTTACCGCGACTTCCGTTGGGACATCCCAGCTCAATTCAACATCGCCGTCGCGACCTGCGATCGCCACGCCGACGGCTCGGGCCGCCTGGCGCTGATCGTCGTCGAGGAGGATGGCGCAACCCGCCGTGTGTCGTTCGACAAACTTCGCGATGATTCCTGCCGCTTCGCCAACGTGCTGAAGGCCGATGGTCTCGCGCAAGGCGACCGCGTCGCGGTGTTCCTGTCGCAGTCGCTGGAATTGCCGATCGTCCATCTCGCGGCGTTCCGCGCCGGCCTCGTCTCGGTGCCGCTGTTCACGCTGTTCGGCGAGGACGCGCTGCAGTTTCGTCTGCAGAACTCGGGCGCCAAGGCGCTCGTCACCGATGCCATCGGCCTGACCAAGCTTGCGCGCATTCGCGACCAGCTGCCGGAGCTGAAGACGATCTACGTCACCGACGGCGGCGGCAGCGGCGCCAAGCCATTCTGGCCGACGCTGGAGCGCGCCTCCGATCAATTTCCGACGGTGGCGACGTCGAGCGACGATCCCGCCATCATCATCTACACCTCCGGAACGACCGGAAATCCCAAGGGCGCGCTGCATGCCCATCGCGTGCTGCTCGGCCATCTGCCCAACGTCGAGATGGTGCATGGCTTCCTGCCCAAGCCCGGCGACGTGATGTGGACGCCGGCGGATTGGGCCTGGATCGGCGGACTGTTCGATGCGCTGTTTCCGGCCTGGTACCACGCCGTGCCGGTGGTGGGCTATCGCGCGAAAAAGTTCGTGCCGCAGGCGGCGATGCAGCTGATGGCGGACTATCAGGTCCGCAACGTGTTCCTGCCGCCGACCGCGCTGAAGCTGATGCGGCAGGCTAACGTCAAGCATGACGGCGTGAAGCTGCGCAGCATCCTCACCGGCGGCGAGTCGCTCGGCGCCGAGCTGCTCGACTGGGTGCGCGCGACCTTCGGCATCGACGCGCACGAGATCTACGGCCAGACCGAATGCAATCTCGTCGTCGGCAACAATGCAAGACTGTTTCCAATCCGGCCAGGCTCGATGGGCAAGGCGACGCCCGGCTTCGAGGTGCTGATCGTCAACGACAACGGCGAGGAGCTGCCACGCGGTACGAGGGGCATCATCGGCGTGCGCCAACCCAATCCCTGCACCATGATCGAATATTGGCGCAATCCCGAGGCGACGCGGAAGAAGTTCGCAGGCGACGTGCTGCTGACCGGCGATCTCGGCACCCAGGATACGGAAGGCTATTTCTGGTATGCGAGCCGTGAGGACGACGTCATCACCTCGGCCGGCTATCGCATCGGTCCGGCGGAGATCGAGGACACCTTGCTCAAGCATCCCGCGGTGGCGCTCGCCGCCGTGGTCGGCATTCCCGATCCCGTGCGCACCGAAGCCGTCAAGGCCTGGATCGTGCTGCGGCCGGGCTTCGTTGCAAGTGACACGCTGTCGCGAGAAATCCAGGACTTCGTCAAGGTGAAGCTCGCCGCCCATGAATATCCGCGCCACGTCGAGTTCACCGACACCCTGCCGATGACGGCGACCGGCAAGGTGCTGCGGCGCGAATTGCGGGCGCGGGGGTAGGTCTTTGATTGGGACAGAATCGGGCCGCTTGCGACCTCTCCCCGCCAGGGCGAAGCGAAGCTTCGCTAGGGCGGGGAGAGGCTGGATTGCATCGCCAGATGCAATCCGGGTGAGGGGGGCTCTCCGCGAGTCTGGTGCTTGCGGCTGCCCCTCACCCCAACTCTCTCCCCGTAGGAACGGGGAGAGGGAGCAGACTACCCGTGTCGCGCCACCGCGCACCTCTCATCGAAGCTCTTTGGGATCACTCCCTTCACTTTCTGCCTACAAGTTGAAATTGAAATCACCGCCCTCTCGCTGTTAGCATCGGCGCAAAGAACAATAGTCAGGAGGGACCGCCGATGACCGCATCCGTCTCGGGACGAACCGATCCCGTGGTGCGCCGCATCACGACGGCCGACATTGCCGAGGCCTTGACGCAAGGCCTGCGCGACTTCCAGGCCCAGCCATTGTTCGGCTTGGCTTTCGGCCTGATCTACGTGCTCGGTGGTATCAGCATCGTGCTGTGCGTCACCGCGTTCGGCATGGTCTACTTGGCCTATCCGCTGGCTGCGGGCTTTGCACTGCTCGGCCCGTTCGTCGCCATCGGCCTCTACGAGGTCAGTCGACGCCGCGAACTGGGCCAGCCAATTTCCTACGGCGCGATCTGGCGCGCCATCGTCTCGCGCGGCGAGATCGGCTGGATGGCATTCGTCACGCTGTTCTTCTTCGTGATCTGGATGTACCAGGTCCGGCTCCTGATCGCGCTGCTGCTCGGGCTCAACGCCTCGTTCTCCAGCATCAAGGAGTTCATGACGGTGGTTCTGACCACCAACGAGGGCCTGCTGTTCCTCGCGCTCGGCAATCTCGACGGCGCGGCGCTGTCGCTGGTGCTGTTCTCGCTAACGGTGGTGTCGTTTCCGCTGCTGCTCGATCGCGACGTCGATTTCGTCACCGCGATGATCACCAGCGTGCGCGCCGTCGTCGCCAGTCCGGGACCGATGATCGGCTGGGCGGCGGTGATAACCGTGCTGCTGATCGTCTCGGCGCTGCCCTACTTCCTCGGTCTGCTTGTCACCGTGCCCGTGCTGGGCCATGCCACCTGGCATCTCTACCGGCGGATCGTGGCACCGGCATGAGTTGAAAGCGCGCCCTCGGATTGGCATGGGCAGCCGGCGGTGGGTCGATCGCTACCGACGAAGGTCCGATGGCGCGCAGGAGCGGCGCCTCTTAGGATAACCTCAAGATGATGCTTGGCTGTCCGGCCGGCGCAATATCAGGGGAAGGATGATGCCAGACAACATTGCGCTGTTTGCCACGATCATCCTGCTGCTGCCGATGTTCTATCTGCTGCTGGCTGCGCCGGCCTTCCTGCTGGTGCGGCTCGACATCGTGCCGGTGACACGGCTGCTGCGCGGCATGTTCGATTCCTATTTCGTGGCGCTGGCCATCGCCGGCGGGATCGGCACGCTCGCCGTCCTGGCCGATGGCCGTCCGCTGCTGGCGCTCGGCATTGCCCTGGTCGCGGCCTTCGCGATGCTGTCGCGGCGCTGGTTCCTGGAGCAGATGGACGCCCGTATCGCCGACCGGGATTCCGGCGATGCCAGCGCGGTGCGCCGACTGCGCTGGCTGCATTGGGGCGGCATGCTCAGCAACGCCGTGCAGGTCGGAGGAGTTCTGGCGTGCATTCCCCAGATCGCGGCGGTATCTTAGACGACGTTCTGGTCACGGCACCTAAATGCCCATCGCCTTCAGCGCGGCGAGCATGCGCGTCGGTGGCGTCATCTTGACTGCGAGCGGCTTGCCGGTCTCGAGCACGCTCTTCAGGCTCGACAGGATCGCCGGCCAACCCGCGCGTCCGCCGGACAGGATGTCGTCCGACAGCGGCCGCTCGTGAGATTCGATCATCGTGAGCCGTACGGCGTCGCCGGCCTGTTCGATCTCGTAGGTGACCAGCGTTCGTCCGAGCGCCTCGACGAGGCCGGGCCAGTTGACGTCCCAGGTGATGGTCAGCCGGTGCGGCGGCTTGCAGACGATGACCTCGCCGCTGATATGCTCGGAGCCGTCGGGCGCGCGCACGATGAAGGTGCCGCCCGGCCGCAAGTCGGCCTCGACGGCGAAGCCGAAGAAGTATTGCCGGCTGAACTCGGCCGAGGTCAGCGCCTGCCAGACCTGCTCCAGGCTCGCGGCGATGTAGATGGTGTAGACGGTCTCCGGCTTGAAGGTGGTGGTGTCGACCGTGCTGTGCGGATCAGTCATCGCCTTCCTCCAATCGCTTCTTCAATTCGCCGAGCGCCGTGAGCTTGCCGCGCTCGAATTTCCTGATCCAGCGCTCCCCGATCTGATGGATCGGCACCGGATTGAGATAGTGCAGCTTCTCGCGGCCATGCCGGATCGTCGCGACCAGATTGGCCGCTTCCAGAATGAGAAGGTGCTTGGTCACGGCCTGTCGCGTCATCGCGAGGCCGTCGCAGAGCTCGGTCAGGGTTTGCCCGTTCCGCGTGTGGAGCCTGTCGAGCAGGGCGCGTCGTGAGCTGTCCGCAAGCGCCTTGAAGACATCATCCATGCTCTCGAGCATAGGCAACCATAAGGTTGCGTGTCAAGCTGGCCGTGTTCCGCTTCTCCGGTGCTGGGCCAGGCTTCCATCGGTCGAAACGTCGTGCATTAGTAAGGGCCTCATTCGCATCGAGGCGCCCCATGTCCCTGCAAGTCTATCTCGCCTTCATCGCCGCCTGCGTGGCGCTGGCGCTGCTGCCCGGACCCGTCGTCACGCTGTTGATCGCCAATGGCCTCCGTCACGGCACCCGCGCCGCGTTGATCAACATCGCCGGGGTGCAGACGGGGCTCGCGATCGCCATCGGCGTCGTTGCCGTCGGCCTGACGTCGCTGATGGCCACGATGGGCTACTGGTTCGAATGGGTGCGCCTGATCGGCGCCGCCTATCTGGTGTGGCTCGGCATCCAGCTCATCCGCTCGCCGATCGAAGGCATTGCTGCGGGCGAGGCGCCGCCTCCACCGCCACGCGGCGGCTTCTTCCTGCAGGGGCTGCTGGTGCTGCTGTCGAACCCGAAGGTGATGGTGTTCTTCGGCGCGTTCCTGCCGCAGTTCATGGACATGACCCAGGATCATCTGCCGCAGGTTGCGTTGCTCGGCGTCACCTTCATGGTGATCGCGGGCCTCACCGACGCCGTCTATGCGCTGCTCGCGGGCCGAGCCCGCAAGATGTTCTCGGCCAGGCGCACCCGGCTGGTGTCGCGCATCTCCGGCGGTTTCATGATCGGCGGCGGTTTGTGGCTGGCGCTGACGCGGTCGCGGTGAACTCCGCGTCCTGTTGTCGGCCTACCTCTCGCCCTGCCGTCGCGGACCGCTATTCCACCAGCCGTGGTCGCGGGCGAAACTCCAGGCCCGCATAGACGTCGTGCAGGCGGAGCGTGACGTTCAGCTTGTCCAGCCGGATGACGGCGTCGAGCCCTTTCAGGACCGCATCCTTCCAGGCGCTGTCCGGCCCCCGTGAATAGAGGTGGACGTTTGGGCTGTCCGTGTCGACGAACAGGATATGATCGAGACACGGCAGCGCTTGATATTCGGCCAGCTTGACGGTCACGTCGAAGCCGCCCGTCGTCGGCGACAGTACCTCGACCAGCAGCGCCGGTTTGTCAGCCACCAGCGAGTCGTCGTCGGGCTTGCCGCAATCGACGCCCAGATCCGGCATGCGGCGGGTCGAGGGGCTGGTGATGACGTAGGTGTCGCCAGTGAAGGTCTGGCACGGACCGCCTCGGGTCTGGGCGTGCAGCGCCGCCGTCAGGTTCACCACGATGGCGTCGTGCCGCCGGCCGGCGCCGGCCATCATGACGACCTCGCCATCGACGAGTTCGTAACGCCCGTCCTGTGTCGTCACCCAGGACAGGAACTGTTCGGGCGTGACCGCCGCCGGATCGACCTTGATGTTCATGCCAGAACGCCTGTTTGGCCGAAGTATAGGCGACGCATCCGGACGGCGGAAGCATGGCTCAGGGCTGTTTCGCCGCCCGCCGATGCCTGCTGCTCCGGGCCTACAGTTCGATCGTGCCCTTCACCACCGGCGCGACGGCACCGCCGATCCAGATCGTCTCGCCGTCCTGGGCCACGTGCACGCGGCCTGAGCGGCCGAGCACGGTGCCCTGTGACGCGACATATTGCTTCGGAGCAATTCCGGCGCCGATCAGCCATTGCGCCAGGCTTGCATTGAGGCTGCCGGTGACGGGATCCTCAGCGCCGCTCCAGGTGAAGGCGCGGACCTCGTAGTCCGCGTCACGTCCATCCTTTGCGGGGTTCCATGGCGCGACGACGCCGACCGGCTGCTGTGACAGCGCCAGCACGTCGAACCTGATGTTCAGAACGTCCTGGCGCGAGTCCAGCAGCACACCGATCCAGCCCGGGCCGTTGTCGATCCACTGCACGGCGCGCATCGCCTTCGGCGCGAGGCCCAGCGCGGCCGCGATCTTCGCCGTGAGTTCGGCATCGACCGCGCCCGAGCGGCGCAGCGGCGGCGCGGCAAAAGCAAGGCGGCCGCCGTCGCGCTTGATGCGCACGAGACCCGCGCCGCATTCCTGCACCACGTGTTCGCCCTTCGGCCGGCCGCCGAGCGCGAGCCAGACGTGAGCCGAACCGAGCGTCGGATGGCCTGCAAAAGGCAGCTCGCGCTGCGGCGTGAAGATGCGCACGCGGTAATCAGCGCCCGGATTCTGGGCACGCGACAGGAAGGTCGTCTCGGACAGATTGGTCCAGTTGGCGATCGCCTGCATCGCGGCATCGTCGAGGCCGTCGGCCTCGGCGATCACCGCGAGCGGATTGCCCTTGAACGGGACCGCGGAGAACACGTCGACCTGATGGAATGGAAGCGCCGGCATCGTTGTGCTCTCCTTGTGAGGGTCTCAGTCGCGCCAGAACGGCTTGTTGGCCTCTTCCTGCACCACCGTCGGATCGAGGCCGCAGTCGCGCATCTGCTCGGCGTCCAGCATCGCCAGTTCGGACCGCCAGAACAGGCGCTGCAGCCAGAGTTGCGGAGCCTGGAGCAAATTGCTCTTTGCATGGGCAACTTGCGGAGTTGCCCAACGCTGCGCCAGGGAATATGCCATGTGTCACCTATTGCTCTTCAATTGCGTCGTTCGAAGAGCAATCGCGCAGGACATATCTCGGTGCAATTGAAACATTGCTCTCGGTGCAATATAGCATGAATGCTTCGTATACGGTCCTGGTGGACGACATTGCCGAGGCCATCGCCAACGGCAAGCTCAAGGCCGGCGACCGCCTGCCGCCGCAGCGCCAGTTCGCCTATGAGCGGGGAATTGCCGCATCCACGGCAGCCCGCGTCTATGCCGAATTGTTGCGCAGGGGTCTCGTCGTCGGCGAGGTCGGGCGCGGCACCTTCGTCGCGGGAGAGGCGGCGCCGGTGCCGTCGTCGTTGCGGCTGGAGCCGTTCGACGGCCGCATCGATCTCGAGTTCAATTTTCCGACACTGCCCGATCAGGCGACCTTGATCGCGAAATCGCTTGCCGTCTGGCATCGGCCCGAGAAGCTCGCGCCGGTGCTGGCGCCGATCACGCAGCGCCGGCTGGTCGAAGCCGGGCGCACCGCCGCGGCGTTCTTTGCGACCGACCGCTGGCGGCCGCGCGCGGAGAATTTCGTCTTCGCCGGCAGCGGGCGGCAGTCGCTGGCGGCAGCGATCTCCGCGCTGGTGCCGGTCGGCGGCCGGCTCGGCGTCGAGGCCGTGACCTATCCGATGATCAAGGGCATCGCGGCACGGCTCGGTGTCACCCTGGTGCCGCTCGCCATGGATGGCGAGGGCATTCGCCCGGATGCGCTGACCAAGGCTCACCGCGCGCATGCGCTGAGCGCGATCTATGTCCAACCGGTGATGCAGAACCCGCTCGGGCTGACGATGAGCGAGGCGCGCCGCGAGGAGATCGTGCGGCTCGTGCGCAAGCACGAACTGATGATCATCGAGGATCTCGTCTATGGCTTTCTCAGCGATCAGGTCTCGCTCGCCGCGCAGGCGGAGGAGCGAGTCGTGATCGTCGACAGCCTCGCCAAACGCCTCGCGCCGGGGATCGCGGTCGGCTTCCTCTATGTGCCTTCGAACCTGCGCGAGAAATTCGCTGCGACGGTACGCACCGGAGCGTGGTCGGTGACGTCGCTCGCGCTCGCCGCCGGCATGGGGCTGCTCGCCGACGGCACCGCGGCCGAGATTACGCGGCGCAAGCGCGCCGATGCCTTGGTGCGCCAGGCGATCGTGGCCGAATGCCTCGCCGGCCATCGCATCGAGGCCGATCCGCGGTCCTACCATGTCTGGCTGCATCTGCCCGAAGGCTGGCGCGCCGAGGCCCTGACGGCCGCGGCGGCGCGCGCCGGGATCGCGATCACGCCGGCGAGCGCCTTTGCGGTGGCACATGGCCACTCACCCAACGCGGTGCGGCTGGCGCTCGGCTTGCCCAGCCACGACGATCTGCGCACGGCGCTGTGGCGGCTGGCCGGCCTGCTGTCGCATCACGACGCCTCGGACATGACGGAGTAGGCGTTCAGGCCAATCCCTTGCCGTGCAGTTCGGCCTCGATCTCGCCGAGGATGCGGATCAGCCGCTCGGCCCAGCGCTGCTGGCCCTCGGGCGCGGCGATCTCGTTCTGCCGGATCTCGATACCCGAATTGATCAGGCCGCGCGCTTCGGCATGGACGGGGATCGTGTAGTCGGTGCCGTCGCCGACCGCGTAGGGCTCGTTGTCGCCGACCACCAGTTCGGGCTCGGCGCGGAATGCGCGCAGCAGCAGCGGCGGCAGCACGCGGTCGTGCTGATACAACGTGCCGACATGCCAGGGCCGGGCGATGCCGGCATAAACCGGCGTGAAGCTGTGCAGCGACACCAGCACCGTCGGCCGCCCCGCGGCCTTGCGCTGATCGAGCACCGCGGTGATCCGGTCGTGATAGGGATCGAAGATCGTGCGGCGCCGGAGCTCGGCGTCCTCCTGCGTCAGGCCCTCGTTGCCGGGAATCGTGGTGCGCTCGCTGATCATCGGGATTGAGTTGGGCGCCCTCGGTGGCCGGTTGCAGTCGATCACCAGGCGCGAATACCTCTGGGCCACCAGATGCGCGCCGAGCGCGCGCGAGACTGCCTCGGCGACGCCGGCAATACCGATGTCCCAGGCGATGTGCCGCTCCAGTTCGCTCTCATCGAGGCCGAGATCGCCGAGCGCACGCGGCAGCAGCCGGCCGTAGTGATCGCAGGTCAACAGGAACGCCGACGTCCCATCGACGTTGTGCTCCAGCACGGGGGGAACTTCGTCGGGCTGAAGGAGTCGTTGAGTGGTGCTCGTGCCGGACGCGGTCATTCTGTCTCTCGTTGCTTCATGAAGCGGCAGACCGATCTGGAATTGAGCACAACGACGAAGGTATGGCCGGCGGGCGTCATGATGGTCGGCCAAACGATGCTGATTCTGACGATCAATCACAAGACAGAACTTCGCAATCGGCCTACGGTCGATGGCAATAACGAGGCTGGCGGGCCGTGCCGCCCGAACGGGGCAAGGGAGCCTTCATGCTGATCAAGGTTGGATTCGAGATCGCCTACGCGGCGCCGGCGGCAACGCCGATGGTGATCATGCTGTCGATCCATCCGTCACGCTTCGCGGACATCATCGGCACCGAGACGATCGCGACCGAGCCGAGAGTGCCGATCAAGTTCTACAACGACAGCTTCGGCAATCTCTGCGGCCGGCTGGTGGCGCCGGCCGGCGGCGTTACCTTCCACGGCAGTGCCGTCGTCCGCGACAGCGGGCGGCCGGATGCGATCGATCCCGGCGCCCAGCAAATGCCGATCGAGCAGCTGCCCGACGAACTGCTGCTGTATCTGATGCCGAGCCGCTATTGCGAGACCGACAAGCTCGCCGAGGTCGCCTGGTCGTTGTTCGGCCAGGTGGCGCCGGGCTGGGCGCGGGTGCAGGCGATCTGCGACTTCGTCCACAACCACGTCACGTTCGGCTATCAGCACGCCCACGCCATGAAATCCGCGCACGACGTCTATGAGCAGCGCGCCGGCGTGTGCCGCGACTTCGCGCATCTCGCTTTGACCTTCTGCCGCTGCATGGGCATCCCGGCGCGCTATTGCACCGGCTATCTCGGCGACATCGGCGTGCCCGCGGATCCCGCGCCGATGGATTTTTCCGGCTGGTTCGAGGCCTATCTCTCCGGCCGCTGGTACACTTTCGATGCCCGCCACAACGTGCCGCGCATCGGTCGTATCCTGATGGCGACGGGCCGCGACGCCGCCGACGTGGCGCTGTCGACGAGCTTCGGCCTGATGACCTTGACCAAATTCCACGTCATCAGCGACGAGATCGTCGCCGCCTGATTCATTCAGTCCGGGCGGGCCGCTTCGCATCGCCGGGGATCACCGCTATAGACGGGCATGACCTCCGATCTGCTCTTCGTCTACGGCACCCTGATGCGCGGCTTCGACCATCCGATGGCGCGGCTGTTGTCGGCCAATGCCGATTTCGTCGCCGAGGCCAGTTGCCGCGGCCGGCTCTACCGCATCCAGCATTATCCCGGCCTGGTGCTGTCCGAGAATGCGGCCGATGTCGTCCATGGCGAGCTGTTCCGGCTGCGTCAGCCCGAGCCGATGCTGCGCGAGTTCGATATGTACGAGGCCTGCGGCGACGGGTTTGCTGCGCCGACCGAATATCTGCGCCGGCGCCTCGGCGTGACGCTTGCCGACGGCTCGGCCCGCGAGGCCTGGACCTATGTCTACAACTGGCCGGTCGATGCGGCCGCCCGGATCGTCTCGGGGCGGTTTCTGGCGCCGTGATGGCCTGTGCAAAGGGCGGATAAACCCGATTGTGTCAGGCAATTGCCGGACTCACCAAGCTTGCCCATATATGCCTACCCGATTGGCACAGGACGACCACCCCGCTCATGGCCCGCTTCACGCCGGAATTCCTCGATGAGCTGCGCGCCCGGCTTCCGGTCTCGGATGTCGTCGGCAAGCGCGTCAAGCTCAAGAAGGCGGGGCGCGAGTGGAAAGGGCTGTCGCCGTTCCAGCAGGAGAAGACGCCGTCCTTCTACGTCAACGACCAGAAGGGATTTTATCACGACTTCTCCTCCGGCAAGCACGGCAACATCTTCGACTTCGTGATGGAGACGGAAGGCTGCAGCTTCCCCGAGGCCGTCGAACGGCTGGCCGGGGTCGCAGGCCTGGCGCTGCCGGCGGTGACGCCGGACGCGGCGCGCCAGGAGCGCCAGCGCAAGACGCTGTATGACGTGATGGAGCTGGCGGCGAAGTTCTTCGCCGACACGCTGGCCTCGCGCCACGGCGCGAGAGCGCGGGGCTATCTCGCCGATCGCGCGATCCTGCCGCAGACGCAGCTCCAGTTCCGCATCGGCTACGCCTCGCCCGAGCGTTTCGCACTCAAGGAATATCTCGGCGCCCAGGGCGTGCCGGTCAACGACATGGTCGAGGCGGGGCTGCTCGTCGCCGGCGACGACATCCCGGTTCCTTACGACCGCTTCCGCGACCGCGTGATGTTTCCCATCACCGACGTCAGGGGCCGCGTCATCGCCTTCGGCGGCCGCGCGCTGCAGAAGGACGTGCCGGCCAAATATCTGAACTCGCCGGAGACCCCGCTCTTCCACAAGGGCGACAACCTCTACAACCTCCCCAGTGCCCGCCAGGCCGCGCATAATGGCGCGCCGATGATCGTGGTCGAGGGCTATGTCGACGTCATCGCGCTGGTCGCCGCCGGCTTTGCAGGCAGCGTGGCGCCGCTCGGCACCGCGCTGACCGAGAGCCAGCTGGCGCTGATCTGGAAGATGGTCGACGAGCCGATCCTGTGCTTCGACGGCGACCGCGCCGGCCAGAAGGCGGCCTGGCGTGCCGCCGACCTCGCGCTGCCGCATCTCAAGCCCGGCAAGAGCCTGCGCTTCGCGCTGCTGCCGGAAGGCCAGGACCCCGACGATCTCGTCCGCACCGGCGGCCGCGGCGCCGTCGAGGAGGTGCTGAAGATCGCAAAGCCGCTGGCCGAGGTGATCTGGACCCGCGAGACCGAGGGCGGCGGCTTCACCACCCCGGAACGCCGCGCGGCGCTGGAGGCGCGGATCGGCCAGCTCACCGGCGGCATCGGCGACGAGGTGGTACGCCGCTACTACAAGCAGGACCTCTCGGACCGGCTGTACCGGGCGTTCGCGCCGGACGGCGGCCGGGGCTTCGGCCGCGGCTTTGGTGCCGAATCAGGCCGGCGGTTTCCGCCCCGCGGTCCCGGTTCCGGCCAACCGGGGCGGTTATCCACAGGCGGCGGCCGCCGCGGCGGCCCGTCATCCACAGGCCCGGCGATGGCCCGCGGACCCTACCAGGCGGCGAGCCCGCAGCTCGCCATGAGCCCGATCATGCGCGGCCAGCGCTCGGCGATCTCGCGCCGCGAGGCGCTGATCCTGCAGTGCCTGATCAACCACCCCTGGCTGCTGCACGATCACCTCGAGGAGGTCGCAGCGCTCGAGCTCGCCCATCCCGAGGCGCACAAGCTGCGCGCCGCCATCATCGCCGCCTTCGCCCACGACCACCACCATTCGCCGGACCCGGACGAGCAGGCCGAGAAGATGCGGGCCGATCTGGAGAAGTCCGGCTTTTCCGAGATTCTTCAACGGGTTGAGCGGGCGATCACGACCGCGGCGGTGTGGGCGGCGAAGTCGGGGGCGGCGCGCGATGACGTTCTTGCGACATGGCATCAGCTCGTTGCCTTGCATCGGCAATGGCACTCCTTACTTAGGGAATTGAAGGATGCCGAGTTGGCGCTGGGCGAGGAGCCGAGCGAGTCCAATATGGGCTGGTTGCGGGACGTGAAGGCCAGAATGGCCGAGATGGATGGCACCGAGGCGCTGATCGAAGGCTTCGGGGAACTGTCCGGACGCAGCAACCGAAACGTGTAGACCGCAGGGCGCGCGGCGCCGTCGTCGACCGAGCACATTTCGACCCCGACCGTCCACGCCGGTTCCGGGCCACGCGAAAAGACTCGCCAAATCCATGGTTTGGCTGCAAAAACAGGGTTAATCGAAGTTTAAGAGGTCCGGGGCATTTTCTGCAGCAGATGGGTTGGTTTCGCTGTCGGACACCGCGCCGGTTTCGGGCGCCGGATTCGATTTGCCAAACCGGTATCGGTTTTGCAAGAAACGCGCGCCGGTCCGGATACGGGACGACACCAGCGACAGACCTTATGGGGTGGCGATGTCAGATGCGCCGCCCTTTCCGCGTCGAGAACAGTTTGAGTAGAGCAGGCGGGCGCCGCGATGCCAAGGGCCATGATGCCACGGGCGAAGCGGGCGCGTTTCGGGAGCAATGAATGGCCACGAAGGCAAAGACGCTGCAGGTGAAAGACAAGGAAAAGGACGACAAGGCGGCCGACGCTCCCGAGAAGGACGCCGCCGATGCGCCTTCGCCGTTGCTCGACCTGTCCGACGCCGCCGTCAAGAAGATGATCAAGCAGGCCAAGAAGCGCGGCTTCGTGACCTTCGATCAGCTCAACGAAGTGCTGCCGTCCGACACCACCTCGCCGGAACAGATCGAAGACATCATGTCGATGCTCTCCGACATGGGCATCAACGTGACCGAGGCCGAGGAGGCCGACGAGTCCGAGGAGAAGGACGACGGCGAGGACGAGACCGACAACGAGCTCGTCGAGATCACCCAGAAGGCCGTCACCGAGGTCAAGAAGTCCGAGCCCGGCGAGCGCACCGACGATCCCGTGCGCATGTATCTGCGCGAGATGGGCACCGTCGAACTGCTCTCGCGCGAGGGCGAGATCGCAATCGCCAAGCGCATCGAGGCCGGCCGCGAGGCGATGATCGCAGGGCTGTGCGAAAGCCCGCTGACCTTCCAGGCCATCATCATCTGGCGCGACGAGCTCAACGAAGGCAAGATCTTCCTTCGCGACATCATCGATCTCGAAGCCACCTATGCCGGCCCTGAGTCCAAGGGCGGCATGAACCCGCAGATCGCCGCGCCCGCGGCGGGTGAGGGCGAGGCCACCGAGGGCGGCGGCGTCCAGGCCGCGGTCGCGCCGCCGGCCGCCCCGCAGCAGCCGACCCCGTTCCGGGCCGCGCCGAACGGCGGCGCGCCCGCCGAGGAGAAGGATCCCGGCGAGGCGGCGGCCGAAGCCGACATGGACGACGACGAGTTCGAGAACCAGATGTCGCTCGCCGCCATCGAGGCCGAGCTGAAGCCGAAGGTGGTCGAGACCTTCGACAAGATCGCATCCGAGTACAAGAAGCTGCGCCGCCTGCAGGAGCAGGACATCGCCAACCAGCTGCAGAGCGAGTCGCTGTCGCCCTCGCAGGAACGCAAGTACAAGAAGCTCAAGGACGAGATCATCGTCGAGGTGAAGTCGCTGCGCCTCAACCAAGCCCGCATCGACAGTCTCGTCGAGCAGCTCTACGACATCAACAAGAAGCTGGTCTCGTTCGAGAGCCGGCTGATGCGGCTTGCGGACAGCCACGGCGTCGCGCGCGAAGACTTCCTGCGCAACTACCAGGGCTCGGAGCTCGATCCGCGCTGGCTCAACCGCGTCTCCAAGCTGTCGGCCAAGGGCTGGAAGAACTTCGTCCATTACGAGAAGGACCGCATCAAGGACCTGCGCCAGGAGGTGCAGTCGCTGGCTGCGCTGACCGGTCTCGAGATCGGCGAATTCCGCAAGATCGTGCACTCGGTGCAGAAGGGCGAGCGCGAGGCCCGTCAGGCCAAGAAGGAGATGGTGGAAGCCAACCTCCGTCTCGTGATCTCGATCGCCAAGAAGTACACCAACCGCGGCCTGCAGTTCCTCGACCTGATCCAGGAAGGCAACATCGGCCTGATGAAGGCCGTCGACAAGTTCGAGTACCGCCGCGGCTACAAGTTCTCGACCTACGCCACCTGGTGGATCCGGCAGGCGATCACCCGCAGCATTGCGGACCAGGCCCGCACCATCCGCATCCCCGTGCACATGATCGAGACGATCAACAAGATCGTCCGCACCTCGCGCCAGATGCTGAACGAGATCGGCCGCGAGCCGACCCCGGAGGAGCTCGCCGAAAAGCTCGGCATGCCCCTGGAGAAGGTCCGCAAGGTCCTCAAGATTGCGAAAGAGCCGCTGTCGCTCGAAACCCCCGTCGGTGACGAGGAGGACAGCCATCTCGGCGACTTCATCGAGGACAAGAACGCCATCCTCCCGATCGACGCCGCCATCCAGTCCAACCTCCGCGAAACCACGACGCGCGTGCTCGCCTCGCTGACCCCGCGCGAAGAACGCGTCCTCCGCATGCGCTTCGGCATCGGCATGAACACGGATCATACACTGGAGGAAGTCGGCCAGCAGTTCTCGGTGACGCGCGAACGTATCCGCCAGATCGAGGCGAAGGCGCTGCGGAAGCTGAAGCATCCGAGCCGGTCGCGGAAGCTGCGGAGCTTCTTGGATAATTGATTGACGTTCGATCTTTGTCGTCATTGCCGGGCTTGACCCGGCAATCTATCGAGACATCAAAGGCGGGCCGAAAGGCCCGCCGTTTTTGTTCCGATCTGCTTATGGGAAAATCGACCTAGTGGGACTTCTTCCGAATTTGTGGGGAAGGTTGGAATTGCAGCTTTGCTGCGCTGCTAATCGTTGCGTGAGGCGACAGGGCTGTTCTACTGTTCGTTGTGATCGGAGGGCGCCATGTACCTTGAAAGCATCGTTGTTGAAAATTATCGGAGTATCTCGAAAGTAGAACTCAATCCTTGTCGAGATTTCAACGTGCTCATCGGGAGGAATAATTCCGGAAAGTCAAATATCCTGACTTCGATAGAAGTCTTTTTTCAAGTCGCGAGTCCTGAAGTAATTAGTCGTCTACCATCTCTTGGTGAGGAGATAGATTTTTTTCAGAAGGATACTAATAGGCCTATAGGCATCGAAGCAACTTTCAGAATCTCAGATGAAGAACGAAAAAGGTTGTTGGCAGATATATTCGAAGAGAAGCCTCAAGTTCGTAATCTTCTGGATGATGTTGGGCCTGAGGCTCGAATTGTTGTGGCGGTTTCTATTTTGTCGCCCCCAAGAGGTTATGCCTATGTTCGTAATATGTCTCTGCTCAAGGCTGAGGGGAGCGAAGCGAGGCAGCTATTCGAGATTGATAAGAGAGCTTCAAAAGAACTCTACGACAATTTCATTGCCGCTCAACGATCAGACCGTGTGAAATCTGTTCTGGCGGATTTTCTTTTGCGGTTTGATCGGGATGATTTTTCAACTCTTAAGAGCCGCCAGGAGCGATCGGACTTTAACCTGTTCCTTCGCAGGCGCTTCGATTTCCAAGATCGCGACCTGATGTCGCGGATCAGCGTTTTGTTAAACGACGCGGATACCTACGAGAAATTTGCTTTTGCTGTGCGAGAAATTCTAAAGGCCGAAGAAGCCAGCGGGGTGGACTGGCATCTAAAGGAGATATCTGCTCCAATAGAAACGTTTTCAGGCGCAGAACATACAGTCCCTGCGTATGTTAGAAATTTTCTCGGGCGACTAAATCGGACAAAAATCCTTCATTTTAAGGAGCGGCGAGTACCGATCGGTTCCGCAGAAGCGAAGCGACTCCTTTCACTTAAAGTGAGACGGGGAGGGACAGAGATCCTGTCCGGGATTCAATCGAGCGTAAATGAACTTCTTGGTGTCGATGTTGACGCCTTTGAAGGGGTGGCGTCTCCTGACGGAAGCTCGTCGGCTGAGTTGGATGTTGATAACTTTCTCGTTCAGGCAAATGGATCAGGAATCCGAGAGGCTCTCCGCCTCATCTTAGATACCGAATTTGAAAAACCTCAGATCTTGTTGGTGGAGGAGCCTGAGATACATTTGCATCCTGCTCTAGAGACAAGCGTTATGAGTTATCTGCGCAAGGTATCGCAAAGCCAAGCTCAGGTTTTCATAACCACTCATTCGACGAATTTTCTCGATACAGGGAATTTTCAGAACGTTTTTCTGGTCTCAAAGGGCAATTCTACAGATATCTCTCCTCTAAGTCTTCTCGAGGCCGAAGAACGATTGCCGAGCGAACTCGGAATTCGCCTCAGTTCTCTGTTCATGTATGATCAGATTGTCTTTGTAGAGGGGCCGAGCGATGAGCAGGTGATCCGTGAATTGGCCAGGATACTAGATATAAACCTAGGTCAGCTCAATGTCGGCTTTATCCAAATGCGCGGCGTTCGAAACATCAGTCATTACGCTGCAGCGGAAGTCGTCAGCTTCTTGACGAAGCGAAGAGTAAAGTTGTGGTTTCTTGTCGACTCGGACGAGTCTGGAAACGTGCATTTTCTTCGGCTTAAAGACGATTTCGGAGATAAGGCGCGAGTGCATGTGCTTAGGCGCCGTGAACTGGAAAATTATCTCCTTTCCCCGACTGCTAATGTGTCTCATATCTTAGGTCGTTTGCGTTTCGTCGATGATCCACATTGTTCGAAACCATCCGTCGTTGAATTCTCGACCAAAATTGAAGAGTGCGCTGATAAGCTTAAGCATCTAGCTATTTGGAAGCGAGTTGTGGCAAGTACACGCAAGCCATTTTATCCGTATGGGGATCTCAAGGCCGTTCCGAAAGCTATCGATGAAATGAAGACCGTTTGTCGCGAGGCTTATACAAAGCTCAAAGATGATATGGCTGCGGCAGCTGATCAAATTGAGGCATCTTGTGATGCGGCGGCTCTAGAGATCGACCAGAAGTGGTCCGAGCAGAAATTGGATATAGTCCCTGGATCGGCATTGCTAGACGAGATCTACAAATCATATGGATTGCGGTTCGATAAAATGAGGGATGGTGTAGCTATCGCAAGCTATATGCAAAGGGACGATATCGATCGGGAGCTGAAGGAGTTTCTGATGCAGCTAGCATCAAGAATGTGAATAGGATAGGGTCGCAGTGACGGTGCACTAATCTTTCGCGGCGAAGGGCCGCGTCGAGGTGTCACGGTCGGCCGACGGCGTCTTGTGCGCAAATGTCCGTGTCCTTGCCGCAAGAGGCCGAACTTTGCGCAGGCGGCGGTGGGAGATCAACTGCTAGGAATTGGCGTCTCACCGGACGCCTATTCCCATGCACGACGACGAGTTTTCATCGGCCGTAGCGCACGACAGCGCCGCCGCAATCTGGGCGCCGTTGCGACCCTTTATCGCGGTCGAAGCGCGGCTAGCGCAGGCCGCGGCGCAGAAGCGCTGGACCGCCTTCCTCTACGAATTCCTCCGCTTCGGCGTAAAGCAGGCGTGGGCCTGCCTGTTCGGTGGCATCGCGGTGGCGTTGATGCTCGCGACATGGCGGTTCTATCCGGCGCATGCGCCGCTCGCGCGCTACGACTTTCTCTTCCTCTGCATGCTCGGCGTCCAGGCCGCGCTGCTCGCTGCGCGTCTGGAGACATTTGAAGAGGCGAAGGTCATCCTGATCTATCATCTCGTCGGCACAGCGATGGAGCTGTTCAAGACCGCGACCGGCTCGTGGATCTATCCCGAGCCGAGTCTGATCCGGATCGGCGGCGTGCCGCTGTTCTCCGGCTTCATGTATTCCTGCATCGGCAGCTATCTCTGCCGGGTCTGGCGGCTGTTCGACTTCCGCTTCACCGGCCATCCGTCGCGGCGCTGGCTGATCGGCTTGAGCGCTGCGATCTATCTCAACTTCTTCGCCGACCATTACGGGCTCGATCTGAGGCTCGTGCTGTTCGGCTGGGCCGCGCTGCTGTTCGCGCCCGCGACCGTGCACTTCAAGGTCTGGCGCGTGCACCGGTCGATGCCGCTGCTGCTCGGGCTGGTCCTGGTGTCGCTGTTCATCTGGCTGTCGGAGAATATCGGCACCTTCACCCGGGTCTGGCTCTATCCGCAGCAGGCCCATGGCTGGGCCATGGTGTCGCCGGCCAAGCTCGGCTCGTGGTTTCTGCTGCTGATCATCAGCTACACGCTGGTCAGCCTGATCAACCGGCCGAGGGCGATGGAGCCGGGTAGGGCGGCCGCGCCGCCTGGTGCCGAACCGAGATTACGGTGACAGTGCACTAATCTCTCACGCGAAAAAGGGAGCCGAGGCGTTGCGGTTGGCCGACAAGACGTCTAGTCCGCAAATCTCCGCCCGTTGTCGCAACAGGTCGAACTTGCGCCGACCGTGTTGGGCAATGGGCCGGTAGGAATTCGGGTCTCGTCAGTCGATCCGGGGGCGCAATGCAGCTTATTCCGAAGGCCGCATTGCTTGTTGTCATCTCATTTGTTCATGATATGTTCTTTGCGTGAAGCATGCAATCACCCTGTTGACAGATGTTAACGGTCTCATATCTAACCTGATGCAGGTTCGGCCGTGGCTGATCGACCAAGGCATCCGAAGAAGGACGTCGAGGACGTACTTCGATATTGCGACGATCTTGGCTGGACGTTTCGCAAGATGGGTCATTGGGGCTGGATGTACTGTCCTCATCCTGATCACGCCGATCGTTGCCACGTCGTCGTCAATGGGACGCCGAAGAACGCCGGCAACCATGCGAGGCAGATCAGGAGGGCGGCCGATCGCTGTCCCCACCGGCAGAAGGAGGAGGGCGATGAAGACGTTTGAGTTCAGCATCATTGCCTCGGGCGTAGATCCCGATGCGGACGATTTCGGCGACCGCTTCTACGCGGCTGGCTGCGACGATGCGCTCGTGGCCTATCAGAAAGGTCACGTCATCGTCGATTTCGCCCGCGAGGCCGCCTCGATCGACGAGGCCGTCGCGTCGGCCATCGACGACGTCCGGGCGGCCGGTGCCGTGATCGACCGCATCGAGCCCGATCCGCTCGTCAGCCTCGCCGACATCGCCGCGCGCACCGGGCTGACCCGTGCGGCCATCACCAACTACTTCAAGGGGAGCCGCGGGCGACATTTTCCGGCACCAGTGGCGAAGGTCACGTCAGACAGTCCGTTATGGGATTGGGCCGACGTCGCGCATTGGATGGCATCCAATGCGAAGGTCCCCATGGAGCTGTCGGTCGAGGCGAGCGTTCTGAAGGAAGCCAACGCGGCGGTTGGTGTGGGCGAGAAGCATCTCGCCGACAGGCTGAAGCGACGGGCGATGCAAGCGGCGCAGGCGTTGAAGGTCGCTTAGTCCGCGCCGATGTTGCTGCCGTAGGGCGGGCAAAGGCGCTGGCACGGTGGTCAGGCTGGGGACGGTGTCGCGCGCCGTGCCCACCGCGTTTCGCGGCAGGCGGCTGATGGTGGGCACGGCGCGGGAGATTGTCTTCGTTACGGAAGCAGCTCGGCGCGCCTTTGCCCACCCTACGGCAGCGCGGCTGAGCTACTTCTTCTTCGCGCCGACGCGTTCCAGCGACTTGATCTGAAGCGGCGGACGGCCGGACTTTTCGGCGATGTCGCGGTCCTGCTCCATGATGAAGCCCTTGGCCGGCTCGTCGCCGTCGAGGCCGCCGAGCAGTTCCGCCGGGACGCGGCGGTTGGAGCGCTGCGAGCCGTCCTCATAGGTCACGTTGAAGAAGGCGAATTCGCCTTTGGGATTGGAGCCGGGTTTTTTCGCCATGGGGGCGCTTTACGGCGGCGGGACTGGTCCGGTCAATGCCAGAAAGCGCTTATCCGCTGCCCGAATTTGACTTTCTCGTCATATGGTTTTCGCCGAATCGGGCGAACCCCGCAGGCGAACGCGGGCCGGCCGGCGGACGGAAAACTCCTCGATTTCGCCGGATGGACGTGTGTTCATCCGGGCAACGCTCCCGCCACCACGCCGCCCAGATGTCGATGCCCCAACTCACCGTCTGGTACAACACGCGCTGCCCGGTCTGCGACGCCGGCATCGACTGGCAGCGCAACAAGCTCCTGGCGCTGGTCAGGTCGGGCCGGATCGCGTTCAAGGACATCAACGCCGAGCCGCAGGCGCTGAGCGCGTTCGGTGCCGATGTCGACGATGTCCGCCGCAGGCTGCACGCGACCGACGAGGACGGGCAATTGCTCACCGGCGCCGATGTGGCGCTGCTGCTCTGGAAGCTCACGCCGGGCGAAAGCTGGCTCGCCACTTTGTTCGGCAACCGCCTGGTGCGCCCGCTGACGCGGTTCGGCTACGACCGCTTCGCCGACGTGCTGTTCGCCTGGAACAAGCGCAAGGGGCATTGGTGAGGGACGATGGAGTGGGCGCCCCTCGCGCCGAGCCCCGGCTTTACCTCGCCCCGCTTGCGGGGAGAGGTCGGATTGCATCGAAGATGCAATCCGGGTGAGGGGGGCTCTCCGCGACGTCGGTGCTCGTGGAGAGTCCCCCTCACCCCAACCCTCTCCCCGCAAGCGGGGCGAGGGAGCACACCGTCGCTGAGGTGAGAGCTCGACGCTAACGCCGCACCTTGACCCGCGCATGCACGCGCGTGCCGCGGCTGTCATCGTCGTCATCATCGCTGCCGCCGAGCGCCATGATCGCGGTGCCCATCGCGGTCGAGCCGAAGGTGACGAAGAACGAGCCGAGCAGGAGGCCGATGGCGACGCCCGGCGAGTGGTCGGAGAAGACCAGGTGCCGCAGGCCCCAGGGATCGAGCGCCAGCAGCCCGCCGACCAGCACCACGGCCATGCCAAGTCCGAGCGCGAGGTTGATCGCGAGCAGGCGGAACAGGGGCACCTGGAGCAGTCGGCGCGGTCGCGGGCCGGGTTGCATCGGCGATCTCCTGGGGATCGTGAACGACGATGAATCGTAGCATCGATGGCGGCGGGCTCAAGGCCGGAGCCGCCCGGGGCGGACATGGCTGTGGCGCCGAGGGCGCATCGTTTTGGGACAGGTGCATCACGAGGTCCGAGGTGGTTGGACGACTGAGCGTGTCTTCCGCAGGTAGCCAAGCGCAGACGCGCCGCAAGAGGAGAGGGGGCGCTTCACCCCAACGACCTCATCCCGCGTTGCGTCTCAGTCGTGCCCAGCTCTCCAAACCTCACGCAGCCTCGCCCTCGGCCACGCCATGCTGCCGGGCGATCACGCTCTGCCAGACGCTGGCGATGGCGCGTTGCGTCTCCGGTGCGATCAGGCAGTGGCCTTCATTGTCGAAGCCGCAGAAGCGCACCGAGGGATCGTGCCGCACCTCCGTCAGCGCCTTGTTGATCATCTCCAGCGACGCCATCACCTGGCCGATGTTCTGCAGCCGGGTGTGGTGCAGGATGTCGATCAGGCGGAACATCATGATCGGCGGCTGGCCCATCGCGATGCCCGGCCGGCCGAATTCGAAGAACACGTTCACCGCCGGCAGCGCGCTCTGGATCTGCGCCAGGACCTTCGCCGCATCTTCGATGCTGCAGGCGACGAGATGCGCGCTCTGGGCGGGCAGGGCCGGCGTCGGCGGCGCCTCCGGGCCGAGCCCGAGGCCGGCTAGCACCTGGTGCTCGATCCAGCGGCGGACCTCCGGCGGCGCGGAGCGAATCTGGTCGGCGGACAGCGTAATCCCGATCATGGCGTCATCTCCTTTTGCCGCGCAGCTTAGAAATCGACCATGGCACGGTATTGACGAGGATCAAGCGACCGCGCGCCGCGCTCACGGCGCCACCAGTTCGACACGGCGGTTCAGCGCCCGGCCCGCATCGGTCGCATTGCTGCCGACCGGCGCGAGCAGGCCGACACCAGCGGTGCGCAGCCGGCCAGGGGCGATGCGATAGCTCCGTGCCAGCTCCGCGGCGACCGCCTCGGCCCGCCGCCGCGACAGATCGAGATTGTAGTCATAGCTGCCCTGGTTGTCGGTGTGGCCGACGATGAAGACGTTGAGCTGCGGCTGGCCGGTCAGCAATTGCGCGATCTGCTCCAGGGTCGGCCGGCTCTCCGGCTTCAGCGTCGCCTTGTCGGTATCGAAATAGATGCCGTAGAGCGCGATGTGGCCCTTGTCGCCGAGGCCCTTCGCCATCTCGGCGGCGTTGACCATCCTGTTCTCCATCGCGCCGAGCTCGGCGATGGTGAGCTGGGCGGTGATCTGCTGATTGTTCTGGCTCACCAGCACGCTGGCATAGATCTCGCGGCCGCCTGCCGCCTTGCGGCCGGCAAAATAGCGATACTCGAAGCCGTCGACCCACATCTGCGGCACCGGCAGGATGTCGATCGCCTCGGTGAAAGGGATGCCGCCGCAGGCGTCGGTGTCGCAGGCCGTGAGCGTCTCGAAGCCTTGCTTGGCGAGCTGGTTCTCGAAATTGCGCGACACTTCCAGGATCGAGGGACCGGGCGCGGTGCGATAGGCGATGCGGACGATGCGGCCCTCCAGGCGCCGTTCGTCGGCCGCCTTGCCGTCCTTGAACGGCGCCGCCTGCAGCCGCGCGGCGTCGAAATCCTTGGCGACATAGCCGGTGATGACGCTGCCGGTGAAGCGGCCGATGCCGGGATAATCCTTGGCGCCCGCGACGTCACCGGGCTGGGCGGTCGCAGGCGATAGCAGCAGCAGGGCCGTCACCAGGGTCAGCTGCGCCAGGGCGCCGAGCCGGACAGTCGTTGTCATCGTGACCTCGCGGGGCTTGCGGAAAAACCGGCCGTGGACGCCGGCAGCTCTGCCATTGGTGAGCCTGAGCCCGCCGGCCGTTCAAATGTGTGACGGCCGGGGCGGGTCGATTGCGAGCGGTCCGTTGCTGCCGGCTGGCTTGCGGTGGCGAAATCGGGCATTGTGATGGCGCCCCGGCGTCGCGCCGGGCGCGGGCATGCGCGACGATCGGCCATCCCATGTTCATCATGGCTGCGCGATCATGGCCATCGCCGACCGGCGGGCGCCCGGCCTGCCCGTTCCCACCACGCTCTCATGCAGGGACTTCTCTTCTCATGCCGGCTCTTCGATCCCTCGTCGCCATTGCAATCCTGTCGTTTGCCTCGCCCGCTCTGGCCGCGCGCTGCGGTGGCGATTTCAATACGTTCGTCACGAGCATCTCCGCGGAGGCGCAGAGCGCCGGCGTCTCCGGCGCCGTCGTCAGTCAGGCGCTGGCGGGCGTGACGCTCGATCCGGCCGTGCTCGCCTTCGACCGCCGCCAGCGCTACACCTTCAACAAGAGCTTTGAGCAGTACGTCTCGACCCGCGTCGGCCCCGGCCGCATCAATGGCGGCCGTGCCATGCTGCAGCGGCACGCGGCGCTGCTGTCGCGCATCGAGAGCCAATATGGCGTGCCGCGTCAGATCCTGGTCGCGATCTGGGGCCTGGAGACCGATTTCGGCAAGGGCGACATGGGCAAGCTGCCGGTGATCCGCACCCTGGCCACCCTGGCGCATGACTGCCGCCGCACCGAGCTGTTCCAGGGCGAACTGCTGGCGGCGTTGAAGATCCTGCAGCGGGGCGACCTCACGCAGCGCGACCTCGTCGGCGCCTTCGCCGGCGAGATCGGCCAGACCCAGTTCCTGCCGTCGTCCTACATCAAATACGGCGTCGACTTCGACGGCGACGGCCGCGTCGACCTGCGCCACTCCACCGCCGACGTGCTCGCCTCCACCGCCAACCTGCTGAAGACCAGCGGCTTCAAGATGGGCGCGCCCTATGACGAGGGCAGCGCGAATTTCGAAGCGATGCGCGAGTGGAACCGGGCCGTGATCTACCGCAAGACCATCGGCTACTACGCCGATCAGCTGATGGGGCGGTAGGCCGAGCTGTTTCCTCACCTTCGCTATCATGCCCGCGCCGGCGGGCATCCAGTACGCCGCGCCGCATCGGCTCGGCAACGACTGCCAGTGACGTGTTGAGAAAGAGCCCGGCACATATGCGCCATGCGCAAACTGCCCGTCGTGTTAGTTTGTCGCACGACGAGACCTTGCACCGTCGGGCAAATCACGCGCACATTTCCGCCCGTCCCGGCCCGCCGGAGGGGCGTTTCGCGATCGTCACGAGGCGCGGGCAGGGGATGCGATGGGCGTAGAGCTCTGCAGCGTGGCTTTATCCGCGCCGACGAACGGAGCGATGCGCACGCCGAAATCGTGGCGTCCCGACACCCCGACGCTGGTGTCACCGCGCAACGCGCGCAAGCGTGTTGTCGCGCATGGTGGCCAACAAGCCCGGCGCACCAGGGAGACCTCGTATAAGGCGTCAAACCATCGCGCAGGGAGGGCCGGGTCTGTCCGGCTGAACCTGTGGTGACCGCCGCGTGCATTATCTTTCGCACGCGGGCCGCAGGCCTCAGCCGAGGCCTGGCTCTCCCTGCGCCCTCCACTTCCGACGAGGGCGGCGAATGGACAAGACTCGGACGCATCACGCGCCGCGAGACCGTCTTCGCCTGACCGCAGTCTCCTCTGCCGCCGCCTCCAGCCGCCGCGTCATCTCGCGATCGTCCGTTCCAGTCGGTGTTCCAAAACGTCCCGGTGATCTTGCGTCACTTTTTCGCATCGGAACCGAACCATCCGCTCACTTCGCTTTTAACCTACGCAACTTACGTGACGATCGGCTTTTGGGAGATGTTTGCATGGGACAGTCTCAGCCCTTTCGCGCAACCGCGCTGATCGTGGAGGACGATCCGACCCAGCGCGAGATGATCGCGCTGCTGCTGGAGGAAAGCGACTACGACGTGATCACGTGCGAGAGCGCCGAGGCGGCGGAACTGGTGCTGAGCAAGCCTGGCCACAGCGTTGTGCTGCTGATGACCGACGTCAATCTCGCGGGCCGCATGAGCGGCGTCGAACTCGCGCACATCGCGCGGGCGGGCCATCCGCACATCAACATCGTCGTCACCTCGGGCCGGCCGCTGCCGCAGCCCTTGCCGGGAGACGCAAAGTTCTGGGCCAAGCCGTGGGCACCGCTCGACGTCCTGCGTGAAGCCGAAGTCACGCTCGAGCGCGCGCCGCAGCTTCGCAAGGATGTCAGCGAGTGAAACGAGGCGGGCGCTTCGGATCGCCTTGACGGACCGGCGCGGCATCCCATTTCTGAGAATGCGAACTCGAAGGGAGCGCCTGGAGGGAGAGCAGAGACCGGGTGGAAGCCGCGCTCCCACCCGGGGAGTGCAACTACTTCTTCTTGGCAGCCTTCTTGGTCTTCTTCGCCGCTTTCTTGGTCGCCTTCGCGGCCTTCTTCGCCTTCTTCGCCATGGCATCCTCGTCAGGAGTTGATGGATTGCAACGCGACTTCGAGGCCTCGCTGGCGCAGGCCAGCCATGCATCAGCCTCGGGAGGTGATCCCAGCAGATTCGCGAAGTTCTGCCTCACGCTGTCACCAGCACGCATGAGCTTATCCACAGCTCGATGCAGTCGATCGGCCGTACGCGGCGTGCGGGATCAGGGTTAACGGCCGGCAAATCACGTCTTCATTGATTCAAAACCAAGGCGCAATCTCGGTTCGGCAATTGAGGAAGCGTTAAGTGCGCGACGCCATGTTACCGCGAACGACAGGGAAGGTCATGAGCGCTGCGCTGCTGAATATCGAGGACGAGACGCGCGGCGTCCCGAGGCCCGGATGCTGAACGTCCCGACGCTGTGGACCGCCTTCGTGGTCAACTTCCTCGCGCTGGGCCTGATCTGGGCCTACGTGGTGCGCAGCTATCCCAAGCTGGACTCCGCGCGCTTCTGGACGGCGTCCGCCTTCATGTGCGCGCCCGCAGCGCTGTTTGCACTGGCGCGGATCTATTTCGGCTCGCTGGTGCCGCTGCTCGCCGCCGCGTCGCTGATGACCTTTGCGATCTGCCTTGCCGCCATGGGCGTGGAGCGCTTCTACGGGCGGAGAGCCTCCTGGCGTCTGAGCGGCCTGACCGTCGGCCTGACCTGCGCCTCGATCGCGTTCTTTCTCTACGTCTACGACAACGGTCCGCTGCGGATCCTGTGCTACTCGCTGGGGCAGGCGCTACCGATGGCGGTGATCGCGCGGCTGGTGCTGGATCGCCGGCATGGACCGATCAATCCGGGCGCCCGGCTCGCGGGAGTGCTGTCGATCCTGATCATCGTCATTTTCGCCGCACGTAGCGCGGGCGCCTTCATCGGCATGGATTTCAGTTTCAGTCATTCGAGTTCGGGCCAGGCGGCCGCCGTGCTGGTTCTGATCTTTCTGTCGATGTCGCTGAATTTCGGCTTCCTGCTGATGGCGGTCGACCGGCTGCGCAACGAGGTCGCCGATCTGGCGCTGCTCGACGATCTCACCGGCGTCGCCAACCGCCGCCATCTGATGCAGCGGCTGACCGAGGAATGCGCGCGTGCGGAGCGCTCGGGTGGGGCGTTCGCGCTGCTGGTGATCGATCTCGACGGCTTCAAGCTGATCAACGATACCCATGGCCATGCGGCGGGCGATGCCTGCCTGCAGCACTTCACCCTGATGGCCCAGACCCGCCTGCGCCCCGGCGACCTGCTGGCGCGCACCGGCGGCGACGAATTCTGCGTCGTGCTGCCGTCGTCCTCGTTGCGCGAGGGCGCGATGATCGCACGGCGCATTCTCCAGGTCTGCCGCAACGATGCCGAAGCGTGCGCCGGCAACGATGTCGCGATCGAGGTCTCGATCGGCGTCGCCGAATGGAGCTACGACGTCGGCGCCTTCCCGGACCGTCTGATGGCGCGGGCGGACCAGGCGCTCTATACGGCCAAGAAGGATGGCAAGAACGGCTATGCCGTCTTTACCGGCGAGAGCGCCGCACCCGCGCTCGCGCCCGATCAGATCGAGGCGCTGGTCTCTCCGCCGTCCCGCCAGGATGCCGCCGCCGAGTGAGGGGTGCTATCGTCCCCGGCCATGAGGCCGATCCCGTTCGCCTTCCGCGCAGCGCTGGCGCTGCTTCTCGTCATGGTCCCTCTGCCCGTTTCGGCCGAGGACCTCGCCGCACTCGCCCGCGCGTCCGGCACCCCGGACATCCCGGGCCTCAAGATGGTCTGGCTCGCGCCATGGGGCGACGTCGCCAAAGCCCATCGCTGGACCAACATCATCGTCCACCAGACCGAGGGTCCGGCCGGGTCGGCGCGATCGGGGGCGCTGGCGCAGGCCAAAAATCCAAAACGGCGCGGCGTCACGCTGTGGGTGGAAACCGACGGAACGGTGTACTGGGCGGTGCCGGAAACCATGGTGACCCTGCATGGCGACGGCGCCAATCGCAACGACCACCGCTATATCGACAACGGTCCCACCTACCGCAAGGTCGTGCGTGACAATTCCATCGGCGTGGAGTTCGCCGGCAACTATCCCGACGTCACCACGCCTGCCACCGAAGCCCAGGTCGCGGCGTGGCGCGTGCTCTCAAAACTGCTCCGGCTGCGCTACAACATCCCGCGGGAGCGGATCTATGCGCACGACTGGATCGACTACAAGGACGCCCGCTATTGCGAGGGCTGTGCGCTGGCCGAGCTCGCCCGCGCTGCGCCTGAATAACACACTCCCCTCAACAAGAAGCCGGCGTCTCCGCCGGCTCCAAAAACCGCCTTCCGTCCGCAAGCCGCGGGATCAGTGCGCGGCTTCCAGCGTCGCCGCTTCCTGCCGGGCGATGGCGCCCTTGACGGCGGACTGCACCTTCTCGAACGCGCGCACCTCGATCTGGCGCACGCGCTCGCGCGACACGCCGAACTCGGCGGCGAGGTCCTCGAGCGTCATCGGCTCGTCGGCCAGCCGCCGCGCCTCGAAGATCCGGCGTTCGCGGGCGTTGAGCACGCCGATCGCACCGTTCAGCGCCTGCCGGCGGTGGTCGTACTCCTCGTGCTCGGCCATGATGGCTTCCTGGTTGGGCGAATTGTCGACCAGCCAGTCCTGCCATTCGCCCGCTTCGCCGTCGTCGCGAATCGGCGCGTTGAGCGAGGCGTCGCCGCCGAGGCGGCGGTTCATGTCGACCACGTCCTGATCGGTCACGCCGAGGCGCTTCGCGATCAGCTTGACCTGATCCGGATGCAGATCGCCTTCATCCAGCGCCGAGATCTTGCTCTTGGCCTTGCGCAGGTTGAAGAACAGCTTCTTCTGGTTCGCGGTCGTGCCCATCTTCACGAGCGACCACGATCTCAGAATGTACTCTTGTATCGACGCCTTGATCCACCACATGGCGTAGGTGGCGAGGCGAAAGCCCTTCTCGGGCTCGAACCTCTTCACAGCCTGCATCAGGCCGACATTGCCTTCCGACACGACTTCGGATATCGGCAGGCCGTAGCCGCGATAGCCCATGGCGATCTTGGCCACGAGCCTGAGATGGCTGGTTACGAGTTTATGTGCTGCGTCGCTGTCGTCATGCTCGCGCCAACGCTTGGCGAGCATGTACTCCTCCTGCGGTTCCAGCATCGGGAACTTGCGGATCTCGGAGAGGTAGCGAGCAAGTCCGGATTCTCCGTTGAGAACCGGGAGTGTAGCTGTACGGGCCATCGAGCGCCCTCCAGTTGGTTCAGGCCCCCGATAGCGGCGGGCCAGGCAAAGCGGTCGCTTGGTTAAAGCCGGCCGGTTTGCGACGTTCCACGCGTCGACCATTCGACGCAGGCGCAACATACACCATTTTCGCTTCCCGGTGGAAGGATTCCGGGGGTCACGACCCCGTGTGAGCGCATTAAGAATTTGACATGATTGCGTTTTCCTGAACGGCCTGCGTCATAGCGCCGCTCGCAAAGCATCTCCCAAGAGAGAAAGATCCTCCGGCAGCTCCGATTCCCAGCGCAGAATGTCTCCGGTCCGCGGGTGCTCGATTACCAACAGATAGGCATGCAGCGCCTGCCGCCCGAGCTGTTCCAGTGCCGCCCGCGCGGCCGGCGCGAGCTGGTTCGCCTTGGTCTTGAAATGCGGGCCATAGACGGAATCGCCGAGCAGCGGATGGCCGAGATGGGCGAGGTGGACGCGGATCTGATGGGTGCGTCCGGTTTCGAGATGGCAGGCGATCCGCGACGCGATCGGCTTGCCGTCGCGGCCGGCAAAACTCTCCTGCACCTCGTAATGGGTGATGGCCTCGCGGCCTTTGGCGCGCACCGCCATCTTGTCGCGCGCATGCGGGTGGCGGTCGATCGCGGCGTTGATCGTGCCATGCGGCCGGTGCGGCAGCCCCCAGGCGAAAGCGAGATAGCCGCGCTCCATCGCGCCGGTGCGGCCGTGATCGGCGAACTGAGCGCTCAGCGAGGCATGCGCCCGGTCGTTCTTGGCCACCACCATCAGCCCGGTGGTATCCTTGTCCAGCCGGTGCACGATGCCCGGCCGCTTCACCCCGCCGATCCCGGAAAGACTGGCCCCGCAATGCGCGATCAGCGCGTTCACCAAGGTGCCGGTCTCGTGGCCGGCGGCCGGATGCACGACGAGGCCGGCGGGCTTGTCGATGACGATGATGTCGTCGTCCTCATAGACGATCTGAAGCGGAATAGCCTCCGCCGCGGGCTCAGCCGGCGCGGCTTCGGGGACGTCGATTGTGATCGTGTCGCCGGCCGTGACGTGATAAGCGGGGTCCCGCACCGCCGCCGCGCGGAGCGACACCTGTCCGGCCAGGATCAGCGCCTTCAGCCGGGACCGCGACAGCTCCGGCAGCTTCGCCGCCAGCACGCGATCGAGCCGCGGCGAGCCTTCGTCGCCGGCGACGATGACCGTCATCAGACCGTGGGATTGTGAAGTCGAGATGTCCATGAACTCTACCGTTGCGCCCGAGCCGTCCTCGCCCGAGCAGGCCCAGCTGATGGCGCGGCTGCGGCGCATGATGATGATCGCGGGCGTGACCACCTCGGTCGCGATCGCAGTGCTTCTGGTCGCCATCGGCTATCGCCTTTTCCGCGGCGAGGGAAGCTCCGCGTCCGGCCCCGACCTCACCGCCATGCTGCCGAAGGGCGCCCGCATCGTCGCCACCGGCACCGCCGGCGACCGCCTGGCCGTGACACTGGACGTTGGCGGCACCACCGAAATCCGCACCTTCGACGCCAAGACCCTCAAACCCACCGGCCGCCTCCGCTTCGCCGTGGAGCCGTAAAGGCAGGGCGGTTTGGCCCGGCCATTTCGGCCCTTCTCTCCCGCCTTGGGCATCTCTCTTCTGGCTTTGGCCCATCTCCCCCACCTCGGGCAGTCAGCGCCTCCCCCGCTTGCGGGGCGAGACGAGCGAAGCTCGCTCTGAGAGCTCGCATCGCATCGAAAGATGCGATGCGGGTGGGGGAACTCTCTCCTCTGGCACCGCCGCCGCGGCTGCCCCCACCCCAGCCCTCCCCGCAAGCGGGAGAGGGGGCCCACCGCCGTCGTGGCAGTCTGCTTCCCTCCCATCAATGTCCGAATGGCCACTCCCCTCACCACCCGGGCAGTCCGCCCTCCTCCCCCTTGCGGGGAGGGGTCGGGGGCGGGGGTTCGCACGGGGACTCTCTCCTTCACCACCCCCAAAAAACTCCCATCCCCCGTCTTGCGGCGCGGCGATTTCGAGGCTATGCGGTTCACCTCACGCTCCCTTCGTCTAGCGGTTAGGACGCGGCCCTCTCAAGGCTGAAACAGGGGTTCGATTCCCCTAGGGAGCGCCAGTTCTGCCTTTCCTCTTTTGATTTTCTTGGCTTTTTGGTCGGTTTTCCCAAACCGGCAGATTGCGTTTGGGGAAAGTCGTTCGCCTTGTGTCCTTCAAGGCGCGCCAGAGCATCGACCGCGAGGCTCGCCTGATCAGCCTCCTCGGTGTATCGCTCAGCCTCTGCAAGAGTGGTGTGGCCAAGGACGGACATGATCATCTTTGCCGTCGCCCCAGCCTCAGCCAAGCGGCGGCCGGTCGCCTTCCGCAGGCCGTGCGGCTGACAGCCGAGCGGCAGGCCTGCGTCAGTGATTGCGTCGCGCATCCATTGGCTAAAGCCGTCGACGCTGAAGGACTGGCCGTAGGCGGTCGTAATGATCGACACGTGGTCACGCTTTGCGACAGCCAAGGCCGAAAGCAGGTCGCGGTGGAGCGGAATTAACAATCGACGTCCTGTCTTCTGCTGCGCGACGGCGATTCTGTTTTCGGGCGTGATGTGTGACCACGCCATGCGGACCACGTCCGATCGTCGCTGGCCCGTGTTCAGGAACAGTTCGAATGCCAGCCGCTGTTTGCTTTCGAGAGGCCACTTCTTGCGGAAAAGCTCGATCTCATCCTCGGTCCAAGACCTGATGCGCTGAAGCTTGGGTCGCTTTATTCCAAGCGACGGATCGTGCTTGATCCATCCGATATTGATTGCGTGGCGGATCAGAATGCGAAGCTTCTTGAGTGTATCGAGAGCCGCGCCGGGCCGGTCGGCGAACGGCTGAAGAATGCCGGTGATGATGCGCTCGCGAGAAAGTCCAGCGACGGTCCGGTGCCCGTGCTCGATTCTGAGTGCCTCGAGGCGTCTGCCATACCCCTCCTTGCTGGTCTTCCGGAGGCCAATATATTCCGAGCTTCGCATGTAAGAGGCGATCAAAGCGGAAATTGTGCCCTGAACGGGGGAGCGAAGTTCGGGTCTCGATGATGCTACCTGACCGAGAAGGGCGCTTTGGTAGGCCGACATGAATTCAGAGCTGGTCGGGTCATTTGGCAGGCGAATGCGCGCACCCTTGCCGCGCCGAAATGACAGGTACGTATGCCCCTTGACGTGATTCCGCTCAACGTATGGCGGCAACCTTCGAGGCATCGACATCACTCCACGTCTCGTCAACGCCAGGATCATTGCCATCCGAAGGCAGCAGATCAATGGCAGTATCCAGCTCTCGGACGTCCCATGCTTTCCGGCGCTCACCTAGGATTTTGGGCCTTGGCATAGTGCCGACTCGCACCATTTGATCAAAGACGTTAGCGGAAACGCAGATGTATGCGGCTGCCGCCTCGCGAGTAATGAGCCGCGGCTTGAGTGATGACGGGAGAGCCGTCTGCCTTGGCATCGATCGGATACCCTTTCCGAAGCCCTGTGCACCTGCCGGAAAAACGCCGGAGGACGTGTCTAGGCTTTGGATCAGGTAACAGTGAAGGCTTTTGCGTCCTTCGGAAGTGTCATCGTGCTTTTGGACGCAAAAGGGTCGGTTCACGGGCTCTATCGCGGGTGCTCATCGTCTGCTTGCGAGGCGTCATCCTGCTCGGACACGAGGAGCTCGGAGACGCGAGATACAGCGTCCGAGTGACTGCGAATCATTCCGCTCCACGTTCTGCTCTCCCGCGTCTCGCCGCGAAGTGGACCTCCCAAAATCGTGGTGATGAAGCCGCAGACCGGGGCGGCGGACACGATGCGCTCGCACGCTAAGCTTGCGACTGTAATGACCACGTTGCCATGTTCTATCGCGGTCACTGCCACGGCACGACCCTGAGAATTTGGTTCGGCGAAACGACCTTGCGACACGGAACCTCCTTTTAGGCCGATCGGGTGTTACATACTTTAGTGGATACATACTATAGTTGATAAAAACCAAGCGTGCAATGGGCTGACTTCTGCCCATGGACATGCGTCGTTTGGTTGGCCGCAACGTTCTGCGGATCCGAAAAAGCAAAGACATGACTCAGGAGAAGCTGGCGGAGATTTCTGGCTTCAGCCAGCAGTACATTAGTGGCCTGGAAAAGGGACAGCGCAACCCGACAGTCGTGACGATCTACGAACTGTCGGTCGCCCTCGATGTGGATTATCTCGAGTTACTGAAGCCCGACGCTCGGTCGAAGATTGCGAGGGAATAGCGCGCTCTGCAACCGCTCGCGGACGCCGATATGCGAAAACCCTCATAGGCGCCGTATTGGACTCACTCACCTGGCCGCGGCAAGGAACAGGGTTGCCTTCAAGAAAGGGGAATGCAGCATCGAGCCGCGTGGCAGTCTGCGGCGACGGCATGACGACCTACTCCTTCTTGACGTACGCTGTCGGCTCGCCCTTCAAAATGTTCGCCTTTCCCGACCTATAAAATTCCTCGGCCTCCCCGCAGCCAATGTCAGAAAGCTCGACGATTGTGCACCTGGAGCAGCTTCTTTGAAGGCATCAATTAACGTCGCCACGTGTGATCGCACTTTCCTTAGGTCTTAGCTTTCGGCCCTCCCTTATTGGCTATCAATGGCGCCTAGTTTGTTGGTTGGCCTGGTCTTTCCCCTCTGGTGAGCCGATCGTTGACCGGGTGCGAAGGCCCGTTGCTTTGATCTGGAAAAACGTCGCGGCCAACGCTCTCAGGAAGCGAACGTGGGCTCCGACCAATCTCTTTGGAAAGGCGAGCCTTCAAGTGCCGCCCGGCGAATTGGGGATCGTCTATGTCAGCCATAACGAAGGCGGACGGTCAGAAGTCGCGGACATGAGAGTGGAAGCTTTCGGCGAACGGATCCGCGGTTTCGAGCATTCTGGCAAGATCCGAATTCCTATCGCGGTTCTGTCGCGTCTTTACCCTCGTCCGTTGAGAGAGGGGCAGCCCGACCTCATAGAAAGCGTCGTGCAATACGTCAGCAGCACCTACGGCGATCCATCGCTTTTCGAGGTGTATCCGACGAAAATATTCACCTGACCGATGAGAGCTGAAGCCGCTGGCCCGGCGTTGCAGAATCCCAGCGAGCATATCAATAAGGGCCGGCGAGGTGGCAAAGTCAGGGGCGTGGCCGCGTAGGTATCGTTGACTTCCGGTTCGTGTCAGCGCAAACGGGGCTGAGGGGCAAACTCCGGTCAACCGCAGGTTCGGAGTTGGGATCGACATCGAATGGGCCCGGGCGACTGCTTGCTCCGACGGCACGCAGTTTGGGATCCCGTGCGACGCCCGCGATCTTCGGCGTCCCGCAGGGCCCACCGCATGGGCGATTGCTGAGACGGAGCGGGAGCCGCTCCGGCTCGCTGGAGCGAAGACCAGCAGTTCAGCGTGCAGAAATCCATCTCGGATTAAGGGGGCGGTCGACTTCCTATGACCTGGTTGAGCCGATCCAGTGCCCGACGATAATTCTCGGCCTCGGGCGTCAGTTCGATCGCCCTTTCTATGCACGTCCGTGTCTCTTCGAGGCGCCGCTCGGCGTAGTAGGCGCGTGAACATTCGAACCAGAGCGACGGATCATCTGGCGAGACCACTAAGGCGCGTTCAAATATGGGAATTGCTTGGCTTGGGCGGTCACCTCGGAGAAGTGTGATGGCTAAGTTGGCAAGGGCGTAGCGATCTTGACCTTGCCCCTCGGGCTTAATCCAGTTTGAAGTTCGTTCTGGCCCCTAGAGAGGACCAGAGCATGAAGCGCAGTCGCTTTACGGAAGAGCAGATCATCGGGATTTTGAAGGAGCACGAGGCTGGCGTTCCTGTCGCCGATCTGTGCCGCAAGCATGGCGTGAGCGACGCCAGCATTTACAAGTGGAAGGCCAAATTCGGTGGAATGGACGTCTCGGAGGCCAAGCGGCTGAAGACGCTGGAGGACGAGAACACACGGCTGAAGCGGCTGCTGGCTGACGCGATGCTGGACAATGCCGCTCTGAAAGATCTCCTGGGAAAGAAGTGGTGACGCCCGCGGCCAAGCGGAAAGCTGTCGCGCATGTTATCCGGCGTGCAAATTTGACCCCCTAAGCTGGGGGATCGGCGTCCAAAATTGACCCCCCGATTGTTGGCCGTAGCAGGCTGCCCGCTTCGGGTTGAAGCGGGTGGTCAGATGTGCAGCCATCATCTGGTCGAACCGGTCGCCTGTACGCCTGCTTCGGGCTGGGAGAAAGGCCAGGTCGAGAACCAGGTCGGCCTGGTCCGCGAGCGCTTCTTCACGCCCCGGCTGCGGTTCAGGAGTTACGAGGAGCTGAACGCCTGGCTACTCGACAAGTGCATCGCCTACGCCAAGGCGCATCGCCATCCCGAGTTGGCGGAGCAGACGATTTGGGAGGTGTTCGAGGCCGAACGCCCCAAGCTCGTCCCCTATGTCGGCCAGTTCGACGGCTTCCATGCGGTGCCGGCCTCGGTCTCGAAGACGTGCTTGGTCCGCTTCGACAACAACAAGTACTCGGTGGCGGCGAGCGCTGTCGGCCGCCCGGTCGAGGTCCATGCCTATGCGGACCGCATCGTCATCCGCCAGGACGGCAGGATCGTCGCTGAGCACAAGCGCGCGTTCGGCCGAGGCGAAACGGTCTACGACCCCTGGCACTATGTCCCGGTGCTCGCCCGCAAGCCTGGAGCTCTGCGCAATGGCGCGCCCTTCAAGGACTGGGTGCTGCCGGCTGCGATGGAGCGCGTGCGACGCAGGCTTGCCAGTGTCGACGATGGCGGCCGGCAGATGGTCGATATCCTCACCGCCGTACTGACCGATGGCCTGCCGGCGGTCGAGGCCGCCTGCACCGAGGCGATCGCCGAAGGCGTCCACTCCGCCGACGTCATCCTCAACATCCTGGCGCGCCGCCGCAACCCGGAACCGCCTCCCACCATCTTCACGCCCGCCGCACTGACCCTTCGCCACGCCCCGGTCGCCGACTGCGCCCGTTACGACAACCTCAGGAGAACCGTCTGATGGAACGATCCGAACTCTTCGATCTCATGGCTGAGCTCGAGCTCCATGGCATGAAGGCCGCCTTCGACGAGATCATGGCCAACGCCGTCAAGCGCCAGCATGAACCCCAGCGCATCATCGGCGATCTGCTGACCGCCGAGATCAGCGAGAAGCAGGCCCGCTCGATCAAATACCAGCTCACCATCGCCAAGCTGCCGCTGGCAAAGGATCTCGGCGACTTCCAGTTCGAGGGCACGCCGATCAACGCGGCTCTGGTGCGCGATCTCGCCGGTGGCAGCTTCCTTGCTCAGCAGCGTAACGCCGTCCTGATCGGCGGCACCGGGACCGGAAAGACGCATCTGGCCATCGCCATTGCCCGCAGCTGCATCCGTGCCGGTGCCCGCGGCCGCTTCTTCAACGTCGTCGATCTCGTCAACCGGCTGGAATCCGAGGCCCGCAGCGGCCGGCAGGGCCGGCTCGCTGACCATCTCACCCGCATGGACTTCGTCGTTCTCGACGAGCTCGGCTATCTGCCATTCGCCCAGTCCGGCGGCCAGCTGCTGTTCCACCTGATCAGCCGCCTCTACGAGCGCACATCGGTGATCGTCACCACGAACCTGTCATTCGGCGAATGGCCGACCGTCTTCACCGATGCCAAGATGACGACTGCGTTGCTGGACCGCCTGACCCACCACTGCGACATCATCGAAACCGGCAATGACAGCTGGCGCTTCAAGAGCCGCGACGACGATCACATCCCAACCCGCGCTCGCGGCGTCTCCGCAACCCCGACCAGCTCCGACGCCGCGAGCGCTACCGCCAGGACTCGTGGCACCAGGGGGTCAAAATTGGACGCCGATCCGGGGTCAATTTTGAACGCCGGTTGACAGTCGATATGGCCCAGTTCGTGACTGAAGAGGAAATGGAGAGCTGTAGCATACGCCTGTCGCGCGAATTGTCGCCTTCCGGCGGACTGGGGCTTTGACTGAACGTAGTGCGACCAATCCACTATGTTCTTTACGTTGGGATGAATTTCGGAGCCTTCTCGACGGAGAGACTCGAGCTGTTCGGCGGATAAGGAAATTCCCTGTGGCCACGAACCTTTCCTTACGAATGAATAGTCGGTCGTTGGAGGCGAGAAAACGCCGGCGTCGCGCTCGTTCGTTCCAAACAGGTCCCCAAGGATCTCGTTCCGGCTCAGGAGGGAGTTGAACAACTCGAAGAGTGCGAACGGAATTCCCGCATGGAATAGAATGAGGGGACGATCTTCGGCCAGAATGGCCCATGCATTGACGTCCCAACGATCGACGAACTCGAATTGAGACACCCGGGACGGGGGCGTGCTCTTGATCAGTGGAGAAGCAGGATCCGAGACGAGGATCGGTTTGAGATCTCCCTCAAATACCTGCGTCGATTTCTGAAGATGGATCATGGCGGCTCCGTCGAGAGCCTTGGGATCGAGACGACCCCCCTGGTAGACGAGGATGTCTGCGACGGTATGTACCATGCCCCCTCCAAGACGTTTTGCCGGCCGCATTCTAGCGTGTCAGCCGGCCACGAAGTAGTCGACTGTGGCCAGCTTCGAGGGCAATATGACGCGGCCCGAACAGTCGGGCGCCGCATTCAGCTTGTTGCCGGATGGCACGATGGCGAATGTGTTGTCTCGAAGGATGAAGCCGTGACGCCGAGGGAATTCGAGGACTATGTGTCATTTGTGATCGGACAGCTCGATTGCTTCAAGTCCGGCACCGTTAGCCGAAACAGGCGCTTTCCTGGGGTTCGTCAACCTGGGGAGTATGAGGTCGACATCGCCCTGAACGTGAAGATCGATGGCGTCATCGACTTCCTTTTGATCGTCGAGTGCAAGAATTGGTCCCGTCCGATCGACAGGCCGGTTATCCAGAAGTTCGAGCAGACCAAGCAGGCACTGAGCGCGCAAAAGGCGGCCATCGTCTCTCCCATTGGCTTCACCGGCGAGGCGATCGACGTAGCACGCGCCCTGGGTATCGCTCTCTGGGTCGTCGCTGAATCGAAATCGTCGCTGATTGTGATCAGCGGTTTGGGGCCGTCGCAAGCCGCGACCGAGAAGCTCGATCGACGGCTTTCTGAATTGGCCGAAATCGGCTTCGATCCTCTAAGGCCCGAGACGGACGAGGCAGGCGGCGAGCGCCGGGCGTCCTACCTGCCGGGTCTAAACCCTGTCTTGGTAGCAGCCGGCGAAAGCAAGCAATCGCCTCTCCACGCGCCATTCCCGCTGTTCACTGCCCGCCGCATTTCGGGCTCGGGCACCACCGGCGAGTCGTGCCGGCCAGGTCTCGACCCACAGATGGCGATGACGGAGATCGCTAACGAGGTGTTGCGCTTTAAGTTTGAGGCAGGGCAGTGATGGCGCCGTCGCTCCCGCGCGCTGCGATCGCGGCGGGGCGACTATGAATCCGGGCCTCGAGTACGGACAGGCGGGCGAAATAGCCGACGCGCTTTTGGCCTTCTTTGCGGTCGAGATCGTCGGCGGGCTTCCGAGTTCCGATGCGAGCATTGAATCGGTGCGGTCGGTCGACCCGACCTTCAACGCATCGATCGAATACAGAGCAGGAGCGTCGTTTACCATCGGTTTGAACGAAGGCTGCGTCGATGGGATTTTTCGGGCGCTCAATTCATCCGACGAACACGACCTGACCATTGCCCGGCGGTTGACGGAAGACCTTTTCGGATCGCAAGAGGAGATCGACGCCGTTCTCAACGGCATGCTCAATCTGTGCGTCTTCTTCGTTCTACTTCACGAATTCTCCCATATCGCGTGCGGGCACATCCACGCGGCCGTGGGAAACGGTCAATCTGGTTTCACCTTGAACGAGATAGGAACGTCCGACCGTCTCGGTGATTCCGGTCTAGCCGGTGGCGAGGTGACTGGGGTGGACGCGAACAAGGTGTTCGAGCTGGAGGCCGATAGTACAGCCTACGAGTTGTTGCTCGAACATGCCGAGACCATTCTTCGTGCCAGTCCGGGATTGGATCGGATCGCATGGGAGGAGAAAGCCGGTGCGGAAGCGGTACCCAAAATGGCGTTCCTCGCTTGTGCTCTCGTGGTGGCGCTGACGGAGGGGCAACGACACGAAGCCGGAAGGGAAACCGGACATCCAAGGGCTTTGACGAGGATATTGAACCTCTGCCTCGCGAACCTGCTCCTCTTCCTGCCGGGCGACTGGCGGGTGGAGGAATTCGTCCGGAAACTCAAGATCGACGAAGCTGCCGAAGCCGTCATTTTCGGGCGCATCGTCCCGACGATCGTCGATGCGATCGAGTTTTGTCGCATCGGGTGCGCCGGGATGGAAATGGAGTTGAGCCTGCGGTACGAGGCCGAGATTGGATCGGTGACGTTCGGGCGGGCGTTCGCGAAGGACTTCGCTAGTCTGGCCGTCGGGCGCGAAGAGGAGTTGGCGACTGAGCCTGGACAGGAATACGCTGCCCTTCAGCGGGTGAGGAGACTATTGATTCCTCGGATGGGCGTGCATCGTCAGGCATCTTGGTGGACGATCTGACCGAATTGCCGGCATTTCCAGGGAGCGTCTTGAGCGGCAGGGTGTTTCGTTAGCCGAACAAATCGATCTGGAGGTGTCACAAGCGCAGGATCATCCCGCGGCCACCAAGAGGACGACGGGCAGCCCAGTGGCGGCGAGTAGGTTACCATATCCGCAATTTTGAATAGCTTTTTGGACGGCGGCCCGCTTGGTGGTCAGCTATCCCAAGCCTATCTCAACGAGCGCCTGTTCGTCGCTGTCGCTCAGTTCTTCCTGGGAGGCTCGATGCTCAAGATCGTGGAACGCTCGAACGAGCGAGCGCATCTCCGACGCGACTTCCCGGCGCCCTGTGATCAGGAGGTCCATCGAAAATATGGAGCGGAGGGAGGCCATTCGTGACTCCGTTGTGGCGCGGTCGTTGGCCTTCGGCTTTAGGGCGTCATTGAACGCCTTCTCGACTTCGTCCGCGAGGTAATGCTTCAACACGAATGCGATGGCCATCTTCCGATGTGTCTGTAGACGGGCATCGACGGCGTACTTAATCAGGTGGGATAGACGCCGCTTTCCTGCGCGAAAAAGTGCATCCGTCTGGATAACGGCGTACGAGAACTACAAGTCGCATCTACGTAGATCAAGCTCTTGATTGCCCGGCAGGCTGATGGAGATGTTCGCCGGCAGATTGCCCCAGATGTGCAGCGTGCCGCCGGCCCTAAGCAACTTGTTCGCGAACTGGATGTGTTTCGTTGTCATATTCTGTTTGGGAGCGATCCAGGTGCGCGCGAGCGCCTTCGGATCCGAAGTGTGGCCGGACCAATGGTCGGCGTCCCAGTGGCTCAGGACGATCGGTGCATTCTTCCGCCAGCAGAATTGCAGGTTCGTGGGCCGTGTCGCCGCGTTACGATAGACGCCACCACCGAGGTCAAAATACATCCCTATGTCTTGGTTGGCTTCAGCGAGGCCGATGGCGGCTCCCTGGCGGACGTCGATGCCAATGAGATATTGCAACGCTGGAACACTCGATAGTGCTCCTTCAATATCTGATTGTTGAGCGTCCGACCACGTGTCGGGCGAGAAGACTATATTAAGAGCGTTCGTTTGAGGGATGGCTCTCGTGATCTTCCGCAGATGAGCCGGCACCGGAACCTGCTGCAGCAGCGCCCCGAATACGTCGGCATCGAAAATCCCGGTGTCGACAAGTTCTACCAGGATCCACTCGTCCTCGTTCAGATCTGCGAGAGTCTTGTAATGGGCATCGCCCGGGTTCGCGGAGATTTCGATCCGATATATCGGCGCGCTGGCGTACGGGTCGAGAGGAGACGGAACACGACGTTGAAACAGGTAAGACCAATAATCCGATATTGATGCCCGGAGCGCACTCGTATTCGACAGGTCGAACCTGCCGCCGCTTGCGAATTCGTGCCAATCGGCGTCAACCACGTCCAAGCAGAACGCGCCCGCCGCCTCCGTCAGCCCGGCGTTGAGAGGTTCGACCTGATCGAGTTTGGCGTACGACCGTTTGGGAAAGCCCGGCCAACCCTTGCCGTCACGCGCGAAAATATCGAACATGGGTTCCCCGCACCAAGTGAGACGGACGTGCCGTCTACGTCATCCATTCGAAGGTCGGGCATCCAGTGTGCCCGGCATCTCCGTCGAGAGGCGTCTTCATCATTTCATGAGCTATCGGGGTGAGGGAGTGCATCCCGTTCATGATAGCCGTATAGAGCGCCTTAGGTGTGCCGTTCACGGCTTCGGCCAACTGCATCAGCATTTCGGTGTATGTTCTGTTGAACGACTCGTTGAGCCGTGCGAGCTGCGACCCCGCCTGGTACAAGGCAGCGGTCGCATTGGTCGCGATGGGGTATGACGCATCGAAATCCACGTCGAGGTGGTCGCCGGTCGGTGGTTTTGTGGGGTCGTCATCGCGCTTGTAGCGGCGGCCGTAGTAGATCTCGCTGAACCGGAAGTAATGCCCCATGTCGAATGTCTCCCCGAAGCCCGTCGCTTCGGGGGTTTTGGGCTTGGGCCACGCGCCTTCGCCTTGCGATATTACGATATCGAGTGCGGCGAGAGCCGACTGCAGATCGGTGACGACGATGATTTCGCCGCCGCCTGACCAGTAGTAGTCCGGATCTATCTGACGCGATGGCTCTCCGGTGAAGAGCTTACCGGGATCCCCCTTGTTAAGCTCGGTCAATAGATCGCGGATCTTGCCGTAGAACTCCCCGATCGTCAGGCCAGGCACATCGAGCGAAAGCGACAAGAGATTACCTCGTTTCGGCGGAGGCGCGGGCTGTTCGATCTTCATGAAAGTGACGATTGCGGACTTGCTGAAGCGTTCGAGGTTCACGGGGAAGCGTCGATCGGCAAACGCCTCGCCCTTGAAGTTCATCTCTAGCGGGTACTTGGGGATCACGGTCGAATCCAACAGCGGTGTGCCCCCGACCGCATTCATGACGTTCGCGACCAAGGCCAGATGGAGCATCTCCTCGATCATGACGCTGCGGATGAGTTCCGCCGCTGCGCGGTTCGCGGGCAACTTGATGCTCAGCAAGGCGATCATGTACGGCGGAATGGTTGCCAATTCGAGCGCGAAGGCGATTTGCAGCCATTCCAGAAGTTGCTTGCGGCGCTCGTCGAAATTGTCTGTCAACGGAGCCTCCTAGATCGGAATCGAAGCGAGATGATCGCCCAATCGGAGTGCGAGAGCGGTCAGCGTGAGAGTGGGATTGATCGCGCCCAGCGAAGGAAAAACTCCATTCGAACATACGAACAGATTATCGACGCCGTGGACGCGCAAATTGGCATCCACGACCCCGGTCGCTGGATCGGAGCTCATTCTGACGGTCGAAGCGGCATGGTCCGCTCTCCAAGAGACCGTCGCGGAGCCGGGGAGATTGGCATCCATTTGCGCAAAGATCTTACCGACCTCGGCTCTTATGCTGTCCATGCGCTTTTCGAAAAGATCGTCGGCCCCGTAATCGACAGTCGTCTCGAGAAGACCAAGGTGATTACGTCGATCGAGATTTGAAACGCGATTTTGATGCTCACCGAAAACTTCTACCATACCGTGGAGCTGCACCTGTCCTGGTCCGACGAGATGGGCATCGACCTCGCTCCTCGTCAGGCCGGCCTGCATCTGCTTCGCCAGCGAGAAGGGGTTAGCATCAGGCGGGTTCACAAGTACGAACTTTCCATTCGGCTGCTCGGCTTCGCTGTCAAAATGCCTTGATACGAGCGTGGGGAAGTTCATTTCAGGTTGGAGCTTCAGCGGGTTCGATTTGGTCGTGCCTTCATAGATGAAATACGGATGCGTGATGAAATGCCGGCCGACCATGTCGCTGTCGTTGCCGAGACCCGATTGCCAGTCGCTCGAAACCGAACGCTGAAGGAGCTTCGCGCTCTCGATCGTTCCGGCGGCCAGGATTATTCGCTGCGCATCGACTCTTTCGGTCTTACCGGTGGAAACATCGAGATACTCGACGCCGGCGGCGGTCTTTTTTGACGAAACGTAGATGCTTTCGACGATCGCACCCAACTTGACCTCGAAGTTGGGGAAATCGTTCCATTCACGGATGTCGTCGAGATAGTTGCTTGCGACGTACCGGGCTCCAAAGGGGCAATATTTGCAGGTCCCCGTCGTCTGGCAGGGTGCATGCCGACTGGGAACCTTAGAAATGCCTCGGCGGGCGATCGGCATGCTTGATCGCGATATATTGAGGGCGTCAAGCGCGAGCGCGAGCGGACGATCTTCCAGGGTCGGCGGAAACGCGGCGAACGGATAGGCCCTCGAACGGGGCACCGTCGGATCATCGGAGTCGCCTGAAACTGCAAGGTAGTCCTCGGCCTCGCAATAGTACGGTTCCAGTTCATCGAAGCCGAATGGCCAATCGGCACCCTTGCCTGTGCTGGTCCGTAGATGAAAGTCTTCGGGCTTCAGTCTGAAGGCCCATCCGCCCCAGTGGAGTGTCGATCCCCCGTAAGCGAATACTCTAGCTCCGTTGAGGGGAATTTCGGTGCGCCCGACGCTGGCGTTCTCGCCTCGGGAGTCCTTTTGAGGATATTGCTGGTCCCAGAAGGCCTCATAGGGAAGGCGGCCTGAGATCAGGTAGTTTTCCCAGAGGGCAAAGTCCTTGGTCTTCACGCGCGTCCCGGCTTCGAGCATGAGAATCGAAGCCTTCGGGTTCTTTTCGAGTAGACGTTGGCAGAGAGCCGTCGCTGCAACGCCCGATCCGATGACGATGGTGCCGACGTTCATGGTTACAACGTCCTGTAGGGCGCGGAGCGTCCAGGAAGGTTGGCGCCTCCAAAGAATCCGCAATAGTTGACCGCTCCGAAGCTCTGGAAACTTCCCAGCGCCAGTCTCAGCGCTATGAATTCGTTGGATACCGTTCGTTGAACGAGGTCCAACTCGCTCGCCGGCGCGGCCGGTAGAGGCTTCACCTTCTTGGTGAAGATCGTCTCGTAGGCGGCATTGACGCCGCCGTCGGAAGCCAGGTCGGCTATCAACGAAGCTGCCTTCGCGTAATAGTCCCGATAGAGCGGATTGAGCTCGATCCTGTTCGCCATGAAGCTTAGAAAGCGTTGGCGGTACGGCTCCGGATCGTCGCCCAGTTTCCAAAACTCACCGATCGCGACGAGCAGATCCCACATCGCCTGCTCGACTTGATCTTGCCTCGGCGGGACGGTCGGACTGAGTGGATGCTTTGCCCGGGCTTGATACATTGGCGATCCCAGATGCAAGTTTATGAATAGAAATGAAACGACCTATAGTTGCTTATTTCGGGAAGATTTGGAATAGTTGATTTTGCGATCGGCGCCGCGGTGCTGGCAGTCTCAAGGGTGGATCCGCGACACGATGTCCGACGCTCAAGCCGACGTTAGACGGTTATTTTGGCAGACGAACGAAACCGTCTGCCAGCTCGGCGGCATGCTCGCAGAGCCTACCCCTCGGGAAAGCATTCTTCTTGGAGCTTGGTTGGGCGTGTACGAGATGGCGCTTGCCGAGCTCCGGGAAGCCGGTTTAAGCGACCATTTGGAAAGTGTTGCATTTTTCGCGATCGATACGGTGATACAGAACGCCTGGGCCATCAGAAGCGATAGCGGCGTGGCCGTCGCCATTAGTCGGGGATTGGTCGTTGGAGTAGCAGATGCTCTCGTCGGTGCTTTCGCCGATATAGGCAGGGGCGACAATGTCTACCCATTTGGCCTTGTTGATATGGACGATTCCCTCCCGGACGAGCTCCGTGAAGCCCTGATGGGAGAGGTTCAGGCACCTGGACTCGTCGGCGACCGCGGTTCGATCCTCCACCAGCTTTATTGTCACATTGCCTCTATAGTCATTCACCACGAGCTTGGTCATGTAGTTCGCGGGCACTTCGATCTTCTCGGAGGCGGCAGCAAGGGTCTTGTCGATGAAGTGGTGCAGTTGTCTGCCGTGGAATTCGGCAATGAACGCATTCGATTTCTAGAGTTCGATGCGGATGCCTGGGCTCTGGATGCCATTCTGCAAGGATACGCCGGGGAATGGTCGGCAATGGATGAAACCGCGCGAGACATGATGTTCTCGACGGCGTTCGCGGCGATCGTGGTTGGGCAGATCCTGGACGTGGGCGAGAGCACCATCGATCTCCAATCGAAGTTGAGCTACCCGCCGCCCGTTTGGAGAGCTTTGTTCGTGACGGACCTCTTGGTCGAGGAGATGGTCGATCTTACGGGATCCGAACGGGAGGTCGTTGCCGAACCGGTTTTCCTAGCCTGGTCGGTCGCTGCGCGGGTTGCCAAGCATCTGGGTCGGTCGGAGGGGCGGTGGCGAGCGATCGAACAAGGCGACGTCGAGGACCGTTGGCAATTGGCGGTCTATGCGGACATGAGGGCAGGTTACATCGACTTTATGCGAGAATTCATTCCGATGACGATACCCGAAAGCGACACGGCCTGAGGTGATGAGCCAGATCGACATGAACAATCTAGGTTGCGGCGACTTTCTCCTTAGGAGGCATCATGAGGTTGTCCGTTCTCTCTGCATTTTCCTTCGCTCTGACCATTGCGTCAGCTTGTCCGGCTCGGGCCTGGTGGGACGAGGGCCATATGCAAGTGGCCTATCTTGCCTACAAACGGTTGGATCCCGCCGTCAAAGACAAGATCGACGTTCTGCTGAGGATGAATCCCGACTACTCTAGCTGGATCGCTAGTGCACCGGATCAGTCTTTGGAAAAGACCTATGCTTTCGTCCACGCGGCGACTTGGGCCGACGATATCAAGACCAAGACCGGATACTCCGATGATCGCGTGGGCGACGCGACCGCGGGGCGAAACATCGGATACTCCGACAAGTTGAAGCATGCCTACTGGCACTTCAAGGACATTCTCTATACGCCTGACGGAACCGGGCTCCCAGCGCCGGATCCGGTCGATGCCGTGACGCAATTGAAGCTGATGCTCGCCGCGCTGCCGGCGTCATCGGGGGCATCGGACGATGTGAGATCGTATGACCTAGTTTGGACGCTCCATCTGGTGGGGGATCTTCACCAGCCGCTGCACACCGTCGGACGGTATACCGCGCAGATCCCTCACGGCGATCGCGGTGGGAATTCGGAGTCCGTGACGCCGGCAACCGGCGAAACGATCGCGCTTCACGCCTATTGGGACCGGATCTTCGGCGGATATTCGTCGGTCTTTGGAGCCATGTTCGATGCAGACGATCGAGCCGGGTTGGGAAGCGTATCGGTCGACACAAGCGCCGCGCAGCAGTCCGATCCGGCCATCTGGGCGCAAGAGAGTTTCGATTTGGTTAAGCAATTCGCTTATGCCAGCCCCGTCAGCACTGGGACGGCGGCGGTCGCTCTCAGCCGGGACTACGAGACGAACGCGCGCAATATCGCTCGTACCCGGGCCGCCCTTGCTGCCGCGCGTCTTGCGAACCTGCTCAATGCTGCATTCCAATAGGATGCCGTTCCCGGATATCGACTGCCTGCGTCACCAGTGAATCACTTCGTTCCAGAGGTCGTCGGCGGATTGTTGTCCGCTGACGTCCACGAGGTCCGACTGCTCGGTCACAGCGTCCAGGGCGCGGGGAAGCTTCCTCCGCACCGCGGCTGGCGGCCGCTTTTCGTTGTCAAAGTCCCTTTTGTCGACCGTAAGAAATGGGGTCGACGAAGCGAAGAACTCGAAGAGTTCCGGATTGAAGTTTCGTTCCGCTCCGTGATGCGGAAGCATCAGGCGCCCCACTTTCTCGGAGAGTGTTAAATAAGCCTCCTTCCATTCGCGAAAGGCATCTTGCCTGTTCAGTGGGGCATCCCCGGTCATGAGCCATCCCAGCGGCTTCCGTCCGGTAAAAGACCATCTTTCCAGACCGCGGTAGCCGGGCCCAGCGTAAAGCGAGAGCGAGGTGCCGTTCGAGTCCATGCCGCAGTAGATCCGCTTTACGTCGTTCAGCCCCTTCCTGGTTCGCAGCATCCCGACGAGGGACGCGCAAAATTGAGGATGATCCGGGTCGACCCCGACCACCTTGCGTATTCGATCCGCCAAATGAACCCGATTGAAGCGCCAGCGGTATGCGTGCGGCACGAAAATCCAGTCGAGCCATCGTTTTTCGCTCGAAGCTTCGAACCAAAGCCCTGGTTCGACCACGTAGAGAGCGAGCTTTCCGGCCATTGTCCTGGCGTCTTCCGTGAGAAACTGACCGCCGGCCGTAATCGCGTCGACCGCGAGGGGATTGCTTTTATCTCGAGGTATATATGGGCGGGGCGGCGGAGACGGCCGTCCTTCCCCCGGCGGGGTGCCGGGATCGTCGTCGGGCTTTACGAGGATGAGCCTGCGGACGCCGCGGTCACCGAAATAGTCTTCGGGGGTTGCGACGGCATCGACGAGATCGGGCGGACACTGGTCCTTGGCGATAGCCCGTCCGAGGGAAGCGAACCGGTCGATCGGGTCTAGATAAGGCGCAACAACGGTGTCGACGTCGAGGGGCTTTCCTTCCGTTCCAGCAAAGAGAACCTCTAGCCCGTTAACGTGATCGGCGTCGAAGTGCGACAAGAATAGAAGATCGATTTTTCGCCGCCCGTACACGCGCGCTCGATCGAGGAAATCGAATATTCGTTGCCTCAATATCGCTCGCTTGCGCCAAGATCCGCAGTCGTAGACCCATCGAAACTGCGGGTGAGTAAAACCCAGGGCGCCCGTATGGAAGCCGCCGTGTCCCACCGCTTCCTGTCTTACGACCGCGAAAGGGTCGCGCAAGGCGATATTTCTTTGAGCTAAGAGGGCTTCGAATTTCGTCTGGCGGATGGTCATGGCGAGGTGCCTCAGCTCCTCGCCGATGATTATGCCGGCCGCTTGCCAGGAAACGCCGTCCTCCCGCGATATTTGGGCCATGACGCAACTTCTCTCGATCTCAAGAAAAGAAGGCGTGTCTGGGCCATCCAACAAGGCCTGTTCGAATGTCCCTTCGGGCTCGTTCCGCAGTCTCTTTGCGAAAACGTCTTTGAGCCGCATGCGAAATCTGAGATTGAGAGCAGTCTCGGCTTCCTTTGCGACCGTCGCCGTGCTTACCAAACTTTCCGTGCCGGGTACGATGAGATCGCGCATCTCAATTTTCAGCCTTGATCCTGACTTCCACGAAGACTTCGCCCGATACGAGGGCTTCGAAGTCCGTCCGAACTGGCTGTCCTTCTCCTATCCAGCTCTTTTCACGATCAGCGTAGAATGGAACGTCCTTCGTTTTGAGCCCGGCTTCTTTGAACGCTGCTTGATAGATTTTAGCGTTGCTTACGCGACGCCCGAGCTCCGACAGGAGCGCTGCGCTTGGGATCGGCTGATATTTTTTTCTCAACGTCGAAACGATCGCTTGGGCAAGGTGGGAGCGTGAAGTGGGTAGGATAGAGTCTAGAATCATCGAAGGCTCGGTTTCTTTCCCGTCTTCGGCATCGTTCCAGGGTGTGGCGTTGATGCTGCCATGATGTCCGACCTTCAGAAAGTCGATCGGCTTTGCCAGCTTGTCCTTACGCTTAGCCCACATGACGTTCCACGATGCGTTCTTCTTGCCCTCGCGGAACCGGGTGTCCCATTCCGCGTCGCCGACAAAGAGCAGCCGTTTGCCTTTCCATTCGATGAGGAGCACCACACTGGTGTTGTTTATGACGGCACCGGCCTCGTCGGCAAATGCGAGCGCGCCTGACATCATCCGGGACTGCAGGCGCCGAAAATCGGCAAGGCTTATGTTTGTGGGAATCGCCTTGGCGGCAACCTCGACGCTCCGTTCGAGCCCTTTGGCCGCGTGCTCGAGGGCCCTGAGCGAAAGATCCGGATCCTCTCCGAGGTAAAAGCCGTCGATGTCCTTTTCCGGGCCAATTACGTCGATGGTGACGCCTGTGAGCGTCAGGCCGAGGCTCTCGGCCGTGTCGCCGGCACTTACGTATTTGGCGTCGATGTCGTTCGCTTTGGGTAACGTCTTTTGGAGCGTCTCTATCGCTTCGTCGTTCGTGACGGAGTACAGATCAACGAGATCTTGCAATTCGGGCGTCAGGGAGATGTTCGTCTCCGCCAGGCCACGCATCGCCCGCCGAGCGAAGTCCTGCAAAGCGAAGGCCCGCGTCGACTGCTTGTGATTCCGATCCATGGCGGTGCTCATCCAGATGGCCCCGATCTCCAAGTCTTCGAAGAGGTCGGCGTCAAATCCGGCGATGTGGTCCTTATGCTCGTGGGTAACGACCAGAAGGTCGAGCTGCCGTTTCTCCGCGCCGGCGCTAGGAAGTTCGCTCTTGAGATGCGCCATCGCGGCCTTAAGGGCAGACACTGGCCCCCAAGTTCCGCAATCGATCAGCATGTGGAAGTCGCCCCCGTCGCTTCGCGCCCCTGGGATCCTGCAGTATATGCAATCGCCGAGTTCGACGTTGTAGGCCCGTATCAAGAGCTCGTCTGCCATCGTCTCTCACCCAGTTCGTCGTTGGAATCGTCGTGAATGCCGAAGTGCGGGGAGAGCTCGAACCGTAGGGCGCCGTCGACTTCGCGCGACGTGAACGGCGGTATCTTCGACGCCAGTAAACCCTTCGGGCCACCGATCGCGGTGCCGATGCTTCCGCTCTTCACCCTCGCCGCGACTGAGTTCAGGAACGTCTCCCTACGAACTTCGCCGAGTTGTCGCTCGCGTTCGTCGTCTCCGCAGCGCTGTCCGCTTCCGGAGAAGGTGGTTCCGGGCTTCCGGGCCCATGCCAGCAGGTTGCCCTCGTGATCGAAGGCGAGAGTACCCCCACAGAGCAAGCTCGCGCTTTGACCTTCGAAGCGGCCGAAGCGGGAGCCCTTGAGCTCCACATCCTCGCGCCAGATGTATTGAAGGATTATCTGTTTCGGGAGGCGGCGTCCCTGGCGGCTAAGCTTGTGCGAAACGTACAGGTCGGACACGATGACGTCGACGTTTGGCGGGATAAACAGACGGTCGCGGTTGTCGTCGAGGAACCGATAGGCCTCAGAGCGAGAAGAGGAGAAGTCGTCGACCTCGTGAAATACGTCGAGAACTGGACGATTGAATACCTGGCGAGGTTTAGTCAACTCTTCGACATCGGCGTCGTCCAAGATGTCTCTTGCCCGGAATGCCTTGATCATCAGACCGCGGTAATCGTCGGGATCCGAAGGATTTGCAATTTCCTCCATGCGCAACACGGCCTTGGCATAGTCGTTGAACGTGACGTCGACCGGTGGGAGTAGATCCAGAGGCTGGATGGCCATCTGTTGCATGCGCTGGATCGTGTCCCAAAATGCTTCCGAGATCGTGCGTCCTCGTTTGTCAATGTAGTACTTGGACAACGCGATGATTATGTCGAACATGGCGCCCGTGAGGACTTCGGACAGCAGGTGCGGCCGTTGCTCTCCTTTGAGCTTGGAGAGCGTCTTGCAGTTACGTGCGGTCCTCAGATAGTCCCGGCCGTACGCGGCCTTCCCGAACTGTTCCGCGAGACGGTTCAGGTCGTTGTCGGTGCCGAGGTCGCCTTTCGATTCCTCAACGAGGTAGTTGCGGAAGTCGTTGTTGCGAAATGCGATCAGAATGGCGGTCAGGTCACCGACGAATTCATGGAACGCTGCAGTTTCCGGGACGATCGCTTCGACGAAGTGGGGTCTGACACCGTCAAGTACGGCGTGGGCGAACTCGTGATTGACGATGTCGGAAGACAGGCACGTATAGATCCTCTCCGGCCCATCGTCGAAGTAATAGAGCTGAAGAGATTTGCTCTGGCGGTCGTAGAAGGCGTTTCGCCCGTTTCCGGCGTGAGGGACGACGATCAAGCGATTGCCGTCGAAACCCCAGGATATTCTTCTCCCGAGGCCGAACCCTCCTTCGAAGAAATCCAAGGCCCGCTGTAGAACCGCCCAAACGTGCACCTGATGCGCTTGCAGCGAATCCCCTTGGGTCGAAATATCGATCTTTACTTTTTTGGCATCGACGAACTGCTTGGCGTCCTCTTGCCACTCCGCAGGTGGTGTCAGATCGCCCGTGTCGCCGTCGTAGTCGACCACTGCAAACCTTGCGCTCGTCGGCCCATCGTTGATGCTAGGCTCCCACGTGATGAGGGCCTCGTCGAATTCGGGAAGACCTGGACGTTTCTTGGCGAACGCTGGATCCTGGAAGTAGACATCGAAAGCTATCTTCAGTCCCAACTCCTCCTGGGTCTTGCCGCTCAAATATTTGCGTGCCCCATAAAGGTTCTTGAGCGTTGCTTTGGTGACCGTCTTTTTCGCCATCGAGGTCTCCACTTGATCATTCAACTCTTGGAGGATGAGGTCGTGGGAGATCGATGGAGCAGGATGTCGCCTTCACGATCCAATCTAATACCGTCGGTAGTGTAGATTTGGGCGTTTCCCCGAGAGATTGTCCGTCGAAGGCAGGGGCGGTGGCCTGGCCACGACTGCGCCGTGGCCTGATTTGCGACGCGACAGATGGCTGATGGATGCAGTGCTTTGACCTTCATGATCGGCCCGAAATGATCTATCCCAATGGTGACAAGCGAAAGACGGGAGAGCAAACGATCCTTGGTCATCATTTCCCGGTCCATCTCTAGCCGCGAAACGTAGGGGACCTGAGTCGACGACCATCCAGCAAAAGTTGCAATAACATATATATTCGCCCGGATGAGCGAAAACACAATCGGAATTTCCATTGGGGACGGCAGCCTCGCCAGCTCGATGAGAGGCGAGCATCGTTGCTTCGCGCTTCTGTCCGAGCAAACGCTGATTGCCGCACATGGCGTCGAACGGGGCCATGGAGAGGTAAAAAGAGCAGGCATTCGAAGGACGTAGGCGGACAGGTGCGCGACTGCCAGGGCTTGCCTCGCTCCTCGAATTTGCGAGCTGCGCAGTCTTTCGAGATCGGGGGTGGGAGATTTAGGTGGCGACATGATGTCGCTCATCGATGGCTGCTTGGTGTTGTGGCGCTAAGCGCCGGTGCAAGCGATCCTGTCTGAGAAGTAACGATCGAAGCATTCGGTAAAGTGAAGAGCGGGTTGGTCGAGGGAACAGCCAAACTATTGCCTATCGCTGAATAGGAATTCACGCCTGGATTGGAAAGCACGTTTGGGTTCACGCTCGTGATGGGCGGAGCGGATTGGCTCGTCGCGCGCGGCGTCGTAATAGGTTGTGCGGGCAATCCGCGAACTCCGCCAGTCACCGCTGCGACGCTCTTGTCTACAACGCCTGGTGCTTGGGACTGTCATGCGGCAGAAAGAGCCGATTTTGGCTGTTGGCCCGGAGACGAGGCGGGCATGGGAAAGTTTGAGTTAGGCCAGCCAGATTAAGTTGAAAGGTACGCATCCGGTGAAGGCCACGGGCGAAGTGACCCGGGCCGAATGGTTGATTCATCGATGCGATCAGGCTGCGGCTTGGACGGCTGCTTGCTTCCAGTTCCAGGGCAGCAGGTCGGCGATGCTGCCGGCCGGATGATCGGGCAGCCGGGCGAGCACGTCGGCGAGCCAGGCCTGTGGATCGATGCCGTTGAGCCTGGCTGTCTGGATCAGCGTGTAGATGGCGGCAGCGCGGCTGCCGCCTTCGTCCGAGCCGGCGAAGGTCCAGTTCTTGCGGCCGACGGCCACGGCGCGCAACTCGCGCTCAGCGGCGTTGTTGGTGAAGCACAGCCGGCCATCGTCGATGAAGCGCGTGAACACATCCCAGCGCTTGAGACTGTAGTCGATCGCCTTGGCGGTCTCGCTCTTGCCTGAGAGCTTGGCGCGGCGCTCGCGCAGGAAGGTGTGAAGCTCATCGACGAGCGGGCGACTGCGCGCATGGCGCGCGGCTTTGCGCTCGTGCTGCGGCAGGCCATTGATCTCGCGCTCGATTGCAAACAGCGCATCGATCTGCTTGATGGCCTCGATCGCGATCGGCGCCTTCTTCAGCCGCGCGATCTCGAACAGCTTGCGCCGCGCATGCGCCCAGCAGCCGACCTCGGTGATCGGACCCGGCTTGCGTGAGGCCTCGTAGAGCCGATTGAAGCCGGCATACGCATCCGCCTGCATCGGTCCGGCATAGGTCGCAAGATGCGCCTCTGGATGGGTGCCGGAGCGATCGAGCGAGTAGAAGAACATGGCAGCCGGCGGCGCGTGGCCGGCGAAGGGACGATCGTCGCGGACATAGGTCCATACACGCCCTGTGCGCGTCTTGCCCTTGGCCAGAACCGGCACCGTGGTGTCGTCGGCATGGATGCGCTCGCCTGCAAGCACATGCGCCTTGATGGCCTCGACCAGCGGCATCAACGTCGCAGCCGCCGCGCCGACCCAGTCGGCCAGCGTGGAGACGTCGAGCGTCACACCTTCATGCGCATAGGTCGTGCTCTGCCGGTTGAGCGGCAGATGCAATCCGTATTTGGCGAACAGGATGTGCGCCAGCAAACGCGGCCCGGCGCGTCCCCGCGTGATCGGATGGAACGGCGCCGGCGGCTGGCTGATCGCCTCACAGGCGCGGCAGGAGAACTTCTCACGCACATGCTGGATCACCTTCCACTGCTGCGGCACGAGCTCCAGCGTCTCCGTCACGTCCTCGCCGATCTTGCGCAGCCTGTCGCCGCCGCAGCAGCCGCAATTGGTCGGCGCCGGATGCACGATGCGCTCGCGCGGCAGATGCTCAGGCAGCGGCCGACGTGCCGGGCGCCGGCGCTCGAACGGCTGCACGTTGATCTTGGCGGCCTTCGCCCGCTCCGCGGCCAGCTCCGCCGCAGCCTCGGCCTCGCTGGCATCCTCCTCGAGATCAGCGAGTTCGAGCTCGAGCTGCTCGAGCACCGAGGCGCGCTCGGAGGATTGGCCGTGCTGCTCGTGCTTTAGCTTGGCGATCGTGAACTTCATCTGCTCGATCAGCAGCGTGCGGGCGCGGACCTCGGCTTCGAGATTGCGCGCATTGGCTTCCGCTGCAAGCTGCGCTGCATGCCCGGCGAGCACCAGCGCCTTCAGCGTCGCGACATCATCGGGGAGCGATTCGGCTGTGATCATCGACAGGGATGGAATCACAGCTCTCGCGTGCGCGCATCAGCTATCGCACGCGTGCACGGCCGCGCTTCTCAGCCCGCGGCTTCCGGCCGCCATGTTCGTTCCGGATGGCGCCAGTCGATGCCTTCGAGCAGATAGCCGAGCTGCGCCGGCGTGATCGCCACCGTCCCGTCCACGGGTGATGGCCAGATGAAGCGGCCACGCTCCAGCCGCTTGGCGAACAGGCACATGCCCTGGCCGTCGTGCCACAGCACCTTGATCAGACCGCCGCTTCTGCCACGGAACACGAACAGATGGCCGCCATGCGGATCACGCTTCAAGGTCTCCTGTACCAGCAGCGCCAGACCATCGAAGCCCTTGCGCATATCGGTGTGGCCGGTCGCAAGCCAGACCCGTGTGTCGGAGGGGATCGGGATCATCGATTGCCCGCCCGCAGCGCCGCAATCACCGTCGTCACGGTCGCAGCGTCCGCAGCTCCGCTGATGCGGATCCGGGTATCGGCGCCGAGCTCGACCTCGATCAATCCCTGTGTCCGGGTTGCCGCTACGGGCGGCTCGGTCGCAATCGTCACGGCGGCAAAGCCGGGCGCGGAAGTTGGTTTGCCGCACAGCTGCTGACGCCAGCGAAATACCTGGCTGCCATGAACTCCGAAGGTGCGTGCCACACCCAGAATCGTCGCGCCGGGCTCCAGCGCCGCCGCCACGATCCGCTCCTTCTCCGCCCGCGACCAGTGCCGTCGCCGCCGCTCCGACGTGATCATTTCCACTTCCGACTTGGCCATAGGACTAGCTCCAGGACTAATCCTATGGCTTCGCGAAGCCTCACTGCCGGCGCAAGGCGGCCGTCACCGGAGGCTTACCCTTCTTGCCGCGGAAGGCAAACAGGTGACCGGAGAACGGATCTTTCTTCAGCGTTTCCTGGACCAGCATCGCAAGGCCGTCCATGCCCTTGCGCATGTCGGTGTAGCCGAGCGCCAGGTGCACTTTCACGCCCGCTGGAACGAACATCATGATGCTGTCTCTCCGCTTTCGATCTGCGCTCGCACGGCGTCCGGATCGCTGCTGGCCGGAGCGAAGACACGCCGCCCGTCAGCGAGGTCGACGGCCATCATGCCCTCCGGTGGACGCACGAGATCGCGCAGGGCGCGTGCGGCCGGCATGTCGTCGGGCAGCACGACACGGGCGAGCTTGGATCGCTTCTTTTGCGCGATGCCGAACTGCGCGCGCCACCGGAACAGCAGCCCGGTGACGATCCCATGCTTGCGCGCGACGGCAGAGACCTTCGCGCCCGGCAGCTCAGTCTCCTTGGCGATCGCGAGCTTCTCCTCGTCGCTGAAGAAGCGCCGGGCCGGCGTTTTGGGCGCGGCCGGATCGCCGATTTCCGCGGCTGTCAAGTGGCGTTCGGGCTGTGAGTTCCTAGCACTAGTGCTGACGGCGGGACGGGCGGAGGGATGAAGATGGGCGCGCCAGTCGATCGTGACCTCGCCGGCCGCCAGTCGGTCGCGCCATTTGCGCAGCGAATGCGGCGACAGCTGCATCGCCGCGGCGTAAGCGCGGAGCTCCATCCCGCTCCAGTTCAGCGCCTCGACATGCATCGCCCAGAACGCCTGAGACGCCCGATTGCGCACATCCGAGGTGACCGTAAACCTGCGCTGCTTTTGTTTTCGCAGCGCCTTTTCTCGCTCGTCCCGGGCGCGCTCGCGGCGCAATTCCGTCTGATATTTCTCGAGCTTAAGCGCAGTCTCGTTGCCGGCCAGCCGCTTCAGCCAACGCCGCAGAGTGTTCTCGGTCAGACGTTGTTGCTGGCAGTATTTGCGGATCCCGAGACCGCTGCGACGCCACGCTTCGATGTGCAGCGACCACCATTCGCGGCGAGCTCTGTTCTCGAAATGTTTGGATCCCACCGGAGATTCTCCACAGCAGCAGAGAACTCGAAATGGAACGACAACACACCAGGGGGAAGGCGTGCAGAGACCGGACGCTTACCGGGCGACGTTTCAGGGCAAGATAAAAGCGCCTCTCCGCGGCGTAGAATCGGCGGTCGTAAGTTCTTGTACTCACTCATCGCAGCATGGCACCGCTCCGGGACAGATAGTGTTGTTACAAGAAGAAAGTCCTGAGAGATCAACGTCCGGAATGGCACTAATCGGAGCTTGGCGAGCTGTTTCGCAGAATTGGGACATACTTGGCCATGAGCGGATGGACGGACGCTGGCAGACCACCGGAGCTCAGTTAAGGCTGCCGCCTTCTCGTCGCTCCAGGCGATGCCCATTGCGGCTTCGTGGCAGCCGGTCAACATGATGGGCGACAGAGCGAGTTCGGCTGCGACGCCCGGTAGCAAGATCGGTGTCGACCTCTTCGCCACGTGCGCGACCAGTTAGTCCGAGAGCCGCTCCAGCACGTCGCGCACCAGCCCCTGCAGAATGTCTAGCTTGTAGGCCGTCATCGGCAATGGTTTGGCACCCGAGCTGGCCGCTTTCGCCGCTTCTGCGATCGATGCCGCATTAGCAACCTTGCCACTGAGCTGGACTTCTACCGCCTCGAGTCGAAGCGGCACGGGCGCGACACCGCCGGCAGCGAGACGCACGAGCTGGAACTTGCCGCCGGCGATCACAACGCGCCCGCAGAGCTCCACCAGCGGCCATTCCGCATAGGTCCGGCCAATCGCCCGTTTGTAGGAGGCGCGCTCGCCCTCGAGCGGAGCAGGAAGCGCAATGCTCTTGATCAGCTCGCCTGCTGTGAGTGTATGATCCGCGTGCGAGACCGAGCCGTCGCCGAGCAGGCCGGCTATCGTCAATCCGCTGCGCCGGTCCGTGGTGATTTTCGCATCATAAGCGAGCAGAGCCGCTGCCATGGTCGAGGGATGCGGCGCGACGCAGTCGCCGAGGTCGAAGGCAACGCCATAGAGATGATTGCCAGACCGGGCAGGGCAGGTGCTGCCGCTTTTTTTCAAGCAATTGATGTCGGCCCGGCGGAAATACCAGCAGCGTGAACGCTGCGCGAGATTGCCGCCGAGCGTTGCAACATGGCGCACCTGTGGCGTGGCGAGCCCTTGTGCGCTCGCCGCAATACCGGGATAAGCAGCGGCGATGCGTGCGTCGGTCGCGATCGTGGCGATGGTGGTCAGCGCCCCGATCTGAACGGCGCCGTCGGCGTCCCAGGTGATCGTCTTGTCGCCGGTGTCCGAAATATCGATCGGCATTGCCTGCGACACGCCGCTGCGACGGCGTTCGCTGAAGTCGGTACCTCCAGCGCGGAATTCAGGCGTGGGGTTGGCAGTGATGACGGCGACGCTCATGCTGCATCGCTCCCTTTCAGCGCGGCGACCAGACGATCGGGCCGGAACGGAATTTCGGTCAGTCTCACGCCGATCGCATTGCGGATGGCGTTGGCGATCGCGGGTGAGGTCGGCACGGTCGCGACTTCGCCGATCCCGACGCTGCCGCCCGGCACATGCTCGAAACCGGCCTCGTCGAAATGCACCTCCAGCTTCGGCATGTCGGCAATCCCCGGAATGCGGTAATCCTCCATGCTGCTGCTCAGGATGTGGCCGCTCAAAGGATCGGTCTCCCGCGTCTCATAGAGTGCGTAGCCGATGCCCTGGATCACCGCGCCTTCGGCCTGGCTTCGCGCCAGCGTCGGTGCGGCGAGCTTGCCGACCGCCAGGCCCGTATAGGCGTTGAGCACGCGCACGCGCCCAAGCCAGGTATCGACCTCGACTTCCATCACCTGCACCGAGCTCGGCACGCCGGCGCCGACCACCATGTGGTTCATCAGGCGCAGCACCCAACCGAACACCCGGCCCATGATTCCGGCCTCGTGCAGCGCAGGCCTGACTCCGGGCGGCGGCTTGCCGTCCTCCTGGCGTGTCGCCGACACAGCGATATCGGGAGAAGCCGCGATCATCTCGCGCCACGGCGCGTTCGAGCCCGGAGCGGGTGTTCGAGAAGCGGTACGCTTGATTTCCGCCTTCAGCTTTTCGATGGCGAGCAACGTCGGCGGCACCACCGAAGCGGTGACACGGCTGCCGCCGGAGCCCGGTCCGGGCGGCAGGTTGGAGCGGCCGATGCGAACTTCCACATCCTGCGGCTCGAGATCGAACGCCTTGGCGACGGTGTTCGCGATCACGCTGCGCGTGCCCGTGCCGATATCCTGCACCGCGCAGCTTGCCACGATACGGCCACCCTCAACCGCGAGTTCGAGCGAGGAGCCGGTCTGCCAGAGATAGAGCCAGTAGCCGGTGGCGACGCCGACCCCGCGCCGGAAGCGGCCGATCTGTGAGGCGGCCGGCTTGCGGCTCTTCCAGACGTCGAGGCCGGCAGCCCAGTCGTACAGGCGCTGACGGTTGGGATCGGGGTCCCAGAGCTTGCGCAAGTGAATCGGATCGATCTTCATGCGCAGCGCCGCTTCGTCGACCGCCTGCTCCAGCGCAAACGACATCGGCGGACCGCCGGGGCCGCGGAACGGCGCGCCGGGCGGCAAATTGCTGAGCACGTCGAAGTCAACGAGCTCTTTTGCTTCGGCCGGATAGATCAGCCGGGCCAGACCGGCGATCAGCGAGTTCACGGAAGCGCCGGTATCGGCATGGGCGGTCAGCGACAGCGCCTTGAGGCGGCCTTCCGCCGAAGGCAGCAACGACAGCTTCATCTCGGCGGCCGGACGATAGCCGGCGACGGAAAGCTCCTCCTCGCGATCGAAGGCGACACGCACCGGCGCCTTCGCCGCGCGCGCAAGCTCGATCGCGGCGATGGTCTCCAGCCCGACGCTGCCCTTGGAGCCGAACCCGCCACCTACATGATCGGCGATAACACGCACCTTGTTGTGCGGAAGGCGGAAACGCTTGGCGATCTTCTCCATGCTTTCGTGAATGGCCTGAGTCGAGATGTGCACGGTGAGCTGATCGCCATCGAACCTGGCCACGGCGGCATGTGGTTCGAGGCTTGCGTGCTGTTGCGTCGAGACGCGGAAGGTCTCCTCGACCAGCAGCGGATTGCGTTGCTGGCGCGCCTCGTCAAGCCAGCTCTTGGCCTGCTTAGCTTTTTGCGAGAACGGCGCCGAAGGTCCGCGCACATTTCCCTTCCACGACACCGGAGCGCCGCCGGCGCCCTCGGACACGTTGCCGGCACGCTTGCGATCCTTCTTTTCGAACACGACTGGCGCATCGTCGCGTCGCGCTGCATCGAGCCCGATCACGGCGGGTAGAGGCGATGCCTTGAAGCTGATCGCGGCGATCGCCTTCCGTGCGGTGCGGCGATCCTTGGCCGCGACGGCTGCAATCGGCGCGCCCACGAAGCGGACCATATTGTCGTCGTCGAGTAGCGGAACGACCGCGGCAACGCCGGTAATGGCGCGCGCCGGCGCCAGATCAAGCCCGGTGATCCTCGCATGCGCGATGTGCGCGCGCAGGATGACGCCTTCGAGCTGACCGTCATGGTGGATGTCGACGGTGTAGCGGGCCTGCCCCGTCACCTTGTCGCGGGCTTCCAGTCGCGGCGCGATGGGATCGATGCCGTCGAAGCGGCCCGAGCATGCTTCGGTGACGGCGCGATAGATGCCTTCATAGGCGCCGCAGCGGCAGAGATGTCCCGATAGCGCGGCGGCGATCTCCTCGCGCGAGGGTGTCGCCGTGCCCTTGGTCGCGCGCCAGCTATCGTGGAACGCGGTGGCTTCGACGACAAAGCCGGGCGTGCAGAAGCCGCATTGTAGGGCGTCGTGCGCCATGAAAGCCTTCTGCACCGGGTGCAACCCGGCTGCTCCGACGCCCTCGATAGTCGTCAGCGATTTGTCGGCGGCCGCCTGCGCCGGCAAAAGGCAGCTCACGACGGGCGTGCCGTCGAGCAGCACGGTGCAGGCGCCGCAGACACCGGAGCCGCAGACGAGTTTGGTGCCCGTGAGGCCGCCATCGCGGATCACGTCGATCAAGAGCGCATCCGGATCATCGGGCAGCACCAGAGGCCGTCCATTGATAGTCGTGGTGGTCATTTCCGAACTCCCGTTTTGCGTAGGGACTTCTTTGCGGACGGCGCCATCGCGCCGGCAATCAGCATGCGCAGCATGGTCTGAAGCTGTTTCAGGAACGCGTCGACCGGCTGCATGGAAGGGAAAGCCGATTTTGTGCCGTGAATCGCCATCTCGACGCAGCGCGCGAGCTCCCGCACGCTGACACCGCTTTCAAGCGTGAGCTTTCGCTTGCGGCACACCCGCGCGATCGTGGTTGCAATTTCGTCGGCGAAACGGATGGAATAGCTCTGATAGAGGTCGCGCGCCTGCGCGAGGTGCTCGGAAAACAGCTCCTCGGTATGAGGCGAGTCGTTGAGCGAAGCGAGCATCGACTGCATTCGCGCACCGATCTCGGCAACCAGGATGTCGGCAAGCTCGAAGCCCGCTTCCTCTGCCGCCTTCGCCGCCGCGATTTCGGCAGCGAGCCCTTGCTCGTAGAGCCGCTCGATCACTGCGCGAAACAGCGCCTCCTTGGAGGCGAAGTGATGATAGAGCGCCTGCCGCGTCAGTCCAGCTTCCTCAGCCGCCTGCTCGATCGAGGACCGGCGGAAGCCGTGGCGCCGGAACACGCGCATGGCGGCGTCGAGGATCCGGTCCTGGGGAGGGGCCTTGGCCTGCATTTTGTCAGATTTGACAAATACGAACGAACTGTCAAATCACGGATTGATGACAGTGTTCTTCGGGCAAGAGTCAAAGTCGCTTCCGCGCGGGCGGGGACATCGCCGAATTTCCGTTGGCTGGCCTCATCCAATCGGCCTCGTAGCCGCGGTCCGCCGGCAGCATCGACCTCCGGATCCCAAAGGCGAGGGCAGAGCGGCTCTATTTGCCCGAATTAGGCTGCCTAATGTGCACAGGCGCGTGCGCCATTTTGCAGATCGCCTCTATGAGGAGACGTATCGCTCGCCCCTGCCACTCGATTTGATCAATGGGAGCTTCCCAATACTCCGACAGCACGTAGGCCAAATGGCGCGCCTTTATGCTCAGGCCTTTCAAAGTGTTGGCAGGCGTTTCCATGATCGCCCGTTCGATGGGATCAAGGCGGGCCAGCAACGCCTCGTCATGGGCCGTAACGTACTCGTCAGCTCGCTCCGATAGGTCGGAAACGCTGCGATCGAGTTCTGCCGCCAGCGCAATAAGCTGTTGCTCAAGAGCCGTGAGACCAGCGTCTTGGTCCGACGACGTCACAGAATCAAGATTGTTAAACGATATTCGCGTGTCCATTTGAGCTCCGAGAAAGCCGCGGGCGGCGCACCGCCTCACAGCCGTGTATTGCCCCTAGCCGCGTGGCCGTGCGATTCCGATGGTGATTAAGATTCGCCCGCGCTGGTGTTGCCTGTTGTTGCAGGGCCGTTGTGCCGGCCCTCGGTCTCCTCGAGAGGCTGACTTTTTGAGTTTCGCGCCTCTGCATCATCGCTCTGTCTCCGAACTCCAGGGGCATACCCCCAATTCGGAATCCGCCCGACAACTCTAAAAGGAGATGGCGGTATTTTCGTATTATAGGTTATAACCTATAGAATTTCCAGCCCTGCTTTGGTCCTACCGTCCAGATGAACTGGTCGGACCCAAAGGCGGCGCGCAGCGTTCTCGGGGAGAATGTTAGGCGGCTTCGCAAAGCAAAACGGTTTAGCCAAGAACGCTTGGCCGAGCTCACCGAGCTCGACCAGCCGCACATCAGCGAAATTGAGGCAGGGGTGATCAATCTCACACTCGATAACGTCCAAGCGCTGGCTGTAGCGCTGGGCGTTGAGCCCTCTGATCTGCTGAAGCCGCCATCCTGAACGCTTTGGAATTGCGATTGGCGAGCCGGCAAGGCAGTAAGTCGATCCCTCTTCGAGCAGTACGCGCGCCGTAGTTTGAAGCTCGGCCGGCCACCGACGCGGCTGTTGGTCTGCCCGCTCACCTTCTACGCACCGGCCTCGTTCCGGCTACCTTCAATCTGGCTGATGCTGTTCATATCCCTCGGTTGGACGTGGACATCCCGAACGCATAGTGGCGTAGCACAGCGAAGATTCGGCGATATACCAGCCCGCAATGGCTATGGCACAATGGCCTATGTTGCCGCGCGGCCAATGCAGGAGTGAGTTGCGCAGAACGGCGAATGCGAGATCCGGCAAACTCCTGAACGAGGCGAATACTCATGTGAGCCTCGCGCGTCATCCTGCAGGGAGAGTGGGGTGCCCCCGGCTGGCTGAAGCTTGCAAGGATCTGGACGGACACCCCTGGATGGTCGGCCGCCAGTGACGATCGTCCGTCGCGAGCACAGAGCGCAATTCACCATTGTCCCGAACGCTGTCTTCGCGGATCCCCGCCTATCTGTCGAGGCGAAGGGCGTGCTCGGCTATCTGCTGTCGCGTCCCCACAAATGGCACGTCCGCCTGGATCACGTCGGGCGGACCCTGGTTGTTGGCCGCAAGAAGCTGCAGCGCATCTTTCGAGAGTTAATCGCCGCCGGCTATGTCGCCCGCGAAGCGCAACGATTCGTCGACGGACACCGGTTCGGCGAGCTCGACTATGTCGTCCATGACGTGCCTGTGCCTGTGGATAAGTCGTTGCGTCCGCGGGGTCGAAAGGGACCTGCGGCTCCGCGGGTCCAAAAGGGACCTGCGTATAAAGACTCGCCGCGGGGCCCTAAGGGACCTGCCTATAAAGAACTAGATAAAAACAGACCCCCTCCACCAGCGGCCTATGCACCTGATGGTTGGTCGAACGCCATCGGCGTGACGCACGATCGGCTTAACCAGCTCCAGGACGACGAGGCTCGGCTGGATCCGGCGATCGTGGGGCTTTTCGACGACGTCGCTGAAGGTTGGGAATTGGTAGCCGCGCTTCCGGATCAAGAACGTGCTGAGCTGCGCCAACGCTTCAGACGGGGTGAGCTCGATCGGTCGGCGATCATTGAGCTCCGGAATCGATACCTGCATGTGCTGGGTGGCCGTCGGGGAAAGAGGTGATCGCGGCTGTCGGACTCCAGAGCCTCCTGACCGGTTCTGACCGGTGCGGGGTCGGCAGATGATCCACGCCAGGCAGAGCGCGGGGCGAGGCCGTCGAGTCTGAAACGAAATTTCATCCGACTTGGCGTCTCGCCTCAATGCCCCTGACCATATCCCTAAGGCCGTAGCGCGGGTCTAGGAGACTGAAGCGGCTCTGGCGGGTGTGTCTTGTCGCCAAACCAAACTCCGTTGAAGCCCCCAGAGGCGCCGGAAGGGCTCAAGAGCCATGGATCCGGGAGGAGGGCTGAGGGCACAGCAGTCTGCTGAGATCCGCTGCGTCGCAGGTTGCCTGCGCCTGGGCCGGAGTTGCGGCAAACCGGGTGAGATCGCCGAGCGAATCTGTTTGCCAATCGCCGAAATAGCCGTTGTGGCTCAGTGGCGGAACTCGTGGCTGGAAAATTGGCAAACGCCTTGAATTGTTGGCTTTTTCACTCTTCCCTAGGCAGTGCCAACCTCTGGTTGCCGTAGTCGAATCGCAACCTCCCGGGAATGTCGGTATTGATAGTTGCGAATCCGCGCACAGTGCTCTCAACCAACGGGTTCAATGGTGCTCGCAGAATCGCCCGGCTTGTGGCTTCTTGTTCAGCAACGAGATCGGCAACCCGACTTGCCGCACCAGCGTGATCTCAGATTATCATGCTCCAAGTCCGGTCCTCCGATCTCTGGCCGGCAAGTGGCCCTCCCAAAATCATTGTGACGAATGTCGCGGAGGCTGCGGATGACTGCGAGTTCTCGGGTTCTTGAATCAAGCTCGCAACGGTGATGACAATGTTGTGGTGCTCGATCGCCGTCACCGCAATGGTCCCGCCGGAAGGGCTATTTGGCATCGCGCTTCTCCCACGCGATCAGGTTCGGCCGCGCCGTTGCACAGTTTCAGAGCTGCGTTCGTGCCACAGCCGAGGCTTTCCGCTCTGAGGATATCAGTTTGAATATACGCAATTACGTATATATGGCGAGCGCTTCTGATGTGTCTCCATGCTTCATGGTTCGACGGGACATTCATGCCGCGCGGCAGATCTTGGCGCGCGATTTGCGGCGTCTCGGCTTGGCAAAAGCTTGACAAGAGGAACTGGCTAACGCGGCTGGTCTCCGGCAGGCGCTGATCAGCGAGCTGGAGGCAAGTAAGCTCGATGTTCGGCTCGACACCTTGAGCCGGGTTTGCGATTGCGCTCGATGCCACGCTGGCTGAACTGTTTCACGCGAGCAAACGAGGCTGATGGGACGGACGATGCGGCCGCGTATGCCGTTGAAACGCTCCAGCCGTTGCGGTTTCGCTGCGATGCGGGACGGGGGCTGAGCTCGGCGCTCGCCCGGCGGAGCTTCCTTGTACCCGAGCTCTGCAAAGTACGGGCATCATTGGGACGCTTTGACCGCGATCAGCGAATTCAGGACCGCAACACCCTACACGCTCAAAACGTCCGCGAACACTGCCTGGACCCACAGATATCGTCCATCCCGCAACAAAGCCGCGATGACCACGCCCTTTCGCGCGAGTCATGCCTTATTGCAACCGTGACTGTCGCACAACTGCAACAGTGCCCACTGGTTGTGTATTTCCATCGGTTTCATTTTATTGCTGTCGGTTCGGGTTCATGTCACTCACCGTAGAATTACGGGAATACATGAGCAGGATACCTTGGCAATCGAACAGTCAACCGGAGGTGTCGGGCTCCCGTTCCGGGCTGACATCGATTACTTGCGTGCAATCGCCGTCATTCTGGTTATCGGCTTCCACTACGGCATCCCGGGTTTTCAAGGTGGCTTCGTTGGTGTCGACATCTTCTTCGTCATCTCCGGCTACCTGATCACCCGGCTGATCTGGGCTGGAATTCATCGCGACAGCTTCTCTTTCTTGGCCTTTTACGACCGTCGTGCGCGCCGGCTGCTTCCGGCCCTTTACGTGATGGTGCTCGGTACGGGCATCGTGGCCTGGTTCCTGGCGCCTCCCGAGGACTACCGCATGTTCTTCGGCAGCGCCGTGTCCACGATTCTGTTTTCCTCGAACATCTTCTTCTGGCTCCAGTCCGGCTACTTCGACCTGCCCTCCGTCGGCAAGGTTCTGATCCACACATGGTCGTTGTCGGTGGAGGAACAGTTCTATTTTCTATTTCCGCTCGTCACCGTTCTCTGGAGCAAACTGTTTCGCAACCCTACCAGGCCCGTATCGCTGATCCTGCTGCTGACGGGTACGCTCGGGCTCTGCATCGCCGACGAATTGCTGATCAAGACCTCTGCGTCGGCAGCCTTTTATCTGTCGGCGCTACGCGGGTGGGAGTTCCTGATCGGCAGCTTGTCGTTCCTGCTCGATCGCTGGTCGCCCGCCGATCTCAGATGGAGATGGATGCTGGCGGTGTCCGGCACGCTGCTGATGCTGGGGCCCGCCGTGATGTTCACGGGAGCGACCAAATTTCCGGGCCTCAATGCGCTGGCCCCATGCCTCGGTGCGGCGTTCTTCATCACAGCCTTCAATCGCGAGGATGGGCAGCCAGTATCGCTGCCCTTCAAGCGCGCGGGCCTGTTCCTGGGCAAGATCTCCTATTCGTTGTACCTTTGGCATTGGCCGGTATTCGTGATGGGCACCGTTGCCATCCCAATCACATGGGCCGGTCCAATATCCACCGCGGCGCTGCTCTCGTGCTCGCTCGGACTTGCCTACGCCTCGTATCGGCTCGTGGAAGCGCCGGCACGCGGCAGACCAGTTTGGTTCGGACTCAGGAGCTCGGGCTGGATCGCCACCGCCGCGACAATTCTGCTCGTCATGGGCGTGGCGGGTTTTTCGAAGGGTGGTTTTCCAAACCGCTTTCCACAAACGGCTCAACGGATGCTGCGCTACAACGTCGAGGCGATGGCGCCGTTCTATCGGATATCCAGCTGCTTCCTCCAACCCAGCGAGCCATTCGCCCACTATCGGCACGACGAGTGCCTGACGCCGGTGGACGACAAGCAGAACATCCTCCTGTTCGGTGACAGCGCTGCCGCGCACTACGCATGGGCTCTGCGCAATCATCTGGACCCGGGACGATTCAACCTGCTGCAGCTGACCTCTGGCGCTTGCGCGCCGCTCCTCGCTCTGCATCAGCCGTCGTCGCAGAACTGCGACGAGATCAACGCCGCTTTTCGTGACGCGCTGCGCGACCATCGCGTCACAGCGGTCATTCTCTCCGGCAATTGGCGCTACTACTGGGCTGCCCTTGGGCCGTCCGACGCCGAGCTCCAGGAGGGCAGGGAAGTACCGATCAGCAAGTTCGAAGTCTACCTGGAGTCGACCCTTTCGGCCGCTGAAGCTGCCGGGGTTCCCGTGCTGATGCTAGGTCCGTCGCTGGAGTTTACCGCCCCGCTGGCAACCAGCCTCGTGAACTACGAGCGCACACATTTTCCAACGGGCGCGATGTTGAAAGTGATGCCTGCAAGTTTCACCGTTGACGCGCACCTGAAGGAGATCGCTGGTCACCATCGAACCGTGCAGTTCATCTCGGTGCTCTCCGCCGTCTGCCGCGACAAGGAGTGCCCGCTCAAGGCCGATGATGAGACACCGATAGTGTGGGACGAGCTCCACCTGACGCCGGAAGGATCACTCTACGTGATGCAGCGCCTGGCGCCGGAGTTGAACCGCATTCTTCACGGGATTAACCCGATGCCACAGTTGCTGAGCCGACCGTCAGTCATCCGCTGACCACCTCCGCTGGCATCATAGGGCCGGCCTGTAGCTTTGTGCCCTGTGGCCTCAAATGGCCTTTTGCTTTCAATGGCAGTTGACTGACTCCCTCTACGTCAGACCCTTGCTCATGGGCGGTTCGCCAAATTTCAAGGCTATGCGAGAAGCCCAGCACTTCAGGCCGCCGAGGGATGAGCACCGCGCGCAGTAGCGATAACCGCGGCGCTCAACGCGGAGGCAAGGAGTCCGCTGCAAAACTCACTCGGACTCTAAACGCCGCTGGATGAAACTTCAGTGGCAGGTCACACACAGAACCGATCCCAGACAAAACAGGGAGCAATTTTGAGGGTCTTGATCTGAGGTGCGCTGCGGTGAAATCACATAAAAGTAGTGTTTAGTTATAACTCGCGCATGATGGTTTTTGGCATTCAACCGTTCGTCCGATGTTCTATCGCGCACGAGATTACGCGCTGCGGCATTGGCATTTCTGTTGCTGGGATGTGTGCAACGATTTCCGCGGGAATCTCAAGCCGGACACCCTCACACAGTTTCTCTACGAGGCGACGAGCGGCGCGGAAGTGTTGCTGTGGCACGCGACTCCGTCTCTCGATGCACGCGTTAGGAGAAACTTGGTGTAGCCGCGGAATCTGGTTGTAGCTGTAGTTGGGCTTCATCTTTATGCTGTGAATAAGTTCCAATGTTCGTTGATCGTCAGACGCGAATGATGTCCGTTATGTTTTGAATTGTGCAGATACTGCGGGGGCAGTGATGTTTGGGAATTCGGCTCGGTTTGGTCGAGGCATTGGCGTGCGTGGGCCCATAATAGAAATCGCGAGCGCCGGCTTAGCCGCAATTTTTTGTATCTCGAATACAGCCTTAAGTTGTGCAGGAGCTTTGTCGCTCCCAGGTCAATTCTCGGTCAGCCAGGCCGGGGCAGCCAGCTACTCCATTCCTATCGCGTTGCCGCCGGGAACGGTCGGCATGAACCCGTCTCTGTCGTTGAGCTACAATAGTCAAGGAGGAAACGGGCTGCTCGGTGTTGGTTGGTCGCTGGGTGGTTTATCGGCAATCGGTCGCTGTCCAAGGACGGTCGCGCAAGATGGTGTGCGGGGTGGAGTCAATTATGACGCCAATGACCGATTTTGCCTGCATGGGCGGCGGCTCGTCGCGATCAGCGGAGCGTACGGTGCTGATGGGACGGAGTATCGCACCGAGATCGAGTCCTATTCCAAGATCGTCTCCCACGGCGCTGCCGGCAATGGTCCCGCTTGGTTTGAGGTGCACACGAGGGAAGGGAAAACAATGGAGTACGGCCGTACGGCCGATTCCCAGGTGCTGGCCCAGGGCAAGGCAACCGCAAGTATGTGGTGGCTCGACAAGGTCAGTGACAGCAAGACGAACTATTTCTCGGTCACGTACATCGCCGACGCGTCAAATGGGCAGGCATATCCGCTGCGTATCGATTACACTGGCAACGCCGTAGCAGGAACAGCGCCCTACAATTCGGTGCAGTTCGTTTACGGGGCACGTCCCGATTTCGAACCATCTTACCGGGCCGGCTCCCGGTTGCAGCTCCCCTATCGGCTGACTAACGTCAAGACATATGTTGGGTCCGGTCTCGTGAGCGACTATCAGCTGGCCTACCAGCAGGGCGGGTCGAGCCAGCGTAGCGAGCTTGTTTCCTTGAAGATGTGTGCCGGAGACGGAAGCTGCTTGCCGGCGACGACCCTTGGCTGGCAAGCGGGCGCGAGCAATGGCGCTTTTTCTGAGAACACTCAAACTCTTCCTAACGGATGGAGCTGGAATCTTGCGCAGCATCCAGGCATGATTCCGATCGTCGGCGACTTCAATGGTGATGGTAAGGCGGACTATCTGCTGGTCGACGCGAATGGCTATCCCTATCAGTACGTTTTTCTGAACAATGGTGATGGAACCTTTGCCGGGCAAACCCAGGTATTGCCGAACAGCTGGAATTTCAGCACGCCCGACAGCGTCCTGCGGATAGCGGGTGACTTCAATGGCGACGGCAAGACAGATTTTCTCCTCGTTGATGTCCATGGTTATCCCTACCAATATGTGTTTATGAGCAATGGGGATGGCACTTTTACAGGCCAGACGCAGACCATGCCGAACGGCTGGAGCTTCAACGGGACATCTGGATCTGGCTACCAGCTCATCCCAATCACTGGCGACTTCAATGGAGACGGGAGGTCCGACTTCATTCTGATCGATGGTAGTGGCTACCCCTATCAATACGTTTTCATCAGCAATGGTGACGGAACGTTCGCTGGACAAACTCAAACGTTGCCAAATAGTTGGAATTTCGCGTCAGCGGTTTCCGTTTCAACAGCGCAGACGGCCGGGTACGGGGCAGCGCCATCGCCGCCTACGCCGCACGAATACATTCCAGTCATGGGTGATTTCAATGGCGATGGTAAAACGGACTATCTGCTGATCGATACCAACGGCAATCCGTACCAGTACGTCTTCTTGAACAATGGCGATGGGACCTTCGCCGGTCAGGCGCAAACGCTACCGAACGGATGGAACTTCAATACGACATCAGGATCGGGCTACAAGCTCATTCCGATCACCGGCGATTTCAACGGCGACGGCACGACCGATTACATTCTGATCGATGGAGGTGGCTATCCCTATCAGTATGTCTTCGTCGGCAAAGGTGATGGGACGTTTGTCGGACAAACGCAGACGCTGCCAAACGGATGGTCCTGGAACATGGCTCAGAATACGGGAAAGGTTCCCGTCATTGGCGACTTCAATGGAGATGGTAAAACGGATTACCTGTTGGTCGATACCAACGGCTATCCCTATCAGTACGTCTTCTTAAACAACGGCGATGGGACTTTCACGGGTCAGACGCAAACTCTGCCGAACGGTCTGAGATTCTCGACGCCTACGGGCTACATTCCGATCCGAGGTGATTTCAATGGTGATGGACGATCGGAGTTCATCCTGATCGATGGGACCGGATATCCCTATCAATACGCCTTCACCAGCAATGGGCCGATTGGCGACCTGATGACGTCGATCACGACCGGCACGGGTGCCAACATCGCTATCACGTATCAGCCGCTCACGAATTCGAGTGTTTACGCGAAGGATAGCGATGCGTCCTATCCCCAGGTCGATCTTCAGGGGCCGATGTATGTTGTCTCGCGCGCCGATAGCTCGAATGGCATCGGCGGGGTCTCTCGTACGACTTACACCTACGCTGGCGCCAAAGTTGATCTGACCGGTCGTGGTATGCTCGGTTTCCGTCAGATGACGGTACGGGATGAGCAGACCGGCATCAGCGGCACGACCACGTATCGGCAGGACTTTCCCTATACTGGGACGGTGTCATCCGTGACGAGTTCGCTCGGCTCGCAGACGATCGGTCAGAAGAGCCTCAGCTATGTCGCGACATCGACTGTTCTGATCTCTGGGCAGCCACAGGCCGTCGGCTGGTCGACCGGCAGCCCGCCGTATAGCGTGCAGCTCTCGCAAGCCGTATCGAGTGGTTCGGATCTGGATGGTTCTGCGCTGCCGAGCGTGACGACATCGAACCAGTATGACACGTACGGTAATGTGACGCAGGTTGCTGTGTCGACGTCGGATGGGTTCAGTAAGACGACAGTCAACACCTACAGTAATGATCCAACGCTCTGGTATCTGGGGCGGCTGACCAGGTCGGTCGCAACGAGCGCGACGCCCTAGCCAAAAATGTGGGGAGATGATGGCCGCGCGCCATGGCGCACGCGGCCGTGGGAGAGTTGTGTCCTTGTTGGGACGATAACGGTTCAATTTGACTGGTTCGGCGACTTGGGGGTTGGCGCCATGAGAAATGCAATCAAAAGTAGAGTTGTTTGTGCGGCGCTTGCCTCGATGCTCGCGAGTAGCCCAAGCTGGGCCGCGAGCACGGTTACGCAAGCGACATCGTTTGCGTACGACGCCGCCACGGGGATGTTGATCCAACAGGTGGTCGAGCCGGATACGCCGGCGTTCCGGCTGCAAACGGACTACGCTCGCGACAGCTTCGGCAATGTGCTGACCACGACGGTCAGCGGGGTAGATATCGTCACGAGCAGCAGCGCGGGTAGCTATGATTCGCGCGGTCAGTTTGCAACCTCGAACAGCAATGCGCTGGGGCAGACCGAGAGCGTGCAATACGATGCGCGGTCTGGGCAGCCGACCAGCCAGACCGGGCCGAATGGTCTGACGACGAGCTGGAGCTATGACGGCTTCGGCCGCAAGACGCAGGAGATCCGGCCCGACGGAACCCAGACGAAGTGGGCTTACCTGATCTGCAGCGGGGTTAATGGCGGAACCGCGACCTGCCCATCAGGCGCTGCCTACCAGATCCAGGAGACGCCCTATGCGGCGGGCGGGACCACGGTCAATGGGCCGTATGTGATCGTCTATTACGACATGCTCGACCGCGAAATCGCACGCGACAGCCAGGGCTTCGACGGCAGCACGATCCGGGCGGCGACCAGCTACGATGCGCTGGGGCGGGTGACGCAGACCAGCCGGCCGTACTTCGTCAATGGCGGCACGCCGCGCTACACATCGTTCACCTATGACGTGCTGGGCCGGGCATTGACCAAGACCAAGCCCGACGGCAGCGTGTCGCAGGTGGCCTACCACGGGCTGAGCGTCACCAAAACCAATGCGCTCGGCCAGACCCGCTCGGTGAGGCGGAACAGCCAGGGCAACATCGTGTCCGTGACCGATGCGCTCGGCCAGACCATGACCTATGTTTACGATGCGGCCGGCAATCTCGTGCGCACCACCGACCCGGTCGGTAATGTCGTGACCGCGAGCTACGACGTCAGGGGCAACAAGGTCGCGAGCTCGGATCCCGACCTCGGTACCTGGAGCTACGCCTACAACACGCTCGGGCTGCTGGTCAGCCAGACCGATGCCAAGGGCCAAACGGTCACGATGAGCTACGACAAGCTCGACCGCATGGTGCAGTCGGTCGAGCCGGACATGACCTCGGTCTGGGTCTACGACACGGCCGCGCATGGCATCGGCAAGCTCGCCTCGACCGCGATCACCGCAGGGCCGGGCAACGGATATGCGAAAACCGCGAGCTATGACGCGCTCGGACGGCCGGCGCAGGTCGCGACCACGATCGACGGCGCGACCTATACGATGGCGGCGAGCTATGACGCCAACGGGCTCCTGAGCGCCGTTAGCTACCCCTCGGGCTTCACCGCCCGTTATGGCCGCACCAGCCTGGGCGATGCCAACCAGCTGCTCGACAATGCGACCGGCCAGGCCTTCTGGACGGCGGACACGCTGGACGCCGAGCTGCGGATCACGCAGGACACCGTCGGCAATGGCCTGACGACGACGCGCAGCTTCGATGCCCTGACCGGGCGGCTGACGGGCATCTCGACTGGCAGTGGTGGTTCCGTGCAGAACTTCAGCTACAGCTACGACCGGCGCGGCAACCCGCTGTCGCGGTCGGATGCCAACACCAATCTGAGCGAGACCTTCACCTATGACGTGCTGAGCCGGCTAACATCGTCGACGGTCAATCTGACCCCGACCCCGCTGTCGAAGACCTTCACCTATGATCCAATCGGCAATCTGCTGACAAAGTCCGACGTTGGCACCTACAGCTATCCGGCGCCCGGCTCGGCCAAGCCGCACGCGGTGATGAGCGTCTCCGGCGGATCGATCAGCACGACCTTTACCTATGATGCCAATGGCAACCAAACCTCCGGTCTCGGCCGCAGCCTCGTCTACACCTCCTACAACAAGCCGGCCAGCATCACGCAGGGGACACGCACGATCTCGTTCCTGGACGATACCGACCATCAGCGTTTCAAGCAGGTGACCCCGGAGACAACGACGCTGTACATCGCGGCGTTCGGCGTGATCGCGGAAGTCAGCAATCCCGGCACAGCGTCTGCGCGATGGACCGACTATCTGTCGGTCGGAGGGGCGACGGTTGGCATCCGGGTGACTCAAGGGGGCGTAGCTACGTCGTCGACGCGATATCTACATCAGGATCATCTCGGCTCGGTCGCGGTGATCACCAACGAGAACGGTGTGGTGCAAGAGCGGTTGTCGTACGACGCCTGGGGCAAGCGGCGGTTTGCGAATGGCACGGACGATACAGCCGGCAGCATCAGCAGCCAGACGACGCGCGGCTTTACAGGGGAAGAGCAGCTTTCAGTTACGGGTCTGGTCCACCTGAATGGCCGGATCTACGATCCCATCCTAGCTCGTATGACTAGCGCAGATCCTGTCGTCTCGCGACCATCGAGTACCCAGGGATGGAACCGATATGCCTATACAAGCAATATGCCACTCAAACGCGTTGATTCATCAGGATATATCGACTGCGAGCGGACTGAAACGGTGAACTTGCCGTCATGTGATCAGGTTGCTCAGTGGACGGGTGAACTGCCGCCGGTAACCGTCGATGCGCCAACGCCACGGGAGCCGAGAGATTCATCTGTAACTTATTGCGTCGGGTGCTCAACGGGGTCTGACAGTGGCGGATCAAATGTACCGGGACCCATCGTCGTCGACCTGTTGGGTTCACAAGGTGGGGCGGGAAATCTCGGAATTTATGGTGATTTCTATATATCGCAATACGCGACAGCTTTGGGTTACGGTGGAGGAGGGGCTAGTGCGGTTGTTACAATGACACCGACGGCTCAGCAGCCTGCAAGTGCTGCCGCACCAATGCCGGAGCCTCGCTGCGCGATTTTCTGCTCCTTGCTCGGCGGTCCGGTTCAAACATCCTTCGGTACCTACAATCATCAAATGCTCAATTTCGGTATGAACCTAACCGGTTTTGCCGCGACGGGAATGCAAGCTGCTGTTCCCGGTCCCGAAGATATGCTAGTAATGGCCGCAGTTGGCTTTGCGGGCGCGAGGGTCGCAGGACGACTGGTAGCTACGGAAGCCGCACCCGCCTTTAAAGATTTCAATCAAGCAAGAAATGGAGCTCTTCGGTGGCTTGAGCAGCGTGGGTTCGCTGCTGAGCGGCAAACGATAGGAAAATTTGGTGATAATGCACGCAAACCGATAGGCATGATGACTGAAAACGGTAAGTCAGGATTTCGTGTTGAGTTTGATCAACGGCATGGTGCCCACATTAATGCTTGGTCCGGAAAGGAGAAAGAAACGTTTACCTTCGAGGGGAGCCAAACGATGGTCGATCGGATCGTAAGACAATTTGTTAAGGAGCGGCCGTGAGCACGTATGAAGACGATCTCAGGCAAGCTTTGACAGGTGAGCTTGCTGCAGGAGCTATTCGTGAGCTTGCCGATTCCGGTGTGGTATTTGGTGAGATCTCAAAGAGGTTTCCTGTAAACGGATCAAAGATTGATTGGACGCGAGTCGCGGGCGCGATTGAGCAATGTGAAAGCGATCCTCTTTTGCAGCATGATCAATTTGTCCGCTTTTTTGACAGCGTTCGATCGAGTTTTTCGCTGGATGGCCCAGCTATTTACGTCGGCGATGGCGCGACGAGCTTTGGGCTGTTTGGGTCTTTAGAATCCTTCAGGAAAGTGTTGCCGGCAATTCTCGATATCCCGCAGCATCACTATTTTGTTGGACCTGGGTACTCGTGGTGCTTGAGCCTGACCATGGAGGGGGACATGGCATTTGGTCGTGTGGGGCCGATATTGCTTCAATAAAGTCGTTAAGGATTGCGGTGGACTCTACGCCGACGGTCATTGCTCGGGCTACCCTTGTTCGTTGCGCGCCCTGAAGGCTGTATTGCGCTCTGATTTTTGCAGAGTGTTGTATCGTAGGTCTGAATAATCGGCCGTGCATCCAGCGTTCAGTATCTCTGATGGTCAAAACCTCTTAAACTGCAGTTGTTAGTTGTTGAGCTGCAGAGTTGCATCGGTCGGGGTGATTGTCTTGCTCGGCGGGGGTCGCAGAATTGGGTTGATGGCGCTTCCCGTCGTGCTGGTGCTGTCGGCGTGCCAGACGGTGGAGGAGGGCACGTCGTCGTTCGCCTGGAGTACGAGTGGTGCGGAGGCCGGAGCCGCGCAGGCGCAGGCGGCGATGCGGTCGCCGGCGGGGAGCGCGCGTGGAGGCAAGCTGTCGGGTTCGCCGCTGCTCGATGACAACAAAGGCGGGCCGGCGACCATGGTCGAGGGCAGCGGGCGCTTCGTCGGTGAGCCGCCGACGGGGGCGGTGTCGCGGGCGTCGGAGGATGTCGCCGACGGCGTCACGATCAATCTCGCTGGGGTGCCGGTGCCGCAGGCGGCGAAGACGCTGTTGGGGGATATTCTCGGGGTCAAGTACACGGTCGATCCGGGGATCGAGGGGCGGGTCACGATCCAGACGCCGAGGCCGGTGGCGCAGGCGGCGGTCATCGATCTGTTCCAGGCTGCGCTGCGGGCCAACAATGCGGCCGTGGTCAACAACCGCGGCATCTATCGAATCGTGGCGGCGGACCAGACGGCGGTGTCGTCGGCGTATCGCACCGACGAGGTCGCCGATGGCGGCGAGATGGTCGGCAATGGGCTGCAGGTGGTGCAGCTCAAATATGTCTCGGCCTCCGAGATCCGGCGCGTGGTCGAGCCGATAGCGCCGCGCGGCGGGGTGGTGCGGGTCGACGATGCGCGCAACCTGATCACGCTGTCCGGCAATCGCCAGGAGATCGCGGCGATGATGGAGGCGATCGCGCTGTTCGACGTCGACACCATGAAGGGCATGTCGTTCGCGCTGATCCCGGTCAAGACCTCGGCGCCCGACGCGATCGCGACCGAGCTGAAGAGCGTGTTCGCCTCCGACCGCGACGGGCCGATGGCCGGCATGGTGCAGTTCGTGCCCAACAAGCGGCTGCGCTCGATCCTGGTGATCTCGCCGCAGGTTGCGTATCTGCGCCGCGCCGAGAGCTGGATCCGCAAGCTCGACGCACAGGCGCAAGGATCCGAGAAGCAGCTTTTTACTTACGCGGTGCAGAACCGGCGTGCCCAGGAGCTGGTCGACGTTCTGCAGTCGATGTTCCCCACGGACACGCAGACCGCGACGGCCGGGCGGCGCACCGTCGCGCCGAACTATCAGGAGGCGAGCGTACAGTCGCAGCCGTCGTCCTCCGGCGGCGGCATGTCCGGATCGTCGTCGCCGTCCTTCACCGGCGGGCTCGGCGCGACCAGTGGCGGCTTCGGCGGCATGCGCAATGCCGCGCCGGCGGCTGCGGCGCCGAGCGTCATGCCGGCGGCGGCTCCGGCTGCGCCCACTGTCCGCGACGGCGAGGCTGACGGGCCGCGGCTGCGCATCGTCGCCGACGAGGCCAAGAACGCGATCCTGATCGAGGCGGCGCAGGCCGACTACAAGCGCGTGCTGCAGGTGATCGAGCGGCTCGACCAGATGCCGAACCAGGTGCTGATTGAGGCGACCATCGCCGAGGTCACCCTGAACGACGATCTGCGCTTCGGCGTGCAATGGTACATGCGCAAGAACAGCTCGAAATTCACCCTGACGGAGGCGGCCTCCGGAGCCGTTAACTCAGTGTTTCCCGGCTTCTCCTATGCGCTGACCGCGGCCAACATCGCCGCGACCATCGATACGCTGAACCAGATCACCAACGTCAACATCGTCTCCTCGCCGTCGCTGACGGTGATGGACAACAAGCCAGCGGTGCTGCAGATCGGCGACCAGGTGCCGATCACGACGCAATCGGCGACCTCGACCCTCACGACCGGCGCGCCGATCGTCAATTCTGTGAGCTACAAGGACACCGGCGTCATCCTGTCGATCATCCCGCGCATCAATGAGAGCGGCCGCGTGCTGCTCGACATCGAGCAGGAGGTGTCGAGCGTGGCGCCGACGACGTCGTCGAACATCGATTCGCCGACCATCCGGCAGCGCAAGATCCGCACCTCGGTGGTCGTCAATGACAGCGACGCGCTGGTGCTGGGCGGGCTGATCCAGGACAGCCGCACCACCGGCCGCAGCCAGCTCCCGATCATCGGCGACATTCCGTTCGTCGGCAATTTCGCCGGCAGCCGCGACAACGTCATCGGCAAGACCGAGCTGATCATCCTGATCCGTCCGCATGTGATGCGCAGCCTCGATGAGGCGCGCAACGTGACCGACGAATATCGCCGCTTCATGGCGATCGAGGGCCCGCATCGCCGGCAGCCGGCGCGGCGGCGTGTCGAGGACACCGGACGCAGGATCCTCGACTGATGCCGCGCTTCCGCTACCGCGCCTATGGCACCGACGGCTCCTTCGCGGAGGGGACGATCGAGGCTGCCTCGGCCGCGGCCGCGGATGCCGCGCTCTGGGCGCAGGGATTGTCACCGTTCCAATTGAACTCTGCTGACGGCGGCGGCACGGCATGGTGGAATCGCGAGATCACGCTCGGCGGTGGCTCCGAGCGCGGCGACCTCTTGGCGTTCACCCGCGAATTCGCCACGCTCTGCGCCGCCGACATCCCGATGGACGACGCCTTGCGTATCGTGCAGACGCAGGCCTCGGCCGTGCGGCTGCGCAGCCTGGTCGAGGCGCTGCTCGCCGAAATCCTCAATGGCCGGCCGCTGTCGGAGGCGATGCAGGCGCAGCCGCGCGTGTTTCCCGCCGACTATGTCGCGGTCATCAGAGCCGGCGAGACCGGCGGCCGGCTGGCGCAGGTGCTGACCGAGCTCGCCGAGCTGCTGGAGCGGCGGGCAGAGATCCGCGCCCGCGTCCAGTCGGCGCTGATCTATCCGTCGATGCTGATCGTGCTGAGCCTCGTCACGCTCGGCATCATCGTCGGCGGCGTGATCCCGTCGATGGCGCCGATCTTCACCCAGAGCGGCAAGCCCGTGCCGCTGACCGTCCAGCTGATGCTGGCGCTGAAGGAGCACTGGCTCGAGATCGTGATCGCTGGCCTTGCCGTGGTCGTACTCATCGGCGCCATCGTTGCATTCACCATGGCCGATCCCGGTCGCCGCCGGCGCCTCGACCGGCTCGCGCTGCGGCTGCCGCTGCTCGGCGGCTTCCTGCTGCAGCAGGACACCGCGCGCTTCGCCCGTACCCTCGGCACCATGCTGATGGCCGGCGTGCCGCTGATCGCAGCGACGAAATCGGCGAGCGACGTCGTCGACAACCGTCATCTCCGCGCCGGCATGGAACAGGCGATCGAGCGGATCCAGCAGGGCACAGCGCTGCACCGCGCGCTGCGCAACGAGGTCGCCTTGCCGGCCGTGGCGCTGCAGATGATCGCGGTCGGCGAGGAGGCGGGCAAGCTCGACCGCATGCTGCTGCACGTGGCGCAGATGCTGGAGAAGCAGCTACAGACCAGCGTCGATCGTTTCATGGCGGCATTGACGCCGGCGATGACGGTCGGCATCGCATTGATCATCGGCGCGCTGATCATGCCGGTGATGAACGCCGTCCTCAGTATCAATGATCTGGCGGGGCGATGAGCGCGCGGGCGGCACTGGGACGGGACGAGGCGAGCGCCGGCTTCACGCTGGTCGAGATGCTTGCCGTGCTCGTCATCCTGGCGCTGACGGTATCCGCCGCCGTCCCTTTGCTATCACGCGGCGCCGGCACGGTGAGCCTCGATGCGGCGACAGGCGAGATTGCGTCGGCGCTGCGCGCGACGCGCTCGGCTGCGATCGTGCAGAACCGCGTGATGACCTTGACCATCGACGTCGACCGCCGGACCTTCAGCTCGGACGTCGTCCGGCCGCGTACCTTTGCGCCGGACATCCAGGCGAAGCTGACCTATGCCGCCGCGACGCGCGTGGGCGCCGCCGTGGGCGGCTTCCGGTTCTTTCCGGACGGCTCGTCGACCGGCGGCGATCTGAGCCTGGAGTTGAACGGGCATCATATCAGGCTCTGTGTCGAATGGCTGACAGGGACGGTGCGGACCGCCGCGACGTGTTGAGGGGAGGGGACGAGCATGCTGGGATGGATGCAATGTCGTGATGTCGTGAAACTGCGGGTGGCCGCGTGGCGCGGGCAATTCCGGCTTCGTTTACGCAGAGGCCGCGATGGCGAGGCCGGCTTCACCTTGGTCGAGATGCTTGTCGTCATCACCATCATCGGCCTGATCATGGGTCTCGTCGGCCCGCGCGTGCTGAGCTATCTCTCCGACTCCAAGCTCAAGACGGCGCGGATCCAGATCCGCAGCCTGTCCTCGGCGCTCGACCTCTATCACCTCGACAATGGCCGCTACCCGACCGCAGCCGAAGGGCTCGGTGCGCTGGTGCAGAAGCCGGCCGCGGCGACGACCTGGAATGGCCCCTATCTCAGCGGCACGCTGGTGCCGAACGATCCGTGGGGACGGCCCTATGTCTACAAATTTCCCGGGCAGCACGGCGCCTACGACATCGTCTCGCTCGGGCCCGAGGGACGCGAGGATGACACCTCTGCCAATGCCAATGTGACGAGCTGGCAGCCATGACGCCCGTCGCGGCAGCGATGACATCAGCGGCTGACGACGAGGCTGGCTTCACCTTGGTGGAGGTCATCGTTGCGCTGGCGATGCTGTCGCTCGGCCTGACCCTGGTGATGGGCCTGCTCTCGACCGGGTTGTCGCGAACGGGAATGGCCGAACGGCTGGCTGGCGCCGTGTCGCTGGCGCAGTCGGTCATGGCCCAGGTCGGTAGCGTGATTCCGCTGCGCGCAGACATACGCGATGGCACCGAGGCCAATGGCTATCAATGGCATCTCGCGATCCAGCCCTATCGACCGGCACAAAGCGGCGATGCGCGGCCGGTCGAGCTGTATCAGGTCTCGGTCCAGGTCGGCTGGCAGCAAGGGCAGGACCCGCGCTCCTATGCGCTCTCGACGCTTCGCATCGGGCCCAGAGCCTCCAGGTCGCAGTGAGCAGGATCGATGACTTCGCCAGACGCAATCGGAATGGATGATCGCGAAGCAGGCTTCACCCTGGTCGAGGTGCTCGTTGCGCTGGCGCTGTTCAGCCTGCTCGCCGTGCTGCTGTTCGATAATCTCAAATTCGGCGTGCAGGCCTGGCGCAGCGGCAGCGCCCGCGCGGAATCGTTCCAGCGCGAGCGCGCGGCGCAGGACGTGCTGCGGCGGCTGATCGGCAATCTCTATCCGATGATGCTGGGCGAAGGCGCGGCGCAACGGCGGATCGATGTCGACGGCCAAGCCGAGAGCCTCGAGTTCCTCAGCGATGCGCCGGCCGTGTCCGGTGGGGCCGGCCGTTTCCGCTTCAAGCTGTTCGCCGACCGCAAGCGTGACGGAGTCGATCTCGTCCTGCAGGCGCGACCCGAACTGGCGGTGAGGCAGGACACCGAGCGGACGCTGCTGGTGTCCGATATCGATCGGATCGAGCTCAGTTATGCGGCGAGAGCTACGGGAGACGTCCATGCGGCCTGGAGCACGAGCTGGAAGGATCAGAGCGAGGCTCCCGGCCTGATCCGGCTGCGGGTCCTGATGCGTCCCGGCGATGCCCGTCACTGGCCGGAGCTCGTGATCGCGCCGCGGGTGCAGGCCGACGTGGCCTGCGTCTACGACCCGCTCACGATGCGCTGTCGCGGGCGATAGGGGGGTGACATGCCGGTACTGTCGGTTCTCTGGGGGCTCGGGCTGTTGACGGCGATTGCGCTGTCGCTGTCATGGTCGAGCAGCGTGTCCTATGGCCTTGCCCGTAACGGCATCGAGCAGGCCGGCCTGAATGCGCTCGTCGACGCCGGCGTCAATGCCGCCATCGACGGTCTGCTCGATGCGAGGGCGGACCGCCGCTGGCGCGCCGACGGCCGCCTCTACATGCTCGATTTCAACGGGACGCAGATCGGCATCCGGATTCAGGACGAACTGGGACGGGTCGACCTCAATCAGACCGACGAGGCGATGCTGAACAGCCTGCTGCTGTCAGCAGGGCTGGACGCGCAGGCTGCCGCCGGCCTGGCCGACAAGATCGTGGACTGGCGAACCGCAACGTCCCTGAAGCACCTGAACGGCGCCAAGGACCGGGACTATGCGTCGCGCAACGCCGCCTATCATCCCCGTCACGGTCCGTTCCAGAGCGTCGATGAGCTGCTCCTGGTCATGGACATGACACCTTCGATCGTCGCCCGGATCGCGCCGGCGCTCACGGTGCATTCGGGCCGGCAGTTCGTCGATCCGCAGCTGGCGCCGCGCGAGGTGCTGCGCGCACTGCCTGGGATGACCGCGCAGAGTGCCGAAGCGACGGTAGCCGCTCGCGACAGCGCCAGATCGGGCCTCGCCGAAGGCAGTCCGATGACGGCGCTGCGTGGCCGCGCCTTCACGATCCGGACCGAATTTTCCTACGCGTCGCGCGTGGTCGTGGGCGAAGTTGCGGTGCGCCTGACGGAGAATCCGCAGCAGCCCTATTGGGTGCTGAGCTGGAGGACGCGATGACGGGACGCGCAATGCCTGCAATGCAGCGGGACGAGGCCTTCGCCGCGGGCCCCGAGCAGCCGCGCGCGCTGCTGCACCGGTCCATGCAGGACATGGACAGGACCGCGCTGTTGCAGGGCTTCGGCGACTTCCTTCGGGAAGAAGGCATCGTCGATCACATGAGCCTCGACCGTGCCGGCCGGGCGGCGCAAACGACCGGCGACAGGCTCGACACCGTGCTGACCAAGCTTGGCCTCGTGTCCGAGACCGGTCTGGTCGCCGCCTTGTCGAAATTCCTGGCGCTCGATCTGGTGCGTCCGGATCAGGTCCCGATCGATGTTGTGCTGCCCGAGCTGGTCGAAGCGGAGTTCGTGTGGCGCAATCATGTGCTGCCGCTCTTCTGCAGCGACGGCCGGCTCGCCGTCGGCGTCACCGATCCGTTCAACCACGATCCGATCCGGGCGCTCGCATTCCTCACAGGCCTTTCGGTCGACATCCGGCTGTTCACGGCGGCAGATTTCGACAAGGCCTGTGCGGCACTCTACCCGGCGCTGACGCGCGGCGAGGAGGCGCGCGCGACCGGCGGCGCCGAGGCCAACGAATCCGACGTGCAGCGGCTGCGCGACCTTGCAAGCGAGGCGCCGATCATCCGCCTCGTGAACCAGATCATCACCAACGCCGTCGAGGCCAGGGCATCGGACATCCATATCGAGCCCAATGTCGATCAGGTGCTCGTCCGCTATCGTATCGACGGCGCCTTGCGCGTTGTCCAGGTGCTCGCGGTGGACCTGCGTGCCGCGATCACGTCACGCGTGAAGATCATGTCGAAGCTCGACATTGCGGAGCGGCGCCTGCCGCAGGACGGGCGCATCAAGATCGCAGTCCGCGGCATCGACATCGACTTCCGCGTCTCCACGATCCCCACCGCCTTCGGCGAAAGCGTCGTGCTGCGCGTGCTCGACCGCAATCGCGTCAGCCTGGATTTTGCCGAGCTCGGATTCTCCGCGGAGCATATCGCGACGCTGCAGGCGCTGCTGCAGCAGCCCAACGGCATCATCCTGGTTACCGGACCGACCGGCAGCGGCAAGACCACGACGCTGTATACGGCGCTGAAGACGCTCAACAGCACCGAGCGCAAGATCTTCTCGGTGGAGGACCCAATCGAATACCAGATGCCGGGGATCAATCAGGTCCAGGTCCAGTCGGAGATCGGGCTGACGTTTCCCCATGCGCTGCGCTCGATGCTCCGGCAGGATCCTGATATCATCATGATCGGCGAAATCCGCGACCTCGAGACGGCGCGCATCGCCATCCAGGCCTCACTGACCGGTCACCTCGTGCTGTCGACGCTGCACACCAACGATGCGGCGTCCGCGATCACCCGCCTGATCGACATCGGCGTCGAGAACTATCTGCTGTCCTCGACGCTGAAGGGCGTGATTGCGCAGCGCCTGGTGCGCAGGCTCTGCCCCCGTTGTTCCCAAGAGCATCCGCAGGCCGCCTATTGGGCGGAGAGCTTCGAGCGCTCCGTGACCGGGCTTCGTGCGCTTTCGCAGCCCGACATTCGCCAGCCGCTCGGCTGCTCCGATTGCAGCGATGTCGGCTTCTCCGGACGCTCGACCATTGCGGAGATGCTGGTCATCGACGAGGCATGCCAGAATCTGATCCTGGCCAAGGCGTCGGACACCGCGATCGAGCGCGCCGCCCGCGACCAGGGCATGCAGACCATGTACGAGACCGGCATCCGGAAGGTCTGGCGCGGCGAGACCACGATTGATGAGGTTCTGCGCGCGACGCGCATGGGATAGGGCGGCGGAACAAGCGATGCCTGAGAGCAAGGACAGAGGAGCGTTGCTGGCCACGGTTCGTGCGGCCGGTCCACGCGACTGGGCGCAATCGGCGTTCGCCTGGTGGTGCCGGGAAGCGGTCGATCTGCTGCCGCAACGCTTCGTGGCCGCGCTGGCGCCGGCCGGCCGGCCGAGACTTCTGGTCGATCGCGACGACATGGAGGTCCGAATTCGGTTGAACGATCCACGCTCAGGAGTGGAGGCTGCCGAAACCACCCAGGCAGGCGAGGTGACGGCGGCGATCGCATCCATACTTCAGCGTCATGGTCTGGATCGGCGCGACGTCGATCTCGGCCTGCGCCTGCCGGCGGACAGTGTTTTCGCGCGCGATCTCGTGCTGCCGCGCGAGGCGAAGGGCGCGATCGACACGATCGTGCCGCAGGACCTGTTGCGCCGGACCCCGTTCAGGGCGGGGGACATCTATTGCGACCACGTGACCGCCACGTCGCCTGACGGCCGGATCGCGGTTCGGCAATGGGTGACGCGGCGGCCTCATGTGCAGCAGGCCGCTGATCAGTTGGGGCTTGCCGTCGCGCAGATCGACTTCGTCGTGTTCGGCGACGATCAGGCCTCGCCGTCGATCCGACTGGCGCGTCCTGTGACCGCCCGCAAGACCTCGACCGTGGCCGTCGCGATGCTCGGCGCGCTCGCGGTGCTTCTTGGGTTCGGCATCGCGGTCCTGACATTCGGCAGGCAACAGTCCACGCTCGACCGGCTCGATGCCGAGATCGTCGTGGCCCGCAAGGGCGCCGAGCGCGTTCGCGCCCTGGTGGATCAATTGCGGGAGCGGCGGACGACGCTGTCGCGTCTTCGGCTGCAGCGTAGCGAAGTGCCGGGATTGATCGACGTCTGGGACGAAGCCTCCCGCATTCTGCCGAAGCATTCCTGGTTGACCGAACTGCGGCTCGTGGAGGGGCCGAACCTGCGCAGTGCATCGGTCACGATGACCGGGTTCTCGGCCGCGGCGCCGGGCCTGATCAACACGCTCGGTGGATCGAAACTGTTCGTCGACGCCGCGCTGACATCGCCGGTGGCGATGGATCCGATCGAGAGCCGGGAGCGCTTTTCATTGCAGGCCAGGATTCGTGTGCCTGATGCCTTCAAGGAGGTGGGGCCATGAGCGCATTGACGAGGCGCAGGGACGAACTCGGACGCCGCGGCCTGTTCATCGTGGTCAACCTCACGATCCTCGCGCTGCTGTTCTGGGGCTTCGTGGCGCCGATCACGGCGATGTTCGCCGAGCGAGACGTACAAATCCAGCAACAGCAGGCGCTGCTGGCGCGGCTAAGCGCGATCGCGGCGCAGGCATCGGCCATCGAAGGCCTTGCCTCCGAAACCCAGTCGCAACTCCAGAACGGCGAGTTCCTGACCGGTGCGACCGAGAACGTGATTGCCGCCGACCTGCAGACCAAGCTGAAGACGATCATAAGCAATGCCGGTGCGCAGTCCCGCGCAATTCAATCGCTGCCGGGCCGGATCGTCGACCAGATCAAGTACAGTGGCGCGCGCATCGACCTGTCGGGACCTTTGCCGGCCGTCATGCGCGCAGTTCACGCCATCGAAAGCGCAAAGCCGTATCTCTTCATCGGCAATGCGGTGCTGAAGAGCGGGCCCGCCATGCGCCCCGGAACGGCGGAAGAGCCGGTGCTGCAGGCCCAGCTCGACGTCTACGGTGCCGTCCAATGAGGAGGCGGGCGCTGTCGCGTGTGACGCTGCTGGCAGGCGTGCTGGCGCTCCTGGCATGTCTCGACCTGCTGCTCGGAGCGAAACTCGCGACGCTGGTCGTCGGCGGAGAAGCCCCCGGCGCCGGCCGCGCGGCCTGGGACGCGTCGGTGCCCCTGAGCATGGCGAGCGTGGCCGGACGGCAGCCGCTGGAGAGATATGCCGAGATCCTGGCCCATCCGGTGTTCCAGAAGTCGCGCGAGCCGTTCGTGCCCCCACCCGCGCCGCTACCGCCGATGCCGGTGGCCGTGCCGCCCCCGGTGGCGACTGACCCGGGCCTTTTGGTCGGCGGCGTCATGATCAACGGCGGCACGAGCAAGGCCTATCTGCTCAGCAAGATCGGAGGTGGCCCAGGCTCTTGGGTCAACGAAAACGAGACCTATCAGGGCTGGCGGGTGACCTCGATCAATCCGTCAGGTGTTCGGATCGAGCAGGCGGGGCGCGCGATCGAATTGCAGCTCTATCCCAATTGACGTTCAGGAGCCACTGATTGGTTATCATTTACGAGGCGATGGTGAGCCGAGCTCGATCGGTCGTTTGGGTGACCCTCCAGGAAAGCCTTGCAGAACAATGATGCCATTTCTGCCCAAACAGATTGCTAATCCAGTGATTCTGTTGACTTTCCCTGCTTCCCTAGGGAGCGCCATTCCCCGGCGCTCAACCCTCCATCTCTGCCCCTCGCGGCGCGGCTCATCAGCCTCGCGGCGCGAATTCGCGTCCGAGCTTTGCTCTCAGGCACGCCCCTCAAGAGAAGGGCGCAGGGAAGGCCGGGTGCAGGCCGCACCCATGGCCCGCCTGCAACAAAAAAGCAGGCGGCAGTCACCACAGGATTGGCCGAACATCCGGCCTTCCCTGCGCGATGGGTTGAACGGCTGCTCCGTGCTCTCCCAGGGGACCGGGCTTGCTTGCCCCCGTCATCGGCATCGTCGCCGACCAAGACACCAGCGTCGGGGTGTCGGGACCACACGTCTTGACCGTCCGTCCAGGGTTCGTTCGTCCGCACGCGAAACGCGCACTGCGACCCCAGGCGGCCACCGCATCCCCCGCTCCACGGTCCGTGACGATCGCGAAACGCCCCTTCTAGCCGAGCAGGAGACGGCGGAGAGGATCGGGGTGATTTGCCCGACGACACAAGCCGGAAGTTGCCCGACGGAATGCGGCAAACTGGCGCGACGGGCAGTTTGGCAATGGGTGGGATGCAACGACTAGATGCTGAGCCGATGCAGCCCGAATGCCACTGGCCACAGCGCTGGCGACCAAATCAGCGAAGACGTCACGCATACCCCACGGGTGCGAGGCCGACAGCGTCTCTCTCTCTCGCTTATCGCCTAGCAAGGACCATATAAGAGGCGCTGGAATTGCGCCATCACAAGTTCGGAGCATGCGGACCGTTGACTAGAATTGCTTCGGTTTCCAATACCATCAAACCTGTGGGTGAATCTCTAGACTGCCGAAAAAGGATCGACAAACTGCAGAATAGAATCTGAAAACATCAACAAGGCGCACTTTTTGATTGGTCAGTGTCGGTTAGGCAGCCCGATGTTCTGGCGACTGATGTACCGAGCCGAAGTGACCATGAGGTAGGGGCGGATGCCAAGATCAAAAATTCGCGGGTCAACGCACGGTGCCGCTAGGAGACCACTCTGGGAGTAAGATGTTGGATGATCAGCTCACAAAACGAATAGTACAATTCCTGCGGAGCAAGCTAAACCACCGCGGGACCGAAAGCGCGTTCAATTGCGCCATCGCCACTTCGACCGGATTGGTACGTGATCAAAATCAAGATGCTGCTCTATTCATCAGAGCACGTTATGCTTCTACTAGCGAAAAGGACTTCGATCTGGCAATCGTGTGCGATGGTCTTGGCGGTATGAAACATGGTGGTGAAGCATCTATCTTGGGTCTAAGTACGTTCGTGTCCTCGGTAGTCCGTTTCTCTCACCTTCCTATGGAGGATCGTCTTCTCGTAGGCATGCGCGAGGCGAATGACCGAATTTTTCAAGCATTTCGCGGTCATGGAGGTACCACCCTTTCGGCAATTGCAATTGGCAGGAATGGAAGCGCAGCCGTGTGCCACGTTGGCGACAGTCGCATTTACGCGATCGGTGATCACTACGTTCGTCAGCTAACTCACGATGATACTTTGCAAGGAGCGCTTCAACGGGGATCTAGCGCCGATCAAGACGGCGGTCAGCGCGATACCCGACTGCTGCAATTCGTTGGCATGGGTTCTGATCTTGAAGCTCATTTATTCAGACCGATCAGCGGTGAACCGAAAAATTATCTACTTACATCGGACGGCGCTCACGATATTCCAGTGAACTATATGCAGCGAGTTGCATATGCTGCGCGAAGCAATTCAGATCTGGCGCGCAAGCTTATTCAGCTGTCCGAGATACTGGGTGGCTTCGATAATGCGACGGCAATTGCAATGCCGGCTTCAATAGCGGAAGCTGCCGATAGGCCAGATGACGGCATAGATCTGAGTCTAATGTCCGCATTTGGGCATCTCGCTGTCTGGATCCCTGAGTCGATGGACAAGAAGCGCGGCGCGCCTTCCGTTGGAGAGGCTTCGCCTGCGAACGAGCCTCTCCCCAGCTCGGAGCCGCCGGGTTCTGAAAATCCTGTCGACATAGGTAACAATAAGCGTGCGAAACTTCCGGGCTCGAAGAAGAAGAAGAAAGCGGGGCCTTCCGACGAGCTTCCGCTCAACGAGCCACTCACAATTCAATTTCCGGCTCCCGATGAAGGTGATCGATGAACCTTCCTCCACGCTACAAGCCGACAGGGACAGAGTTTACCGGTGGCGGTATGTCCGACGCGTTTGTCTGCATTGATGAGCATCTGGATCGGCCGGTGCTTATCAAGCGTCTACAAAGTGGCGTTAATGAGTCGCGTCTCCTTGACGAGATTGCTGCCCTGACCGCCATCCGGTCAAAGCATGTAGTCGAGATATTTGATGTGCTTCGTGATAGGGGTGGTCACATAATTGGTATAGTCGAAGATTATATCTCGGGGCCCGATCTGAATAGCCAGCTTCCGATAAAGGCTGCTGACGAATTCCTTAGAGTTACTTATGCGATTGCATGCGGCATCTCCGACATCCATGAAAAAGGGCGAGTCCATCGCGACATAAAGCCTAGCAATATGAAGTTCGATAACGAGGGATGTCTCAAGATTTTTGACTTCGGACTTTCCAGGTCCGACGATCTTGACGCAAAGACGGTTGGAACCGTCGGGACAATTGGTTACTTGGCGCCCGAGTTGTGTGTGGCTGACGAGGAAGAGATTGCCTTTTCGCAACCTGTAGATGTGTACGCTTTCGGCGCAACCGCGCTGAAGATGATGCGGGGGACGCTCCCCTCGCAATTGAGGAGAACTCCTCCGATTCTGCCGTGCACAGACGCAGACTTCAATAATTCGCTGTTGAATCTTCCCAAGCGGATTGCTGACTTGCTCAATGCTTGCCTTGATGCTGATCCCGATCAGCGGCCGACAATGTCTCTGGTCAGGGATGAAATCGCAGCGCATCTGTTGCGCGATAAGCATCGTGCAACGTTGGTTCTTGGAAACAGCGTGCACGTTCTCGATGCGACCAATCGAACAGCGCGAATTGGCGCTGGATCGTTAGGATCGATAGACATCCGTTATGATGGGTTACAGTTTCTGGTCGTGGCAATTTCAGGTGATGTGACGATTAATAACTCTGCTCTGCGTCTAAATCAGGCGTTGCCTGGAGCATGCGTTGTCACTTTGGGTGACCCATCGTTGCTTTGGAATCGGCGATATATCACCGTCGATATTTCGCACCCCGAGGTGGTCCTATGACGAATGTTCTCCACAAGACCGAGGACGTGATAGGCGGTCGATACAAAATATTGGGTGAGGTCGGTCAGGGCGGGATGCAAGAGGTGTACGCTGCCCGAGATGAGTTGCTAGGTCGAACAGTTGCCCTGAAAGTTCCCAAGAGCAGTTCTGCCGAAAAACGGTTCAAGCGAAGCGCTGTCCTTAGCGGCAGAGTAAATCATGCAAATGTTGCAAAGACTCTGGACTATCTTGAGGAGAATGGGCGTTATTATTTGATCGAGGAGTTGGTTACCGGATGCGACCTCGCAACTTTGCTGGCCGACCACATTCCCTCCTTCGATCCTTACTCCGTGGCGAGAGCGCTGCATCATCTTGCGAAGGGGGTAGCCGCCTCCCATCACGTGAATGTCGTTCATCGCGATTTAAAGCCCAACAACGTTATGGTTGTTGGAGGGGCGCACGTTGAGGCATTTAAGATCACGGATTTCGGCATCGCGATCATGGCTGAAAAAGAGATCGGAGATGCGGTCGAAGGCGGCTCGGCAGGGTTAACCGCCTCTCAGACGGCGCTTGGTGCGCTGCCGTACATGGCGCCTGAAATGATTGAGGATCTTAGAAGTGCGGATAAGCCCACGGACATCTGGTCTTTGGGGGCAATGACACTTGAGCTTATGACCGGGAGGCGGCCCTTTGGTCAGGGTTACAAGGCAGTTCCCGCGATCATGGAGGCACGGCTCCCGAGCTTTCCTGCTTCTATGGAAAAGAGCCCGCAATTCAGTTCTCTTGGTAGGGAGTTATACTCCCTTGTAGAGAAGTGCATGAGAAAGGATCCTGCAGAGCGCCTGACGGCCGATGAGCTCGTATTAGCCTGTGAGCGGCTGTGCTACACAAATGCGCCTCGAGAGTTCGGGGTAGTGAGCTCGTTGAAATATAACAGGTACGGCTATATCTCGAGCGACGATCCGGAGAAGCCTGATGTCTTCTATCATGTAGAATCGGTCTACGGTTCTGAAAGTGTTTCTGTAGGCCAGAAAGTTTGGTTTAGCCGCTATCCAGGCACACCTAGGGCTCGCGCTTTTCCGGTTGTTTTGGCTAAGTAGGGCTGGTGTATACGGTCGTGCGACGATTGGGATCATGATCCTAATCGACCGCGATTGGGTCGAATGCGCTGAGGAGACATGTATCCGTCAAGCGCTCGCCCCTTTTCTACTGCAACCTCACCGCCATATTCAGCGGCCCCCAAACCCATGCCACCTTACCGCCGCCGCATCCACCAGCTCCATCCGCGGAAACCGCTCGAACAGCATCGGCAGCAAAATCGCGCCGACTGTGCGGCGGGAAGGTGGGCGCCGGCGCAGGGGTGGGGGCCGTTGCCGAAGGCCTGGTGGGGGTTGGGGGTCGCGCAGCGCGTTGGTGTGATCGCCGTCGGTGAACAGTCCTCGTCGCGGTTGGCGGAGGCCTGGATGGTCATCACGGTGTCGCCCTTCGGGATCAGGCAGCCGCGGATCTCGGTGTCCTCCATCACGAGGCGTGAGCTGGCCTGGATCGGGGCCACCCAGCGCACGCCTTCCTCGAAGGCGGAGCGCCATTTGTCCTGCGCGCGCACGGCCTCGAACTGGTCCGGGTTGGTCAGCAGGCCGTAGAGGATCGTCAGCAGCGCGTCGCGCGGCTCGTTGATGCCGCCGCCGATCGCGATCTTGATGTTGGCGATGATCTGGCTGTCCGGGATCGGATTCTTTGCGTTGACCATGAAGGAAGCGCGGACGGATCCGGCTCGGCATTGCGGTGACAGTCCACAAAGCCCGGACCGGCGAACGTCAAGCTTGCTGCTTGATTGAGGTGCGTACCACATTTTAGAGCAGATTGGCCCTCTCGGCCGGTTCGGTGGGCTCAGATCGGCCGAGTGGCAAATCGGTCGGCTCCGCTACGAGGCGAGCGCGCATGATCTGCTGCCGAGGTCATCCGAACAATTGCATGGCCAAGATATCCTTTAAAAATGGGAGATTCGCGTTGGGCGACTGCTTCGCAGGCCCCGGTGCCTTGTTCACCGCAGCTGCCGCGACCGCCCGACGATAACAACCTGATCAAGAAAACAATATGATTGACAACCTGAAACGCAATGAGGTACGTACCGCATATCAGGCTGCGCGTCGCTGATTGTGGAGCGTTGGTCGGTCGCCTCTGGGGAATGGCGTCCAGACGTGCCGATGCGAAGTTTCAGTGTTCGCCTGTGTTGAGCCGATGGTGTCGGAGCCTTCTCGCGGTCTGATCGGGCCGCAGACGGGGCGGCCGGCATCGTCGGGGCGGGGAACGCTGTGTGAATTCGGGCGGCAACAGGCCGAAGCTCTCGATTGTCACATCGCCGCATCCGTGACCGGCGGTCCGGCTTCGCGCCGGCTTGCGGGTGAGGATGCCGTTTGCGTCGGCGCGTGATCGCGCCGGCTCTCGAATGTCGCACGATCTGCAAAAAAAAGTCGGGGAGAGCGCCAATGGTCAAGATCATCTCGATGCTCACGAACAACGATCTGACGGTCGACAACGCCAGGGAAATGTTCGAGGCCTCCAATCATGCTCCGACCCAGTTCTGGGGCTTCAAGGACACCGGCATCTCGGCTGATCGTGCCGGCGAGCTGGCGAAGCTGATTGCAGACAAGGGCAAGACGATCGTGTTCGAATCGTTCGGCGAAACCGAGGACGATTGTCTGCGTGCAGCCGAATTCGCCATCTGCAACAATTGCAAATATCTCATCGGCTGCCAGTTTCACCCCTCCGTGGTCGCCCTTCTGCAGGGCTCGCCCGTGGTCTACTTCCCGACGATCGGGCGTCGGGCAGGCGTGCCGCGCTATCTCTATGGCAGCACCGAGGACGTCGTCGAGGACGGTCAGCGCGTCCTGGCGCGTGGCGCCGACGGCGTCTGCCTGTCGATGTACCGCTACAGGGATGGCGATCCTCATGACCTCGGGGTGGCGGTGCTGAAGTCGGTCGGCCCCCACGCGACCATCATCAGCGGCAGCATCAACACCTTCGAGCGCCTCAAGCAGGTGCGGAAACTGAGGCCCTGGGGCTTCACCATCGGCTCCGCCCTGTTCGACCAGGCTTTCGGCAAGGGGCTGACCTGGCCCGAGCAGATCTCGGTCCTCGATGCCGTGCTGACCTGCGACGCCGGCGCAGCGCTGAGCGCATGAGCCCGGGCGGAGCCGCCCCATCCGACCGCATCCGCACGTCGCAACACGCCAAGGCCCATCGCCCACGCGCAGCAGATCGATGGCGCCGGCGTCAAAGGTTGGAAGCATCAAAATGAAGTCCAAAATGAAGTCGATGACATTTGGCATCATCGTTGGAAGTCGCGGTTTCTTTCCCGGCCATCTCGCCGCGACCGGCCGCGAGCACATGATCAGCGCGCTCGAGCGGGCCGGCCATGGCTGCGTGGTTCTCAGCCCGGCTGACACCGAACATGGCGCGGTGCAGTCCTTCGAGGACGCCCGCAAATGCGCCGCGCTGTTCAAGAGCCGCGCTGGCGACATCGACGGCATCATCGTCACGCTTCCCAATTTCGGTGAAGAACGGCCGATCGCCGACACCTTGCGCCTGTCCGGCCTCAACGTGCCCGTCCTGATCCAGGCGACCCCCGACGATCCCACGAGGATGTCGATCCAATGGCGCCGCGACAGCTTCTGCGGCAAGATGTCGGCCTGCAACAATCTGCGTCAGTACGGCATCCGCTATTCGCTGACCAAGTCGCACTGCGTTGATCCGCTCAGCGACGAGTTTCAGCAGGATCTCGCCCGCTTCTCGGCGATCTGCCGCGTCGTCGGGGGACTGCGCGGGCTGCGCATCGGCGCCATCGGCGCGCGGCCGCAGGCCTTCAACACCGTCCGCTACAGCGAGAAGCTGCTCGAGAGGGCGGGGATTTCCGTCATCACGCTGGACCTTTCAGAGATTCTCGGCCGTGTGTCGCGACTGAACGACGACCACGCGATCGTCACCGAAAAGCTCGATGCCATCCGAAACTACATCGACATCAAGGGCGTGCCCCACGCCGCCATCCTCAGGCAGGCAAAGCTCGCAGCGGTGACCGAAGAGTGGATGCGGGAGGCCGATGTGTCCATCAGCGCGATCCAATGCTGGACCTCGCTGGAGGAAAACTATGGCGTCGTCCCCTGCACGATGATGAGCATGATGAGCTCGAAGCTGATGTCGAGCGCTTGCGAAGTCGACGTCTGCGGGCTGATCGGCATGCACATGCTGGCCCTGGCATCCGGGACGCCGAGCGCACTGCTCGACTGGAATAACAACTACGGCTCGAACGCCAACAAGGCCGTGTGTTTCCATTGCAGCAACCTGCCCAAGGAGTTCTTCAAGAATTACCGGATGGACTTCCAGGAAATCATTGCCGGCACTGTCGGCAAGGACAACACCTATGGAACGGTCGACGGCTCGATCAAGTCCGGCCACATGACCTTCATCCGCGTGAGCACCGACGACACATCCGGGCGGATCTGCGGCTATGTCGGGGAAGGCAAGTTCACCGAGGATCCGCTGGAGACCTTCGGCGGCGCCGGCGTGGTCGAAATCCCCGAAATGCAGAAACTGCTGCGCTATATCTGTGAGAATGGCTTCGAGCATCACGTCGCCGCGAACTTCTGCTCGGCCAGCGACGTCATCGTCGACGCGACGCGCAACTATCTCGGCTGGGATTTCCACCTGCACGACGGCAAGGCCTGACGCCGGCTGCTCACGCCGGCTCCTGGGGGCCGGCCCCGGCCGGCTTCGATATACGCCATTCTTTTTCGGAAACCGCTGGAGCGGCAGACGCTGCTTGGGATGAGGTGCCGATGATACAGCCGATGCTCAACAAGTTGTCGGAGACGACGGACCGCTGGAGCGTGATGCCGGAGCGCATCGCCATCATCGGCACCGGGCCGCGAGGCGTGTCCGTGATCGAGAGGCTCGCCGGCAGGCTGGCGGAGAGCTCAACGATTCGGTCCCTGGTGGTCTATGCGATCGACAGCGTGGAGGTCGGTTGCGGCCGCCTATGGCGCACCGATCAGCCCGACTGGCTGCTGATGAACACCCGCTGCAAGAACGCGACGATGTTCCCGAATCCGCCGGACGGAGCGGCCTGGCGTGCGGGATATGGACCGACATTCATGGAATGGTGGCGGCAGATCGACGTCAATTATCCCGGTCCTTCGGGATTGGCGCCGCGGGGGCTTTACGGCAAGTACCTGAAGTTCGTCCTCGACGTGGTCGAACTGAATCTGCCCGAGCAGATGCGCATCGAACGGGTGCAGGACAGGGTCACCGACATCGCCGAGCATGCCGGCGAGTATGTGCTGAGCTTCGAATCCGGGCGCGACAGTCTCCGTGTCGACCGTCTCGTCGTCTGTTCAGGCTATCCTCTCAGCAAGGCGAAATCGGCGTGTCCGGCCTCGACGCCGTCATCGCGGCACCTGACCTCCTTCGACGTGCTCGAGACCTTTCAAAGCGGCTTGTCCCTCCCGGCGGACTTGTCGCGGCAGACCATCGGCCTCAGGGGGCTTGGCCTTACCTTTTATGACGTGCTGTCGGAACTAACCCTCGGTCGTGGTGGCCGGTATGTTCACGGCGACGATGGGGATGTCCGATACGTGCGAAGCGGCCGCGAGCCGAGGCTGATCGTGGCCGGATCGCGCAGCGGTTTCCCCTTGCCCATGCGCGGCAGGGACGATCGTCCCGCAGGGCTCGGCTTTGCGCCGCGATTCTTCACCGAGACACGCATTGCCAAGATCCGTGCCGAGGGGCCGGCATGCTTCCGCACCAGCTACCTGCCCTGGCTCACGGCCGAAGTGAACCTCGCCTATCTCGAAACGACGCTCGGGCCCGATCGCTTCGACAGCTTCCGCAGGCAGCTCGACGCGGGCGGCGTCTCCGCCGCGACCATCATGCCGCTGATGTCGGAGCTGGCTCACTCCTTCGGCGTGGAAGGTCTGCTCGACCTCGAAGCGATCGCCGCGCCGTTCAGGGGCCTATCGTTCCCGAGCCAGGACGCCTTCAGGCGGGCAGTCGTTGCGCTGGTTCGCCAGGATGTCGCCCGCTCCGAGGCGGGCGAGTTCACCGATCCGGTCAAGGCCGCTCTCAATGTTCTGCGTTTCATCAGGCCCCATATCCGCAAGGCCGTGGACCTGGGCGGGCTGACCCCCACGTCCCACCACGAATTCATCACCAGGATCGGCCCGGCCATCGCCTTCCTCTCGACCGGCCCATCCCTGACACGGGCCCGGCAACTGCTCGCGCTGATCGAAAGCGGTCTGGTCGAACTGCTTGGTCCAGGTGCGCGCTTTCGCGAAACGGATGGGGCAGGCTTCGTCGCCTCGTCGGATGCAGTCGACAACTACACTGCGGTCGTCGATGTCCTCATCGACGCGTATGTGCCGGTGCCGAATGTCGACGTCGACGACAATCCCGCCATTCGCAGGCTGGCCGATGCCGGACTGCTGAGGAGCTTCATGGGGACCGGCGGCGTCGAAGTCACCGCCAAGCCATTTCATCCGGTCACCAGGGACGGCGAGGTCAAGGACCGCATCCACGTGTTGGGAATACCGACCGAGGCTGCCAGATGGTTCCTGCATGTCGGCGTGATCGAGCCCGGCGTGTGGGACGAATTCATCGACGACGCGGACGCGATCGCAACGGTCGCCATCGAAAAACTCGTCCCGAGCCATCCGGGGCCGGATGAGCGGGGCAGCGAAACCACCAGAGGCGCTATGCGGAGCCCGAACAAGTATCTGAGCTGATGCAAACCGCGCTGACGGCGAAGCAACGACAGGGGTGGGGGAGATGCAGAACCGGGTTTTTGGACAGGTCGACGGCGTCGACATCCACGAGGTCTCCCTACGCTCGGACGATGGCATCGAGGCCAGGATCCTGACATGGGGCGCGGCCGTACGGGACCTGTTGATTCCCACAGCTCGCGGCCGGCAAAGGGTGGTGGTCGGTTACAACACGCTGGACGACTATGTCGCCGACACGGCCTATGCCGGGACGATTGCGGGGCGCTTCGCCAATAGGATCAGGAACGGCCGTTTCGACCTCGATGGCCGGGGCTACCAACTGCCTCTCAATCAGGACGGCAAGCATATGCTGCACGGAGGTGGCGACGGCCAAAGCTTCAGCCGCAGGCCCTGGACGCTTGAAGCCCATGATCCATCATCGGTGACAATGTCGCTGCGCTCTCCGGATGGCGACGCCGGTTTTCCTGGTAATCTCGACGTTCGCTGCGTCTATCGGCTGCTTGGTCCGGCGACCCTGCGGGTTGAGCTGGCCGCAACGACGGATGCCCCGACGCTCTGCAACCTCGCGAGCCATGGCTACTTCAACCTCGAACTGCCGGCCGGCTTTGCCGACGCTGCCGTGCCGAACGCAATCGACCATGAATTCGTGGCGGAGGCGGATTTCTACACGCCGGTCGACGACGACCTCATTCCGACCGGCGAAATCAGATCCACCTCCGGTACGCCGTTCGACTTTCACCGGCAAAGACCGCTGCGCAATCCGGACAACGTCACCTATGACATTGGCTTTGTCGTGCGGCGGCAACCCTTGCCGGAAAACGATCTGGTCCATGCCGGAACGCTGTTCGGGCCACGAACGGGAATGGCCCTCGACGTTTTCACGACCGAGCCGCACCTCCAACTCTACGATGGCGGCAGCTTCAAGGGGCCGGCCGTCGGCCTCGACGGCGCGCGTTACGGCAAGCATTGCGGCATCTGCCTTGAGCCGCAACGCTATCCTGACAGCCCCAACCATCGACACTTCTCCGACGCCGTGCTGCGGCCCGGCGACACCTATCGGCAGGTGACGGAGTATCGTCTCCGCGCATCGTGACACGCAACGAAGGGCGAGCAAGATGGGATTTTCCTTCACGAACCAGGATCAGCAGACCCTTGTCCTGATGCAGGCTGTTGCAGAAGCAACGGCACAGGCGGCCGGCCGCCTGGCTCTGTCCTATCTGCGCCAGAACAAGCCGCTCGAGATCGAAACCAAGGGCCCGCAGGACTTCGTCACGGCGGTCGACAAGGCCGTCGAACTCCTGATCCGGAAGCGTCTGCAGGAAGCCTTCCCCTATCACGCCATCCTGGGCGAGGAGTTCGGGCTCGACAGGGAGGGCGAACGGATCGTCTGGGTGCTCGATCCGATCGATGGCACCTCGAACTTCATGCGCGATCGCCCGAGCTGGTGCGTCTCGATCGGGGCGGCGATCGAGGGCCAGCCGGTGCTGGGCGTCATCTACGATCCGGTCAAGGACGAACTCTACAGCGCGGCGGCGGGTCGGGGCGCGACGCGCAACGGCGAGCCCATCACCGTGAACATGGAGAGCTCGGCCGGCAAGTCCGTCTTCGGCGTGGGCTTCACCCGCGGCAAGAGCGTTGCCGCACACGCCCGGCAGATCAATCACATCCTCGAACATGGCTGCGAGTACCGGCGGTTCGGTTCGTCGGCCATGATGCTCGCCCAGGTCGCTGACGGTCGGCTGGACGGCTATGCCGACGCGCGGACCAGCGTCTGGGACGTGATCGCCGGGCTGGTCCTGGTGCGCGAGGCGGGCGGGGTGATCGAGAGCTTCATCGAAAGCGGCGCGCAGGACGGGGCGATTCTGGCTGCCGCGCCAGCCGCCGCCGAAACGGCGTCACGCCTGCTTGCCATCGACCTTCAACACGACCTGCGGCAACCCGCCTGAAGGTCAGCGGCGGGGACGCCGCGATCGCCAATGCACCCGGCAATCGCCTGGAGGAGACATGCAAGGCCAGCAGATAACAGGTCTCTACAAGCCGGAGACGGTTGCGGAAGCGCTTGCCGCGCTTTCGGACCTGGGCGGCGGCGGGACGGTCATGGCCGGAGCGACATGGATCATGCGGGCGCCATTCCGTCAGGAGCCGATGAAGCCGGCCTATGTCTCGCTTGCGCAGATTCCCGAATTGCATCGCATCGAGTTGACCCAAGCCCATGTGAGGATTGGCAGTGCTGTCACCCACGCCCGGCTCGTACGCGAACTCCAGGCGATCCCGGAATTGCGCGGACTGGTGTCGGCGGCCGGCGATTCGGCCAACCCTGCCGTCCGTCAGGCCGCAACCGTCGGCGGCAATCTGTGTACGGCGGAGTTCGCGGCCGCCGACCTGATCCCGGCACTGCTTTGTCAGGATGCCGAGGTCGAGATCGTGACGACGGAAGGTCGCCAACTGCTGAGCCTCGATGCCTTCCTCGGCCTTCGGGAGCGGCTTGAACGGGGCTATCTGCTCGTGTCCGTGCTGGTCCCGCGGCGCCCACTTGCCTCCGCCCATGCGCGCTTGCCGCTCAGGAAGGCCGGAGATTATCCGGTCGCCATCGTCAGTGTTGCCGTCGAACGTCGGCCAGATGGTCACATGCGAGGCGTCGCCATCGGCGTCGGATCGGTCGAAGCCGTCGCCCGGCGATGGCGCGGCCTGGAACGGGCGCTCGAGGGCCTGCCGCTCGATGTGTCGCGCATCCACCAGCTTGCCCTCGATCTGGCCGACGAGTTTGTCGGTCGGGACGGGCCCGAGGTGCCCGGATGGTACCGCGTCAAGGTGCTGCCGACTCTCGTGCGTCGCGCCTTCGCCACGCTGCAACAACATTAGCAGGAGCGGAGACATGGCGGTCCGCATCGAGGTGAACGGCGAAGAGCGCAGTTTCGACGGCGACGTGGTGACGCCGCTGCTGGATGTTCTGCGCAACAGCTTGTTCCTGACCGGCACGAAGGACGTCTGCCGGGAAGGCTTCTGCGGCGCCTGCATGGTCCATGTCGACGGGGTGCCCGTGATCTCCTGCCTGACCCCGGTGGGACTGGTCGACGCCAAGAGCGTGGTGACCATCGAAGGGCTGGGCGATGAAGGTGATCTCGTCCCCCTGCAGCGGGCCCTCGAAGAGGGGGACGCGGTCCAGTGCGGCATGTGCTTTCCCGGCATCGTCATGAGCCTTGCGAGCCTGCTCGCGCAGCAGCCTCTGGCGACGCGCGACGACATCAAGCGTGGCCTCTGCGGCAACGTCTGTCGCTGCACCGGTTACGAACGCATCGTCGATGCCGTGCTGACGCTTGCCAGGAACGAGAGGCGCGCAAATGTCTGAGGCAGAAGCGCGGGCTGCGGTGGTCAATTTCGCGAGGCGTGACGCCCGCGACAAGTTGCGTGGACGCACCCGCTATATGGTCGATCAGGTCCGGCCGGGGACGCTGCACGGTTTCGTGCTGCGCGCGACCGTGCCGTCGGCGCGGATCGTGAACATCGACACGTCCGTCGCGCGCCGGATGCCCGGCGTGAGGGCCATCGTCACCGCAGAGGACGCGCCCGGCAGGTTCGGGATCGGCATTGCCGACCAGCCTCTCTTTGCAAGCGAATTCGTGCGCTATCACGGTGAGCCGATCGCCGCCGTCGCGGCAGATACGCTTTCGCAAGCGCGGGAAGCGGCGGCTGCGATCGACGTCAGGCTCGAGGCGATGCCAGCGGTCCTGACCATGGCCGAGGCCCTGTCCAACCACGCGCATCTCGTGCACCGGGATTGGAAACGCTACGAGGTGCTGCTCGAGGCCGAGGGCGGCAGGCGGGGCGGCAACATCGCCTGGGAGGCGACGGTTGCACGCGGAGACACGGCAGCGGCCTTCGCCCGCAGCGACGTTGCAATCATCGAAAGCAGCTTCCGGGTCGGCCGGCAGAGCCACATGCAGCTGGAGCCGCGCGGGGCGATCGCCTCCTATGAGGACGGAAGGCTTCATCTCATCGCCTCGACGCAGGCGCCCTGGACCGTCAAGAACGTGACGGCGCGTGCACTCGGTCTTCCTCCCTCCCGGGTTCGTGTCACCGTGCCGCCCGTCGGTGGTGGCTTCGGAGTGAAGTACGGCTGTTCGATCGAGCCCTATGCGGCCGCGCTTGCGCTGGTGGCGGGGAGGTCCGTCGCCCTCATCAACTCGCGACAGGAAGAACTGCAGACCTGCCCGTGCCGGGAAAACGCCGACATCCACATCCGTTCAGCAGTCACCCAGGCGGGAGATATCGTCGGCCGCGAGGCCACGGTGCTGATGGATTGCGGCGCCTATGGCGGCGAGCAGATTTATCTGACGACGATGACCGCCCATACGCTCGGATCGGCCTATCGGCTCGGCGCCGTCAAGATGACCAGCCGCGCGGTCTATACCAACACTCCCCCCAATGGGGCGTTCCGCGCCTGCAACGGGGTCTACAACGTCTTCGCACTCGAGCGTCATACGGACGAAATCTGCAGCGCCATCGGCATGGACCCGCTGGAGTTCAGGCGCCGCAACGTGCTTGGCGACGGGGACATCGGATCGACCGGGCAGGTCTTCGAGGGAAATGTCCTCGGGCCGATGCTGGACCGCATGGAAGCAATGTCCCGCTCCCAGCCATTCAGGCGAGCAGAGGTCGGGAAGCGCCTCTACGGCAAGGCCACCACGGTGGGGACCTGGTTCGTCTTTGTCGGGCCGTCCGCGGCCACCGTCAACCTCAACCCCGATGGCAGTGCCACGCTGGTGACGGCCGGAGTGGAAATCGGGCAGGGCACCATGATGCAATCCCTGCCGCAGATCGTTGCGGCCAAGCTCGGCATCCGCCCCGAAGATGTCGTGGTCAATGCCGCCGATACCGATGCGGCGGGCTTCGACGTGGGCGTAGGCGGCGGGCGGACCACGGTGTCGCTCGGTGCGGCCGCCTCGGTCGCATGCGACGAGGTGCGTCGGAAGCTGCTCGATGTCGCGAGCAGGATGCTGCAGACGAGCCCCGAACAACTGGTGCTCCAGAATGGACATGTGGAATTTGTTGGGAGAGCTGGCGGGGGCATCTCGGTCGCCAGCATCGCCGAGCATGCCCAGGCGGTCAGCGGCCCGATCTCCGGCAGCGGCGCGTTCACGCGCGCAGGCGTGCCCGCCATGACGGGGTGCGCGGCCGGTCACTTCCTGGATGCTGTCGACATTCCCGTCTTTGCCGTCCACGAATGTGAAGTCGCGATCGATCCGGAGACCGGGCATGTCGAGGTCCTCAGCTATCGGGTGGTGCAGGACGTCGGACGGGCGCTCAACCCGAGCGCCATTCACGGCCAGATTCAGGGGGGCGTGATTCAGGGACTCGGCTACGCGCTGCACGAAGAGGTGACCATCAATCCCCAGGGGCAGATCGCCCAGTCGGGCTTTGGAAGCTACAGGGTCCCGTTGGCGCAGGATGTCGTCCCCGTGGAGATCGCGCTGCACGAAGGCGCCCCGTCGATGGGGCCGTTCGGGACAAAGGGAGCGGGCGAAGTGCCCATCTTGAATGTCGGCGGCACCATCGCCTGCGCCATCGCCAACGCCACCGGCAAGAGGGTCCAGGAACTGCCGCTGACCCCGCCACGTGTCCTGAGCCTCATGCTCGACAGGACGGAACAACTCGATCTGCGGCACGCGCCGTTCTAGCCGCTCGTCGTGCAGCGCATCGAGCCATCGCAATGCATCGCCGGATTGGAGTGTAGAACGAACATGGCCGCGACAAAGACCGCCAAGATCGTGCCGGACAATGATTATGTCGTCCGGTTCCTGAGCTCCTGGACCTACCGCGCCAACGCATTCCGCGTTGCCGATCTGCTGGTGGCAGAAAACATCACAGACCGGACATCCATCCTCGCCGTCGCCAAAGGTGACGACGTACTCGCCGAACTCGTCGCCTTCCTTGCGGAGGCACGGCGCTTCGTCCAGACCATCGACCGGAAGCTCAGCGTCGGCATCGTCTTTGCCGTGTGGAAAGAGGTTCGGCGCCTCCAGCCGTACTCCGCAAAAAATCCGACCGGCGAAGACGCCTTGCGCGCCAAGGTGGCGGAGCTGGAGTGGCTGTTCCGCGACACGCCGGTGACCTGGAGCATCTACATCGTCGACGACGAGTGTCCCGACGGAAGCCTCGAGGTCGCACAGGCCATCGTCGACGACGCAGGATGGAAAAACATCGTCCTGCTCAAGCTCCGCGACGCCCTGCCGTCCTCGGAGCTGCCCCTGTCCAAGCTCGACGGCGCGACGTCCTCGACAAAGGGCGGGGCGATCCTCCATGGCATGCAGCAGGCCGCGAAGGACGGGCACGACTATGTCATGTACACCGACTGCGACAACAGCAATCATCTGGGCCAGATCGGGCTCTTCCTGCACGAACTGGTGGGCAAGGGGAAAAAGGCGGCGATCGGCGACCGCCGGGCCACGCGCATTTCCGAATGGCAGACGACGCGCGAGAGCGAATCCTACGCCAACTACATCTTGAAGCGCGTCCACGCATTGCTGGATTTCGACCTGCTTCTGGGAGACGTCACCTGCCCGTTCAAGATGTTCGAGCGGGACTATCTCTTGGGGCTGCTCCAACGCATGGACGTTTTCGACTTCTGCGTCGATTTTGACATCGTCGGCTATCTGAAGACCAGCGGCGCGCCGGTTGCGATTGTCCCCATCGTTTCGGTCGACTCCGACAGCGAGACGACTTGGATTGCGCTCACCAATGTCAATGTGTGGTGGCAGAAGCTGCACGGCTTCGTCTATGTGATCGAAAAGTACAGGCTGGCTCACAATGAACACGCCGCCAGCCTGGTCCGGGACAAGCTTTGGACGCAGGACAACATCAGGAAGATCCTCGAGGTCGCTGCCGGTGGTGTGACCTCCAATGGCCGCCGCCTGACCGCAGAGGAACAGCTCGATATGCCTTTCGATGAGGTCGACGGCTGGATTCGGTCTGCACTTGCAACTGGCGCCACCTGAACGCATCTCCCGGCAAAGATCGCTCAGCACGATGGTCACAGCCTCCGAAGTGCGCGCCACACAGGTTCAATCAAGCGGTTGTGCCAAGATCGTGCCAGATATCCGGCCAGCGGTGTGCCTGGCCGTATCGGCGGCTGTCTTGCCCGCCAACGACGGGCTGATGACGCCGATCAGAATGCCCATGCCGATATAGACCGCCGCAAGGCCGAACTGTCCGCCGTCGGGAACGACGCATCTTCCCGTTCATTATCGGACGAAGAGAAGTTCGATGCCCCATCGAATGCCGACCAATACAGTATCATGCACAAGGACGCGGCCACCTGGCGTAAGGCAGAGCAAAACGGAGACGGGCTTCCGGCTGACGGGTGGAACCGCAACATGCTCGGACGGTCGGCGCAAGGAACCATCGCGTTCCGGCGGTTAAGGTTGCCACCATGAGCGCGTTAGTTGCGCCAGGAGGGGGCCGCCGAACTCGAACCCATGCGGAGTCTTTGCTGCGGATTGGCACGGCCGGTTGGAGCATCGACCGTCGCTATGCCGAAGAGTTTTCATCACCAGGAAGTCATCTCGAACGCTATGCTCGCCGTCTGAACGCCGTCGAGATCAATTCATCGTTCCGCCGACAGCATCAACCCAAGACCTACGAGCGCTGGGCGAATTCTGTGCCCGAGGATTTCCGGTTCTCGGTCAAGCTGCCGCAGGCCATCACGCATGATCGGGCGTTGAGCGGGTGTGAGGAGCTGTTCAAGAGTTTCGTGGACGAAACAGCAGGCCTGGGAGCGAAACTGGCGATATGGCTCGTCCAGCTCCCGCCGAAGCTTGCGTTCGACCCAAAGGCGTTCGACCGCTTCTTCGACCTGGTCGATGGATGCAATGGTGCGATGGTGGCGATCGAACCGCGTCACGCGACTTGGTTCACTGCGGAGGTGGAAGGCAGGCTGGTCGAGCGACGCATCGCGCGTGTGGCAGCGGATCCGGCCAAGGTGGCGGGTGCAGGACAGCCAGGTGGGTGGGACGGTCTGGCCTATTTCCGCTGGCATGGCTCCCCGCGCATGTACTACTCCGATTACGAGCGAGAGGCTCTGTCCTCCCTCGGCCGGCGTCTGGAACATGCTCGTCAGCTGGGAGCGTCGACGTGGTGCATTTTCGACAACACGGCGGCGGGCGCGGCATTGGGAAATGCTCTGTCATTATCATAGGTGATCTTCGGGGCAGCGTCCGACTGATGCCCACCGTCTTCAAAAAACTTCGCACGATTCCGCCGTTCGATCGTTGTGTTCCCAGATGACGCGCGGAGGAGCACGATGTCCGAGTCAATTACCGTCCAAACGGCGCTTCCGCCCCCGCGCGATCGGCACCTTCGCGAGATGGCGAATTGTATCCGCTTCCTGTCGATGGATGCCGTGCAACGCGCCAACAGCGGCCATCCCGGGGCGCCTCTGGGCATGGCGGACATTGCGACCGTCCTGTTCAAGGACTTCATGAAGTTCGACGCGGCGGAACCGCACTGGATCGACCGTGATCGCTTCATCATGTCCAACGGTCATGGGTCGATGCTGCTTTACAGCCTGCTTTATCTGACCGGCTATCGCGACATGCCGATCGAGGAGTTGAAGCGGTTCCGCCAGATCGGCAGCAAGACGCCGGGGCATCCTGAGTATCACCATGCCGATGGGATCGAGCTGACCACCGGGCCGCTGGGCCAAGGCGTCGCGGAGGCTGTCGGCATGGCGCTGGCGGAGCGCATCATGAATGCAAGGTTCGGCGACGATCTCGTGGATCATGACACGTACGTCTTCATGGGCGACGGTTGCCTGATGGAAGGCATCAGCCAGGAGGCCATTTCGCTGGCAGGTCATCTCAAGCTCGGACGGCTGATTGCCTTCTGGGACAACAATTCCATTTCGATTGACGGCGCTACTAAACTGGCCGTTTCGGACAATGAAGTGGAACGGTTTCGAGCGTCGGGCTGGCATGTCCAGGAGATCGACGGCCACGACACGGACCAAATCCATGATGCGATCGTCTCGGCGCGCTCGATCACTGATCGACCCAGCATGATCGCGTGCCGCACGATCATCGGCTTCGGCTTTCCGACGAAGGCGGGGACCCAGAAGGCCCATAGCGACGCGCCGGGCGAAGCCGAGATCGCCGGCGCTCGCAAGATCCTCGAATGGGCGTCGCCCCCGTTCGTCATACCTGACGATCTCATGACCGAATGGCGAGCGATTGGCGCCAAGGGCGCCGCCCAACGATCTGCCTGGTCCCGGCGTGTCGGGGAGGCTCCCGAGCCGACGCGTCGCGAGTTCGAGCGGTGCAACGAGGGACGACTTCCGGACGCCTGGCGGTCGGCGATCGAGTCCGCGCGCAAGGAATTCGCCAAGGGCGGCAAAGACCTCGCCACCCGGCAGGCCAGCGGCGCCGTGCTGAAGCACCTGGTGAGCGCCATTCCCGAACTGATCGGGGGCTCCGCCGACTTGACGCCCTCGAACAATACGAAAACAGCGGAGCAAGTCGAGATCGAGCCGGGCAAGTTCGCAGGCTCCTATCTGCATTATGGCGTGCGCGAGCACGCCATGGCGGCGGCGATGAATGGCCTGGCGCTTCATGGCGGCCTGATCCCCTATGGTGGCACGTTTCTCTGCTTTTCGGACTATTGCCGTCCGGCCATTCGTCTTGCGGCGATGATGGACATCCGGACCATTTTCGTGATGACGCACGATTCGATCGGGCTGGGCGAAGATGGACCGACGCATCAACCGGTCGAGCACCTGTCGGCGCTGCGAGCCATCCCGCATCTGGCGGTCTTCCGGCCCGGCGACGCGGTGGAAACCGCCGAATGCTGGGAAATCATCATGGACAATCCGCGCCGCGCGGCATTGCTCGCGCTCTCTCGCCAGCCGATGCCGCTGCTGCGACGGGAGGGCGGCGTCGAAAACAAATCCGCCAGGGGCGGCTACGTGCTGCTGGAGGCCGAAGGAGCGCGGAGGGTCGCGCTTCTGGCCACGGGTTCGGAGTTGCATCTGGCCGTCGAAGCCCGGGACGTCCTGCAGAAGCAGGGCGTTCCAACGGCGGTGGTGTCGATGCCCTGCACACTGATCTTCGATCAGCAGGACGCCGCCTATCGCGGCGCGGTTCTCGGCGATACGCCGGCGCGGGTCGCCGTCGAAGCGGCGGTTCAAATGAGTTGGGATCGCTATCTGGGTTTCCAGGGCCGCTTCGTCGGCATGAGCAGCTTTGGAGCGTCGGGAAAGATCGATGACGTCTACGAGAAGTTCGGCATCACCGTCGATGCGGTCGTACGCGCCGCTCTTGAAAGCTTGGCCGCTGTTTGAACCGCGTGACGCAGCAGCGCGTCATGGCGCTTGTGTCAACCTCATTGGATAGCTTTATGGCTAATACACTACAACAACTTGCCGAGACCGGGGTTGCAATCTGGCTGGATGACCTCAGCCGTGCGCAGATCCAATCAGGGCAACTCGCGCGCATGGTCGAACAGGGGGGAGTGGTCGGGATCACGACCAATCCAACGATCTTCGCCAAGGCGATCGGATCCGGTTCCGGCTATGAGGAGCAAATCCGAGACCTGGCGCTGCGGGGGACTGCGGTCGGCGAAACCGTCCGTCTGCTCACCGCTTGGGACGTCCGGGCGGCTTGCGAGATTCTGCGATCGACAGCGTCTCGCACCGCGGGCCGGGATGGCCGGGTGTCGATCGAAGTCGATCCGCGCATCGCTCAAGATCCGGCGCGCACGGCGACCGGCGTCAAGGACAAGGCCTATGACGACACCCGCTATGTCATCGATCTGGCGGCGCCCGACACGGTCAACACGATGCCTGCTGCAACCTTGGACGCCGTGGCCAACCATGGCCGCCCACGCGGCGACGCGATCGCCGGCACCTACGACGCCGCGCGTGAGGTCTTTCGCGACCTGCTGCAGGTGGGCATCGATGTCGATGACGTCGTCGACCTGCTCGAAAAGCAAGGACTCGCGGCTTTTGCCAAGAGCTGGGACGAACTGATCGCTTCGGTGACCAGCCAGCTGGAAAAAGCCGGAGCCGAGGTTTCAGCATCCGGATCCGTCGCGCCGATCGATCATGATGGGCACACGCATCCGACTGCGCAGGCTTCGGCTAGTCCGACCTGATGACGAGCGTCAGGCTGGCGCGCCGGGAACGGACGCGGATGGTTCGATCAGACCTCGCTGCTTCAACTCGGCCCAAAATTCCGCGGGGATTTTCGCCTGCAGCGAGTTGTAGTCCTCCTGGATCTGTTGAGCACTTCGCGCTCCGACGACGAGAGCGACCGCAACGTCGGGCGCTGCGGAGAACTGCAGCGCGGCGGTTCGCAAATCGACGCCGTGGCGGGCCGCAACCGCGCGCAGCTTTTCCCGCTTTTCGAGAACCGCCGGAGGAATCTTGAAATTGTCCTTGCCATAATTGTAGCGCGGGCTCCCCGAGATGAACCCGGCATTGAGTGCGGAGCCGATCACGAGCGACACGTTCCTGTTGCGCACGGCCGGAAACAAGTCGTTGACCGCGTCGGCGTGATCGATGAGCGAATATTGTTGCGCGCATAGACAGACATCGGGGTCGGCGTCCTCCATCACCTTGTGGATCGGCAGGGGCGTGTTGACCCCAATTCCCCAAGCCCGAATGATGCCTTCGTCCCGCATCTTCGAAAGCGCCGGAAAAGCGCCTTTGCGGGCAATGTCGTACTGCTCCTCCCAGCCATTGGGAAAGAATGCAAAGTCCGGGGAGATGTCATGCACAAACGCCACGTCCAGGCTGTCGACGCCAAGCCGCTGGAGGCTGTCCTCGATCGAGCGGCGCACCCCGTCGGCTGTGTAATCGAACACGATGTCGTTCGGGGAATCTGACAGCGGGTAGATCTCGGCATGCTTGTTGTCTTTCGACGCCTTGAACAGCTTCCCGACCTTGGAGGAGAGGAGATAGTCGTCGCGTTTCTGGTTGTGCAGAAAGTGACCGAAGCGGCGCTCCGAGAGGCCGAAGCCATACCATGGCGCCACATCGAAATAGCGGACACCCACCGACCAGGCCGCTTGCAGCGTCTCTTCTGCGTCTTTGTCGGTGTGTTTGTTGAATTCGTTGCCGAGCGACACCCCACCCAGCCCGAATTTGAACTCTGGCGTGAAAATCTGCTTTGCGCGATTGGTCATTCTGGTTTCTCGTCTGTGTAATCCCTTCAAACGGGTGGGAATGCGACCTGTTCCGAAAGCCACAGCCGTCGGTGCGGGAACCGGTCATTCATCAGGGACTTTCTTCCAATGGAACTGTTGCTGACGCCGCCGAGGACATCGCATGGATAGGCTGGTCGGCCCGGTCAAGGGCATCGGGGACGGCTTCGTTCGTGTTCGCGGAGCACGGGAGCATAATCTCAAGGACGTCTCGGTCGAGATTCCCCGCAACGCGCTCGTGGTGTTTACCGGCGTCTCCGGATCTGGAAAGTCGTCCTTGGCTTTCGGGACGCTGTATGCAGAGGCGCAGCGTCGCTACCTCGAGTCGGTCTCTCCCTATGCACGGCGGCTTTTTCACCAGATGGCGGTGCCGGAGGTTGATTCTGTCGAGGGTCTGCCACCCGCAGTCGCGCTGCAACAGCAGCGCGGCGCTCCGACGACGAGGTCGTCCGTCGGCAGCGTGACGACACTGTCCAATCTGCTGCGCATGCTCTATTCACGCGCGGGCGACTATCCGCGCAAGCAGCCGTTGCTCTACGCCGAGTCGTTCTCGCCCAACACGCCCGAGGGCGCCTGTCCGAACTGCCACGGCATCGGTCGGGTCCACGAGGTCAACGAGCGGACGCTTGTGCCCGACGATACCCTCACGATCCGGGAAGGAGCCGTCGCCGCATGGCCGACCGCCTGGCAGGGGCAGAACCTCCGGGACATCCTGGTGAGCCTAGGCTACGACGTCGACCGGCCATGGCGCGAGCTTCCGAAGCGGGATCGGGACTGGATCCTGTTTACCGACGAGCAGCCCACCGTGCCGGTCTACGCCGGATATACGCCGGCCGAAACCAAGCGCGCTCTCAAGCGCAAGGAGGAGCCGAGCTACCAAGGCACCTTCACGGGAGCCCGCAAATATGTGCTGCAGACCTTCGCCACGACGCAGAGCGCGATGATGAAGCGACGGGTGTCGCGATTCCTGTCGAGTTCGGACTGCCCGGTCTGCAGGGGCAAGCGTCTGAGGCCGGAGGCTCTGTCGGTCACTTTCGCGGGGATGGACATAGCCGACATCTCGCGCCTGCCGCTCAAAGCCTTGTCAGAGCTCCTGCGATCGCGAGCGCTCGGCGGAGGGCCTAAGTCCGGCGAGCATCCCGAAAAGGTTCTGGTGGTTCAGCGGATCGTCGAAGACCTGCTGGCGCGTCTTGAGGTGCTGCTCGATCTCGGTCTCGGCTATCTGACTCCGGAACGTAGCACGCCGACTCTGTCTCCGGGCGAATTGCAAAGGCTGCGCCTGGCGACGCAGGTCAGATCGAATCTGTTCGGTGTCGTCTACGTGCTGGACGAACCTTCGGCCGGCCTGCATCCGGCCGATACCGAGGCGCTGCTGCGCGCGCTGGACCGTCTCAAGGCTGCCGGCAACTCGCTCTTTGTCGTCGAGCACGAACTCGACATTGTCAGGCGGGCGGATTGGATCGTCGACGTCGGGCCCGAGGCCGGAGAGCATGGCGGCCGGATCGTGTACAGCGGACCGTTGCCGGGCCTCGCTCACGTCGAGGCGTCGCGAACGCGACCCTATCTCTTCGGTGAGACCGAGACGACCCCTGGAAAAAGGCGTTCAGCAGCCAGTTGGTTGAAGCTGCGGGGTGTGACGCGGAACAACCTCGATCGCGTCGATGTGGATATTCCGCTCGGCGTGTTCACCTGCGTGACCGGAATATCGGGATCGGGAAAATCCAGTCTCATAAGCCAGTTCCTGGTCGACACGGTCAGCGACCGTCTGGGCCAGCGCGCGGATGTCGACGACGATGACGATCGCCTCGAAGCCCCGATCAAGACCCTGGGCGGGGAGATCTCCGAAGGTCTCGACCAGATCAAGCGCCTTGTCGTCGTCGACCAGAAGCCGATCGGCCGCACGCCGCGGTCGAACCTCGCAACCTACACAGGGCTGCTGGACCACGTTCGCAAGCTCTTCGCAGCTACGAAGCAGGCGCGCGCCAGGCGATACGATGCAGGACGGTTCTCCTTCAACGTCGCGAAAGGACGCTGCGAAACCTGCCAGGGCGAGGGCTTCGTCTGTGTCGAACTGCTGTTCCTGCCCAGCGTCTACGCGCCTTGTCCGACCTGCAAGGGCGCCCGCTACAACGCGAAGACGCTGGAGATCAAGATCCGCGACAGGTCGATTGCCGACGTGCTGGGCATGACGGTCGACAGCGCTTTCGAGTTCTTCGCCGGTAACGAAGCCTTACGGCGATCGCTGGGTGTCCTTCGCGAGGTCGGTCTCGGATACATCCGGCTTGGGCAGTCCGCGACTGAGCTGTCGGGCGGGGAGGCGCAGCGCGTCAAACTCGCCACCGAATTGCAGCGGGCGCAGCGCGGTGGCACGCTCTATGTTCTGGACGAGCCGACGACAGGGCTGCATCCGTCGGACGTGGCGAAGCTGATGACGCAACTCGATGGCCTCGTCGAAGCCGGGAACACCGTTGTCGCCGTGGAACATTACATGTCGGTCGCCGCGGCCAGTGACTGGATCATCGACATCGGCCCGGGGGCAGGCGACGAGGGCGGCGAGATCGTTGCGACTGGTCTGCCGGAACAAGTCGCGGCTGATTTGCGAAGTCGCACGGCGCGGTATCTTACGGCTCGTATAGGTCGCCCGCTTGATCGCACCTGACGGAAAATACCAGAGGTCGCCAACCTTGAGGTCGGCAATAGAGGGGCGGCCCCTGGGTATGAGCACGGTGAGACGGCACGTGCCGTAGGTCATGATCGCCCATTCGAAGGCCTGCAGTTGTTTTCGCCGGCGTTCTCGGCGGAGGATTGAAGCGCGGATCCTCCCTCCGTGGTGATGAACACCGCAGGCTCATCGTAGCCGCGGCGACTGCTGTAGAACACCAGGCCCATGAGCCCGACTCCGACGACCAATGAAACGACCACCCCCAGAGCCATCGCGACATAGCCGGAGGTCGTCACCTCAGCGCCGCTTCCAAGTGTCCAGCCGAGATAGGCGACGAAGCCTGACGCTCCCAGAAGCGCGACCAGGATCACGATGATGGTCCAGGATCCCACGCCAAGACGGGCATTCGCCGTCGTGGTCCCGGCGGCAACAACCGTTTCCTGCTGTGGGTCGCTCATTTCGGTGCTCCCTGTGACGGATCCGCCTGCTTCGGCAACTGAAGTTCGGTATCGAACTCATGGATCGGCGTGTCGCGTCCTACGAGTCTGCGTCGTGCTCGCGGATCGAGCCTTGGAGTGTCTCTCGATTTGCGAGCTGTCGAACTAGACGCCCTCATAGACCAGCTTGGTGAACAGGGCCGGCGTGATGACAAACTGGCCCCATTTCGCGTCGAAGGCCGCCGTCGGCCTCGCAGCCACCACCGCCTCGAGTGTCTTTTCCTGTTTCTTGAGCCTTGCGACGTTGTCGCGGATGGCGACCAGCATGTCGCGATAGTCTTGCAGCCCGGCGCGATCGCTGACCGGGACGCCGTGTCCCGCGATCACGATCGTCTTGTCACAGGCCTTCGCCAAATTCGCGTCCGCTGCGCGTATCATGCCGTCGATGCTTCCGCCGGTGGAGTAGTCGATGAACGGGTAGATTCCGTTCCAGAAGGTATCCGCGACATGCAGAATATCGGCTTCCACGAAGTGGACCAATATGTCGCTGTCGGTGTGTGCAGGCCCATAATACTGCAGTTCGATCGTGGACCGGTTCACCGCCAGCCGTGTCCGCTCGGAAAAAACGTCCGTGGGAACGGCGCTCGGCGCCAGGGCTGGGAAGTCGAAGTTCCAATCCTCGACGCGCTGCATCGTTTTCAAATGTTTTCGTGTGTTCTCGTGAGCCGTAATGGCTGCGCCCTGGTCGTGAACCCACTCGTTGCCATCGGCGTGGTCGAAATGCCAATGCGTGTTGATGAGATGCCGTACGGGCTCGTTTCCGAGACTGGCCAGCGCTTCCAGCATTCTGGGCTTGGAAGCCGTGATTCCGGCGTCGATCATGACCTTGCCGTCCGGTCCGCTGAGCACGCCGACATTGCCGCCGGACCCTTCGAGGACGCTGACGCCGCCGCGCAATTTGTGGACCTTGATCGATGCCGTGGCCGCGTCCGTGCGGATCATGTCCACGATGTTCCTCGCTTCGGCATACGTGGCCCGAGGAGTCAGCCATCCTCCACCGGAGGCGAAAGTCGCCGACGCTACGCAACACAAGCAAAAGCGTCGTCTTGTCAATTGTGACACTTGGCGCATCTTGGTCTCCGATGATCCGCAGGGCTCATCCGGACATATGGGGCGAACTCGACAGAACGTACTTGAATGAAACTTCTCGGCTTTGTACGTTTCGCTCGCTTCGTGGACGCGAAAGACGCAAAATGCACGCGAAACGCGCCGCAGCAGAAATCTCAAAAAATAGGGCGGTTCGTACCTCCGCGGGAAATGCCGAATGATTCCTCAGGATTTGTTTTGGCAGGGAGATGAGGTGTCGTTCGGCCCGTTTAGACTGCGGGTGAGTGAGCGCGTTCTAAGAAAAGGCGCGACGCCGGTGCATCTGCCCCCGCGGGCGCTGGACATTCTTCTTGTGCTCCTGCAGCAGGCGGGCAGCGTCATCGACAAGAATGATCTGATGGCTCGCGTCTGGTCGGATGTGACCGTCGATGCCGGCAGCCTGCGATTTCACATCGGCGTGTTGCGCAAGATCTTGAGTGATGGAGAAGCCGGCGCCAGATTTGTCGCCACCGTGCCGGGCAAAGGGTACAGTTTCGTTTGTCCTGTATCATATCGGATGAGCGCAGAGGCAGAAGATCACAGTCGGGTTGTCGAGCCGAACTATGGCCTGCCACCGCGTCTCGGCCGGATGATCGGTCGCGACGAAGTGGTCGAAAAAGTCTGCGGGATGCTCCTTGACGATCGCTTCGTCACGATCGTCGGACCCGGCGGAATCGGCAAGACGACGGTGGCCATAGCCGCTGCGCATCAGAGGAGCCGGCAGATCGACGGCGCCGCGGCCTTCATCGACCTCGGGCCTCTCAACGACCCCATGCTTGTGCCGACGGCCGTGGCGTCGACGCTAGGTCTCATGGTTCAATCCGATGATCCAACGCCGGCGATCATCGGCTTTATCCGCGACAAAAACATGTTGCTGATCCTCGATAGTTGCGAACACGTCATAACTTCGGCGGCGGCACTCGCCGAGCAGGTTTTTCGGCACGCACCGAACGTGCGAATTCTCGCGACGAGTCGCGAGGCGCTGCGGGTGGAGGGAGAACATGTCCTGCAACTGCCGTCGTTGGAAAATCCGCCCCAGAATGTGCAGACAGTCTCAGACGTGCTTGCGTTCCCGGCGGCGCAATTGTTCTTGGACCGCGTTCTCGCGAGCGGATCATCATTTGAATTGAACGATGCCGATGCACCGACCGTCGGCGAAATCTGTCGACGATTGGATGGAATAGCACTGGCGATTGAAATCGCTGCAAGTCGGGTGATTGCCTTCGGGGTCAAAGGAACGGCTGCTCTTCTCGATGACCGGTTCAGGCTGCTCGGCCAGGGGCGGCGCACTGCTTTGCAGCGTCACCAGACGTTGGCGGCTGCGCTCGATTGGAGTTACGGTCTGCTTTCCGATAACGAAGCGCTTGTGCTGCGGAGGTCATCCGTCTTCGTCGGTTTTTTCTCGATGCGAGCCGTCGTTGCTGTGGTCGGGCCGGACGATCTCAGCGAGGAACTCGCGTTCGAAGCCGTCGGAAGCCTCGTCGACAAGTCGCTGATAGCGGTCGCTTCAGGAGCATCGGAGGCGCGCTATCGTCTGCTCGATACCACGCGCGCTTACGCCTTATCGAAGCTCATGGATCGCGACGATGACAACGGCGTGTTTCAGCGACATGCCATCTTTTATCTGATGTGGGCCGAACAGCATGAGGTTGCTCGGCGGACCGACGGAGATCTTGACGGGGGCTCTGCTTACGATCCTCACCTCGCCAACATACGTGCTGCATTGGAGTGGTGCTTTCTTCAAACCGACAAGTCGACAGGTATTGCACTGGCCGCCGCCGCGGCTCCACTGTTGCTTGAGTCGTCGCTGGTGACAGAATGTCGTCGCTGGACCGAGCTGGCGATCGTCAATCTGGATGATTTGAGCCGGGGCACGTCTCGGGAGGTGATCTTGCAGGCGGCGCTCGGCCTCTCGCTCATGTTTTCGCAAGGCAATCATGAGGAGGCCCGGACATCGCTCGAGAGGGGACTTGAAGTGGCCGAGGACTTGGGGGATCTGCCAAGTCAATTGCAATTGATCGGTCGCCTGCATCTGTTTCACTACAGAACCGGCAATTTTCGCGAGGCCCTCAAGTTTGCCGAGCGCAGTGAGGCAGTTGCACTGAAGATGAATGACCAGGGGGCGCTCGGGGCCGCAAACTCCCTTCTGGGTGTCTCGCATCATCTGATGGAGGATCTCGAGAAGGCGCGCGGGTATTTGGAATCGGCTGTGGGGCACATCCCTGCTTCAAAACATGTCGATTCACTGCGTCTTGGTCTCGACTATCGAAACCGCGCTGGAATCTGCCTGGCGCGCACGCTCTGGCTTCTTGGATATGCCGACCGGGCCACCGAATTGGCTCGGCGGGTCTCGATCGAGGCCGGCAAGTTGAATCATCCCCTTACGCTGTGCATCGCGCTTATTTGGGCTGTTTCAGTCTATCTCTGGAACGGGGATTGGGAAAACGCGGAGCAGAGCATAGAGCGATTGATCGCTCACGCGCGCAATCGCGCAATCGTGGCCTATGAGGCGGCCGGCATTGGCGTGCGAGGCTATCTCGCTGTCATGCGAGGCGACCATCAAGCGGGACTGCCGATGCTGAGATACGCACTGATTGAGACGCGTGCGCATCGGTATGAACTGATGACGACGGCGTTCAAGAGTGCGTTGGTGGAGGGTCTGCTGATGGCGGGACAAGCGAGAGGAGCGCTTGAGGCTGCGGATGACGCACTTGCCACGGTGGCGCGAAACGGAGACGTATTCAATGCCGCCGAGCTTCTTCGCATCAAAGGTCACGTGTTCATGGCCGAAACCATGAAAGACATGCCCAGGGCGGAGGCCCTTTTCATTCAATCCCTCGAAGCCGCGAAGGCGAGCGGAGCCCGGGCGTGGGAACTGCGAACGGCGACCAGCTTGGCCGGCCTGTGGCGCTCGCAGCGAAGGTTGCAGGCGTCCGTGGAACTCTTGGAGGACGTCTTGGCCAAGTGTACCGAAGGCTTCGGTTGCCCCGATTTCGTCAGCGCCAAGCAATTGCTCAGCGATTGCGCCAGGCTCGCTGCGTTGGACCGACCAGGAAGCTAGGCGGTTTCGGTCCTGAATTTGCGTCTCTCACACAATCTAACACGCGTCTCAGGGCGTTCTAACGCGCTTCTCGGATGTTCTAACCCCCGGACTTGCTCATAAACGGTATCTTGCAGGTGCGGAGCGATCAACGGGAGCGTCCAGATATGCGAGGGTTGCGGGATCCCCGGAGGGGGAACGTTTGCCAGTGTTCAAGCTGGCCGCTGCGGTCTAAGCGACCGTGCCGGGATCGTTGTATCAAGCGGACCTGCGTGCGCATCCAGATCGCCGTGCCCAGCGGTTCGGGAGCCTGATATGAACGTGCTCGATCACCCCGTCGCGAGCAGCGGTTGGCCGGCGCAGCCGTTCGGAGCGGTCAAGACGCGCGGCACGTCTCCGAATTGGGGAAGCGCCGTGATAGCCCAGACGTCCTTGGCCCGCGTTGATCTCCTGAGACGATTGATCGTTCCGGCCGGCGACGACGAGGTGGTGATCTCACATATTTCAAGAGGCCGGGCCGGACATGGCCCTACGGAATCGCAAGCCAGGAAAGCTGGCTATGCGGTCTGCGTGCACCTGGATGATCTCGCTTCATACGACTTGTGGAGCGACGAGCGGCATTGTGCCAGTCCTCCGCTCCCGTCCGGCACAATTCACATCAGCGACATGCGACACATTTGGCAGGCCGATATTCAGAGCTCATTCCAGGTCGCCAATTTCTATCTACCGCAGTCGGCTCTCGACGAGGTCATCGATGAGCAGGGGTCGCGAGGTACGGCGGCGCTGCATTGTCCCATTGTGGAAAAGAGATCGGACTCCGTGGTGACGAACTTGGCGATGGCGCTCCTGCCCGCTCTGATGCATCCCGAACAGGCGAGCAAGATCTTTCTCGACCATGCCTGGCGTGCGCTGACAGCGCATTTGCTCAAAGCATATGGATCGCCTGATGCGCGCCCCCAAATCGCCCGGGGCGGCCTTGCTCCATGGCAAGAGCGTCGGGCCAAGGAAATGCTGCTGGCAGACTTGAATGGCAATTTGACGTTGCCGGATCTCGCGCAGGCGTGCCGCCTGTCATGCAGTCACTTCAGCCAGGCATTTCGACGCACGGTGGGCTGTCCGCCGCATCAATGGCTGTTATCGCAACGGGTCGAACGATCGAAGGAGTTGATGCTCAACAGCGATCAACCGCTCAGCGAGATCGCGCTCGATGCCGGCTTCGCCGATCAGAGTCATTTCACGCGCGTGTTCTCACGCATCGTCAAGACGAGCCCCGCCGCCTGGAAGCGCGCGCAGGAGAGGTAGGTGCCTCGTCCCTTGGGCGAAAGAGTGCTTTCGTCATAAGGATCAGAGAATACGAAAAGAAGCGGTCGTTCGTCCGCTCAACAATGCATCAGTTGCACGCCAGATCGGATAGCGACGGTGCCCGTCGAGGATCCAGACGAAACTCAACAGGAGCGGACATGAGCACGATCACGACGAAGGACGGTACGACGATCTACTACAACGATTGGGGCACGGGCCGGCCGATCGTGTTCAGCCACGGGTGGCCGCTGAGCGCGGACGCCTTCGAAGACCAGATGTTCTTCCTCGCCTCGCGTGGCTATCGTTGCATTGCCCTCGACAGGCGGGGGCACGGCCGTTCCAGCCAGCCTTGGCAGGGCAACGACCTCAGCACCTATGCCGACGACCTGGCGACGCTCGTCGAGAAGCTGGATCTGAAGCATGCGATCCATGTCGGGCATTCCACCGGCGGCGGCGAGGTGACCCGATATATCGGGCGGCACGGGACGGGCCGGGTGGCGAAGGCCATTCTGATCGGCGCGATTCCGCCGCTGATGCTCAAGACCGAAGCGAACCCCGGCGGTCTGCCGATCGCCGCGTTCGACGAACTCCGTGCAAACGTGGCCGCCGACCGATCGAAGTTCTTCAAGGACTTGAGTCTGCCGTTCTATGGCTACAACCGATCCGGAGCGAAGATCTCGGAGGGAGTCCGTGAGTCCTTCTGGCTGCAGGGCATGATGGCCGGCTTTCCGGCGTCCTACTTCTGCATCAAGGCGTTCTCGGAAACGGACCTGACGGAGGACCTGAAGCGGTTCGACGTGCCCACTCTGGTCCTGCACGGGGACGACGACCAGATCGTTCCGATCGGGGCCTCGGCGCTGCTGTCCTCCAAGATCATCAAGGACGCGAAGCTCGTCGTCTACGAGGGCGCACCGCATGGAATGTGCACCACCCTCAAGGACCGCGTCAACGCCGAGCTGCTCTCGTTCATTCAAGGCTAGCGGCTCATGCGCCGGCGCCCGACGGCGCGTTGTCGAAGGAGCTCCGCACGGGCTCTGCAGGACGCAGATGGATCGCGTCAATGCGGAGCCTCTCGCATTCATAAGATCATTGGCAGTTCGGCGTCACGACGATGGGACATAGGATGAACCGGGCGGCAAGGCTCGTCATTCTGGTTGCGGCGGCTGCGTGCCCCGTCTTCCTGCCATCCAGCCCGGCTCCCGGGGAGCTTGCGCTGTCGCCGATCTTCGGCGTGAAAATTCCCCCGGACTACCGCCATTGGGAGTTGGTCGGAGTGGCGCACGAAACCGGATTGGACGAGCTTCGGGGCATTGTCGGCAACGCGACGGCGATCGAGGCCTATCGGGCCGGAACGCTGCCGTTTCCGGACGGGTCGATCCTGGTCAAGCTGGCGTGGAAGCATGTGCAGTCGACGGAGTTCGAGCCTGCGTTCGTTCCCGGGCCTGCCACGACGGTCCAGGTGATGGTCAAGGATTCGAAACGATACCCGTCGACCGGTGGCTGGGGATTCGGTCGCTTCATCGATGGCCGGCCGGTCGACGAGGCTCAACATCAAACCTGCTTTGGTTGCCACGCCGCTGGGGTCAAAGACCACGACTTTGTCTTCACGCGATTTGCGCCTTGAGACCCGGACGCCCTGAGCGCACCGACAGCGTTTTCGCAATGATCCTGAGCTGTCCAGATCGTCTCACGCAGTTCGTCACTGTGACGCGCATCCGTTTCGCACGCGTCGTGCTCCCCTCGAGCGATGTCGGCATCTTCTGAGCTCGTTGCCTCGCGCGAACGGTAAGAACAGACAATCGGACAGAGTCGCAGGCAAGAGCAGATCGGTCCTCGCGGGTAGTTTGTCCTGCATCGGCTGGCGAATGCGGATGGCGCGGCGATCGAGCTGTCCGTCGGCGGTCGCACAAGCGTAACATCCCGGAGGAGCAAACATGACCAGACTGACACGATTCTTCAAGGTCGCGGCTCTCGCCGCTGCCGTAGCTGCGCTTTCGCCGATTCCGGCTGCGGTGTCCGGAACGGGGCAGGCCATGGATGCGACCCCGATCCCGGTGACTCACTATCGGACGGCAACGATCGAAGGCGTCGACATCTTCTATCGCGAAGCCGGGCCTGCCGATGCTCCGGTCGTTTTGCTCCTTCACGGATTCCCGACATCGTCGCACATGTTCCGCAACCTGATCCCGCACCTGGCGTCCCGCTATCATGTGATCGCGCCGGATTATCCGGGCTTCGGCCAGAGCGCTGCTCCCGACCACAAGACGTTCGCCTATACGTTTGCGCACTTCGCCGACCTGATGGACGGTCTGCTGGGTAAACTCGACGTCAAGAGCTACGCGATGTACGTGATGGACTACGGCGCTCCGGTCGGCTACCGGCTCGCGCTGAAGCATCCGGAACGGGTGAGCGCGCTGATCATTCAGAACGGCAATGCCTACGAGGAGGGGCTCAAGAAGTTCTGGGATCCGATCAAGGCCTACTGGGCCGACGGGTCGCCGGCGCATCGCAAAGCGCTGGAAGTGCTGATGAAGCTGGAGACCACGAAATTCCAGTACACCGACGGGATGAGTGACGTCAGCCGAATCGATCCGGACAATATACTGCACGACCAGACCTTGCTGGACCGGCCGGGCAACATGGATATCCAACTTGACCTCTTTCATGACTACGGATCGAACGTTCCGCTCTATCCGCAATTTCAGGCGTTCTTCCGGGAGCGCAAGCCGCCGACCCTGATCGTCTGGGGAAAGAACGACTTCATCTTCCCCGCAGATGGCGCGGGTCCGTATCTGCGTGACCTGCCAGATGCCGAGCTGCATCTGATCGACAGCGGCCATTTCGCACTCGAGGACAAGGCCGATGAAATGGTTCCGTTGATCCGCAGCTTTCTCGAACGAAAGCTGCCGGCCACCTGACGAGCGGCATACATGTTAGTTCATCGGAGGCGCGGCACCAAGTTCGGACTGCGCCTCCCGGCGCAAGACGACGCAAGCGACGTTTTGGTGCTGGACCAGCTCACCTCACGCAAGGAGATCCATCATGGACGCCTCTTTCGACTTGGACGCCGAGCCCGCCGGCAGTGAGACTTCGGTGCCGGTCCATGCGACTGCTCGCGATGTTCGCGGTCCCTCGGCTTTGCTCGCCCTCGATGACGAGGCGCCTCCCAGGCTGATCGTCGATCCGCCGCTCGCAGAGCCTCTCAAGGCGGGAAGGGTCTTCATCCAATACCGGACGGAAAACCTGCGTGTGCTGCCGGTCTTCGGCGCCGGTGCCTTGGACGTGTCGCCGAGGGTTGGACATTTGCACATCACGGTGGACGACGCGACCTGGCACTTTGTCGACGCGTCCGGCGAAACGGTTGTGCTCGTGGGACTGGCTCCGGGCCCGCACCGCGTCCTGTTCGAATTGGCGGACCCGGCCCACCGCGTGATCGACAGTCAAACGGTGCGGTTCATCATACCGGAGTGAGATCGGCCAAGGTATCGGACGTTCAACCAATACTCTTGTCGTCAGGCGTGAGACGGTCGGCATCGCGGAGTAGTGGACGGAAACTGGAAGGGGATCGAAGATGGATGCTGTGGAAACGAAGAAGCGCCGAGCCGCACCGTTGCAGACGCCGAGCGGCCTCGGGGCAAATGCTGTGCGCGACGTCTCAGGCACGTTGACCGCGCTGCTGGCGGACATGCTGGCGCTTTACCTGAAGACCAAGAACTTCCACTGGCATGCGTCGGGGCCGCATTTTCGCGAGGATCATCTGATGCTGGATGATCAAAGTGCTCAAATTCTCGCTACGACGGACGCCATCGCGGAGCGCGTGCGCAAGGTCGGCGGGACGACCATCAAATCCATTGGGCATGTGTCGCGCCTGCAGCGGGTCCTCGACAACGATGCGGAGTACGTAACCGCGCTCGACATGCTCGCCGAGTTACGCGATGACAACATGCAGTTGATCGCACGGATGCGCGAAGCCCACCAGCTCTGCGAGGAATACCGCGACGTCGCGAGCGCCAGCCTGCTCGAACCGTGGATCGATGAAGCCGAAGGTCGGGTCTGGTTCTTGTTCGAGAGCAGCCGCCGATCACAATCGTCCGTCGGCTAGATCCAGACCGCAGCCAATTCAGCAACGGGCACATGATCGTGCCGGCCTCGATGCTTGCGATCGGAGCCCCGGCTGCGGAGCTGAAGCAGGTGCTGCGGCGCACGGATGCGCCCGCACCGGTGGCTTGTCACTAGTTGTAGAGCCGGCGCAGCGCCTTGATGGCCTCTCGTTGCTCGTCGATTTGTTGCTGGATCGCCTTGCGAAGCTCCTTTGATCGCAACCTGTTGCTATCACGCTCGACCTCCTTGAGCGCAGATTCGGCGTCCGCCAGGATCTTCATCGTCATCTCGATACCGAGCCATTCTTGGGGCCATCGACATCCGAACGACAGCTGTTCGGCTACGGCCGTACCTTCCGGGCCTCCACAGAATGTGCCTTGAGGTAGCTCAAGTTTGCCGAGCCGGCTGTGAGAAATTGATGCGCTCGCGGGCGGCATTTGGTGTGGCCGTACCCGTCACGGCGTTGGATCAGCGTCAGGAGCAGCCAGACCCCACCGTTGCTTTTTTCACCGACACGTCCCAGGCATCGGAAATGGTCGTCGTCAAGTGCCGCTGAGGGCTTCTGATGAACCGTCGAAATCCGGATAGGCGCTGTTGTCGCGGTCCGCTTAGTCCTGTTCCGGGGGCAGGGCGGAGGCACCGCCGTACGGATAGAACAGGTCCTTGCGGCCCTGCTGCCATGCGGCTCTCAATTCCGGCGTGGTGATGTCCCAGTCCGGTCTGCATTTCCTGCTGACGACTCGCAGGTCCTGCCGGAGATCTTCGACGGTGGGACGGCCGAAGAACCAATAGCCGTTGTAGATCTTGTGAATGACGAGACCCGGCTCCAGCACCACGACGTGCGGTATCATCGGGTTATGCACCGGATCGGTGTACTCGGCGATGTCGAGGTCCTTCTGCACGATGCGCCGGGTGTCGGACAGAAAGGGCCAATGCGCTCCGACGCCGCTGCGATATTCGTGCGTCTGGGTGATGTTATCAGTCGTGATCGTGACCAGCCGGCAATAGCCGACCTCCATCTCCCGGTGAAGCTCGAGCAGTCCCTCGGCCTGACGCCGGTCTTTTGGACAGAAGCCGCCGCGACCGAGCACGACCACCATCGGATCCTGCCGCTGCAATTCGGAGAGCTTTCGATGCTTCCCCGTGTGGTCGCTCAGCTCGTAGTCCGGGAAGTTAGCTCCTTGTGTCATATCGGATCGCATTTGAACGCCTCCTGCATGGTTTCGTGACGCCGCGCCCGCAGCGCTACAAATCGATTACGATGTCGCCCTCGGGCTGGGCGCAGCAGATCAGCACGTTCCCCTCCGTCGGCGCATCGACGGGTGCCGGCTCATAGCCGACCGTCCCTGCCACCAGACCGGTCTCGCAGGTGTGGCACACGCCGGCTCGACATGACCACCGCACGGGCACGTCGCAGGCCTCCGCGAGCTCCAGCAGTGTTTTGGAGCGAGGGTCCCAGCGAACATTGAGACCACTCCGGGCGAACGACACCATGGGTCCTGTACCGGCCGGTCCTGCCGGGAGGTGCGGCGCCTTGCGCGGCGATGCGGCAATGCCTGGTGAAATCGACGGGCCGGCGCCGAACAGCTCGGTATGAATGCGATCCGGCGATACGCCGAGCGCCGCGAGGCCGGCGGTCAAATCGCTCATGAAGCTCGACGGACCGCAGATGTAGAAGTCGCCATCGCGGGGAATGCCGATCTCGACGAGGGCCTGCGTGGTCAGCCGTCCTTCGGCGTCGAAATCCAAATTGGGTCGATCACCAGGTTGTGGCGCGCTATAGCAGACATAGCTGTGATGATGCACAAGCGTTGCGAGCAGTTCGCGGGTCTCGGCAGCAAACGCATGCTCGCGGCCGTTGCGGGTTCCGTGCAACCACCAGACGTCTCGCGTCGAAGCTTCGGCCGACAGCGCGTGGAGCATCGCCAGCACCGGCGTCACGCCGATTCCTGCGCTGAGGAGAACGACCGGCGCTTCACCCGGACGCAGTGTGAAACTGCCGCGCGCTGCGCTGGCTTCCACGATGTCGCCGGCCCGGAGCTGCTTGTCGATGTAGGTACCGGCCGCGCCGTGCGGCTCGCGCTTGACGCTGATGCGATAGAATGCGGCGTTCGGCTGCCCGGACAGCGAATAGCTGCGCATCAGCGCAGTCTCGGATGACGTTCCCAGTCGCAATACCACGAACTGTCCGGGAAGGGCGGTGGCGACAGGCTGACCATCGGCGGGCGCGAGCAGCAGCGAAGTGACGTTGTCGCTTTCGTGCACCATGCGGTCCACGCGGAAAGAGCGAAACCCGGACCATGCCGGAGATGGGCCGGACGCCGGACCAAGTCCGGCGTTTCCCGATGCCGCACCACGCTCGCTCTCCTGGGCGAGCAAGGCCTCAAAGGAACGGCGCCAACCAATGCTCAGCGCTGGAATGCGCAGTGCGCGCTGCAGCTGTTGGCGGGGGTGACCGGGCAGATAAAGCAGCGCATCGATCTCGGACACGCTCATGCGCTCGGGTCCTGAAACGATCAACGCGATCTCGTCGCCGGCTTCGACGTCCCCTTCCTCCAGCACACGAAGGTAGAAGCCGGGCCTGCCGTGCTTCACCAGCAGCGCGGCCATGTCCGGCTCGTTCATGCGGATGCCGACCCGGTAACACGTCACCCGGGGCTGCGTCACCTCGAACAGGGCGCTTCCAATCCGGTAGCGGTCTCCGATGCACACCTCGGCGTCCGGCAGGCCATCGACGGTGAGGTTCTCGCCGAACTGTCCGTAAGTGAAGTCGGCGCGACCCAGCTGCTTCTGCCAGAATTGGTAGGACTCATGCTGATAAACCAACACGGCCCGGTGCTCGCCGCCGTGGCCCGCCAGATCTCCCTGTCCGTCGCCATCGATGTTGAGGCGGCGGACCTTGCGCGGTCCGCTCACCGGCGCCTTCCAGATGCCGGTGTGGACCGTCTTGCCTTGCCAGGCGATGTCGCGCGGCAAGCCGACATTCACGGAAAGCACGCGTGCCATGAGGTTTCTCCGGACCAAAATTGCGTTATCCGAACAACAGCGGCGGACCGAACTGGATCAGCCCCAGGAGGATAGCGACGGCCAGTATCGCAATCATGATCGTTCTGCGCATGCCTTCGTCTATCCTTTTTGCTCGCGCACCAACCCCGACGCCGGTTACACGCCGGTGGCCACGTCGATGATCGCATCGGCAAAGGCCTTGGGAGCCTCCTGCGGCAGGTTGTGGCCGATACCGCCCTTGACGGTGCGGTGCGCGTATTTCCCCGAGAACATCTTTGCATAGGCCGACGGCTCGGGATGCGGCGCGCCGTTGGCGTCGCCTTCCATGGTTATCGTGGGCACGCCGATGACGGGGGCTTGCGCGAGCCGCCGCTCGTCGTCGTCGTACTTCGCTTCGCCCTGGGCGAGGCCGAGGCGCCAACGATAATTGTGGATCACGATCGCGACGTGATCCGGATTGTCGAGAGCCGTGGCGCTGCGCTCGAAAGTCGCGTCATCAAAGTGCCACTGCGGTGAAGCGAGCTGCCAGATCAGCTTCGAGAACTCGCGCCGATACTTGTCATAGCCGTCGCGGCCGCGCTCGGTCGCGAAATAGAACTGATACCACCACTGAAGTTCCGCCTGTGGCGGCAACGGCATCTTCCCGGCCTGCTGGCTGCCGATGAGATAGCCGCTGACCGAGACCATGGCCTTGCAGCGCTCGGGCCACAGCGCCGCCATGATGTTGGCGGTTCGCGCGCCCCAGTCGAAGCCGGCGACCGTCGCCTTGTCGATCTTCAGAGCATCCATCAGGGCGATGATGTCGGCCGCGAGGGCCGATGGCTGTCCGTTCCGGAGGGTCGCGTCGGACAGGAAGCGCGTTGTGCCGTAGCCACGCAAATAGGGCACGATCACGCGAAAACCGGCCGAGGCAAGGATGGGCGCGACGTCGACGAAGCTGTAGATGTCGTAGGGCCAGCCGTGCAGGAGAATCACGGGCGGTCCGCCGGCGGGGCCGGCCTCGGCATAGCCGATGTCGAGGAGACCGGCGTTGATCTGCTTCAGCGATGCAAATGATGTATCGCTTCCCGGCTTGACGGTTTTACCGGCTTTCGCGGACTCACTGGTCTCGGCAGTGGCAGTGGTGCTGAGCGAAAGCTGTGCCGCCGCCAGCGTCATGACTGCGCTGCCAAAGAAGCGACGTCGACCAAGGTTGATTGTATCTGACATGGCATTCTCCTGTCTTCGTTGTTTCGCGCAAGTCCTGGGGACGGAGACGTCAATCATTATGTCCATCCGGCCGCCCAAAAATGACGGACCCTTGCAGGGCGGCTCGCAACCAAATGTGCACCGAGGTCGGGCCGTTGGCTCGTTATGTCCTGTTAGACGTTGAGAGCAGGCATCGTGAGCTCGTGTCTTGCACCGCTACTCGAAGGACGCGTCGAAGATCTCGACGTCGATCAGAACAGGCTTGGCGTTCACGGTTCCATCGGGTTGACGCGTCTGCGAGCGACGAAGGGTCGGCACCACGACGCCGTCGAAGCTCTCATGGGCCCAGGAGTAGTGCGCGACCTTCGTGCCGAAAAGATCGTGATCGGTCCGGCGCTGCAGGGCATTCTCGTCAAAGTAAAAGATCTGCTCGCCAGCAAAGGTGACAAGTTTGGACGGTAGTTGGGCACGCAGACGCCGCCAGGTTTCAATGCCTTCCTTCCATGACGGCAGTTCCTCCACGACAACATCGGGACGGGCGAGGAGAAAGGGCGTGGTCAGATAGTTCCAGATCGTGACGCCGCAGAAGAAGATCAGATGCAGTTCGTCGGCGAGAACCTGCGGTCCGGCGTCAAATGCGAGGTCGGGGTTGCTCCAGGTCTGCAGGACCTCGCCATCGACGGTTTCGATCGTGATCGCGTCCGGCTGAAACGAGCCGGACTGCTCGCCGCCGGTGATCCCGGTGAAGCGGACCGATTGTGTTCGTGTCGATCCCTCCGCGATGACGTCCTTGAATTCGCGGGCATGTCCTGCGCTCGAGAACAGCGTCCCGCCAACGGAAAGATGCAGTGTGAACCGGCTCAGGCTGTTCCAGCGTGCGATGCCGCCGTTTGCGTCGATTACATCGTCAAGAAGAGCCATGTCTTGTCGTATCCACCTGAAAGCGGACCCACCATGGCGGCGCATAGGCGGCTTGGCGTGTTAGAAAATGTTAGGAGTTGCAAGAGTCCGACGCGGGCGTATGGCGTATGATGATGCCCTCAATCGACGGCGCCGAGGAAATCCTTCGCACGGGCCAGATCGAGGCTCGCGAGCCCTTCCTCATATTGTGCCACCAGCGGCGCCAGCATGCGGCTTGCCTCGCCAGCGCGTCCGGTCCGCTGCCAGATGCGGCCGAGGCTCAAGGCTCCGCGTAGTTCCCAGGCGAGGGCGCATTGCCGGCGCGACAGGGCGAGCGAGCTCGCGAGGCAGAGTTCGGCCTCTGCGTCGTGCCCCAATTGGGCCAGGATGTCCCCCCTGACCCGGAGCATCTCCGGCATGTCGAAGGATTCGCCGTGGTCGCCGATCTGGGCGATCGCCTCGTCGACCGTGCCCAGAGCTTCCTCGGGCCTGCCTTGGAACGCCAGTCCCTCCGCGAGCGCCGTCGCGAAGACAGTCGTCATAATCCGGTGCCGCGTCGCATACAACGTGGCCTGGCTGCGGCGCAGGTGCTCGAGGCTGCCGTCGACGTCGCCGCGCTGCAGGAGAAGCAAGCCCTTCTGACCGATACCGACCGCGTGGTAAGGGCCGAGGAAGTACCGCGCGGCATGGTCGATCAGCCGCTCGATCATGCTCTCGGCGCTCGCGCAGTCGCCGACCCATAGAAACACGTAGATCGTCCAGATCAGCGCAATGCCGAGCGTCAGGGGCTGTTCGAGCTGCTCGGCCTCGCGAACCGTGTATCGGGCCACCTCAACGGCGCGATCGGGCCGGCCGGTGAGCCAGAGGCCGCGCGCCAGCGCGACCAGCGCGACGATGCGGTCGTCATAGCCGAGATGCCCGATGTTCAGCCGCTGCGAGCTCGGGTTGTGAACCATCGCGCTTTCACAGAACTGAACGGCCTTGTCCTGATTGCCGATCAGGTGATGCGCCACGCCAAGCATCCATTCGACGTTCAGCGTGCTGGTCGGGTCGTTCAGTCTGCCGGCGACGCTCTCGCCCTGCAAGCCGATTCCGAGCGCTCCGTGAAAATCCCCGACGCGGGTCAGGTAAATGTGCAATCCGCGCAACAGCCATAGCTGCCAATGCAGGTCGTCGAGATCCCGGGCGAGCTGCAGGCTTCGGGTGAAGGCCGACCGGACCGCTTCGGTATTGCCTTGCGTGAACATCACGGAGACGCCGAGCGCGGCCTGCAGAGTCATCTCCTGCCGGGCGTCCGCAGGGGTCGTGTCGAGCGACGCCAGCGTCTGCTGAGTCCAGCGATAGCACTCCGTCAGCAGCGTCAGCTCGAGGAAGAACGGCGCCGCCGCAGCGGCCAGATCGACGCCGATGACCCGGTCGCCTTCCTCGGAGAAGCCCCAGGCCAGCGCGGCGCGCACGTTGGGCAGGTGATCTGCATAGGGCAGGAATCCGCCTGCGCTCTGCAAGCCGTTGGACTTGAGCGAAAGATCGAGCAGGAAGTCGCGGAAATATTCGGCGTGAGCGCGCACGACCCGCGGCGCTTCTCCGCTCTCGAGCAGCTTGTCCGCCACGAAGGCGCGGGTGGTGTCGAGCAGTCGATACCGGAGCTTCCGCTGCGCAGGGGAGGTCGCGATCAGGGATTTGGAGAGCAGGTTCGAGATCGCTTCCACGGCCTCCGGCTCGCTACTGCCCTGGCGTGATGCGACGGCAAGCGCGGCCTCGAGCGTGAACGGGCCGACGAACACCGACAGGCAGCGCAGCACGGCGCTTTCGGCCGCCGGCAACAGATCGTAGCTCCAGCCGAGCGCCGCGCTCAGCGTCTGGTGCCGGGGGATCGCAGTGCGCCGCCCGCGCCACAACAGCGAGAAGCGGCTGTCGAGAAGCTTGGCCGTGCCGGCAATTCCGTAGGCGTTGACCCTGCCCGCGGCGAGTTCGATCGCCAGGGCGATGCCGTCGAGACGCCGGCATATCTCGGCAACGAGAGGCGCCTCGTCCTGGCTCAGCTCGAACTCGCTGAGGCTCTCGGCAATTCGCTCGACGAAGAGCTGGCTCGCGGGATAGGCCAAAATTTCGGCGACGCTGAGTCCATCCTCTTGTGGCGGACAATCCAGCGGGAACAGTCGATAGACGCGCTCGCCCTCCGAGCGGAAGGATTCGCGACTCGTCGCCATGACGTGCAGGTTCGGCGCCTCGCGAACCAGGCGTTCGGTCAGTGGCGCGAGCTCGTCGAGGAGATGCTCGCAGCTGTCGAATACAAGCAGCATTTGCCGGCCGCGCAGGAACGTCAGCAGTCCCGGTATCGGATCCTCGGAATTGACGGTCAGGCCGAGTGCGCTGGCGATGCTGCCGGGCACCAGCCTGGCATCGGTCACCGCGCCGAAATCGACGAAGCTGACTTGGCCGTCGAACGCAGCAAGCTGGCGGTGCGCGACGGCCAGAGCGACCGAGGTCTTGCCGATCCCGCCCGGACCGACAATCGTGACGAACCGATGCAGGCATAGCTCGGACGTGATCTTTTCAACCGCATCGTTCCGTCCGATCATCCTGGCGAGGGGCGCCGGAAGGACGCGGGCCGACGAGGCGATCTCAGTCGGTCGACCCTCCGAGAGCGCAGGCCGCGACAGCGGCACGGCGAAACAATAGCCGCGTCCGGGCACGTTGACGACGTAGCGGGAGCCCTCGCTGCCTTCGCCGAGCGCCTTGCGCAGCGCGGCGATGTGGAACCGCAGGCTGCCCTCGTCGACATTCACGTCGGCCCACACTCGCTTGACGAGCTCGCGCTTGTCGACCACTTCACCGGCGCGTTCGGCAAGACAGATCAGGATATCGAGCGCGCGGCCGCCGAGGTGAAGCGGAGCGCCGTGCTTCTCCAGCAGGCGCGATTTCGGAAATAGCCGGAATGGCCCGAAAGCGACGGCCGAATCCTGGTTGTCATTCTCTGCCACGCACTTCTCGTCCGTCGAACGTTTCGCTCATTTGCGTCGGATTCTTCGAACTAGAACCATTGGTCCAGCGGCCCGCCAAGCCGACGGCGTCGCTGTCACCGCAACAATCATAACAAAATCTTGCAACGTCTAACGAGCGAAAATCGCAGGCCTCATCCATTGTGACCGCAGGTTAAGACTGGTTATCAGCGGGGAGGCTGCGATGCCCAGTATCGGAACTCGTCCAAAACACGATATGGTTCAATCTCATCTGGCCGCCGATCTCGGCGACCAGACCGACTGGGATCTGGTGCTGCGGGAATCGCATCATCGGATGAAGAACACGCTGACGCTGCTCGGTGCGTCAGTCCGCCGCGATCTGACGCGGGCGAGGCCCGGCGAAGTGTCGGCTGCCGTGGACCGGTTCGAGCAGCGCCTCGTTGCTTTCGGCAGGCTCTATCAATTTTTATCGAATGACGAGGATCTTCCGGCAGTCTCCGTCGCAACTTTCTTCGAAGGACTCTGCGGGGCGGTGTCTGAGGCCATCCTGGAGCCTGCGGGGATCCGTTGTGAAGCCGCCATTCAGGACGGCATGCTGCCCACGTCACAATGTCATCGGCTCGCCCTGATGCTGACCGAGCTCATCACGAACGCGGCCAAGCATGCCTTTCCGACCAAGAACGATGCATTGATCCGCGTCGACGTGTTCCAGCGCGACGGCTGCTGGCTCTGCACGGTGGTCGACAATGGGATCGGTGCGAACGGCGCACTTCAGGGTACCGGCAGTCGTATTCTGGAAGGACTCGCGCGAAGCATCCGCGCCCAGATGCACGGTGAGACCGGGCAAGACGGCACGCGCGTGACCATCGCAATGTCAGCCGTCGCCGATTGACGTCGGTCTGGGAGACTTTTGCGGACGCCAAGGCCAGTTTCGCTGCCCTGGGGTCGGAACCCGCGGCGGCGCACGATCGACCCATAACGCGCAATACGTCCCGGATTGCGCGATGGTCGTCGTGCCGATTGTAGCTTCCGAACCACAACGCCCGATCATCCTCAAACCAGGAAGGCCGCCATGACCGCGACCGAGATGCACCGGCAAGCCGACGTCAAGCCCTCGACGCCGCGTGGAGTTGATTTGAAGCTCGAGGTCATGGTCATTCCCGTCTCTGACGTCGATCGCGCGAAATCCTTCTACACGGGTCTGGGCTGGAGGCTGGACGCGGATTTTGCGTCCGGCCCCGACTACCGCGTGGTCCAGTTCACGCCGCCCGGCTCGGCCTGCGCGGTGATCTTCGGCACGAACGTGACGGCAGCAGTGCCCGGCTCGACGCAAGGCTTGTACCTCATCGTTTCGGATCTCGAAGCCGCCCGCAAGGAGCTGCTCGGCCGCGGTGTCAAGGTCAGCGAGCCATTCCACGACGCCGGCGGCAATTTCCTCGGACCTGATGAGCCATACCTCTTCGGTCGCCGTCGTATCGATGGCGTGGACCCCGACCATCGCAGCTATCGTTCGTTCGCCGCGTTCAGTGATCCCGACGGCAATGGTTGGCTCTTGCAGGAGGTGACCGCACGACTTCCTGGACGCGTCGAGCCGGCCGCCACGGCTTTCACGTCGTCAATGGAGCTCGCCGCAGCGCTGCGGCGAGCGGCGTCCGCGCATGGCGAGCACGAGAAACGTGGGGGAGGGCATGATGACAATTGGGCGGACTGGTACGCCGACTACATCGTGCGTGAGCGGTCCGGCGAGCCCCTGCCATCCTGATGTGCGATGTAGGATCAGGAAAATCGCGGTGGCACGTGGTTACGATGTTGTCGAGGGGCGCATCGCCCGGCTCGCAACGGCTAACGCGGTCTAACAATCCATAACGGGAAAATTGTCGGAGCTTGCGCCAATCTGTTTGTGGCACGGACCGATCGATCCAAATCGATTTCTGTCAACGTCGTCAGCGAAGCCAGGGAGATTGACAATGTCGACACACATACGCACCGATGTGCTGAATCCCGACCGTCGCCAGTTGCTGGGTCATGCCGCGATGGGCGCGGTTGCCGCCAGCGTGGCGAGCCTGCTGCCGCAGGGTCGCGCGCAGGCGGCAGTGAGCGATGCGATCCGCCCATTCCGGGTCGACGTTCCCGAGGACGATCTGCTCGACCTGCGCCGCCGCCTGGCGGCCACGCGGTGGCCCGATCGCGAGATCGTCACCGACCGGTCGCAGGGCGTGCAATTGAAGACGGTCCAGCAGCTCGTGCGCTACTGGCAGACCGACTACGACTGGCGCAGGATGGAAGCACGGCTGAATGCCCTACCGCAGTTCGTCACCGAGATCGACGGCGTCGACATCCATTTCATTCACGTGCGCGCCAAGCACGAGAACGCCCTGCCGATGATCGTCACGCATGGCTGGCCCGGCTCGGTCATCGAGCAGATGAAGATCATCGGCCCGCTCACCGATCCCCCGGCGCACGGCGTGAGGGCATCCGACGCGTTCGATCTGGTCATCCCGTCGCTTCCGGGCCACGGCTTTTCCGGCAAGCCGGCGACGCTGGGCTGGGACCCGCAGCGCATCGCGCGTGCATGGGTCGTGCTGATGAAGCGGCTCGGATACACCCGTTATGTGGCCCAGGGCGGGGACTGGGGCAACGCCGTGACCGAGCAGATGGCACTGCTGGCGCCGCCCGGGTTGCTCGGCATCCACACCAACATGCCCGCAACGGTCCCCGATGAGATCGCCAAGGCGCTGCAGCCCGGCGGGGCGCGTCCATCCGGCCTCTCCGCCGACGAGAGCCATGCCTACGACCAGCTCGACGATTTCTACAAGCACGGCCTCGGTTATGCGATCGAGATGTCGAATCGGCCTCAGACGCTCTACGGCCTCGTGGACTCGCCGGCCGGCCTTGCGTCCTGGATGCTCGACCATGACGCGCGCAGCGCCGCCATGATTGCGCGGGTGTTCGACGGAAAGAGCGAAGGTCTGTCCCAGGACGACGTCATCGACAACATCACTCTCTATTGGCTGACCAATACGGCGGTGTCGTCGGCGCGCCTGTACTGGGAGAACAAGCTGGTCTTCTTCGAGCCCAAGCACGTCGAGATTCCGGTCGCCGTCAGCGTCTTCCCGGACGAGATCTATGCCGCGCCGCGGAGCTGGGCCGAGAAGGCCTATCCCAAGCTCATCCACTACAACCGCCTCGACAAGGGCGGGCATTTCGCGGCCTGGGAGCAGCCCGCGCTGTTCTGCGCGGAAATGCGCACCGCATTCCGTCCGCTGCGCCAGTCGATCTGAGACGAAGCAGGACGCTGCGGCGCTCGAGCACCGGCGCAGATATGAGCGATCCGGCGCGACCGTAAGTCGTGCCGGGCAGGTCCAGAACAAGGGAACCTCATCATGGGTTTTACGATCAATATCAATGGAGCACTGCGCAGCGTCGACGTCGACGGCGACACCCCGCTGCTCTGGGTGCTGCGCGACGTGCTTGGCATGACCGGCACCAAGTTCGGTTGCGGCCAAGCCTTGTGTGGTGCGTGCACCGTCCACCTCGACGGCTCTGCCATTCGCTCGTGCATCACGGCCGTCGACAGCATCGGCGACTCCAGGGTGACGACGATCGAGGCGATCGGCGCGACGCCGGCGGGCGAGCGGATACAGAAGGCCTGGCTCGACCGCGAGGTCGCCCAGTGCGGCTATTGCCAGTCCGGCCAGATCATGTCGGCGACGGCGCTGCTCACGGACAACCCGCATCCGACCGATGCCGACATCGACGATGCCATGAGCGGCAACATCTGTCGTTGCGGCACCTATGTCCGCATCCGCGAGGCGATCAAGCTCGCCGCGCAAGCGCGCGTGAAGGAGGGGTGACCATGGTCTTCGATCGCACGACGTCCGGATCGTCCAACACCAGCCTTTCCCGCCGAAGCTTTCTGGTGTCCGCCGCGATGACGGGCGGAAGTCTCGTGATCGGCCTCACGCTGCCGCTCGGCCAGAGCAGCGCGACGGGCGCGGAGGGTTTCGCGCCCAACGCCTTCATTCGTATCGGCCGTGACGGCGAGGTCGTGCTGACCATGCCCTATGTCGAAATGGGGCAGGGCACCTATACGTCGATCCCGATGCTGATCGCCGAGGAGCTCGAGATCGATCTGAAGCAGGTCAGGCTCGAGCATGCGCCGCCGAACGAGAAGCTCTACGTCAATCCGCTGCTCGGCGTTCAGGCGACCGGCAATTCGAACGCCATGCGAGGGGCCTGGAAGCCGCTGCGCGAAGCCGGCGCCGCCACGCGTCTGATACTGATGGAGGCGGCCGCGATGCGGTGGGGCGTCGAGGCCAAGTCTTGTCATGCCGAAGCCGGCGAGGTCATCCATGGTCCGAGCGGGCGGCGCCTGTCGTATGGCGAACTCGTCGCGGATGCGGCGCGTCTGCCCCTTCCGACGAATGTCGTGCTGAAAAGCCCCGCGGAGTTCAAGCTGATCGGAACGCCGGCCAAGCGGCTCGACGCCTCGGGCAAGGTCAATGGCTCGGTGGTCTACGGCATCGATGCCCGGCCGGCGGGCGTGAAGATCGCGACGCTGGCGCAATCGCCCGTGTTTGGCGGCCGCGTGAAGAGCGTAGACGACGGCTCTGCGAAGCTGATCAAGGGCGTGCGCCAGATCGTTCGGCTCGACGATGCGGTCGCCGTCGTCGCCGATCACATGGGCGCTGCGAAGAAAGGGCTGGAAGCGCTCAAGATCGAATGGGACGAAGGCGGCAATGCTGCCTTGGCAACTGAGGACGTCGCCCGCGAGCTCGAGCAGGCCACCCTCAGAGCCGGCCCGGTTGCGCAGAACATCGGTGACGCCGGACAGGCGATGGCGAATGCGGTGACACGGATTGCCGCGAACTATCACGTGCCGTTCCTCGCGCATGCCACGATGGAGCCGATGAACTGCACCGTGCATGTCCGCGGCGGCGAATGCGAGATCTGGCTCGGCACCCAGGCGATCGCGCGAGTCCAGGCGATGGCGGCGGAGGCCGCCGGTCTCCCCATCGAGAAGGTGATCGTCCACAATCATCTCATCGGCGGCGGCTTCGGGCGCCGTCTGGACGTGGATGGTGCGGTCCGCGCGGTCCAGATCGCGAGGCATGTCGACGGTCCCGTGAAGGTGGTGTGGACGCGCGAGGAGGACATCCAGCACGACATGTACCGGCCCTATTGGGTGGATCGCATCGAAGCCGGGCTCGACAAGGATGGAAGGCCTGTCGCCTGGACCAATCGCTTCGCCGGCTCCTCGGTGATCGCGCGCTATCTCCCGCCCGCCTTCAACAATGGTCTCGATCCGGACACGACGGAAGGCGCGATCGACCTGGTCTACGCGCTTCCGAACGTCCACGTCGAGTATGTGCGCGTCGAGCCGCCGGGCATCCAGACGGCGTTCTGGCGCAGCGTCGGCCCATCGCACAACGTCTTCGTCACCGAGAGCTTCATCGATGAGCTGGCGGCGGCTGCCAAGCAGGATCCGGTGGCGTATCGCCGCGCGCTGCTCGATCACAATCCACGGGCAAAGGCCGTGCTCGACCTTGCCGCGGAAAAGGCCGGGTGGGGCGCTCCACTGCCGAAGGGATGGGGGCGCGGCATTGCCCTGCAGAACGCCTTCGGGAGCCTGCTGGCGCAGGTGGCCGAGGTCGAGATCGCCAAGGACGGCTCGGTTCGGGTTCATCGTGTCGTCTGCGCGATGGATTGCGGCACCGTGGTCAATCCGGATACGGTTGAGGCGCAACTGCAGAGCGGCGTGATGTTCGGCGTGACCGCCGCGCTCTATGGCGAGATCACGCTCAAGAACGGCCGTGTGCAGCAGGCCAATTTCGATACCTATCAGCTGCTGCGCATCAACGAGGCGCCGGCCGTCGAGGTCCATCTCGTCAACAGCGCGGAGCCGCCGGGCGGAATGGGCGAGGCCGGAACGTCCGGCATCGTTCCCGCCATCGCCAACGCCGTGTTTGCCGCGACCGGCAAGCGGCTGCGCAAGATGCCCATCGATCCCAACGCGCTCAAGGCGTGAGCAGAACCACCATCTGCAAGGAGAACATCATGATCCGCAAGGCAACGGCATTCTGGCACGGCACCGGCAGGGACGGCAGTGGGCACCTGTCCAGCGAATCCGGCGTGCTCGCCGAGACGCCCTATTCGTTCAAGACCCGCTTCGAGAACGAGAAGGGCACCAACCCGGAAGAGCTGATCGCGGCGGCACACGCGGGCTGCTTCACGATGGCCCTTGCCTTCGGCCTGCAGCTCGCAGGCTTCACACCGACCGAGCTTTCCACCGAGGCGGCCGTCACGCTCGAGCCGGAAGGCAAGGGTTTCAAGATCAGCAAATCGGCGCTCACCTTGCGCGCCAAGGTGCCGAACCTCGACGAGGCCGGCTTTGCCCGCATCGCCGGCGAGGCCGAGACGAACTGCCCGGTGTCGAAAGTGCTCAACGCCGCGATCACGCTTGACGCCAAGCTGATCTAGGCGAACAGGACAGGGAGCGCGCCATGACCCATCAGCATGCGTTTCCGCTGGGCGCGCGGCTGGCAGTCTCTGTCTCCAACCACTATGTTCGCTGAAACGGCATCTCGAACCATTGGAGCACGTCACATGACGACAGAACGCGCAGTGCTTGCCGGAGGCTGCTTCTGGGGCATGCAGGATCTCATCCGCAAGCAGCCGGGCGTGATCTCGACCCGGGTCGGCTACACCGGCGGAAATGTGAAGAACGCGACCTACCGCAATCACGACGGGCATGCCGAGGCGATCGAGATCATCTTCGATGTCGCGAAGACGAGCTACCGGACGATGCTGGAATTCTTCTTCCAGATTCACGATCCGACGACGCGCGATCGTCAGGGCAATGATCGGGGCACGAGCTACCGTTCGGCCATCTTCTATACGACGGACGAGCAGAAGCGGACTGCCGAAGACACGATTGCCGATGTCGAGGCTTCGCATCTCTGGCCCGGCAAGGTGGTCACCGAAGTCGCGCCCGCCGGCGAATTCTGGGAGGCCGAGCCCGAGCATCAGGACTATCTGGAGCGTTTTCCGGACGGCTACACCTGTCACTTCATCCGTCCCGGCTGGAAACTGCCGCGGCGCGGGCCCGAAGCTGCGTGATCAGGCCGCGGGCCATGCGCATGTCGGCGGTATCAGCGCCCTCGGTCAGCCGCCCGCAGACTGTCTCGAGAACGTCCGCCGCTTCCGCGTTCCGGCCCTGACTCATCCCGAGGCGCGCGATGCTGATCGCGCATCTCAGCTCCCAGAAGCAGGCGCCCTGTCGGGCTGCGATCGCCATGGCCTCGCGAAAGCAGGCCTCGGCGCCCGCCGATTGCTCCGCGTCCTTGAGCATCAGTTCGCCCTTGATGCGGATCAGCTCCGGCAGGTACCAGCGCTCCTGCCGGTCGTCGCAGCGCTTCAGCACGTCCTCGATGGCGGCGAGGCCGCGATCGACCTGGCCGGCCTCGCCGAAGCAGGCGGCCAGTTCGCCAAGCAGGGGAAGAAAGCGCGGCAGGACGCGGGCGTCGCCGGCGCGATCGAGCTCCTCGCGCAGCAGCGGCAGGCCTGCCGCGATGTCCCCGCGCCTCGCCACGATCATCGCGTTGAAGGCGCGGGCCCAGAGACCCCAGAGTCGGATCGCGTGGCGATCGGCGTGTGCGAGCAGCTCGGCGCCATGGCGTTGCGCGGCATCCAGGTCGCCGGCAAAGAAGGCGAGCAGGCAGGCGCTTTGTCCGAGCACGCTGCAGAAGGTCAGCGCGTGACCGTTCGCTCGCCCTTCCTCGACGTTGCGTGTGGCGAGCTCCTGCGCCTGGTCGGCCAGGCCCTGCAGCCACAGGATACGGGCCCGGAAATATTGCGTCGAGACCCGGAGATCGAGCGGGAATATCTTCGGCTTCTCGGTCAGCAAATGCAGGGACGCATTCACCCGGTCGATCCGGATCCGGGCCTCGGTCTGGTCTCCGAGATAATGCAGCGCGACCGCCATCAGCCGGTCGGCCAGCATCAGGTCGGTGGTGTCGGGAGAGCTCGCCGCGATGGCGGTGAAACGATCGGCAAGCGCGCGCGCCTTGCCGAACTCGCCATTGTTGAACTGGTCGATGCACAATCCCCACAGCGCCCGCAGCCGGAAATCCTTGTCGTCGAGCCGGTCCGCGAGCTCGAGCGTCTCCTCAAGGATCGGGCGGGCTTCGCGCGCGCGGCCTTCGCCGTACATCAGCGACCAGCCGAGCGCGCCCAGGAGCTGCATGCGAAGCCGATCGACGCCGTCGGCGTTGTCGCCCAGCGCCGCAAGCGCGGTTCTCGTCCGTTCGCGGCATTCGGCAAACAGCGACAGGCGCACCCACAGCGTGACGGCGGCTGCCGTCAGCGCAACGCCGAGCGCAGCATCGCCGTCAGCGGAGAAGGCCCAGTCCAGCGCCGCGCGCACATTGTCCAGCTTGCTGCCATAGGTGCTCAGCCACGCGTGCAGCGGCGCGGATGTCTCGGTTTCGGCGCGATCGAGCACATGGCGGAAGTACTCCGCGTGCCGCTGCGCAAGGCGCCGTTGTTCTCCCGACAGGCCAAGCTTTCCGAGCGCATAGGTTCGTGTCGTATCCAGCAGGCGATAACGCAGCGTCCGCGCGCCGGACGGGACGATCAGCGATTTGGTGACGAGGTTGTCGATCGCCTCGCTCGTTTCGGCCGCGCTGAGCCCGTCGCCGGATGCGACGGCTGCGGCCGCCTCCGGCGTGAACGGTCCGACGAACACGGACAATCGTCGCAGGATGGTGCGTTCCGGGTCCGGCAGCAGATCGTAGCTCCAGTCGAGCGCGGCGCTCAGCGTCTGGTGTCGCGGAATGGCCGTGCGGCGGCCGCGCCATTGCAACGAGAAGCGGCTGTCGAGCAGCGACGCCGTGCCGGCGATGCCGTATGCGTTGACCCGGCCGGCCGCCAGCTCGATCGCGAGCGCGATGCCGTCGAGGCGGCGGCAAATGTCGGCGACCAACGGCGCGTCTTCCGCGCTGAGCTCGAATGGTCCGGAGCCCTGCGCGATGCGTTCGACGAACAATTGCGCTGCGGGGTAGGCGAGAATCTCGGCGACGCCGAGATCGTCGCGCTGAGGCGGACAATCCAGCGGGAACAATCGAAAGATCCGTTCGCCCTCGCTGCGGAACGACTCCCGGCTGGTGGCAAGGACGTGCAGCATCGGCACGTCGCGGACGAGGCGTTCGGCGAGCGGCGCCAGGGTCTCCAGCACATGCTCGCAGCTGTCGAAGATCAGCAGCGTCCGCTTGTCCTGCAGGTTTGCCAGCAGCGCCGGCAGCGGATCGTCCGCGTTGACGGCCAACCCGACCGCGGAGGCGATGGCGGTTGCGACGAGCCGGGGATCCCGCAGCGGTCCGAAGTCGATGAAAAAGACCTGCCCGGCGAAGTCCGCAGAGCGGCGATGCGCGACGGTGACCGCGACGGCGGTCTTGCCGATGCCGCCCGGGCCGACCACCGTGATGAATCGGTGCAGCGAGAGTGCGCTTGAAATTTTCTCGACGACGTCCTCCCGCCCGATCATCTTGGCGAGCGACGGCGGCAGCGGTGCACGAGGCGCGGCGGCTTCGACGGCGGCAGGCGCGACCGAAGGTGGGGCGAGCGGCGCGGCAAAGCAGTAGCCGCGACCGGGAACGTTCACGACATAGCGGGCCGACTTGCCGGCATCGCCGAGCACCTTGCGCAAGGCGGCGATATGGAAGCGAAGGCTGCCTCCGTCGACATGCACGTCGGCCCAGATGCGCTGAACCAGCTCCCGCTTGTCGACGACCTCGCCGGGCCGCTGGGCAAGGACGATGAGGATGTCGAGCGCACGACCACCAATATGAAGCGGCGCGCCATCCTTCTCCAAGAGCCTTGACTTGGGTAAGAGGCGAAACGGCCCAAATGAAATGGCCGAGTCCTGAGTGTCGTTATCCGGCACGCGCCATCGTCCCCTCGGCAGGGAAACTGCATGGTTTGTCTGTACCAGATCGAGGCGTGGAGTAAACTGGCGGAACCGGCAGGACCGGCCTGGTAGGCAACCCGGTTCCCGTGCCTCGTGCTCGGGACATGCTCGTTCGAACGAACGGCTCAAGTAAATGCCGGGGCCGGTCGGCAGACTGCCGGTTGGCAAAGGACGCGCGCAGGAGTGACCTGATCGAGCTGATGCGATCACGCCGGGACCGATCCTGCCGGTTGCGCCCTCGTGCGCCGGACGACTTACGGAATTGAACATGCCGTGGCTCTCACGCCGACAACTCATCAGTTCCGCCACATGCGCCGGCGCGCTCGCCGCGGTCGCGCGCAACGGAATAGCTGCCGATTATCCGACGCGCCCCGTTCGGCTGGTCATTCCCTATGCCGCGGGAGGATCGGGTGACCAGATCGGGCGCCCCTGGGTCGATCGGATCGCGGCGCAGCTTGGTCCGGTTTTCGTCGAGAACATCGGGGGCGCGGGCGGGGCGATCGGCGCTGCGGCTGTCGCGCGCGAAAAGCCCGACGGCTACTCGCTTCTGCTGGGCAACGGCAGCACGCAGGTCATCATCCCCCTGGCGGAGCGGCCGGCCTATTCCGCGGGCGACTTCCGGGCCATCTACCGGCTGGTCTCGAGTGCACTCGTCTTCGCGATCCATCCTTCGGTGCCGGCGCAGGATCTGCAGACCCTGATCGCCTACGCCAAGGTCCATCCCGGCAGGCTGTCCTATGGCACGCCCGGCGTCGGCACCGGAAATCACCTCGTCGGCGAAATGTTCAAGCGGCAGGCCGGCGGGCTCGATATCGTCCACATTCCCTATCGCGGCGTGGCGCCGGCAACGAACGATCTCGTCAGCGGCCAGATCCCCTTGTTGATCGCCGTCATGTCGCTTCAATTGCAGCAACTGAGCCGGGCCGGCAAAATTCGACTGCTCGCGGTCACCACCGACACGCGGCTCGGCGCGGCAGAGGGAATACCGACCGCAATCGAATCCGGCATGCCCGACCTCCGCTATGAGGGATGGTTCGGCTTGTTCGCACCCAGCCTGACCCCGGATTCGATCGTCGCGCGGATCGCGCTGTCGACGCGCGCCGTCATGGCGGAGCCGGCTCTGCAGGCCGCCTACCGGTCCCAAGGTCTGGAGCCGGACAGCCAGTCGAGCCCGGACAAGTTCCAGCGTCTCGTCGAAGCCACCTCGGCAAGCCTGGCCCCCGTCATCAGGTCGATCGGGCTCAGGTCCGGCTAGCTGGATCGGACCTTCGGCTCGTCCGGAGAATTCGGGATCGGGAACGGGATGTCCATGCGCGATCCGGCCAGACACCCGCCGCCCGGCTGGCGTGAACGAGCTGAACGCTGTTGCAAACCGATGCGCCACGTCGTCCCCAAAGCTGCATTGAGTCTGGTTTGGCTGAATGGACCGCCTTCCCCGAGGGAGCGCTCGTCCCGCCGCTCAACCCGAATTTTCAGACCTGTCAGCGCGGCTTCGCAGCCTCGCGGCGCGTTTGCGCGTCCGAGCTTTGCTGGTCGGGGCACCCTTCGAGAGAGAAGGGCGCAGGGAAGGCCGGGTGCAGGCCGCACCCATGGCCCGCCTGCAGAAAAAAAGCAGGCGGCAGTCACCACAGGATTGGCCGAACAACCGGCCTTCCCTGCGCGATGGTCTTCACGGCTGCTCCGTGCTCTCCCAGGGGACCGGGCTTGCTTGCCCCCGTCATCGACATCGTCGCCGACCAAGACACCAGCGTCGGGGTGTCGGGACCACACGGCTTGACCGTCCACCCAGGGTTCGTTCGTCCGCACGCGAAACGCGCACGCCGACCCCAGGCGGCCACCGCATCCCCCGCTCCACGGTCCGTGACGATCGCGAAACGCCCCTTCTGTGAGCAGGAGACGGGCCGGATGATCGAGGTGATTTGCCCGACGGTGCAAGCCGGAAGTTGCCCGACGGAATGCGGCAGATTGGCACGACGGGCAGTTTGTGCAGGGGTGGGATGCGGGCGTTTCGGCAACACTCCAATGTGCACACCCGCCCGCAGCGGCCTGACCGGTTATGTCTGAATAGTAGTGACCGTGCTGTCGAGGTAATTCAATTTTGCTGGCTCAACGTCGACCACCTAGCGGCCAGCCTTCTCCCACCACTCAAAATGCCAGTTCACGCACACGTCATCGAGCTTGTGTTTCAACAGCAATAACTTTTCGTGGATTGGGTCGCCCTCGATTTTCGACGAGAGGACATAGCGCGCGCCGTCTTTGACGATGCGCAGTATCCCGTGGTCGAACTGAATGTGATGGTTCGGGCAGAGTACGATCATGTTGCTCATTTTGTCTGGGCCATCGTGGGGCAAGCCGATCGGCTTGATGTGAGCGGCCTCCGAGTAGAAGCGGCCCTCCCCAATCTGGAGGCTGCGGCGGCAGAACTGGCAGCGATGGCCGTAGCCCAACCGCAGCTTCGCGGCCAGGCGTTGGTTGCGTTTTTGGACCGCGGCCTGCCTGATGGTGCGCTTCACCGCATCGTCTAAGCCCTGCTCGTCAAGCAGTTCCGCGAGGATGATCTCCGGTTTCGGTCGTGCCGGCGCGGCAGGGGTCGATGTTGGCGCCCTCGGAGGTGGCGCAGCCGGAGTGGTCGGCGCAGAAGTAGCTGCTGGCACTTGAAATCGCCGGATGCCGCCGGCGTCCAGATACTCGCCGAGCAGCGTCGCCGCCATGGGCGCCAGCCAAGCCTCCTCGACGCCCATCAGCCTGTATAATTCTTCGGTCTTAACAGTGTCTAGCAGTGCGGCCTCAGTTGCTGGGGCGCCATCGAGGAGATGCCGATCCCAAGCGAGGAAGAGCGCCGAAGCCGCCCATTCTTCCGCGCCCGAGTTGATGGTCGGCAGAGACGTCGGCCAATAGCCACAATATTCGAACATGCCGCGGAGGTTGTTCCTGCACTTGACTAGGCTGTCCTTCACCCCGTTCACGTGATCCTTGATGAATCGATCGAGGTTAGTGTCTAGCAGGGCGCTCGACCTCCAATCGCCGCTCTGCCAGAGATCTCGGCGAACGAACTCGTTCGCCCACATGAACGGGCGGGCCTCGGCTTTTCCGGGCGGATTGCCGACTCGGCTGAGAAGCAGCGCGAATAGCGCTAGCCGGTCGAAGCGCAACGAATGCGGTCGCTTGATCGCCTGAAAGACAAGCTCGTCGACCGATATTTGACCAGCGCGATTGTGCAGAAAGAAATTGATCGGAATTAGGTCCAACGATGCGTCGTCGATTCCGGAGTTGGCTCGCCATGCCTCGCGCTCGACCGTCGCCAACGCCCCGAGATACCCGGCGCGGATCGTCGTATGCAGCCGCATGAGACCAGGGCCGTGCTGGTTCCAAGCGAAGTTCTTCGTAAAGCTGCCGGGAGCATATTTTGCCAATCTTTATCCCCATGCGGTCGCGGGCCCGAGCTCGGCAGCTTAGCCCGTGAACCCTTCCGAGGTCTTATCGCCCGCCGCTATGGGTCCTGCGCTCTCCGGACTCCACCACCTTCCTGGAATCGTCTAGAGAATTCTGCCGGAGGGTCGAATGTTCCAGCCGTTGATCGAGAAGGGTTTTCAGATCGAGTTCCACTCGCATGCCGAGGCGATTCTGTCGGTCGATTTTCCTGATGCGTCGACGCAGCTCGAAACCGCGTTGAAGGACTTGACGATCCCGATCGAGGAGATCATCGGCTCGGGCGGCGGCGAGACTAAGGGCACCCAGCGTCTGCGCAAGGCTCTCGCCGGTTCGGGGTGGCACAAGGTTAACTTCACGATCGAGAAGCGGATAAACGGGCAGCCCCGCGAGTCGCAATCCCACGAGGTCGACCACGTCCGCACGTTTGAGAAAGGCGTTATCGCCCTCGAGATCGAGTGGAACAACAAGGACCCGTTCTTCGACCGCGATCTTGAAAACTTCAAGCGGCTGCATGCCGAGGGCGGAATCTCGCTAGGCGTCATCATAACGCGCGGCACGTCGCTTCAGGCCGATATGATCGCCTTAGTAAAGCGTTTCGCCGAGCAAAAGGGGCTAACCTCGAATGAGGACCTTGCCACCATCGGCCTAAACCCAACGCATCGCCAGAAGGCTAATGTGGTGCGTCGTATGCAACGCGACATCGGCTTTCCACAGGCTTGGGCGGAGGCCTTCGTCGCCGACAAGTTCGGCCAAGCGACGACGCACTGGCGCAAGCTAGGGGACCGCGTGCATCGCGGAGTTGGCAATCCTTGCCCGCTCGTCTTGGTCGGTCTGCCGTCGTCGATCGTGACTTTCGGGGAGCCGGAGGCCGTCCTTGAGGAACTGTTGCAGGAGGGTGCCGAAGCCGACGACGAACCTGCCGGAGAGGCCTAAGCACCGAAAGCAAACGGTCAGGTAGATCTCCCGTCGTTTGGGCAGTCACTCCGCCGCGACGACGTTTGCCTGGGAGTGGTTCGCGTAAGTATCCCAGGTAGGGGTGTAACTGTCGTCTGCCTGGTTGCCCCAGACCGTCCAACCTGGGCGCGTACCGCGGGCGAACATCTCCAGGTAGGCGCCGGGCGAGCAGCTTTCGATTAGCTCGTACTGCTCGTCGGGCTTGCGGGAGTGCTCGCGCTTGCGGGTGCCCATGTAGTTCACCTGGGTGCGGCCGGGCTGGAGTGTGCGGGCGTTCTTGCCCCGCGTGCCGAAGAGTAGTAGCTCCGTGACGTTTCGGAAGTAGAAGCCGACGCCACGACCGTCGGAGCCGCCATCCTTCCGCAGCTTGTGCCAAACAATGTTCGCCTTGTAAGTGAAGCCCCACTCGGCCATCACCCGCAGCCCGTCCGGCAGCAGCGCGTTCGGCACCCAGAGGTAGAGGTGCGCGGTGCCCGCGCAGACATCGGCGACGGGCAACGCACAGATTTCGTCAAGTGTCATCGTGCCGTAACGGTTGAGGCGCTTGTGCTCGGGCGCGACCTTGCCCGTGGAGTTCTGGAAGCGCCAGGGAGGGTCTGCAAGGATCGTCGCGAATTTATTCCGGCCTGCGATTTTAGTGAGGTCGGATGCGGCGCTCATGACTTCTCCGAACTGATTCTGACTGCTGACTGTAGCGCGTTTCTCTTTAGCTATGGTCGATCCTGATGCTGGTGGGAAGTCTTTGCCGCCGAAGAGGTCCGCCGACGCAGATTTTTCAGTGGATGTTCTCATCAATTGAACTCGCCGGTGCCCTGCTCAGTGTGTGCTGCGAACTGCGGACGAACGTCAGCCGAGATGCGGCACCATTTCAGACCCTAAAGGATCGACTGGGCCAGCGCTGCTTATCGTAGACTGAGAGCGGATTGCGCCTGATTCGCCAGCGCCACCTCGAATGCTAGCGCCGTCTCACCTCAGCCATGTGATGGACAATAGAACAAAAGAGGAACTTGTCAACGGGACGCCAAGGCTTCAGAGAACGTGATGGCCGTGGCGCCACTAGGCTCATCTGTCAGCACAGTGGCTTCGCAACCGTTCAGGCGAATCAAATCAGATGCCCGCAACGCCGAGTTCATAGTTGAGAGTAGGCCATTTCATGGTTCCTTCGGTGAACTCGAAGAACATGCAGCGAGCAGCTCATAGAGATTGGCTTCACATTTTCCGAGAGCGACGATCGTAAAAGCGTGATATGGGCCAGAGGGGTACGCGCAATAGAGCCAGGCCTTCGCTTCGACTTTACTCCATCCTCACCGCCAACCCCAGCGGCCCCCGAAATCCAAACCCATGCCACCGCACGCTGGCTGCATCCACCAGCTCCATCCGCGGAAACCGCTCGAACAGCATCGGCAGCAAGATCGCGCCGACGGCGCGGCGGGAGAGGTGGGCGCCGGCGCAGTGGTGGGGGCCGTTGCCGAAGGCCTGGTGGGGGTTGGGGTCGCGCAGCGCGTTGTAGGTCTCGGCGTCGGCGAACAGCTCCTCGTCGCGGTTGGCGGAGGCCTGGATGGTCATCACGGTGTCGCCCTTCGGGATCAGGCAGCCGCGGATCTCGGTGTCCTCCATGACCAGGCGTGAGCTGGCCTGGATCGGCGCCACCCAGCGCACGCCTTCCTCGAAGGCGGCGCGCCATTTGTCCTGCGCGCGCACGGCCTCCAACTGGTCCGGGTTGGTCAGCAGGCCGTAGAGGATCGTCAGCAGCGCGTCGCGCGGCTCGTTGATGCCGCCGCCGATCGCGATCTTGATGTTGGCGATGATCTGGCTGTCCGGAATCGGGCTCTTCGCGTTGACCATGAAGGACAGCGCGGAGGAATCCGGCTCAGCGCGCACGCGCGCCATGTTGGCGCGGATGCAGCGGTCCATCTCGGCGTTGGCGATATCGGACGCGTCGAACGGCCCCGGCGTCCAGCCGAAATTGCCGGCGCCGTCGATCAGGGCCTGCGACCAGCGCTGCATGTCGGCATCATCGGCGTCGGGAATGCCCATCACTGCAGCGAGCATGCGCGCGGCCAGCGGGCCGGCCAGCGCAGGGAACAGATCGACGACCTCGCCGCGCGGCAGGCGGTCGAGATAATCGGTGGCGAATTTGGTGTAGAGCGGCTCCCAGACGGCTTCGATCGTCTTCGGCATCAAGGCCGGCATCATCGCCATGCGCTCGGCGCGGTGCTCGTCGTGGTCCTTGCGCATCAAGGTATGCGCGAGGAAGGCGCGCTTCATCGGCGTGTTCGGATCGTCGGACGAGAACAGCGCCGCATTGTCCTTCACATATTTGGTGTCGGCCGCCTTGGTCAGGAACGTCCGGCCCACCGACTTGACCCGCAGCACCGGGGCTTCGCGCCGCAGGCGCCGGTAGATCGGATAGGGATCGCGCGTCAGCTCCGCGATCTCGATGGTCTCGTCCAGGGGAGCCAAGCTCGCAGTCGGCATGGGGCGATCCTGTGGGAGGCGGGCCGGCGCGGGCCCAGCCCAACGATAGGGGCTGCGACGCAGCAGTCAATCTGCTCCCACGCCGTTCGGGCCGAATTCGGACCGCCGCCAGTTCCGCGGCTTGCGCGCTTGCCCGGAGGCTGTTGCACCGCACCTGCTGAGATCATGATAGTGTGGGTCTCGACGCGTGGCGGCGGATCACGCGGCGTTGGCGGGGCCGAGGCCGCAGCGCCGGCGCGCGGCTCGGTCCCTGGATGGCGGACGTGACGATCGCGCCGCCGGCGTCATGTCCGGCTGTCCGCCGTCTGCAGCTTTGCGAAGATCGTGCCCTGCATCAGCAGCGCGACCTCGCTGGCCGGCAGCGGCTTCTGGCATTCGGACAGCGGGTTGAGCCAGAAGTTCGCGTCGGGCAGCATCGCGAACAGGTTGCGGGCCGGGGCGCCGAGGCAGGCTTCCGGCGCCTTGACGTAGTCGGAGATGCGCTTCTTCGACGTGAACGCCGGCAGCCAGGTCAGGCCCTGGAATTCGACGGTGGCGACGTTGAGTTTTTCCTGGCGCGCGAGCGAGCGGGGCTGCTCGGGGTCGACCGCGGCCTCCGGTGTCAGGACGTAGATCTCGGCCTCCAGCAGCGCGCGGTAGAACCGCGGCACGATCGCGGGATCGCGGCCGGCCGCCTGCATCAGCGCCTCGAGGCTGTTGTCCGGTTCGAACATCGTGTCTCTCCCTTTGCTGTTGATCGACGCCTTGCGGTGCGTGTCAGTCCTGTTTGCCGCGCAGCGCGCGATAGACGGTGTTGCGCGAGATGCCGAGCTGCCGCGCGGTCTTGCTGATATTGTGTCCGGTCTCCGCATAGGTGCTCAGCACGAGGGCGCGCTGGATCTCGTGCAGATCGGTCGGCAGGCTCTCGCCCGCCGCCGGACGCGAGGCGGGGCGTTCGCGGTCCATCGGTCCGACGAGGACGTCGACGGCGGCGGCGTCGATCATCGGGCCGTCCTCGTTGAGCGACAGCCGTGCCAGCACGTTGCGCAATTCACGGATGTTGCCGCTCCAGTCGCGCCGCGCCAGGCGCTCGATCGCATCCGGCGACAGCTCGATCGAGGGATCGATCTTCTGCAGCAGATGGCGCGCGATCTCGGCGAAGTCGCTGCGTTCGCGCAGCGGCAACAGCGTCACTTCGAGCGTGTTGAGGCGAAACAGCAGGTCGGATCTGAAACGTCCCTTGGCGATGGCGTCGTCGAGATCGGCATTGGTCGCCGACACCAGCAGCACGTCGACCTCGCGCTTGCTGCCGCCGACCGGCCGCACCGTCCAGTCGTCGAGGAAGCGCAGCAGCACCGCCTGCAACGTCACCGGCATGTCGCCGATCTCGTCGAGGAACAGCGTGCCGCCATCGGCCTCCTTGAACAGGCCCTGCGAGCCGCCCTTCCGCGCGCCGGTGAAGGCGCCTTCGGTATAGCCGAACAGCTCGGCCTCGATCAGGCCGTCGGGAAGCGCTGCGCAATTGACGGCGACGAACGCGCCGGTGCGCCGGCTCGCCGCGTGCGCGTGCCGCGCCATCTGCTCCTTGCCGGTGCCGGTCTCGCCGCGAATCAGCACCGGCATCTTGCGCGCGGCTGCGACAGCGACGCGCTGCACGATCGCCGCGATCCGCGGATCGGCGGAGACGAACGGCGGCGCGGTGTCCTTCGGCGGCGTCGGCCCCGGCGCCGGCGCGCGATGCGCCATCGGGAACTGCCGCGTGTTCTCGATCGTCGCGACGAACTGGCTGCCGACGTCGTCCTCGAGCCGCTGGCGCTCCTTGCGCCGGCCCTCGTCGACGAAATCGCTGAAGCGCGCGCGGAACACGTCGGCGAAGCGGCGGCCCGCCGAGGCCGGCAGGCCGTGCAGCAGCACGCGCGCGGCGCGGTTGGCGGCGCGGATCTGGCCGTCCTTGTCGACCGCCAGCAGGCCGGCGCTCAGCGTATGCAGATATTCGCCGCGATTGTGGAAGGCGATCAGGATGTGGCCGCGATGCTGTTCGCGGAACAGCCCGTTCTCGATCTGGGTCGCGGCCATCGCGACCAGCGCCTGGGTGTGCGCCTGGCGCGACATGCAGTCCGACGACGCATCGAGGATGCCGGCGACCTCGCCGTCGGGCGCGAAAATGGGCGCCGCCACGCAGGTCAAATTGTTGTAGCGGGCGAAGAAGTGCTCGCGCCCGTGCACGACGATCGGCCGCTTCAGAAACGCCGAGGTGCCGAGTCCGTTGGTGCCGCAGACGTTCTCGGTCCAGATCGATCCGGCGCGGAGGCAGGCCGCGTCCGATGCGTCGCTGAAGCTGGAATCGGAGATGATGTCGAGCAGCAGCCCTTCCGCCGTCGCAAACGCGATCATGAAATTGGAGCCGGCGATCTGCTGGTGCAGCGTGTGCATCTCGGCCAGCGCGAGCCCGCGCACCAGCGAACAGCGCTGCTGTTCCTGCCGCAGCACAGCTGCGTCGACGACTTCGGGCGAGGGCGGACGCAGCGCGTCGAGGCCGAGCGTGATGCAGCGCATCCAGCTGTCGTAGATGTCGGCCGACAACTGATCGGCCGGCAGATGGCCCTGATCGTCGAGCTTCATCCACGCGCCATCGAGGCGCCGGCTGCTTGGCAGCATCGTCCATCCTCCCGCTTCGAAGGGGACCGGCAGTGTCCCCGTCGCCGCAGCGCTGTAGTTGTTACTTATGTCGCTGCTGCGTCGATCATAGAGCAAACGCGCGGGATTCCAAATCGTGCCCGCGGCGCCGCGCCCATCGCTGCCCGCGCGAAAACTGTTCCGTCTCGGAACAGTTGCGCCATCAGCATTGATCCGCGGCGGACCGAAGGGGCGTCTTCGCACGCGCGGCAACATGCGGAATTACAGCTTGTTAGCACGCTGGCATAGCTCTTGCTCAACCCTGGTCAACGACACGTCTGCAAGGCGATGTCGACACGAAAAAAATCCGGGGAGTGGACATGAAGGCCGCGGTTCTGCACGCATTCGATGAAAAGCTGACGGCGAAGGAATTCGTCAGATACGAAGAGGTCACCGATCCCAAGATCTCGCGCCCGATGGACGTCATCGTGCGCATCGGCGGCGCGGGCGTCTGCCGCACCGACCTGCACATCGTCGAAGGCATCTGGCGCAGCAAGGTCGACGTCAAGCTTCCCTACATCATGGGTCACGAGAACGCCGGCTGGGTCGAGGCCGTCGGTCCCGGTGTCGAAGGCGTCAAGGTCGGCGACAGCGTCATCTGCCATCCGCTGGTGACCAGCGGCCACTGCCTGGCGTGCCGGCGCGGCAACGACATGCACGCGCTCGACAGCGCGTTCCCCGGCATCAACGCCAATGGCGGCTACGCGCAATATCTGCTCACCGGACAGCGCTCCCTGATCAAGCTGCCGAAGTCGCTGGCGCCGAAGGACGTCGCGCCCTACACGGATGCCGGCCTGACGGCGTATCGTGCGGCGAAGAAGGCGTCGCGGCATCTGTTGCCGGGCGAATATGCCGTGGTGATCGGCGCTGGCGGCCTCGGCCATATCGGCATCCAGGTGCTCGCGGCGCTGTGCGCGGCGGAGATCATCGTCGTCGACCGCTCCGAGAAGTCGTTGGAGCTCGCCAAGGAATGTGGTGCGCACCACCTCGTGAAGGCGGGCGAGGGAGAGGTCGATGCGGTGCTGGCGCTGACCGGCGGCCGCGGCGCCGAGGCGGTCATCGACTTCGTCGGCGAGGGCGATGCCATCGCCAAGGGGCTGGCAATGACCGCGAATGGCGGCTCCTATTACATCGTCGGCTATGGCGGCAAGATCGATCTGCCGACCATCGACATGATCACGACCGAGAAGAGCATCGTCGGCAATCTGGTCGGGACCTATGCCGAGCTGGTCGAGCTGATGGCGCTGGCCGACCGCGGCCTCGTCAACCTGCACACCCGGGAGTATCGGCTCAGCGAGGCCAACGATGCGCTGCATGATCTGCATCATGGGCGCATCCACGGGCGCGCGGTGCTGATTCCGTAAGGCGTGCACGGCCAGATGCTCAGCGTCGATTCACACCATCGAACGAGAGTGATGCGGGTGACGAAGTCCGGCGAAAATGGACCACGGATCACGGCCGAGGAAGCTGCCGAACTGCAGCTCGCCCACGACCGCATGCTCGCCCGGCACAGGCTGATCGAGGGCATCATCCGCAACAACGAGATGCAGCTCAGGAACGAGAGCGCCCGCGGCGGCGCGGAAATCGAGCTCGAATGCGCGCGCCGCGATGTCGAGAAGTCCGACGGCAGCGCCGCGCAGGACGAGTTCGACAGAGTGACGGCGCGCCTGAGCCAGCTCCGTGACGAGCACACCCGCCTCGTCGCCGAGCGCGAGTGGCTCAATCAAGCCTTGTTGGAATTCGACAGCACCCCCACCGACGACGATCACCAACGTACGGGACATGCATGATGAGCAAGGTCGATATCAGCAGGCTCAATCTCGAGACGTCCGGCGCGCCCGTCTCGGCGGTGCCGCCGGCTCACAGCCGGGGATCGGCACCGTCGCCCGAGCAAAGCGAGGAGGACCGGTCGAAGGACGTGTTCTTCGCGCAGGTCGGCGCGATCGCCGAGGCGATGGTGGCGCGGCACGGCAATGATTTCGCCATCGGCACGCTCGTGCTGGCGGCGAAGTTCATCGCGGAAGGCAGGCCATTGGTCGGCCGCGCCGCGGGCACCGCCGGTGCGGCGGCCTCCGCCGCGCCGGTCTGACATTCGCAATCGATTACGGGAGTCAAAGTCAATTTTCGGAACTCAAAGTGAATTGGGCAGGCGTGAATTTGCAGGAGACGTCGCGGGAGCAGCCATCCATCGCCGCTCCCTCGATCGGATGATCAAGGGCTGAAAGCAACAAGCTGGTGCAACGTTCAAAGGAGAAGGAAATGACGGCAAGTCTGACGCTCAACAAGATTACGTCCCAGAAGGGCATCACGATCGCCGAGGCGGCCAATCGCGTCGCGGATCTCGGCTGGACACCGAGCTATGTCCAGGAGGCGATGACCTTCCCGACCGACTACAAGATCTCGAAGACGCCGCGCGATCCGATGAAGCAGGTGCTGCGGTCGTACTTCCCGATGCAGGAGGAAAAGGACAACCGGGTGTACGGCGCGCTCGACGCAGCGCTGCGTGGCGACATGTTCCGCAACGTCGAGCCGCGCTGGGTCGAATGGATGAAGCTGTTCCTGGCCATCATCCCGTTCCCGGAGATCTCGGCGGCGCGCTCGATGGCGATGGTCGGCCGGCTCGCGCCGGGCGAGGAGCTGCGCACCGGCTTCACGATGCAGATGGTCGACGAATTCCGGCATTCGACGATCCAGATGAACCTCAAGAAGTGGTACATGGAGAACTACATCGATCCAGCCGGGTTCGACATCACCGAGGCCGCGTTCGGCAAGTGCTACGCGACGACGATCGGGCGCCAGTTCGCGGAGGGCTTCCTGACCGGCGACGCGATCACCGCGGCCAACGTCTACCTCACGGTGGTGGCCGAGACCGCCTTCACCAACACCCTGTTCGTGGCGATGCCGTCGGAAGCGGCCCGCAACGGCGACTATGCGCTGCCGACCGTGTTCCTGTCGGTGCAGTCGGACGAATCGCGCCACATCGGCAACGGCCACTCGATGCTGATGGCGATGATCAACGATCCGTCGAACCACCAGTTGCTCGAGCGCGACCTGAAATACGCGTTCTGGCAGAACCACGCCATCGTCGACGCCGCGATCGGCACCTTCATCGAATACGGCACCACGAACCGCGACAAGAACAAGGAGTCCTATGCGGAGCTCTGGCACCGCTGGATCTATGAAGACTATTATCGCACCTACATGCTGCCGCTCGAGAAATACGGCATCAAGATCCACCACGACGACGTCGCCGCCGCCTGGGACCGGATCGTCAAGAAGAACTACGTCCACAAGACCGCGCAGTTCTTCGCGGTCGGCTGGTCGGCGAACTTCTGGCGAATCGAGGCCCAGACCGAGAAGGACTTCGAGTGGTTCGAGCACAAATATCCGGGCTGGTACGCCGAGTTCGGTGACTTCTGGAAGTGGTATGCGAAGCTGAGCGTGCCGGGCGAGACCAACATCCTGTTCAACAGCGACGTGGGCTACGTGTACCCGCATCGGTGCTGGAGCTGCATGGTGCCGTGCCTGATCCGCGAAGACTTCGTCTGCGACGAGGTCGACGGCAAGATGTACACCTATTGCTCGGAAGGCTGCCGCTGGACTCACAAGGTGGCGTTCGCCGCCGAGTATGAAGGCCGCGCTACGCCGGCGATGGGCCGCTTCAGCGGTCGCCGCGAGTGGGAAGACTGCTATCACGGCTGGGACATCGCCGATGCCATCAAGGATCTCGGCTTCGTCCGTCCGGACGGCAAGACCCTGACCGCCCAACCGCATCTGCGGTTCGACGCCAAGGACATGTGGACGCTCGACCACGTGCGCGGCCACCAGCTCGGCAGTCCGCTCCGCGGCTTCCGCGCGCTGTCGCCGATCGAGCGCGAGGTCGCGGTCGCCGACTATCGCAAGGGGTTCACCATCAATCCTTGCCATTGACGATGCGGGAGCAGGGGGCCGGTTCGCCGGCTCCCTGCGACCATCAACTTGGGTGTGTCGGGGAGATTGTCGATGTCGGTTGTTAGAGGGGCTGTCATGGCGGACGTTCAGGTTCACAAGGTTCGTTTTGAGCCCGTCGGAATCGAGATGGAAGTGGAGGAAGGCGAGACCGTGCTCGATGCGGCGTTCCGCCAGGGCATTTCGGTGATGCACGGCTGCAAGGAAGGTCAGTGCGGGAGCTGCAAGTCGAGGCTCATCGACGGCGACGTCGAGCTCATGAAATATTCGACCTTCGCGCTGCCGGATTACGAGAGCGAAAACGGGCACGTGCTGCTGTGCCGGACGCAGGCCTATAGCGACGTCAGCTTCGAGCTGCTCAATTACGACGAGGACCTGCTCAAGCGATCGATCGCGGTCAAGACGTTCAACGGCCGCGTCGCGGCCATCACGGCGCTGACGTCGGACATCCGTCTGCTGGAGATCGACATCGACAAGCCGATGAAGTTCTGGGCCGGTCAGTATGTCGATCTGACGATCGACGACGGCCGCATCACTCGCGCATTTTCGATGGCGAACGCGCCGGGCGAAGAGACGAAGCTCCGCTTCATCATCAAGAAATACCCGAACGGCGCCTTTTCCTCGCAGCTCGACGGCGGTCTCGGCGTCGGCGACGTGGTGACGGCGAAGGGGCCCTACGGCACGTGCTTCCGCCGAGAGGAGCGGCCAGGTCCGATGCTGCTGATCGGCGGCGGATCGGGGATGTCGCCGCTGTGGTCGATCCTGGCCGATCATATCGCGAGCGGCGAGCAGCGGCCGATCCGCTTCTTCTACGGCGCCAGGACGCGCGCGGACCTGTTCTATCTCGATGAACTGGCGGCGATCGGCGCGCAGCTCACGGACTTCAAGTTCGTGCCGGCGCTGTCGCATGCCACCGCCGACGACCACTGGGACGGCGAGGCCGGCTTCGTGCACGAGGTCGTCGCCCGCCACCTGCGCCAGGAAAACCTGGCGGGGGCGATCGACGCCTATGCCTGCGGCCCGACGCCGATGATCGACGCGGTGCTGCCGGTCCTGCAGGTCAACGGCGTCGAGCCGGACCATATCTATTTCGACAAGTTTACGCCGGCGATGCGATGACGGCGTCGGGATATCGTCGCAACACAAGAGCAGAAGAGGGAGGCAACATGAGTGCACAAGCCAATAGAGCCGCCGCGGAGACCGCAGTGGCCAAGTCTGGGGCGGCGGGGTCCGCCGTCTTTCCAGGCTCCGAAAGCCGCAAGTACAACTATTTCGAGCCCAAGGGCCGCAAGGCGACCCACTACGAGGACATGACGGTCGATGTTCAGCCCGATCCGGAGCGCTATCTGCTGCAGGATTGGATCATCTCCTTCCCCGACGGGACGCCGACCTACAGCAAGGACTGGACGGCGGCGAAGAGCTCCAACTGGCACAAGTTCCGCGCCGTCGACCAGGAGTGGGAGCGGACGCACTATCAACGTCAGTCGACGATCTGCGGCATGGTGCAGACCACCATCGAGAACGGCCGCAAGTCCGGTGCGCCGGCGCGCTTCGATCCCGCCTGGGTGAAGGTCCTGCAGAACCATCTCGGCGCCTACAAGCATGCCGAGTTCGGGCTGGGGACGTCGACCATGCAGGCGCAGCGCTATGGCTACACCCAGATGGTCAACAATGCGATCCTGACCAACTCGTCCTACAAATTGCGCTTCGCCCAGGACCTCACGCTCTATCTGAGCGAGCTCGCGCTCGACCTGCCGGGCTTCGACGTCGCCGCCGGCAAGCAGCATTGGCTGGAGGATCCGATCTGGCAGGGCGTGCGCAAGTCGATCGAGTCGGTGATGGGATCGAACGACTATCTCGAGCAGTACTTCGCCACCAACGTGGTGTTCGAACCTGTCGTCGGCGAGCTGTTCCGCTCCGGCTTCCTGATGCAGGCCGCGTCGGCGCAGAACGACTTCATCACGCCGGCCGTGGTTTCGGCTGCGGAGGCCGACTACGAACGCAACCTCGCCAACACGGTCGAGCTGTTCCACATTCTCGGCACCGATGCCACGCATTCGGCGCACAACGTCACGCTGTTCAACAAATGGCTCGACAAGCACGCTGAACTGGCCATCGATGCGGCCAACCGGCTGCAGCCGATCTGGTCGCAGCCGCGCGTCAAGGTCGCGACCTTCAGCGACGCCCTGGCGCAGGCGAAGAACCGGATCAGAGGCATTGCCGCCGAGCTCGGTCTCACCGTCCCGTCCAGTCTCGCCTCGTAGCCGAAGCCATCCACTCAATCCGTCAGGGGAATCATGATGATGCAGGAAACCGACAACATCTTCAAATCGATGAAGGACATCAAGTTCGAGGACACGGTGTCGCATCAGTGCGGGGTCACGATGAACGACAGCGTCGAGGCGCGCGCCATCGCCGACGTGATGAGCCGCCACGACCACATCACCGTGACCTACATGCCGGCGATGATCCGGATCGACGGCAACGGCAAGATGGAGTTCAAGATGGACGAAATCTCGGAGGAGCTCGGCCGCGAGATGACGCCGCATCTGTTCGAGATCGCGACCTCCACGCATTACGGCCGGATGGTCATGATCGACGACAACACCGTGATGCTGTTCGGCGACATGAACGAGATGATGAAATACATCGTCTGAGCGGTACCGCGATGTCCGGCCGGCGTCGCGCCGGCCGGACCAACCGGCTGCGTCACCAATGGCGAGCCTCATAACACTCAATCTGGGAGCGGGAGAAACACGATGTACAGGACGGCCGCGGGCGAAGAGATTTTCGTGATCGACGGGCACACCCACTTCTGGGACGGCAGCCCGGCCAACCAGAAGAACATTCACGGCAAGCAGTTCATCGACTGCTTCTATGCCTACCACTCCAATCTCAGTCCGCCGTCGGAGAAGTGGGAGAAGGAGAAGTTCGAGAAGTACGACGCCAAGACGATGTTCGACGACCTGTTCGTGTCGGGCTACGACGACATGGCGATCCTGCAGCCGACCTATCTGACGGATTTCTACAAGAACGGCTTCAACACGACCGAACGTAATTCGGCGATGAAGAAGAGCCATCCGGATCGCTTCATCCTCAACGGCGCGTTCGATCCGCGGGACGGCAACAAGGGCCTGGAGGATCTTCATGCCTTGGCGGAGAAGCACAAGCTCCAGGGCGTGAAGCTGTATACGGCGGAATGGCGCGGCGAGTCCAAGGGCTACAAGCTGTCCGACAAGGAATCCTACCGCTATCTCGAAGCGGCGCAGAAGCTCGGAATCAAGAACGTTCACGTTCACAAGGGGCCGACGATCATTCCCCTGAACCGTGATGCGTTCGACGTCGCCGACATCGACGACGTCGCGACCTCGTTCCAGGATCTGAATTTCATCGTCGAGCATTGCGGGCTGCCCCGGCTGGACGATTTCTGCTGGATCGCGACCCAGGAGACCAACGTCTATGCGGGGATCGCGGTGGCACTGCCGTTCATCCACTCGCGTCCCGGCTATTTCGCGCATGTGATGTCGGAGCTCCTGTTCTGGCTTGGGCCGGACAAGATCCTCTATGGCAGCGATTACGGCATCTGGACGCCGAAATGGCTGATCGACAAGTTCATGGCGTTCGAGATTCCGGAGGACATCACCAAGGAAACCGGCTCGGTGCTGACCCTGGAGAACAAGACCAAGATTCTCGGCCTCAACGCCGCCCGCCTCTACGGCATCGACGTCGAAGCGCAGAAGAAGAAGATCAGGGCAGGCGGCGGCTACGCGCATCTGTCCGAACCCGTGCCGGCGTGAGTGCCATGAGCGGGCTTGTCGCAACGTGCCTGCCGGAACGTGACCGGCAGGCTGAGGGCAGTCAGGTCGAGGCGCGTCGGGCCGAGTTGTGGGCGTGTCTGCGCGGCGTGACGGATCCGGAGCTCGACGAATCCGTGGTCGATCTCAACTTCGTCACCAGGGCGGATGTGGACGCCGCCAACCACGTCCACATCGAATTCCGGCTGCCGACCTATTGGTGTGCCGCGAACTTCTCGTTCCTGATGGCGGACGACATGCGCCGTGCCGCGACCGCGCTGGACTGGGTGGAGAGCGTCAGCGTGGTGCTCGGCGAGCACATGTATGCCGACAAGATCAATGCCGGTCTGGCGCAGGGCCTGTCGTTCCAGGAGACGTTCGGCGTCGAGGCCGACGGCAACCTCGACGATCTGCGCCGGACGTTCCTGGTCAAGGCGTTCCAGCGTCGTCAGGTCGCGCTGCTCAATCATCTCACCGCGACAGGACACTCGCCGGAGACGATCACGGCGTTCACCTTGGCCGAACTGCGTCGGCTTCCGGTCGACGATGACGGCGACGGGCTAAGGCGGCGTTATCTGGAGCGGCGCGACGTGGTGGCGGCAACAGGCGACGACATGCCGGCCTTCGTCGACGCCGCGGGATGTCCGCTGCGGGCCGACGGATTTTCGGCCTACGTCTCGGGGCTGAGGCGGGTCGGCATCAACGCCGAATTCAACAGCGCGCTGTGCCGCGGCTTGCTGTCGGTGCGGTTCGATCTCGACACGCCCTTCGTTCCGAAAGCACGCGCCTCGGCCTGATCGGCCGGGGAACAACAACGAACGGTCGCGCCGGCCGTGACGGCGGTGAACGACCAGTCCATTGGGAGGTTGAGAACATGCCGAAGATCATGCTGCACGACGAAGCGGCGCGGGCCGCATTGGGACGGGGCGTTGCCAAGCTGGCCAAGGCGGTGCGCGGCACGCTGGGTCCGAAGGGAATGAACGCCATCATGGACCGTCCGATCGGAACACCGATCGTGTCGAGGGATGGCGTCAGCATCGCCAGCGAAATCGAGCTCGAATGCCCGTTCGAGAACATGGGCGCGCAGGTGCTGCGCGAGGTGTCGAAGCAGACCAACGACACCGCGGGCGACGGCACGACGACGGCGACGGTGCTGGCGGACGTGCTGGTGCAGGATGGTCTGAAGAGCCTCGCTGCCGGCGCCAATCCGGTGGAGCTGGTGGAAGGCCTCGAACTGGCGGTGGCGGAAACGATCAAGAATCTGAAGCAGTCCGCGATGGCGCTGCAGGGATCGGCGGGTCTGCGGGCCGTCGCGAGCATCGCGGCCAACGATGCCGTTCTCGGCGACATGGTCGCGGAAGCTTTCGAGCGCGCGGGAAGCCACGGGATCGTCGCGGTTGAATACGGCAACACGGTCCACACGACCTTGGAAGTCGTCGAAGGCATGGCGTTCGATCGCGGCTATCTCTCGCATCACATGGTGACGGATGTGGAGCGGATGCAGGTCGTGCTCGACAATCCGTTCATTCTGATGACGGACCACAAGATCCAGAGCGGCGAGCAACTCGCCGGCGTGATCTCGCTGGTCGAAAGGAGCGGCAGGCCGCTGCTGATCATCGCCGAGGACGTTGCGCCGGTCGTCATCATGCAATTGCTGGCGCGCCGCGAAAAGAGCGACTTCAAGGTGGCTGCGATCCATCCGCCGGAGTTCGGCCATTGGCGCAAGGCCATGCTGGAGGACATCGCCATCACCACCGGCGGCCGTGTCATCTCGGTGGATCTGGGCGGCCGGCTGGAAAAGGCCGAGCTGCAGGATCTCGGCGCTGCGCGTCAGGTGCGGATCTCGGCCTCCAAGACCTTGATTACGGCCGGCGCCGGCGATCCCGCGAAGATTGCCGCGCGCCGCGAGCAGGTGATGCGACAGTATGATGCGGCGCCGGAGAACATCGAGCGCGACAAGTTCCAGGAGCGCATCGCCAAGCTGTCCGGCGGCACGGCGATGATCCTCGCGGGCGGAGCGACGCCGGTCGAGCAGAAGCGCCGCACCCAGCTGATCGAGGATGCGATCAATGCGACGCGGGCCGCGATCGAGGAGGGCATCGTCCCCGGCGGCGGCTTTGCGCTGCTGAAGGCGGCGCCCAAGCTCGACGGTCTGATCAACGGGCTGGACGGCAGTGTGAGGCAGGGCGCGGAGCTGCTGCAGCGCGCGCTGAGCCGGCCGTTGTTTCATATTGCGGCGAACGCCGGGCTGGACGCCGAGGCGGAGGTCAAGAAGGTCGCAAAGGGCGCCAACGGTCATGGACTCGACGCGCGCAACGGCGGGTCGGTCGATCTCGTCAAGGCCGGCATCGTCGATCCCGTGAAGGTCTGCTACAGCGCGATGCGCAATGCGGCCTCCGTGGCCGGCCTGATCCTGACGACGCAGACGTTGATTGCAAAGAAGCCGGATGATTACGACCCGACGTCCGGCCCGGCCCTAGGCGGCGGCGCCGAGTTGCTTTGATCAGCGTTGCTCGAGCCGTGATGCCGGGCGTTCGCGCCCGGCTTCTGCTCGATGCGTCGGTCCGCTATGATGGCGTCGCCGTGGAATGGCGGCGGCCTCGTCGGCTGCGCGTCGGACTCAGGGTCTCGGCTGCCCGAGCGCGCGGTAGATCGTGTTTCTCGATACGCCGAGACGGCGCGCCGTCTCGCTGACATTGCCCGCGGTCTCGGCGTAGACCATCAGGATGCGGGAACGCTGGACGTCGTGGAGCGATCCCGGCTCCGGCGGCGGAGGCTGGCCGATCATGGCATCGACGCAGGCCTCGTCGATCAGCCCGTTGGAGACGCCGAGCGTCAGCCGCGCCAGCATGTTGCCGAGCTCGCGGATGTTGCCGTGCCAATGGTTGGGCGCCAGTCGCGCCAGCGCCGCCGTGGTGATCTCGCAGCCCGGATCAATCTTGCGCAGCAACTGGCGCGCGATCGCGTCGAAATCGCAGCGCTCGCGCAGCCGCGGCAGCCGGACTTCCAGCGTATTGAGGCGATAGAGCAGGTCGGAGCGGAAGCGCCCCTCGGCGATCGCCCTGTCGAGCGCAGCATTGGTCGCAGAGACCAGGAAGACATCGACCTTGAATGCGCTGCCGCCGACCGGCCGGACGGTCCAGTCATCGAGCAGACGCAGCAGCACGCCCTGCAGCACCACCGGCATGTCGCCGATCTCGTCGAGAAACAGCGTGCCGCCGTCGGCCTCCTTGACCAGCCCGGTGGCGCCGCCGTGCCGCGCGCCGGTGAACGCGCCGTCGGCATAGCCGAACAGCTCGGCCTCGATCAGGCTGTCGGGAAGGGCGGCGCAGTTGACCGCGACGAAGGCGCCGGTGCGTCCGCTGGCGGCGTGAGCGTGGCGCGCGAGCTGCTCCTTGCCGGTGCCGGTCTCGCCGCGGATCAGGATCGGCATCTTGCGCGCCGCCGCGCCCTCGACGCGCCGCACGACCGCCTGCACGTTCGGATCCTGGGCGACGAAGCCGGGACTCTTGTTGCCGGGCGGCTTCGCGGCAGCCGAAGACGCCTGCGTGGTTCGCGGCGGCACCGACATCGTGGCGTCGCCGCGCGCACGCGCCTCCCGCGCAGCCCCGGCGTTGCGATCCACCGCCGAGCGCCGCCGGGCATGCATCACGACGATCGCTCCGACGCCCGTGCTGCCGTTCTTGACGAGCTCGAAGCTCGCATGGGGCAGAATTTCCTTGAGCTTCGCCGGCCAGTCCTCGAACGCGACCGCCTTCAGGAACCGCGTCGGCGCACCGCCGTCGGTGTTGAGACCGCTGTCCTTCATTGCCCGCAGCCCGCGCTCGGTCGCATGCAGGATCGCGCCGCGCCGGTCGAGCAGAACGCATTCCTCGGTGGCCCACGACGCGCGCTTGGCGATGAAGTCGCACAGCAGCTGCTCCTTGTCCTGCCGCGCCAGCTGCGCGAGCACGCTCTCGACGTGATGGCCGACGGCCACCGCCAGCGCCAGGCTCTGCGGATTGAACGTGCTGGCTGGGCCGGAGATGTCGACCGCGCCGAGCAACTCACCGTCGCTCGGATCGTGGACCGGAACGGCAGCGCAGGTCCAGCGCTGGACCTCGGTGCAGAAATGCTCCGCGCCGTGAATCTGAACGGGGCATGACTCGGCCAGCGCCGCGCCGATGGCGTTGGTCCCGATGTCGGCTTCGCTCCAGCGTCCGCCGTGCTCGAGATGCACCGCGCGGCCGGCGTCGATGACCCGGGCATCTCCCTGGGTATCGATGATCAGGCCGCTGGGGTCGGTGAGGATCATGATCGAGCCGGCCTCGCTCAGGAACGTCTTCGAGTTCTGCAACGCGCAGCGCGCGGCATGGCGCAGCGCAGCATGCTTGGAGCGCTGGCGAAACAACTCCGCCTCCGCGACGAGCGGCGCCTGCGCGCGATCGACCGCGATGCGGTGCTGTCTGGACCGCCGCCACGATTCCGCCACCGTCGTTCGCACGTCGCCCGACAAGGTGCCGCGCTCGACGAACTTCTGCCATGCGGCCCGTACGTCCCGTTGGTCCATTCCGGCTCCTCCAACGCGTCGATGCCCGCTGCCCGCGACGTTTCGCGATCGAATGCCCGCTGCGGATGTTGTCGTGGCGAACGGCGCCATCGATCACGCCGCAACGATCGACTCGTCCGCGCCGTTTGAACCCAAACTTCCAGAATGTCGGGAAAATCTGCATGAATGTGCAGGATCAGGGCGGACGGATTTGGCCCGTCAACCACCTCGCGCGCGTTTCACTTCCCCGACGTCCCAGCGCTTCCTCGGCGCCGGTAACGTCCCCGACCTTATACGCCTTGGCCCCTTGCGCAAAGCGGAACTCATTGCGTTGAGAATCACACCTGCGACAATTTCAGCGGGCGTCGCGACAGGCGCCGTTCCGCCGCGTCGACGTGCAGGTATCGCACGACCTCGCGATGCGCCGTCAGACACCGGCTCCGCGCAGCGCGGCCGTCGGCAAGTTCGTCATCGTGCGACGCCGCATGGGAAGGAGCGCGCCTCCTCGCCGTGATGTGCCAGCCGTCAGCACAATGGATGTCCTCGCCGCCCTGACGGGGCGGCGTATCACGTGAACTGCTGTTTCAGCCGCGGCATGATCCAGTCGAGGAAGGTGCGCAATTTGAGCGGCATCGGCTTGCGTGGCGGGTAGAGGATATGCACCGGCAGCGGGGCCGGCTCGAAGTCGTCGAGGACGATCTCGAGCTGTCACTCGGGGCAAGAACGACACGATGCCGGTGCCCACTCCACAAGCGCAACCTTCCCCGGGGTCGAGTTTCACTCGATCGATAGCGGGCACTTCGCTCGAGGACAAGGCCGGCGAGATGCTGCCTTCATCCGCGATTGTCTCGGCCGCCAGCTCGGCTCGCGCGTGGAGCCGGTACGTCTGCGATCGCTCCGGATTTCAAGAGCGCCGTGTCGGAAGTGTGCCACAGTACGAAACATCTGATTAGGATGTCTTGGATGCGCACGGCTCGGCTGTGCCGTGTGCGCAGTGCCCCGACAGAAAGTCCCTGATGGTGCCGATTTATGGTTGTATGTGGGCTGCCCACGGCAGGAGGAATTGCTCATGATGAATCGCAACGTCGTTGCTGCGTTGGTCGGGTTTAGCCTGACACTACCTGGGATTGCATCGGCGGAAGACGTGCCGATCGAGGAACAGATCGTCAACCAGATGAACAAGGTGTTCGGGGTCCATGCCGGCTTTCGCGCCAATCACGCCAAGGGTGTCGTGGTCGAGGGGCGGTTCAAGGCGTCTGCGGACGCCGCCGGCTTGAGCCGGGCGGCGTTGTTCAATGGCGCCGACATTCCGGTGACGGTGCGGTTTTCGAACTCGACGGGCGTGCCGAACTTGCCCGACGGCTCCGACGACGCCAATCCGCACGGCATTGCCGTGAAGTTCCACCTGCCCGACGGCAGCGACATGGACATCGTGATCAACTCGCTCAAGTTCTTCCCGGTGTCGACCAGCGAGGAGTTTCGTGACCTGCTGGTGGCGATTTCGCAGAGCCCCCCAGGCGCGCCCAAACCGACCAAGTTCGAGCAGTTCGTGGCGAGCCACCCCACGATCCCGGCCGCCTTCGGGACCGTCGCCACGCCGGACAGTTTTGCCAACGAGGCCTATTTCGGCATCAATGCGTTCGTGTTCGTCAACAAGGCGGGGCAGCGGCAGGCCTTCCGCTATCAGATGCTGCCGGAGAAGGTCGTGCATCTGGACAAGGCGGAGGCGGCGAAGCGCGCGCCGGATTTCCTGATGCAGGAGCTGCCGGCCCGATTGAAGCAGGGGCCGGTGACGTTTCGTTTCAAGGCGCAGCTCGCGGCGGCCGGCGACGACACCAAGGATCCGGCGAAGCCGTGGCCCGAGGACCGCAAGGTGGTCGAGCTCGGCGTGCTGACGATCGACAAGGCCGTCGAGGACAGCGACGCCGCCCAGAAGAAGCTGCTGTTCCTGCCGGGGCAGCTCACCGACGGGATCGAGGCGTCCGATGATCCGATGATCGACGTCCGCAACGGGGCCTACGCCGTGTCGTTTTCCCGGCGCAACCCCTGACCGTCACCGCCGAGACCGCGTGCGCCGAGCCGCACGCGGTCCCGCGCGTGCTCCCCTCACGGTGCCGGCGTCGCTTCTCCTACGCCGGCCGCCGTCGCCCGACAGATCCCATTATATATAGGCTGGCGTCACCGCGTTCGTCGCGTCACGCGCTCGTGCCGCAAAGGCGAAGCTAATGAGCCGGATCGCCGGCGGCGAAGTCCGAGCAAAATGCGTCGACGATGCTGCGCATCAGGATGCGTCGACGATCGTGGTTCGCCGGCCGATGTGTTGACACGGCAAAGCCGAAGTTGCGGATGAGTTGCCGCTGCTCCGTCTGTTTGTCGCCGCATTCGATCCGACGGGGGCAGGGCGCGCCGCGTTTCCTCCCGATCCGTGGCGCCGCAAACGTGCGAGTAGCAAGGCACGCGTCGTTGGGGGCAGATGCCGCGCATCGGCCGGTGCGTCAAACCGTCATCGAACATGAGGCGGACGCCGTCACCGCCGCGATCGACGAGCGGCGCAATCGCCGCGTGCAATCCGGCGCCAACTACACGATACCGATTGCATCGACGAGCAACGGAGATGCCGTCGAAGCCCTTGCAGCAAGGGCCGCGGACGACATCTCTCCGCGCGTGTCGTCTACTAATCGTCGCGGTGTAATCCGCCGCGACGTCGCCGATGTGCGCGCAGGAGGCGGTCGCGATTCCCGCGTCGCTTCCTTTTCGCCAGAATCCTGCATCTTACGTGCAACACTCGAGGGCGAATCTCGATCGCGTCGGCGGCGCGATCAGCATTCCTTCCGAATGACATTTTTCAATTCAGTTCGCGACACAATCTGACCCTCCTGATGCGGCCGTCGTTTGTTGCGGCACGTGTTCAGGAGTTGTGAGTTCGATGCGTCGCGTATTTGGCGTATGCCTTTGCCTATCTACTTTCGCAGGAAGTACGACATCGGTTTGGGCGACCGATCTCGCCCTGCCCCCACCGCTCCCTCCCCCCGACGTCTTCGCCTACAGGTGGAGTGGTTGCCATGCCGGCGCGAACGCCGGAATGGCCTGGTCGCGCCAGCAGCAGACGTGGAGCCAGGTCGCCAACGCAGGCGCTGCGCCGGTTCAGGCTGGCCAGCAGCCGATCGGCAATGCAAACAACCCGCCGGTGGTCAAGCCGCCTGTGGTTGCGAACCCGCCGCCGCCGAACAACCCTGGCGGGAACAACGGCGGATGGAAGCCGCCACACAAGCCGCCGGGCAAGCCCCCGATCTGTGAGCGCGACGACAAGGGCTGGTGGCAGCCCGGCAAGCAGTATCATGGCGACAAGGATCACGGCTGGCCGAACGACAAACCGTCCTACAAACACGGTCACGATGGTGGCCATCATTGGCCGCAGGTTGGATCGAAAGGCGGCGACAACAAGTCTTCCTGGCTGGGGGCGCCATCCAAGAACAAGGACGACAACTACAGCGACGTCAAATATGGCAGCGGCTGGCTCGACAAGCACCACGACGACCGTGACAAGTCGAGCAACTGGTCGCAGCTCCATTCAAACGGCTACTCCGACAGATTTGCTTGGCTGCAGCATGATAAGCAGGACGATCATGACAAGCCGGCCGCCGGCTGGGGCGCGAAGAAGGACGACGGCCATGACAAGCCGGCTGGCTTCGGCTGGCCGAAGCAGCCGTTGAAGAGCGAGCATGACAGCTACGCCTGGCTGAAGCCGGACCAGCACGATGACGACAAGGGCGGCTATGGCGGCAAGCAGCCCGACAAGGACCACTGGCAGCAGCACGGCGACAACTACAATCATGGCGGATGGCCGCATCATCCGGACAAGCCGGGCTGGCCGCCGAAAAATCCGCCGCCGAACAATGGCGGTGGGCAGCCGAAGCCGCCGCCGCAGGGCAACAATGGCAACCCGCCGCCGCAGAATCCGCCGCCGGTGGCTGGCGGCGGCAACGTGGCGCCGCTGCCCGTCGCGGCCGTGCAAATTCCGACCGCCGTCTCCGCCAACGGCAGCGACGCGATCGGCGGCCTGCAGATCGGCTGCGACTATCAGGTCGATCGCCTTGTCCTCGGCGTCCAGGCGATGGCCGATCTCGGCGTCATCAACGGGTCCAGCGCGCTGGGGCCGCAGCTCACGTTGAACACGTCGACGCGAAACCTCTATACGGCCACGTTGCGCGCGGGCTATCTGGTCACGCCGGAGATCCTGGCCTATGTGCGAGGCGGTGCGGCGTGGACGCGCACCAGCGTCTCGGTCGTCAACACCGCCACCGGCCAATCCGCCATGGCGGCGTTCAACCGCAGCGGCTGGACGGTCGGCGCCGGCGTCGAATGGATGTTTGCGCGCAACTGGTCGGCCTTCGCCGAATATGACTACGCCGATTTCGGCACCGTGACCGGCACCGTGCCGGGCGCGGTGGCTGTCACCGGCGGGCCGAACGTGGTCAGCCAGAAGACGCAGCTCCACACCGCGCTGATCGGCGTCAACTACCGCTTCGAAATGCTGTCGCGCGGCGGCCGCTGAGGCGGCCGTTGCGGCTCGAGTCATACAAACGGGAAGGCCGCCTGGTTCGTCCAGGCGGCCTTTTCCGTTCGCGGAGGCAACGTGCCGCTCGTCGATCGCGACGATCCGTCCGTGCGCGATGTGGCCGTGGCCGATGAGACCTGCCCCGGCGGCCAGCAAGCCGGACGGGGCGGCTCGTCACGCGCTCGTCTTGCTGTCGTCGAGCAGCTTGGCCACCCGCCGCAGTGCGAGCAGATAGCCCTGGGTGCCGAGCCCGGCGATCACGCCGTCGGCGCGCTTGGAGACGAAGGAGTGGTGACGGAATTCCTCGCGCTTGTGCACGTTGGAGATGTGAACCTCGATGACGGTGCCGTCGAACGCGTTCAACGCGTCGAGGATCGCGACCGAGGTATGGGTGAACGCCGCGGGATTGATGACGATGCCGCAGGCGGTCTCGCGCGCCTCGTGGATCCAGTCGATCAGTTCGTATTCGCGGTTCGACTGGTGGAAGCGGATGTCCAGCGCCAGTTCCGTCGCCAACGTCCTGCACTCCCGCTCCACGTCGGCCAGCGTCTCGTGGCCGTAGATGTGCGGCTGGCGTTTGCCGAGCAGGTTCAAATTCGGTCCGTTGAGGACGTAGACGAGGCGGCTCATGAGAGACTCCGGTTCGGGGCAAGCGGATCGGCGAACGTCGGATTTGCCATGCACGACAGCGCTGTCGGGAGTGCTTGCCACGAAGATCACGCGCTTGGCAACATCCGGGCCGCGCGCTGCGTGCGGCCCGCCGGCTCCAATACCGCGTCTTGCGCAGACCACGAATACCCCTGCGACCCGTGCCCGCGATCGCCTTGACGCGGATCAAGGCAGGGTGTTGTAGTCGCCTCAATATGACGGCAATACCCGCGGGGGTCGCTACGAGCCGCAGGGGCAGGGGAGAGAACCGGAGGAGGGAGATGGGGCGTTCGCCCGGGAATTCCCATTCGGACCGCGTGCTCGACGTCGTCGCCAAACGGGCGCCGGCGGTTTCTGCGTTGGCGGCATCGTGGCGCCGTTCCGGCCATCTGCACGCGCTCGATCCTGCCAACCATGCGCCATCCTGCCGGCTGACGGCCACCGAGATTGCGGCCGCGCGCGAGCGGCTGGGACGGCTGCTCGCGATCGCGCAAGCGAGCCTCGACCGGCTGTTCCTCGCCGTTGGGGGTGTCGGCTGCTCGGTGCTGCTGGCCGATGCCGAGGGTACCGTCGTCGATCGTCGCGGCGCGCGCGGTGACGATTCGACGTTCGATTCCTGGGGGCTGTGGACCGGCGCTGTCTGGAGCGAGCGGCACGAGGGCACCAATGCGATCGGCACCTGCCTGGTGGAAAAGCGGCCGCTGACCATCGACCGCGATCAGCACTACCTTGCCCGCAATACGCGTTTGTTCTGCACCACGGCGCCGATCTTCGACGAGCATGGCCAGCTCAAGGCGGCGCTCGACGTCTCGTCGTGTCGTGCCGATCTCACCGAAGGTTTCGGCCGGCTGATCGCGACCACGGTGGCGGATGCCGCGCGCCTGATCGAGGCGGAGAATTTCCGCCAGGCCTTTCCGCATGCCCGCATCGTGCTGACGCCCGACAGCGAGCGGGACATCAACTCGATGCTGGCGGTGGACGGCAACGACCTCGTCGTCGGCGCCACCCGCGCGGCGCGCCGCGCGCTGGGTCTGTCGGCATCGGCGCTGGCGCGTCCGGTGCCGGCCGGCGACCTGATCAAGGGCGCGCAGGCCGAGGGCGACGACATCGACGCCGCCGAGCGCGCCGTCCTGAAACGCGCGCTGGCGCGCGCCGGCGGCAACGTCTCGAAGGCGGCGAAGGAACTCGACATGTCCCGCGCCACCTTGCACCGTAAGATGAAGCGGCTCCGGCTCGCGCGCTGATGGCGACGCGATCGTCCATTCGCAGCCAACCTGTCGCAGAACTGCGACACTTCCGCGACCGCACCGCCGCCGGCCACTGGCCTGTCACGCCGGTTTGACGGAGCCTCTCCGCAACGCCGTGTGCATCGGCGTGAATGGGAGAGACAGATGACCAAGGTTGACGTCAATGCGGCGTTCAAGCCGCCCTTTGCTGCGCGTTACGACAACTTCATCGGCGGCGGCTGGAAGGCCCCCAATGCCGGCAAATATTTCGACAACATTTCGCCGATCACCGGCCAGCCGGTCTGCGCGATCGCGCGCTCCGATGCCTCCGACATCGAGGCCGCGCTCGACGCCGCCCATGCCGCCAAGGATGCCTGGGCCCGTACCAGCGTCACCGAGCGGGCGCTGATCCTCAACAAGATCGCCGATCGCATGGAGGCCAATCTCGACAAGCTCGCGCTGGCCGAGACCTGGGACAACGGCAAGCCGATCCGCGAGACCACCGCGGCCGACATCCCGCTCGCGATCGATCACTTCCGCTATTTCGCCGGCGTGATCCGCGCCCAGGAAGGCTCGATCGCCGAGATCGATCACGACACCATCGCCTATCACTTCCACGAGCCGCTCGGTGTGGTCGGCCAGATCATTCCCTGGAATTTCCCGATCCTGATGGCGGCGTGGAAGATGGCGCCCGCGCTCGCGGCCGGCAATTGTGTCGTGTTGAAGCCGGCCGAGCAGACTCCGGCCTCGATCCTGGTGCTGATGGAGACCATCGGCGATCTGCTGCCGGCCGGCGTGCTGAACGTCGTCAACGGCTTCGGTCTCGAAGCCGGCAAGCCGCTGGCGTCGTCGAACCGCATCGCCAAGATCGCGTTCACCGGCGAGACCTCGACCGGCCGGCTGATCATGCAATACGCCTCGCAGAATCTGATCCCGGTGACGCTCGAGCTCGGCGGCAAGTCGCCGAACATCTTCTTCAAGGACGTCTGCGCCGAGGACGACGACTTCCTCGACAAGGCGATCGAGGGCTTCGTCATGTTCGCGCTCAACCAGGGCGAGGTCTGTACCTGCCCGAGCCGCGCGCTCATTCACGAGTCGATCTATGAACGCTTCATGGAGCGCGCGCTCACCCGCGTCGGTGCGATCGTGCAGGGCAGCCCGCTCGATCCGGCGACGATGATCGGCGCGCAGGCCTCCTCCGAGCAGCTCGACAAGATCCTGTCCTACATCGACATCGGCAGGCAGGAAGGCGCGCAGCTTCTGATCGGCGGCGAGCGCAACCTGCTCGGCGGCGATCTCGCCGGCGGCTACTACGTCAAGCCGACGGTGTTCAAGGGACACAACAAGATGCGCGTGTTCCAGGAGGAGATCTTCGGGCCCGTCGTTTCGGTCACCACCTTCAAGACCGAGGACGAGGCGCTGGCGATCGCCAACGACACGCTGTACGGCCTCGGCGCCGGCGTGTGGAGCCGCGACGCCAATACCTGCTACCGGTTCGGCCGGCACATCCAGGCCGGCAGAGTCTGGACCAATTGCTATCACGCTTATCCCGCACATGCGGCGTTCGGCGGCTACAAGCAGTCCGGCGTCGGCCGCGAGACCCACAAGGTGATGCTCGACCACTATCAGCAGACCAAGAACATGCTGGTGAGCTACAGCCCGAAGAAGCTCGGCTTCTTCTAGAGGCTGAGGGCGGAGCCGGTCGGGCATGAGCGCCCCGACCGGCTCGTGCGCCGGCTATCCGAAGTCGTGGTCCGCGTCGGGTTCGGCGAGCCCGTCGCCCGGCTCGTCGGCCTGTCCGGTCGACGATTGTCCAGATGACAGCCCATGCGAGCCGCGCAGGCGGATCACCATGTCGATGATGTCGACCTCCGCCTTGGCGAGATCCATCTCCCGCGTCAGTTCGCGCACCTCCTGGCCCTTGCGCGCGAGCTCGTCAGACAGCGTCACGGCCATGTTGCGCTCCGTGACGTTGCCCGAGGCGTTGACGAACGCCTTGGCCCGCATCCATTCCAGCCGCGCGCGCTGCGTGTCGCGCGCGAATTTCTGTTGCACGAAACGCCGGCGTGCGTCGGCATAGGCCGTGAGCAGGGCGGGCTCGGACAGACCGAGCAGGTGCTCGATGGACAGGTCCATGGGGTTTGCGGCCTCCGGCGGATCGGCAGGCCCGGGCGAGATGCGGCGCTGCCGCTTCCGATATATCGAATGGCGGGCGGGGATGGAACCGGGCGCGCTGGGCGTCAGGGCGGATGTTTCTGCTGCAAAAGCGCGGATGGTCCGTTTTGGCGCAGGCAATCCACAACTTCCGACGTCCGCGATCCGACGCGGGGCAACCGCCGCCGCGGGCCGGCGGTAACATCGCGCGCAAACGATTCGCTCCGGTCCGGCCGAGGTCATCATGCGCAAGACACCGCTCGCCCTTCGTGACGTTGCCGACGTGCCCGCGGCGGGCAAGCGCGACCGCAGGTCGAAGGCCAAAGCCAAGGCCAAAGCCGTGCTCGAACGGCCGCCATTGCCGCCGGGATGGCTGACGACCGACGATGACGAACTGCGTGTCCGGCGCTGGCGCGGCGAGACCGAGATCGGCGCGATCAACGCGCTCGAAACCAGCGAGCCCGTGTTCGGCACCTTCCGCGTCCAATCGTCCAGCGGGTCGAGCTACGACGTCGAGATCCGCAGCCTGACCGAGGCGATCAACTCCTGCGGCTGCATCGATCACCGCGTCAATGGGCTCGGGACCTGCAAGCACATCGAAGGGGTCGTCGCCGCGCTCACGCGCCGGCCGGCAAAGGCCGTCCGCGAGGCGGCACGCGCCGGCACCCGCCGCATCGAGATCTTCCTGGATCGCCGTGGTCCGGGCGCACCGGCCGTGCTATGGCCCGCCGATCGCTCCGAATCGATCGAGAGCGCGGCGCGATGGCTGCGGCCCCATCTCGACCGCGACGGCGCGCTCACGCGCGATGCGCGGCGGATCGAGAAGCTGATCGCGGCCTGGAACGAGGCGCCGCTGGCGATTCGGCGCGTGGTCCGCCTGTCCCGTCATTTCTCGCCTTGGCTCGATCGCGCCCGGCGGGCGCGCGAGCGCGCCAAGGCGCGTGCCGCCTTCGAGGCCCGGGCCGAGAAGAAGCTGGCCGGACTCGTCAAGCATCCGCTGCTGCCCTATCAGCGCGAGGGCATGCTGCATCTCGTCTTCGGCGAACGTGCGCTGCTCGCCGACGAGATGGGGCTCGGCAAGACCGTCCAGGCCATCGCCGCGAGCGAGCTGCTGGCGCGGCTCAAGGGCATCCGCCGGGTGCTGGTGGTCTGTCCGGCGTCGCTGAAATCGGAATGGGAGGAGCAGATCTCGCGCTTTGCCGACCGCACCACACGTCTCGTGTTCGGTCCGCGCGCGCAGCGTCTCGCCGCCTATCGCGATCCCGCCTTCTTCACCATCGTCAACTACGAACAGGTGCTGTCCGACCTCGACGACATCAACGCCACCTTGAAGCCGGATCTCGTGATCCTGGACGAGGCGCAGCGCATCAAGAACTGGCAGACCAAGACCGCGCGCCAGGTCAAGCTGCTGCAGTCGCGCTACGCCTTCGTCCTGACCGGAACGCCGCTCGAAAACCGCATCGACGAACTCTATTCGATCGTCCAGTATCTGGACCCGGAAATTCTCGGCCCGCTGTTCCGCTTCAACCGCGAGTTCTATCAGTTGGACGAGCGCGGGCGTCCGGTCGACTATCAGAACCTCGGCGCCTTGCGCGAACGGCTGCAGCCGGTGCTGCTGCGCCGGCGCAAGGCCGATGTCGAGGCGCAACTGCCCGGACGCACGGTCAAGAACTACTTCGTCGCAATGGCCGACGAGCAGAGGCTGCGTTACGAGGACTACGCGGCGCAGGCGAGGCGCCTGCTCGCGATCGCCCAGAACCGGCCGTTGACGAAGGCCGAGTTCGACCGCCTGCAGATGCTGCTCGCCTGCATGCGGATGATCTGCGACACGCCCGCGATCCTCGATCCCACTTGCCGTATCAGCCCGAAGCTCGAGGAGATCGAAGGCATTCTCGAGGACGTGCTGCAGGAGCCGGGCCGCAAGGCCATCATCTTCTCGGAATGGGAGCGGATGCTGGCGATGGTGCGAGAGCTCGGCGGCGAGATGGGGCTCGATGCCGCTTGGCACACCGGATCGGTGTCGCAGATCCGGCGCCGCGCCGAGATCAACCGTTTCAAGAACGACCCCGCCTGCCGGCTGTTCCTCTCGACCGACAGCGGCAGCGTCGGCCTGAACCTGCAGGCGGCGAGCGTGGTGATCAACGTCGACCTGCCGTGGAATCCGGCCAAGCTGGAGCAGCGCATCGCGCGCGCCTGGCGCAAGGGGCAGGCGCGCTCGGTCACCGTGGTCAACCTGATCACCGAGCAGAGCATCGAGCACGACATCCTGCACCTGCTCGGCCGCAAGCAGGCCCTGGCCGACGGCGTCATGGACGGCATCGGCGACCTCTCCGCGCTGAAGATGCCGTCGGGCCGCGCCGCGCTGATCGAACGCATGCAGGAGATGATGGGAGGTCGCGAAAGCCGCGGCCCGACCGTGATGTCGAGCGAGGAGGTGGCGGCGGAGCTGGTGCAGCGGCACGGCGAGCGCGCCATCCTGATCGAGGCGAGGCAGGATGCAGCCGGCGCACAGCGGCTCGTGGCCGTGCTCGATCTCGACGCGCCGTCGCTTGCGACCGAGCGCGAGCGATTGTCGTCAGGTCCCGCCGTCGAGGTCATCGATCACGCCAGCTGGCTGGCCGTGCAGCGTCTCGCCGCGGCGGGCATGCTGCAATTCACCCACGAGGCGCGGACGCTGCACGGTCCGGCCGGCGCCGCTGCGGGGTGATCGGACGCTGCGGCGATGGGGTCGCCGCCGGCAGCCGCGGTCTCAGCCCCATTGCGCCAGCAGCGCGTCGCGGGCGTCGGAGATGCGCCGATAGAGTTCGCTGCTGCCGCCGGCGTCAGGGTGCGCCGACTTGGCGAGCCGGCGGAACGCGGCCCTGATGTCCGCAGTTGTCAGCGGGCCTTGCAGCGGCAACTCGAGCACGCTGCGAAACGCTTCATCATCCTCGTCATGGGCGAGCCGGTCCAGCAATGCGCGCCGCGCGGCCCGCGCCGCCATGCGCAGCGCATTCTGATCCTCGCGCCAGCGTCGTTGCGACATCACGAGGCAGGCGCCGAAGACGATGCGGCCCTGGGTCTCCAGCTCGTCGAGGCTGAAGGGCCCAACGACGTCATAGGGTGGCGCCAGCGATGCCAGCCGCGCCCTCCCACCGTCGACGACGGGGCCGAGCCGGACCGTATCGACGATGCCCAGCGATCCGTTCCAGATCACCCAATCCGCTGCGATCGTCATGATGCTGGTCTCGTCGATCCGCTCTCCATCCGCGGCCCGCCCGCGCTGACGCCGGCGCTCGATCCGTCGCTGCTCAGGCCGTCGCGCGGGCCGGCTTCACCGGTCCGACATCGACCTGGATCTCGCTGCCCTCGATCTGCAGCGGGTAGGGGTGCAGCGCGTTGCGCACCAGATGAGTCACGCATTTGCCGCTCATGGCGTCGAAGCCCCATTGATGATGCGGGCAGGTGATGCTCTTGCCGTCAAACGTCGCCTCGGTCAGGGGCACGTCTGCATGCGGGCAGCGGCCGCGATAGGCCCTGAGGTCGCCGCCGGCGGGCCAGAGCAGCAGCACGCTCTTCTTGCCGACCTGGAACAGGCCCATGCCCCCTTCGGAGATGGCGCTTGTCGGACAGACTGCGGTGAAAGCCATCGGATCGCCTGCTGATTGATGCCGTCAGGCAAGCTCACGCAAATTCCGGACCAGCGGAAACCGCAACAAACAGGGGAGGCGTTGTCGCAAACGCGACATGGCGGCGGATGGGCCGTCCTATTTGCGGCCGAGCGCGGCGAGAAATTCCGCTTGCGGGACGAACAGGCCTTGCGCGCGCACCAGGCCACGGCCGAGATCGCACAGCAGGTCGCCCTTGCCGAACAGGCTTTCGGCGCCGGGCTCGTCGAGCACGATCTGTGCGTTCACGGCATTGGCGACCTTGAGACACACCTTCAGCGGCAGGTTCGATTTGATCAGGCCGGTGACGACGGCGCGGTCGGGGCGCTGGGTCGCCAGCACGAGGTGGATGCCGGATGCGCGGCCCTTGCCGGCGATGCGCGCGACCAGTGCCTCGAACTCCTTCTTGTCGTCGCGCCCGGCCAGGATCAGGTCGGCGAATTCGTCGAAGATCAGGACCAGGAATGGCAGGTTGGTGTGGCCGGCCTTGATGTAGTCGCCGAGATTGACGACGCCGGCGCCGTTCAGGAGCTGATAGCGCGCGTCCATCTCCTTGACGGCATCGCGCAGAATTCGCAGCGCCTCGGTCAGCGTGGTCGCGACCGGACGCCACAGATAGGGACTGCCGCCGACCCCCGAGAAGGTCAGGATCTTCGGATCGATCAGCGCGATCTTCACTTGCTCCGGCGAGCCGCGCAGCAGCATGCTTGCGACCATGGCCTTCAGCCATTCGCTCTTGCCGCTGCCGGTCGATCCCGCGACCAGCGCGTGACACGTATTGGGATCGGCGAAGTCGGCCACGATCGGATGGCCTTCGACGTCGATGCCGACCGGAAAGCTCACCATGCTCGTCAACGCAGACGACAGCGGACCGGCCAGCGCGTCCTTGAGCAGGCACGGCTTCGGATCGGGCCGCGGCAGATCGAGAATGACGAAGCCCTTGCCGGCCTTGATCAGCGGCGGCTCGGCGAGGCCGAGCTTCACCTGCAGGTCCGCGGCGCGGTTGGCGAGCGACGAGACTTTCACGCCGGGCCCTGGTGTGAGCCGCAACCGGATCAGCTGCGGCCCTTCGATCACGCTGGCGCATTCGACCGCGAGGTTGAAGCTGCGAAACGCCTCGGCCACGGCGTCGCCGAGCGCATTTGGGGCGGCGTCGGCGCGGTCGTCGCCTGATGGCTTTTCCGCAGGCTTCGCTGCAGGAGGCGCCGCGCGATCCGGAGAGGCCGGCGGCGTCCCGGCGCCGAACATTTCCTGCAGCACCGGCGCGACCATGCCGCTGAAGATGTCCCTCAGTTCGTCCGGCGACACTTCGACGTCCTGGAACGCCGGCAGGTAGTACTCCAGCGTGCCGCAGAATTCGCAACCGGGACGCCAGATCGGCAGCAGATGACCGTAGATCGCAAGCTGCACGAGGTCGGCCTTCTGCCGCGCGCCCTGGCTCAGCTTGTAGTCCACGACCTCCAGATGGCGTTCGGGGTGAATGCGAATGGCGTCGACCCGGCCGCGGATCTCCACGGCGCCGTCGCCGACCGCGACGGGCACGTGCGCGAGATCCTGCTCGGCGCCGACGAACACGTCCTGCCAGTTCTCGAAGCCGCGCGTGCGTGTCCGCAGCGCGATCAGGCGCGCGCAGAAATGACGCATCCGTTCGGTGAAGGCGGCGGCGTCCTCGCCGCGTCCCGCCGCGAACAGCTTGTCGGTCAGGTCCTGCAGCGAGGTGGTCCAGACGTGATCGACCAGCGCCTCGACGGTGTCGATGCGCGCCGCGGCCTTCAGGCTGCGTGGCGCCGTCAGCCAGCCGACCAGCTTCTCGACCTCCTTGTGGAATTGCACGCCCATCGCGCGCGCCGTGCCGGCCGGTGCGAAGCTCTTGGTCGACGGCTTCTCGCCCCGGAGCCACCGGGCGCGCCACTCCGGATCGAGGACGGCGAAGGTGAGCTCGGTCGCCGTTATGCTGTGATGCGCCATTGCAGGAAGATCGTCTTGGGCCCCGGATGTGCCTTCAGATTGGGATGCGCCTCGACGCTGCGCAAGAGCGGATCGCGCAGGTCCGTTTTTCCGAGCCTGTCGAGCACGACGGAGATGTCGACGATGCGCTGCTCGCGGACGAGGTCGAGCACGACGCTCAGGCGATCGTCGTCGAGCGCGCCGGATGCGGTCGTCGTATGTTCCTTGGTCCTTTGCTTGGCTGCGGGTCCGCCCGCATCGACGCTGCGGACCTGGATGGGAAGTCCCGCGGACGCGACATCGGCGAGCAGGGATGCGAAGCGGGTCTGCAGCCAGGCGAGCGTTTCCGGGCCTGCAAAGGCGATGTTGCCCTGGAGCGCGTTGGAATACAGTTCGCGCGCGGCATGCAGCTCGCAGACTTGGTCGGGCGTCAGTTCGACGATGCGGAAACCGTGGCGGCTGGCTTCATCCATCGTGGCCTTGGCGACGGCCCATGACGAGCGCGGCACCCGGGCGAGGTCCGGCGTGCGGAACACGTAGGTCAGGGTGGGACGGCCGGTTTGCGCCTTCGCCAACGAGATCGCCTCGTCGGCGATCGCCTTCCAGCGCCGCCAATGGTCGCCGCCCTCGAAGGCGAAGTAGACGCTGCGGTCCGGCCAGCACCATTCGAACGAAAAATAGCGACGGCCCGAGGTGCGGCCGACCTTGACCCCGCTCATGGCCTGCCCGACGTCCTTGGCGAACCACATCAGGCAGTCCTGATTGTAGGCTTGCAGCGCCTTCTGGGAGCGGATGCCGTTGAGCTCGACCTGGAAGAGGTCGTCGAGGGTTTGCGCCGGAGGCGGCGCCGTGTTCGGGCGCGCGAGAGCCCTGAAGCGTTCCTCCGCGCGGACCAGCAGCGCGCGGACGCCGAGCTCGACGAGTGTTTCGAACGGCTCATCGAGCCATTTGTCGGCGAAGAATTGCGCGATGTCCCCGGACGACAGATCACAGCTTTTCAGGCGCGCTTCGATCAGCTCGCGCGCACCTGTTCTGGTGATGCCTTCGAGCGAGATTTCGGGCGTGAAGCGGTCGCGATGCGGGGGCTCCAGATGCGGCTTGATGTCGACGACCCAGTTTCGCTGGTTGGCGGTGACCACCGTGAGATGATTGCGAAGCTCGGCATAGAGCTGCTCGATGCAGTTTCCGAGCGCCTTGATCAGCATGGGATCGCTGGCGTAGCATTCGGTCTGGTCAAAGCAGAACACGAACGGACGATAATAGGACGCGAGCTGACACAGGCCCTGCAGGCGACGGAAACTCAGGGCGTTGATTTCCTGCGGCGTGACGTCGCCGCGCCCGTCATTGTCAGCCTGGTCAAGCCTGAGCCGTTCGACCTCCTCCGGCTCGAGCGGGTCGGCCCGCAGCCATTTGAGGGCCGCCTGCCGGCGCTCGTCATCGGCGTCGTCGAACGCGCAGGCGACGAGGACTTTCAGCCAGGCCTTCTCCTGCCCCTGCAGATCGATGTGACGCTTCCTCAACAGCCCTGCCAGGCGATTGATCGGGCCGGTATCGGAAAAAAGACTGCGCAGCCAGGCCAGCCTGCCCGGCATCTCGGACGCCGGCAATGTGCCGGCCGCAAGATGCCGCAGAGCGGGGACTGCGGGGGCGATCTCGGGGATGCCGTTCTGGGCAAAATCCGCGACGATGTGCGCCAGCGTCCCGATGGCGAGAGATCGGAGCTGGCTCGGCGTATCGCCGGTTTCGTCGTCCGGCCGATCGAGCTCCTGCACGGTGAGCAGCAGGATCGACTGCCACGCCTTGTAGGGATCTTGGAATGGACGAAGATAGACTTTGGTGGCTCTGCGGCCCAAGGCCGTGAACAACCGTCCCAGCAGATGCGATTTTCCGTAGCCGCGATCCGGCGAGACGACGAGCTGCGCCCGGTCGGGTCTCGCAGGGCTGCTGCGGGGCAGTTCGCCCGCGTCCAGCGCGTCGAATTTGCTCAGCAGCCGATGGAGCGGCGCATCGTTGAGGCCCTTCACCGAGAACGAGACGTCGCGCGGCTCGCGAACGATTGCGTCCTCGAACGGATTGACCTGGATCTCGGCGTAGCGGTTCGTCATGGCTCGTTCTTGACCACGACGGTGACGAAGGGCTCGGGAAAGCCGGCGAGTCGGATGCCTGCGTCCATCTCTTCGGGGGGAAGGTCGACGGTGGTCGTCGGATGGATCGTGACCCGTCCGGACTTCGTTTCCTCGATCAGGAGACGGTGCAGCGCTTCCTTCGATCCATCGAGCGCGTTGATCAGGTCGTAGATCTTCACCGCCGAGAAGCCTCCCTGTTCGGCCTTGAGCCGGCGATAGGCCGGCAGGACGTCGTCCAGCGTGAGCGCCGAAGCCGGAGTCAATGCGCCGTCCGTGGTCGGCGCCGTGACGGGCAGCTCGGCGACGCTGCCGTCGAAGCCGAAATGGTCCGCCGCGACGTCACGATGCAGATAATATTTCGAGCTGCCGCAGGAGAGCTCGACAATGGTCCGGCTGGACTTGGCGTGTGCCAGGCCATCCGGGAAAAACTTCCTGTTCATCCCGGTGACCTTCTTTTCCAGACTGGGCTTCGAGATCAGCTTGACGCCCGAGGCGGCGATCAATTTCACGATGGCTTGGCTCGCCGTTTCGACCGATGGGCCGCGCCCGCTCGCGAAATACATCTGGGCGACGCCATGCTTCAACGGTCCCCAGATCGCCCCCTCGCGTCCCAGTGTTGCAAGCCTCTCGCGCAGGACAGGCGAGCCCTTCTTGGCTCCCGATTTTCCCAGGAACGTCGCGGTGATCTTGGATAGGCTCAGTCCGGCGTCACCGGCCTTGATGATCGCGGGCAAAAGGTCATCGAGCTTCGCAGCCATCGGCATCCATCCCCTGCTCGGAGGAATCGCCGGTCCAGGGCGTTGCCAGCGCGGGTTCAATCCTCCGTCGAGGCCGTTGTTTGCCACATCTCCCGCCGACGCGCGAGTGGTGTGCACTCGTTCTTTCGAGGCAGGCGTGCGGACATTCCGACGCGCATGCAGATCGGCTGTCAAGCATGACGCCGCCCGGTTAAGGGGCGGCGTCGATGGTTCGGCGGACACGTTCGAGCCGTCAGGCCTGCTATTCCTTGCGGTCCGAGGTCCAGCCCTTGTACTCGCCGACATTGTCGCGCGTGATCAGTTTGGAGGGCAGCAGCTCGACGGTCGAGGCCGGCTTCTGGCCGTTGAGGATGCTGACGCCGATCTGCACCGCGCGGCGGGCCATGAAGAACGGGTCCTGCGAGGCCGAGGCCTGGATCTGCTGCGTCGCCGGATCCTTCAGCGCAGCCTCGATGTCGGGCGCGCCGTCGACCGCAGTGATGACGATGCCGGTGCGCTGCTGCTGGCGCGTGGCGAGATCGGTGCCGATCGCCTGCGGATCGTTGATCGCGAAGATCGCGTCGATCTTGGGGAAGCGGGTCAGATAACCCTGCGTCACCGTCAGCCCGCCCTCGCGCGAGCCCTTGCCGTCCTGGTCGCTGGACAGCACCTTGATGCCGGGCGCCTTGGCGAACACGCTCTTGCAGCCGTTGACGCGGTCGATCACCGCCGACACCTGCGGCCCGTTCTGGATGATGACGTCGCCCTTGCCGCCGAGCTTGTCGACGATGTACTGGCACGAGATCTCGCCGGCCTGCACGTTGTTGGTGGTGACCGTGGCGTCGGCGCCCTCGGCAGCGGTGTCGACCGCGACGACGAGGATGCCCGCGGCCTGCGCCTTCTTGATCGCCGGGCCGATCGCCTTGGGGTCACCGGGGTTGAGCAGGATCAGGTCGACGCCGGCGGCGATGAAATTGTCGATCTGGGTGACCTGCTTGCCGAGGTCGTATTCGAAGCCGACCGCGGTGATCTTGACGTTGGGATTGGTCTTCTTGGCCTCGAACTCGGCGCCTTTCGACAACGCGACGAAGAACGGGTTGCCGAGCGAGCCCAGCGACACGCCGATCGATTTCAGCTCCTTGGCCGAGGACGGCGCGGAGCTCATGACAAGCGCCAGCGCGGCACCGGCGAGCGATATCGTCTTCAACATGGGTTTCCTCCCTGGTCCTTCCTGTTCGTCTACGCACGGCGGACCAGTGGCCGTGGAAGAATGGATTGCGGCGAGGCGCCGGCGGCGCCTGCCGAATGTGTCAGGTGCGCGCCGAGCCCTGCAGCCGGTAGCGGTCGAGTGCGACGGCGCCGATGATGACGAGGCCCTTGATGACGTATTGCCAGATGTCGGAGACGCCGACCAAGATCAGTCCGTTCGACAACACCGCGATGATGAGCGCGCCGACCAAGGTGCCCCAGATCGAGCCGATGCCGCCGACGAAGGAGGTGCCACCCAGAATGACTGCGGTGATCGCGTCGAGCTCGTAGGACTGGCCGAGCTGCAGGCCGTTCGCCGCATAGAGCCGCGCCGCCTGCATGCCGCCGCCGAGGCCGGCGAGCAGGCCCGACATGCCGTAGACGAAAATGAGGACCGCCCAGACCTTGATGCCGGCGAGCCGCGCTGCGCTCTCATTGCCGCCGACCGCGTAGATGTGCACGCCGAGCACCGTGCGGCGCAGGATCAGCCACGACGCCACGATCACCAGCAGCGCGATCACCGACAGCCAGGGGATCGAGACGACGCCGGGAATGAGCGTCAGCGAGGCATTGCCGATGAAGGCGTAGGGAATCGACGGATTGAACACCGTCGTGTCGCTGCCCATCAGCCGGGCCAGACCGCGGACGGCGGTGAGCGAGCCCAGGGTGACGATGAAGGGCGGCAGCCGCAACAGCGCGATCAGGGCGCCATTGATGACGCCGAAGGCGAAGCCGGTGAGCACCGCGGCCGGCAGCCACAGCGCGCCCAGCTCGGGCAGCTTGGACACGGTGAGACCGGCCATCGCCGCCGCGGCCAGGATCGAGCCGACCGACAGATCGATGCCGCCGGTGAGGATGACGAAGGTCATGCCGGCCGCGAGCACGGTGTTGACGGCGGCCTGCTGCAGCACGATGCCGAGATTCTGTCCGGTGAAGAACCGGCCGTCGGCCAGAAAGTGGAAGCCGAGACACAGGATCAGCAGCACCGGCAGCATGCCGGCGGCCCGGATCATCGCCCGGACGCGTTGTTGCTTCTCCGCCGCGGACGGCAGGATGGGCGCCGCGGCGGCCTTGGCTTGAGCTTGGCTGTTGTCAGGCATCGACGTGCTCCGTCCCCGTGGCCAGCGCCATGATGTCTTCCTGCGAAATAGGTGATGTCGTGCTCTGCTGCAGCTCGCCGGCGAGATGTCCCTCGCGCATCACCAGCACGCGGTCGCAGATGCCGAGGATCTCCGGCAGGTCGGACGAGATCACCAGGATCGCGGTGCCCGACTTGGCGAGATTGTCGATGATCGAATAGATCTCGGATTTAGCGCCGACGTCGACGCCGCGCGTCGGCTCGTCCAGGATCAGCACCTTCGGTGCGGTCGCGAGCAGGCGCGACAGCAGCACCTTCTGCTGATTGCCGCCGGACAGGCCGCCGACGGTGACGCCCGGATTGGGCGCGCGAATGCCGAGCGCGCTGAACGCCTCGTCGGCGCGCGTCTTCGCCTTGTCGCGGTCGAGAATGCCGCCGAGCCTGGCGTCGCGCCCGATCACGGCGAGGTTGATGTTGTCGGCGCAGGACATGTCGAGGAACAGGCCGAGCGCCTTGCGGTCCTCGGTGAGATAGGCGATGCCGGCATCGAGCGCATCGCGCGGCGTCTCGATCTCGATCCGCTCGCCGTCGAGTTCGAGATGTCCGCTCGTCTTCGGCGTTGCGCCGATGATCAGATGCGCGAGTTCGGTGCGTCCGGCGCCGATCAGCCCGGCGAGGCCGACCACTTCGCCGGCATGGACGGTGAGCGAGCAGCCCTTGACGCGGCGGCCGTCGCCGAGATCGACGGTCGTGAGCACCGCGCGGTCGCGCTTGGCATGCGGATCGTGGTCCTTCTTGTAGAACGACGACACGTCGCGGCCGACCATCATGCGCACGATGCTGTCGGCGCGGATGTCCGGCTTGTCGAGCGAACCGACCAGCCGGCCGTCGCGCAAGACGGTGACGCGGTCGCCGAGCGCATAGACCTCGTCCATGCGGTGCGAGATGTAGATGATGGCCATCCCTTCGTCGCGCAGCTGCCGGATCAGCGCGAACAGCTTCTCGCTCTCGCCCGCGGACAGCGACGTCGTCGGCTCGTCCATGATCAGGATCTTGGAGCGCGCATGCAGCGCGCGGGCAATCTCGACCAGCTGGCGCTGGCCCATCGACAGTTCGGCCACCAGCGTCGACGCGGAGAAATCGGCGCCGAGCCGCTGCAGGATCGGGCCGACCCCGTCGCGCATGGTGCCGCGCGACAGCAGGCCGCTCTGCGACAGCTCGCGTCCGAGATAGATGTTTTCGGCGACCGTCAGGTTCGGCGCCAGCGACAACTCCTGGTAGATGATCGAAATGCCGGCGGCGCGGCCGCCCATCGGTCCCTCGATGCGCGCCACCTTGCCCTCGATGCGGATCTCGCCGCCAGGATCGGGGCGATAGGCACCGGAGAGAATCTTCATCAAAGTGGATTTGCCGGCGCCGTTTTCCCCCATCAGCGCATGGACTTCGCCGGCATAGACGGTCAGGTCGACCTTCTGCAGGGCCTTGATGGTGAAGAATGACTTCGACACCCCGCGCATCTCGAGGATCGGACCGCTCATCGTGCCTCCCAATGCACGTTCTCTTGTGTTCCCGCGGCTCGTTACGGCTGGCGCGGGCAATGATTAAACTAGAGGCTGTCGCCGAATACAATATGAAAGACCGGCGGCTGCAACACGTCGCCGCGAGAGTGCGGTCGTGTTTCGGGGCCGGTCAGCTCTGACGGCGGTAGAGCCGGCGCCAGCGCGGCAACCGCTCGGCGTAGTCTGCCGCCAGCGCGGGATCAGGCACGAAGGTCCGCACCCGGGCGGGTGGCGTGCATACGCGCGCAACCGCTTCGCCGGTGACGGCAAGCCGCGCCAGCCGCGCCGCGCCAAATGCGGCACCGGTCTCGCCCTCGGCGAGACGATGGATCGGGATGTTCAGCACGCTCGCGAGGATTGCGAGCCAGAGGTCCGAGCGCGAGCCGCCGCCGATCGCATCGGCTTCCGAGATGACGAGACCCGTAGCCGTCAGCGCATCGCGGCAATCGGCAAGTGCGAAGGCGACGCCCTCGAGCACGGCCTGCACGATGGCGTTGCGATCGGTTGCATGGCTCAGACCATCGAGCAGGCCACGCACGTTCGGATCGTCATGCGGTGTGCGCTCGCCGGCAAGATAGGGCAGGAAGCTGACCGGCGATGGCACGGCTGGCGACGCGCCGAGCGGCGCGAGCAACTCGGCCTCGGAGGCGCCGAGCAGGCGCGCGATCCAGGCAAGGCAGGAAGCCGCCGACAGCATCGCTCCGGCCTGCAGCCATAATCCAGGGACCGCGTGACAGAAGGAGTGAACGACGCGCTCGGGATTGGCCATCACCTTCTCGACCGGCGTGATCACCGCGCCCGACGTGCCGAGCGTGATGAAGGTGGCGCCCGGACGGATCGCGCCGATGCCGATCGCGCCGGCCGGGTTGTCGCCGGCCCCGCCCGCGATGACCGGCCGTTTCGACAGGCCCCAGCGCTCGGCGAGATCGTGGCGCAACCGGCCCGCGGGCTCGCGGCCTTCGACGAGGCGCGGCATCTGCCCGCGCGTCAGGCCGGTGGCGGCGAGACCCTCGTCGGACCAGTCGCGCCTGCCGGCATCGAGCCACAGCGAGCCTGAGGCGTCCGAAACATCCTCGATCGTCTCGCCCGAGAGCGCGAGCCGGACATAGGCCTTCGGCAACAGGACGAGGCGCGTCGCCCGGAAGATCTCCGGCTCGTGTGCGGCGATCCAGAGCAGCTTCGGCGCAGCGAAACCGGGCATCGCCTTGTTGCCGGTGACCTGCCGCAGGGCGGGCCAGCGCCGTTCCAACATGGCGCATTCGGCGGCCGACCGTCCGTCGTTCCAGAGGATGCAGGGGCGCAACGGTACGAAGTCGGCACCGAGCAGCACCGGGCCGTGCATCTGCCCGGACAGGCCGATGCCCGCGACCTCGGCCATTTCGCCCGCATGATCCGCCTTGAGCGCATCGAGGGTTGCGAACACGGCCGCGATCCAGTCGGCCGAATCCTGCTCCGCCCAGCCCGGCCGGGGAACGGAGATCGTCAGGGGACGGCTGCGGCTGGCGATCACGCGCTGCGCATCATCGACGAGAATCGTCTTGACTGCAGACGTGCCGAGATCGATGCCGAGATACATGACGCCCACGCCGCGTGCACGGTGATGGATGAGGTGTGGAGCGATACCAGAGTCCTGATGGCCTTGTCATCCGGACACGAGTCATCGCACTGCACGAGGCGAGATCATTTCGAGGAGTCGAGACATGCAGCCAGCCGCCCCATCCACCGAACGCTCGTCGCGCCTGGCGGGACACTACGCGCTGGTCACCGGCGCCGCGCAAGGCATCGGCCGCGCGATCGCGGTGCGGTTCGCGGAGGAGGGCGCGCATGTCGCGATCAATTTCGGCGGCCCTTCGTCGTCGGGTGACGAAACCCTCGCGCTGGTGCAGGCGGCGTCCGCCGCTCATGGTCACAATGCGCGCGATCACTTCACGGTGAAGGCCGACATCGGTGTCGAGGCCGACATTGCCGGGATGTTCGCGACCGTGCTGGCGCGCTGGCCGCGGCTCGACTGTCTCGTCAACAATGCCGGCTTCCAGCGGGCGTCGCCGAGCGAGGCGCTCGACGTCGAGACGTATCGCAAGATCCTCGAGGTCAATCTCAACGGTGCCGTGCTGTGCGCTCGGCAGGCGCTGGCGCATTTCGTCGCGCGCGGCGGGGGCGGCAACATCATCAATACGTCGAGCGTGCACCAGATCATTCCCAAGCCGGGCTATCTCGCTTATTCGATCAGCAAGAGCGCGATGGCCGGCCTCACCCGGACTCTCGCGCTGGAATTCGCCGGCCGCGGAATTCGCGTCAATTCGGTCGGCCCCGGCGCCGTCGACACGCCGATCAACGCAGCCTGGACCGGCGATCCGGTCCAGCGCGCCGTGGTCGAGTCCCACATTCCGATGGGCCGCGTGGCGACAGCGGAAGAGATCGCCGGCGTGTTCGCCTTTCTCGCCTCGTCCGAGGCGAGCTACATCACCGGGCAGACGATCTATGCGTGCGGCGGCATCACGCTGTTCGGCGAGTTCCGCGACAATTGGGCGAGCTAGCCGTCGCTGAAAGTGGCTTGCCTCGATCCGTCGGTCGCACTTGTCGCTCATGCGACTGGTCCGAGTCAGGATCTCTTAATCATGGTCGGCGCATGGCAGCTCTTCGCAACTGCGGCGATATTTCGTTAAGGGCCGGGTACGATAGTGCGCGCATTCGTGAACGGGACTGTGATGCATCGATCGGACCAGGAAACTCGGCGGGAGCTCGCGCATCTGCTCTACAGCTCGATGCCGCTGGTCGGGACGATCTCGGTGGCATCGGTCGTGATCGGGACCGTGATGGCCTGGGTCGCGCAGGATCCGGGCTATGCGGTCATTACGGCTGCGCTGGTCGTGATCGGCGTCTTCCGCGTCGTCAAACTCCTGATGTTCGAGGCCCGTTTCGATCGCCTCGGCCATGCGGACATCATCCGCTGGGAGCGTCTCTACGGACTCGGCGCGATCGCCTTCGGCCTTGCCGTCGGCGCGTTATCGGCCCGCGCATTCCAGATCGGTGATGGTCCGGGCGTCTGGATGAGCTTCGGCCTGTCGATGGCGTTCTGCGTCGGCATCGTGTCGCGCGTCAGCCCGTGGATCGTGATGACCTCATCGGCGGTGCTGCTGATCCCGACCGTGGTCGCCTGCCTGCTGCAATCCGAGCCCGTCTATCGCATGGGCGCCGGCATGGTGGTGCTGTTCTGGATCACCTTGCGTGGCACCTCCTATCGGCTCACGGCGGCCTTCACCGAGCGGATCAAGGCCAAGCAGGCCTTGGCGCATCAGGCGCATCGGGACTACCTCACCGGCCTGCCGAACCGCGCGGCGTTCATCGCGGCGCTCGCCGGTTGCGATCGGCCCGTGGCGATCATCGCGGTCGATCTCGACGGCTTCAAGCTCGTCAACGACCGGTTCGGCCATCAGGCCGGAGACGAACTGCTGTGCCAGGTCGGCGTGCGCCTGCAGGATTGTCTCGAGGATAGCGGCGTTGCGGCGCGGTTCGGTGGTGATGAATTCATGCTGCTGCTGCCGGGGGCCGGCCGCGACGCCGCGCTCGATCTGGCCCGCGCCGCAGTGACGGCGTTGGCGCAACCGTTCACGCTGGCCGGAACACGCGTCCAGATCGGCGCGAGCGCGGGCATTCTGGTGACCGATGACCGCCAGGCAGAAACGGAAGCGCTGCTCGATCAGGCCGATCGCGCGCTCTATGCGGCGAAGCGGGCCGGTGGGCATCGATGGTGCTGGGCCGACGAGGACATCAGCGTCACCACCGCATGGACGCGCTACGGCGCGGCACCGGCGCTGTCGCCTGCGAGTGGCAGCACCGACGTCGACCTCATCCTCCCATAGGCCGCCGCTGGCAGGACCGGAGCGGGACGGCGATCGAACTCGCCGAGAAGGGCGGGCCGAACGATCTCGTGTTCGAAGGTCTCGCGAAGGCGGTTCGGATCGGCAACGAGGTCGAGACAGCCCTGCATTGGGATGCTGCTGGCCTGAGTTCGCGAGGGCTTCACGGACTGCAATTGGCATTGCAGAGTGGTGCCCGTGATTGCGACATTCGGAAACAGCGAGAGTTTACTACATGTATGACGTGATTGTCGTGGGCGGCGGCTCTGCGGGCGCAGCGTTGGCTGTGCGCCTGTCGGAGCAGCCCGGGAAGCGGATTCTGCTGCTGGAGGCCGGTGCCGACTGGCGGGCGGCCGACGTGCCCTGGGAGATCACCACGCCGAATCCGATCCCGATCATCCACGATCGCGCCTTCCAGGAGAAATGGCAGTGGCCGCAGCTGATGTCGCGCCGCGTGGCGGGGCAGGAGATGCGCTTCTACTGGCGCGGCAAGGGGCTCGGCGGCAGCTCGATGATGAACGGGCAAATCGCGATCCGCGGCGTCGCCGATGCGTTCGACGAATGGGCCGACCATGGCTGCACGGGATGGTCGGCCAAGGAGATCATGCCGCTGTTCTCGGTGATCGAGGATGATCTCGCACTCGGCGATCGCGAGGGACATGGCCGCGGCGGGCCGCTGCCGGTGTATCGCGCGCCGCTCGATGCATGGGGGCCGATCGACCGGGCCTTGCGCGATGCGGCGCTGGCGAGCGGCTATCCCTGGTGTGACGATGTCAACGGGCCGGATGGTGAGGGCGTTGCGTGCTATCCGATCAACAGCCGCAATGGCCGCCGCATCTCCACCAACGAGGCCTATCTGGAGCCGGCGCGCGGCCGCGCCAATCTGGAGATCCGCGGCCGGGCGCTGGTCGATCGTCTCCTGATCAGCGATTTCCGCGCCACCGGCGTGCGTGTCCATATCGAGGGTGAGGGCACCCGGGAGATCGCGGCGCGCGAGGTCGTGCTGTGTGCCGGTGCCATCCACAGCCCGGCGATCCTGCTGCGCTCGGGTATCGGCCCCGCCACGGACTTGCAGGACATGGGCATCGCGGTGGTGCGCGATCTTCCAGTCGGCCGACACTTCTTCGACCATCCGCTGTTCCGCGCCACCATCCAGCTGCGCGAGGAGCTGCGCCCGACCGATCGCGACACCCGCCATACCAATTGTTGCGTCACCTATTCGTCGGGGCTGGCCGATGGCGGCAAGCGCGACATGATCCTGATCGCCTTCAATCATCGCGGCATCGGCGTGCCCGGCGGGATCGGCGCCGGCCTGTTCAACGCCTTCTCACGTGGCACACTGAAGCTCGCGTCGATCGATCCGAATGTCGATCCAATCGTCGAGGAGAACATGCTGGCCGATGCCAGCGACATCGCGCGGATGCGCGACGCGGTGAAGCGGCTGGCGGTGATCACGGTGCAGCCGGCGCTGCAGGACGCCGCCGATTGGATCAGGCTTGGCGATACGCCGCTCACCCTGCCGCAGGCGGCGGCGCTGCCGGATGCCGAGCTCGATGCGCTGCTGCGCCAGATTACCGGCGATATCCAGCATGCGGCGGGAAGCTGCCGCATGAGCGGATTCGACGACGCCGATGGCGTGGTCAACCCGGACGGCACCGTCAAGGGCATCGCCGGCCTGCGCGTCGCCGACGCATCGATCATGCCGTCGGACTGCCGTGCCAACACCCATTTCACCACGGTCGTGATCGGCGAGGCGATCGCGCGGATGATGCGGAAGCAGGCGTGAGGCGAGGCACCAGCTCGGGCCGCATGGTTCGAGACGCGCCTTCGGCGCTCCTCACCATGAGGGGCAAAAGCCGAGGCACTGCACACCGGACCATGAACACGCCGAGAGGCGTGTTCATGGAGAGGTTTTGGCACCGAGACCGGCGCTGCACATTGACCATGAGCAGCGTGTTCATGGAGAGGGTTAGGAGTTCGCCGCAGAGACAGTGCGCCCCCTCTCCCCGCTTGCGGGGAGAGGGGCGGGGTGAGGGGGCTCTCCGCACGCACCAGACTCGCGGATAGTTGCTCACCCGGATTGCATCTTCGATGCAATCCGACCTCTCCCCGCAAGCGGGGCGAGGTGAAGACCAGCTTTGCGGCTGCCAGCAGCGTGCTCATGAGGAGGGTCTGGCGCCGAAACCGGCGCGGCACTGTGTTGCTTCCAATGACCCTGAAAGAGGCTTTCACTCCTCACCCTGAGGAGCCCGACGAAGGCGGGCGTCTCGAAGGGCGAGGCCCCAGCTCGGGCCTCTTCTCAGACGATGCGACCGCATCGCCCGAACGCTCGCAGGGGCGACGTTCCTCACCATGAAAGTCCAGATGATGCGGCAGAAGGCCTGGGCCTCAGGCGATGGCGAAGCGGAGGCCGGCGCGGGCTCGCCCGCCGGAGATCGCGATCGGCGTGCCGTCGGCACGCCAGCACGCGGCGCCGGTCAGCGAGCCGTCGTCACCAAAGGCGATCGCATTCATGCCGCCGGCCACGATCGGCTCGCGCTTGATGGCGTGGCCGCGTGCGGCAAGTTGTTGCGCGACATGATCGGAAAAGGCCGGCTCGAGTTCGAGCACGCCGCCCTGCGTCCACAGCCGCGGCGCCTCGACCGCTTCCTGCAAGGACATGCCGTGGTCGATCAGGTTGACCAGCGCCTGGAACGCGGACGGAAAGATGCGCAGGCCGCCGGGCAGGCCGAGCGCGTAGCGCAGGCGGCCATCGCGCAGCGCCATCATCGGCGCCATCGAGGTGAAGACGCGTTTGCCGGGCGCAATCGACAGCGCGCGGCCCGGATGCGGATCGAAATTGTACATGTAGTTGTTGGCGGTCATGCCGGTGCCGGGGATCTGCAGGCAGGCGCCGAACAGGCCGTTGATCGTGTGCGTGGAGGCGACGACATTGCCCTCGGCATCGGCGACCGTGACATGGGTGGTATTGGCGGATTCGGTCGGCGAGAAGCCCGGACTAAAACTCTGCGCCCGGCCCATGTCGATCTGCGCCCGCCGCTCGGCGGCATAGGCCTTCGACGTCAGCCGCTCGATCGGGACGTCGACGAAAGCGGGATCGGCGGTCGCCACCGCACGGTCTGCGAAGGCGATCTTCAGCGTCTCCGCCAGCAGATGCGCGCCGTCGGCCGAGCCGAAGCCGAGCGCGCCGACGTCGAAGCCTTCGAGAATGTTGAGCATCTGCACGATGTGCACGCCCGAGGAGGAGGGCGGCGGCGGGCCGATGATCTCGGTGCCGCGATAGGTCCCGCGGATCGGCGCGCGCTCGATCACCTTGAAGGCTGCCAGATCCGCCGCGTCGATCAATCCGTCATTCTTGGCCATGGTGGCCGCGAGCGCCGCGCCGAGCGGCCCACCATACAACGCCCCTGGTCCATCCTGTGCGATCAGCCGCAGCGACGCCGCGTAGTCGGTCTGGATCACGCGGGCGCCTGGCTCGACCGGCTCGCCGCCCGGCAGGAACAGCGCCGACAAATGGGGATCGCGCGCGAGATCGCTGGCGGCCTGCCGGACGCAATCGTTGAGATAGGGGCTCGCGACGAAGCCATATTCGGCGAGCCGGATCGCAGGCGCCATCACCTCGGCCAGCGGCAGCCGGCCGTAGCGCGCCAGCGCCTCGCACCAGGCCTTCAGCGCGCCGGGGACCGCGACCGCGAGCGCGCCGACGGCATTGCGGCGGCCGCGCGTCTCGCGCGCCAAGGCGATCTCGTCGGACACCGGGTCATACATGGCGGGCGAGGCGCGCAGGGGAGCCGTGCTCAGGCCATCGAGCACGATGTGGCGGCCGTCGGCGAGGCGGATGTGCGACAGGCCGCCGCCGAGGATGCCGACCATCATCGGTTCGACCACGGTCAGCGCGAACAGCGCGGCGATGGCCGCGTCGATCGCATTGCCGTCGCGCATCAGCATCTCGGCGCCGGCGCTGGAGGCCAGCGGATGGTTGGTCACCACCATGCCGCGCGAGCCGACCGCAGGCCGCCTCTCGCAGGTGAAGTCGGCGATGCGCGGGATGCCGTTGGATGCTGCCATGAAAATGTTCGGCCTGTACGTGGCGAGCGGCCGATGCCGCATCGGGATGCCAATTCTGACCGATCCGGTGCGCGGAGGAAAGAGGATCGCCGCGCGAACGAACTGATAAGTCGGCGTCATGCGTGGCGCGGAGGGCATCGATCTCCCCGGCCGCGTTTCCATCGAACCGCATCTGTGTTAGGCCTGCAATCAGTTCCAATTTGTGAGCTTGCTGAGGGCATGACCCATTACGACCTGATCATTCGCGGTGGCCGCGTGCTCGACCCCGAAACCCAACTCGACGCGACGGCCGACGTCGCCATCAAGGACGGTGCGATCGCCGCCGTCGGCGATGTCGCAGGCGCTGCGGACGGGGTCATCGACGCCGCCGGGCTCGCCGTGGTGCCCGGCTTCATCGATCTGCACGCGCACGGCCAGTCGCTGCCGGCCGACCGCATGCAGGCCTTCGACGGCGTCACCACGACGCTGGAGCTCGAGGTCGGCGTGATGCCGGTGGCGCGCTGGTATGACGAGCAGGAGGCGATCGGCCGCACGCTCAATTATGGCGCGGCGTCCGGCTGGGTATTCGCGCGCATCGCGACGATGACGACGCAGCAGACCGCCTCCAATATCGGCGGCATGGGCGAGGCCATGCGCGACAAGCGCTGGGTCGAGGAGGTCGCGAGCGCGGCCGAAACGGCTGAAATCGTCGAGCGCACCAGGCAGGGCCTGGAGCAGGGCGGCCTCGGCATCGCTTTCCCCAACGCCTATGCGCCGGGCACCGGCATGAAGGAGCTGTCGGAACTGTGCAGCCTCGCCGCCAAGAGCAACGTGCCGACCTATACGCACATTGCCTACATGTCGAACGTCGATCCGCGCAGCTCGGTCGATGCCTATACGCGCCTGATCGGTCTGGCCGGCTCGACCGGCGCCCACATGCACATCTGCCATTTCAACAGCACCAGCCTGCAGGACGTCGAGCGCTGTGCCGAGCTGGTGCAGACCGCGCAGGCGCAAGGGCTCAAGGTCACGACCGAGGCCTATCCCTACGGCACCGGCTCGACGGTCGTCGGTGCCGGCTTCTTCGCCGATCCCGCCTTCTGCCAGCGCATGGGCACCGGCTATGACGCGATCGAGATGGTCGCCGAACGGCATCGTCTCGGCAGCCGCGACGAACTGCTCGAACGGCAGCAGGCCGATCCCGGCGCCTTGGTGCTGATCCATTTCCTCGACGTCGCCGTCAACCAGCGCCACCGCGACCTGCTCGACGTCTCCGTGCTGTTTCCGGGCGGCGCGATCGCCTCGGACGCGATGCCGTGGATCCTGTCCAACGGCACGGACTACACCGGCGATGCCTGGCCGCTGCCGGACGATGCGGTGTCGCATCCGCGCTCGTCGGCCACCTTCACCAAGTTTCTGCGCGAATGGGTGCTGGATCGCAAGGCGATGCCGCTGATGGACGGCCTCGCCAAGTGCACGCTGATCCCGGCCCAAATTCTGGAGCCGTCGACGCCGGCGATGCGCCGCAAGGGACGGCTGCAGGCCGGCTGCGATGCCGACATCGCCGTGCTCGATCTTGCGGGCCTGCGCGACCGCGCCGACTTCCTCCACATGAACCGGGCGTCCGAAGGCGTCAGGCATCTGCTCGTCAACGGCCGCGCCGTGATCGCCGACGGACACCTCATCCGCGACGCCAGGCCGGGGCGGGCGGTGCGCCGGCCCGTGCTGTCGTGATCGTTCCTGTCCTGCTGGTGGCGGGCGCGCTCGGCGCCGGCAAGACGACGCTCCTCAATCACCTGCTCGCCAATCCCGACGGCCGGCGCATCGCCGCCGTCGTGAACGACTTCGGCGCGGTCGACATCGACGCGCAGCTGCTCGGCACGGTGACGGAGGAGGTGATCAGCCTGAAGAACGGCTGCATCTGCTGCTCGCTGCAGGGCGACCTGCTGCGCACGCTGTCCTCGGTGATCAAGCGCGATCCGGCGCCGGATGCGATCGCCATCGAGACCTCGGGCATCTCCGATCCCGCCGAGATCATCCGCAACCTGATGGATCCGGTGATCTTCAAGGTCGCGCCGCTGGAAACGGTGGTGACGCTGGTCGACCCGCAGCGTCTGCACGACGAGCCGGACATCGCGCAGGAGTCGCTGTGGCGCTCGCAGCTGCGTGCCGCCGATTTCGTGTTGCTGACGAAATCCGATCTGCTCGATCGCGCCGTACTCGACCAGGCGCGTGCCATCGTCGGCCGCACCAAGCCGCAATCGGCGATCTTCGAGATCGCCCGCGGCGCCGTCGCGCCGGACCTGCTGTTCAGCCGCGACCTGCGCGCGCCGCGCGAGCTGCCGCCGCAGGTGCCGGCCATGGCCCAGCCGTTCGCGACCGTGACCTGGGCCTCGCAGGCGCCGCTGTCGCTGGCTCGCTTTCAGCAGGTGATCGGTCGGCTCGCTGCGCGCACCCTGCGCATCAAGGGCGTCCTGCAATTCACCGAGCATCCGGGAATGCCGATCCTGTTTCAGTCGGTGGCGACGCGCGGCACCCTGGCGCCGTCGCCATTGCCGCCGGCCGATGGGCTCACGGCGCAGCTCGTGCTGATCGGACGCGAGGGCGAGCTCGACCCGGACGAGATCGAGGCGGTGCTTCGGGGGATCGAAGCCCCTTAGTTGCAGCTACGCAACGACAGCGTGCGGCTTGCCCCGCGCATCGCCGTGGTGCCGGCCTCGGCCCAACTGCAGCGGCCGCCGCCGGCGCGCTTGGCGATGTAGAGTGCATCATCGACCCGCCGCAGCAGCTGATCGATCGTGCTGTCGGTCAGCGGCTCGTCGTTCACCAGCAGGCCGGCGCTGGCGCCGATCACCACCGGGATGTCCGACAGCAGGAACGGCGCAGACAAGGCGCGAACTGCGTCGCGCGCGAGCGCGAGCGCTTCATCGCGTCCCTGTGCCGGGCTCGTCAATGGTTTCAGCAGCATGAACTCGTCGCCGCCGAAGCGGGACGCAAGTCCATTGCGCCCGACACAACTCGTCAATCGCGCGCCGACCTGGCGCAGCAATTCGTCGCCGGCGTGATGGCCGTGGCGGTCGTTGACCGGCTTGAAGCCGTCGAGATCGATGGCGATGATGGCGATATGGCGCGGTGCCGTCTCCAACGCCTTGAGGAAGGCCAAGCGATTGGGCAGACCGGTCAGGAAATCATGGTTGGCCTGGCGCGCCAGCGCATGCTTGGCCTCCAGCCGCTCGATGAAGGCGGCGCTGAGATGGAGCGACGCTTCGCGCACCGTCAGCCAGAACAGCAACAACATGATGGCACCGAGCTGATACGGCAATTCGGGGCGCATCAGGCCCGCGATCATCGTCGGTGCGAACACCAGGGCGGTCGTGGTGAGCACGATCCAGGGGCGGATCGCCGCCCGCGACACCATGCCCACGCAATGCGACATCGACAGGCCGACCGCCAGCCAGGCGCCCGCCGCGTCGTCGAGTTGAAGCGCCCGGAACGACAGCGCGCCCAGCGCCAGCCCGAAGGCGGCCGCGCCGGCGGCATAGACCGTCTCCCAGAGGATCACGTCGCGGTCCGACAGGCGGGCCTGATGGCGCTTGTAGCGCAGCAGGCTGACGATCCGGCCGATGGCGTTGATGATGATGGCGCAGGTGATGACGGCGCAGCCGGGATCACGATGCAGGATCGTCAGCGTGATCGCCGCGGTGATTGCGGCCGCGCTGATCGAGACGATCTGCGGCAATGACGTGTAGAGGAGATCGACGAGCTCGCGCCGGATCGCCGGATTCGGATGAATGGATTTTGAAAACAGCCCCTGTCCCATGGGCGCCACCATGGGACACCTTTCCTAACGGTTGATGGCCGGAGGCCGATCAACGGGCGGAGGTTCGAAATTACCTTAAGTGTTCGTCAATGAGCCTTCGGCGGGTCTCACGGAGCGCGGCTGGGATCGCCCGTTGGATAGAACGGGGTGGCCGTCGCCATTCGCGGCGATATCGATGGTGCTGCCGCCGCCTTCGGCGGCTCGGCCTTGGGACTCTCGGTCCTGATGTCGGCCTTCGGATCGAATTTGGGCGGCTCGAGCTTCAACGGCCGCAGCGGCTGGCGCTTTGCCATCGCGTCCAGCACTGTGCGGTTGGTCTTCTCGATCCGCTTGGCGGCGGCGACATCGGCGAAGGCACGGTCGAACTTGCGCATGCGATAGAAGACGATGCCGCGGTCGATATAGGCTTCCTGATAGCGCGGATCGAGCTGGATCGCCGCGTCGAGATCGGTCAGCGCGGCGGCAAGATCGCCCTTCTGGAACGACACCATCCCGCGATCGTGCAAGGCGCGGGCCTCGTTCGACGCGCCCCCGCCGGGCAGCGCTGCATCCGAGGTGCACGGGGCTGCCGATGCCTGCGCGCAGGCCGGATGCTCCTGTTCCGCCGAGTAGACCGCGTCGACCTTGCTGACCCGCAGCGGCAGCGGCTCGGCGGCCGTATCGCCGTTCGCGACATTGCCGGCCGGCTCGTTGCCGGTCGCCGCAGCCGCCTCGCTTGTCGTCGCCGGCACGATTGCGGCGCTCTCGATCGGAGTGGCGGGCGCCTCGTGCGGCTTGACCTTGTTGGTCGCGACCACGATCGGCTTGAGGGGAGCGACGGACGCCGAGGACATGTGCGTGAACAGCAGGTAGCCCGTCAGCGCCACGGCGGAGGCGCCGGCCAGCGCCATCACGCCGGAGGCAACCTTGTGCACCTTGGCGACGACGGCGAGCTTGGAGTCCTGGCGATGCTCGTCTTGCGCGGCGCCGAGCAGGCGGTCATAGGCCGTGCGCTGCTCCCTGTCGCCGAGGATGTCGTTGGCGCGGATGACCTGCCGAAACCGGAGTGCGGCGTCGGGATCTCCCGGATGGACGTCGGGATGACTCTCTTTGACCGCCTTGCGGAAGGCGGCCCGGATGTCCTCAGCGTCATCGTCCGGAAGAGCTCCGAGTAAATCGTAAAGCGTCTTCATGGTCGCACTCGCTGCAGGTTTCCCTCGTCTCCGATCGAAATTCCCACGGCGAATTTACGCTGGAGCACTCGTACTAACTCTTTCCGCCTGACATGATGATTGGTCAATCCGGCGGAAAAGTGACTGAAAATAGCGAAGTTCGCAGCCATTTCGACCGGGCTCGGAAACATTGCTCGCGCCCCCATTCGCCGCAACTCACACAATCCTCGATTGAATCGCGGCTCCACGATCGTCTCCGATCCCTCACATGCGCGCATGGTGAGGCGAAAGGTTGAAGCCACGTTTAACGCCGCGTCTGGCGCCCTCGTCGTGGTGAGGCGTCCGGCACGTTGGCGCGGGAGCGGGAGGCCCCGCTTGCGGAGATGGGGGGCCGGCCGGTATACCGGCTGCATGACTGATTTTCATGGTGTTTTTCCCTACCTCGCCTCGCCGATCGGCACCGACGGCACGATCCGCGTCGATGTGCTGGGGCGACTGTGCGATGACCTCATCCATGCCGGCGTGCATGGCCTGACGCCGCTCGGCTCGACCGGCGAGTTCGCCTATCTGGACCGCGCCCAGCGCATGACCGTGGTGGAGGCGACCATCGAGGCCGCGCAGGGCCGCGTGCCGGTCATCGCCGGCGTGGCCTCGACCACGATCGCCGACGCGGTGGCGCAGGCCAGGGCGTATCAGACGCGTGGTGCGAACGGCATCCTGGCGGTGCTCGAAGCCTATTTCCCGGTGAGCGATGTCGGCGTCGAAGCCTATTTCCGCGCCATCGCCGACGCCGTCGACGTTCCCGTCGTCATCTACACCAATCCGCAGTTCCAGCGCTCGGACCTGTCGCTCGACGTCATCGCCCGTCTCGCCGCGCATCCGCGCATCAACTACATCAAGGACGCCTCGACCAACACCGGTCGCCTGCTGTCGATCATCAACCGCTGCGGCGATGCCATCAAGGTGTTTGCCGCGTCCTCGCACATTCCGGCGGCGGTGATGCTGATCGGCGGCCATGGCTGGATGGCCGGGCCCGCCTGCATCATCCCGCGCCAGAGCGTGGAGCTCTACAATCTCTGCAAGGCCTCCTGCTGGGACGACGCGCTGGCGCTGCAGAAGAAACTGTGGCGCGTCAACGAAGCCTTCGCGCGCTTCAACCTCGCCGCCTGCATCAAGGCCGGCCTGTCGATCCAGGGCTACGACGTCGGCGATCCCGTGCCGCCGCAGGCCGCGCTCACGGCCGAGCAGCGCAAGGTCGTCGAGGAGGTGCTGCGTAGTCTGGGATGAGGCCGGGATAATTGTCGCCGTCATGCCGGGGGCATGACGGTGCGGTATGACGCACCAGCACAATCGCGGCTTGGCCGGCAGAACGTCGATCCGCTAAAACCCTGCCCAATTCAATTTGAACTGACCTAAGGACTGACGATGAACATTCTTCCCAACAACATGCGGTTCGGGGCAGGCCAGCCCGTCAAGCGGCTGGAGGATCAGCGGCTGCTGACCGGGAAGGGGCAGTTCATCGACGACAAACCGGAAGACGGCGCGCTCTGGCTCACCGTGCTGCGCTCGCCGCATGCGCATGCCAAGATCGTATCGATCGACACCGCCGCCGCGCGCGAAATCCCCGGCGTCGAGGCGATCTATACCGGCGCGGATCTCGTCGCCGACGATGTCGGCACCATTCCGACGCTCGCGATCTTCAAGCGGCCCGACGGCAAGCCGATGACGGTGCCGCCGCGCCGGCTGCTGGCGCATGAGGTCGTCCGCTTCACCGGCGAGGCGGTGGCAGCCGTGGTCGCGACCTCGCGCACGATCGCGCAGGAAGCCGCCGAGGCCATCGCCGTGGACTACGAGGTGTTGCCGGCGGTGACTGATCCGGTCAAGGCGATCGAGCCGGGCGCGCCCGTGGTCTGGGCCGAGGCGCCGGACAACATCGTGGCCGCGATGAGCTATGGCGATGCCGCCAAGGTCGAAGCGGCCTTCGCCGGCGCTGCGCATAGAGTATCGCTCGACATCACGAGCCAGCGCCTGGTGCCGTCGGCGATGGAGCCGCGCTCGACCATTGCCGAGATCGAGAAGAAGACCGGCCGCCTTTTGGTGTACGTGCAGTCGCAGACGCCAGCTTCGACCCGCGACGTGCTGGCGGAGGCGGTGTTGAAGCGGCCCAAGGACAGCGTGCGCGTGCTCGTCGGCGACATCGGCGGCGGCTTCGGCCAGAAGACCAACCTCTATCCGGAGGACGGCATCGTCGCCTATGCCGCGACCAAGCTGTCGAAGAAGATCCGCTGGCGCGCCGAGCGCACCGACGAGTTCGTCGGCGGCACCCATGGCCGCGATCTCACCTCGACGGCCGAGTTCGCGCTCGATGCCAAGGGCAAGGTGCTGGCCTATCGCGTGCGTTCGATCGGCGCCACCGGCGCCTATTCGTCGGGCGCGGCCAACATCATCCCGCTGGTGCTCGGGCCGTTCGTGCAGACCGGCGTCTACGACCTGCCGCTGGTGCATTTCGAGGTGAAGACGGTCATGACGCACACCGCGCCGGTCGGTGCCTATCGCGGCGCCGGTCGTCCCGAGGCGGTGTTCATCGTCGAGCGCCTGTTCGACACCGCTGCGCGCCAGATCGGGATCGATCCGCGCACCATCCGGAAAGCGAACTACATCAAGCCGGCGCAGCTGCCCTACACCAACGCCGTCGGCCAGGTGTACGATTCCGGCGCCTTCGCCCACATGCTGGAGCGCGCGTCCAAGCTCGCCGACTGGGACGGCTTCAATGCGCGCAAGCGCGAGGCCAAGAAGCGCGGCATGCTCTACGGCCGCGGCCTCACCAGCTACATCGAATGGACCGGCGGCCGCGCCCACACCGAGAAGGTGTCGCTGCACGCGACCGCCGAGGGCCGTGTCATCCTGCATTCCGGCACCATGGCGATGGGGCAGGGGCTGCAGACCACCTACACCCAGATGATCTCCGACACGCTCGGCATCCCGCTCGACAAGATCGATGTCGTCCAGGGCGACACGGATCTCGCCACCGGCTTCGGCAGCGTCGGCTCGCGCTCGCTGTTTGTCGGCGGCACGGCGGTCGCGGTGTCGTCCAACGATCTCATCACCAAGGCGCGAGAGAAGGCATCGAACCTGCTGGAGACCGCGGTCGAGGACATCGAATATCGTGACGGTGTCCTGACGGTCGTCGGCACCGACCGCCGCATCAGCCTGTTCGAGATCGCCGGCAAGGAGACGCAGGCCAAGCTGTCGGTCGACAGCGAAGGCGAGGTCGACGGACCGAGCTGGCCGAACGGCACCCACGTTTGCGAGGTCGAGATCGATCCGGAGACCGGCATCAGCCGTGTGGTGCGCTACACCACGGTCGACGACGTCGGCATCGCCGTCAATCCGATGCTGGTCGCCGGCCAGATCCATGGCGGCGTCGCGCAGGGCATCGGCCAGGCGCTGTACGAGAACGTCGCCTATGATGCCGACGGCCAGCTCCTGACCGCGACCTATCAGGACTACTGCATCCCGCGCGCCGACGACGTTCCTCCAATCGTCGTCACGCTCGACGATTCAGCGCCGTGCAAGACCAATCCGCTCGGCGCCAAGGGCTGCGGCGAATCCGGCGCCATCGGCGGCCCGCCTTGCATCACCAACGGCGTGATGGACGCGCTGTTCGAGCTGGGGATCACCAACCTGCAGACGCCGCTGACGCCGGAGAAGGTGTGGACGGCGATCCGGGACGCGAAGGCCAAGAAGGCGGCGTGAGACTGACGGGCGGAGTAGGGCGCGCTGCTCGCCAAAGCGGCGGTACGCTCCCTCTCCCGTGCTTACGGGGAGAGGGCTGGGGTGAGGGGCAGCCGCACGAGAAGTGTGAGTTGTTAGTCCTTGTCTCGGCTTGCATTTGACGATGCAATTCTGGTGAGGGCTGGTCTCACTATGCGCACCGCCCGTGCGGCTGCCCCTCACCCCGACCCTCTCCCCGTGAAGAACGGGGAGAGGGAGCGCACTGCCGTTGGCCCGGCTACTTGCGTTCTAATGGCAACTCGATCATCACGCTGAAATCGCCCGCGCCGCCCACCAACCGTAAGCTTCCGCCATGGGCCTGCGCGACCTCGGCGGCGATCGCGAGGCCGAGGCCGGAGCCGCGGGAGGCGTCGCCCTTCTGGAACGGCGACAACGAGCGTTGTTGCGCGTCCGCCGCGATGCCCGGCCCGTCGTCCCAGACGACGATCGCGACCCGCGTTGCCGTTTTCTCCACCCGCACCATCAGTCGCGTCGTCGCTCCATGCACCAGCGCATTGTGGATGAGATTGGCGAGCGCCTCGCGCAGGCTGATCGCATCCGCGGCGATGCCGACGTCCTCCTCTGCCGGCACGAAGCTGACGGAGACCTCGCGGTCGAGCGACAGCGGTACGCTCTGCGACAGCACCGACTTTGCCAGCGAGTTGATGTCGGTCGCGGCAAGACGCGGCGTCTGGGCGCGGTGCTGGATCATGGCGTGATCGAGCAGCTGGCTGGTGAGGCGCGCGAGGTCCGCGATGCGGCCGCGCAGCTTGTCGAGTGCCCTCGGATCCCTGGTCTGATCGCTCAGCAGCTCGACCTCGGCGTCGATCGCCGCCAGCGGCGTGCGCAGCTGGTGCGTGGCGTCGGCGATGAAGCGCTGCATCAGCGTGATGCGCTCGGACAGGCGCCGCATGAAGCCGTCGATGGCGCCGACCAGCGCGCGGACCTCGCGCGGCGGCGTGATCGCGATCGGGCTGAGATCATCAGGCCGCCGCTTGACGATCTCGGCTTCGATCCGCGTCAGCGGCGCGAACACCAGCCGCAGGCACAATGCGGTGGCGACCAGCGCCAGCAGGCTCATCGCGGCGATAAGGCCGATCGCCTTGGAGGCGAGATCCCAGGTCAACGCGTCGCGAGCGCGCAAGGTCTGCGCGAGCACGATCTCGCTCCAGCCGTCGCCGGGCGCACTGTCGAGCCGGCGGGCCACCGCGGCGACGCGCACCGGCTGGTCGCGATAGACGCCGTCGCGCAGCACCACGCCCTCGCGCAGCGCGCTCTTGGGCGCCTTGATCGCGAGATCGTCATAGCCGGCCACGACCACGCCGCGCGGATCGGTGACGCGGTAGAATACGAGATCATAAGCCGACAACGTCGCGAACGCGGCGGCAGGCGGATCGAGCGTCACCACGCCGCCCTGCATGTAGATGTTCTCGGCGATCTGCACGGCGCCGCCGGCGAGCAGCTTGTCATAGGCGTCGCGCGCGGCGGTGGCGGCGTATTGCCAAGCGGCGAGGCTGAGCACGATCGCGCCCACGGCCAGGATCGCGCCGATCGCGATCAGCAGCCGCGCGCGCAGCGAGGTCCTGGTGTCACGAAGCGTGGAGCTGATAGCCAAGGCCGCGCTCGGTCTTGATCTCGACGGACGTCGCCGCCAGCTTGCGCCTGAGACGCGCAACGAACTGCTCGACCGCGTTCGGGCTCGGGTCCTGGTCGAAGCTGAACAGCTGCTCGACCAGCTCGTCCTTGGCGACGTAGCGCCCGGGACGCGCGGCGAGAATTTCCAGCACGGTCAGCTCGCGCCGGGTCAGATCGAGCGGCTGCCCGGCGACGCTCGCGGTGCGGCCGGCACGGTCGATCACCAGCGGCCCGAGTGTCAGCAGATTGTCGGACTGTCCGGCCGCCCGGCGCAGCAACGCGCGGGCGCGCGCCTCCAGCTCGCGATAGTCGAACGGCTTGACGAGGTAATCGTCCGCGCCGAGGTCGAGCGCGCCGATGCGGTCGTCGACCGCGGAACGCGCGGTCAGCACCAGCACCGGCGTGCGTAGGCCGCGCTTGCGCAGATGCTTGAGCACGGCGAAGCCATCCATGTTGGGCAGCATCACGTCGAGCACGATCAGGTCATAGGTCTGTACCTCGATCAGCTCGCTCGCGGTGCGGCCGTCCTTCTCCCAGTCGACGGCATAGCCGATCCGTTCGAACCGGCTGGTCACGGCGGCGCCGATCTCGGGCGTGTCTTCCACCAGCAGGATGCGCAAGGTCTTAGGTCCGTCTCGGAGTCAGGTTCGCGTCAGTCTCCTCCTCTATCACTTCGAATAAGGGCGCCGAAGTGCACCGAGCGAAATTTCGCACTGCAACATGAAAGAGGGGAGGACACATGACCGTCCATCAAGCACCATCTCAGTTCGAGCCGCTGCTCTCCGTCGAGGGCGTGACGCTGCAGTACAAGACACCGGACACTCTGGTCACGGCGACCTATCGCGTCGACTTCAAGGTGTTCGATTCCGACCGGTTCGTGCTGCTCGGCCCCTCCGGCTGCGGCAAATCCACCCTTCTCAAGGCGATCGGCGGCTATCTGAAGCCGACCGAGGGCCGCATCCGGCTCAAGGGCCACGAGGTCACCGAGCCCGGCCCGGACCGCATGATGGTGTTCCAGGAATTCGACCAGCTGCTGCCGTGGAAGACGGTGCGTGAGAACGTCGTGTTCGCGCTGACCGCCAGCGGTCGGCTCGGTACGGCGGAAGCCAACGAGCGCGCCAGATCCTATATCGACAAGGTCGGCCTCACCAAGTTCATCGACTCCTATCCGCACATGCTGTCGGGCGGCATGAAGCAGCGCGTCGCGATCGCCAGGGGCATGGCGATGGAGCCGGACGTGCTCTTGATGGACGAGCCGTTCGCGGCCCTGGACGCGCTGACCCGGCGCAAGATGCAGGACGAACTCTTGCAGCTCTGGCAGGACACCCGCTTCACCGTGCTGTTCGTGACGCATTCGATCGAGGAGGCGATCAAGATCGGCTCGCGCATCCTGCTGCTGTCGCCGCATCCGGGCCGCGTCCGCGCCGAGCTCAACAGCGTGCCGCCTGGCACGATGGGCTCGCCCGAGCAGGTCGCCCTCGAAGGGCGCATCAACGACATGCTGTTCGGCCACCATTGAGACACGAGGAGAGCATCATGAGCGAGACGCTGGCGCTGCGCCCCGAAATCGTCAATGCAGACACGCCCCTCGGCGACATCGAGGTCGAGGCGAGCCTGTCGATCATCGAACGCATCTACCACATCGGTGCGGTCCGCAAGGCCATCATCCTGGTGTCGCTGGCCGCGCTGTGGCAGGCCTATGGAATGTGGCTCGGCAATCCCCTGCTGTTTCCGACCTTCACCGACACGCTCTCCGCGTTCTTCGAGAACATCGGCAACGGCGTGATCCCGGCGCGCACCCTGGTGTCGCTGGAGACGCTGCTGATCGGCTATGGCGTCGGCATCGCCTTGGCCGCAGTGCTGACCACGATCGCGATCGGATCACGGATCGGCGCAGACATGCTGGAAGCGCTGACCTCGATGTTCAACCCGCTGCCGGCGATCGCATTGTTGCCGCTGGCGCTGATCTGGTTCGGGCTCGGCAAAGGCAGCATCATCTTCGTGCTGGTGCATTCGGTGCTGTGGGCGATTGCGCTGAACACGCATTCCGGCTTCCGTTCCGTGTCCAACACCTTGCGCATGGTCGGCCTGAATTACGGCCTGCGCGGGCTGAAGCTGGTGCGCTTCATCCTGATCCCCGCCGCATTCCCGGCCATTCTCACCGGCCTCAAGGTCGGCTGGGCCTTCGCCTGGCGCACCCTGATCGCGGCCGAGCTGGTGTTCGGCGTGTCCTCGGGCTCCGGCGGACTCGGCTGGTTCATCTTCGAGAACCGCAACCAGCTCGAGACGGCCAACGTGTTCGCCGGCCTGTTCACGGTGATCATGATCGGTCTCGTGATCGAGAACGTCGTGTTCGCCACGATCGAGCGCAAGACGGTGCGGCGCTGGGGCATGCAGCACTGATTTCGGCTATAAGCAAAACAACAAGGGATAAGGAGACGAACATGTCCTGGAGCAAATCATTCGCCGTCGCCGCGCTCGGCCTCGCCGCGCTGCTCGGTGCCACCAATGCATCGCAGGCCGAAGTCAAGGAGATCCGCCTCTCCAAGGGCTACGGCATTCTCTATCTGCCGCTGATCGTGATGGAGGATCAGAAGCTGCTGGAGAAGCAGGCGGAGAAGGCCGGCCTCGGTGCGCTCAAGGTGAGCTGGCTGCTGCTCGACGGCGGCAACATCATCAACGACTCGATGATGGCCGGCTCGCTCGACATCGCCGGCACCGGCGCGCCCGGCTTCATCACCCTGTGGGCCAAGGCCAAGGGCATTCCGGCGGTGGAGGTGGTCGGCGTCAGCGGGCTCTCCTCGACATCGCTGTGGATGAACAGCAACAACCCCGACATCAAGTCGCTGAAGGATTTCAAGCCGAGCGACAAGATCGCGCTGCCCGGCATCAAGACCTCGCTGTCGGCGGTGATGCTGCAGATGATGGCCGCGCACGAATTCGGCAAGGAGAACTACGCCAAGCTCGATCCGATGACCGTCGGCCTGCCGCATCCGGAGGCGGTGGCGGCGCTGATCTCGGGCAAGACCGAGATCACGGCCCACTTCACCTCGCCGCCGTTCTCCTACATCGAGCTGAAGGATTCCAAGATCCATCGCGTGGCCAATTCGGCCGACGTGCTCGGACGGCTGACGATGGACGTCGTGTTCGCGCCCAAGCGCTTCGTCGACGCCAATCCGAAGGTCGTTCAGGCCTTCCTCGATGCGCTCGACGAAGCCTGCACCTTGATCGCCAACGACAAGGCCGCCGCCGCCGAGATCTACGCCCGCACCGCCAAGGTCAAGACGACCAAGGAGGAGGTGCTGGAGATGCTGCAGGACAAGGACACCTGGTTTTCCGCGACGCCCGAGGGCGTGCTGAAGATCGCCGAGTTCATGCACGGCGTCGGCTCGATCAAGGTCAAGCCGGCGAACTGGCAGGACATGTTCGTCACCCAGCTGCGCGACCGCAAGGGCAGCTGATACGTCTAGCCGGCCTGCGGAAACGCGATACGGACCCGCAGGCCACCTTCAGGCGATTGCGACAGATCGAGGCTGGCACCGTGGGCGTCGGCGATCTGCTTGACGATGGCCAGTCCCAGCCCGCTGCCGCCGGTGCTGCGGCTGCGCGAGTTCTCCAGCCGGAAGAACGGCTCGAACACCGCGCTGCGCGCCTCCGCGGGAATTCCAGGGCCGTCGTCGTCGATGGCGATCACCACGCCGCTGTCGGGCAGCAGTCGCACGGTGCAGCGTGTCGCGAAGCGCAGCGCATTCTCGATCAGGTTGATGAACAGGCGCCGCAGCGCCGTCGGCTCGGCGAGGATGGTCAGCGGCATATGGCCGAGCTCGGCGCGGATCGGCGCTCCGCCTTGCCGCCGGTCCTCCACGATCTCCGTGAGCAGCGCGGCGACATCGACCGGCTGCCGCTGGATCGCCGCGAAGCCGCCGCGCGAGACGGCCAGCGCGTCCTCCAACAGGCGCGTCATCTCATCCAGATCGGCGGCGGCCTTGTCGCGCTGTTCCGGCTCGGGCAGGCGCTCGACGCGCAGCCGCAGCCGCGTGATGTAGGTCTTGAGATCGTGCGATACCGCGCCGAGCAAGAGTGTGCGGCCACGCACCAGCTCGGAGATGCGGGTCTGCATGTCGTTGACCGCTGAAATCAGCCTGCGGATCTCCGGCGCGCCGGCCGGCTTGACATGAGCGACGGTGGCATCGCTGCTGAACTGGCCGAGCGACTGGCTGAGCTGGCGCAAGGGGCGCGCCTCGCGCGCGATCGCGATCACGGCGGCGATGCCGATCAGGGCGCCGAGCAGACCGACGCCGAAGCCGGGCGGCAGTCCGAGCAGGCGCGGACCTGCGGCGCCGGTGGCTTCGAACACGACGTAGCCGCGCTCACGCAGCGACACCGCGAAACGCACCGAGCGGCTGATGTTGCGCCAGTTGTCGCCGAGATGCCAGTCGCGCAAGCGCGGCAGTCCGTTGCGGGGCCTCAGGACGATCACGTCACGCGGCTGCAACGACTGCAGATACAGCGTCAGGAAACGTTCGGCGAGCGGGCGGCGCATGGTCTCGGCGGACGCCTCCGGGCGCTCTTGCGCCAGCGTGACCTGAAGCCTCGCGGAGCTGACCGCCTTGAGGATCAGCGGGCGCTCGGCAGGCTGGGCGCCTTCGATCAGCTGGACGATGGCGCTGACCTGCTCCGGCACCGGAAACACTCGCCTGAGGATTTCCTCGCGCGATTCGCTCAGGAACAGCCAGCCGAGGCCGGCCGCCCACAGCGCGATCAGTGCGAACAGCACGATGGCCATCAGCCGGCCGGCGAAGCCGAGACGCCCGAGCACGCCTCACAGCTCCTTGACGGAGCCGGTGAAGACGTAGCCGGCGCTGCGCACGGTCTTGATCAGCTCGCCCTCGCGCTCGATCTTCTTGCGCAGCCGGCTGACCTGCACGTCGATGGTGCGGTCGAGCGGATCGGCCTGCCGGCCGCGGGTCCAGTCCATCAGCTGTTCGCGCGACAGCACGCGGTTGGGGCGTGTCAGGAAGCAGCCGAGCAGCTCGAATTCGGCGCTGGTGAGCGGCAGCGGGCCTTCCTCCGCATGCGAGATTTCGCGCTTGTCGAGATCGACCGTGAGCCTGGTGTTGACGACGAAGCGGCGGTTCTCCAGCGGCACCGGCTCGGCACGGCGCAGGATGGCGCGGATGCGCGCCACCAGCTCGCGCGGGCTGAACGGCTTCGGCAGATAGTCGTCGGCGCCCATCTCGAGCCCGACGATGCGGTCGATCTCGTCGCCCTTGGCGGTCAGCATCAGGATCGGCAGCCGCGAGGCCGCGCGCAAGCGGCGGCAGATCGAAAGGCCGTCCTCGCCCGGCATCATGATGTCGAGCACGACGAGGTCAGGATCGCCGAAGGTGCTGCGGAACCGGTCGAGCGCCGCGCCGCCGTCGCCGACGTCGACGCGAAAACCCTCGCGCGCGAGATGGTCGCGGAGCAGGCTGCGGATTTCGATGTCGTCCTCGATGATCAGGATATGGGGGCGGGTGTCCATGCCGACAGCTTAAGAACAGGGCGCCGAACTCGGCAAGCCTGGCCGGAAGATCGTTACAAAACGTTACACCGGCGCTGTTTCCTGCAAACCGCCCGCAAACTTGATGGGCGAGGCTCTGCCGACGCCATGAGGCGGTGCAGATGTGTAGAGGAGAGACAGATGGCTTCAGTTCGGACCGCAATCGGGGCCGCGGCAATCGCCGCGATGATGATGGCGCTGAGCGCCTCCGGCGCGCAGGCCTGGACGCGCGCGGGCGGCGGCGTCGGTCCGCGCGGCGGCACGTGGTCGTCGTCCGCCTCGGCCGGCTGTGCCGGCGGCAGCTGCAGCCGCAGCCACAGCCGCACCTACACTGGTCCGCGCGGCGGTGTCGTCAGCAACAGCGGCCAGACGACCTGCGCCGGCGGCAGCTGCACCCATACCGGCACGACCACCGGCCCGTATGGCGGCACCGTCAGCCGCAGCAGCACCTATACGCGCTAGCGGCGATCGAGACCGGCTCCGCGAGTTTCGCGGAGCCGGCCGGCGCCGCGCGCCATTTCCGACGGAGTCCCGATGCGCAAGATCTATCGCCCGTCGCTGGCGACCGCGCTCGCCACGGCGCTCGCTTTCGCGGCCGCGTTGGTCGCGACCGGACCTGCGGCGCGATCCTGATCGCCCGATCGGCTGGTCGGGTCATTCGCCGAGATGCCAGCGGCCGTGCGGCCGACATTCTCCGCGCCGCCTTTCATTTTGCCGCGATGTCCACTATCTGACCCTTCGAAGGTCCATTCCGCGCGTGCAACGATGCTGCGCAGGCGGTCGGCCGATGACGGGGGAGATTGCGATGCGGAGATTGCTGACCGTGCTGGCGGCGCTCATGACGCTGAGCCTGACCAATTGCGGCTACAATGCCATCCAGACCAATGACGAGCAGGTCAAGGCGGCCTGGTCCGAAGTGGTCAACCAGTATCAGCGCCGCGCCGATCTGGTTCCCAACCTGGTCAACAGCGTCAAGGGCTTTGCCCAGCAGGAGAAGGACGTGCTGCTCGGCGTCACCAACGCCCGCGCCAAGGTCGGCGGCGTGCAGGCCACGCCCGACGTCGTCAACGATCCCGCCGCGCTGCAGAAGTTCCAGGCGGCCCAGAGCGAGCTGACCGGCGCGCTGTCGCGGCTCCTCGTCGTGACCGAGAACTATCCGCAGCTGAAATCCGATGCGCTGTTCCGCGACCTGATGTCCCAGCTCGAAGGCACCGAGAACCGCATCACCGTGGCGCGCAACCGCTACATCAAGTCGGTGCAGGACTACAACGTCGGCATCCGCACCTTCCCGAACAACCTCACCGCGATGGCGTTCGGCTACAAGGAGAAGGCCAACTTCACGGTCGACAACGAGCGCGAGATCTCGGTCGCGCCGAAGGTCGACTTCAACGCGCCGTCGCCTGCGCCCGCCAAATAGCCGGAGCATCCGATCTTGCGCGTGCGCTCGGTCGTCAAGGCGCTGCTTGCGACGCTGCTCGTCTGCCTCGCCACGATGGTGCTGGCCGACGTCGCGGTGCCGCAACTGACCGGCCGCGTCGTCGACCAGACCGGCACCCTGTCGTCGTCCGACATCGCGGGCCTGACCCAGAAGCTGAAGGATCTGGAGACCCGCAAGGGCAGCCAGGTCGCGGTGCTGATCGTGCCGACGACGCAGCCGGAGACGATCGAACAGTTCTCGATCCGTGTTGCGGAGGCCTGGAAGATCGGACGCAAGAAGGTCGATGACGGCGCGCTGCTGGTGGTCGCCAAGAACGACCGCAAGCTGCGCATCGAGGTCGGCTACGGACTCGAAGGCAGCCTCACCGACGTCACCGCGCGCCGCATCATCGACGAGGTCATCACGCCGAAATTCCGCAGCGGCGATTTTGCCGGCGGCATCGCCGCGGGACTCGACCGCATCATCGCCGTGATCAACGGTGAGAGCCTGCCGGTGCCGCAGCCGCAGGCGTCGCATGGCACGGATCTCGACTTCGATTCCATCACGTCGTTCGCGCCGGTGGCGCTGTTCGGCGCGCTGGTGATCGGCGGCATCCTGCGCAGCTTGCTCGGCCGCCTGATCGGCTCGCTCGCGACCGGCGGCGCGATGGGTGTGATCGCCTGGCTGCTGATCGGCTCAATGGGGCTCGCGGCGCTGTCGGCCATTGGCGGCTTCGTGATCGCCTTCATCGCCGACAGCTTCGCCGGGATGAATACGCCGGGCAGTGGCCGCCGCGGCGGCTGGTCGAGCGGCTCGTCGTCGTCAGGCTGGAGCAGCGGCAGCTCGAGCGACAGCGGCAGCTTCTCCGGCGGCGGCGGCAGTTTTGGCGGCGGCGGCGCCTCGGGCAGCTGGTGAGGGGAGCGCGCATGGGCATCCGACGGATCGGCCGGCATCTGCTGCATCATCCCTGGCAGTCGAAGCGGATCTTCACGCCCGCCGTGCTGGCGCGCATCGAGCAGGCGATCAAGGCGAGCGAGCAGACCCATGCCGGCCAGGTCCGTTTCGTCGTCGAAGGCGCGCTCGATGGCCGGCCGCTGTGGCGCAACCAGCCGCCGCGCGAGCGTGCGCTCGACGTGTTCTCGCACCTGCGCATCTGGGACACCGCACACAACAACGGCGTCCTGATTTATTTGCTGCTCGCCGATCGCGACGTCGAGATCATCGCCGACCGCGGCATCCACGACCGCGTCGGCGCCGCGGGCTGGGAGACGATCTGCCGGGCGATGGAAGCGGAGTTTCGCGCAGGTCGTTTCGAGCAGGGCGTCATGTACGGCATTGCCGCGGTGTCACGCGAACTCGCAAGACATTATCCGCCGCACGCCGGCGAGCCGAACGAGCTGCCGGACGCGCCGGTGGTGATGTAGCTCGTCGTCCAATCCTGCGAGCCCGAATGCAGGAGTTGTTTGTAATTACATCGTCGTCGCAGAGCCGCCGTATCGTTTCGCCATGTCCCGCGCCAGCTCGGCCATCTTCGCCCGCAGCTCGGGCGGATCGAGCACTTCGGCCTCGGGCCCGAAGCGCAGCAGGTCGCCGGCCGCGTGCCACAGCGTCGTGCCGACCGGAATGGTGGCGATGCGCCAGCCCTCGGCATCGGCTTCGTCGGCGAGGCGCGTGCGTGCCCGCACATAGGGCTGGCTCGTCACCTCCAGCAGTCTCACGCCGAGGGGAGACAGCCGCACCGTCGCCGTCTTCGGATGCAGCTCCGCTTCCAGCCGCTCGGTCGCCGCCCGCCAATGCGCGGCGAGATCGAATTCCGCCGGCCGCGCGAACGTCGCGTCCGTCACGGCGCAGTCGAGAATGCGCGCGACCCGATAGGTGCGCACGCTGCGCTCGACCTGGCCTGCGAGATACCAGTTGCCGCCCTTGAGCACGAGGCCGAGCGGCGCGACGCGGCGGCGCGTCTCGGCGCGCCAGCTCTGGTAGCGGATGTCGACCAGGCGGTCGGCGAGCAGCGCGTCGGCGATGGCGCGCAGATGCCGCGGCTCCTCGGCCTCGCCGAACCAGCCGGGCGCATCGAGATAAAAGCGCGCCTGCATGCGGCCGGCATCGGCGCGCAGGCTCTGCGGCAGCGCCGCGACCAGCTTGGTCTGCGCCGCATTCATGGCGTCGAGGCCGAGCGCCGCGGCAGGGCCGGGCAGGCCGGCCATGAACAGCGCGTCGGTCTCCGCCGGCGACAGCCCGTTGAGGCGCACGCGATAGCCGTCGAGCAGACGGAATCCGCCCTCCGCCCCGCGCTCGGCATAGACGGGGATGCCGGCCGCGGCGAGCGCATCGATGTCACGATAGATCGTGCGCACCGAGACTTCGCAGGCCTCGGCCAGTTCGGGCGCGGTGGCCTGCCCCCTGGCCTGCAAGGTGGTGAGAATGGACAGCAGCCGGCTCGCGCGCATGCGCCCTTAAACCATACCTGACATGGGTTGTCAGGTATGCTGTGCGACAAGTCCGGCAGCGCAGCCGGCAACAGGAGGACACCATCATGACCGCCGACGACAGGATCACGCTGTATTATTCGCCGCAGACCCGGGCCACCGGCTCCCGCGTGCTGCTCGAGGAACTCGGCGCACCCTATGATCTGCATATCCTCAACATGAAGGCCGGCGAGCAGCGCAAGCCGGCGTTTCTCGCCGTTAATCCGCTCGGCAAGGTGCCGACGGTTCGTCATCGCGGCCAGATCGTGACCGAGCAGGTCGCGATCTTCATCTATCTCGCCGATCTGTTTCCGCAGGCCGGACTGACGCCGACGCTCGACGATCCCCTGCGCGGGCCGTATCTGCGTTGGATCGCCTATTGCGGCTCGTCGTTCGAGCCCGCGGTGATCGACCGCTTCATGAAGCGCGAGCCGGCTCCCGTCACGCAGTCGCCCTATGCCGACTACGACACGATGCTGGATGCGCTGGAACAGCAACTCGCCAAGGGCCCTTATCTGCTCGGCGAGCGCATGACCGCCGCCGACATCCTCTGCGGCATCGCCCTGAACTGGACGATGACGTTCGGCATCGTGCCGCGCAGGGACGTGTTCACGCGCTATGCCGAGCGCATCACCTCGCGTCCGGCGTTCCAGCGCGTCACCGCCGCGGATGCCGAGCTGGCGGCGCTGCACGGGGCAGCCGCGGGCGGCTGAGCGTCGCTGCCGGAAAGCCGAACCGGCCCCGCCATTGGCGGGGCCGCGCTCACGCAACGATCGGCTCATTCAGCCGCGGCCAGGAATTTTTCCGCCGCCCGCGCTGTGGCCTTTTCGGCCTGGGCTCGCGCACATGGGTCCGAATGACAGCCGGCATTGTCAGCGGCACCGAGCGCGACGGACTTCGTGAATCGATGGGACGCCGGCAGCGGATGTCGCCCATTAACCGGGTCTTCAGCACATTTCCCCTACCGGGGTGTTGATTCTCCGTAGTTTAACGGTATTTTAGCGCGCCTGCCGCACATACCGAACGACCTCCGTCGCGGGTGGACCTCGGCATTCCCCGCCGATTTCACCGATCACCGTCTTGCAACCGAAACATCCCGATGTCGCTCGTCGTTGCCAATCGCGTGACCAGCGTCCGAATGACGCCAGCCCTGCTGCATCTCGGCGTCGGCGCGGGGATGTTTCTGTTCCTGTTCGTCATCGGCGACCGTCTGCTGCACGACTCCGATACATACTGGCACGTCAAGATCGGGCAGTGGATCATCGATCACGCCGCAATGCCGTATTCGGACAGCTATTCGTTCACGCGCGCCGGCAGCCCCTGGATGTCGAACGCCTGGCTGTCGCAGGTCCTGTTCGCTGCGGCCTATTCGGTTGCCGGCTGGGCCGGCCCGGTGGCGCTGGCTGCGCTCGCCGTGGCCGCGGCTCTGGTGATCTTTCTCAACCTGATCGAATCCTGTTTCGAACCGGTCCATCGCGTTCTTCTGGCGCTGCTGGCGTTCGCGGTGGCGTCACCCCATCTGCTCGCGCGGCCGCACGTGCTGGCGCTGCCGGTCATGGTGGGATGGGCCGGCGGATTGATCCGGGCCGTCGACCAGCGCTCGCCGCCGCCTTGGGTCCTGCTGCCGCTGATGGTGCTCTGGGCCAACCTGCACGGCGGCTTCGTGCTGGGCCTCGCCCTGATTGCGCCGATCGCTTTGGAGGCGCTCTGGCAGAGCGGGGACGGGCAGCGCATCGCCGTCGCGAAACAATGGAGCCTGTTCGCGATTGCCGCGCTGCTCGCAAGCTGCTGCACGCCCTATCTCCACAACACGCTGATTGCCGCCGCGAACATCCTGAGCCTCGGACCGGTCCTGTCGATGGTGTCCGAATGGCGGCCGGCCGACTTCAGCAGCATTGGCGCGTTCGAGGTCGCGTTGCTCGGCCTGATCGGACTGGCCCTGTCTCGTGGTGTCGTGCTGTCGCTGCCGCGCATCGCTCTGCTGTTGCTGGTGACGCACATGGCCTTGTCGCATGTCCGATGCGTCGAGGTGTTCGCGTTTCTGGCCCCGTTGGCGATCGCGGGGCCGTTCAGGGACCGGGCTGCTGCTCCCAGCTATCAGGCCGAGCGGGCCGAGCCCGCAGCTTCGTGGCTCGTCTCGATGCCGGCGGCGCTCGCCGTCATCGGCGGCGCGCTGGCCCTGTCCGTGGCCTACGGGGCGCATCGTGATTTCGTCCCCGACAGGACACAGGCGCCGGCGGCGGCGCTCGACGCGCTGCGGCAGCACCGGGCCACGCGCATCTACAACGACTATCAATTCGGCGGCTTCCTGATCGCCAACGATGTCCCGACCTTCATCGATAGCCGCGCCGAGCTCTACGGCCAGCACTTCATGATGAAATATCTCCGCGCGGCCGAAGGCCGCAGTCGCGATGAGGTCGCAGGCCTGCTCGACGCATTCCAGATCGACGGCACGCTCCTTACGCCGGAGCAACCCGCCGTGCAGCTCCTGGACCGGATGCCGGGCTGGACCAGGCTCCATGCTGACGACGTCGCCGTCGCGCACGTCCGTGTGAGCCCGGCGAAGTAGCGTCAAGGCGCTGTCGTCTTTGGATATGGACGCTCAAGCAGCGAGACATCCGAGCACGTCTGCTCGCTCGAGCGTGGACCTCAGTGCTTCGTCCGATACATGGGTATAAATCTCGGTGGTCGCGATACTCGAATGACCGAGCAGCCGTTGAACGAACCGGATGTCCACGCCGCGCTCCATCAAGAGCGTTGCAGCAGTGTGCCTGAGCATATGCGGTGTAACCCGGCGCCCGTTCTTCTGCTCGTATTGACGGCGCAGCACGAGCCGCATCGATTGAGGTCTCAGGGCCGCACCTCGGCGGTTGAGAAACAGATTTCCGGCGACACGTCCGTTCTCGCGATGCCATGCCAAGAGCGCAAGGAGATCGGCGCGAAGCGGGAGGTCCGATATGTAGACCATCCGCTCCCGCGCGCCCTTTCCGTAGATGCGGATAGCACCGCCATCGGCCACCACGTCCTGAACCGATATTCGGCACAGCTCGCCAACCCGAATTCCCGTCGCGATCATCAATCGTGCTGCGACAAACGTGTGGGAGGCCTTGGCGCTTCCTGACTTGGGGAGGGGAAAGCTCGCCAGAAGCATCGACACCTCGGGCCGGGACAGGGATCGCGGGAGCCTCTTACGCTTTGGAAGCTGGAGCTGCCATTTCGCAAAGGGATCAGTAAGGCGTCCAGCCTTGGCCAACCGCCTCGTGAACGCCCGCAGACATGCAAACCGGCGCCGAACCGTTCCGAGCGCGAGCTTCCTGCGCTCGAGCAGATCGACGAGATATCCCGCGAGCGTGTCTTCGTTGATTGAACAGACCAGCGGATCTTCTCGCAGGAACCGGCTGAACTCCTCGAGGTCTGCCGTGTACGCCTCGATCGTATGCGGGGAGAGCTGTCTTTCGACGGCGCAGTATCGCAGAAATTCCTCCACCGCATTGCTGACGCGCATGACATCCCTCCAACCCTCGCACCGTACTTCCCGGTTCGAGACGACGTCAGCGCCGTAGGGTTGTACCGGCCGGGTTGGTTAATGGCAGGGACGCGATCCCGGCGATCGCGTCTCTGAGACGGCACATAACTCGGAATTAT
>NZ_JBNPVB010000002.1:0-741089 GCF_051168495.1 Bradyrhizobium oligotrophicum | reverse complement strand
GCGGAAAAGGCTGCGCGCGACATACCCGCGACGTTGGCAAGTCCTTCCACGGTCCAACGCCGTGAGACATCTTGATGGATCGCACGAAGAACCCGACCGAGCCGGGGATCTGAAAGCGCGCCAAACCATCCAACACCGGCTTGCTCGGACTGGCTCGCATAAGCGCGGATCGCTTCTACCAACAACAGGTCGGCCAGCCGTGCACTGACGACCTCTCCCCCAATTCTGTCTCTCTGGAGCTCGTCGTTCATCAGGCCGAGGATCGTTGCTATTGCGCTCGACGCAGGTGTGACGCGGGAGACGAGCAGAAAGTCCGGGAGCATGTCGAGCAAGAAGTCTGCATTGTCAGCGGCAAACGTGACTGTTCCTCCGATCCCTATTGTGTGATCGCCGCCGAAGCGCGTCACATCGCAGCCTGGAGCTCCATAAAAAGCCTCTCCATCGATCGGCGTTTGTGTCGGATCGCTGGCCACGACGTAAGGGGTGCGTCCGAGCAGACAGACGTCGCCCGCATGCAGGCACTGCGGCTGGCGCGAGGGCAGTAGCATCCAGCCTGTGCCGCGCAGCACCGCGACGAACTTGAGCCGATCCATCGCGGGAAACGCGAGAGCCCAGTCTCCCGCGGCCTCCATGCGGGTGCGCCGCGTCACCCTCGCCCCAAGGGCATCGAGAACATTCGATAGTGGGTCGGGCATCAATTTGGACGATTGCGACAACTTCATAGCCTGCGAAGCATAGAGCACCTTGTTCCGCTTAGCTATCGTTCTGGCAAGGACCCGCAATGGAGATGGGCAATGAGCGTCGAAGGCAAAGTCGTTGTGATCACGGGGGCGAGCAGCGGCATTGGATGCGCCACCGCTAAACTGCTGGCGGGACATGGCGCTTTCGTCGTGTTGGGCGCCCGTAACGAGAAGGCGCTCGGAGCGATCACGGAGGAGATCATAGCTGCAGGCGGCAAGGCCGGGTTTCAGAGGACGGATGTGCGCCTTCGTCAAGATCTGGAAGCGCTCGTCGCATTTGCGGTCAAATGCGGCGGCAAGCTCGATGCCATGATCAACAACGCTGGCATCGGACCGATCTCACGTTTCGACGCACTGCGGGTCGAGGACTGGGACGCCATGATCGACGTCAATCTTCGTGGCACACTGTATGGGATCGCGGCCGCGCTGCCCATATTTTTGCGCCAGGGAAGCGGTCACATCATCAACGTCGTCTCCACGGCGGGACTCAAGATATTGCCGACAATGGGTGTCTACGCTGCGACCAAGAATGCAGTCCGTACGGTCACGGAGGCATTGAGACAGGAGGCAGGACCGAACCTTCGTGTCACAGAGCTATCACCGGGAATGGTCGCCACCAACTTCGGAGAGTCGATTACAGACCAAGCGGTCAAGGAGGCCATCGGGAAGCGCTTAGGAAATATCGCGATCTCTCCCGATGCCGTCGCCCGGGGCATTTTCTTTGCGCTTGAGCAGCCGTTCGAAGTCGATGTTGGCAGCATAGTGATACGGCCGACAGCGCAAGATTGAAGCGAGGCGCTTGCGTTCTGGCTGAAGCACCCTTGCTTGACATTTTGTATTTCTTCGATCCCTCAAAGAACCACTCTTGACATCAAGTTAGCTAGCTGACATTATATGTTAGATGGCTAACAAAAGCAACGATCAGGGGCTTCTTTCGGTTGGGGCGTGGGCAAAGCGCTGCTATTTCGCTGGGCGAGCGATGATGGAAGATGCGCTGCGGCCGCATGGGATCGGCGCTACTCAATGGTATGTCCTGCATCAGTTGGCCCAAGTAGGGCCGACGATGCAGCGCGAACTGGTGCGCTTGCTTGAAATTGAACGAGCGACGCTGAGTATCATTGTCGCGACGCTCGTCCGCAAGGGGTTGGTTGAGCAGGTCACTGACGATGTCGATCAACGCCAGAAACTGCTGCGCCTGACCCCGTCGGGAAGAAGGCTGTGGGGAAAGCTGCCCGATCTGGGCTTTATCCATGAGGCGGCATTTGGCGGTTTCTCTGAGGCTGACCTTGCAACGACCGCGCGCGTGCTGAAAGCCGCGACCGAGCGCCTCAATCAACGAATGAAAGCATAGAAATCATGACAGTTCTGGTAACCGGAGCAACCGGCTTGGTAGGCGAGCGCCTGCTGCCGCGCCTCATCGCAGTGGGCGAGGATTGTCGGGTCTTGGTTCGTCGTGGCAAGTACGGCCCAGCTGGCGCGACATCCGTTAGAGGAGACCTCCTTGAGCCCGAATCGCTGGCGGAGGCCACCACCGGCGTCTCAGCAATCATCCACCTTGCAGCAGTGTTTCGCACGCAAGACGACGACCTGATTTGGCGTAGCAATCTGGACGGTACACGCAGCCTTATCGCCGCGGCGCAGACCCATGCGCCACATGCGCGCTTCATCATGGCGAGTACCTCCAACGTCTATAACAAGAATAGTCCGCAGCCCAGCCGAGAGAGCGACAGAGTTGATCCGGAGCTTGCCTACCCGGCGAGTAAGGTCGCCGCCGAGGCGCTGCTCCGCGACAGCGGGCTGAACTGGGCGATTGTACGGTTCCCGTTTGTGTATGGTGACGGTGATGGCCACCTGGAGATGCTTCCCAAGCATATGTCGGCGTTCGGATTCCATCCCGCCAACCGCATGAGCACGATCCACCACCGCGACATCGCAACTGCCATGAAACTGGCACTCGCAGGTGTATTCGATGGCCGCATCGTCAACATCGCCGACGAAGCGCCCACCACAATTTACGAGTTGGTCGGTCTCGTCGGTGCAAGGATGGAGGCTTCAGCGAAGCCGATGGAGAACCCCTGGCATCTGCACATCGATGCGTCGCTGGCGCGTGGCCTCGGTTTCCAACCCACCGTACGCACGGTCTATCAAGCGGTACAAGAAGCCCTACTTTGAGATCGCAAATTGATTAAGGGTTAAAGGGGCATAGCTCTGGCGGATGAGCTGAAGGGCGGGCAGGGGATGCATGAGGCAATGCCATCTTCCAGGAGTCGACAAAATTTAGGAGAGTCCGTAGCCCGTCTAATCAAGACCTTGCCAGCTTAGAGCAGCTCTCCATGTCGGACTTGTTTATTGTGAGGCCCCGCCGCTGGTTCTCTCCTCTATTTCCGCCAACAACCTGGAGGCACGGACGAGGTCTTGCGTACCAAACCCTTCAGTAAACTCCCCTAAAATCGGAGCGAGCAATTGGACTGCGCTGTTTTCGCGGCCTGTCGCCGCCCAATGAGCCGCGAGGTCAGTGGCGGTCCGAAGCGCGAAAGTCAATGCGCCGATCGCGCGGGCGTCGGCAAGCGCCTGCTTGAACAGCTTTTCAGCGCGGACAGTTTCGCCCGTTTGAAGAAGGATCGATGCATTGACACGCAGGAGTTCCGCACGGCACCAGCGTTCGCCTTGCCGTTCCTGATAATCGATCGCTCGCGTAATGGCGTCTCGCGCGTCCGCCACCCGTCCCTGCCGCAGGTAGGCGCGAGCGAGGAAAGCCAGATAGCTGCCGATCCGCATCAAGAAGCGGCATTCTATCAGTTCGTCGATCGCATCCCGAATATCCTCCACCGCCCGCCGATCGCCGCGCAGATTGCGCAGGCAGGCGGAGAAATAGCGCTCGACTGAAACCCAGCGAGAGATGCGCTCTCGTTCAAGGTTACGACGCAAACGTTCCGTGAAGAACGCGAGCGCGTCAAGATCGCCAGTTTCAAGCGAGATGGGAAGAGCGGCCAGCCCAAGTGCGTTCGACTGCGACACCCAATGGCCCCCGCGGTCTGCAGCATCGACGGCGTCGCGGGCCAGCTTGGCGGCGTAGTCGGCCTGCCCCTGCATCCACGCGACGAAGGGCAGGTTGAAGCGGACGGTGATGAAGCGGTAGACCTCATTTGCATCCTTGCGCGAACGCCCCTCGGCCAGCGAATGGGTTGACGCAAGACGATCGAGAACTGGGCGGCTTTTGCCCAATTCGCCTGCGAAGGCGTTGGCCCAGGCCAAGGCCCTGTCGGCCTCTGATGTGGCCGTCGAATCGCGGTCGCGGCCGGCCAGCGAGGTGGCCTGCTCAAGATAGGTTATGGCACGTGCGATTTCTCCGATCTGGAGCAGGTAGAACGCGAAACCCACCAGCGCGCGCTGCTGATAATCGACGTTGCCGGCGCTTGTCGCGAATGCGATGGCATCAAGCCAAGCGACCTCGTTCTCGTTCGAGCTCTTGCGGGCGTAGAACAGGCTCCAGCCGAGGGCACAGGCAAGCTTTGCTTTTGAGAGATCGTCGCATGGGACGCGTTTGGCCAAGGCGAGTGCGACCTCCAGCCGCGCCTGCGCCTCTGACAGGATGGAGGTTTCCGACCAGAGAGTGATAGCCGCAACCGCAAGCCTGATGCCGAGCATGGGATCGCCTTGCTCGCCGAACGACCACGATAATGCGCTTCTCAGATCGGCAATGCGGCCGAGGTAGCGCTCGGTCCAATCGGCCGGCTCGCGCCAATTCCACTCCTCCTCGGACTGCTCGAACAGCGCTATCATACGTTCCGCATGACGGCGCATCGCCGAGCCGCACGCCGGATCGGCCCGACACCGCTCGGCAGCGTAGCTGCGGGTACTGTCGAGCAGCCGGTAGCGCAGGCTTGCGCCGCGGGCCTGCGCGCTCAACAGTGATTTGGCGACGAGACTCCCGAGTGCGGTCACAACGTCGATTGGCGTGAGCCCCGCCGCTTCTGCCACGAAGACCGCATCATCGTGCTCGAACCCGTCACTGAACACGGACAGTACGGCGAAGAGTCTGGCTTCCTTCTGCGAGAGCAGCCGGTAGCTCCAGTCAATGGTTGCCATCAGCGTTTCATGGCGCGGCAACGAGACGGCGATGCTTGCCGCGGTAAAACCGAGCTTCTGATCGAGATTGGCCAATAGCTCCCGCGGAGTGAACCTGCCGATTTGGGCTGCAGCCAATTCGATGGCCAATGGAAGTCCGTCCAACGAGTGGCAGATCGCAGCTATTGCGTCGCAATCTTTGTCGACGAGCTCGTAGTCCGACCATTCGGTGGCGCGTCGGACGAACAACTCCACCGCCGAGAATCTGACAGCCTGATCGACCGACAGTCCAAGACCGAAGCTCGGAAATGAGAGAGAGCCGAGCCGAACGACATGCTCGATGGTGGTGCCGAGCGGTTCGCGGCTCGTGGCAAGCAGCCTTGATGACGATGTGTCCGTCATGAACTTGCTGGCAAAGATCGTGGCAGCAGGCAGCACATGCTCGCAATTGTCGAGAATGAGCAGCATTTGCCGGGGCCTCAGAAAGTCGAGGACAGCAGCCAGACCAATGTCGGTATTGCCTCGGATACCGAGCGCCGTTACCAGCGCCGCGCCGAACAGGGTTGGATCGGAGATTGTCGCGAGATCGACGAAGCAGACGCCGTCGCGATATCTTGAAGCGTACGCCTGAGCGACGGCTAAGGCGACGGTTGTCTTTCCAATCCCTCCAGCGCCAGCCAGGGTTACGTGTCTGTCCTCGGCGAGTAGATCGGCGACGGCGGTGATATCGGCTTTCCGGCCTACGATGCCGCGCGGCAATGGCGGCTGCAAAAGCGGGGGCGGATCGGCCGGCGTAGGCTCCTCCTCGATATTGCCGATCCCGACCCGGACATCGGCGATGAATTTGTAGCCGCGCCGTGCGACGGTTGCGATGTAGATGGGCTCGATCTGGGTGTCTCCCAGCGAGCGCCGCAAGCTCCACATATTGACCTTGAGATTGCTGTCATGGACGAATGTGCCAGGCCAAGCGGCGGCCGTCAGTTCGTTCTTGCTGACGAGCTCGCCACGGCGCTGCACCAGCAGCCGCAACAGCTCGAAGGCGCGCCCGCCGAGTTTGACGGGGCGCTCGTCCAGCAGAAGCAGCTGACGGCCGGGGACCAGTCGAAAAGGACCGAAGCTGAACGTCAGCTCCTGTCGGGGTGCGCCCCGTTTCTTTGTGGCGGTCCGCATTGAGCAAAGCCAATCGGTCGACGAGATACACTGGTAGTATCATCATCTGCAAAGTTGTTAAAGAGAACCATTTGCAACTGCATGAGTGCAGCGCAACACCTCTCGTCCGAGGTCGGTCTGGCTACTTTTTGGGCATGCGTCGAGGGGCCGTGCTTATCGGCCCGATGGCGCGAGCGCAGCAGTCGCCGGGGTTGGCTTCCTCAAGCGCCGCCCGTGATCCTCGGGAATGACTGGGCCGATCGCTCCGGAAATGACCGTTGCCACTACCTTGTTCGCCTGCGCGAACTGCAGATCCGCCATCTTGGCGGCGAATGAAAACGTAAGCGCGTCATCGCTGGCTCTGGACCTTCGAAATTGCCGTTTGCCAAGCCCGTTAGCGCGCGTGATGAGTTGGGATGTCTCTAGTTCCTGCGCGACCATGACCGCATCTTACTCATCTGCGGTGAGAGCGCGAGTGCAATCTGTTGCTCGCCTTTAACCACTTTTAACCGCGCCACGTCTGGACTTGGCTGTCGCTCCTTGTGAGAATTTGAGTGTCAGCGGGGCAGCGGCCCGGGCTGCATTCATTCACCGGGCGGAATGATCGCTCTCTTGAGGCCGGAAATAACCGCAACTTGCGGGATTCGTGATGGCTCGTGACGCATGGAGATCAGAAGTACCAGAACAGCAAGAAACGCGCAGCTGGCAACGACTGGCAGGGCTGAGCATAGAACATCGCAAGTTTGAAGCTGGATGCGAGAAGATGCCGGTTGCGCTCTGCACCGAGCTGATGATGTTGCTGTCTGGCGGCGTGATGTTATGTCGCACCGGCAACGGTGAAATCCGGAAGAACCTGGCGGGTCCCGGCATGAGCTATCTCGTTCCAGTCGGGGCGCAGGAAAGTCATCTCGAGCTCTCGGACCGAATGAGTGTCTTCATCTCTACCTCCCACCGACGCTCCTCGACCCGAGCACGCTGGCGGATTCCAACATCGATCCGGCCACGATCGAGAGTGCCTACGCTCAGGGTCTGACCAATCGGGTGCTCTTCCATATCTGCTCGCCGCTTCGGCATCTGCTCTATCGTCCGCGTTAGTCGACTGACGCGCTGTTCGTGGACGGATTGCAAGTCGCGCTCGCGGCACATCGTCTGGGCAACTATACGATCGATTGCTGGCGTTCGCCCGACAGGCCTCCGTCGCTCGATCCAAGGCGGCTGCTGCGCGTGCTCGACCATATCGAGACGTCTCTGGGAGACGAATTCAGACTCGACGATCTGCAGCTCAGGGCTGTCTCAGCCCCTATCATTTCTGCCGGCTGTTTCGCGAAGCGACCGGATTGTGACCGCACCGATACGTAACGGATCGGCGCGTTCAGGCTGCGCGGCACGGACTCGCGCGCGACCGGATCTCCTTGGTAAAAGTCGCCCTGAATTCGGCTTTGGCTCGCAAGCAAACGTCACGCGCGTCTTCCGCAAGGCTGCAAACCTCGCTCCTGGGCACCATCGAGAATTATGCTGCGGCCAGATCGAAGCAAATGCCCGCGGGTCCGATCCGAGTGACCGCAGTTATTGCATATGATTCCGCAGGATTTGCAAATACGGCTCTGGCGACCGGCGATACTGTCGTTGCGCAGCACTCCAGGAAGCTCATTATGACCCAACACGTCCTGTTTATTGTCAGCAACGCAGCAGTGATCGGCCCGCAGAATCGCAAGACGGGCTTCTTTTTCGCTGAGGTTGCGCATCCGTTCGATGTTCTTGACAAGGCAGGCATCGCGGTCGAGTTCGCTTCCCTAAGAGGCGGATGGACGCCTTACGATGCCTATGACGAGCAAGATCCTGCGCAGAAGGCCTTCTTGGAAAGCAAGGCGTTTCGCCGCCTCAATCGCAGCCGGAAGCTGGCCGAGGTGGACGCTGCGGACTTTGATGCCATCCTCGTACCAGGCGGTCTTGGACCGATGGTCGATATCCAGCGAAACCATATCGTTCAGGATGTAGTCGCGCGGGCGTGGAGCACGGGAAAATTGGTGACCGCCGTTTGCCACGGTCCGTGCGCGCTTCTCGGAGTCGACCTCGGGGACGGCAAGCCGTTCGTGCAGGGACGGAAGCTGACATCGTTCTCGAAGAAGGAAGAGTACGATTACGCACGTGAAGATGTTCCGTACGAGCTTGAAGATGCTCTGCGGGCGGAGGGCGCTGAATATACGTCTGTGGAAAACTGGCAACCGCACGTCGTCGTCGATGGACGCCTGATCACCGGGCAAAATCCTGCATCGGCCGGGCCCCTGGCGAAGGAGCTGCTGGCGGCGCTCAGAAGTAGCCAAGCTTAACCTGTCCGCATCGGAGGGGCGCAATCAAAAAGAAAGTCGGTTGAACAATGCCGTCAAAGATTACTGCCATTCTGGTTGCCCACCCCGGCAAGAGCCTCGAGCTTAGAGAATTGCTTGTCAGTATGGCACCACATTGCAGGGCAGAGCCCGGCAATCTGCGTTGGGACATCTGGCGCGACAGTGTGGACGATCATCGTTACGTCCTTGACGAGCTCTATCGGGATGGCGCCGCAGTCGAAGCGCATCGCGCTTCGCAGCATTATCAGGCCTACTTGGCCAAGGTCCCCCCACTGGCCGAACGTACGGCAGTCTTGGCAGAAGTCGTGGACGTAAGATGATCGCGAAGTGATGCCGATCATATCTAACTATCGCGGAATGAATCAGTTGTACAGCCGACGGAGCTGCCATGCGTCTTTGTTTCGCGACTGTCATCGCCCTGATGATTGGAGGTGTATCTCCATCGTTCGGAGAGTCCGCGGGGGCGCCCGCTCATGGCTGTACTTTGCCAGCTGCGACCTGCGGCCAGGGCGCCTCGACGATCCATTACCGCGCGGCCGTCGTCAACGGCGTGAACATGTTCTACCGGGAAGCTGGGCCAAGCGACGGTCCCGTCGTTCTCCTTCTGCACGGGTTTCCGACGTCATCCCATATGTTCCGCAATTTGATCCCGAAGCTGGCTCACGCTTACCATGTCATTGCGCCGGATTATCCGGGCTTCGGGCAGAGCGACGCGCCCGACCGTAGCCGGTTTTCCTATTCGTTCGCGAACTATGCCGAGATGATCGACGTGTTGCTCGATAAACTTGGCGCAAGACACTACGCCATGTTCGTCATGGATTACGGCGCCCCGGTCGGCTTTCGCCTCGCCCTCAAGCATCCGGAGCGGGTCACTGGCCTCATCATCCAGAACGGCAATGCCTATGAGGAGGGATTGGGAGAGGCCTGGGAGCCGATCAAGGCATATTGGAAAGAATCAACGGAAGAACGAAGAAATGCGCTTTCATTCCTCGTCTCGCTCCAGTCGACGAAGTTCCTGTACACCGATGGCGTGCGCGATCTGACGCGCATCAGTCCCGACAACTGGGTCCACGACCAGGCACTGCTGGATCGTCCAGGCAACAAGGATATTCAGCTTGACCTGCTGTACGACCACGCGACGAACGTCCCGCTTTACCCTGCCTTCCAGGCGTTTTTTCGCGAACGTCAGCCGCCCACTCTGATCCTCTGGGGCAAGAACGACAAGGTCTTCGCCGAAGCAGGTGCGCACGCGTATCTGCGCGATTTGCCGGTAGCCGATCTGCACATCCTCGACAGCGGCCACTTCGCACTCGAGGACCAACTCGACGTGATGGCGCCGTTCATCAACGACTTTCTCGACCGAATTAGCGACCGCCACTGATGCAAGACGTTCGCACGAAGCCGAAGCTGGCTGACTGGTCATGCCGGCCACAACACGAAAGGAATTCAGATGAAGTACCTGGCACCTTTGCTGGCGCTCTCCGCGCTTGCCATGACGTCGACCTCCTCGGGAGCTCAGCAGCAGAAAACGACATCCGTCGTCCTCGTCCACGGAGCGTTCGTCGATGGCTCCGGCTGGCAAGCGGTATACGATCTTCTCAAGAAGGACGGCTACGAGGTGTTGGTGGTGCAAAATCCGACCATCACCCTCGAAGGCGACGTCGCCGCGACAGAAACTGTGATCGCAGCAGCCAAATATCCCGTCGTGCTGGTCGGCCACTCCTATGGCGGCATGGTGATCACGCAGGCTGGCGAGAACCCGAAGGTCAAGAGCTTGGCTTACCTCGCGGCTTTTGCGCCGGACACTGGCGAATCTGCCGCATCGCTCAATGCATGGCCAGCAGAGCCCGGCGAGGCGAAGGCGCCCCTGCTGCCTCCGGAGAACGGCTATCTCCTGGTCGATCCCGCGAAGTTTCCGACGTCCTTTGCGGCGGATTCCCCCGTGGCGCTCACCGAGTTCATGGCGGTCGCCCAAGTGCCCTGGGGACTGCAGGCCGTTGAAGCGAAGGTCACGAAGGTGGGCTGGAAGACGAAGCCAAGCGTCTTCCTGATCCCGTCGAACGACCGCATGATAACCCCGAGCTCGCAAAGAAAGATGGCCAAGCGAAGCGGTGCGCGTGTGGAAGAGATCAGCAGCAGCCATGCAGTGATGCTGTCTCATCCGCGGGAGGTCGCCGCGTTCATCGAGTCCGCCGACCGATAATCGAGGCGGAATACGATACATTTCGGTGCGACCCGCAGCGACTTCTGCTGCGGGTCCTGGTTTGCGGGTACACGCAGCTAAACCGTCAAGCGAATGAAACGATCTCTGGGCGACGGCCTTGCTGGATCGAGCTCGCGAAGCGAGTTCCGATTTCAGCAGCGCTGTCGCTGCATTGAAAAGGGCTACCGTGGAGCTGATTGTAGCGATATGCTTGCAATGACGACGTGGAGGGGCAGCTGTTGGGTGGTTCACCAGGGAAAGTGACTATCGCGAGTAGCAGCGGCCTTCGTCCATTGCTCAGGGGCACCTTATTCTTCGTAGTAGGCACCGCCTTCGTGTTGCTTGCTAGCTGCGACAAACCACCTGAGCAGGCGGCGGCACCTCCACCCCCGCCGGTGACGGTGGCTCAGCCGACGAAACGGATGGTCACGGATTGGGACGAATTTACGGGCCGCTTCGACGCAGTGGAACAGGTGCAGATCCGCGCCCGTGTGACCGGTTTTGTGACCAAAGTGGCATTCAAGGACGGCGCTATCGTCAGCGTCGGCGACCTGCTCTACGAAATTGATCCGCGCCAGTATCAGGCCGCAGCCGAGCAGGCGCAAGGTCAATTGGCCGACGCCAAGGCGAAGGTGGAACTCGCGCAACGCGAGCTCGAGCGCGCTACGACCTTGATCCGGACACAGGCCATCTCGGAAAACATCGTTGATCAGCGCAAGCAGTCGCTGGCTGCGGCCGAGGCGGCGACATTGCAGGCGGAAGGTGCGCTGAAACGCGCTGAACTGGACGTCGAATTCACCAAGGTCACGGCTCCGATTGCCGGCCGGATCAGCCGTCATCTGGTGACCGTCGGAAATCTGGTGCAAGGGTCCGAAAGCGGTGCGACCTTGCTCACCTCGATCGTATCGATGAATCCAATCCACGTCTATTTCGACATGGATGAGTCGATCTATCAGCGGAACAGCAGGCTTTGGTTCGAAGGCAAGCGACCAAGCTCTCGCGATACGCCCAATCCTGTACAGATCATCATGGCGGGCGAAACGAAACCGTCCCGCGCGGGCAAGGTGGATTTTCTCGACAACCGTCTGGACGTCGGCACCGGTACACTCCGATCGCCGCGTGGATGCGCCCGACATCCATCAAATAGACCGAGAGGCCAAGCAGGGCGAGCAGCTCCGAGCGGAGGTCGCAGGCCTTGCGCGAATAGGCAACGGCCTTCAGCCAGCATTCTTCGGTCTCCGGCGGAAACTGGCGCGCATACATCATGCTCCAGGCATACGGGATCGTGAGTTTCGCTTTGGTGAGATCGTCGATCTGCAGCGCCTCGGCATGGTCGAGCGCCACTTTCACCCGCGCTTGCGTGTCCGAGATGAGCGAGGTCTCAAACCACAGCGGGATCGTCAACATGGTGAGGCGGACGCCGAGCGCGGCATCGCCGCCGTCCGTGAAGGCCCAGGCCAAAGCCGCCTGCACGTCGGCAAGCCGGCCGCGATAGGTCTTTGTCCAATCATCGCTGTCACGCCAGCCCCATTCGGTCTCCGACTGCGCGAACAGCGCCGTGATGCGCTCGGCATGCCAGCGCCGCGCCTGCGCCTGCAGGCCAGCGTCCTGCAGGCGCTTTGCGGCATACCGTCGCGTGCTGTCGAGCAGGCGGTAGCGGAGATTGGCGCCCTCGACTTGGGCTGTCAGCAACGACTTGAGAACGAGACCGCCAAGGCCGATGGTCACGTCGATGGGGGACAGGCCTCGTGGCGCCGCGATGGCGATCACGTCTTCCAGGTCGAAGGCGTCGGCGAACGCCGAGATCAGGCGGAACACCTCGACCTCGTGCGGCGACAGCAAGCCGTAGCTCCAGTCGATGGCCGCGAGCAGCGTGTCGTGGCGGCCCGGCGTTCTGGTGGGATCGTCGGCATGGAAACCGAGATAATCGCTCAGCCGCGCGGCCAGCTCCTGCACAGGACGATCATCGAGCTCGCCCGCCAGCAGTTCGATAGCAAGCGGAAGCCCGTCCACCGATCGGCAGATCTGGGTGACCGCGTCGCGATCGGCTTCGATGATCTGATAGCCGGTCCATTCCGAAGCTCTGCGCGCAAACAGCTCTACGGCGGGAAATTTCAGGAGCTCGTCGAGCGTGGACAGGTCGTGTGCTGGGAATGCGAGCGGATCGAGCCACATCACATGCTCGCCAGGGACGCGCAGCGGCTCGCGGCTCGTCGCCAGCAGTCTGGACCGCCCCGGCTGACGCAAAAAGCTGCGCGCGAAGATGGCCACGGCCGGCAGCACGTGCTCGCAATTGTCGAGCAGCACCAGCATTGCCCTGTCCTTGAGATGGGCGACGGCGGCGATGAGGGGATCGCCCATGTCGCCGCGAAGTCCGAGCGCTGCGACGAAGGCCGACGGCAGTAGCGCGGGATCATCGATTCTGGCGAGATCGACGAAACAGACGCCGTCGGGATAGTGGTCCTCCAGGCTGCGCGCCGCGGAGATCGCTACGGTGGTCTTGCCGACACCGGCGGGTCCGACCACTGTGACCTCGGGATGGGTCTGCAGCAGTTCGATCAGGCGGGCGATCTCGCGCTCACGGGCGATGACGTCCTCCAGCACCGGCAGCCGGCTCGGGCGTGCCGCGACCGGGGCGGCAGCCACCTCGGCGGCAGCAACGTCAGTTCGCTGCACCTGCGCCACAAAACGATAGCCCCGCCGGGCAACGGTCGCGATATAGGCCGATTGCTCCTGCGTATCGCCGAGCGAGCGACGCAGGCTGTGCATGTTGACCTTGAGATTGCTCTCGTGGACGAAGGTGGCAGGCCATGCATAGGCCATGAGCTCGTCCTTGGAGACCAGTTCGTTGCTGCGCTCGACGAGGAGGTGCAGAAGTTCGAAAGCTCTCCCGCCCAATTTGACGGTCGCGCCGTCACGCGTGAGCAATTGCCGCTCCGGAAACATCCGGAACGGTCCGAACGAATACACGACCTTCTGACGCATGAGCTCCTTTGACGTCGAACCTTGGATCGAGGCTTGCGGCCTCCGTTCGACTATCTATCAATGGAGCCTGCTATGCGCCAGTCGCGGCCCCCTTGGAGGCCGTCGGCCGGTTCGACGTGACGTCCGTTTCGCCTAATGGAACCTCAGGCGATGAGGGCGGCTGCCTTGCTTTGCTGCGTTTCGCCCTTTGCCCGGAATTCGATCATGGCCGCGGCGCGCCGAGAATCGTCATCCGCATGACATCGACGCCGCCCTCGGCAAGCTCCGGCAGCTTGGCGAACCACGCCTTCACATAGGGCATGGCGTTGTGGGCGTCGAAATCGGCCTGGCTGGCAAACACCTCGTAAAAGACGAAATGTCCCGGCTTGGCACGATCCTCCTGGAGGAAATACACGAGGTTCTTCGGGTCGGCTCGGACCAGATCGATCAAGGGCAGGGTGGCCGACCTCAGCGCATCCTCCTTGCCCGGCTTTGCCCGCACCTGCGCGACCACGGAATAGGCGCCGTTTGGAATAGCCGCATAACTCGGCGACGAGGTCTGCTCGGCGGAAGCAGCCGAGCCAGTCAGCGTCGATGCAGCGAAGAGGAGGGCGGTGAATAGCTGAGTGTGCAAGTATTTTGGCATGGAATGTCCTTTTCGCGAGGGAGGCCGCGATGAGCCGGTGTGGGCCGATCAGCCGTCGGTGGCACCAGCAGTCAGGTGGCTGCCGGCGCGTCTGGCGGATCAGCGCGTGATGGTCTGCTGCCGCTTGGCGAGCGCCTCGCTGAAGCGTTGCTTGACCGGGCCGAGCGCCTTGACGAATTCGAGCTGCTCGCCTTCCGGCCCCTTGCAATAGATCAGCTCCCACCCGTTCGACGGCTCCTCGGTCACCCGGTTGGTGTTGGCGCTGCGCGGCGCGGCCTTGCGCTCGGCCTCTGTCCGCACCCGCACGGTGCGGTTGGCCCTGACCTGCGTCATGCCGCGCTTGGCGGATTCCGCCTCGAGGTCGGCGATGAACTTGTTAAAGTCGACCTCGTCGCGCACGTAGAAGCAGATGTGCATCATGCGCGGAAAGGCAGGGCTCATGTGCTGCACGGGCTCGGCGAAGCTGACGGCGCTGCCCATCGGCTGGTCGGACTCGCGATATTGCAACAGTTCCAGCACCATATTGTCGAACTGGATGAAACGGACGTCGAGCCGCTGGGCGCCGCTGCGCAGGTCCGGAACGCCGATCGTCCGCGGATTGACGCCCCGGCTGTTCGCCTCGATCTCCTGATCGGCGAGCAGGGTGTTCTGCACGCCGTCGCCCTGGAAATCGCCGTGGCGGAAAACCTCCGTGCCGCCGAGCACCTGGGTGTAGAACTCGTAGGCGCGCTCCATGTTCTGAACGGTCAGTCCGAAATGCTGCATGCCCTGCAGCCGTGCGCCCAGCGGAGCATCGTTGCGCGCACCCGCTGCACCGCCCGCACCCTGCGCGGCGGCGTGCTGACCCCCGCAACGCTGCTCGCGGCAAGTCCTGACATCACAGCAGCACCGGCGGCGCGAAGCATGGTTCGGCGTTCGATATCGGCGGCATTGATCATAGCGTCGGTCATCTGCAATCTCCTTGAGGTCAACAGGCAGTGTTGCGGCCGAGACAGAGCAGGGACCGGCCGCATGTCTATGCAGCCAGCTCTGAGGCTCGTCAGTCCGTCTCCGGGACCGGAGCATCTGGATGGATGAGGCAGGCCGCACGCAAGTCGCTCCAGAACGCGGGCGGGATGACTTCCGCGAGCGCGGCATGATCGGCCGCGATACGGTCGGGGCGGCTTGCTCCGGGAATGACGGCGGCGACGGCGGGATTAGCGAGCGCGAACTGCAGGCCGGCCGCCTTCATGCTGATGCGATGGCGATCGGCGATAGCCTTGATGCGTGCCACCTTTTCGATGATCTCGGGTGGCGCCGGCGCGTACTCGAAGTTCGGACCGCCGACGAGCGCTCCGGAACTATAGGGGCCGCCGACAATGAGTCCGAGCTCGTGCTCGGCGACCATCGGCATCAGCCGCTGCAACGCCTGGGCATGGTCGAGCAGCGTGTAGCGGCCCGCCAGCAGGCAGCCATTGGGGCGGGGCGCATCGAGCGTGAGCAGCAGTTCGATCGGCTCGACTCGGTTCACGCCCAAGCCCCAGGCCTTGATCACGCCCTCGTCGCGCAACCGGTCGAGCACCTTGAACGCGCCCTTGCGCGCGGTATCGAATACGCCAAGCCACTCGTCGCCGTAGAAGTCCTGCGCAACGTCGTGAACGAAAACGATGTCGATGCGGTCCAGGCCCAGCCGCTTCAGGCTGTCCTCGATCGAGCGCAGCGTCGCATCGGCGGAGTAGTCGTTGACGATCCTGTTGGGACGTCCATGCTTGAACACGCCGCCCTTCTCGCCGAGGTCACGCGCGTTCACGTCCTCGATCTCGTCGAGGATCAGCCGGCCCACCTTTGTGCTGATCACATAGTCGGCCCGCGGCCGCCCGGCGAGTGCTGCGCCAAGGCGCAGTTCAGCGAGCCCTGCGCCGTAGAACGGTGCCGTGTCGAAATAGCGGATGCCGCCGTCCCATGCGGCGCTGACCGTCGCCAGCGCTTCGTCTTCGGGAATGTCGCGAAACATGTTGCCGAGCGGCGCGGCGCCGAAGCCCAGTTTGCCCGGCAGGATAGTCTTCAGTGACATGGTCTCGCTCCTTAGACTACGGGCGACGCCGGCATGCGGCAAAGGGACTGGCTGAGAGACACGATGACCTCCGATCGCGACTGTGGACGTGGCTGATTGGCTCAGCCTCCCTTACGGCGGATGAGCGCGGACATCTTTTCGATTTCTGCGCGATGGTGGACCGATCTTGCTGATTTCTGCGCAGCCTCAACAATCGTCCGAGAGGAATGAGCCTCCAGGAAGCCTCTGTACCTGCTGCGATTTACCTCTTTTAACCGTGGGCCCGCTGGACTTTGCCTGCGCTGTCGCGAACAAATGCCAAGTCAATGCAGACGTCCGGCAGCGTTCGTCGGATACCCCAGACCGAGCGGAGGCCACGATGCCGCTCCCCACGCATGGGGACGAGAAATACCAGAACAGTGAGAAGCTCGCGGAAGCCAAGGACTGGCAACACCTCGGCATCGAGCATCGCAAGTTCGAGGCCGGTCGTCAGGAGACGCCCGTTCCAATCTGCAACGAGCTCGTGCTGCTGCTGTCCGGCGGAGGCATCGTCTCGCGCACCGGTAATGGCGAAACACAAACCAGTCTCGCCCGACCGGGGATGACCTATCTCGTTCCGGTCGGCACGCAGGAGAGCCATCTCGAGCTGTCGGACCGGATGGAGTGCCTGCATCTCTATCTTCCCCCCGCGCTTCTCGATCACAGCGCGCTCGCCGATTTCGATGTCGATCCGGACAAGGTCGAGATCGTCTATGCCGACGGCCTCGCCGACCACGTGATCTTTCAGATCTGCTCCCCGCTGCGCGATTTGTTGTATCGGCCGCGCCAGCCGACCGACGCGCTGTTCGTCGAGGGCATCCAGACCGCGCTCGCGGCCCATCTCATCGGTTGCTACACGATCGATCGCTGGCGGCCGCCCGAGAGATCGCCTTCGCTCGGTCCGCGCCGGCTGCAACGCGTGATCGACTTCATCGAAGCTTCGCTCGGCACCGACATCCGGCTCGACGAGCTTGCCGCCCAGGCCTGTCTCAGTCCGTTCCATTTCTCGCGCCTGTTTCGCGAGGCGACCGGCCTGTCGCCGCATCGCTACGTCACCGATCGCCGAGTCCAGGCGGCGCGGCATGAGCTGACACACAACGACGCACCGCTAGTCCAGATCGCGCTCGACTTCGGCTTCGGATCGCAAGCCAATTTCACGCGTGTCTTTCGCAAGGCCACCGGCTTGACGCCGGGACAATATCGCGAGTTGTGCTGCGGCTCGTTGCAGGCGAAGCCCGGCCGCCGCGATCCGAACCAGCGCAGGGATTGCTCATGATCCCGCAGGATTTGCCAATACCGGCGCACCGCTTTGCGGCAAATTGCACGTCTCAGCTTTGCTGAGCTCACGACCGGTCTGATCCGGGGCGCGATGATGATCGCCATGCGCAAGCTGGCCGGCGCCTTCGCTTTCGGCCGTAATCCCTGCGAGAGGAGCATCAATCGACATGATCGAGTTCACGGTCAACGGAACAAAGCGCCAGGTCGACGTCACTCCCGACATGCCTTTGCTTTGGGTGCTCAGGGATGAGCTTGGGATCACAAGTGCCAAATATGGCTGCGGCGTCGCGCAGTGCGGCGCGTGCACGGTTCACATCGATGGCTTGGCGGTCCGCTCCTGTCAGTCGCGGATCGGCGATCTTGCTGGCAAGTCGGTCGTCACGCTCGACGGTGTCGACGGACGCGATCAGCATCCGGTGGTGCAGGCATGGATCGAGCATCAGGTGCCGCAATGCGGCTACTGCCAGACCGGGCAGATCATGCAGGCGATCTCGCTGCTGGACCTGATCCCCAAGCCGACCGACGAACAAATCGATCAGGTCATGTCCGGCAATCTTTGCCGCTGCGGCACCTATCCTCGTATTCGCGCCGCGATTCACACGGCGGCCGCAAAGAAGATGGCGGAGAAGTAACATGGATATCGCGCAAGGTGTTTCGCGTCGGTCCTTCCTCGTCGGTTCCGCGGCGCTGGCCGGCGGTGTTGCATTCGGCGGCTACGGCGCGGTCCTGCAGGCGGCTGAATCGGCCAGCGACAATCCGCTGGCTGCGGGCCTCGCGCCCGATGCCGTGACCTTCAATCCATGGGTCGAGATCAGTGCCGGCAAGATCACGCTGATTGCCCAGCATGCCGACATCGGCCAGGGCACCGGCTCGGTGCAGCCGATGATGATCGCCGAGGAGATGGACCTCGATCCCGGTCAGTTCGAGACCCGGTTCGCGGGACCGCACCCCGCCTATTTCAATACGGGCTTCAAGGAGGAGCTCGCACCTTTCCTGGCTGCGGACCAGAGCCCTGCCGCCGAGGAGGCGCGCGCCGCCGCGCTCGAAGGTCTTAGGAAGTCCGGCCTGCAGATGACGGGTGGGTCGAGCACCATCCCCGACACCTATGAGAAGCTGCGGGTGGCCGGCGCCGTCGCGCGCGAGACGTTGAAGCTTGCGGCGGCCAAGCGCACGGGCGTGCCGCTGGCCGATCTCCGCACCCAGTCCGGCCATGTGGTGCTGCCGAACGGCACTCGGATCGCCTATGTCGATCTTGCAGCGGACGCTGCGCGCATTCCGCCGGTGCTCGACGCCAAGCCGCGCGACCCCTCGACGTGGAGAATTCTCGGCAAACCAATGATGCGGCTCGACATCCGCTCGAAAGTGCTGGGCGAATTGAAGTTCGGCATCGACATGAAGATGGACGGCATGCTGTACGCCGCCGTCAAACTGAACCCCAACAAGGGGCAGCCGCTGAAATCCTTCGATGCCGCCAAGGCCCAGACAATGCCGGGCGTGAAGAAAATTATGCGTTTGAAGAACGGCGTCGCTGCCGTCGCGACAAACAGCTGGTATGCCATGAAGGCGGTCGAGACGATCGATTGCGAATGGGCGCCGTCGACCTATCCTGCCGAACAGGCCGACCATTGGAAGACGCTGGAGGGATCCTTCAAACCGGAGTTTCTCGGCAAGGAGTGGCGCAGGGTCGGCGATGTCGAGGCCGGGCTCAAGCAAGGCAAGCGGGTCGAGGCCGAGTATCGCGCACCTTATGTCGGTCATCAGCCGCTGGAGCCGCTCAACGGCGTCGCCCTCGTAACCGATGTGGGCATGGAGATCTGGGTCGGGCATCAGAGCCCACAGGCGGTGCAGGCTATCGCGGCTGCCAATGCCGGTCTGAAGCCCGAGCAGGTGACGTTTCACAACCAGTGGACGGGTGGCAGCTTCGGGCATCGTCTGGAGTTCGAGAACGTCCGCGTGCTGGCGGAGATCGCCAGCCAGATGCGCGGCACGCCGATCAAGCTGGTGTTCTCGCGCGAGGAGGATTTCCGTCAGGACATTCCGCGCCAGATATCGATCGCCCGCCACAAAGGCAGCGTTGCCAAGGGAAGGATCATTTCGGCCGATCTGAAGCTCGCGGGCACGATGCCCTATAACGGACTGCTCGAACACATGGGCATGCCGACCAAGGATCCTGATCCGCAACTCGCCGCCGGGCTGTGGAACGTCTACTACGATATCCCGCATTTTCGTGCGACGACCTTCGAGGCGCGCAACCTGTCGCCGTGCACGACCTGGCGCTCGGTCGGCGCATCCACGGGCGGCTTCTTCACCGAGAGTTTCATCGACGAGATGATTCATGCGGCGGGGCTCGACCCGATGAAGGCTCGCATCGAGATGTGTGCCGTGCCGACCTATCGCAAGGTGCTCGAGACGGTCGCGGAGATGTCGGACTGGAAGGGACCGCTCGGCCAGGGCAGGGGACGCGGCGTCGCCTTTGTCGAGTCGTTCGGAACACCGGTCGCCGAAGTCGTTGACGTGACGGCGACGCCGCGTGGCATCCGGGTCGACAAGGTTTTCGTCGCCGTCGACGTCGGCAAGATCATCGACCCCGTCAACTTCGAGAGCCAGGTGCAGGGCGGCGTCGTCTGGGGGCTCGGTCACGCCATGAATTGCGAACTGACCTATGCCAAGGGCGGGGTGCAGCAGACCAACTACAATCATCACGAAGCGATGCGGATGTACCAGTGTCCGGTGATCACCGTGCGCGGTCTTGAGAACGATCCGAAGGTGAGGGGCCTCGGTGAGCCGCCGGTGCCGCCTGTCGCGCCCGCCCTCGCCAACGCGATCTTCGCGGCCACGGGCAAGCGAATCCGCGAAATGCCCTTCAACAAGTTCGTCGAATTCGTGTGAGGCCGGCCATGAAACGCTCTTTGATTGCGATCGTCGCCGCCACGTCAGCTATTGCGGCGCTCACTGGCATCGTTGCCGCCAAAGACGAGGCCAACAAGGACGCGCTGCCGCCCGGCAGCGTCAGCCGCGCGGAAGGACTGAAGGCCTGGAAGCGGATCGAAGCGGTCATCACTCATCCGCGCTGCGCCAATTGTCATGTCGATGCCAGGGCGATTCCGATCTGGACGCCGGCGGGGGAAACCAAGCCGCGCGTGCACGGCATGAACATCCATGGCGGCGAAAGCCGCATCGGCGCCGAGGCGGTGCCGTGCTCGACCTGTCACATGACCTCGGCCATGCCGAATGATCCGGCGCCTGCGCCGCCGCACGCGGGCATCGACTGGCAGCTCGCGCCAGTCGAGTTCATCTGGTTCGGCAAGAAAGGCGCCGAGATCTGCGCGCAACTCAAGGATCCCAAGCGCAACGGGGGCCGCGACGCCGTCGGTCTGCTCGAACATCTGCGCCACGACGCTTCGCAGAATGGCTTCATCCCGCGCGGCTGGGCGCCCGGTGAGGGACGCTCGACGCCGCCGGGCACGTTCGAGGATCACGTCAAGGATGTGGCCCTCTGGGGCGCAGCAGGACAGCCTTGTCCAAAGTGACACAGCCACGCGGCGGGTTCCGAAGGCGTGAATAGTTGTACGCCAGAGCTTCTGCAGTGCGGACGCGCTGACATCAACATGTGAACCGAATGCGAGATCGTCGCGCCATGATCGCCACGATCTGACCTTCTCTGTGAGTGGAGACAGTGATGCTCGAGAGCGCCTACCGAGCGCAATGCGCAGCCGTCGAGGACCATTGCACGGATGAAACCCAGCAGCCCAGGCGCGGCCTGACGCTGTTTGCGCTCGCGTTCGGAAGCTTCTGTATCGGCACGTCCGAATTCGCGAGCATGGGAATCCTTCAGTTGCTCTCGAACGGGCTTGGCGTCGACATTCCGTCCGCAACCTACGCAATCACGGCTTACGCGTTGGGCGTGGTGGTCGGAGCGCCTCTCGTGACGCTGACGGCCGCGCGACTCAACCGGCGGACGCTGCTGCTCTGCCTCATGGCGCTGTTCGTGCTCGGCAACGCGCTGTCGGCGATTGCCCCAAATCTGCCGCTTCTGGCGCTCGCGCGCTTCGTGAGCGGACTGCCGCAAGGTGCCTACTTCGGCGCGGGCGCCATGGTCGCGTCCTACATCGTCGGTCCCGGTCAGTCCGGCAGGGCGTTCGCGCAGGTCATGGGCGGACTGACGATTGCAACCATCATTGGTTCGCCGCTGGCGACCTTCCTGGGTCAGGCGATCGGCTGGCGGCGGACCTATGCCGTCGTCGCATGCGTGGCGCTGCTTGCCCTGCTGGCGCTGTGGGCGTGGGTGCCGGTCAGTCAGGCGCTGCGCGGCCGTCCCTTGATGCAGGAGCTTGGCGCGCTGCGCCGGCCCGCCGTGTGGGGCACCATGCTGGTCGCAGCGCTCGGCGTCGCCAGCATCTTCGCGGTCTACACTTTCATCGGTCCGCTGGTGACTGACCAGGCCACACTCGATCGCGCCTGGATCCCGTTCGCGCTGGCGCTGTTCGGGTTCGGCATGACTTTCGGCAACTTCATCGGCGGGCGACTCGCCGACGCCTATCCCGCGCGTGGCCTTGTCGTCGGCTTCGGTTGCGCTCTCGTGGTACTCGCCGTGCTGGCGATCGCGGGCAGCCATGTCTGGGTGCTCATGCCCGCCTTGTTCGGGGTGGGCGCCACGATGATGACCGCGATCCCGACCATCCAGGTCCGGCTCACGCGCCTGGCGCCGGAAGCGCCCACGTTGATGGGCGCCATGAATCTCGCCGCGCTCAATTTGTCCAACGCGATCGGCGCATGGGCCGGGGGCCAGGTGATCGCGTCCGGTCACGGACTGCTGTCATGCGCATGGGCTGGTTTCGGTTTGACATTGCTGGGGCTCGCCGTCTTCGCGCTGACCCTGGCAAGGGTGCCGCAGCTCGCGCGGGCATGAACGAGGCCGGGTTGGCTGCATGGAACCGGTGAGTGACGATCATGGCTATCAGTGAGGCTCGCCGCGAGCAGATCTTCCCGACGCTTTCGGAGTTGCAGATCAGCCTGGCCCAGCGCTTTGCAAGCGCGGACGCGCGCCGGTTCGACGCCCATGAGACGATCTACGACATCGGTGCCCGCAACATTCCGGCCTGGATGATGCTGGAGGGATCGGCCGATGCGCTCATGCGCGGCGCCGCGGGCAAGTCGTCGCTGGCAACGACCTATCATCGCGGCCAGTTCACCGGCGAGACCAATCACCTGTCAGGCCGTCCAACGCTGATGTCGGTCGTCGCAGGCGAACAGGGGGCGCTGGCTGTTCCATTCGATGCGCCGCATCTGCGCGCCCTCGTCATTGCCTCGGCCGAGGTCGGCGAGATCATCATGCGCGCGTACATTCTTCGTCGCATCATGCTGATCGAGGAGGGGCACGGCGGTGGTGCCGGCTCCGTCCTGGTCGGCCGCAGCGATGCGCCCGATATCGTCCGCCTCGCCGGCTTTCTGGCGCGCAACGGCTATCCGTTTACCACGATCGATGCGTCGGAGGCGGAGGGATCCGAACTGGTGCAACGGCTCGGTATCGCGGCCGACGATCTGCCGTTGATGATATGCCCCAACGGCACGTTGCTGGCGAAACCGAGCGATGCCGACGCTGCGTCCTGTCTCGGCATTTTGCCGGTGCTCGACCCGCAGACGGTGTACGATGTCGCCGTCGTCGGCGCCGGGCCGGCGGGACTGGCGGCGGCGGTCTACGCCGCATCGGAAGGGCTCTCTGCCCTGGTGCTCGATTCCCGCGCCTTCGGCGGCCAGGCGGGTGCGTCCGCGCGGATCGAGAACTATCTCGGCTTCCCCACGGGCATTTCAGGTCAGGCCCTGGCCGGACGCGCGTTCAATCAAGCCGTCAAGTTCGGTGCCGAAGTCGCGATCCCGCTCACGGTCGACCGGCTTCACGGTCACGGGGATGGGGCGGATGCCGCCTTTACGCTGGCGCTCGGCGGCGGAAGCACGGCACGTGCGAAGACCGTCGTGATCGCGTCGGGAGCCCGCTATCGGCGGCCGGACATTGCCGGATTGGGCGAGTTCGAAGGTGCCGGCGTTTCGTACTGGGCGTCGCCGATCGAGGCCCGTCTCTGCGCGGGTGCCAAGGTCACGCTGGTCGGCGGTGGCAACTCAGCGGGGCAGGCGGTCGCCTATCTTGCGCCCAGGGTCGAGCGGCTTGACCTCGTGGTTCGCCGGCCGCTTGCGCAGACCATGTCGCGCTATCTGATCGACCGGATTTCCGCGCTTCCCAATGTCGAGCTGCATCTTGGCCCGGAAGTCGTCGGCCTGCACGGTAACCGCGCGTCGGGCGTGACCGCCGTGACGCTGCGCGACAACGGCAGCGGTACGACCCGCACCCTGGAGGCGCGCCATCTGTTCCTCTTCGTCGGCGCCGATCCCAATTCGGAGTGGATCAATGGCTGCGTCGACATCGACGACCGCGGCTTCGTGCTGACGGGCGAACAAGCCGGACCGGGGCACAGATTGCCGCTCGAGACGAGCAGGCCTGGCATCTTTGCGATCGGCGATGTCAGGGCAGGTTCGACCAAGCGCGTCGCAGCCGCCGTCGGCGAAGGCGCCACCGTCGTCTCGCAGATCCATTCGGTCCTGACGCGAAGCCGCTGACCGATCGATAACCTCCTTTCCTAGTCACGAGAGGCTCCTGAAAGACGAGAGCGTCCCTGTCGAGCATTCGACAGGGACGTTTTCATCTCGGAGTCAGGCGCGTGCCGACCGCCTCCGCTTATTGTTATCATGAATGCTGAATGACGTTCTTTGCACATCCGGGAGCACGGGCGCTGGATCATCCATGCACTGGACTGGCCTCGCATCTGGGAGTAGCTTGTATGCTAAAAAAGATCTTGTGCAGCCACACGCGATGACCGGATCTTGACGAAAACAGCTTTGCGACGGCGGTCTTAGTGAGGACCGTCAAGTCAATTGAATGTCGCGCAGTCGTCTATTGCGTCGCCGCGTAAGCGGAGTTGCGAACTTTCTGTCACACCTATTCATCAATAAGTGGATTAAAACTGGTCCTGTTCTGAGTCTCACAGGAGGCGGTAATGACAATTACTGTGACACCGAATCCGAACGGCACAATCACCATCAGCTGCGGCACCGAATCTATGATAATAGGGGCAGCTTCCGGGACACCGAAGGCGCCTGACACCCCGATTCCGATCCTTTGGCCGAACCCGGGCCCAGCAGCCTCCATCATTGCGGAGCGCAAGCAAAAGACAACAATCGTGCATGTCCCGTCGAATCGTGACCTCTTAAGAATGATCATGGAGCAACATGAGCTAAATCGGCTCAATCAGAAGCCGACGATCTTCGAGTTTCATGTTCAAGGGGAAGAGCCGCTCAGCGTCGAGGAGGTTAGTAAGGCATTCGCCGATCTTGGCAATCCCGATTGGATGATTGCACAGATTAAGATGACTGGCGGGCGAGTATGAGTGATACGTCAGCGCCTGACCCTTATGCCACGGCCAAGTCAAATCTCCGCGACACGATAAAATGGCTGGCGACGAGTCTTGCGGCTGTCGGAGCTGCTGTCATTGCGGGTGCGTCAATCAACGGACTCGCGGGTCTTGAGGGGCGGCCGCTCTACATGGCCTGCGGGCTTGGAGTAGTGGGACTGCTTTCCATTCTCCTTGCAGTCGCAGTTTTGCTAAATCTGCTTACGTCTGACGTTTTCTATTTTATGGAACTTGAGAAGGCGGACAATCCGATCACAAGGGAAATAAACGCTAACGCTAAGGATATTCTATCGCCGCAAACTGAAACGATTGAGGCGCTCATAAAATTTAGACAAGATGCGCATACGAAGGGAAAAAATTCCAAACCTGGCGAGGCTGATTATGCCGCCGGTTTCGCTGAATGGATGGCGGCAAATGGAATGATCGCGCGCATCACGAATTTGGCGCAGTTTCTCGCGCTTCGGAATAAGTTTAGATCCCGCCAGTGGCTGCTGTTCGGCCTAACAATACTAAGCATTGTCACACTCGGAGGTTATGCGCTACTCGCTGGCGGCAAATCGAGCGCGAGCCAGGAGCTTGCACAGAAGATTCGCTTTGACCCCGGTAGCAACTGGTCTGCCGCTAGCAATGCACTTGCAAAGGAATGCGGGTCAGATCCGCTGAACGGGATTCTGCTCTCGAAGAAAACGTTTGATGGATGGACCAGCGTACGGCTGACAGGCACCGGAAAGTGTAGCGGTCTTGAGCTGTCTGTTCCGGTTGGATTGGTTGCGCTGCTCGCGCAGTGATGTCGTCACGATCCAGTCAGGTGCAAAGCAAGCCGTTCGTCACCAGAGCGCCGACGTGGGTGCCTCGCGCCGCATCGGTGCGGCCATCGCCAAGCGGCTGGCCGCTGACGGTGCCAGGGTCGCCGTCACCTATGCGAGGACACTACGGCCGCAGCGGCTGTCGTCAAGGCAATAGGAAGTGCCGGCGGCCAAGCGATCACGATCCAGGCCGACGCGACCGATCTAAGACCGTGCACGCTGCGGTGGAACAGACCGTGGGCATGTACTGTAAGCTCGATGTGCTCGTGAACAATGCCGGCACGGCGATACCAAAGACATCGAGGAGACGCCCTGGAAGAGTTCGACCAGATAATCAACCTCAACATCCGCAGCGTCTTCGTCACGACGCAGGCCGTACTCAAGCAAATGAACGATGGCGGCTGAATTATTTCAATCGGCTCCTGTGTTGGCGAACGCATGATGACGCTTGGCCTGTTGCCAATTCCGCGAACAAAGGGGCAATTCGCATGTTCACGCAACGCCTGTCGCGCGAAGTCGGAGAACAACGTACAGTCAGGACCGATCGCCACCGATCTCGATCCCGCCTCTGGATATTGGGCCACCCTGCAGAGGGCGGTCACAGCCTTCAACCGCTACGGCGAGCTAGGAGAGGTCGCTGCGCTCTTGGCATTCTTGGTCAGCGAGGACTCGTCATATCTCACGGGAGCAAAGTTAACCGTCGATGGTGGAACCAACACCTCATGGGCTCGTGATTAATGCGCGTGTGGGCGGGGTACTTCCAAACGTCACGGCCGACGTTCGATCAAAAAACGGCCTGCGGGTCGCGCGCCCCCTAACGTCGGGTTTCCGAAGAAGCGTCGATCAATGAAGACGACGATTGAGCCAACTTCGCTCGATCGTCTACATCGAGCTCTTCCGCCGCCAAGCCGCCACCCAGCGCCGCGCGGCGGTCGAGGATTTCCGGCTGCTCGCGGTCGCCAATGCCATGTGAGCGCATCGAGGAGGCGACGGAGGGTTGGCAATGCTCTGCCGCTCGAATGACAGCGTGTCCCCTGATCTGGACCTGCTTGGTTGGATTGCTGGCTGGGGAGGATTTGCGGAAGAAAGGAGGCCTCCAACGAATCTTCCTGCTCAACTCGCGGGTTGGCTCATCCTTCGATATGAGAACAGAGCAGGCAAATCGTGGGTCTAGCGGTCTAGCGATGTAGCGGACCCCCGCTACCACCTTTCCCCACACTCCCTTCACTCTGCTTGGGTAGGCCTCACCGCCAATCAGCGAGTTGAGACGGCCTTCAATTTCGACACAGACCCCGCCCGGGCGTGTGTCATCTCTCGACACCGTCACCGTCTCCACGAGATCTCGGATTGCTTCGGCAGCCTCCTCGTCACCTGCGCTCACACCTTTGCCGAGCACACTTTCGAGCCGCATCAATTGCTCTTCGTATCGCCTTAGAATGACGGGGTGGAGCACGATCGACTGCGGGGCGGGTGGCTGCCTTTGCAATTCGGCCATGATCCGCTTCCGATCGGCATCCAAAGCCGTGGACCGCGGGCCGAGAATCGAAGGATCTCCATGCCCCTTGGCAATTGCGTCAACCAGCCGATCGATCTCGCGGTTCAATTGCCCGAGTTGCTGTTCCAATCGCCCTCTTTTCGCGCTGGCTGAAGCTGCCAACCGCTTCCTCTCCTCCAGGTAAGTCGTCACATACTCCGCAATCACCTTCGGCGAGCGCATTTCGGCACGCAGACCGCCAAGAACCGCCCGCTCGATCAAGTCGAGGTAGAAAGTCTTGGCGTCAGAACAGGTGCCGCTTTCCTTCGCTGCCGAGCATCGAACACGAACCCGCCCAGATTTGTCGCGGCCATTCGTTGACAGGCCCGACCCGCAGGCTGCGCAGCGCAGAAGGCCGGACAGCATCCTGCGGGGACGGCGCTGATAGCTCGGATGGGTGGAACTGCGTTCGCCCTTGCGTCTTTGTGCCGCCTCAAACAGGTCGGCGCTCACGATGGCAAGGTGTGGCACCTCGACAATCCGCCAATCGCTCTTTTGGTTTGGTCGAGAGAGGCGCTTGCCAGTGTCTGGATCCTTCACCATACGGACCTTGTTCCAGACGAGTCGCCCGACATAGAGCTCATTCTGCAGGATGCCCGAGCAGCGCATGCGGTTTCCGTTAATAGTCGAGGCATTCCACGATCGCCCACGCGGAGGCGGCACGTTTTCCCGGTTCAGGTCGTGTGCAATGTCTCGTGGCGTTCGACCGTCGACATAGTTCTGGAAGATCCGCTGCACGATCTTGGCTTCGGCCTCCACTATCGCCCGCTCTCCGCTCTTGCCGGCTACAGGCGTATAGCCATAGGTTACGCCCCCGCCGGCGAGACCTTGACTAACTCGGCCAGCCTGACCGCGTCGCACCTTGTGTGCATTGTCCTCACGGTAGAGCTGGCCAACCAATCCCCTTAGTCCGACAAGCACCGTGTTCACGACCCCCTCATGAACGGCTCTGATCTCGATACCGAGAAACGAGAGGCGCTTGTGGATGCCTGCGAGATCCTCCATGTCGCGTGACAAGCGATCGAGTGCCTCCACGATCACGACTTCAAAACATCTGTCCCTTGCCTGATCAAGCAACCGCAGAAGGCCGTCGCGTCCCATGACAGAACCGCCAGACCGCGCTCGATCTTCGTGAATATTGATGACCTCGAGGCCTTCGCGCTCCGCGTAGCTTTGACAAAGCGAAACTTGATCTTCAATCGATCGTTCGTTCTGCAGGTCTGTGGAGAAGCGAGCGTAAATTGCTGCCGTCTTCCTCTTCCCGTCGGGAAGCGATCTCGCGTTCATGATCTTCCCTCGCTGCTATCCGAGCAAGTGCGCGTGCGAGACGCAAGATCGCTCTATCTGGAGTCGCCGGCAAGGACCATTTGCGATTACGGGTCCGCACGGTCGTGCTCCAGGATGTTGCACGCGTAAGGAGCCCCGTCGTCTTCGGCGGGGCACACCTCGCAAATATCGACCGCGCTGATCATGCTCCATGGTTATGTTAACGGAGTAGGCGAGAGGAATGTTTGCCCAGATCGAGCCGTAAAGCTGGATGCCACAGCGAAGAAAAAGAAGTTCAGTCCTGCAGCATGATGGCCGGGACGGGGGTGCCCGCCACCTCACAGACCGCCTCGATGAGCAGGCGAACCGCTTTGGCATGCCAATCGATTTGGTCGATCGGCTTGTCCCAGTACTCTGACACGACGTGGGCAGTGTGACGTGCCTTCACGCCCAATCCGGCTATGCTACGAGCAGGCACTGTCATGAGTGCATGTTCGACGGGATACAGCTTTGCCAGGATGTCCTCGACCTCAGCTCGATGGGATCCCGCTTGTTCATTTTGCATCCTGGCAAGTTCATCCAGGAGCGCCGTCAACTGCGCTTCCAAAGTGAGCAACCTTTGGTCATCGGCCGCAGACGACGCGATTTCAGCTGAGCTCTCCTGCGCGTTCTGGACGGCATCGCTCTCTCCGACGGTCTGATTTCCCATGGTGGAGCCTCCAATCGAGCGCGCATTCGCGTCCGCCTGTTGAGCCATCTGGCTTTGTTGAGTATACTCAATTGATGGGTATGCTCAACAGGCCGCATTCGTTCACGAATGAACGATTTGCGAGATACTGTTGCTCGGAATTTGCGTCGCCTCCGAACGGGAAAGGGCTGGACGCAGGAGGAGCTCGCGTTCCGAGCAAAAGTCGACCGGAGCTATGTCAGTCAGCTGGAGACGGGCGTGTACAGCGCATCTGTGACGATGCTCGGTAAGCTGTCAAAGGCGCTCGGCGTAGATCCCAGCGAATTTCTAAAACCTTGACCAGAGCCTGGTACTCGTTTCGCTTGGGTGCTCTGGAAGAACATTCAGGCGGAGATGGTCGAACCGTTCACAGGGCGAGGCTGTCGCCTTTCTCAAACAGCAAGACTATAGGTCGACCTTCCTGCGAAGTCTGCATCATCCCATGGCGTACCAACTAACGTATTGGGATGATTGTGCACCAATATTGTTTTCGAATATATCGCATTGATTCAAAAAGATTTTCTATTGAGACAAGAGATCGATGGGGTATGAGTTTGGGGTCGGTAGTCGATGATCTAAAGTGATCTTCATCCTTGGCAACAGCTGGTCACGCTGAGGATGGTCTGAGCACGTTGGGTCACCAACAACTCTACCGCATTAGCGCGAAATGCTCAAAATCCATGCGCTTCCAGCTTTGCAGTGGCTGACTCCTTCGTCTGAAAGATTCGGGATGCGCAACGAGGCTCGATCGTTGTCGCTGAAAAGGAAGACAGCCGGCTGGGCGTGGCAGCCAGCTAAAGCTGATCGGGCTGATACGCTACTTGGGCGACCACTTTCGACGCATCACGTCGGCTCTGATATTTCCCGATCAGCGAACCACTTGGACCGTCGACTGTGCTTACGCGGTAGAGGTTCCACATCTTGTCCTTTGTCGGCGAGAGTCGATAGAGCCGTCCGTTCGTGCGGCAGTGCCAGTCTGGCGATTTCGCTCGCTGCGTCCATTTACAATCAGCGCCGGACAGAAGCCGATGCTCCCGGGCGATCCGATCTTTCCCGCGGGATTGCTCATAGCGTTCTTTTTGCTGGATCCTGAGGCGCTCTTCCTCGCGTTCGACATGATCTCGCAAGAGCCCGATAATGGCCGGCAGCTCGGTTCCTTTGGCCTTCTCACGTTCATAAATCACCAAGCAGCCCGGCTGCAGCTCTTCCTTCGGGTAGGAGAAATAGTCTTCATCTTCGAAGGCCCGCATGCGCTGGGTGACGTCTGTCGTTGTCAGGACCGGTCCAGGCATCCCGTTCAGAAAATCGCGCAGATCGTCGAATGGAATCCAGCAGCCTACGGCTGATTTGACGAGCTTCTCCCGATGTCCATCCCATTTGAGCCAAACTGAATTGCGGCCGTTGACGACGCGCATGACCTCGTTCGCGAGCACGATGACTGCATGCGGATCCCGGATGTGGCGCAAGGAGGGGCTCCGCACATAATTGAAAAGGAGATGCTTGATCGCCTGTAACCTCTCGTCTTCTGGCATCTCATCTCCTTTGGCTCTCCGGTTCGGTTTCTGGAGCGGCCGCCGGTTTCTCGATGGACGTTCCATCCTCGGTGATCTGAAGGCGGCGTACTGGATCGATCTGGTCTGCGACTCCCAAGGCCCAGGCCGTCCAACCTGCGACGGGGCTTTCTTCAGCCTTTTCCGAACCGAAGGCCGTGATGGCGGCTGCGACGAATGCGCGAATATCCTGGGCGGCTCGATGATCTGCTGCCATTCGGAGCAGCATCTTGCGTTGCTCTGCTTCCGCCTTGATGACTTTCTCGCGCGCAAGTCGGTCTGCCTCATCACGTTGTTCGGCCAGCCGACGCTCCATCTCGGCACGACGTCGGCATGCGTTTTCATAGACGGCGTGGGCGTTGGCGCGGTACTGAATCTCGCCGGCCACGATTAGTTTCAGAATGATTTCTCTGAGGCGATCTTCGATGCGACCGCTGTCATCATCTGCCCAGGAATCCCCAGTGGCTGGGATTTCCAGTCGGAGGGTTTCGTAAGCTTCGTGCGGCGTTTGGATTCGTCCGCTGGCTTGCGCCCTGGCTCTGGGGTGGTCGAGCGTGAACGAGATCTTCTGGCTGCCTACCGTCACACCCACATTGCGAGCCTGTTCGCCAAGCCAAGGCTGGTGGCGGGCTTTGATCAGGGCAAGGAACAGGTTGTTCAGGATCCGCAGCCGTCTTCGTTCGAATGGGCTATCAAAAAGCGGTTCGCTATAACGGAGCCTGTATGGAGCATCGCTGGGTTTCAGACGACGCAACGCATCTTCGTCGAGGAGATGGCGGATCAAGCTATGTGCCGACCCGAGATCGCGCACAAAGCGAATCTTCCCGAGTGACTGGTCCACTCTGACGGCGACAGCTTCGATGGATTCGGCGAACGTGGGCTCAGTCGGCGGCGGTGCGGCAAGTACGGCTTCAGGATTGGGAGGCCATAGATACGAGCGCGGGCCGCTTCCGATCGTCACGTCCGTCGCCATTCCCGGTGACCGTGGCGGCAGTTTTTGGCGGATAACCTTCTTGTCTGCGCGGAGTTTTGCCCAATAGCCCCGGTCCGGTACGGGAATATCGGCCTTGGCGCAGCACTTTTTCAGCCACACATCGGAGACGCCCATGCGCTGAGCGATCGCGCGCACCGGCTCTGTCCAGACAAGGTCGTAAAGTGCTTCACGAGAAATGGTGGTCAATCCAATCCTCTGGGTCAGTTCGACTTCACTGTAATCATTGAATATTGCGAAGGCGCGACGCCCTCGGCCTGGCTCCGGTGTTCGATCGAACGGATAGATGGGGTGGGCGGTCGATGCACAGGTGTCGGAGTGCGAAAGCGGTGCCCACGTGATGGACGGACCTAATGAAGCTCCTGACCGGGCTCGTCTAGACTAGAGCTTCACAAGGACAGCCTTGCCGTGTTGAGCTGTTCGCTCGAGATAGCGCCGCGTTTGCGGGTGCGCTCCTCAATCCGAAGCCGGTGAACGCGCGCTTTCAGGATACCGTTCGTCGTCACCGCGCGCTCATGGGGATATGATGAGCGAGAGCCCCTGAAAGCCCCCTGCAGGGGGAGTACGGGTTATACGTTGAAGCGTATTTCGCTGTGTTTTATGCGCCGCAGCGTATATGGCGTACCAGCGGGGATTCTCCGAAGGTTGGCGATCGATATCCGAAAGTCCTTGTCATCCAACCCGAAGCTCGTGCTCCGGGTCGATCGGCGCACAGGCGAGTGCCGAATGGCGGGCGAACGGCCCAGCCCGAAGGCGCCTCCCGAACTCAAGCCGCTTAGTCCGCTCGCGCGCCTTCACATGCGGGACATTCTGCTCGTGACCACTGTCGATTGACAATCCTAACGCCCGTCTCCCCCTCGCCGTAAGCCAACTCACCGTAAGCCGACAACCATGACTCACTGAGGCGGCCGCCGAGATTCGCGATGCGACCTTGCGACGTGACGAATACCCTGGTGAAAGAATGCGCTGGCGGCTGGAGCACGCAGTCGAGGGCAAGCTCGCTAAGCATCGCGGTCACGTAACTAAGTTCGATCGGACCATACGGCTGATAATGAGCGCCACACGCCGGCTCTTCCTGATTGGCGTCTCCGCCCTCCGGCCATTCCACAACTTTGAACGACGGTGTTCCCGTACGGCCGATGTGGCATTGTAGGCAGCCGCCAGCCTCGGCGATCGCCACACCGTGTCCGGCGCAAGCATGCGCCTCGGTCCAGCCATACACGATTGGTCGATCTCGTCCCTGAGCAACATGCCAGCGATTAAGAGCGGACTCAGCTGCCCAGCTTCCCGTTGCAGAAACGATCAAGTCAGCCGCCACCATAAGATCTTGCTCGGTATGAAGCAGGCGATGCAGGTCGCAATCGCGGTGCTCGATTGTAAGGTGGGGAAAATCAGCCTGTAGGCGCTCAGCCAGCGCCTCAGCCTTATTGCGGCCGACCGCAGTCGCGCCCAGAGGGTGCCGACCGACGTTCGGCCAGCTGAGTGTATCGTAATCGACTAGAATGAGGCGACCAACGCCAGCTTGCGCCAACGCAAGAGCGATCGGGGCACCAACGGATCCACATCCCACTAAGACGACAGTGGCCCGAAGCAAATGCTCCGTCCGAGGGTCGCGATCTCGGCCGTGGATCCAACTTGCGTCGGCGCGTTGCACCGAGGTTCTGACAACGGGGAGGGGCCCGAAGAAGCGACTGAGCAGAACCGGCCTCGGCGTGTGGCCGCGTCGAAAGCCTTTGGACAGAGGCTCAGCCGCCGATCGGACATGGTCCTTTAGGCACTTCGGATTTGGTACCTTGACGCCGATCAGGGCGGCACCGCCGCGGCCAGTCGCTCCCAGCATGGCGACGAGATAATCGGGTTCGCCAACAGCAGCATCCTCGAGCACCCCTTTTGATTCATGCCCGATCGCGGCAGCCAACGCGAGGAGATCTGAAGAGGTCTCGGGGTAAGCGGCGGGAAGCAGAGGTTCACCAAGCCAGATGAAGGCGGCGACCTCGGTCCTGGTATCCACATTGTCGCCGAAGCGGCGACGCACCCACTGTGCGAGTGAAGCGGCATCCTCACCGACGACTTCCAACCCTTTTCCTCTCCAAACCTGCACAAGTCTCGATGGCGGCGCAGGAGCGACCAAGCTGTAAAAGTCTGTTCCTTTCAAATGGGCCTTGTAGGCCCAGTAAGTCAGAAACTCCTCGCGGAAATCGCGTTCGATGATCGAGCCTTCAAGCAGCTCCTCAATGAGTCGTACCGAGCGGTGAAGCAGGTTTGCGGCGACGGCGGAGGGATCATCGGGATCATATTCCGCCATGTTCGGCAGCAGACAAAGAATGCCGTCACTCTCGACGTGTGGCCATGTCATGAAATCTGGATGATCGACGAGCGCGGTCCTAACCGGAACGGTTGGAAAGGCCGCCGTTGCCACCACGTCCACGCGACGCGTTCCACCATCGGAAAAGACCACGCTGACCCGCCACGCCGCGACCCATCGGCGCGAAGGATAGCAAGTGCTGATCGTCGCCTGGTCGAGCCGTTCGGGTGCCTGCCCTGTCAGTTCGCGCAGCGTACCTTCAAGGCGAAGCGCCGCCTGTCGCCAACGCAGCGGAAGCGTCTTCTCAGGCATGCCGACCGCCGCCAGCGCTGCTGACAGCGGCGGCCGCTACCGCGGTCTGCGAAAGCAGGCCGGCCGACGTGATGATCGCCGGGGCGGCGACCGCGGCGCGCTGTTCCTCCTCTAGCCGCTCGCTGAAGAAGGTGGTCGCGAAAACCTTGTCCCAGCACTTTAGCGCACGCTCGCGCGTGCAGTCGGCATCGAAGAGGGGCTGTAAGGTATCGATCGCTTCGGTCAGCTTATCGCGAAAGCAGCGCGCCCGAGCGTCGTCGGGCTCGCGGGTGATATAGTCGCCGGGCGTGACCGGGTGGGCGACTTGGAGATCGCCGTTGAGTCGATCACGGATTGCGACCATGCTATCGTAGAGGGCTTGATCCTCCCGGTCGTTGTGACGGAATCGCTCCGTCGTGAGTACCGAGATGCCGAAGCCGCTCAGGATGCCGTCCCGCCAGCTATCGCGGCTGCGTGCATATTTTTTGAGGTCTCGATTGATCCGACGGAGCTGAACGCCATCGGCGGACTTCGCGCGTTCGTCCTCGTACCAGTCCGACACGTCCCGTGCGTCGGATCGCTTCCACCCACTACTCGCTGCCAGCTCGTAATGGATTTCTTCGCCGAAGGCGGTTGACGTCAGCACTCGTCGATAGACCGGTAGGTCGACGTGATAGCCCTTTTCGTAAAAGACGCGCACGCAATTCGACCGAACCTCGGGCGGCGTCTTGAACTTGCCGTCATCAACGGCGTCGCGGACCATCTGGCGCGCCTGCAACGAAGTCATCTCCGCCCCGCGATCGCCGACCAAATCTTCCTTCCGAAAGTAAACGCCGTCATCGATGTCGTAGTCATTGTTGGGATCGCGGGTCATCGTCTTCATGGCGTAGCTGCCTTGCTTGACGAACTCGAGCGGCGCCGGCTTATCTGCTTCAGCAAGCCCGTTGCGGAGTCGGGTGCGGTTAGCGTTGCGCCGGTCGCGCATCGCGTCCTGCTCGCTCTTCGGCAGGGTCACTTCCTGATCGTGATATGCACGAACATCCTTGGAGCAGTCGAACATCCTCTATCCTTTCTGGTCGGAGGCTGCGGGGCGGTCCCAGACCGCTCCTGTGGCCGGCATCGCCGGAAGTTCGGTCATGAGGCGTCGGATCATCCGACCATCCTCGCTATTTGCGTCGTCGCAGGAGCTCTTGGTCAGGTCGGCATCCGTATGCGCCTGCGCGATCAGGCGCTCCATTGCTTCCGGCCGCGTGTCGTCGAGCGCCAGGTAAGGCATCATGCTTGCCGGGACAGGCTTGTTGGGGAACCGCACCCTCCGGATCGAGCGCCCACAATTGCTGATGGCGTTCGCCAAAAGCCGCGCCATGTGATCGAAGGCAAACTCCTGCGCCGAGATGCTGAGCGGCGCAACGTCGGCACCGAGCGTCCAGTCCAACATCGATCGATGGGCGCTTTCCGCGTCGAGATGATCTCCTTCGGGACGCGGACAGGTTCCCAACGAGAAGATCTCAATCGTGCGGTCCGGCGCGGCGATCGTCAGCGCATCGACGAGCCCGACCATGATAGGGTTATTGGCCCAGAGACCTCCGTCCGCAAACACTTGCTGTGGCCCGCCCGGCGTGTTCGGATCGTCGATAGCCGCAAGCGAGCGATAGATCGGCGCTGCGCTGGTCGCCATGCACACATCCACCAGCGGGTAGCGATCATCGCGGACGCCGCTCTTCGGCGTCTTCTTGAATACCCAGGCGCGGTGTTGGCTCATCAGCACGGCGGGAATTGACAGGGAGATGCCGCGCCCGTCGAAAACATCGCGCATCGTCACAGCGCCGAGGACACCTTGCAGCGCATCGCGAAGCGCTTTGTCGCCCTCGCGCACGAACCGGCTGCCCTGCGTAGCGCGATAGATCGCGCTGCCTTTCCCGGCGATCCGGTGCGGAAAGATCTTAGGCCCATGTTCACGGTAGAGCGCCACCACCTCGGACATGGGTCGGCCGACCGCGAGAGCACAGCCGACAATCGCCCCGGTGCTCGTGCCAGTGATCAGGTCGAACCCACGGCCAAGATCGAGCGCTGTCTCACCTCTAATCCGGGCGAATTGGTCGGTCAGGCGAGATAAGAACGCGGCGGTATAAATGCCCCGCATGCCGCCTCCATCAAGGCTCAGAACGCGAAAGGCGCGTGCCGTCTGTCGATGTTCCTCAGATATTTCCATCCGACGGGCCTTGGTAGCAAAGTAGGGGGCGCTCACACATCGATATGGACTTTCTGGCTCGTACGACTTCCGCCTCGGGGAATGGGCCACGCAACGGCTGCCGTCGGCATGTGGTTATCCTTTCGGCGGAAAGGGGTCGTTGCCGTACGAATTCGCGTCCCGGATACGACCATCAGGACGGTGGATGACGACTTCGCCATGCTCGCGAAGCGCGGTCTCGCGCGCAGCTTCTGTCGCTTCGGCTTGGGTGTCGTGAGTGGAGCCCACCCGCGACGCGCCTTCGCGGCGTGTGGCCCACCCCGTTTCGTGCGGCACTACATGGATGCGTTTTGACATTGCGGGTTCTTTCGACTCGCGGGGAGCCCAGCGCCCACCGGCCAGGATAGAGATTCCCGAGTTCAAGCTGGATGTCAACTATTGATCACATTGATATGTGAGTAATAAGCACATCATGTTTGTAATATTGACATCGGCCGCGATGCAGCGCAAACATCGGCTATGGCAGGCGATCCGGTCTATAGGGCGTTCGGGAGTGCCGTTTCGGCCCGGCGAAAGGCGCTCGGGCTGACTCAGGCGCAACTGGCAAGCAAAGTGAAAATGTCTCGCGCGTCGATCGCCAACATCGAGAGCGGCCGGCAGAACATATTGCTGCATCATGTCTATGCGCTCGCGGCCGCGCTCGACTTCGCGAAGGTCGCTGACTTGCTGCCGCCATTGCCGCAAAGGTCCATCGGGGAGGAATTGAAGATGACGCTGTCGAATCAGGCGCTGTCGAAGCAATCGCTATCGGAACATGCGGGGGCTCAGGTCGCGGACTTGATCACGAGCGCGCTGGCGCCACGTCGCGGTTCTAAGGTCGGATCGTGAGAGACGCCGATCCAGGTCGAGCGCGCGAAGCCGCGCGCGCGATCCTCCGGGAGTTCGGCGTTTCAGCGCCGCCCGTCCCGGTCGAACGCATCATCAAGTCGCGCAAGATCGTCCTTCAGTACGCGCCGCTGGAAGAGGATCTTTCGGGCATGGCCTATATCAAGGACGGCGTCGGCATCATCGGCGTCAACGCGCTGCATCATCCCAACCGCCAGCGCTTTTCCGCAGCCCATGAGCTCGCCCATCATGTGCTGCACGACGATGACATCAGACAAGCCGTTCATGTCGACAAGGGGATTCGTGTTCTCTTCCGGGACGACATCTCGGCGCTCGGAACCGAGCCGATGGAAATTGAAGCCAACGCCTTCGCCTCAGAGCTATTGATCCCCGGCGATCTCTTGGCCACCGCCTTGGAAGGCGGTGGCGTGGACCTCGAGGACGAGGCGGCGATTGAGGGTCTCGCGCGTCGGTTTAGGGTAAGCCCGGCAGCGATGCGTTTCCGGTTGACCCGTTGGTAGCACACCCATGAGCTTCGTCTTTTTCGACACCGAGACGACGGGGCTGAAACGGGGATTCGATCAGATACTCCACTTCGCGGCTGTTCGCACTGATGCGAACCTGAACGAGCTGGCGCGGTTCGAGACGCGCTCGCGTTTGCAACCGCATGTGCTTCCCCATCCTTCGGCGCTTCGCACGAATGGCTTGCCGATCGAACGGCTGACCGATGGGAACCTGCCGTCGCACTACACGATGGTGACAGACATTCGCCGGACCCTGATTTCCTGGAGCCCGGCGGTGTTCGTCGGCTTCAACTCCATCCGCTTCGACGAGGAGATGCTGCGCCACGCGCTCTTTCAGAACCTATATCCGGCATATCTGACGAGTAATCACCGCAACTGCCGCGCCGATGCGCTCAGCCTGGTGATGGCCGCCGATGCCGTATCCCCTGCGCAGCTGGTCGTGCCGGTCAACGAGGAAGGGCGGCGGACTTTTCGATTGCAACAGCTGGCGACCGCGAATGGCGTCTCCCATGCTCGCGCGCACGACGCGATGCCCGATGTACTTGCGACGCTCGACCTATGCCGGCTGGTCTACCAACGATCGCCGGAGTTGTGGCAGCGGTTTGTGCGCTTCTCGAACAAGGCGACCGTCGCGGATTTCGTCGAGGCCGAAGACGGCTTCGTGTTGACCGAGTTCTTCGGCGGCCAAGCCTATCATTCGCCGGTCGTCTGCATCGGCTCGGATCCCGATCAGGCCAATGGCCGGCTTTGCTTGAACCTCAACGAAGATGTGGGCCGGCTCGCCGCGATGAGCGATCCCGAACTGCAAGTTCATCTGACGCAGAAGCCGAGTCCGATCCGTCGCTTCAGGATCAATGCCGCACCCACACTGACGGCGTTCTTCGACGCTCCCGAGCATATGTTGGAGGGCGGTGCGATTGGCGATATCGAAGATCGGGCCCATCGGGTGAAAGCGGACATTGGTCTGCGCACGAGGCTTGTGGCTGCGTACATCGCCGCGCGCGAGCCCTACGCGTTATCTCCGCACATCGAAGAGCGCATCTATAACGGCTTTCCCGGCCCTGCTGACGAGGCACGAATTGCCGCCTTCCACGATGCGCGATGGGAGGACCGCTTCGCGATCGTCCAGGGCATGGAAGACGAGCGACTGCGCTGGTTCGGCCTCCGGTTGATCTATTTCGAAGCGCGTTCGGTTCTCCCCGAACCTGCTCGATTGGAGGTCGAACGCTATTTGACCGATCAGATGACGGGTGACGGTTCGGGTTGCCTCACTATCGATCAGGCGATGGCCGAGACGGGAAGGCTACTGGGAGAGGCTGTCGGTCCGGACGACCTTCTGATGCACTATCGCACTTACCTGCAGGATCGACGGGCGCGGTTGGAGGCCTATCGGGCGAAGTTGGTCGCCTGAATCCGCAGATCGGGACGGGTCTGACTTTCGCGCATCTGAAATGCGCGATTGTCCTTGACATTTTCCCCGGTTTCAGCGACTTTCGCGCATCTGAAATGCGGGCAAGTCTGTGACAATCCTTCTAGTCGGTGAAACCATTGACAGGCGACGCGCCCATGCCCAGGCGGCAGCGGGCGAGCTCATTCAGCTCGTCCGTGGGGTCTACGCCCAGGCCAATGCCGACGTCGATGCGGCGGTCTTGGCCCACGCCGTGCGCATCGCACATTATCTCTACCCGACCGCTTATCTCTCGTCGGCGTCCGCCGCGCTCCTGCGACCAACCCCCGACGGCCGGCTTTTCCTAAGCGGACGACGCAACCAGCGAACCCGGATCCGCACGCTCGAGATCGTCCAAAACGAAGCGCCCGCTCATCCGTCGACGGCGCCGGCGATCGTGGGCGACGATCAAGGTGAGATCAGGATCGAGGTGTCGTCACCGCGCCAGCGGTTCCTGGAAGCGTTCCGGCTCCGAAGCGAGCATGCCAGCGCTATTACCGACGAGCTTCGTGCCGATATGGCGGCACGGCTGATCGAGGAGTTTGGATCATCACAAGCGGCGGCGGACGCCGTCTGGGCGCTGGCTCGCGAGAATGGCTGGTATCGCGAGGGGGAAGGGGCCGAGCGCTACCTGACCACGCGCACCTCTGCCGGAAAGGCGGTGGCGAACAAGGCGGCTCTTGAGCGGATCGTCGCCTGGCATGGCGAGCCTCTCGGCCGCCTGATGCATGACGGCTTCGAATGGCGTTGGAAGGCGACGGCGAATACGGCACCGCCGCTCGTTCGCCAGACAGCTCCCGGCAAGCTCCCAGCATTTGTGGAGTCGCTGTTGCCGGAAGGCTGGCTCGCCCAGGTGCTTCACGAGCGGGACGATCGCGATGCCATTCGCCGCGGCAAGCGGTTCATGTCGAACGTCGCTGTTGTTACCAATAAGAAGGAGCTCGAAGCGCTCCCGCTCGACGTCCTGCAAGCGCCGCTTGCGAAGTTCGCGAAAGGCGGGGAATTCACTGGACGCTATGTCGGTCCATCGCGGGGTGAGCTGGAGCACAGCTTCGAGGAGAATCTCGCGCAGTTATTTGAGCGTGCGGAGACGCCCCGTCTGTCCGGCGTGCAAATCAAGGCACCGATGTGCCTGACGTCCGAGGGCGAGCTGATCCCGGCGATCGACGCGCCGTTCACCCACATCCTCAAGCCTGCGGGGCTCGCCGGCTTCGAGGCGCTGCCAGTCGTCGAATGGATCTGCCTGGAGCTCGGTCGAGCGGCGGGGTTCGTCGTGCCTGATGCCGCACTTGTCGGTATGCCCGACGGCATGGCGCCCGCACTCGTCGTCGAGCGGTTCGACATCAGGCGGGACGAGGCTGACGAGCGCCGCCTCGCGCTCGAGGATTTTTGCTCGGTGCTCGATCTGCCCGCGGCGGCAAAGTACGACGGCACTATCGAGCGCGTGGCGCGCGGGCTTCGACCGCTCTCCACCGATCCCGCCGACGATCTCGATATTCTATTCCGGCGCGCGCTCTTCGCCTGGCTGATCGCCGACGGCGACATGCACCTCAAGAACCTGGCGTTGCTGAAGATCGCCGCGCCCGGCGCGCGGCATTTCGAGAGCGTCCGGTTCGCGCCGCTCTACGACGCGGTCACGACGCGGGTCTTTCCGGGCCTTGCCAGTGATCGCATGGCCCTCAAACTGAGTGGGAAGGACGAACGGCTCACGCCGAGTGATTTTCTCACGCTTGCCCGTACTATCGAGCTCCCCGTCGCGCGCGCGGAAGACGCGATGGCGACCGTAGCGGTGGCAACGCGCAAGGCCGCGGATGCCTTATCGCTGCCCAAAATTGCGCGTGACCGCGAAGGCGCCACGTCCGCCGAGGGGCGCGTCAAGGCGATCGTGGCTGAGCGATGCGGTGCCTTCGCATGAGCTTGGAATCGGTCAAAATATATGTTGGCGTGACCGACCTCGACTGGTTCGAGTTTCTGTCCGCGCGAAGCGTCGACGAGGTCAATTTCTGGCAACCAGGTGGCCGATCGCAGTTTCGCGCGCTTCAGTCCGGCGAGCTGTTTTTGTTCAAGCTCCATAGCCCGAACAACTTCATCGTCGGCGGCGGTCTGTTCGGCCATGCCTCGATCGTTCCGATCTCGCTCGCATCGGAAGCGTTCGGGGACAAGAACGGTGCCGCCTCGCTCGACGAAATGCGCGATCGGGTGGCTCGCTATCGGCGCGAGCCGGTCGACTTTCGAACCGACTATTCGATCGGTTGCCGCATCTTGGAGCAACCGTTCTTCTGGCCGCGGGATCTCTGGCTTCCAATTGCCGATCGCTGGGCGCCGAGCATTGTGGTTGGAAAGGGGTCCGACACCGGCGAAGCGGACGGACGATTTCTATGGGACGCCGTTCGAGAGCGACTGACTGCCGCGCCTGTCGGTGCGTCGACTCCGCTCGCCGAGGTCGCGCGGTACGGCGATCCTAGGCTTGTACGGCCACGCCTTGGTCAAGGCACGTTCCGGGTTGCTGTCACTGACAGCTACGGTAGGCGCTGCGCAGTCACGGGCGAGCGCACGTTGCCGGTCCTTGATGCTGCACACATCCGTGCGTACGGGGCTGGCGGCCAGCATGAAGTTAGTAACGGCTTGCTCCTTCGCACCGATATCCACAAACTGTTCGATCGCGGCTACGTGACGGTAGACGCTGATCACAGGTTTGTTGTGAGCCAACGCCTTCGAGAGGACTTCCAGAACGGTCGGCACTATTACGAGTTGGAGGGGCAACGGCTCGCATTGCCAGTGCGCGTCGACGATAGGCCCGACATCGATGCGTTGCGGTGGCACCGCGAAGAAAGATACCTCGCGTGAAGACGAGCAAATCAGCGAGCACAAACGAGAGTGGAGCAGGTTCCGCTTCGCTTGCGGGCTATGAGTATCAGATCGACGTCTCAATATGGCTGGCGCTGGATCTGGTCCTGATTTCGCGCCTCACAGACGAGCTTGTCCTCGAACCTGCGAGCCAAGAGGACCTTGAAGCTACGCTTTCCGATGCCGAACCGGGACGGCTCGTCAGTCGAGTGCCGATGACCGGCTACACGCTGATTGTACAAGCCAAGCGCCGTGGCGGTGACGCTTGGACGCCGACAACACTCAAATCCCTGTTGAAGCACGGAAGTGACACTCGGATATCGGCGGCCGAGCGACTGAAGAACCTCGGCGCGCGCTATCTCTTGGTGACGAGCGCCGGCGTCAATGGCGATGCAAGGAAGCTGAACAGACGGCAAGCTGGCTCGTGGCCGAAGCCCAATGCGATGCCGAACGTCATCTCCAAGGACATCGATCACGACATCTCTGGGCGGGTTGCGGTCATTGCAAATCAGGATGACGAACGTCTGCGCGGAGACATTGATCGCCTTCTTTCAGAGGGCTGTCGCGTCCCCAATGCGCGCTTAGCTTCCTGCCGGTCGAAGCTGCGCGAGGAAGCACGTTCGAGAATTGCGCGAGCCAGCGGAGGGCGATGGCGCCGGCAGGATATCGAAAGAATCGTTCGGGAACACGAAGGTTATCTCGCGAGCGCGCCGGAGCTCGAACATTATGTGTACCCCAACAATTGGGGCGATCTTCGCGAGGCGATGGCCAAGGAATCGGCCGCAATCATCATCGGCCAGTCCGGAACGGGCAAGACGCTTGCGACCAAGATGCTCTACGATGAGCTCCGGAAGGTAACGCCCGGTTTGACACGTGTTCCGATCCGGCTTGGACCATCGCAGCTTCGCGATGACACGACGCCGCCACCAGTTCTCTACGACATCGAAGATCCTTGGGGGCGGTTCGACTTCGACCCGAACAGCCGACCGTGGAATGATCAACTGGGCGACTTTCTTGCATCTGCTCGGCCCGACCGCATGATCATCGCCACTTCGCGGCTCGACGTGGCGCAAGCAGCAGGCGTCCTTCCGACGATCAAGCCGTGGGTCGTGGGTCTCGAAGCCGAGAACTATGGCAAGGTCGCACGGCAAAAGCTGTACCGCAGCCGTATCGACAGCCTGCCAAGAGATCTGAGGCCGCTCGCACGCAGCTCCGAACGCCAAGTTCTCGATAATTTGGCGACGCCCCTCGAGATTCAAAAATTTTTCGACGCGTTGCGAACACAGGATCGCGAAGGGCTCAAGAATCCGCCTGGGTTCGTCGGAGCTGCCATCGATCGTGCTCATCAGGACTCGATCGAGCTCACTGTCATCGAGCAGATCGAGGGGCGGCGTGATGTGCCCGCCGCCGCTATCATGTGGGCCGTGCTAGCCGCCAACGACAAAGTAACGCGTTCAGTCCTTCGCGAGATTGAGGACGGCCTTGCCGATATCGATGCTACGATGGAGAAAGGTGTATCTCCGCTCGTCGACTTTTTCGTGGCGGCCCGTAACTTCCGCCAGAGCGACGGGGGGATCGTCACCTACTATCATCCGCGAGTCGAAGCCGGGATCACGCGGGCGCTTGAAAAAAATCGGCAGACGGTTCGCCGGACATTGCGCCGGCTAATCGACTTTCTGGTTTCGGCAGATGGCCCAGGGGAGGAATGGGGTGCGGGCGCAGCAGCCCGCATCCTGTCGCGTGCCCGCACTCAATTTGGTGTAAATCCGACAGGCAGCGCAGCACTCAAAATCGATGCTTGGCTTGAGGTAAGAGTTGCTTCCGGCGGAAAGGAATTCGGAGAGCATCTTGAGCTTGCCGCGAGCGCCGGCTCGACGGCCAGCAACGCTGCAGAAGTGGCGCGCTTCCTACTGCATCGTCCAGACAGATCGTTCGGTGGCATGCTCAGTTGGGGGCGACAGAAGAAGGATGTGGACTGGTACAACGCACGCGCTGCAAACCCAGCGACGAAGCCTCTGGTCGAGACGTTCATTCGTACGATTCTACCACAAGACCGCGTTCATTACCCGACCTCTCTTTCTGATGAGCTCGCACGGCTTTCTTCGGGCCTGACACCTGCGTTTCTGGAGGCTGCCGCAGAAGCCGTCCACTACGGTTACATCGCGTCGGATGACGTGATCGCTTATGGCGCGCTCAACGACATCGAGGGCTTTGAAGCGATCGTCGATTCTGCGGTTGCCGTTCTCACACCCTCCGAAAAGGAGCTGCGAGAGGCAGCTGAGACACATCTTGATATTGTCAACGACGTTTACAGTGATGATTACGCGCAGCACATCTCAGAGAACGATGACGGTTACACCGCCAGCGAGTTTCTGAAAGCGTATGTTGGACGCGTTCGCCGGGAAAGAGGTTGGCAGCTCATAGCCCAACATCGGCATGCCGAGAAGTTGCGGTCTTATTGGCTCAGAGCGCTTGCCGAAGAGGCTCGCGAAGGCCCGGTTAAAAGTGACGAGCTGGCTGGCGCATTTCAAGCCGTCTACGGCACGAAGGACGAAGACGACCTCTGGGTGGTGTTGCTGAAGCAATGGGATCCGCAATATACTCGAGCCCTCGCGGCACGCTTGATCGAGGGATCATCAGACGGCGGCGTCGAACGGGCAGCGCTGACGTGCCTCATTGAACACGATCCCAAGGCGCTTTCCACGATCATAGCTGACCTTATCGATCGAGGTGCAATCAGCCGCCTCGTCGGTCTCAGCAGCGGTATCGCCTACCTCCGTTGCGGGCGCTCACGTGATGGTGCGGAGCACGTAGCTGCTGTTGAAGCTGCGACAGCACAATTGCCTGAGCCATTTGCTGAGATCTGCAAGGCAGAGATGGCGCTCGCCAAGGAGGAGGTACCGTTTCTATCGAGCGCGGCCCGCGACGTGCTTGATAGCATACCCGACCCAAGCGATTCGGTCCGCATCCTTCGGCTCGAACTTCATCCGAGCAATGTCCTGTCAGTCGGAGGCGACATTCGCTGGGGACTCGAGAAAAGCGATGATTCTGCGACTGCCGTTCTCGCGGTTGAGGCTGCCATTCGCGAAAATATGACCAGCGAAGTGGAAGGGGCGCTCGATCATCGTTTTGCGCATGTCGCCGCGCGCGCGCTGACCTCAATCGCGACTCCCTTATCTGCCCCGCTGCCGTCGCGTCTCTTGAAGCTTGCCGACCATCGAGGGAGCCCGGTGAGAAGGGCGCTCGTGGATGTGCTGAAAGCCAAGCCGCACCGTGCGCATCAGGCGACATTGATCCAGCTCGCGGGCGATCAATGGTCGAAAAACACGATGCACTACGGGCAAGATAGCGATGATTACCCTATCGCACAGACAGCGGTAAACGCGCTTGCGGACGTCGCGCCGCTTGGCGGCGCAGACGATGAGGCGGTCTTCGCGATCGCGATCGACACGTCGGACCCTGATGTTCGTAACGCGATATTTCAGCTGCTTGCAAAAACTGGCGGTCTTGCCATGCAAAACAGACTGTTCGACATCGTAGTCGAACCTGGACGGACACATGTTCGATCGTCCGCGGCTCATGCAATGCTCCAAGCTGCGGAGCAACTTGATCCGGCCATCGTCGACAAGATCACGCCGCGGTTGCTGGCGACGCGGTACGAACCGGTCGCGGGCGTGCTTGCTATCCTAATCGCTTGGCGAGGTGAGATCGCTTCGATCCGCGCTGCAGCGGAGGAGATCGCGACAAATTCCAAGCGCAGGGTGCTACTTCTTCTTATCGTGTGGGTCCTCAAGGACCGCGACCCGCAAATCGCCGAGGAGATCGCGGCCATGTTGCCCGCAGGCCATAAAGCGGTGGCTTGGGCGCTCGGTGGCGAGCTTGCCAAGGTGGACGATTCATTGATCGCGGACTTGGGCGATCATGCCGTGTGCGCCGAAGTGTTGAAATACATGAGGCCTACATCTGACACGAAGCCGCAGAAATCCAAAAGGACATCGAGTCAGCATTAAGGGGTGAAGAGGTACGGCCCGCGTATGACACAATCAGTTGCCTCTAGCTGACGGCGACCGGCCGAATGACCCCGATCTCAATAATCCTGCCAGCCCCGAGCCCACTAGAACACAGGTGCGTAAGCTCGGGAGAATGATGTCGGACCCACGCAAAATCCCGTACAAGCACTGACCGTTAGTGCCTGACCGTGATGATCGGTGCCTAATGGTTAGGCGACGGATTGTTGTGCATGAGCGCGGCGCTGCAGCGATCTAGTTGATAACACGTAAACTTTCGGAGGCCAGCAATGAAATGGGGACTGAGAGTGGGGACGGTAGTGCGCGACAAATCGTGATCATCACGCCTGATCAGGCCCAGTCACCGGCGGTCGTCCTGGCGCACGGCAAGACACCATGTTTCTCTTGTCCCAAGCATCGAGTTCGCCAATCGGATATAGGACCGCTTTCCCGATTTTGACGAACGCCGGGCCTACGCGCATCGCTCGCCAGTTACGGAGGGTCCCGACGCTCACTGAGCCACGGTAGCGGTCCGAGACTTCTTCCGCCGTGAGATATTTTCGATTGTCCATTGCCGCACTCCCGGTCACGCGACCATGAAAGCAGTAATTCACGGTCCTGGCCGCTCTCGGAAGCTGGATGCATCGTGGATAGTGAAAGAGAGGGCTAACGGCGACGCAAAGGCGGATCGTCGACGTCAACCCGAGATCCGGCCGAACATTTCGATGAGATCGATTACGTGAAAATCACGAAGGAAATTCTCGATCTGGCGAGGCACGTCGTGGAGTAGAAGGCCGCCACCTTCGAGCCTCGCAAGTTCGAAGATCAGTATGGAACGGCTCTGGTCGACCTCATCAACCAAAAGCACGCCGACTGCCGAATAGTCGGAGGGAGCGCCCCCGTTGCGAGAACGTCGTCGACCTGATGGATACGTTGCGCGAGCGTCGGCTCCGTAGCGACAGAGACCAAGGCTCGGATCTGAGTCCTGAGCTCGATCCAAGCTGACCAGAAGGATTTCCTGATGCTCTCCCGGTCTTTCTGCTTCACTGTCGTCGGGAGAGCCTGCACCTCTCCCGCGAAAGGACGTCCTCATCGATATCGGTCGGCGCCTTGATCTCGCCCCGCGCTAACTTCACGCGCAAGGCTTCGGCCTTTCCGGTCGACTGGCGGCAGGCCGACTTCCTCCGCGAGAGCTGATCGACCAGCGTGTTGCGCGACAACGGATAGGTGGCAACCTGCTTGCGAAGATCCTCCCTTCGACGGCCGTCTATCGGCTGTGGTCGATGTAGAACCACACAGGAAACCACTTCCGTTGCACGTGAGCCTGGAACTGGAGGTACTGCGCCGGCTCGGCGACCTTTTCGTTCCATAGGAAGTTGCGGACGACAGCGTCGGCCGTGACGTGCTTGCGGATGACCTTCGTTCGCTCCCTTCTCGACCTCCGAGATCGACTCGATGTCGCAGATCCTGAGCTCTGGCGCGCCCTTCTCGTCGAACTCGCCTTGGCGAGCGACAAATCCAGAATAGCGGCCTACCGCACAAACTCGGTCAACTGAGCAACGGTACCAGCCTGTCTGAACAGAGTTGCGCGCAGATAAATGCTGGAACAGCTCACGAGATCGATGCCAGAAACATGGTCACATATCGACGCCGGCTGACAGTTCGCCCGAACATTGTGCCGATTGTTGAGTCCTTAGCCTTCCCGCTTGAAAAATGAGAATCTCTGCATCTTGGTCGGCGCAACACGCCTGTGCAGAAGCCTGCTCATGAGAAGGCAATAATGCAACTACGTTTGTCGATTGAGTGGTGGCAGCACGCGCCAAAGGGACAATCAAGTAGCAGATCCAAATTCAAGCCTAAAGTGGCGGTTTAAGAAAAAACAATCTTGGGCGTTGAATTACTAACGCGGGACCGCAATTGTTATGGCTGCATGAAGCCTGCAGCCGTCGACTTCGTAAAGGTGAGCCATGGAAGCAATGCAATTGACACGACTCGTTCAGCGTTTGGTGGAGGAAGAGCACGGCTCCTCTAGTATCCTACATCTGACTGCTAACGAGAATGTTCTGTCGCGCCTCGCGTCCAGGTTCGTGGCTGGCGCCCTGTACGGGCGGTACCATCTGGGGCACGCCAACAAGCGGGAGATCGAACGATTCGCAACAACGTTTTCCGGCCTAATTCTTAGGTCACTTTCGAGCGTACACGAAATGGAACAGGAAGCCCTGCGGGCATCTCGCGTACTGTTCGGCGCTGCCTACGCGGATTTCCGCCCTCTATCAGGGGTCCATGCGATCATCGCGACTCTCTCAGCTCTGACCTCACCCGGCGACACCATCTATTGCCTGAGGCCAACTGAGGCAGGACATTTTGCGACGGCCAACATAATCGGTCGGCTCGGACGACACTGCAGCTACCTTCCGTGGAACAATGAGTGTTCCGACTTGGATCTAAACCAGGCCACTGAGCTGTTCAAGAAAGTGCCTCCCAATGCCATTTATCTCGATCATTCTGGATCATTGTTTCCGCTTAACATCCGCGGTCTTCGCAGACTTGTCGGTAAGGAGACCCTAATAATCTACGATGGATCGCACCCGATGGGCTTGATTGCAGGGAGAATGTTTAAAAATCCCCTGGAAGACGGCGCGGATGTGCTGCAGGGAAGTACCCACAAGACCTTCCCAGGCCCTCAGAAAGCGATCGTGACCATGAATTCATACGAGTTGTGGCAGCGTTTTTCGAGGACGATGGATTCTTTCGTGTCTAGCCAGCATTCCGGTGACACTATGGCGCTGTACCTCTCGATGCTTGAGATGGAGGTATTTGCCAGCGAATACGCGGCGCAGGTCCTTAAGAACTCGAGCGCGCTCGCTCGAGCACTTCAGGAGCGAGGGTTTAGAGTATTTTCGAGAGATGGTGAGCTCCCGGTATCGCATCAGGTGCTCTTGATGGGTTTTGATAGCGGAGAGCATTTGCTTGGAGCCCAGAAGCTTCTTGATTGTGGCATCAGCGTCAATTCCAAGACTGCTCTCGGGAAAAGTATAATTCGGATCGGCGTGCAAGAGTCGACCCGTAGGGGCATGAAAGAACCAGAGATGCGTCGGATTGCCGATCTTTTCTGGGACGCGTTGGCTGGTATAGATAGCGCTCATAATATTCAGCGTAAGGTGGATGATCTCCTTCTCAGGCATCAGGATATCCGGTATTCGTTTGATAACCTTTGCTGAATTCGAGCGCGTGGTGCAAGTCGACAGCTCATACCAAGTTGGAGCCCGAAGGGGCTCCAGGTTGACGGGGCCAGCCGGAGCTATTCTCCTTCGCCCGGGGCGGAACTAATGCGGACAAAGTGATGGCCATGTCCGAGCCTGACGTGGGAGGGATGGGTGCCATCCACTAGCCACTGCCTTGGCCGCTCCGACGGTTATTATTGATCTTCTCCGTCCCGGTACCTTCCACGTCGACAGCGACAATCGGGTAGGCAATCTGCTGTCATCGGCTGCCGAAGCGACTCTGAAAGTTGAAGGGACGAAACAAAGAGCACTTGCGCATGGAGCGTCACCGGAAAGCAGTCTGTTTCGAGATAAATGAGCCGCCAAGCGACTTATTCCGGCACCTCGATTGGCGAAATGTTTGGAGACAAAGCGCTTTCAATCAGTGAGATGAGCTCACGTCCCGTGAATAACATATCGCCTCTTAGAATGTCTTGGACGCGCGCCAAATCGACCGGGTTCAGACCCTGAACAAGTATAGAAACGAGCTCCGCCAACGCCTCGCGATGAAGTCCTAGGCAGGAGTCGTCGGACTGCAACTGCAGACGGGACGGCGTCTTGCCGAGCACCGCTGGGCGCGGCTCTGTTTGCTGAGCAGCAGATCGAGCCGTCTTCAACTCTTCGCGGAGTCTCGAAATGGGAATCTCCTCGCCGGCCTCTACTCGAGCCATGACGACATGGACGAAACTCTCAGGTGTGCTTGATGAAGAAAGGAGGTAAAGGATAGAAGGTGGCAAATGTGCAACAGTCGGGCCCTTACCAGATGCCCAACCAGCGACACGCATGTAGGCCTGAGCGGTGCGGGCAGGAATCGAGACCTCGCTCTCGACCCAGCTTAGGAAGGCTCCGTGCGAAACATGGCGCTTCGCTTCGATCAATGCTTTCCCAATTTGAATTATTGAAGTTGCGCACTGGCGTCGAATTCGATCTGCCTGACCCTTGAGAAATTTTGCGACCGGCGGCGATAGGCTGGCGTAATCGAACGCTGGATTCGTGATCGCTTCGACGCGTTCGACTGAAAATCTTTGGTGACTGCCCAAGGTTCCCTCCACGCTCTTTCGACGCTCTTGTATGAAACACCGTCAGATTGCCGTCGTGTTCAGAAGCACCCGTGGTTGACGGTATCTAACTAATCCTTCTGGGATAAGAAAGGGCCGATTGTCTGCACCATGCTGGACAAATCGCCAGTTGCGATGAGGCGAGTGCTGAGCGGCAGGGGTAGAGATATAGTGGACTGGCAGCGCGCTCTGGGGACCCACTTGATTCCCGCCAAGAGTCACCGATTGACGCATTTCCATCGGCTCGGCCGCGAGGAGATCCTGGGGGGTACAGGTGCGGTTGACCGTGGCACGATGCTAGTCTCAGGTGGGCATGGCCGCCGTCTAGACGAGAAGCTGAGAGCGCTGTCTGGGCCGAACCGCCCCGTCGTAGAGTTTCTGCGACCGCGCCAGCGCGCGCCTACCCCGGCTTGATAACGAAAACTAATGAATTTATGGGAGTTCTACGAGGCTTGGCCTGGGGCTCCGGCCGGAAAAGCGGTGCGCACCGGCCGCATAAATGTTGTGCGCGCTATCCTGGCTACGCCTCCTTTCTCCTCATGGCTGAGTTTGCGCACTTAGCACCGCGGGTCACCCGATAATGATAGCGTCGGCCGGTGAACTCCCCGTCAGCAGGCGTACGACATCAGCCGAAAAATAGAGTGACCCTATGACATACAGAGTCGCCCCGCCGCGCTTAGCTTCGTCTATCGCTAACTCGAGAGCTTTGGGTAGATCCTCTGTGACCGAAACAACATTTCCGCCACAGTCCCTAAAGGCGTTCGCTAATTGGTCCGGATTCAATCCACGCGGTCCCGATCTTGAAACAATGATGGAAGCCGCGAGCTGCACAAGTATGTCGGCGATCCCTTGCCAATCCTTGTCCTCTGAAACGCCGACAAGCAGAACGCGCCGTTCTTGTCGCCATCTTAGCAGTGTACTGACCACGCCCTTCACCGAGTCAGGTGTATGTGCAGCATCCACCACGATCGTTGGATTCGTGCGGATGGTTTCCAGCCGCCCGGGGACCGAAAGCCCGTTCCACGCAGTGCCTGCGACGCCGATCCAGTCTACATCGGGCCCAATGTCCGGTTCGGTGAAGTGTTCGGCTAAGGCTAACGCGACGGCGGCATTGTTTAGTTGATACTGTCCAAAGAGCGGTAATCTAACAGAACGATCTCCGGAGGAGGCTCTGGCTCGCACTCGCGCGCGAGCACCATTAACATCCTCCGCGTAATCGTAAAGGCAAAACCGATCAGTCGCTCGCACCATCTTGATGTCGCGCCGTGACGCATAATAGCTCACACGGTCGACAAGTGTCGGGTCAATGGCGCCAAGAATTGCAGTCGAATGCGTTCCGCCAATGTCGAGCTTGTCGCATGCGATCTGATCGACAGTTCTACCTAAGAGGTCGGTGTGTTCCAGTTCAACGGAAGTTAGGCCAAATAATTTAGCTCCAACCACGCTAGTGGGATCGAGGCGACCACCGATTCCTCCCTCAAGGATCGCACAATCGACTCGTTCGTCCTGGGAGAGAAGGACTGCTGCTAAGAACAGGATTTCGAATCGGGCAAAGGTTTCCTGGTATCGACGACTGACCGTAGTCGTCGCGTCTAGAACCCGCTGTAAGAGGTCCTCAAATTGCGCGTCGTTAATGGGATCTCCATTTAGCGCGATGCGCTCAGATGGTGAAATGAAGTGCGGTGAGGTATGTCGCACTGTACGCAGGCCGATTGAGCGCAACAGCGCGTCGGTCATCGCTGCCACTGAGCCTTTGCCCTTAGAGCCGGTGATGGCGATTGAGGGCGGGCACACAATGCCCTCGTTTTCCAGTACCGCTGACACTCGTCGAAGACATATAGTGGAAACAAAGCGCGGCATAGCCGCGAGCCGTTCGATTGCACTATTGACCATGAACTTCTTCCCTTCATGTCCGGGCGGTTGAGAATAGGCTGCGAAGTCTTGGGAGCGTCGCGGCGAGCGGCCCGTGATCGTCAACCAAGAGCCCTCGACTGGCGGGATCGCCCTGCGACCAATTTGCCTCGACGGGGCTTTCCGGGCCGCCCACGGCAAGTGCCGGGCACGCCAGCGATTCCGCCCGCAGGCGAGAGGAGCGGTCTGTTCGTCGTTCTACGATCAATGATCACGGCGACTTATCCGCTTTGTTCGACCTCGCCACAACAAGATAGAAGGTCTCCCGAAAGACGAACGAGGGCATATCCAACAATGACGGCGGATCGGCAGCCAGGGCAGCCCATGTCCTAATGTCTCGCGATGGCAGCTCATAATATTGCGCGATCGAGCAATAGTAGCGCAGAAGCTCGGAGACGTAATGGCGCGCCTGGTGAGCCAGTGGGAAGCGGTGTTTAACTGTGTACTTCACACGCTTTAGGACATTGACATCATGGCGTGTTAGCCGGTCGGCGAGCGAGCCTCCGCACCAAGGCCCTAACCGCTTGCTTTGATTGCCTCGCTCAATTCGTGCGAGTTGCAATCGCAAGAGCAGTCCTCGATCCAGCGGCGCCAGCGTCGTCTCCCTGACGTCAACCTCCTTTATCGCGATCCGGCCACCAGGTTTGAGCACACGGCGAAATTCGTCGATGCACACATTGAATTCGTCTTCCAAGAGATATTGAACTACGTTGGCACACCAGACGTGGTCGAAAACGCTTTCGGCAAATGGGATACGCGTCACGCTGCCTACGCGTGCTTCTACTGGCGTAATGAGAGGTTCGCGCGCGAGCCGTCCGTTGAGAGCGTTGATAGCTTGTGCGGAGATGTCGATTGCCGAAATACGCCCGGACGGACCCACTTGCGTAGCTATCCGAGCCAGGAGGTCTCCGCCACCGCACCCAGCATCCAACACTCTGGACGATCGTCCGATTTGCGCGTCACGGATGGCGCTGTTGTATTCTGTTTCAGCGATGGCGTAATGGTTCGAGAGATGACCCGCGTTGGAGGCTCTCTCGAGCTCCGGGAGCGCGAGCCGTCGGTCTGACGCATACATTTGCACACTACCTTCTTCTGAGGAGGCGTTCACGTGAATGCCCACGTAACACACAACACGTCATTGTCGTTTAGAGCGAGGTCTTAACGCGCAGCAGCAGACGGAGCACAATCAGCAAAGAGATGGCCGAGAGCATCACTGCAACCCGGATATCTATCAGCTCAGAAACGCAGCCAAAGACGAGAGCTCCAAGCGCAGGCCCGGCCTTTAGCAAAATGTTGTATAAACTGTTCAAACGCCCGCGATATTCAGGGTGGACGCCGAGCTGAATCGCGCTGATCACCGCAATATTGTTCAGCGATAGGAATATGCCCAGTGCAAAGGCGCCGCCTAGGGCGATAGCCTCCTTTGGGCTGACTCCGTACAAGAGCAGTGCAATTGCAGCTCCGCTCATTGTGACGCTGATCGACGTGAGTTGATCCATCAAACGGATGGAAGCAAGAAGGCCGCCGGCTAGACCTCCAGCAGCAAGAAACGAGGCCAATCTGGCCAACGTATCGACACCCCCGCCAAGGACGGTCTCAGATATGGCCGAGCCCAGCGACAAGATTCCGCGCGCCGTGAGAGCCAGTGTAGTGAACGCGCTCAGGAGAATCCACAGTTGCGGATTGTGACGCAGATGCGCGATACCATCGCGTATCTGTACGTCGACAGGGAGGTGCGTTGATCTCGCTGACATCGCGTCGGCGAGAGTCCGGACAGGCGGGCTCATGATTGTCGACGGAACATACGCAGCGACCACGACCGCTGCGGCCGCCTGCAAGCCGTGATTAGAAATTAACCAGCCAGCGATCACTGGCCCCAAGAATGATGCCCCATTACTGGCTAGCGAATTGAGTGTGACGAGCCGTACGTAGTTCTCCCGCTGGACCATCAATGGGATGAGAGAGAGCCGTGCTGGCAAGCTAAAGGCGGTGCAGATCCCGAGCCAGGCCGAACATACAAGTATCCAGAAGGGTGCAACCGCTCCAGATGCAACGAGCGTTAGTAGTGTCAGGCCTTGGATGCATGCCGCCACTTGACTGAGTCGGTAGATCGCGGCTGGGTCCGCGCGATCTATGATCGCGCCCGCAGGTCCGCTGGTGATCAGCGTCGAAACAAGATCGGATACTGCAATCGACGCAACCCATACACTCGAGTGGGTCATCGTCCACATTGCCCAGGCCATGGAAAGCCGTTGCGCGGACAGCCCTGTAAGTGACACTGCTACGGCTGCGATCATCAGGAAGGGCATATAGCCGCTCCCGAGTCGGTGAGCATGGTGATATGTCGGGATCGAGTGTAAGCGACCAAAACAGGTCGTCCAGCACGCATACGCTGTGGTCGCTCAGCGAGAACATATCCAAGATGGCCTAAAGTCATCATTTTCCAACGCCACAGAACGCGAGGACTGGGCGGCGAATGATCCTGAGGCGCAAATGCGCAGCCATTGCGCTTTTGACCCAACCAATCTCCCACGTGCCTGCCTCGCCTCGCATGCTCATTGAAGGGCCAAAATTCTCACGGGGTGGTTTCGGCCCATTCGGTTCTCGACGATCAGATCTCGCTGAGCCGGATCAATGCGACCCACGAACGGAGCTCGCTTTCATCGCGCATCATGCGACGCAGGTGCGGACCTAGCAAGGATTTCGCGTGTCTGATTGATCGATCCGTTATCAAAAAGCCTGATACATGTATCAGCGCTTCTGGTTATTGCAGGCAGCGTACCTCTGCTACCTTTGGTATTGCCACTGAGTTTTGCGGGCTAGCGATCGGAGTGACCATGCGAACGGGTTACGATGCATCTACGGGGTGTTCGGTATCATCGATTCCAAGTCGACATCCGCAGGCAAACTTAGCGCTTATCAGCCACTCTTCGAATCGGCCGGGTCTAGAACGCGCGCCCGTCTTGTTCTTCCACGGCGCCACCGTCCCGACGTTTATGACCTCAGCGTTTCGGATCGACGGCACCTCGTGGTTCGACGCGTTGGCCGCTGCTAAGCGTCCGATCTACGGGATCGATCTTCTTGGATATGGCGAGTCGGATCCATACCCGTCCAGCAGCGAGGGCGAAGAAATCAATCCCGCTGACTTTGGCCCGGGACGAGAACTTGTTTCCGAGATTGACGTCGTTGTGGACGCAATCCGTCGGGAGTGCCACGCCGACAAGGTACACATTATCGCAATCTCGCGTGGAGCAATTCCGGCCGGCTACTACGCGACTGAGCACCCAGAAAAGGTGCAGACGATCACGTTTCACGGACCGATAACCAGGCAGGTGGGGCTGGGCCGCTCGGTCTCGCAGAAGTACTTTGGCGTCCCCGAACTGCCGCGTGTTTCGCACTTTGCGGTCAGCGCCAAAGAGAGATTCGTGCTTCTGCGCGATGATCGCCCGGCTGGGACGGAGTCGCCTCTTGAGGAGGACTTTGTCCGCAATTGGGCGGCGATCTATAGCCAGCGGGCGCACGGAGATGCCAGCAAGGTCGATGAGCCTATTCGCGCGCCGATGGGCTTCGCGGTCGATATCTTCAATGCGTGGGAGGATACGTATTTCGACGAGACACGTCTCACGATGCCGACCTTCATTATTCGTGGCGAATGGGACCAGTATCTCACGCCGGCCGTAAGCTGCCAGCGGATGTTCGAAGTAATCTCGAACTCACGGAAGCTCTATCTGCAGCTGCCAGAGGGCACACATTCGATGATGTTCGAGCGGTGCCGCCGCGCTCTCTATCGGCACACATCACAGTTTCTTATTGAAAACGAATGAGCGGTCAGGAGAGTCATATGTATAAGCGCCCGCGTATCATCAAGCTTGACGGCAAACGGGATCCAGAATTCTATCGTGAGCGTACAAAGCGCAATGAGCTTTTTCTCGGAATCGATCCAGAGCAAATGAATCGCTCGCAGCAGCGACTCGCCGGTGCGGTCGTCGGGGTAGCGGGGTCAGGCGGACTAGGCGGTGGTCTCGCGATGATGCTTGCCCGACTTGGCGTTGGACACATCAAGATCTGTGATCCAGATAGCTTTGAGATATCCAATATCAATCGGCAGCTCGGCGCGACCCCGAACACCATTGGTCACAACAAATCGATGGTGGTCGGCAACTTGATCCACGAGACGACGCCGGATGTTACTGTTGAGATCTTTCCGGAGGGAATGCAGAAGCACGTCGCGAAGGAGTTCGTCGACGGATGTGATCTACTAGTCGACTGTGTCGACTTCTATCTGGTCGATCAGCGTTACGATATGCATAAGGCGTTCCGCGAAAGCAAAACGTGCAAAAGCTGCGTCGCTGGAACAGTTGTGGGGTGGGGGGCAAACGTATACCACTTCACTCAAGACGGACTCACCTTGGAGGAATTTTACGGGATTCCGCCAGATGCGCAGCAGACAGAAGAAGTAGTCGATAAGCTTGTGAAGCTGCAGGCGTCATTCCTTCCGCGGTTTCCCAGCAAGGACGCCATCTACGACTATATGCGTGATACGGGGAATGTCCCAATTCTGTCACTTGCGCCGGCGCTAGGGCAGTACATGATCGTTGCACGGGCAGCGCTCATACTTATGGGGCTCGACAAAGCGCCGTACTGTACTGAGTTGCCCCCAATGCCCTCTTATCTGTGGATGGACGCCTCAACAATGGAGTGCGGCGTCTACGAATTCAACGGCGAGTTCGTGAATGAGGAAGAGTTCGACCAGCACTTCACGCCACGGCTTCTCGAGCCATCTCTCGCGTAGCTGACTAGTTCGAGAGTTTGGAGAGGCAAACATGACAATCAGACAGGACGGTGAAGCTGCGGAATTTGTGTTAACCAGGCGTGTCAATAGTGCCAAAGATCTGGAAGCGGTAACGTCTTTGTGGCGGTCCGTCTACGGGAGCGAGTTCGGGTGGTTGAGCGACGACGCGAACCCTGTCACTGACGGCTTTCACGAACGTTCAGATTATTATGTCTCTTGGCTCAATGGCCTGGTGCCAGTCGGAACAATGCGCATTGTGCGAGCCCAGCAAATGGGCTTCCACATCACCGATGCGGTTGATGTCCGATCCCTCTCGAGCCGTCAGCCGTTGGTGGTCGAGGTGCAGCGCCTGATGGTGGTCGGAAAGTTCCGCGACAAGCGTTTTGCAGGTGCTCCATTTGGAATCTACGGTTGCATGGTGAAGGCCTGTCTTCACCATGCCGTAGCGTACGGGGTGGACACTATTCTGGCCGACTGCCATCGAGATATGGCGATTAGCCCCCTCAAATCCATGAAGCAGATGGGGTTTCGTGAAACGGGAGACACGTATGTGGACAGCATGAACGGGTTAGTCTGCGTGATCCTAACGATCGATACCAAGGCGTGGCTTCAGAAGATCTACACGAACCAAAATCCCTTTAATCAGTATCTTCTGGACATGAACGACTGGAGCCCTGGGTTCGCACAAATATCCGAACAAACCGGTAAACGGAACGGGCCGTCAACGAAGGAACGAGCTCATGCATGAGGCCAACGTCGAGCAAGGGGTCGGGAGATCGGGCGCGCACCTAGGGGTTTTGACTATTGTGCTCGCTCTCCAGATTCTTCCGTTCTCCGACATCATGGCAAAATACCTCGCTCTGAGTGTCCCCGTCATTCAGGTCATCTGGGGGCGCTTCTTTTTTCACTGCATTGCTACCGGTATCTATTCGTCGGTCGCGTACGGGCCGCGCTATCTCAAGCCGACTCTGTCGAAAATGCTCCTACTTCGAAGTGCGGCCTTGTTTGCCGCAGTAGGACTGTTCTACGTGACGATTCACTATCTACCGTTGACCACGTCACTAACGCTCTGGTTCGTCGAGCCATTCATTCTGACGCTAATGGCCGCAGTTATCCTGAAGGAGAGAGTGACGCGCCTTCAGTGGGTAGCCATTGCTGTCGGGTTTATCGGCATTCTGATCGCAGTACGGCCGACATTTGTGGCACTGCACTGGTCGTATGGAACGGGTCTCCTTGCGGGCTTCTTTTACGCGCTATTTCTATTCTTGACACGATTCATCGACGCCAAGGTTCCGTCCGTGGTTTCGGTATATCACACGGGACTCGTTGGCGGCGTAATTGCTTCCCTAGCTGTCGCCCCGGTCTGGGTGAGCCCAAGCGGTGAGCAGTGGATATTGCTGGTTGCTACTGGAATCATCGCAGCCGTCGCACACCTCCTTATCATAAAGTCGTTCGAATGGTCGAACGCGAGCACGATTGCACCATTTACCTATACCGAAGTGGTGATGGGTGCGATCCTTGGTTATGTGGTGTTCAATGACGCGCCGGATGCATACTTATTCGCAGGGCTCGCGATCATCGTCGCTTCGGGGATCGCGCTGCTGAGAGCGAAGCACGACGAATAGGTGGAATAGTAGGAGGGTGTCATGAACGTGCAAGGCATTGATGTCGAGTCTGAGGTTCGCAGTTACTGTCGATCGTACCCAGCGACGTTTTCGCGGGCAACGAGTGCCTTTATGGTGTCCGAGACGGGCGAGCGTTACCTCGATTTCCTGTCGGGGTGCGGTGCGCTGAATTACGGTCACAACAACGTTCATCTTAAGTCCGTTCTAATGGACTACTTATCCGCAGATGGAATAGCGCTGGGGTTAGATCTGAAAACGGGAGCAAAGAACGCCTTTGTGGAGGCGTTCTCCAATCTGATCTTAGGGCCGCGGAGTCTTCCCTATCGGATCCAGTTCCCGGGGCCGACCGGCGCTAATGCTGTTGAAGCGGCGATTAAACTGGCGCGAAAAGTCACCAAGCGGACCAATATTGTTGCGTTCTCGAATGCATTCCACGGCTGTTCGCTCGGCGCGTTGGCGTTGACGGCAAACTCATATAATCGGGAGTCGTCAAGCCCTCTGCTGACTCATGTTGATAGGGCACTCTACGATGGATATCTCGGCTCGGATATCTGCACGGCGGATATTCTTGACAGGCAGTTAGGTGATCCATCGGGAGGGCTGGACAAGCCGGCGGCGATCATCGTTGAAGTGGTGCAGGGAGAAGGGGGGCTCAACGTCGCAAGCCGCAATTGGCTGCAGAAAATTGCCGCCATTGCGGCAAAAAGCGGAGCACTATTCATCGTTGACGAGATTCAGGCCGGATGCGGTCGAACCGGCAGTTTTTTCAGTTTTGAGAATTATGGGGTCGTTCCAGATATTGTGACGATGGCAAAATCGGTATCAGGGTTCGGATTGCCAATGTCTCTGGTTCTGTTGCGCCCTCAACACGATGTCTGGTCTCCCGGCGAGCACAACGGCACGTTTAGAGGCAACAACCATGCGTTCGTGACGGCCACTGCCGCGCTCAGACACTATTGGGCGGACGAAAAATTTGAACTGTCGGTTCGTCATAAGAGCGAGGTTCTATCCGATCTCCTCGGAGATTATTGCGAGTCGCGCCCCTTCCGCCCAAAGGGGCTGGGCCTAATGCAGGGGATCGATGTGAAGGATCCGCGCGTGGCCTCGGAGGTTAAGGCCGAAGCGTATCGGCAGAAGATCGTGGTGGAGCTGTGCGGTCCGTTGGATGAAGTAGTCAAACTGATGCCGCCACTGACGATCTCGGAAGAGGATCTCGTGGAAGGAGCCCAGAGGCTATTGGCGATCGTGGACGAGGTATTTGCCAGGCAGACGTTGGTAAGTGTGGACTAAGAGATCAGTGAGCGAGTGTCACCGGGGGTGTTCTGGGAGGCTAGAGAAATGTCATACGTGCAACCGCCCGAGTTTGTCACCAAGATGATAGACGCCGGTCAGGCGAAGGTTGCTATGGGTACCCGGGACACCTTAGTGCGGTCATTTATGGCTGGAGCGATCTTGGGGTTGTCTGCAGCCTTTGCGGTTTCGGTCACCGTGCAAACTGGGCAACCCCTCGCGGGGGCTGTCCTGTTCCCCGTCGGTTTTTGTCTTCTCTATCTTATGGGCTTTGATTTACTCACAGGCGTCTTTACATTGGTCCCTCTGGCATTGATTGATAAGAGGCCAGGAGTGACGGCTCTGGGCGTTCTGCGCAATTGGTCGCTGGTGTTCGCGGGGAATTTCGCGGGCGCCCTAACGGTCGCGATCCTTATGGCTATTGTTTTCACTTATTGCTTCAGCGTACCGGCGAATGATGTCGGCGTGAAGATCGGGCATATCGGCGAAAGCCGCACTCTAGGATATTCGGCTCACGGAGTCGCTGGGATGGTTACGCTCCTTGTCCGAGGAATCCTTTGTAATTGGATGGTGTCGACAGGCGTTGTCGCTTCGATGATGTCGACGTCCGTGACCGGAAAAGTGATCGGAATGTGGATGCCTATAATGGTCTTCTTCTACATGGGCTTTGAGCATTCGATAGTTAACATGTTTCTGTTTCCTTCCGGACTAATGCTTGGTGGTAGATTTTCGATTGTCGATTATCTCGTATGGAACGAAGTCCCCACTATCGTTGGCAATGCTATAGGGGGACTCGCATTTGTGGGCTTATCGCTCTACACCAGCTTCGCATCTGCCCGGGAAGGGCGAACGGCACTCAATAGCACAGCAACTTCGGCAAAGGTCATAGAGTTCGGCTAAGAGTTGTTGAGGTAAGGGGCGGCCGACTTTCGTATAGCTTGGCTTCGCGTCGGCGATGCCTGCGAGCGCCTGTCGGCTCGACGTTGTGCCGCCTCGTCATAGTGCGATTGCCGGGATCTTAATTGGGTTACATGCGTACTGGCCCAATGCTTCCAGGCCCTTGACCGCTGAGGCTCTTATGGCTCCTGTTGACGCAGCAGACGGCGCGAGACCGAGCCGCTCCGGTGCCGGATTCGGGACGAAGCAGTAGCGCTTGGCGGCCGGTCCATTGGAAGGAGCAGAAGATCGTCTTCCGGACCCGCGATGAGGGCCGAGTCGGCTCGTCAGACTGCGCGGACGTGGGCAATCTTAAGGGTTGCCTACACGGTACGCATCCGGTGAAGACCACAGGCGGAGTAGTCCGCGCGAATGGACGATTGATGGGAGCGATCAGGCGGCGGCAGAGATGGCGGGGGGCTTCCAGTTCCAGGGCAGCAGATCTGCGATCCTGCTAGCCGGATGATCGGGCAGCCAGGCGAGGGCGTCGGCAAGCCACGCCTGCGGGTCGACGTCGTTGAGCTTCGCAGTCTGGATCAGGGTGTAGATGGCGGCACGGCGACCGCCCTCGTCTGAGGTCCACACGCGCCCCGTGCGCGTCTTGCCCTTGGCCAGAACCTGCACCGTGGTGTCGTCGGCATGGATGCGCTCGCCAGCGAGGACATGCGCCTTGATCTCCTCGACCAGCGGCATCAAGGTCGCAGCCGCCGCGCCGACCCAGTCCGCGAGTGTGGAGACATCGAGCGCGATGCCCTCATGCGCATACGTCGTGCTCTGCCGGTTGAGGGGCAGGTGCAATCCGTATTTGGCAAACAGGATGTGTGCCAACAAACGCGGTCCGGCACGTCCGCGTGAGATCGGATGGAATGGTGCCGGCGGCTGGCTGATCGCCTCGCAGGCGCGGTAGGAGAACTTCTCGCGCACATGCTGGATCACCTTCCACTGCCGCGGCACGAGCTCCAGCGTCTCGGTCACGTCCTCGCCGATCTTGCGCAGCCTGTCGTCGCCGCAACATGAGCAGTTGGTCGGCGACAGCCGCGTGCGGATTAGCGGCGATCGTCACGGCGGCAAAGCCGGGTGGCGGCGCCTCCTTGCCACACAGCTGCTGGCGCCAGCGGAACACCTGACTGGAATGCACCCCGAACGCCCGCGCCACGCCCAGGATCGTTGCGCCCGGCTGCACCGCCGTCACTATCGCGGGATCCGCCGAGCCGCTGATCCGGATCTTCGTCTCAGTCCCGATATCGACCTCGATCAGCCTTTGCATGCCGGCGCCGCCACGACGACACGCTCCTTGTCAGCCCGCGACCAATGCCGCCGTCGCCGCTCCGACGTGATCACTTCCACTTCCGATTTGGCCATAGGACTAGCTCCAGGACTAGTCCTATGGCTTCGCGAAGCATCACTGCCGACGCAAGGCGGCCGTCACCGGGGCTTACCCTACACGTGCTCAAACCGAGGGTATGGCTTTGTCGCCGCGACGATCGCTGAGGCGCCATTCGTAATGAGGTGGCGGCCGGAACGCACCGGGTGTGAGTGCCTCGCCGCGCGTGAGCTCACCAATCTTGCGCAGCCCCCTCACCGCCTCAGGAGGTTGGCGCAGGATGCACGTAATCCTCCGCCGAGGGCCGCCTTGGCAATTTGGTGTTTGTGCTGAGAACTGTCCTTATGGACAGAGATAAGGACAGTGCCCGGATCGGGCGGCTTGAAGTGGTCGAGACGGGTCGGCGGCGGCGCTGGTCTGAGGATGAGAAGCTCCGGATCGTGATGGAGAGCCTGCAGGGGAGCCGGCAGGTTTCGGCAACCGCCCGGCGATACGGCATCTCACGTTCGTTGCTTCTCAAGTGGCGGCGGCTGTTCCGCGCGGAACAGAATGAAGCCGGGCCGCGAGTGGACTTCGTTCCGGCGACTGTGATCGCAGATCCGGTAGCGACACCTGATCCGGTCGTGTCTGCCAGCGGCGGCGCGATTGAGATCGAGCTTGTGGCCGGAGCCAGGATGCGGATCACGGGCGTCGTCGATGAGAGGACGCTGAAGGCTGCTATCGCGGCGTTGGCGGACGGGCGAACGCGATGATCCCAATTCCGCCAGGGGTACGCGTGTGGATCGCGACCGGCCACACCGACATGCGTCGCGGTATGCAAAGCCTGGCGCTTGGAGTCCAGGAGAGCCTGAAGCGCGATCCGCATGCCGGCGATCTCTACATCTTCCGCGGCCGCCGCGGCGATCTGGTCAAGATTCTCTGGCATGACGGGCTGGGCATGTCGCTGTACGCCAAGCGCCTGGACCGTGGCAGGTTCATCTGGCCTTCGGCGTCGGACGGCGCGGTGTCGATCTCGGCGGCGCAGATGGCTTACATGCTCGAGGGCATCGACTGGAGAAATCCCCAGGCAAGCTGGCGACCGCAAAGCGCGGGCTGAGCCAATAAATCCTTAGGCTCGGGGCGTTTGGGGAGTCACAACACCTCCGATCTGTGATTCACTGCGCTGCATGAACGCTGAGCGCGACGCCGTTCCCGATGACATGGTGGCCTTGAAAGAGGCGCTGGCAGCCGAGCGCGCCAGGGGGGTGGAGATTGCTGCGGAGCTGGCCGTCGCCCGTGCGAAAGCCTCGGAAGACAGCGCGCTGATCGCCCAGCAGAAGCTGCAGATTGCCAAGCTGAGACATCAGATCTACGGACAGCGGTCAGAGCGCTCGTCGCGGCTGATTGAGCAATTGGCGCTGACCTTCGAGGAACTGGAGGCCGACGCCACCGAGGACGAGTTGTCCGCCGAGCAGGCCGCGGCCCGGACGACGACCGTGCGCGGATTTACGCGCAAGCGCGCGGAGCGCCAGACCTTCCCGGAGCATCTGCCGCGTGAGCGGGTGGTGATCAATCCGCCGTCCGCGTGCGAGTGCTGCGGCGGCAATCGCCTGCGCAAGATCGGCGAGGACGTGACGCGGACGCTGGAGGCAGTGCCGCGGCAGTGGAAGGTGGTCGAGACGGTGCGGGAGAAGTTCTCCTGCCGTGACTGCGAGAAGATCAGCCAGGCACCGGCGCCGTTCCATGCCGTGGCGCGGGGATGGGCCGGTCCGAGCTTGTTGGCCATGATCATGTTCGAGAAGTTCGGCCAACATCAGCCATTGAACCGCCAGGCCGAACGTTACGCCTTGGAAGGCGTGCCGATCGCACTCTCGACCATGGCGGATGCCGTTGGATCGGTCTGTGCGTCGCTGGAACCACTGCTACGTCTGGTCGAAGCCCATGTCATGGCGGCCGAGCGCCTTCATGCTGACGATACGACCGTGCCGGTGCTGGCCAAGGGCAAGACCGATACGGGGAGATGCTGGATCTACGTTCGGGACGATCGGCCGTTTGGCGGCGCCGACCCGCCGGCAGCGATGTTCTATTACTCCCGCGACCGCAGGGGCGAGCATCCGCAGGCGCATCTGGCAGGCTATGCCGGCATCCTGCAGGCCGATGCCTATGAGGGATACAACCAGCTCTATCTGGCCGGGCGCCGCCCTGGACCGATCCGGGAAGCGGCGTGTTGGGTGCACGCCCGGCGTCCGTTCTTCATCATGGCCGACATCGAGGAGAACGCGCGACGCAAGGCTTCCGGCAAGAAGGACATCCCGCTCTCGCCCATCGCGATCGAGATGGTGCAACGGATCGATGCGTTGTTCGAGATCGAACGCTCCATCAATGGCACGAGCGCCGAGGAGCGCGTCCGGGTGAGGCAGACCCTGAGCCTGCCTCTGGTCGAGGACCTGCAAGTCTACATGCGTGAGCAACTCGCCCGACTGTCCCGTGGCCACGACCTCGCCAAGGCATTCAACTACATCCTCAAGCGCTGGACGAGCTTCACCGCGTTCCTCGATGATGGGCGGATTTGCCTCTCGAACAATGCCGCCGAGCGCGGTCTGAGGGGCATCGCTCTCGGTCGAAAATCCTGGCTGTTCTGCGGCTCCGATCGCGGAGGTCGGCGCGCGGCGGCCATGTACAGCCTGATCGTCACGGCCAAAATGAACGGCATCGATCCGCAGGCCTGGCTCGCCGATGTCCTCGCGCGCATCGCCTCTCATCCGGCTCACCGGCTGGACGAATTACTGCCCTGGAAATGGACACCGGCATCAGCGCTCTCTGCTCGCGCGGCATGACCATGCACGTCAACAAGGTTCATCACGTCACCACCATCACCCAAGTCGCGAAAGACCTCGGGGAAGATGAAGGCTGGCTGACCGACGTGGCCAACGAGATGGACATCGAGGACGGCGTGATCTGGGTCTATGGCGTCGGAGAAGACGGCGTCCCTGCCTTCACTGACCAAGGGGTCGAAACTCTGATCGAGCTGGTGCGGATGCACAAGGAGAAGCCGGAGCTGCTCTATCGCCAGCGAACCGAGTAATCGACCCAGCCTGCGGCTCACGCCGGATGCTTACGGATGCACGATCCACTCGCGCGATGCTCGGGCACCGACCGGCGACGCTGAAGCGGACGGACGGATCTGAACCTCAACTGCTGGAATGGCATCGGGACGTACATCGGTATTCGAACAGCTCAAGCTCGAACTGCCGATCTCGAAGGCCTTGCCGCCGAGCACCTTGCCGAGCCATGTATGCCAACGGCAAGCACGACCAGCTCGTTCACTATCGGCACGATCTCTTCTCTTGGTAAGCGGATGGCACTGCTCAATCTGATCGACCGTTTCGGCTGTTCTCTCCCGATGCCTGTCGCGGAACCTTCGGTCGCTTGCGCGTATAGCCGATCAGCTTGCGCTGACGCACGAGCGCAGTTGCAGTGCTGAACTCGGCCGGGTCCCTCGGCAATGTGGGCGTCCGAAAACCCCTATTCAATCATAAGGATAAATGGACGTTGCCGGTTGCATGGCGCCGGGGCGATCATGCAGCGTAGACCTACCTCGAGGTGGTCAGCTCGGGATTCACCAAAATCGGCGGAGCCATACTGGCCAAACGACTTCATGGACACCATCCTGCATCCACGTCCGTCGAAGGTTTGGCCTATCTACTCTGGTAGGTGTACCGGGTGTGATACCACTCGCGCGAGTGGGGGAACGGTGGTAACGTACCGGAGGCAGTGCCAGGCCAGGATAACCTGTCAATTACCCGTGCGTAGCTTCGCGAAGAGGGCTCCTATGTTGCGCAACATTGAAATTAGCTTGCTTCGCTCATTTGCGACACTTGCAAGCACGGGGAGTTTCACCCGTAGCGCCGAACTTCTATTTCGGACCCAATCGGCAATCACCATGCAAATGCAGAAGCTTGATGAATTGCTCGGTTGCAAGCTAACCTACCGGAGCGGGAAATCGATAAATTTGACAGCCGAAGGACGGATGTTGCTGCCTTACGCGCTTGAGATCATTCGCTTAAATGACGAGCTGCAAGCCAGCTTCAGCGCTTTGAAGCACCGCGAGCAGATACGCATTGGAACCTCGGATGATTATGCGGTGATTCTGCTTCCGAGAATAATCCACGCGTTCAGAGCGACCCATCCAGATGTCGAACTGACCGTACATTGCTCAAATCGCAATCAGAATCTGGAGAAGTTTAAGCAGGGTGAGCTCGATTTCTTGCTTACCCCCGTCACCGCGGAAGAAAACATAGGTGAGACACTGCGAACCGATCGCCTGGTCTGGATCGGTTCTCCGGGCATCAAGATCACAGAGAGTGAGCCGGTTCCATTGACAGGCTTTCCTCTGGGTTGCGTGTGCAGGGACTTGATGATTCGAATTCTGACAAAAAGTAATCGGAAGTGGAAGTTTGTCTATTCGAGCAACAGTATTGTCTCGATTCATTCCGCAATCATGTCTGGCCAAGTCGTGTCTGCAGTTGAAGAGAGCACGGTTCCCAATGGAGTGAACATTATCGACGGACAGTTTGGGTTACCGCCTCTTCCAGAGGTCAAGATTTCTGCGATATACAAGAACGACAAGAAAAATAAAGCGCTGCAACGTTTCTGTCAGCATGTCAGCGAGGGCATAAGGGCCGGTACGGCGAGCCACGCTGTGGAGGTCAGAAGCCTGGGCTTCGCGAGCGGTTGAAAACACACTCGGCTGTTTCTAGGTCAGCCCAGCTCGAACGAAAAGCGCGTTCGCTCGCGATCGTCGCGCCTACGTCAAAAGCCCTCGCCAGCTCCCGCCGCACATTCAGCCGCCCGAACTCCGGCCTGGACAAAATAAGGGGGCAAGGTCAGCAGGGCTTTTTGTCGAAAATGATGTTCTCTCGCGCGCCCTAACTTAACGGGTCCAACCGCTGGTGGCGATCTGTTCGCGATCGTCCCGGCAGAAGGCGCTCCAAAGGGGTAGTCGTTCCGCTATCTTTGCCGCACTTCCAGAGCTGCGCACAACTTTGATCGTGGCTTCGGGCTGCACGTCCTTGACGTCGCCTTGGCGCCCGATCAGCGGGATCCGGATCCCTGCGCCCGCGCAGCGTGGAGCCAGCTTGCGCCCGATCCGCAGGGTCACTTCGGTCTGCGGCATGATCGCGACCTGGCGGGTGCCGGCCGGCTTCATCATCAGCCGGCCCCCGATCTCGCAGAGGCCCTTGTCCAGCCTCGATAGCCGACCGCAGTGCCGCGTCTCGACCGTACCGCCCTTGCACTCGGCTTCGATGGTCTCGCCGGCCGCATCGGCGGTGACGCTGCTCATTCTGGGCTGCGGGTGGATGACGATCCGCTGTCCCTCGGCGTTTTCGAATGTGCCCGCGAAGGCAGTTGGCGCGGTTGCGATGCGTCCGAAGCCCCGCTTGGCGGAGCCAGCCCGGAAGTCGATCTGCTGCGCGCGCTGACCGTCCGGATGGATCTTGACCTGTTTGACCGGCTCGCTCCCGAGCAGGGGCATGGCGTAGGCCAGCATCACCGCCCCCTCGTAGAAGTGCCGGTCCGGGCGTTCCGGAGGCTCTCGGCGGTTGGCGGGCGCTCCACGATCAGGTCATCGAGGTCCATGTTCGAAATCGCCAGCGCGTGGAAATCGGCACCTGAACGCGACCCGGATTGCCGCCGTCGGCGAAACTAATGCTGGGCAGGTGGAGTGCCATACCCGGCTCGGTCTCTGTCGCTCTGGTCGTGGGCGCGTTCAAGATCACGAGTCTATTGCAGCACTCGATCTTGATCCACAGGTCTGAGGTCCGCAAGGGATCACTCGCGTCGCCTCGGATCGGATAGATCGCTTTCTGGTCTCCTGCGGAAAGCCGACCCGCCGTGCTGCTTCGCCTTTCTGATCAGTACAGCCCCGCTAACCAGAGGTCATAAGCGCGTGGAAGCCAAAGGGCCGGGCCACGCTGAGTCCGGTCAAGGCTGGCTAGCCGGCTTCGCCGGTCGCGCTTAGGCGCGAGCTCTAACTGGGCTACGGTGATCCGGCAGCGGTCTTCCATGCGCTTATGGCTAGATTTGCCCAATTTTGCGAACCAGTTCGCCAAGCTGCGATTGGTGCCATTCGGAACGTTGATCTCCCAGCTCTTTCTTCTTCTAGCAACACTCTGGGTGTTAGAGCAGTGCCGTGCTGCGACAAGTAACCACAATGACTTACGACCGCCGATACTACGCCGCGGAGAGGCGCTTTTATCTTGCCGTCGAGCCCGCTCTCCGCTCGCTCGTCTCAAATCCCAGTCTGAACTGCGCTCAGACACCGCGCGGCGGCGCGACGAGTAGTGGGTCTCGGGCACCATCTTTGCTGTTGCTCCGGTCTGACCATTGGCATACGGCCGCAGGCTCTTGGCGATCTATCGACAGAATCCAGAGCGATCGACCTGCACCAGCGATGCTATTCGTTCGAAGATTAGAGATGGGATGTCCGACGGCCCAGTAACGTCAATTCAACACGGACCGGGCCAGCATCGAGGAAAACTGGTGTTGAAGCCGCACGCAAATCGCCGACACGGATGGACCAGACTAAGTGTCGATTGGCGGCAGCTCTGCAGCAGCGGCCCGGATGGTGGCCGTTAAGGGTAGGGCTGTAGCGGGCAACGTCGCGCAATTCGGCCGTTACGCTCTCGCTTCGGATATGCCACCTTTGCGGCGCACCTGCGCGCAAGGCAGGGCTCGCGAGGCTTCGTCCGCTTTCGCCAAGCGGCGGGCAAAATCATCCCGCCGTCCGGCGCCACTCCGCCCAAGACTCTTCGTATCTTCTCCACGGGGCGAACAGGAGGGATGACTGATCCGGTCTGGGCAGGGAGCTCCCGTTCCCGCCACTTTGGTCAGCGTCATCGCTCTGAATCAGCCGGCCTTTCGCGCGCCTCCGATGGCGCGGGGCCGAGACGCAAGGAGCAACATCCGATCATGACCGAGTCCGTTCCGCCCCATCCATTCGATGACATGGAGGCGCTGGCCTGGCTTCGCTCGCAGCCCGAGGGACGCGTGACGGTCAGTGCCGCTGAGCTCGGACGCCAATGGGGCTGGAATAGGATGCGGACCGGTCGTCGCCTGAAGGCCTGGGAGCGCGCGGGTCTGATCAGTCGTAACGCTGAAGCGATCAATGTAACGGCGACCGTGACGTCGACCGTTACAAATGGCACCGCCGTCGTTACGAACGCTGCCGGCGTCACAGGGATGTCTGGAGCAGAGGAAGCCCACCGTTCGCCGACACGCGTCAAGCTCGCCGCCTTGATTGTGGCTCTGGCGCTGGCTTGTGTATCGGCTGCCTTTTCCATCGACGGCCTGACCTCGATCTTTGCCGGAGCCTTCTGGCCTGTCATCATCATGGGTGCGGTGCTGGAGGCCGGAAAGCTCGTGGCGGCGGCCTGGCTGACGGAGCATTGGACGTCGGCGCCGTCCCTCCTTAGGTTCGTCCTTGTCCTGATGATTGGCGTGTTGATGGGCCTGAACGCCGTTGGCGTATTCGGCTTCCTCACCCGCGCTCACCTCGACCATATGGCATCCATAGATATCAGCCTTGCCGACAGAAGCGCAGACGTCGAGGCCCGCCTCGGAATGCAGAGCAGAGTGGTCACCGACATCGACCGGCGCGTTGCCCAGATCGACGCGGCCATCGACGAGGCGACGCGCCTTGGCCGGCCGGTCGGAGCGATGACGATTGCTGACCAGAGGCGTCGCGAACGTGCCGACATCGCGGCGGAACGCCAACGTGAGTCCCAGGCTCTCGCTAATCTACAGATCGAAAAGGCCAAGACTGACGCGCAACGCAGGCGTGCCGAGGCCGAGGTCGGACCGATACGATATCTCGCCGAGCTGATTGGCATACCCGCCACGGACTTCGAGCGAGCGGTCCGGCTGCTCACGCTGGCGCTCGTTGCCGTCCTTGATCCGATGGCAGTAGCGCTCCTGCTCGCTGCCGGAGTTCACGCCAGACGTGCGGGTTCATTCTGACCGTTTGCAGCCAGCGCCAATGCTGATCCGAGCCGACGTTGCGAGGCAACGCGCAGCAAGCATGCGCGGCGAGGTTCTTCTGCGACCACCAGACGGTTTCCCCGGGGACCTTCACCGCGTCGCGATACATCGGCGGCAGGTCGGCAAAGAGTGCCTCGGCACTGGGATAGTTGATGCCCGGCATGGTGCCAACTATCGCTGCTTACCGAGGCTCGGTAGGCCGCCGCTGACCACGCCGCGCACACCGGTGGTGTAGTGGTCAAGGCTTTCGCCGCGCTGGCGCCAGATGCGATCCTCTTCGGTCGGGTCCGGCTCGCTGTCGCCGCGCTCGGCCATGATCTTGCGATTCCGCGCCTTGATCGCCTTCAGGCGCTTGGCGTTCGCCTTCCGCTTGGCCGCCTTTCCTTGGCGCCGCGCTTCTTTCACCTTCTCCGAACGCCTCGCCATGACACGGTTCCTAGGCCAGACGATGCCAATGATCCACGGATGAAGCGGCCACGGTCCCAGGTCCAAACCACCCCTGCCGGAGACCGGATCGGCCGTAGTTTTTGTATTACGACTAGTCAATACAAGCTGTGCTTGACGAATTCCAGGTATCTTGAAATCTCGGGACGCGGCGGCGCCACACCAGGGGTCCGCCCCGGTGAGGATCCAGCCTTCAACCGAAGGCCACCTCCACGGGGGCGCGACGTGTGCGCGTTTTCTGGTGCTGCTTGGCGTTCGGCGCTGGGGCGGCTCAAAACTGTAAGGGTGATCTGGTGTAAGCGTTGCGTAACGCGCCGGTTTGAAACGGGGGCACCAGATCCATTTTTGTTGTCCAGTCCAGCGGACGGTCACCATCCCAGAGCTTGGGTAAGAGCGGCTAGTGCCGCGAAGAACGCAGCAATAGCGTTCAGACGCGATTGACGCCGGAGCGTGCGCAATACGTCCTCGAATTGCTGGTTTGGCCCACCAGCACCAACATAGGCCTGAAACCAAACATTGCTAGGTATTTTGCCGAGAGCAGAAGCAAGCCAAAGCACAGCGGACACTACGGAAAATAGCACGGTCCAATTCATGTCGATCACTCCCAATCTCTTTCTGGTTGATGCGGAGGCTGGGCATTCCTGCCGAGCAGACCGATGGCCGGGTGAGAGCCGTAGGCATGCTAGTCCAAAGTCCTCAAATGCCGGTCCCATCCACCAACAAAACAGACCAAGCCTTGTGTTCGTTACATTGCGACACCGCGAAGATGGCTGCCTGAGCCGTTGTCCAATCCGTGCCCTGTAGCTGCAGGGCTTCATCGGTCAAATACAAATTTTCGGATTCGTGACATTCGAGTCCAGTAAATTTGATATGATTCTGCGGGTTATCCGCGTTTGGAAGCGGTTGTTCCTTATCGCCGTCCAATAGGGCGAATCTAGCCACTCCGACGTTCTAGCGAAGCGCCGGAATATCTTTTCGAGGTCCGTTTGATATTTCCGTATCTCCTCTCCGTTGCAGAGAATCACCGAAAAGCTAACCAAAGTGGTGCGGGGGGACTTGGCTCCAAGTTCGATAGTCGTCGTCCCCTTCGACCAAAGCATTCGCACGCGAACAGGCGTCCCAGCATGGCCTCCGAGGCATGCAGCCAAATCAGCTTTTACCCCAGTGAACGCATCTGCCGCCTCGTAAAGCTCGACCGGCTTACGTGGCTCGCCGAAGTAGGTCCTGTTCGCGACGGGCAAGAGGGCTTCCCGCAGGCCCACCATTTGGATCAGGTGGTCGAGCAGATCGATCGTGGCGCCGTAGCCATGGCGCTCATGGAAGCGAAACACGATGCAGGCCATGAAGCCGCGGACATTGTCCTCCGCGATCAGGACGCGGTCGGCCTCGGCGTCCAGGTCGTTTCCGGCGGCGAACCGGACCGGTTCCGCATTGGGCCCGCAGTGCGATGACGGGGCTGATCGTCAAGCGGCTCTTGCGAGGTGGCTGTAGGGGGTATGGAAGGGGGCGACAAATGCGATCGGTTCGGGACCTTCGTCAAGCTGCTGCTGCTGACGGCGCAACGGCGCGAGAAGGTCGCCAAGATGAAATACGCCGACATCTCCCAGGACGGGGTGTGGACCATTCCATCCGACGACGAACGTGAAGCTGATGAAGCATCTGCCGGACGACATGCCGCAGTGGCAATTGCATGATCTGCGCCGCACCGCTCGCAATCTGATGGCTGATGTAGGGGTAGAGGACCCTATCGCCGAACGAGTGCTCACCATGCCATCTGACCTTGCCCCTCGGGCTTAATCCAGTTTGAAGTTCGTTCTGGCCCAACGAGGACCAGAGCATGAAGCGCAGCCGCTTTACGGAAGAGCAGATCATCGGGATTTTGAAGGAGCACGAGGCTGGCGTTCCGGTCGCCGATCTGTGCCGCAAGCATGGCGTGAGCGACGCCAGCATTTACAAGTGGAAGGCCAAATTCGGCGGAATGGACGTCTCGGAGGCCAAGCGGCTAAAGACGCTGGAGGACGAGAATACGCGGCTCAAGCGGCTGCTGGCGGACGCCATGCTGGACAATGCCGCCCTGAAGGATCTCCTGGGAAAGAAGTGGTGACGCGCGCGGCGAAGCGGAAAGCTGTCGGACATCTCATGGGCGTTCACGGGATGAGCGAACGGCGGGCGTGTAAAGCCATCGGCTGTTGCCGCATGACGGTCAGATATCAGACGAGCCGGGCCGATGATGCCGGGCTGCGGCAGCGCATGAGGGCGATCGCCCATGAGCGCCGCCGCTTCGGCTATCGTCGCCTGCACGTCCTGCTCAAGCGGGAGGGCTACCTGGTCAATCACAAGAAGCTGTTCCGGCTGTACAGGGAGGAGCGGCTCACGGTGCGCCGCAGAGGTGGCCGCAAGCGCGCTATCGGGACACGAGCGCCGATGACGGTGCCGCTGCTCCCGAATGATCGCTGGTCGCTCGACTTCGTGTCGGATCAGATGACCGATGGCCGGCGCTTCCGCATCCTGACCATGGTCGACGACTGCACCCGCGAGTGCCTGGCGCTGGTGGCCGACACCTCACTCTCGGGCACCCGGGTCGCTCGAGAGCTGGACCGGCTGGTCACCGAGCGCGGCAAGCCCAAGATGGTGGTGAGCGACAACGGCAGCGAGCTCACGAGCAATGCTATCCTGACATGGGCCGATCAGAGCCGTGTCGCCTGGCACTACATCGCGCCGGGCAAGCCGATGCAAAACGCCTTCATCGAGAGCTTCAACGGCCGCTTGCGGGATGAACTACTGAATGAGACCCTGTTCACCTCGCTCGCCCAGGCCCGCGTCGCGCTCCGATGCTGGCGGACCGATTATAACGACGCTCGGCCGCACTCCCAGCTCGGATGGAAGACGCCATTCGAGTTCGCCGCCACCTGCAACCCGCGTCGGGATCTGGCGCTGCGCTATGTCGAGAGCTCCGCGCCAGCTCCCGCCGCTACCGCCGCCCAAATGGGCTCATCCAACCGCCCGAACGAACTCGGACTTGGATAAAACTTGGGGGCAAGGTCAGGTAAGATCGCCACCCAAATTCCGGCCGTGGACCACAATACGAGAGATCGGCGGGGAACCGCAGAGGGACCCCGTAAAGAGCCGACTCGGAGGGGAGTAGGAAGCGATTCGGGACGGTCCCGTTTGTCACCGGCATGACCTTAACGGCCATTAACCGTTGACCTAGTGGTCGTGTTATGGTGGTGGCTGCCTTAGGGGAGGAGGTCAGATGAGCAATCAAGTGCTTCAATTCGTAGAACAGTGGACCAGCCAGAACATTCACAATCAGGCGGGGCTGGACCCGACCGACTACATTTCCGATCAGGTAGAACAGCTAATCGATGATGCTGAAGCAAAAGGGATCAGCGAGGACGAACTCGAGACCGCAGTCGGCGATCTGGAGGAGTACCTCCGGGCGGCCTACGCAAAGATCGAGGATTCCGATCTCGGTTTTCACGATCCCGATTGAGGAGGGCGGCTTGGGCAGAGCGCCTAAAGGTGGTCCGGAAACCCCGAGACTTGCATGACGTTGAGTGATACTATTCGAAAGGCATTCAGGGACCGGAAACTGTTCGGTTCGGGGGTAGGCGAGTAATCCAAGGTGGCTGAGCGCCTCAAAATCACAATCCGAGCTTCCGGCGCCCATGTGGACGTTCTGACCGTTCAGGACGCCATGCGGCAGGTATTGGATATTTTCGAACTTCTCGAAGCCGAGAAGGACCCAGCAGTCGAATGGAAGCTCGCCAAGGCCACGACTAATAGTCCCTTCCACATCGAGGCGGAGGCGGTGAGCCTTCAGCCGGCAGTGGATGTCACAGTGATTGCCCGAGCGCAAAAGCTGGCGGTTGCCAACGGACTGCGGGAGGTTGCGGATGGACGCTTCCCGGATACCTGGGAACGGACCTCCCGGATCAGCACTGCCAAGCGGTTGTTCCTTAGAAACCTCAATGGGATCGGCGCAACCACCATAGATTTCGAAATCGGTGAGCCGATCACAGTCACTCCCACCGTCGCCGGGCAGGCCATAAGGACGCTAGAGCGTCGGCCTACGGATGGTCTCTACGAGTTTCGCACGCCTAAACAACAAATTGGATCGGTCGTGGGCACGCTATCCGAGTTAGGGACACATTGGAGTCATCCGGCAATCAAGATCGTGGAGGCTCGCAGTAATCAACATCTATGGTGCCGTCTCACCCCGGAGTTGATGGTTCAATTCGAGGACAGAACGAGTTTCAAAGACATCTGGGAGCACCGGCGAGTGATTGTTCGCGGACGGCTTCGCTACGACGACCGTGGCGCGCTGTCCTACGTCAATGCCACCGATATCGAGAAGATCGACCGCCCCACTGTCTCCACCAGTGATATCCTCGACCCCGAGTTCACTGGCGACCTTTCTATTAGCGAATACCTAAATCGATTTAGGGATGGCTCGATTGGCTGAGCGGCCTCGATATTACTGGGACGCCTGCGCTTGGATCGCACTGATCAAGCAGGAGGCAGGACGATTCGACGATTTGAATTTCTTGGTCGATCAAGCCAGAGCCAAGACCGTTGAAATATGGACTTCGGCCTTCACACTGGCGGAAGTGTTCAAGCGCCAGTGTGACTCTGAGAAAAAGGGACTCACCATCGTCGACGACACCTCATTCGAAGATCTTATTCTTCAGGATTGGGTGATGACCGTTCAGGTCGACTATCATGTTGGACAACTAGCCCGGAGATTGCTTCGAGCGTACCCGGGGATCGCCAAACCGCAGGATGCAATCCATTTGGCAACGGCGCTGCTCCACAACCTCGATGAAGTTCATACCTTCGACCGAAAGAACCTGACCGATCTAAACGGCAAAATTCAGCGCAAGGATGGGAAGTCCCTACGGATATGCGCGCCGCCAAAGAAGCCCGCGCCCACCCCCGACAATCAGATGAGTCTGCTCGACAACATCGACAAGGCGCAAGAGCAAGGCGGGACCGAGGAGATCGGCAAACAAGCAGGTGCGGCTGGACCATCATAGGTAGTTTCCGGAAGCCGAGATGACATCGGGCACCCTTTTCACTCACTGATCAATTCATGGCTGACGAAGTCAAAGAAAAGCCGACCGCGCTCGATTTGCTCCGTCGCGCGATAATACGCTTTCGTAAAGAACCGACGTAGGAGGTGCTTTGCATTCGCAGGAAATGGGGCGTCGGAAAAACGTACATGTGGGAGAACTTACTGGCGAAAGCAGGCAAGGACGTTGCCCTGCCTTCTTACTCCTACGTGTCGCTGTTCGGGGTCGATACCCTCGACCGCTTTAGACTCTCGATCTTCGAGAACGTCATCCCAATGGCCAGCATTGCGACGGGTCCAACCATGGAGTCGCTAGGTGAAGATCTGAAATCGGAATGCGAGCGGCCGAACGGCGCGCTGCTGAGATGCCCGCCTCTTGGCTCGGCTGGGTAGGCTCTGACCGGAACTTAGGCGAAGGACTGGATGAGATATCGTATGTTCGGCTGGTGTGGGGAAAGGCGGTAGCGTTCCCCTGAATCGAACCCCCGACTTTTATCGAAATCAGCGGCATCCGTCCGAAGCGCAGATTTTACGTCTACGGCGAGGGCATGCGCGAACTCGTGAGAAGCGCGGTGGCGGCTAGTGGCACACCTTTGTGCACGAGATCGGTAAAGCCAAACTCCGGTAAGAGAAGAGCGCCTCCTTTGCGGCTGTTTCAGCCGATTTCCTTGCGCAAGATCCATTTGGAAACGCCGGCTAAGCTATTGATAAGTCTGGTGGCCGATACGGGAGTGTTTTCCAAACTCGCCTTGAGGACATTGAATAATCGAACTGATTTTGATTCCGCCATACGGAGGTTCGATCCCTCCCGCCCCGGCCAGCTCACTCATCCGATGTTGCGTCCTAAACATGCGCCCGTGGCCGGCCGCTATCCTGCTGCAGGCATTCGGTCGCTACGAAAGGTTCGATCTTGTTCGGTTCGACGATCGGATCAGCGGCCTCCGAGAGGCCGTCACCGTTGACACTACGTCACGGCCTTCTGATGATACGCGTCCAGGACGTCGTCGGCGGTGTAACTCTTGCGTTCGGAGAACATCGTTCTCAGCATCGAATCCGACGACAGGCGAAGCCGCTTGACGACGGCCTCCGTCATGACCGGCTGAAGGCCGAGCTCCTGCAGGCCGTCGCGGACGCCTTCCATCTCGACCGCCCGACGTTCGGCGTGCAGCACATCCGTGCGAATGCACATGTCCACGAACTTGCTGAAGGTCGTCGCGTCCATCGTGTCGCAAATGCCGCGCAAAGCTTCCTGCCGAACGCCCGCCAACGACGCCGCCGTCAGTGCTTCAACAACCAGCGCTTCAATCCCCTTGGTCACGACGCTGCGCAGCATCTTGACGGCCGCCGCCATGCCCGCCTCGGGGCCGGCGATGTCGATCGTGAAGCCGAGCGGCGCAAATGTGCGGGCAAATTGCGCAGCTCCGCTGCCCGACGTGTACAGCGGGACCTTCGCCCCATAGAGACTGACCGCGCCCATCAGATTGGCGTCGGCGAACCGTCCGCCGCGCGCTTCGACGGCTTTCGCCACATGCGTCTTCGCCGCTGGCGTCGAGGCGTTGATATCGACTACCAGCGCGTCAGGCCTGATGATTCCTGCGATCGCTTCGCCGGTGGTCTTGGCGGCGGCGACGACCACCGCCGAAAAGATGACGTCGCTGTCGGACAGCCTCTCGAGTCCGTCGACCAAGGTGACGCCGTGTCGAGCGGCCTGCGCGATGAACGCGTCGGAATAGGGCGGGCGATTCACCTGTCCATGACAGTAAGCCGAGATCGGTGCGACGCCCTGTGTCGCCAGATGTGCCGCAAAGCACTGCGCGGCTTCTCCAAAGCCGACGAAACCAATCCTGGGAGGCGGCATTCTGATGCTCCGAAAGACGTGAACCTGTCGATGTGCGATCCTTGCAGGTCTGTCTGATGGTGTCAATGAACCGTTTCATCGAAACTGCAAGAAGGGTTTGCCGGTCGGTCCTCTCGCCGTTCGCGCCGGCAAATCCCGACCACGCGGAGGTGCTGAGACGCGATCGCGACGTGCGGCGGTCGATGCGATCAGATCGCTCTGCAGGAGCCGCGAACGACGAGCGAAACCGGAAGCCGGATGCGGCGGGGAGGCGCCTGCTTTTCCTGGTCGATCCTGTCGAGCAGCATTTCGGCGGCATGGCGGCCCATTTCCGATCGGTCCCAACGCAACGCCGTGATCGGCGGTGTGCTGAGTTCGGCGAGATCGGAGTCATTCCCGCTGATGATGGAGATGTCCTGGCCGACCACGAGGCCCGCTGCGCGCACGGCGCGCAACGGCCCGGACAGCGTATCGAGGCCCGCGGCATAGATGGCGGTCGGTCGTTCGGTGCGGCCGAGCAGGGCGGCCGTTTCGCGAAATGTCGCCTCGTTCGAAAGCAGGCGGGTGCGAACGAGATTGGGATCAATTGGAACGCCTGATGAACGATGCGCCTCCGTATAGCCTGCGATGCGGCTGCGGGACGGATAGGCTTTGGGATCGCCCACCAGCAACGCGATACGGCGATGACCAAGAGAAAGGAGATATTCGGTGGCCTGGCGCGCGCCGGACTGATGGTCGGCCGAGACGCTGTCGACGGATTGAACGAGTTCACGGTCGATCAGCACGATCGGCATGGCCGCATTGGTGATGGCGTCGACGAGATCCGGATCGGTCTCGTCGCTCATCGTCATCATCACGCCGTCGACGCGGCGCTGGGAGAATGTCTGCAGCAGCGAAAGCTCGACGCTCTTGGCATTCGCGGTGCTTGCAAGAATGAACGTGTAGCCGGCAGCCCGGAAGGTCGCTTCTGCGGCCTTCACATAGTTGGCAAACCCCGGAATGTCGAAATCGCGGATGGCGCAGGCGACCATCTTCGTCCGCGTGCTGCGCATGCTCTGGGCGATGGCGTTTCTTTGATAGCCCAGTGCGGAGATGGTCTTGAGGACGCGCTCGCGCACCTCCTTGGTCACCGACTGGTGGTCGTTCAGGACCCGCGACACCGTTCCAATCGCGACGTCTGCGGCCGTCGCGACATCGCGGATCGTCACGCTGCGTTTCGTCGCCTTTCCCATGGTCCCGCCCCTCCGGCCGCCGCTCACGCCGACCGGCGTGATTGACGCCAGTTAGCATGGAAATCGCCACCCGGTACGAAATACGCCCGAGAAGACGGGGAATGATTGGAAACGGTTCATTGACGGCGGGCCAAAGACCATGTTTACTGGCCGCAGCAACTCGTTTCCTGGAGATGAACGTGTTCCAATCCGCCCAGCGCCTCTCGCGCGTCAAGCCTTCCCCCACCGTCGTGCTGTCCGCCCGTGTTGCCTCGCTCATGGCGGCCGGGAGGGACGTTCTCGGACTCGTCGCCGGAGAGCCAGATTTCGATACGCCGGACAACATCAAGGCGGCCGCTTCCGACGCGATCGCCCGGGGCGAGACCAAATACACGGCGGTCGACGGGACGCCCGCGCTCAAGGATGCGGTCGCCAGCAAATTTCAGCGCGAGAACGGATTGAACTATGAGCGTGACCAGGTCATCGTCAGCACCGGCGGTAAGCAGGTCATCTACAACGCATTGATGGCCAGCGTCAGTGCGGGAGATGAGATCATCATCCCCGCGCCTTATTGGGTGTCCTATCCGGAAATCGTGCTGCTGGCCGAAGGGACGCCGGTGATCGTTCCATGCGGGGCGGACCGAGGTTTCAAACTCGCAGCTGCCGACCTCGAGGCTGCGATCACGCCGAGGACACGCTGGGTCATCCTCAATTCTCCCTCGAATCCGTCGGGCGCCGCCTACACGAAGGCGGAGCTCAAGGCGCTCACCGACGTTCTGGTGCGTCATCCCCATGTCTGGGTGCTGACCGACGATATCTACGAGCACCTGACCTACGGCGGCTTCGCGTTCGCCACGCCGGCGCAGATCGAGCCGAAGCTCTATGACCGGACCCTGACGATGAACGGAGTTTCGAAGACATATTGCATGACGGGTTGGCGCATCGGCTATGCGGCCGGGCCGCGGCCCCTGATCAAGGCCATGGCCGCCATACAGTCACACTCCACGACGAACCCGTCCTCGATCAGCCAGGCAGCTGCCCTGGAGGCGCTCACCGGTTCTCAGGACTTCATTGCCAAGCATGTGGCGGAATTCGAGAAGCGGCGCAACATGGTCGTCGACCGCATCAACACGATCGATGGGCTCGTCTGCCACAAGCCGGAAGGCGCCTTCTATGTCTTTCCGTCCTGTGCCGAATTCATCGGTGCGCGCCGTCCTGATGGCGGCGCCATCACGAGCGACGAAGACTTCGTATTGTATCTGATGGACCACGCAGGTGTCGGGTTGGTGCACGGCTCCGCGTTCGGCTTCCCGGGATATTTCCGGTTGTCTTACGCAGCTTCGACACAGCGGCTGGAGCAGGGGCTCGAGCGCATCGCCGCCGCCTGCGCGGATCTCGAGCGTGTCGAGACGCCGGCGGCGGTACTGGCCTAGCGTGCTGAATACTGGTTGAAGGTCCCAGCTTTCATCAAGTCGAAGCCGGACACCAACTGGTCCAGCTTATATTCCCGGGCGGTCTCCATCTCGAATTTGGAGCCTCTCCGTTTCATTCGGGCTCGATCGGCTGGCCATTCAAGGAGCGAGCGTGGATCTGTCTGACCAATCGCGGGAAGGCTATCTGATTGGCGCGGCGCCGGGGATGGCCGTCACCAGCCAACCCCGGCTTTCGGAGCGGATGATCACCGTTCTCCTCAGTACGCTTGCATTCGTGGTCGCCCTCAATTCCATCATCATTTTTCCGCTGGGCCCATTCTTGGCGGACAGCCTCGGTTTTCCGCCACACAAGGTTGGCTTTATCGGCGGCAGCTATTCGATCGCCGCCGCCGTCGGCGGGATCGTGTCTGCCGCTTTTCTCGACAGATTTGATCGTCGTACCGCGCTGGTCGTCTGTGCGCTCGGCTTCGTCATGGCGACAGCCTTGTGCGCGACGGCGACGACCATCGTTGAACTGGTCGTCATCCGGGCCTGCGCCGGATTCTTTGCCGGCCCGCTGTGGGGGCTGCTCATCGCCATCGCGTCGGACAACGTTCCGCCGGAACGACGAGGTACGGCGGTTGGAATATTGATCGGCGCCTACGGCTTGGCATTGGTCGCCGGGTTGCCTCTCGGAGTCATGGTCGCGGTCTCGGCGCTGGGCTGGCAGATGAACTTCGTCGGTATCGCTGTCATCGGTCTTGCTCTCACGGTGATCGTCAGTTGGCAAATCGGCGCGCAGCGCCAGCACCTGTCGGACCTGCGCGCCTGGAGTTGGTCGGGGCAACATGGGGCCATGATCGAACTGATCACGGCGCGGTCGAGCGTCTTGGCTTTCTTGCTGATCGCGACCGCGTCCTATGCCGCTCTGTTGATCTCGCCGAATCTGGCTGTGTTTGCCGTCCATAATGGAGGACTGTCTCCTGCGCGCCTTGCAGACGTCTATCTGCTGGGCGGCGCGATGAGCGTGCTGGCGATACCGCTGACGGGTCGCTTCGTGGATAGTTTCGGCGCCGCGCCGGTGTCGATCGCGGTCGCTGTCATCACCACCGGTTTGCTGAGCGCGGTCTTCGTCGTCGGTCATGCGACGGGCATGCTCGCGGTTCCGCTGTTCGCCATGGTCATTGCGTTCCAGCTGGTGCGCAGCACGGTCAACCAGGCCTGGGTGACCCGCGTGCCGGCTGCCGCAGAGCGCGCGGCATTCCAGGCTCTCGTCGCTGCCGTCACGAATCTTGCCCAAGCCGCTGGAGCGGCCAGTGCGCCGTTCCTGCTCGACTTTGCACAGGATGGGCGGCTGGTCGGAATGGATGGTGTTGCCGTGCTCGCCCTCTCGATGACGTGGGCCGCGCCTCCCTTGTTGCTCATGCTTGATCGCGTCCTTGCCAATCGGCCGCCGGCTCTGCTCCCCAGGAGCACGTCGTAAAACTTCTGGAAGGAGAGCGCCATGCGAGATGGGTTGCTGCAAGACAATGAAACCTCCGTGCCTCAGGTTTACAGGATGGGAAACGACCATCCGGCGGCGCGAGTTCTGACCGGCAGCGAACGGGCCGATGTCGCGATCGTTGGGGCGGGACTCACCGGTCTATCCGCGGCACTCGAAGCTGCGAGGCGTGGAATGACGGTCGCAGTGATCGAAGCGAACGGAATCGGCACCGGCGCAAGCGGGCGAAGTTTCGGCCAGGTCGTTCCCTATCTGAAGCACGAGCCGGCGCATGCGCTGAAGCTGTTAGGGAACGGTCTCGGGGAACGGTTGATCGCGGCGGCCGCCGGCGGGCCGGATTTCGTATTTCGGCTCATCGAGGAATTTCAGATATCCTGCGAGGCGATGCAGACGGGGCTGATTTTTGCGGCCCATTCCGCCGCGGGCCTCGAGCGGCTGAACGAGCGTGCCGCCTTTTGGCAGGAGCGTGGCGCCGCCGTCGAAATCCTCGATCGCGACAGGACTGCAAAGGCGATCGGTGGGGGAGACTATCCGGGCGCGCTGCTGGATCATCGCGGCGGAACACTGAACTCTTTCGCATTCACCGCAGGCCTCGCGCGGGCTGCCGCAATGAACGGCGCTCGCCTTTTCTGCCGCTCACCGGTCGATGCGCTTCGTCGCCACGGGAGCGTCGGATGGGAGCTCGTGACGAAATCGGGATCGGTCATTGCCGACAAGGTATTGATCTGCACGAACGCTTACCGAAACGATTGGGCTCCTGACATAGAGGCGCTCGTCCTTCCGATCCGAGTGCACCAGGTCGCAAGCGAACCTCTCCCTGCTGAGATCGCATGCACGATCCTGCCGGGAGGACGAGCTCTCACGGATACGCGCCGGCTTCCTTCCGGCGTTCGTGTCACGCGAGACGGGCGCCTCGTCGTCACGATCGAAGGGCCGATGTTTGCGGCCGAAGGCGCCGATCTGAAGCGAGCAACTGAACGCATTTCCAGACTCTTTCCGTATCTCGAGCGGATCACCTGGCAGTCCTGCTGGAGCGGATGGATCGATATGGCCCCGGACCAGTATCCACGAATTATCGAGACGGCGCCCGGCATTCTCGCCGGGCTGGGTTTGAGCGGTCGTGGTCTTGCTCTTGGGCCCCTGCTTGGCCGCGACCTGGCCCGCCGCGCAAGCGGCGCACATTCGGACGACCTCGCGTTCGACATGGTCGCGCCACGGGATGCTCCGCGTTGGCCGATCGGGGCTCGGGTCATTGCCGGAGGGGCGGCCCTGCAACGTAGGTGGATGGATCGTATCGAGGTCTGGCGCGAACGCCGCGAGGCGCAGAACCAGCGTATCTCCAAGCATGAAAAGCGCGCCGCGCGCGAAGCAACCTGATCTGGCGCTCCGTCGCCCGAGCCTGAAATGTCACGCTGCATCCGCCTGGCGTCCCGTGCTGCCAGGCTGTTGAAAGGTCCCCAGCCGTGCGGCCGATGTCATGGTCGTTGCAAGCGGATGCATCACGGCGAACCTCCTGACTGCGTAGTTGGACGACGATACGCACTGCAGCGACCGGTCCCATGGCGCGGCGGGGCAAGACGGGAAACGGCCAGCCGGCAGCAGCTCAGCTATATCGATCACACGTTGCTCGTAAGCCGCAACAGCCTCGCCGGTTTGGGCCGCTGAAGGTCGTCGACCTCCCTCCGGTGACTGTGACGTCGTGAAGTGAACGACCGGCACGGTTGTCACTCCATTCCTCAGACCAAAGAAGGCAAGTGTGCCGACGATCGTTGCAGCCTGCGCAGACATTGAGCGGCCGATCGTGCCACGCCACGTCGGTCGACGACGAAGAACGCCGAAGCGCGCCGTCGCTTTTCGGGAAGAGGCCCTCGATCGCGTTGTCTTGGCGTCGTCCCGGGTCGATTTGGAACCGTTTCATTTCTGGCCTGCGATTTGCTTTGAGCACACGGTCTTTTGAGAAGGAGGGGACGATGCGCGCATCCGCGAAAGTTGTCAGTTGGTCGATCCTGATCTGTATGTTTCTCGCCTCGCAGCTCCCGTGTCGGCTGATAGCGGCGGAAACCATGCCAAAGCTCGACTTCGCCGGCTCCGTGACCTGGCTGGGGCAGGTGCCGATCCTTGTTGCCGTCGAGAAGGGGTTCTTCAAGGACGAAGGCCTTGATGTGAACGTCCAGGTCATCCTGAGTTCGAGTGACCGTATCCGGGCGGTGACGTCCGGCTCGGTTGCGTTCAGCAACCTCGGTCGCTCGACCGTGATCAGCGAAATGGCGCGTGGCAACGACAGTTTCTTCTATTTCGCCAATGTCGATGATTCCCCGGGCAGCGAGGGGTGCTGGGCGCGCGCCGGATTCCAATCGTTTTCCGATCTCAAGGGGCGCAAGATTGCTGCCAACACGTCTGCCGAAGTGACGATGGACGGCCTGCTTCAGAGGGCCGGGATGAGCATGCAAGACGTCCAGTTCGTGAACCTTTCGCCCAATGAGATGGCGCTCGCACTGGGGCGTGGCGATGTCGACGCTGCCTGCGTGTGGCAGCCGCTGCTCGACAATCTCAAGAAGGCTGCGCCGGACGGGACGCTTCTCGGTACGGATGCGGATACTGAAACATACAGGCGCTTCGGGACCATGTCCTCGCCTGACATCCTGATCATCTCCCGGAAACTGGTCGAGGAGCATCCTGATCAGGCGCGTCGATTGGCGACCGCGATCTTGCGTGGCGCAGACTATGTGATCGCGAATCCCGAGGCGGCGGCTGCCGCTGTCGCGCACCTTTTCCGGCAGCCGCCGGAAGTCGTGCTCGCCGGCATCCGGAACTTCAAATATTACGGTTCGAAAGGCTGGCGCGAGCATATCGACAAGCACACCGAGCAGATGCAGTTCCTGTCGCTTTGGCTTCATCGAAACAAGAAGATCGCCAGTGCTCCCGACGTCAAGCAGTGGGAGAAGACATCGTTCGTTCCAGAATGAGACCAGTTGGCTCAATCAAGAAAAGCGGCGGATTTCTTCGCCTCAAAGTCCAGAGAAAGATGATTGACATGGCGTCGGCTCGCAATTTGGTCAGTAACCTGGTGGCTCCGCTCGGGTGGACGAAGCGGAAGCGCGGTTTTGGTTTTCCGGATCGTCCCATCATCGTGTTGAACGTCGTCGGCGTGTTCGTCTTTTGCTTCACCTGGACATTGGTGACGGAGCGGGGCTGGGTCTCTCCGCTTTTCCTTCCGTCTCCGTTCAAGGTGGCAAGCGAGGCTGCAGGCGTCGCCGCGACGAACGAATTGTGGTGGGCGATTGCGGCGTCATCGCTTCGGGTCTTCGTCGGCTTTGCACTCGCTGCAGCCGTTGCGGTGCCGCTTGGCATCGTGATGGGAAGCTGGTGGCCGGCGAAGGCGTTGCTCGATCCGCTGGTCTCGCTCCTGCGTCCGTTGCCCTCCATCACCTGGATTCCGCTCGCCATGCTGTGGCTCGGCATCGGCGAGGCCCAGAAGGTCGCCATCGTGTTCATGGGAACGTGGATCTACATCCTGCTCTATACCGTGGAAAGCACGAAGCGTGTCGATCCGATCCTGATCAAGGCGGCAAGAAACCTGGGAGCCTCGAACTTTGCTGTCATGAGGTGCGTCGTGCTGCCGGGGGCGCTTCCAGGGATTCTTTCCGGCCTCAAGGTCAGTCTCGCCATTGCCTGGTCCTGCGTCTTGTCAGCTGAAATGGTTGCGGCCCAGAATGGTCTCGGCGCTTTGATCTGGTCTGCAAAGGATTGGGGAAATCTTGCTCTGGTTCTCGTGGGCATGGTCAGTATTTCGGCCACCGTGCTCGTCGCCGATCTTCTCGCCAACAAACTCGAGCGCGCCCTGCTACCGTGGGAGCGCCACAAGCGCCAAAGCTGAGCTGCCGCCAACCATGACGAAGGATGCTTCGATGTCGTCTATCATTCTCTCGGCCCAACACGTCAGCAAGTCTTTCTCCGTACGCCAGAATGACGACATTCTGGCGCTACGCGACGTCAGTCTCGACGTGCACGAGCTCGAGTTCTTGTGCCTTCTCGGGGCTTCCGGATGTGGCAAGTCCACCCTGCTGAACATGTTCGCGGGCTTCACGGTCCCCTCACACGGAGACATTCTGCTGCGATCGAGCCCGATCGTCGGCATCGACCCGCGCTGCGGCATGGTATTTCAGTCTTATGCGCTGTTTCCGTGGCGGACGGTTCGCAAGAATGTCGAGTTCGGACCCCGCATGAAGGGCCTGTCGGCCGCCGAATGCCGCGCGATCGCCGATCGATTTATCGACATGGTCGGACTGCATGGTTTTGCCGACCATTATCCAGCGGAATTGTCCGGAGGAATGCAGCAGCGCGTGACGCTGGCGCGCAGCCTGGCTGCTGATCCGGAGGTGCTCCTGATGGACGAGCCATTCGCAGCGCTGGACGCGATGACACGTCACGTCCTTCAGGAGGAATTGACCCGCATACAGCGCGAGAGTCTCAAGACCATCGTGCTCGTTACGCACAACATCGATGAGGCGCTGATCATGGCTGATCGTATCGTCGTGATGTCACCCCATCCCGGCCAGATCAAAGCTGTCATCCCGAATGAACTCCCGCGGCCGCGCGACATGGATGTTCAGCTGTCCCGTGGGTGGGGCGAATTGAAGAAGGAGATCTGGTCGCTGGTGGCAGGAGACGTGTCGCTGCACGCATCCTGATGTTCACGCAGCGAGACGCTGTGTCGCGCAAGGCCGCGAACAGGCAAGTCGGGGGAGGCGTTCCCGCCCCTGCCGGCACTGCGCAATTGCAGATCAGGCAAGAGGCCGCGAGACGATTCAGAACTGTCGTGCTGTCGCTCCGTCGATCATGAGCAGGCAACGTAGCGACGGAGGGCAGCCCCTCGCCTAGGCGGCACGTCAGCCGCGAATTAGTTCCGGGTTCTCCCATGTCTGCTTTCGGGCTTCATCGCGGTGAGGCCTGCTGATCGAGCCGTCTTGAGCGTCGCGGTGCCGAGCGTCGACCGGAGATGCCATGGACAAAACTCACGCACGGCAACGCCTGCAATTCGTGCAACCCCAACGCGATTTGAGCACTGGAGATAATTGACGCAGCGCAAAAATTTGGTAACGTTTCATTTGAGAGGTGAGAGGAAGAAGATGAAGGCGGGCTGTATGAGCGACATGTCGTCGCCGAAATAGCTCCGCGTTTTACAGTAATACGTGAAGGAGTACGTCTATTCATGGCGGTCGCTTTCAGTAGATGTGCTCGTAGTGCTCGCCTTGTTTGCTAGAAATATAGCCTCGTCTTCGTGAATACGAAAGGAATACGGCTATGTCTTGGAGCGATGCCGACACAACACCTATTGCGCCTTCAGGTCACGAGATCGAGCACGGTATAGAGGCGTCGAGGCGCTCGCTTGGTGATCAGTCTTGCATTGCAGCATCGCAGCAGCTCTTCGACCGTATTTGGAACATGTTCATTCCGATCATCAAGCGCGAGTTGATGTCGGACGGCGATGCGGTCGTGGTGAGCGACATCGATCTCCACGAAACCTACGGCACGTTCTCATCGATCGATACAGTTGGCCGCGTCATCGGCACAGTGCGCGCAGCGCACGACCCGGCATCACTTCCGACGGACTTGAGAGCAGTGCGTATCGCTTTGATGCGCCAGCTCCTCATCAATGCATCATTGCAAGCTTGCCTTAGTCGGCAGCGTTGCAAGGCGGTGGTTCTGGACTGGGCCGAAGACCGTTCATCGGGCAACGAGAGCGGACCTCTGCAGTTCGAGCTCGGTCTGCATTGTCAGGAAACGGAGTTTCTGCGAGCTCGCGTCATCAAGGGGGTGCGGGCCCTGGTCCAGGTGCTCGAGCAGGAGTTTTCGCAGCACGACGTCGCCGTTGCGCTTGACACCCTGTGGGATGCGGTTTGGTCCAACGAGGACGTCGACCTGATCGCCACCCAGTTGCTCTATGCAGACAGCGTCTACGCGGCTTTGCCGCGAGCGTTGAGCGAGGCGGCGGGCTTGCTCGCCATGAAGGGGCTCGATGCCTCGGGTCTGGAGAATTGCCTGAAGGCCTATACTTGGCTTTACGGAGATCGCGACGGGCGTCCGCATGACACGGATGCGCATACCGAACGATTGATCGTCGCTCTTGAGAGGGGCGTTCGCGCCAACTACCAGCGCGATCTCGCCGAGATCGCCGGAGATCATTCCGCGCCGGAATTCTTTCAGCGTCTCGCAGACCGGCTCGAGCCTGATCACGCGGAGGCCTTCGACTCCCCGAGGCAATTGTTGGCAGCGCTGGAGGCGGGCGACGGCCATGCCGACGAGCGCGTTCGTGCACTGATGTTGCGCATCAACGTCTTCGGCTTCCACTATCTGAAGATCGAATTCCGTCAGAATGCAGCGATGCTGACCGAGGTTGTTGACAGCATTGTCCCAAGCAGCCTGATTGCGAAGGTGCTCAGGCTCGACGCTCCGGCGTCGTATGCCGGTCTTACGATGGCCGACCGGGTTAGGCTGCTGACATGTCTGCTCGATCGCGGTCGTCGGGGTCTCCCCGAAGAAGCCTGGCTGCGATTCTGTGACAAGAACGCCGCTATTTTCCATGAAAAAAGCGCTCAATATCAGGGCAGGGACTACATCGACATCTACAACGTCGACCGCGCCCATATTCGAGTCGTGAACGCCGTCACCACGCTGAACACGCTCAGGATGTTGGAGCGATACCGTGATCGCATCACGATCCACGGCATCGCGGAGGCCGGCAACATCGATGAGCCGCTGGCGCTGCTGTTCCTGCTGGCGGCGGCAGGCCACCGTAACGGCGTCGACATCGCCCTGCAGCCCGAGGACCTCGCTGGCGCGGAATCCATGCTCCAGCAGGTCGAGCAGCTCTACGGCAATCCGGTCTATCGGGAGCATCTGGCAATCCGCGGCGACAAGCAGTTCATCACCTTCGGGCCGAGCGACACCGGCAAGCAGGGTGGCAAGGCAATGCATATCGCGAATATGCAAATAGCCAAGCAGCACCGGGCGATCGCGCGCCGCTTCGGAATCGAGCTCGTCCCAAGCATCGTCATCGGATACGAACATGCGCGATCGAACGGATCGGTCGCGGAGAACATCGAGGCGTTCGACGCCCTTGCCGGGCGCGCCGTACGCTACATGCTCTCCGGCATCCTGGAGATGCGAAGCCATCTCTTGACGCCGTTGATGGCACATCAGTCTCTGCGTGATCTTTTCCTGTTGAATGCGACGCGCAAACCGCAAGGCGTCTCAGGCGCGGTTCGCTGCAATGTGCCGGGAGAGCCGTCTCAGGTGGAGTGGACCGCGGTGGTCAGGCTCTACAAGCAGAAGTTCTTCGAGCATCCGCTGCTGCCCGCACTGCTGCGCGACATGGCGCGATTCGACATCGTTCGCGCAAACACGAAAAGTACCCGTCCTCCGTCTCGCGCCTTCGATGTGCAAGATCTGGAGTCGCGGCCGGATGCGATTCGGGCCATCCCCTGGACGCGCGCGTTCCTGCTGAGCGGCGTACATCATGAGCTGATCGGTGCGAGCCTGCTGGCGGCGCTCGATGCCGGCCATCTGCGTGATCTCTACAGAAGAGATGCGAGTTTCTGCGGCTACGTCAGGAATATTGCCTACGCAGCCGCGCGTACGCGCATGGAACTCGCCTGGCGGACGTTGTCGGGCTCTGTTCCGGAATTGGCTGAAGTCGTCTGCTTGGCAGGCGGCCTCGATCAACCGGACGGAAGGGATCCACGCGTGCTTCTGGCGTCGATTCACCTCGAATACGTCCAGGCCAAGCGCATGGTCTACAAGGCGCTGCATGGCGCCGAACCCAGCCGTCCCGAGGAACTGACCGCTGATCAGTTGCTTCGAAGCTGGCCTCTGTTGGCGCAGGAGGTGGCATGGAAGGAGCGTGAGATCGACCGCTACGTTTCTCTTCTCGTTGCCACGAAGCACGAAGGGGACCGCTTCGGCAGGGCGGAGATCCAGGACATCTATTCCGGTTTCATCCTCTCCGCCAACACCGATCTGTTTTTCTATTCGCCCATGGATCCGGGCGAGAGTCCGCCGCAACCGGTGCGTGACAGCACTGATGATGAATCCAATGTGGCTGCGGTCGACTTCCGCAGACCTCTACGCGGCGGTGTGATGGCCACGTACGCGATGCAGTGATCCGAGCCGCGGCCCATTCGGCAAGCGGCGCGTAACGAGGCTTCATAACCGCGTCACATTGCGGGGAGGGGAGACTCGCCGCTCTCGTGAAGAAGGACTTGGTGTTGTTTCGTTGACCATACGGCCTTGCAAGAAGCGGGAGACGAGCATGAGTGACGTTATCATCGTCGGCGGAGGAATTGGCGGCCTGACCCTGGCTTTGGCTCTCGACAAGGTCGGTATCGCCTCGACGATCTACGAAGCCACGACGACGATTCAGGAGGTCGGTGTCGGCATCAACGTATTGCCCTACGCCATGCGCGTCCTGGCCGGGCTGGGGCTTGAAGAGGAACTGGCAAGACGGGCAATTGCCACCCGCGCGAGCGCGTATTTCGATCGCTGTGGCCACTTGCTGGATCAGATGCCCGTCGGACGCTTCGCCGGAGAAGCCTATCCACAACTCTCAATTCGACGTGCGGAACTGCAGACCGCACTGCTCGACGCTGTCGGCCGACGACTGGGCCCCGATCACATAAGGACCGGATGGGAGTGCACGGGTATCTCGTCGCAGGACGACGGCGAGGTGGTCTTGGACTTCAAGGATCGCCGAACCGGCCAGAAACGAGAGCCGCAGCGCGCGGCTGTCGTCATCGCGTGTGACGGGATTCATTCGAAAGTCCGCCAGCAGTTTTATCCCCACGAAGGTCCTCCACGTTACTCCGGCGTCTTCATGTGGCGGGGGGTTACGCGCCGTTCGCGATTTCTGGATGGCGCCACCATGGTGCGCGTGGGCCTTCCCTCCGTCGGCAAGATGGTCATCTATCCGGTTCGGAGCTACGACGATGGTACACAGCTCATCAACTGGGTGGCGGAGGTCGAGGTCCCGGACTCCGCAGGCTTTTGTGAGAAGAGGGACTGGAATCGTGCCGGACATGCGACGGACTTTGTCGACGTTTTCGCGGATTGGCGCTTTGACTGGCTCGACGTGCCCGAACTGATTCGCGACGCCCACACGATTCTGCAATTTCCCATGATGGATCGAGATCCACTCCCGCGCTGGAGCTTCGGTCGGGTCACGCTCCTCGGTGATGCGGCTCACCCGTTGGTGCCGCTTGGATCCAATGGTGCGGGGCAGGCGATACTCGACGCCGAGGTGCTGGCGAGGGAGCTTGCTTCGCTTCATGACCCGGCCAGCGCTTTCGCGCGGTACGAGAGCATCAGGCGGCCTGCGACAGCGGAGATCGTCATCTCGGACCGGGCAGGAGGACCCGACGTCATTCTCCAGCAAGGCGAGGAGCGTCTCAGACTACTGGTTCCCGTTCCAACGGGGCGGTCGGCGTTCCCGCGGGCTGTGGAAGCGGCGTGAGTTCGCTGCGAAGCTCGCTTACGAAGCCGTCGATCGACGGAATACATTCCAGCAATGAGGAGCCCGCAGATGAACGCCGTATGGATGAAGGTCCCCGTCTTCGATCATTTGCAATATGTTCGTGCGAGCGACCTGATCGCCTCGGAGCGCTCTGCTCTCTCGAATGGTTGGACCCCAAGGTCCTGGCGCGACAAGCCGGGGCGGCAGATGCCGCAATACGCTGACTTGGGGAAATTGGCCGCGGTGGAGCAGATCCTTTCCCAATATCCGCCGCTGGTGTTCGCGAGCGAGGCTCGTTCACTCAAGGCAGAACTCGGCCGAGTGGCCGAGGGAGAAGCCTTTCTTCTTCAAGGCGGGGATTGTGCCGAAAGCTTTGCCGAGTTCCATCCTGACAAGATCAGGGATACCCTCCGTGTGCTGCTGCAAATGGCGGTCATCCTCACTTTTGGCAGCGGTCTGCCGGTCGTGAAGGTCGGTCGCGTGGCCGGACAGTTCGCCAAGCCGCGGTCCGCCGAGATGGAGAGCATCGGCGGCGTGTCGTTGCCCTCTTATCGCGGTGACATCATCAACGGCTCCGATTTTGACGAGGCGTCGCGCACCCCAGATCCGACACGCATGATCCAGGCCTACAATCAATCGACGGCAACCCTAAACCTGCTACGGGCATTCGCGCAGGGCAGCTATGCCAGCCTTCACAATCTGCGTCAGTGGAATTTCGGCTTTGTCGATCAGTCTCCTCTCGCTGAACGCTACGAAACTCTCGCCGGGCGACTCGACGAAGCTCTGGAGTTCATGGGCGCCTGCGGCGCTGCTGGGCAGACCGGATCTGTGCTGCGCGAAACCGAAATCTTCACCAGTCACGAGGCGCTGCTGTTGCCTTATGAGCAGGCAATGACCAGGATCGACGGCGACACGGGCGATTGGTACGATGTTTCAGGTCATCTCCTCTGGATCGGTGACCGCACGCGTGAGATCGATGGCGCTCATGTCGAGTTCTTGCGTGGTGTGAAGAATCCGCTCGGCTTGAAATGCGGTCCATCGCTTGAACCGGACGACCTGATCCGGCTGATCGACGTCCTAGATCCCCACGGCGAACCAGGTAGGCTCACGCTGATCGTCCGCATGGGGGCAGACAACGTGAGGCGCAAGTTGCCGCCACTGCTGCGTCGGGTCCGCGAAGCCGGGCGGGTCGTCGTCTGGGTCTGCGACCCGATGCATGGCAACACCGTCACCTCGCGCTCGGGGTACAAGACGCGGTCGTTCGATCGGATTCTGTCAGAGGTCTCCGACTTCTTCGACGTGCATCGCGCCGAGGGCACCCATCCGGGCGGTGTGCATTTTGAGATGACTGGTGAGGACGTTACCGAATGCATGGGCGGCGCCCAGTCCATTACGGACGAAGCATTGTCGCTGCGCTACCAGACGGCGGTCGACCCACGGCTGAATGCCAGCCAAGCCCTCGAGTTGGCGTTTCTGATCGCCGAGACGTCGCGGTCCCAGCGTATGGCTGGCAAGCAGTTTTCGACGAACCGGAGGCCATTCAGAACCAACCGTGTGTCGCATCAATAGCGCTCATGCGGCGAGACGCCGTCGCGTTGGGCAAATGCGATTAAGGTCGTGGATCGAACTATGGCGGCCCATCGAGCTGACAGGAGACGGCAAAAGTGCGCGACCTCACCACGCGCCTTAACGCGAGTGGCCGCGCCGGAGTCGATCCGGCACGGATATTGCTAATGTACGGATATTGCTAATGTCAGAAGTCGGCCGAACCGCGAGATGATCTCTTAAAATGCTTCGTGTGTGTAATATCGGTGTGACCTTCATGCAGAAGGCACGAACTCAGGGTGGTTGCTCCGGGATTGGTGACGGTGGGCCGGCTGTGCAGCCAGCCGTCGGTGAGAACCTGCGATGAGCGATCCGACCGCCACGGCCGCCAAGATTGCAGGTGCGGTTGAGTTATGGATCATAGCATGACCGAGCATATTCCGGACGTCTCGCGGGAGCGTCGCGACGTCTCGGTTGTGAAGTCCCAACCGTCATCCGATTCATGTCGGACGCTCCATCGCCTCAGTCCGCTGCGATCCAATCCGACGGGTGTTCCGAAAAACACGATCCTGGCGCGTAGTCGTCCCGAAGAGCTGCTGGCGATAAGCAAGTTGCTCGAGCCCGTCGTCCTGAAGCGGGATACCGTGCTACACGATGCGAAGAGGTTCGATCACGTCTATTTCATGGAAACCGGTCTCGTCTCGCTCAGAGTCGTCGCGGCGGGAAGCATTCTCGAGACCGCAGTCATAGGCCGTCACGGTGTGGTCGGTGCATCGTTCTTGATCGGCGCGCATCTGGCCACGCATCAATCAGTTGTCCTACTGCCCGGGACCGCCCATCGGATCGGTGTCGCGGACTTGTGGCGCATTGTGGGTGAACACCCGGGGCTCCGGGACCGTCTGCTTTGCTATGTTCAAGCTCTCAACTTGCACTGCGCGCAAACGGGCTTGTGCGGCATTCGACACAATCGCGAGGAGCGTCTCGCGTGCTGGCTGTGTTTGGCCGGTGACGCCCTCGATGCCGACGTGCTGCCGGTCACGCATGATTATATCTCGTCCGTATTGGGTCTGCGTCGCCCGGGCGTGACGGAGACGCTTCTGCGTTTTGAACAGCAGGGTTTGATTCGTAAATCACGCGGGGTGCTGCAGCTCCCGGAGCGACAGCGGCTCGAGAAGAAGGCATGTGGTTGTTACAAGCTGATTGCGAGCGCCTACGCGTCGCCGGTTCGGCCGATGTTCATTCCACCTTATTAGATCAGCGGTCGCATGCAGGCGGGCTGAACAGAGATCCGAGCGGCGAGAGCCGGGATCGTTGTGTCAGTCGATACCGTCGCGGACGACAGGCGTCATTTGCGGGATTTGCAGCTGCGGAGCGATGCTGACGCTCATGCCGCGCAGGTCGGTCAGGCTCATCGCCACTGTCTGATTCAAGCCTTCAAGCGCTTCTAAAGTATCATTCGCTACGACAGAACGTGCTTGCTGTGAACTCGGCAACCGAAGGCCGGCGCGCGCGTTGGTCACGGGCAGGCGATCGGCATGGACGACCCGCGGCGGGGCGGTGCGCGTCGGCGCACGCCGCTGCGTAGTCAAGAGATGGTCCACGTCAATCACCGAGAAATCGCTCGGTCATGCGACGCATACGTCCCGACGTGAAGACCGTACGAATCGCACCGTTGTGACGCCGTCTGGACACGCCTGTGGGGCGTGGGCGCGCGTCGGTTCATTGCGTACCAAGTCTTTACGCCGACGATCAACGCGATCTGCCAAGGTCACCTTGCGAGCGGCGGAATGGTCCGCACCGCGACGCCTTCTGGCTCTGTCTCGGGTGGGCGTTTGAGAACGGCCCTGCAGTCGAAAAGAATTGGGGCGGGGACGAGGGTGGTCGATCTCTGGGGCGACAATTGAGCGATCAGTCTCGATACGAAAGAACTTGGAGAATTTCATGACGAAGCTGAGGAATGTCTTGCTCGGTTCGGCGGCGGGCTTGATCGCTGCAAGCGCAGCGCAGGCTGCCGATCTACCGATCAAGGCCAAAGCGATCGAGTATGTGAGGGTCTGCTCTCCGTATGGTGCTGGATTCTACTACATTCCGGGTACGGACACCTGCATCAAATTGGGAGGCTATCTGCGGGCTGAAGCATCTTTGGGCACCAGCTACCATTTTTCTCCCGCCGAAAGCGGCGTGGGCGGCGCTCGCAACCGCCTGAGCGACTACTACAATTCACGTTCGCGCGAGGACCTCACCATCGACACCCGCACGGCCACCGAGTACGGCACGGTCCGCACCTTTTTCGAGGCCACCTTCACTTGGACCACGGGCACCTACAGCGGCGCCGGCAATGGCGGAACCACTTATACGACGTCGACCAGCTCCCAGGTCGCCGGTGGATTCTTGGGGGTCTACTACGCCTTCATCCAGTTCGCCGGCTTCACGATCGGCAAGGCGCAGTCCCAATTCACGTCCCCTTGGGCCCAATATCCGGCGAATATCATGGAATTGCCAGGCTCCTCCAGCTGGGACCCGGTGAACCAGTTCGCCTATACGTTCGACTTCGGCCAAGGCATCACCGCCGCCCTCTCAGTCGAAGATCAGGTCGTTCGCAGCACCACCAACGTTTGGAACGTCAGCGCCGCGACGGCGGCGAGTCTCGCGACCGGGGCGTATGGCGGGAACGACATCGGCGGTTCACGTGCTCCGGACCTCGTTGCGATGGTTCGTATCGACCAGGCATGGGGTCTCTTCCAGGCGTCGCTTGCCGCTCACGACAATCATGCTGCCTATTTCGGCGCATCGGAGACGACGGGACATCCCGACGACAAGTGGGGTTGGGCGGGGCAGGTGGCGCTGTCGATCAAGAACATTCCCACCGGCGCAGGTGACACGATCAACCTGACCGGCGTTTATACGAACGGCGCAAGCCGCTACAATTTTCAGGACTACATGTCCGGAACCACCTTCGCGATGTACGGCGGATCGGGCCTTGCAGGTGTGTACCAGAGCGTCGGCCTGGCCGGCATCTCGGACTCGGTGTTCGTGTCGGGCTCCGGCCAGCAGCTGACGACAACCTATGGCGTGCAGGGCGGCTACACTCATAACTGGAATCCGAATTGGAATACCAGCATCTTCGGCGCGTGGGCTGCGGCGCGCTACAACGCCCAGGCCAAAGGGTATATTTGCGGTGCCTTTGTCGCAGGTCTGGCACTCTCGAGTGGCGCTGCCGGCTGTAATCCCGACTTCAACTACGCGATCGTGGGTACGAAGACGGCCTGGACTCCCGTTAAGAACCTCACGTTTTCGGCCGAACTCGCGTATTTGATGCTCGATCAAAAATATGCGGGGGGAAGTACGGTGGTGCTGCCGGCGCAGTCGGGGATTGCCAAGCCGGGCGCCGTGTACGAGTTGAAGGACCAGAACACGTTTGCACTCATGCTGCGCGCCCAGCGCAACTGGTGATCCTGATCCTCATCAGACTGGAGGACGGAAGCGGCCCTGCACACGAGGGTGAACCTCCAAGAAGGCCTTCGGTATGCCCACCGGAGGCCATGTTGCGACCGAGAGCGTCTTGCATGGACGTCTGTATCCGCCCTTGCAGCACAAAGGTTTCGATTGAAGCTAGCGCAGGGCGTGACGTTTTGTTCGACTGACGCGTGCGGCGGCCTTATGGTGACGCGAGACGCACACCGCCGTGGGTCCCCTCTAGACGCGATTGAAGCCAGACGGATCCGGGCGGCTGATCTGTCAGAGATGCCAGTATTTCGATGCGAGTCGACGACCGAGTTGACGGCAAGCGGAGGGGTTGCCGCGGATGCGAATCCGAATCGAGCGGCGCTCACGCGTTACAGGATGTTGCTTCAATCATCGGCAATTTGCGTCGCGTGCTGCTGCCGGACCCGCTGAAGATGTTCGACGGTCCCAAGATCGATCTGCGTATCTCGACGTGCGCGAGAGCATCTACCACAACCCTATCCGCGGCACAGCTCCGGCCGTCAACGAGGACGCGTTAGACGTCGCCGCGCCCGGCACAGTGCGTCGCTGACGAGCGATGGCTCCAGGTGCCATCGACGGTTCGGCGGTCCGCCTGCTTCAATACGTCGCTCTGCCCCCGGATAGATCGAAGACGGCGCCGGTCGAGAACGAGCATTCGTCGGACGCGAGCCACACGACCATGGCGGCGACCTCGTCGGGGCGGCCGGCGCGGCCGAGCGGAATCTTGGCCAGCACGGCGCGATAGGCGTCGTCGGACATCTGCTTGACGAGATCGGTGGCGATCACCGCGGGCGCGATCGCATTGATCCGGATGTCGCTCGCCGCCAGTTCCTTGCCGAGAGATTTCGTCAACGCGATCACGCCGGCCTTGGCCGCGGAATAGCCGGTCATGCCCGCATTGCCCTCTTTGCCCGCGATCGAGGCCAGGTTGACGATGCGTCCCGCGTTCTGCCGTCGCATCGGCGCGATGGCTGCCTTGCAGCAGAGGAACGTGCTGGTCAGATTGACGTCGATGACGCGCTTCCACTCGGCAAGGCTGTATTGCTCGATGTTGACCGTCGGGCCAGTGATGCCCGCAGCATTGACGAGCACGTCGATACGGCCGAACCGATCGAGGAGACGGGCCATCGCCGCGTCGATGGCGGTTTCGCTGGTGAGATCGATGCGCTCGTCGGCGCCGTCAGCGAGGTCCCAGACGATCACGGTTGCACCGGCCGAGACCAGCCGCGCGCGGACGGCCTGGCCGATGCCCCCGCAGCCACCCGAAATGACTGCGATGCGTCCGGAGAAATCGGGGGTGGTCATGTCGTCGTCCTTCCTTCTGCGACCTCGGCGACAATCCGGCGAGCTGCCGCAAGTGCCCGCCGGCTCCATTCTTCAGCGCCGAGCTTGGGGAGCCATTCGTCATTCGGGATCTCCAGGCTGAGCGGCAGATCGTTTGGCAATGCACGCACGAGGCCGCGGAGATCGGTACCGCCGTCTCCCGGAAGAAGCCGCGCGCATCGCGCGGTGTGGATCAGTTCTTCATCGGTCTTGGGAATGCCGGCCGGCGCATCGCAGAGCTGGGCGTAGCTGAGGAGATGCCGGGGCAGGCTCGCGATGTCGTCGAGGGTCGTGGCCGAGCGCGCTGCGTGCAGCGCGTCGACCAGCACGCGGCCGTTGGGCTCGCCGGCGTTGGTGACGATGCGGAGCGCAGCGGTTGCGTTCTTCACCGCGGTCCATGGCATGAATTCGAGATCCGCGGTGAGGCCGTAAGGTGCGGCCGCACGGCAGAAGCTTGCGAACGAATCCGTCAGGCGCGCTTCATCGGGATCATCGCCGGCCACCAGAATGGCGCGCGCCTTCAGTCGACCCGCGGTTTCGAGGAAGGCGGCAAAGTGCTCGGGTTTGAAATCGGCCTTCAGCCGCGCGATTTCGACGTCGAACACTGGCACGCCGCTGTCCTCGATGCGGCGGAGCGTCTCCCGCAACATGGCAGGGTCGGTTGCGAGCGGTGAAAAGTCCCCGCCGGGCGCCGCCGGCGCGATACGAACGCCGATCGCCTGATAACCGAGCTTGTGGGCCAAGGTCACCGCATCTGGAGGCGCCATCGGCGCCGACGTGAGGTAGGCGAGCGAGTAGATGTGCATGACGATGGTCTCGCCTCACGCCAGCGGAGAGATCACGGTCGGCACCGCGATCGTCGAGTGCATGTCGCCGGTCAACCAATCCGGCCCGCCCTTCGGCGGCCAGACGCCCTTGGCGACGGAATCGGCGCGCACCGCCGCGCGGGCGTCGAGGCTGGCGAACGGCCAGATATGGGTGAAACGCGGCGGGCCGTCGAGCGCGTACATGGCGATCGAGAGCGGCGACAGCTTGCCACGCTCGGGCATTGCCGCTTCCCACGCCGCGATGGTCGGAGGAACGCCGCCATGCTTGAGGCGATAAGTGCGGATCTCGTAAACGTTGCCATACTTGCCCGGCACGACCGGCGGCAGGAAAGGAAACGGCGCGTAGGTGTCGAAGTTCATCTGGGTGATGGCTTCGCCCGCATTGAACGGATTGCTGGTGCGCAGCGCGCGCTCGCGCTCACTGCGCCAGGCATCGTGATCTGCGAAGGCGCGCAGCACCAGGAGCTGATTGAGCTCGCCGATCTCGCTCGCCCAGCAGCCGAGCAGCGTGCCCTTGGCGTCGGATCCTGTCGTGTACTCGCCGATTCCGGCCACGGCCTTGGCGGCGGTGCCGAGCCTCACCGTCAGGGTTGCGATCTCGTACATCATGTCATTTCTCCCGGGGGTCATGCGGCTGCAGACCTGTTGTTCTCGAGCGGAATTCCGCCGGCATGGTGCGCGGCGATGTAGCCGAAGGTCATGGCGGGGCCGAGCGTGATGCCGCCGGACGGATAGCGGCCGGCCATGATGCTCGCCATGTCGTTTCCAACGGCGTAGAGGCCGTCGATGGGGTTGTTGTCGCCGTCGAGCACCCGCGCATGCGCGTCGGTGTCGAGGCCCGCGAACGTGCCGAGACTGCCGGCCACGATCTTGACCGCGTAGAACGGACCGGTCTCGATCGGGGCGACGCAGGGATTGGGGCGGTGCGATGCTTCGCCCTGTACCCGATTGTAGGGCGTGTCGCCGCGGCCGAAGGCCGGGTCCTCGCCGCGCGCGGCGAAGCGGTTGTAGTGTTCGATCGTTGCTTGCAGTCCCGCCGCGGAAATCTGGCAGGACCGTGCCAGCTCTTCGATGCTCGCGCCTCGTTTCAGATAGCCGTTGCGCAGCCATGGCGCGGTCGGGAACGGGGGTGGACGCACGCGGCCGAGGCCATAGCGTTTCAGAAATGGCGCGCCGCAGATCGCCCAGGCTTCGGCCGGCTCGCCCGCCTGTGTTGCGGCGAACAGCGCCTTCATGACGTCGTGATAGGAGTCGGCTTCGTTGGCGAAGCGCTGGCCATTGCTGCGCACCATGATCAGCCCCGGTTTGGCGCGCTCGATCAGATGCGGAAAGCGGCCGATCGATCCGTCGCGATGCGGCACCAACGACACCGGCGCCCAGGCACCGTTGTCGGACAGATCGGCTCGCATCCGGCCACCCGCGGTCTCTCCGAGTCGGATGCCGTCGCCGGTGTTGCTCTCGGGAGCTGCGGACCAGTGTTCACGCCCGGTCGGCGCATGAGGAAACATGGCGGCCTTTCGGGCGACATCGTGTGGAAAGCCGCCGCAGGCGAGCACGACGCCGCGGCGGGCGCGGATCTCGACCGGCGCGCCGCTCCGGCGGACACGGGCGCCGACCACGCGCGATCCTTCCGTCAACAACGATTGCGCCGATGTCGACGGCATGATCCTGACGCCGAGATCGTCGGCCGACTTCAGGAGGCGCGCGACCAGCGCGTTGCCGTTGACGAGATGCATGCCGCGACCGAAGCGCAGCAGGTCGAGGACGTGCCGCGCGAGCCGTCGCGTGACATGCAGCAGCGAGGCGAGAGAAGAGCGGACATTGAGGAAGTGCCGGAGATCGGCGCCGGACGCGATGCCCATGCCGAACGGAGAAACCTCCCCCAGCGGCGGCTTGAGATCGCGAATGCGCGGGCCGAGTTCGCGGCCGTCGAACGGCGCCGCGCACACCGAACGCCCGCCGGTGACGGCGCCCGGACTCTTGCCGTGGAAATCCGGAACCTGGTTGCCGTCGATGAAGGCGAGGCGGGTCTCGCGCTGGAAGAACGCGATCATGCGCGGCCCTTGATCGAGAAACATGTCGATGCGGGCCTGGTCGTAGCCGTCGGCGAGCTCGTTTCGCAGATAGAGCCTGGGTTGCTCGGGTATCTCGACGATGCCGGCCGCCTGCGCCAGCGGGTTGCGCGGGATCCACATCCAGCCGCCGGACCACGCCGTGGTGCCGCCGAGCTGCGCCTCTTTCTCGATCAGGACGACGTCGAGCCCGAGAGCGGCGGCCGTGACCGCTGCCGACAAGCCTCCCGCGCCCGAGCCGATCACGAGCAGGTCGCAGTCGGTAATGTCGTTCTCTGCCATGGGAGCCTCACGCCGCACGGCGTGCCTGTGTTTTGCCGAGCGCGTGACGGATCGCGCGGTAGCCGAACGTGATCGCCGGGCCGATCGTGATGCCCGGCCCCGGATAGGTCCCGCCCATGATCGAATTGGCCTCGTTGCCGCAGGCATAGAGACCCGCGATCGGGCTGTCGTCGGCACGCAGCACCTGCGACCATTCGTTGACGATGAGGCCGGTCGCCGCGCCGATGTCTCCGGGATAGAGCCGCACGGCATAATAGGGCGACGTGGAGATCGGTCCGAGCGTCGGATTGGGGCCAACCGACGGGTCACCGTTGACGCGATGATAGGGCGTGGTGCCGCGGCCGAATTCGGTGTCGACGCCGCTGGCGGCATAGCCGTTCATCGCGGCGATGGTGGCTTCGAGACCGGCCGCCGGCACGCCGATCTTGCTTGCGAGCTCCGTGACGGTCGCGCCTTCGGTCAGATAGCCGTCGGCGAGATAGGGCGCGAGGTTTTTCGTGCCCATGCGGGCCATGCCGAGGCCGTATGTCTTCAGGCCCACTGCGTCGGTGATGATGAAGCAGGGGATGCAGGGCACCTGTTTGTTGTGCTCGAACATCGCGCGTCCGAACAGATGGTAGGAAACGGACTCGTTGACGAAGCGCCGCCCGGTCTGATCGACGCAGACCGTGCCGGGCTTGCTTCGGTCCATGACGAAGTGCGGAAAGCTCGCGGTGCTGCCGTCGGCGCGCCGCCGGATGGAGACCGGAGCCCAGAACGCGTTGTCGACATTATCTTCGCCGAACCGCGCGCCGAGCCTGACGGCGATGTCCTGCATTGCGCCGGTGTGGCCCGGAGCCGAGGGGCTATGGGTCTCGCCCTTCGGCAGCAATTCGCCGCGGCGATCGGGATGTCGATTGAAACCGCCGGCGGCGAGCACGACACCCAGCGCCGCGGCGACGTGCCGCGTGCTTGTGCCCGACCTGAGCATCGCGCCGGTAACGGCGCCGTTCTCGGTGGTGAGATCCAAGACTTCCGTGCGCAGCAGGATATCGACGCCGCGCGCGTTGAGCGACGCGAGGAAGCGTCCGATCAGCGCGTTGCCCATGACGAGCCGCGATCCGCGCCGCCGCTTCATCCGGTCGCCGGCGTAGTGGGCGAGGATCTTGAGTGCGTGCGCAAACGAGCGTCGCGATGTCCTGAGGGCAAGGAGGTGGCCGATGTCGGTGCGATCGACCATCATCCCGCCGAGGATGGTAAACTCGGGAATCGGCGGGCGAATCTTGTCGAGATCGGCACCGAGCGCGCGGCCGTCGAACGGCACCGGCTCCAGCGCCCGGCCGCGCATGGTCGCGCCTTCGAACTGCTGCTCGTAGTCGGGATGTGTCGCGTAGGGGCGGAATTTGACCTCGCTGTTGGCCTCCAGCGCCGCGACCGCCTCGGGCGCGCTGTCGAGGAAGGCCTCGCGCATCGCCGCCGGTGAGTGATTGCCGACGACGCCGTCGAGGAATTGGCGGACCTTCTCCCGGCTGTCGTCGGGATTGACGCTCTTGGAATGATGAGAGTTCGGCATCCAGGTGGTCGCCGCCGACAGCGCCGATGTGCCGCCGACATAGTCGGTGCGTTCGATGACGAGGACCTTGCGGCCTTCGATTGCAGCAAACAGCGCAGCCGCCATGCCGGCCGCGCCCGAGCCGACCACGATGATGTCGTAGCGGGCGCCTTCCGGAATCGCGTCGATGGTTCTGAACATGACCGTTACCTCGATCCGTCGCGCGCGAGCAGGAAATCGAGCATCGAGCTCTGCAGCGCATCGTACATGTCGGTGCCGGTCGAGGTCGGACACCCGCGGCGCCGTGCCGCCTCGATGAGCGGCGAGACGGCGGGGCTGGTGATGACGCAACCGACGAACGTTCCGGGCTCGAGCCGCGCCACGTCGACGGGCAGCGGATCGCCCGCCTTCATGCCGAGCGGCGTCGCATTGGCGACCAGATCGAAACCGGCGGGGTCCGCCGTGCCCGCATGAATCTCGGCGGTCCCGAGCGACTTCAGTTTGGCAATCAGTTGGTCCCGGCGGGCCACGTCCGTGTCGTGGATCGCAAGCGACCTGACGCCGGCCTCGACCAGCGCCATGGCGATGGCCGAACCGGCCCCGCCCGCGCCGATTTGCAACGCGCGCTTGCCAGCGGGATCGCCGCCATTGGCACGCACCGCGCCGACGAAGCCGAGGCCGTCGACGATGTCGCCGTGCCAGCCGCCTTCCGTCCGCCGGCGCATGATGTTGACCGAGCCGAGCAGGCGCGATCGTTCCGTTGCGCTGGCGCAAAACGCGTAGCAGGCGAATTTGTGCGGGACGGTGACGATGATGCCGTCGAGATTGCGCACCTCCGTTGCGGCCGTCAGGAACGCCTGGAGATGGGAGCCGTCGATCTGGACCGGGACCAGGATGGCGTCCTGGCCGCGATCGATGAAGGCTTGGGTGACACCGCCGGGCGATTTCACCTGCGCGATCGGATCGCCGACGATGATGTTGAGGCGGGTTGCGCCGGTCAGGTTCAGGCTGATCATTGTTCTTCTCTTTGCTAGGCCGCTCCGCGGGCTTCTGCTGCATCGGCCTGGACGACGCCGAGCAGGCGGGCCTGCAATTCGTGGTCTCGTTCGAGGATCTCGGCGTCGCCGGTGAAGGCGATCTGGCCGTTCACCAGGACATAGGCGCGATCGACGATCGGCAGCACCAGTTCTGCGTGGTGCTCGACGATCACCATCGCCACCTTGCCACGCAGCTTGATGAGCGCGTCCATCACTTCCTTGACGACGGCAGGCGCCAGGCCTTCGAACGGCTCGTCGAGCAGGATGAGCTTGCTCGGCACCATCAGCGCCCGTGCGATCGCCACCATCTGCCGTTCGCCGCCCGACAGGCTTTCCGCCTTCGCCGCTCGCCGTTCGCGAAGCCGCGGGAACAGGTCGAATGCCCCGTCCAGCCCGATGCCGCCGGGCCGCGCCGCGAGCTGGAGATTTTCGGTGACCGTCAGATTGGGGAACAGCCTGCGCCCCTCCGGGACGAGCGAGATGCCGAGCCGGTTGATCTCGTGGGGTTTGAGGCGTGCGAGCGAACGGCCTTGGAACGTGATGTCGCCGTTGCTGATGGTCAGCGTCCCGCTGAGGCTGCGCAACAAGGTCGTCTTGCCGACACCGTTGCGACCGAGCAGCGCTACCGCCTCGCCGGCGTGCACGGTGAGATCGACGGCTTCGAGCACCGTGCTGCCGCCATAGCCGGCCGAGACGCCGGCAGCCTCGAGCAGCACCGCGGCGCGGGCATGGGCGATGCGCTCGATTGCCGGAGGCGGGGCTTGCGCGCCGTCCTTGGCGGCGCCGAGATAGGCTGCGACCACGTCGGGATTGGCCGCGACCTCCGCCGGCTTGCCGTCGGCGATCATGCGCCCCTGGTGCAGCACCGAGATGCGATCGGAAATCGCCAGGACGCGGTCGATGTCGTGCTCGATCAGCAGCACGCCGTGGGTCTGCGCGAGCGTCCTGATGAGTTCGGCAACGACGACACGGTCGGCTTCGGCGAGTCCCGCCAGTGGTTCGTCGAGCAGCAGCAATTTGGAATCGATCGCCAGCGTAATCCCGATCTCCAGCAACCGCTTCGCGCCGTGCGGAAGATTGACGCACTGGTCGGCCGCGACGTCGGCGAGGCCGACGGCATCCAGGATCGACCAGGTCCGCGCATTGATCGCGTGCATGGCGTAGGCGTCGGCGATCAACCGGCCCGATCCGTTGCGCTGGGCCTGCACCGCCACGCGGACGTTCTCGAACACGGTCAGGTTGGGGAAGATCGACAGGATCTGGAACGAGCGTCCGATGCCGAGCCGGGCGCGGACATGCATCGCAACCCGTGTCACGTCGGTGCCGTCGAAGACGATGCGCCCGCCGCTCGGCTTCAGCGCGCCGGACAGCATGTTGAAGAACGTGGTCTTGCCGGCTCCGTTCGGTCCGATGATGCTGTGAAGCACGCCGCAGCGGACATCGAGGTCGATGCTCCTGGCGGTCACCAGGCTGCCGAAGTTCTTGCTCAGTCCGATGGTCTGCAACAGCAGTTTGCCTTGGCCGAGGCCGGCGGCGCTGCTTGCGAACGGCGCGATGACGGCGGGCCGCGGCGGGATGTCGGGACGCACCAGCGTCCAGCGCTGCCGGCCGAGCACCCGCTGCCAGAGCCCCTGCATCCCTTCCGGAGAGGTCAGCGCGAACAGCATCAGGATCGGCGCGAAGATCAGCCACCAGTTTTCCGTCACCGCCGACAGCCGGTCCTCGAGCATGATGAAGGCGATCGCGCCCCACAATGGTCCGAGCACGTGATGGACGCCGCCGAGCACGGTCATCAGCAGCGAATCGCCGGCATGCTGCCAGCTTAGATTGTTGGCGTAGACGCCTTCCAGCATGAAGGTAAGCAGCGCGCCGCCTAGGCCGACGAAGGCGCCGGTGAGGATCAGCGCGCCGTGCCGGAAGCGGTGGACGTCGTAGCCGAGACTGCTCGCGCGCTGCTCGTTGTCCCGGATCGCCTGCAGCACGCGGCCGAACGGCGAATGCGCGATCCGCCACAACAGCCAGATGCAGACGACGGTGACCAGAACGACGAAGACGTGAAACGACCAGGCGCTGGTGAATGTCGTGCGGTGAACGCCCTGCAAGCCGTTTTCGCCGCCGGTCACCGCGGTCCATTTGAAGGCGATCTCGAAGGCGATCTGGGAGAAGGCCAGCGTGAGCAGGGAGAAATACAATCCCTTGCGGCGCAGGATGATGGCGCCGATCGCGAGCGCGAGCAGGGCCGAGAACACCGTTGCGAACAGCAGCGCCACGAGATCGTTGCCGTAGCGGCCGAGGATGAAGAAGGCGGCCGCATAGCTCGCGCAGCCGAAGAACACCGAGGCGCCAAAGGGCACGAGGCCCGTGTAGCCGACAAGCAGATTCACGCCGGCGCCGTAGAGCGCGTAGATCGCGATCTGCGTGATCAGCGAGATCGGCGCTCCGAGCAGCGACCACACCGCGGTCAGCGCGGCGAGGACGAGCGCGGTTACGACCGCGGGATGACGTAGTGTAGCCAGATGTGTCACTCGAACCTCTCCCAGCGTTCGCCAAACAGTCCGCGCGGGCGGACGAGGAGAATGGCGGCCATCAGGATGTACATGGCCGCGCCCGACCATTCCGGTTGGAACTGGATGGTCATCGCGGTGGTGATGCCGACCAGGAGGCCGGCCACGACGGCGCCGAGGAAGGAGCCGAGCCCGCCGATGGTCACGATCACGAAGGCCGGCATGATGGCGCCGGCGGCCATCGACGGCGTGATGGTCCACAGCGGCGCTGCCAGCAATCCGCCGAGACCGGCGAGTAGGCAGCCGATGCTGAACACGCCGGTGAAGACGATCGGCAGGTTGATGCCGAGCAGTCCGACCATCTCCGGATCGCGCGATCCGGCGCGGATGATCCGGCCGTAGGGCGTGTACGCGAGGAAGGCCCAGAACAGCACCAGCACCAGCGCCGTCGTGGCCAGCACGAACATCCGGTACCTGGTGATCAGGATCGGGCCGTATTCGACGAAGCCCGAGAGGAATTTCGGCGCGGCGAAAGGCACCGGAGCTCCTCCGAAGATCAGCCGCAGCACCGCCTCGGCCAGCAGAGCCAGCGCAAAGGTCAGAATCAGGCCGAGCAGCGGCTCCTTGCCGTAGAGATGCCGGATCAGGACCATCTCGACGACCGCGCCGATCGCGCCTGTCAGCAGGGGGGCGGCAAGCGCGGCCCACCAGCCGAATTCCTTGCCGAGCGCATAAGCGAGATAGGCGCCGACCGCAAAGAAAGCGCCGTGGGCGAAATTGACGATACCGAGCATTCCGAAGATGATCGAGAGACCGATCGCGATCAGCACGTACAGAAAGCCCAGCACCAGGCCGTTGACGGCCTGAGACAGGATCATATCGAGCATGGCGTCATCCGTTGTTGGCGGACGGCGCGATGTGGCGGCCGCGGGCCTCCGCATCGCGCACGACCCGTGAGCGACGTCAGAGCGTGTCCATCTTGCAGGCGCTGTCGGCCTGCGCGCCGAAGGCCTTTGCGAGGTCGTCCGGCGTCTTCGGTAGTTCGGCCTTGACGTCGAAATAGTCCCACTTGTCGGTGATCTTCGGGCGGATGCCGGCCACCAGCAGGCGGCTCGTCATCTGGTGGTCGAAGCTGCGATAGCCGACGTCCATGTCGCCGCGGCGATAGGTCCAGTTCTCGAGCGCCTGGACGATCGCGCCGGGCTCGGTCGACTTCGCCATTTCGATGGAATCGAGCAGGCTCTTCATGCCGAGCCAGCCCATCCAGGCCTTGTCGGCGGCGGGGCGGCCGTGCTTCTTTTCGTAGGCCGCCGCCATCGCCTGCTCCTCGGGCGAATTGTTGGGATTCTTGTACCACCAGGTGATGGTGTAGAGCCCGTCGGCGGCTTCCGGGCCGACGCCCCACAGATCGGTGTTGCCGACCGAGATCTCGGCGAAGGGAATCTTGCCCTTCATGCCGAGTTCGTTCCACTGCTTGAGGAAGGTGGTGAGATCGCTGGCGGCGATGCCGCCGATCACGACGTCGGGTTTGGCGGCGCGGATCTTCAGGATGAAGGACGAATAGTCCGGCGTTCCGACCGGGACTTCGTCGGCGCCGACCACGGCGCCGCCGTTGGCGGTGATATAGTCGGTGAAGGCGCGCTTGATGTCCTGGCCGAAGGCGTAGGACGCCGTCAGGAGGTACCACTTCTTGCCGATCGAGGCGCAATAGGGCGCAAGGACGCGGGCGTGCACGTCGACTGGCGGCTGCAGGCGGAAGGTGTACTTGTTGCAGGACTTCCCGGTGAGGTCGCCGGTGGCGGCGTTGGCCGCGATGTAGGGAATCTTGGCCTTCTTGGCGACCGACGAAATTGCGAGTGCAAAGGACGACAGCGCGCCGCCCACCATGCCGACGACCTTCTGTTCGCCGACGAGCCGCTCCGCGCTCTGCTGCGCGCCTTGCGGATTGGGCTCGTCCAGCCAGACGATCTCGGCAGGCCGCCCCAGCAGCATGTTGTTGCGCTGCTCGAGCGCGAGCATGCCGCCCTGGGCGAGATATTCCGCCTGGTCGACGATCGAGCCGGTCTTGGCCCAGATCATGCCGATCTTGATCGGTTCGGTGGCGGCAGCGTTGCCGATATAGGGCATGCCGAGGCGCGAGGCCGCGAGCGATGTCGCGCCCAGGAGAAGTCCGCGCCGGCCGATGCGCAAACTCGTGGCGGTGCGGGTCTTCGTTGGTTCCGTCATGTCGATCCTCCCCTCGTTGATCGAGCCGGTCGTTACCGGCGGGCCGCACATGCGGCTCTTGCGGGGCGAGCCCTACCATGGCTGGAATTGGATTCCAATATCAAAAAAGCCAGAACTGGAATCCAATTCCAATCGGGATGGACGCATGCTAGAAGCGATCCAAGCGATGCCAAGTCGAAGAGGGGTGTGGAATGACCAAGGCCACGGTGGCCGTGATCGGCGCTGGCGCGATCGGGCGTGCCCATGTCGAGACGATGCTTGGGGCGGACAGTTGCGTGCTCGCGGCGATCGCCGAACCCTCAGCCGGAGGAAGGGCTTACGCCGACGGCCTTGGCGTGCGCTGCTACGCCGACCCGCTCGACCTGTTGCGTGAGGTGAAGCCGGAGGCGGCGATCATTGCCACGCCGAATGCGACGCATCGCGAGCTCGCCATCGCATGCATCGAGCGCGGCATCGTGCCGCTGGTCGAGAAGCCGATCGCGAGTACGCTTGCCGATGCCGCGGCGATCGCGGCGGCGTCGGAGCGCTCGGGCGTGCCCGTGCTGGTCGGGCATCATCGGCGGCACAATCCGATCATCCGGCGGGCGCGGGCGATGGTGGCGGAGGGCGCGCTCGGTCGCCTGACCAACGCCACCGTGCTCTACACTTTCTACAAGCCCGCCGAATATTTCGAGATGGCGTGGCGGCGCGAGGCCGGCGGCGGGCCGGTCCTCATCAATCTGATCCACGAGATCGACCTGATCCGCCACGTCTGCGGCGAGATCGCCTCCGTTCAAGCCATCGCATCCAACGCGGTGCGCGGCTTTGCTGTCGAGGACTCGGCGGCCGTGCTGCTCCGCCTCGTCAATGGCGCGCTGGTGACGCTGAACCTCAGCGACACCGCGGTCTCGCCGTGGAGCTGGGATCTCGCCAGCGGCGAGAGTATGAACTATCCGCCGCAGCCGGTCCCGGTGCAGACCCATTTCCTGAGCGGCACCGAAGGTTCGCTCACGCTGCCGACGCTCGACCATTGGCATTACAAGTCCGGCAAGAGCTGGTTTGCGCCGATCACGCGCGACGGCATCGAGATCGGGCGTGGCGATCCCTATCGCGCCCAGCTCGACCATTTGGTACGGGTGGTTCGCGGTGAGGAACCGCCGCTGATTTCCGCGCGCGACGGCGCGCTCACCCTGCGCGCCACGATGGCGGTTCACAAGGCCGCCGAATCCGGCCAGATCGTGCGGCCTGATCAGGAGATGCAACTGTGAATCAGGATGCCCTGATGTCGAAGAATTCGGATCCCGCGGAAGCGCCGAGCGGCCTTCTGGAGCGCACTCTCGGCGTGCTCGAACTGCTGGCCACCAATGCCCACGGCATGCCGCTGTTCGAGATCGCCGATGCCTTGCACATCCCGCGCAGCGCGACGCATCGCGTGCTCACCAGCCTGATCGAGCACGGCTACGTCAAGCAGGAGCGCGAGCAGGGCGCCTACCAGCTCACGGCCAAGATCGCTTCGCTCGCCTTCACCTTTCTCGCCGGCAGCGGCATCACCGACTTTGCGCAGCCGCTGCTCGATCGCCTCGCCCGCGAGAGCGGTGAACTGGTGCGTCTCGCGATGATCGACGGCCGCGAACTGGTCTGGGTTGCCAAGGCGCAAGGCTCGCCCGCCGGGCTACGCTACGATCCCGACATGGGCCAGGTCGGCCGGCTGTCCTGCTCGGCGAGCGGACTTGCCTGGTTGTCATGCCTGCCGGACGAGGAGGCGCGCGCGCTAGTCGAGCGGCAGGGCTACGGCCTGCGCAAGGACTATGGGCCGCGCGCGCCGGAGAACTGGCCTGCGCTGCAAAAATATCTGCGCCAGACCCGCAAGCGCGGGGTCAGCATCTGCGTGCAGACCTATACGCCCTGGATGAGCGCGACCGCCGCGCCGGTCCGCCATCCGAAGACCAAGGAGGTGACCGGTGCCGTCGTGATCGCCGGCCCTCATATCCGTCTCACCGAAGAGCGGATGCTCGCGCTGGCGCCGGCTCTGCTGCAGACGGCGCAGGAGCTGTCGATGGCGACGCTCGCATCGCCGGGACTCCGCGGCGCGGGACTGCACGGCAGCTTTTTCAACACCAATGCGTCCTGAGTGGGCCGAGCATGACGACGATGCGGATGTTGATCACGGGCGGTGGCGGCTTCATCGGCGCATGGCTGGCGCGGCGTCTTGCGGCTGATGACCATCGTCTCGTCGTGTTCGAGCCGGTCGCGCGCAGCGCGCAGTTCGACGGGATCGTCGGGCCGGCCGCGGCGGCCATCGAATGGTGCCACGGCGATATTGCCGACTCGCGGGCTGTGCGCGCGGCGGCCGAGGGCTGCGATGCGATCGTCCATCTCGCCGGCATCCTGACGCCGGCCTGCAAGGACGATCCGGTCCGCGGCGCGATGATCAACCTGGTCGGAACGCTGAACGTGTTCGAGGCGGCGCGCATATTGGGGATTCGGCGCATCGTGTTCAGCAGCAGCGCCGGGGTCTACGGTCCCGACGACGACGTCACGCCGCGTCCGATCACCCATTACGGCACGTTCAAGCTCGCCTGCGAGGGTAGCGCGCGCGCCTATTGGGCGGACCACGGCATCGCCAGCGTCGGCTTCCGGCCCTACATCGTCTACGGCTTTGGCCGCGAGACCGGGCTGACGGCGGGGCCCTCGCTCGCCTGCCGCGCGGCGGCCCGCGGTGAGCGCTACGCGATTCCCTATGTCGGCACCGCGGGCCTCGTCCATGTCGACGACGTGGTCGCGGCCTATGAGGCGGCGCTCCGCCGCGAGCCCGACGGCGCGCTGGTGTTCAACCTGCCGGGCGAGGTGGTCTCGAACGACGATGTCGTCGCGGCGGTGCGCGCCGCCGTGCCCGATGCGAAGATCGGCATCGAAGGGCCGGTGCTGCCTTTTGCAGAGGACATCGGCGAGGGCGATTTGCGCCGCGTCTTTCCCGATCTGCCGGCGACTTCGCTGCGCGAGGGGATTCGCCGCACCGTCGAGCAATACCGGGCCGCGTCATGATTCTGCCGGCGCTCGGCGCCCACACGTTCGGCTTTGTCTGGGACTGCGCCGCCGACGAAGCGATCGAGCGGCTTGCCGCCGCCGGCTATCGCGCCGTGCAATTGATGGCGACGCCGCCGCATTTCGATCCCTGGCGAGCGGATGCGGCGCGAACGCGGCGAATCCGCGCGGTGCTCGACCGTTACGGCCTCTCGCTGCTCGCGCTCGATCTCGCCAGCAGCGACGTCAATCTCGCCAGTCCTGCGCCACACGTGGTCGATTTTGCGGTGGAGGCCTATTCGGCCGCCATCGACCGCGCGGCCGAACTCGGCGCCCGCTGGATCTGCGTCGGCTCCGGACGCCGCCATGCGCTGCTGGCCAGGGCCAACGATCGCCTGATGGTCAGCTTTCACGACGCCTTCGCCCGCATCCATGACAAGGCGCAGCGCGCGGGCATCCCGATCGTCCTGGAAAATCATCCTCAGGGACTTCTCGCCAGCGCCGCCGATATCGTGCGCTTCCTCGACGCCGAAGGTTACGCCGACATGCCGGTGATCTACGACGTCGCCAACGCTGTTGCGATCGGCGAGGATCCGGTCGCGGGGCTGGAGGCGCTGTGGCGGCGCCTCGGCATCATCCATCTGTCCGATAGCCCGAAAGGGCATTGGCGGCACGATCCGATCGGCACCGGGGAGATCGATTTTGCCGCCATCGCCACGTTGCTTCGGCAGCGCCGTTACGCGGGCAAGATCGTCCTCGAAATCCTGTCGGACCGGCCTCTGGAGGATCTCGACGCGGGTGCCACTCTTCTGCAGGGGCAGGGGCTGGCGTTCACGCGCGGCGCCTGACCGATCCGTTGGCGCGCGTCTCCTCGGGGATCAGGCTGTCGCGAAAGCGCCCGGGCGGCAGGCCGGCATTGCGCGCGAAGAACCGGTTGAAGTAGGCGGGATCCTCATAGCCGAGCGCGGCGCCGATCTCGTTCACGGTCATGTCCGAATAGAGCAGGTTGCGCTTGGCCTCGGTGATGAGGCGGTCATTGATCAGTGCCAGCGACGACTTGCCGGTCGCGAGGCGGCAGCAGGCGTTGAGGCGCGCCGTCGTTACGCCGAGCCTGCGGGCATAGAAATCGAGCGGCGGGTGCTGGCGGTAATGTTTTTCGACCAGTTCGCGAAAGCGCATCACCGTCTCGATGTCGCGCGCGAGGGCGACGGGGCGGGCCTGTTCCTGCGCCCGCAGCCTCCGGACAGCGACCGCCAGCAGTTGCAGATAGGCCTTGATGGCGCTGCGCCGGCCCGGCGCCGACCAGACGAATTCGTGCGCGAGCGCGGCGAACAATCCGATCAGGTCGATGTCCTCGCCGATCTGCTGCGGCAGAAAGCGGCGCGGCGCGGCGAAGCCGTCGACCAGTTCGGGATCTCCATCCAGTGCCGCCTGGAGGAAAGGCGGTGCGACGGTGATGACGTAGCCGTCGGTGCCGGGCTCGAAGCGGATGGCGTGGATCGTGAGCGCCGGAACGATCACCAGCGCCGGCGGCGACAGCTCCCAGGTCTGCCCCTCGATCTCGATCTCGCCGCCGCCCTTGCTGATGGCCAGGAGCTGATGGTGGTCGGGATGGCTGTGCGTCCGGATCGTCCAATCGTGACGGCCGCTGCGCACGGGGATCGGCTCGATGTGCAGGAACGACGGCTCGACCTTCGGCGCGGCCTCTTCGTAGAGAAAATAGTGCGGGATCATGTCGATGGTTCCCCCCGGCGGCGCCGTCGCGAAGGCTGCGCGCCGCACCGCACTTGCGGAAAGTACAATGCAAAAGGAGTTTCGTCCATTGGCGGCGCAATCCGCTGCGCCTATCCCGAGCACACGTATCGGCGCGTTCGCAGCATAAGCGGCGGCCTGAGAGGGAGATGCCAATGCCGGGAGCACAGCGCAATCGGTCGTGCGACGTACTGGTGGTGGGATCCGGTGCCGGCGGATTGTCCACCGCGATCACCGCTCGCAAATCCGGGCTCGATGTGATCATCGTCGAGAAGGACGAGTATTTCGGCGGCACCACCGCCTTCTCCGGCGGCGTGCTCTGGGTGCCCGGCAACCGTCATGCCCGCGATGCCGGGGTGACCGACAGCCGCGAGGCGGCGCGCATCTATCTCCAGCACGAGACCGGCAACCATTTCGACGATGCCGCGATCGACACCTTTCTCGACGCCGGCCCGCGCATGCTCGACTTCTTCGAGACCGAGACCGAAGCGAAATTCGTGCTGTCGGCCTATCCCGACTATCACCCGGACGTCGAGGGCGGCGCGAAGCTCAGCCGCTCGGTGACCGCGGCGCCCTACGACGCCCGCGCGCTTGGCGCGGAGATCCGAAGGCTGCGGCCGCCGCTCGAGACCATCACCTTCATCGGCATGATGTTCAACTCGTCCAACGACGAGCTGAAGCACTTCTTCCGCGTCACCAGTTCGCTCGCCTCCGCGATCTACGTAGCCAAGCGGCTTGCGAGCCATCTCTGGGATCTCGCGCGCTATCGCCGCGGCGTCAAGATCACCAGCGGCAACGCGCTGGCGGCGCGGCTTGCCAGGACGGTGTTCGACCTCAAAATCCCGCTGCTCACGGCAACGCCGGCGCAACGGCTCATCAGCCGCAACGGTGCCGTCGCAGGCGCGGTCGTCAGCGATGCCGAGGGCGAATACGAGATCACGGCACACCGCGCCGTCGTGCTGGCAAGCGGTGGGTTTCCGCACGATCAGGCACGCATCGCGCGCGCCTATCCGCACCTGGCCCGCGGCGGCGAACATCTGTCGCCGACGCCGTCGGCCAACACCGGCGACGGCATCCGCATGGCGGAGGAGGCGGGCGGCAGCTGCGACATCCGCTTTCCCAATGCGGCGGCCTGGATGCCGGTGTCGCGCGTGCCGCTGGGGCATCGCACCGGCGTGTTTCCGCATCTCGTCGACCGCTACAAGCCCGGCGTGATCGCGGTGAACAGGCAAGGACGCCGCTTCACCAACGAGTCCGAATCCTATCACGACGTCGGCGCGGCGATGATCGCCGATGGCGCGGGCGGCGGGGAGACCGCGGCCTGGCTGATCTGCGATCACGCCACGATCCGCAGATACGGCCTCGGCTATGCCAAGCCGGCGCCGGTACCCGTCGGCACCTTCGTGCGCAACGGCTATCTGAGCCGCGGCGCGACCTTGCGCGAGCTTGCTGCGGCCGTGGGAATCGATGCCGCCGGCCTGGAAGCAACGGTGCGTGAGTACAACGAGGGCGCGGTGCACGGGATCGACCGCGCGTTCAAGCGCGGCGCGACGGCCTTCAACCGCTATCTCGGCGACGCCGAGCATAAGCCGAATCCCAACGTCGCCCCGATCGGCGCCGGGCCGTACTACGCGCTGAAGCTCATCATGGGCGATCTCGGAACGTTCGACGGCCTGACCACCGACGTGGTCGGCCGCGTGATGCGCCCCGACGGCACGGCGATCGCCGGGCTCTATGCCGTCGGCAATGATCGCGCCTCGATCATGGGCGGCAACTATCCCGGCGCCGGCATCACGCTCGGGCCGATCATGACGTTCGGCTACATCACCGGCCGCCATCTCGCCGGCCAGCAAGCCTAGAGGAGCCTCCGATGACCGAGCCTGCGATCGTCGACCTGCGCGTCTACACCATACGCCTGCGGAAGATGGCCGAGTTCATCGACGTTTTCGACCGGCTCGCGATGCCTGTGCAGCTTCAATATCTCGGGCGTCCGCTCGGCATGTTCACCAGCGCGGTCGGCCCATTGAACCAGATCGTGCATCTCTGGGGCTTTGCCGACATGGGCGAGTTCGAGCGCCGGCATGCAGCGCGCGACAGGGATCCCGATTGGCCCGCCTATCTCAAGGCATCGGAGGATCTGATCGTTGCGCAGGAGAACCGGCTGATCCGCAGGATCGCGCTGCCGTCGCTTGCCGGCCTGGCGAGCTGAAGCACGCATTCTTCCATCTTCACGCTTTCGGGGTTTGCCATGGCATGGATTGATCTCGCCGCGAAGGTCGCGGTGGTCACGGGGGGCGGCGCGGGCATCGGACGCGGCATCGCGCTGGGGCTCGCCGCGGTCGGTGCCGATGTGGTCGTGCTGGATCGCGACGAGGCAGCATCGGCAGTTGCAGCCGAGATCCGAGACCAGGGTGGCCGCGCGGCGTTCTTCCCCTGCGATGTCACGAGCGATGACGAGGTCGCGCGCGTCGCCGAGCAAATGGCGGCAAAGGTCGGGCCGCCGGCGATTCTGGTCAACAATGCCGGCACGATGCTGCCCGGCGGCCTCGACGGCATGACCATGGCGGAATGGGATCGTGTTCTGTCGCTCAACCTGACCGGCTATCTGCGCTGCGCGCGGGTGTTCGGTGAACCGATGTTGGAACGGAAGGCGGGGGCAATCGTCCACGTCGCCTCGATCTCGGCGTCCTGCCCGCAGAGCTACAGCGGCGCCTACAGCGTCAGCAAGGCCGGTGTCGTCATGCTGTCCCGCCAGCTTGCCGTGGAATGGGGGCCGCGCGGCGTGCGCAGCAACGTCGTGAGCCCCGGCATGATCCGTACGCCGATGACCGAGGGAATCTATCAGGCACCGGGCGTTCTGGACGCGCGACGCAGGCTGGTGCCTGCGCAGCGCATCGGCCGGCCGGAGGACATTGCGGATGCCGTGGTGTTCCTCGCCAGCGAACGTGCGAGCTACATTACCGGCGAGGAGATCATCGTCGATGGCGGTTTCACCAAGACGCTGATGGGCGTCATTCCCCGCCCCGGTTTCGAGCCGGGCTGAATCTCGGGCAATGCCCGCCGCGGCCATGGAGTGAAATCGATGCTGCTGAAGGACAAGATCGCCGTCGTCACCGGGGCCGGCTCCGGGATTGGAGCTGCGATCGCGCGCCTGTTCGTGTCCGAGGGCGCCAAGGTCATGATCGGCGATCTCGCTGACAGCGGCGGAGTCCTTGCAGCAGACCTCGCGGCGCAAGGCTTCGAGGCCGCCTTCCAGCGCGTCGATGTGACCGATGAGGCGAGCGTCGCCAGATTGATCGAGACGGCAGTGTCGCGCTTCGGCCGGCTCGATTGTCTCGTCGCCAATGCCGGTATCCCCGAGTGCAAGTCGCCAATTCACGAGCTCGACCTCGCGAACTGGCGGCGCGTGATCGACATCGATCTCACGGGGGTGGCGATCTGCAACAAGTTTGCCGCCCGCGCCATGCGCGCGACCGGCGGAGGCGCGATCGTCAACATGGCCTCGATCCTCGGCCATGTCGGCCAGGAGAACAGCAACGCCTATTCGGCCGCGAAGGCCGCGGTGGTCAATCTCACACGCTCGGTCGCGCTGACCTATGCGCGCAGCGGCATCAGGGCCAATTGCGTCTCGCCGGGCTATGTCGACACGCCGTTGCTCGCGAGGCTTCCGGAGGCGACGCGCCAAGCCATGCTGGTGCGCCAGCCGATCGGGCGCCTGGCCCGGCCCGAGGAGATTGCGGAGGTGGTCGGTTTTCTGGCGAGTGACCGCGCCTCGATCGTGACCGGCGCGTGCATCAACGCCGACGGCGGCTATACGGCAATCTAGTTCGCGCGCCATTGCCGGCGCCGATTGGATGTTGATGATCGAGTTGGGCGATCGCGACGGCGCGCCGCTCACGCCTTCCAGATCACCGATTGCTCGTGGCGCCGGATCAGGTCCGAAAGGCTCGCGAAGCCTTTCGCGACGGAGTCGGAGAACGCCGCCACGGCCGGTGATTGCGGGCTGCCGGCGAGCCGGAGAATGCCGAGCGCGCGTTCGGGGTGAGGCACGCGCAGCGGCAGCGCGGTGATCTCGCGCTCCTTGCGATAGGCGAAGACGACGCCGTGCGGCAGGATCGTGAGCGCGTCGGTCCGTTTCAGGTAGTTCATCGCGCTCGCCAGCGAGCCGCCGACATAGGGGACGCTGACGCCGGTCGATCCGAACGACAGCAGCAGCGCGCGCATGTCGGCCTGCAGCGGACTGTTCGGCGGCGGCGCGATCCAGGGATAGTCCAAGATCTCCGATCCCCTGAGCTTGCGCTTCAGCAGCAGCGGGTGGGTGACGCGGCAGGCGACAACGTTGCGGCCGGGCAGGATGCGCTGGAATTCGAGATCGTCGCCGTCGAGGACGTCGACCGGGCAGATCGCCAGATCGATCCGGTCGGCGCGGATCGCCTCCTGCAGGTCGGGCATGTAGCCGTAGCTCTGGATCACGCGTACGTCGGGATGGGCGTTGTGGAACTCGGCGATCAGGCCCGAGATCAGCCCGTCCATGAAGAACTGGGTGCCCGCGACCCGCACGGTGCCGGCGCGGCCGAGGCGGAAATTGTCGACGAGCTCGGAGGCCTTGCGGGAGGCGAGCAGCATGGCCTGGCCGTGATCGGCCAGCGCGCGGCCGAACGGCGTCGGGCGCAGCGGCCGCCGGCCTTTCACGAACAGCGGCTCGCCCAGCCGCTTTTCCAGCGCGGCGAGCGTGCGGGAGACGGCAGGCTGCGTCATGCCGAGCAGCGCAGCGCCCTCTGTGACCCCGCCCGCATTGATGACGGCCGCGAGCTGGACCAAATGGCGTTCGTCGATCTTCATAGCGATTCGCTATATTATGTCACAGATAAATCATCAATGCTCCAGCCGCGCCCTGCTACCGTGCCTCAAAATGGGAAACGCGTTTGGGGAGGAGCGATGCGGCAGGAACTGCCCATCGATCGTGGCGGCGAGCGGTCGAGCGACGCCGTGGCGGAGCGCATTGCGCGCGCCGGCAGCGGGAGGCTCGCGACCGGCTTGATCGCCGTCGTCGGCCACGTCCATCAGCTGATCCGCGAGCTGCGCCCGACCAGGGCCGAGTGGCGCGAGGTGATGGCCTATCTGGCCGCCGTCGGCGATGCGACGACCGACAATCGTCAGGAATGGGTGTTGCTGGCCGATCTGATCGGCGCGACCGCGCTGGTCGAGGACATCAACAGCCGCCGTCCTCCGGGCGCGACGCCGAACGCACCGCGCGGGCCGTTCTATCGTGCAGACGCGCCGCGCCGGGCCAATGGCGCGAACATCTGTCTCGACGGGGTCGGCGAGCCGCTCGCAGTTCAGGGCCGGGTGGTCGATCTCGACGGCCACCCGATTGCCGGTGCTATCGTCGAGACGTGGCAGGCCAACGGGCAGGGCTTCTTCGAGAACCAGCAGCCGGACGAGCAGCCCGACTGCAATCTCCGCGGCATTTTCACCACCGATCCCAATGGCTCGTTCAACTATGTCACCATCAAGCCGGCGAGCTACGCAGTCCCCACAGACGGCCCTGCGGGCAAGCTGCTCGGCAGGCTCGGCTGCCCGCTGCGCCGGCCGGCCAACATCCACTTCATCATCTCGGCGGACGGCTTCGAGCAGATCACGACCCAGCTGTTCGACCGGGCCGAGGCTGCGGCCACCGAAGATGCGCTGCATTGCGTGAAGCCGACTCTGCTCGCCGATTTCGAGCGCACCAAGCGCAAGGACGTTCCCTGGCGCCTTTCTTTCAGCTTCGTGATGGCGCGCGCGCCGAGGACGAGGAACATGATATGACCAGCGCCCGCGCCTTCGTCTTTCCTGGCATCCGGTCGCGTGTCGTGTTCGGATCCGGCACGCTGGCGCAACTCGCTTCTGAAATGGATCGGCTGGGCCGCAAGCGCGCGCTGCTGCTCGCGACGCCGCAGCAGCGCAAGGACGTCGAAGCGCTGGCCGATCGCCTCGGCAGCGCGACCGCCGGCGTGTTCGCCGGCGCGGTGATGCATACGCCGGTCAACGTCACGCGCGCGGCGATCGCCGCTTTCGAGCAGAGCAGGGCCGACTGCGTCATCGCGCTCGGCGGCGGCTCGTCGATCGGCCTCGGCAAGGCGATTGCGTTGCGCACCGGCGCCGATCAGATCGCGATCCCGACCACCTATGCCGGATCTGAGATGACCGACATCCTGGGCGAGACAAGCGGCGGCGAGAAGACCACGCGGCGCGATCCAGCGATCCTGCCGGAAACGGTGATCTACGACGTCGACCTGTCCCTGACGCTGCCGAAGGAGATGACGGTGTCGTCGGGCCTGAATGCGATCGCGCACGCGGCGGAGGCGCTCTATGCGGCCGATCGCAATCCGATCCTGTCGCTGATGGCCGCCGATGCGATCAGGGCGTTCGCCAGCGCGTTGCCTGCGATCTTGGCAAACCCCGCGGCCAAGAGCGCCCGCGCCGACGCGCTCTATGGCGCGTGGCTCTGCGGCGCTGTGCTCGGAGGCGTCTCGATGGCGCTGCATCACATGCTCTGCCACACGCTCGGCGGCGGCTTTGATACGCCGCATGCGCAGACGCATGCGATCCTGCTGCCGCACACCATCGGCTTCAACGCTGCTGCCGTCGGTGATCTCCTGAAGCCGGTGTCCGACGCGCTCGGCGGCGCCACGCCCGGCAAGGCACTGCATCGCTTTGCGGCTCGGCTTGACGCGCCAACCAGGCTGCGGGATCTCGGCCTGACCGAGTCCGATCTGGATCGCGCCGCCGCAATCGCGGCGCGGAATCCTTATTTCAACCCACGCCCGTTCGGCATGGCCGAGATTCGCACAGTGCTGCAGGATGCGTGGGCAGGCACTGAACCACCGTTCTAGAACGACCGGCATCCAACAATAAAACAGGAAGGAAACGAGACATGATCACGCGACGAAGGCTCCTCGAGACGGCCGCCGTGGGCGGCCTGCTCTCCGCCACCGATACGCTCTTCCAGCCCGCGCTCGCCGCGGGCAAGGCGGCGAAGATCGGCTATGTCAGCCCGCAGAGTGGGCCGCTGGCTGCGTTCGCCGAGGCCGACAAGTTCATCATCGACGGCTTCCTCTCGGCAGCGAAATCGGCCGGGCTTCAGGTCCAGGTCGTCGTGAAGGACAGCCAGTCCAATCCCAACCGCGCTGCCGAGGTCGCCAAGGAGCTGATCGTCAGCGACAAGGTCAATCTGATGCTGGTCGCCTCGACGCCGGAGACGACCAATCCGGTGTCGACGACCTGCGAGTCCGAGGGCCTGCCGTGCATCTCCACTGTCGCGCCTTGGCAGCCCTGGTTCATCGGCCAGCAGGGCAATCCCGGCGATCCGGCATCATGGAAGCCGTTCAGCTCCAGCTATCATTTCTTCTGGGGCCTCGAGGACGTGATCGCCGTCTTCACCAACATGTGGGCGCAGCTCTCGACCAACAAGCAGGTCGGCGGTCTCTTTCCCAATGACGGCGACGGCAATGCCTGGGGCGACGGCAAGGTCGGCTTCCCGCCGGTGCTGACCGAGAAGGGCTACAAGCTGATCGACCCAGGCCGCTACCAGAACCTGTCGGACGACTTCTCCGCGCAGATCAACGCGTTCAAGTCCGGCAATGTCGAGATCGTCACCGGCGTGATGATCCCGCCGGATTTCACCACGTTTTGGAATCAGGCCAAGCAGAAGGGCTTTACGCCGAAGATCGCTTCGATCGGCAAGGCGCTGCTGTTCCCGCAAGCCGTGGAAGCCTTGGGCAAGCAGGGCCACAACCTGTCCTCCGAAGTGTGGTGGACGCCGAGCCATCCATTCAAGTCGTCGCTGACAGGCGCGTCGGCCAAGGAGCTCGCCGACGGCTTCACGGCGGCAACGAAGCGGCCCTGGACGCAGCCGATCGGCTTCGTACACGCGCTGTTCGAGATCGCGGCCGACGTGCTCAAGCGGGTCGATGATCCGACCAATGCCGACACGATGATTGCGGCGGTCGCGGCGACCAAGCTCGATACGATCGTCGGCCCGATCGCTTGGAACGGCGCCAAGCTGCCGCCCTTCGCGGCGAAGAACGTGTGCAAGACGCCGCTGGTCGGCGGACAGTGGCGCCTCAAGGACGGCGGCGGCTACGACCTCGTCATCACCGACAACAAGACCGCGCCGAACATCCCCGCGGGCGGGAAGATGGAGCTGATCGCCTGACGATCGAATGCGGAGCATCCGACGTGCCCATCCTCGAGCTCGATCATGTCGCCAAGCGTTTCGGCGCGCTGAAGGTCACGGACGACGTGACCTTCAGCGTCGCGCCGGGCGAGGCGCTGGGCATCATCGGGCCGAACGGTGCCGGCAAGTCGACGCTGTTCAACCTGATCACCGGCAATCTCCGCGTCGATGCCGGCCGCGTCGCCTTCGACGGGGCCGACGTCACGCGGATGCCGCCGATGGCGCGTTGTCACTCCGGCGTCGGACGCACCTTCCAGATCCCGCAGCCGTTCGAGAAGCTCACCGTGTTCGAGAATCTCGTGGTGGCAGCAAGCATGGGATCACGCAAGGCAGAGTCGGAGGTGACCGACCGTTGCGCCGAGATCCTGGTGAAGACCGGACTGATCGATCGCGCCAATATGCTCGCCGGCGGCCTCGGCCTCCTGCAGAGGAAGCGGCTCGAACTGGCCCGCGCGCTCGCCACAGATCCGAAGCTGCTGCTGCTCGACGAGATCGCAGGCGGTCTGACCGAGGCCGAATGCCAGTCTCTCGTCGAGACGGTGCGCAGCATCCACGACACCGGGGTCACCATCGTCTGGATCGAGCACGTGCTGCATGCGCTGAACGCCGTGGTGCAACGGCTGCTGGTGCTCAATTTCGGCAAGGTCATCGGCATCGGCAAGCCTGAGGAGATCATGGCCTCCAGCGCGGTGCGCGAGATCTATCTGGGGATCGAGGTCTGATGGCGCTGCTCGCAACCCATGGGCTGACGGCGTTCTACCGCGATTTCCAGGCGCTGTTCGGCGTCGATTTGATGCTGGAAGCCGGTGAGACGATCGCCATCGTCGGCGCCAACGGGGCCGGCAAGTCGACCCTGATGCGTTCGATCTCCGGCGTGCTGCGCAATGGCGCGGATCAGATCCTGTTCGAGGGCCGTCCGATCGGCGCGATGAGCGCGCCGCAGGTGATGGGGCTCGGCATCGCGATGGTGCCGGAAGGACGCAAGCTGTTTCCGTCGCTCTCGGTAGAGGAGAACCTGCTGATCGGCCGTTACGGCCGCGCTACCGATGGGCCGTGGTCGCTGGAGACGATCTACCAGCTGTTTCCCGTGCTGAAGGAACGGCGCAATACGCCGGGCACCGCGCTGTCCGGTGGCCAGCAGCAGATGGTGGCGATCGGGCGGGCGCTGATGTCGAACCCGCGCGTGCTGCTCTGCGACGAGCTCAGCCTCGGGCTGGCGCCGATCATCATCAAGGACATCTACGCGGCATTTCCAGCGATCCGCGCCAGCGGCGCATCGATCGTGATCGTCGAGCAGGATATCGGCCAGGCGATGAAGGTTGCCGACCGGCTGTATTGCATGATGGAGGGGAGGGTGACTCTGACCGGGCGCCCGGCGGAGTTGAGCCGCGACGCGATTCATGCCGCCTATTTCGGAGCGCATGCATGAACTGGGCGGACACCATCCTGCAGGGCGTGCTGCTCGGCGGCCTCTACGCGCTGTTCGCCGCTGGCCTGTCGCTGGTGTTCGGCATCATGCGGCTGGTCAATCTGGCGCATGGCGACCTGATCGTGCTCGCGGCCTATCTGATCCTCGTGCTCGTCAGCACGCTCGGCCTCCACCCGTTCGTCGCCGTTCTGATCGCAATGCCGGTGATGTTCGGCATCGGCTGGCTGCTGCAATCCTACGTGCTCAACCGCACCCTCGGTCCCGACATCCTGCCGCCGCTGCTCGTGACCTTCGGTCTTTCTGTCGTGCTTCAGAACGGGCTGCTGCAGGCCTCCTCGGCGGACAGCCGTCGCATTCCTTCGGGTGTTCTGGAGACCGCATCGGTCGCCATCGGGCCCCTCAATATCGGCGTGATGCCGATGCTGACCTTCGCGTCCGCCGTCGCCGTGATCCTGATCCTGAACCGTGTGCTCTACGGCACCGAGCTCGGCCGCGCCTTCCGTGCCACGTCGGATGACGCTGTCACGGCCGGCCTGATGGGGATCAAGCCGCATCGCACCTTCGCCGTCGCAACCGGCATCGCCATGGCGATCGTCGCCATCGCCGCGGTGTTTCTCGGCACCCGCGCCAATTTCGACCCGACCATCGGTCCGGCCCGCCTGATCTACGCCTTCGAGGCTGTCATCATGGGCGGCCTCGGCTCGCTCTGGGGCACCTTGGCCGGCGGCGTCGTCCTTGGCGTCGCGCAAACGATCGGCGGCGCGATCAATCCGGAATGGCAGATCCTCGCCGGACATATCGCCTTCGTGCTCGTGCTGTTGGTCCGTCCGCGCGGCTTCTTCCCGCGCGCGGTCGATTAGGAGCACGACGATGCACGGACGGACCATCCCCTGGCGCGTCGAGACGAGGACCAAGGCCTCGACGGTCTTCGCTCTGATCGCAACGCTGATCGTCGTCGCCGGCGCAATCGCGCCGGTCTATCTGTCGCGCGCGATCCTGCAGGATCTGTTCTTCATCCTGACCATGCTGGTGCTGGCGCAGAGCTGGAATCTGCTGGCCGGCTACGCGGGGCTGGTCTCGGTGGGTCAACAGGCGTTCGTCGGCGTCGGCGCCTACTTGATGTTTGCCGGCGTCATCCTGCTCAGGCTCGATCCGCTCCTTGCGATCCTGCTCGGCGGCGTCGCCGCGGCGCTGCTCGCCATCCCCGCGGGCTTCTTCGTCTTCCGCCTGCAGGGCGCCTATTTCGCGATCGGCACCTGGGTGGTCGCCGAGATCGTTCGTCTCGTCGTGGCGCAGTGGAAGACGCTCGGCGGCGGCACCGGCACCTCGCTGCCGGGCACGGCCACGCGGGCCATGTTCGGCACCGATTTCGTGCAGCGCCTGCTGGGCGTCCGGCCGGCGCAGGCGGTGGACGTGATCTGCTATTGGCTGGCGCTGCTGCTCGCTGTCGCGACGATCTTCACGGTCTATCGTCTGTTGCGCTCGCGCCATGGCCTCGCGCTGGCCTCCGTGCGTGACAATCAGGAGGCCGCGCGCGCGATCGGCGTCGATGCGCGGCGGCTGAGAGCGATGGTCTATCTGACCAGCGCCTTCCTGACCGGACTGGTCGGCGCGCTGATCTATGTGCAGAAGGCAAGGATCTCGCCGGACGCCGCGTTCTCGGTGATCGACTGGACGGCCTATGTCATCTTCATCGTCGTCATCGGCGGCATCGGTACCATCGAAGGCCCGATCGTCGGCGTGCTGATCTTCTTCGCACTGCAGAAGCTGCTCGCCGATTTCGGCTCGATCTATCTGCTGGCGCTGGGGCTGATCGGCATCGTCATCATGCTGTTCGCGCCGCAAGGATTGTGGGGCCTGTTCGCGAGCCGGACCGGCATCCAGCTGCTACCGGTCCGCCGCCTGCTGCGCGGCGGATCATTCGACAACTGACAACAAACGACAGGGAGGGCCCGATGGCCGACATCACGACAGACGTTCTCATCATTGGCACCGGCCCGGCCGGCTCTGCGGCTGCGGCGCTGTTGTCCACCTACGGCGTCGAGAACATGGTGGTCAACCGCTACCGATGGCTGGCGAACACGCCGCGCGCCCACATCACCAATCAGCGCACCATGGAAGTGCTGCGCGACCTCGGCCGCGACGTCGAGGACGAGGCCTACATGTTCGCCTCGGAGCAGGACATCATGGGCGAGAACGTGTTCTGCACCTCGCTGGCCGGCGAGGAGATCGGCCGGCTGAAGACGTGGGGCACCCATCCGCTGTCGCGCGCCGAGCATCAGCTGTCCTCGCCGACTGAGATGAACGACCTGCCGCAGACCTATATGGAGCCGCTGCTGTTCAAGACCGCGTGCTCGCGCGGCACGCAGGCGCGCATGTCCACGGTCTACGAAAGCCATGTGCAGGATGCGGACGGCGTCACGACGACGCTGCTCGATCGCCTGACCGGCAAGACGCTCACGGTGCGTTCGAAATATCTGCTCGGCGCCGACGGCGGCAATTCGCTGGTGGCTCAACACGCCGAGCTGCCGTTCGAGGGCAAGATGGGCGTCGGAGGCTCGATGAACATCCTGTTCAAGGCGGATCTGTCGCGCTACGTCGCGCATCGGCCGTCCGTGCTGTATTGGGTGGTGCAGCCCGGCGCCGATGTCGGCGGCATCGGCATGGGGCTGGTGCGCATGGTCCGACCCTGGAACGAGTGGCTGATCGTGTGGGGCTACGACATCAACCAGCCGGCGCCCGACGTCGACGAAGCCTTCGCGATCAAGGTGGCGCGCGACCTCGTCGGCGACCAGGAGCTCGAGATTGAGCTACAATCGGTGTCGACCTGGACCGTCAACAACATGTATGCGACGAAGACCTCGAACGGACGCGTGTTCTGCATGGGCGATGCGATCCACCGCCACCCGCCGTCGAACGGGTTGGGGTCCAACACCTCGATCCAGGACGCCTTCAACCTCGCCTGGAAGCTCGCTTATGTGATCAAGGACCGCGCCGGCCCGAAGCTGCTCGACAGCTACACGGTTGAGCGCGCGCCGATCGCCAAACAGATCGTCACCCGCGCCAACAAGTCGATCGAGGAGTTCGGCCCGATCTTCCAGGCGCTGGGCCTGCTCGACTCGATTGATCCGGTGAAGATGCAGCAGAACATGGATGCGCGCTGTGACCGCACCGACAACGCCGAGCAACAGCGCGCCCGGATCCGCGAGACCATCGCCAGCAAGGTCTACGAGTTCGATGCGCACGGCGTCGAGATGAATCACCGTTACCGCTCCGAGGCGATCGTGACCGATGGTCAGACGGAACCAGGGTTCAGCAAGGACCCCGAGCTGCATTTCCAGCAGACGACGTGGCCCGGCGCCCGGCTGCCGCACGCCTGGCTGTTCGGCAGGGATGGCGAGAAGATCTCGACGCTCGACCTCGCCGGGCACGGCAAATTTACGGTGCTCACCGGCATCGGCGGCGAGGCCTGGGCCGCGGCGGCCAAGACGGTCGGCAAGGAGCTCGGCATCGAGATCGACGCCCATGTGATCGGGCCGCGGCAGACGTGGCAGGATCTCAACGGCGACTGGTGTCGGCTGCGCGAGGTCAGGGACGGCGGCATCGTGCTGACGCGTCCGGATCAGCACGTGGGCTGGCGGCGCGAGACCCTGGCCGAGGATCCGGTCGCGGAACTGCGCCGTGTCTTCAAGCAGATTCTTTCAAACTGAGGCGGAAAGGAAAAACTCATGGATGATCATGAGCAGGGCTATTTCACGGAAGAGAACTCTGCCGAGATCGTGATCGGACGCAACAAGAACGCCAAGGACGCCCGGCTCAAGGAGGTGATGGCCGTCATCACCCGCAAGCTGCATGAAGCGGTGAAGGAGATCGAGCCCACGCAGAAGGAGTGGTTCGAGGCGATCATGTTCCTGACCCGGACAGGGCAGATGTGCACCGACTGGCGCCAGGAGTTCATCCTGCTGTCCGATACGCTCGGCGTCTCGATGCTGGTTGACGCAATCAATCACCGCAAGCCGGCTGGCGCCTCGGAGAGCACCGTGCTCGGGCCGTTCTATGTGCACGATGCGCCGGAACTGCCGCTCGGCAGCAACATCTGCCTCGACCACAAGGGCGAGGACATGGTGATTTCCGGCATCGTCCGCGACACTGCAGGACGCCCGGTCCCGAACGTCAAGCTCGACGTCTGGCAGACCAACGATGACGGCTTCTATGACGTGCAGCAGAAGGGCCTGCAGCCGGACTTCAATCTGCGCGGCGTGTTCCGCACCGACGATGCCGGCCGCTACTGGTTCCGCGCGGTGAAGCCGCGCTTCTATCCGATCCCCGACGATGGCCCGGTCGGCCAGCTGCTGGGCAAGCTCGGACGGCATCCCTTCAGGCCCGCGCACCTGCACTTCATCATATCCGCGGACGGCTTCGAGACGCTGACGACCCACATCTTCGATCCTGACGATCGCTACATCGACTCGGACGCGGTGTTCGGCGTCAAGAAGAGCCTGCTCGCGACGTTCGAGAAGGTCGATGATCCCGAACGGGCGCGGCAGTTCGCGTTTGCCAATCCGTTCTGGGAGACGCAGTTCGACTTCGTTCTCGCGGCCGAAAAGTCATAGGCCCGAGAATTGCCCTCTGCGTCCTGCTCGAACGCTGCGTGACAACCAGCGCATTCGGGCAGAGACGTCCTGCAGCTTGCCGCTTTTCCGTCCGGCGGAAGTTCGCATTGCCGGGTTTCCAACAATCCGCCCCACGCCGAACACCGAAGCGCTCGCCTTGCGCATGTGACGTGCGCCGGGGCGGCCATATTTCATGCGCTACCTTAAAGGTATTCCAGTCGTGACAGCCCCGAATCCATTTGATGCGTTGCGCGAGGCTCAGCATGATGCAGGCTCACGATTGATTTGAGCGGCGGACGTCCTTGTCGTTTTGACAGCTCCAGGACACGCCATCAGCGCCTCAGAGGAGGTCGAGCGTCCTGCGCCTGTCGGGCGCAGGATTTTGCTTGTCTGCTCGTTTCCGGATCTTGCCGTTTTTCAATCGTGGCCGACGGATCGATATCGAACGAGTCGACTGGCGCGGTCTGATCCCAGGCGGCGTGGTGGTGAAGCAGGGTGGGTTCGAGCGCAATGCGGCTGTGGGTTCAGGTTCATACATGGACGTCGCTGATCAGCATGGTGTTCATGCTGATGTTGTGTCTGACAGGGCTTCCGCTGATCTTCCATGAGGAGATCAGTCACTATCTCGAGGACGAGATCTCCGCGCCTGCGATGCCGCCGGGCACGCCGGTGCTGCCGCTCGATCGCCTGATCGCCTCGGCCAGGCAGCAATTGCCGGACCAGCATGTGATGTTCGTGGCCGTGAAGCAGGCCGAGCCAGTGGTGGTGGTCGCGATGTCGCCGACGGCCATCCCGGTGCCGGGCCAGTTTCATCGCCTGACCGTGGATACGCGCACGGGCGCCATCCTGGGCGAAGAGGCGCCGCACCAGGATGTCATGGACGTCATCCTGCGCATCCACCGGGATATGTTCACCGGCCTTCCGGGTGAACTGTTTCTCGGCCTGATGGGGTTGATCTTCGCAGCGTCCATCGTCTCCGGCATCGTCGTCTATTGGCCGTTCATGCGGCGCCTGCAGTTTGGAACGGTCCGTGATCGCTCGGCGCGGCTGAAATGGCTCGACCTGCACAATCTGCTCGGCATCGTCACGGTGAGCTGGGCGCTGGCGGTCGGCGTGACCGGCACCATCAACACGCTCGCCGTTCCGCTGTTCGATCTCTGGCGTGCGCAGACCCTGCCGGCGCTGCTCGCGCCCTATCAGGGCAAGCCGCTCGCCGAAGCGAAGTCCGTCGAAGCCGCGGTCGCCGCCGTCCGCGCCGCTTTGCCGGATCGATTGGTCGCATCCGTGACCATGCCGACCACGGCGCGGTTCGGCAGCCCGCAACATCTGATCGTCTGGACCAAGGGCAGGACGCCGTTCACGGCGCGCATGTTCACGCCCGTGCTGGTCGACGCCCAGGACAGCACCAAGATGGTCGCGCCGGGATTGGCATGGTATCTGCGCGCCCTGCAGGTGTCGCGGCCGCTGCATTTTGGCGACTACGGTGGGCTCCCGCTGAAGATCATCTGGGCCCTGCTCGACGTGATCACCATCATCGTGCTCTGCAGTGGTCTCTATCTGTGGGTGGCGAAGCGCCGGGGCAGCAGGCGCAAGGTTGCGGCCGTCGTTGCATCCGGCGCGCCGGCCGTGGTGTCGCCATGAGGTCTTCGGCAGAGCCGTCGCGCGTTCCGCAGCTCTCGACATGGCAGGTGTTTCGCGCGCCGCTGCTGGTCGGTCTCGTCGCGGCGGCCGGCCTGGCGTTCGGGTTGTTCGGTGATGGTGTCTGGGACGGTCTGTGCTGGCTCGGGCTATCAATTCCGATCGTGCTGTCGTTGATCTATGGCGCGAGGCGGAAGGTCGGCCTCAAGTCGGCGCCGTCGAGCGTTCAGGCCGAGGCAAGGGACGCTCCGCTCCGGGTGATCGGGCCTTCCCGCATTGAAGGCAAGCATCCGTAGCCTCGTTGGCGCCTCGTCGCAGCGCTCCGGCCTTGCGACGAAGCTCGGCGCGACCGCGTGCCGCAGGCAAAGGCATGGCGATCGATCCGTCGAACTCCCTTGCTCGATCGATCATGAGCGGATGCGCGCCGTCGTGCGTCGCCGGCCGCGGTGCGGCCTCGTCAATCGATTCCACGAGCGCTCCGTCCCGAAAAAGGGGGCGATTGCTCGTGTCTGTTCGTGGCCGCGAAACAATCAGAAACGTCGGATGCCTCCTACCGTCGCAATGGTGAGCGCGGCTGATCGGGTGTGTGGCGCGCGCGAAGCAAAATTCAATCAGAAATGTGTGGACTGATTAGTAAAAAGGGTTCAGGAGACTTGCGCCCCTGATCCTGATCGATCCGACGCGCACTCGCGAATTTGAGTGATGACGGATCGTCGCCGAGTGATGCCCGAGAGACGCGGCGATGTCGCTGGTCTCTGCGCTTCTTTGGAAGGCTTCGAAGAACGATCTGCGGCAAAAATCTCGCTTTAACTACAATCTCTTGAATCGCATGCGCGTACTATGCCGTCTCTCGTTAGACGAGTTCTACGCGCCGTGACGCCATCCTCGATTACCTGTGTGTTAGGAGCGCCGACGAACCAAGTTGGAACTTGGAATGATGGGGTGTCGGAATGATTTGTCGCGTGAAGGATAGAGACGTCAGATTGACGATTTCGTTGGGCGTCGTGAGTTCATTGGCGCTCACGCTGGGTATCGGGGGCGTTCAGCAGGCATTCGCTCAGACCCAGCTTCCTGACGTGACGGTTGACGCACCGAAACCCAAGACCCGGCAGACCGTCCAGCGAGCACAGGCGACGCCGACCCGCAACGCGCAGCGGCGCGTCGCCACCCGCAATCTGCCTCCCAGAGCTCCGGTTCCCTACGTGACGCCGTCGACAGGCACGATCGGCGCCCCGCCGTCACCCTATGCCGGCGGCCAGGTCGCCAGCGGCGGCGGGCTCGGCCTGCTCGGCAATCGCGGCGTGATGGATACGCCCTTCAACCAGACGAGCTTCACCTCGCAGCTGATCCAGAACCAGCAGGCCCGCACGATTCGCGACGTGCTGATCAATGATCCCTCGGTACGCACGATCATGGCCGCCGGCGGTGGCGCGGACGGCCTCTTCATCCGCGGGTTTCAGTATGATAGTGGCGACTATGCGCTCAATGGGCTGGCCGGCATCGCTCCGAATTATTCGACGTCCGCCAACTTTATCGAGCGGGTGGAGTTGCTCAAGGGACCGGCAGCTTTGCTCAACGGCATGACCGTGGGTGGCACGGGCGGGTCCAGCGGTGGTGCCGTCGGCGGAAGCGTCAATCTGGTGACCAAGCATGCGCCTGAGGCGGATATCACGCAGTTGACGACGACCTACGTCTCAAAGTCGCAGTTCGGCGAGCAGATGGACGTCAGCCGCCGGTTTGGTGAGCGCAAGGAGTGGGGTGTCCGGTTCAACGGCGGCTACTCGAACGGAGACACACCTTGGAATCGGCAGACCGATGAGTTGGGCAACGCTCATCTTGCGGTTGACTATCATGGCGAAAACGTCCGCATTGATGCCGATGTGGGATATCAGGCCCACAATCTGAGGCCGCCGCTGAGATTCTTTGGCGTGGACACAACCAGAGTTACCAGCATTCCGGCGCCGCCCGCAGCGGAAACTAACGTCCAAGTGCCGTGGGCGTACTACGTACCGACGGATTTCTATTCGACGGTTAAAGGAGAGGTGGATCTAAACGACAAGATCACGGCCTATGCCTCGTTCGGGTATCACGATAGTAATATCAACTACAGATTTCCGTCGCCGAATCTGGTCAGCAACACAGGCAACCTTACCGTACTGAATCCCGGAACGGGCAGCGAACGGTATGAAACGCTGGCAGGCGAGGCAGGGATCCGCGCGACCGTAGATACGGGACCTGTGAACCATGCGGTCAACGTAGGCTATTCCGTCACCGATCGCACCTACGGTCAGCACCTTGTGACCGGCTCTTCGCGTTCGTGGAACCTCTACACCGAACCGACCAGCGTGACCATGCCGGCTTTCACGAACCTGACCGAACAGATCATCGGCGCGAATCTCTGGAGTATCGGTGTTTCCGATACAATGTCCATCCTCAACAAGCGGATCCAGCTGACGGTGGGTGTGCGTCGCCAGACCGCAGGGACCGAGGTGACGAACCTGGTCTCGCCGAATGGAAGCCGGCCGTTCTCCGATACGTCCGTCTGGACGCCGGCCTACGCGCTGGTCGTAAAGCCGGTTGAGCATGTTTCGCTTTATGCCAACTATATCGAGGGTCTGCAGACGCCTGTCGTGGTCCCCGCCACCGGCTATTCGAATTCCGGCACGGTGTTTCCGCCAGGGCAGACCAAGCAGGTCGAGACCGGCATCAAGGTCGACTTCGGTCGCATCACCACGACGGTTAGCGCTTTCGATATTTCAAAGCCGAGCGTCATTACCACCTCGACGGCTGGAGTGCTCACTCAGGAAATGAACGGGATCCAGCGCAACACCGGCGCCGAGTTCAACGTCTTCGGCGAGGTGATGCCCACGCTGCGGCTGCTCGGCGGCGTCGCCTATATCCACGGCGTGCAGGAGAAGACTTCGGGCGGCGCCACCGACGGCAAGCGCGCGGTCGGCGTGCCAGAACTCACGGTGAATCTCGGTGCCGAATGGGATACGCCGTTCGTGAGAGATCTCACCTTGACGGGGCGCGTCGTCTACACGGGGGCGCAATATGTCGACACGAAGAACACGCTCTCTCTTCCCGATTGGACGCGCGTCGACCTTGGCGCGCGCTACACCTTCACCTCGCCCTGGAACGGCAAACCGATCGTGTTGCGGGCGAGCGTCGAGAACGTCTTCAACAAGGCGTATTGGGCGTCCGCCTATAGCGGCGTGATCACCTTGGGAGCGCCGCGGACCTACCTCGTGTCCACGACGTTCAATTTCTAAGTCGGCGATGTGAGTTGACGATGAGGAGGCCGCCGCAAGGCAATGTGCGGCGGCCCCGTTCGTCCGATCGACGCGAGTGTGTTTGATTTAAATTTTTAGTAAGAGCGGCGCGATCGAGGTCGATCGCATTGGTGTGACCCGCAATCGTCGACGCAACGTGGGGACGGTCGGAGCGATGTATCATTGGGTTGGCATCGATACATCCTCATGTTGAATCGTCGTCGACGCCTCACCTTGGAGGGATTAAAAACTTGGATCGACGGTATCCTTTTGACTGTCACTATCAACTGCATTACTCGTAGTTAACCGCCGTCGCTTGTTAGTAGGAGTAGCCGGGCATGATGGTCTTCGACAGAGACGACGTCACCTTCACCGTCGTCGTGAACCACGAAGAACAATATTCCATCTGGCCGACGTTCAAGGACGTTCCCAACGGGTGGACGGCCATAGGCGTCACCGGAAGCAAGAAAGAGTGCCTGGACCATATCGAGCAGGTATGGACCGACATGCGGCCGCTGTCGCTGCGCAAGTTCATGGAGGACAGCTCTCTCGCATCGGCCGGGTCCTGACGAGAGGGAGACGGCTGCGATGCGGCTCATCTGTTTGCCCTATGCCGGCGGCAGCGCCACGATCTACGCGCGCTGGAAGCGAAGCCTGCCGTCCTGGATCGATGTCGTTCCGCTGGAGCTGCCAGGGCGCGGCGCGCGGATGGACGAACCGTTGCACGAGGATCCTGCTGCGTTGGCCGATCAGCTTGCGGCCGAACTGGTGGATGCAACGCTGGCGTCGCCCTTTGTCCTGTTCGGGCACAGCCTCGGCGGCCTGATCGCCTTCGAGATCGCTCATCGTCTGCTCGGGCTCGGCGTTCAGACGCCGCAGATGCTGCTGGTGGCAGGAACGGAAGCGCCGGCGATGCGCGACGACAGCCGATGGCGCGTGCCGCTCGGCGACGACGCCTTGCGGGCCGAACTGCTGCGGCTGAACGGAACGCCGCAGGAGGCGTTGCAGAGCCGGGAGATCATGCAAGCGGCCTTGCCGGTTCTCCGGGCCGACTTCCTGATGTGCGGAAACTACGTTCATCGGCGACGGCGGCCTTTGCCTTGTCCGATCCGCGTCTTCGGCGGCGATCGCGACGAGACGCGCGCGGAGGCATTGCAGGCGTGGCGTGGCGAGACGTCGGCGTCATTCGGGCTCGACATGCTGGCGGGAGACCACTTCTTCATCCATGGCCGGCAGGCCGAGCTGTTGAACCTGATTGCTGCCGTGCTGGCGCGTCAGGAGCGGCCGCAACTCGCTGCCGCCGGCGTGTGACATCGCGCAGCGTGCGCTGAATGAAGGGCCGGCCGTCGGCCGGTGACGGGACTTCGGTGCTGAACAACCAAGGGCGAGGAGACATCATGTTCGCGACACAACTTAAGATAGAGGATGACGCGTTGCCTTTCGTCCTGCGGGCGAAGCGCAAGCAGGAGCCGTTGACGGAGGCCGTTGCGGAGGTCCGTGACATGATCGAGCGTCAGCTATCCATCTGCGGCGGAATTCTGTTTCGCGGCTTTCACCTCGGCGGCGCCGAAGCATTCAGGGCCTTCGCCGGCAGCTTCGGCCATCCGCTGCTCTCCTACGAATTCGGTTCGACGCCGAGATCGCAGGTCAGTTCAGGCGTCTACACATCGACGGAATATCCGCCGCATCAGCGCATTCCGCTGCACAACGAGCAGGCCTATACGCGCGATTGGCCGATGAAGATCTGGTTCTATTGCGAGCAGGCGGCGCAGCAGGGCGGCGAGACTCCCGTCGCCGACAGCAGGCTGATCTACCGTGACATGCCCGCCGCAATTCGCAACCGGTTCGCCGAGCAGGGAGTCATGTATGTCCGCAACTATGGCAGCGGACTCGATGTCGACTGGCGGCAGGTGTTCGGCACCGACTCGAAGGCCGAGGTCGAGGCCTATTGTGCGGCTCATGCGATCGTCTGCGAATGGAAGGATGGCGACGAGCTGCGGACGCGGCAGGTCTGCCAGGGCACCGCGGTGCATCCGTTCACGGGGGACGCGGTCTGGTTCAACCAGGCGCATCTGTTCCATGTCTCCAGTCTTGCGCCGGAGGTGCGTGAAAGCCTGCTCGACATCGTCGGCGATCCGCTGGAATTGCCGCGCAACGCCTTCTATGGCGACGGCTCGCCGATCGATGACGAGACGCTGGCCGCGGTCCGCGGCGTGCTCGACCGGCACAAGATCATCTTTCCTTGGCAGACGGGCGACGTCGTGATGCTCGACAACATGCTCACGGCGCATGCGCGCGAGCCGTTCAAGGGGCCGCGCCGGGTCATCGTCGCGATGGCGCAGGCGCATCGGCTGAATTGAGCGCACGGGATCGTCGACCTCCTGATCGAACGCCAAGTTACGACCGGATATCCAGAACATGACGCCAGACACTCTCGTCGAACGGCTGCGTGAGCACGCCACTCTGCGCGCCGACCATCCGGCGCTGCGCTTTATCGCAGGCGATGATGTCGTCGAAGAGCTGAGCTACGCGGCACTGGATCGGCGCATTCGCGCGCTCGCCGCTCATCTGCAGGATCTGGCCGGCGCGGGTGAACGTGCGCTCATCCTGCTGCCGAGCGGCCCGGACTATGCCGTGGCGTTCTACGCCTGTCTCTATGCAGGCGTCATCGCGGTGCCGGCCTATCCTCCGGAAGGCGCCAAGGAGCGCTACGCCGGCCGCCTCGACGGCATCCTGCGCGACGCCGCGCCACGGTTCATCCTGACGCTCGCGAGCCTTCGCGACAGCATTGCTGCTTCGCTTGAACCATCCGTCTCCCATGTGGTTGCGGTGGACGCCATCGGAAGCGATGCCGCCGACTTGTGGCGGGAGACGGAACTGAAAGGCGACGCGATCGCGTTTCTTCAATACACGTCCGGTTCGACGTCGCAGCCGAAGGGAGTCTGCGTTACCCATCGTAACCTCGTCGCGAACGAGACGGCGATGGAGGCCGTCCTTGGTGGGACCCGCGAGGACGTCTTCATCAGCTGGTTGCCGCTGTATCACGACATGGGGTTGATGGGCGGATTGCTCAATCCGCTGTTCACCGGCTTCACGGCGGTGCTGATGTCACCGCGCAATTTCCTGGAGCAGCCGCGGCGCTGGCTCGAGGCGATCCATCGCCATGGCGGCACCTGCAGTGGCGGGCCGGACTTTGCCTTCGCGCTCTGCGCGGACCGTGTGTCCGACGAGGCAATTGGGCGCCTGGATCTTAGCCGATGGCGGTTGGCGTTCTCAGGCTCGGAATTCGTGCGCCGTGCGACGCTCGACCGGTTCGCGGAGCGCTTCGAGCCGGCGGGGTTCGATCGACGCGCATTGACGCCGTGCTACGGGCTTGCCGAGGCCACACTGCTGGTCACCGCCAGCAGCTGCGCGAGCGAGGCCGCGTGCCACACACTCGATACGGCCATGCTTGCCAGCGGGCGCGTGGCCGATGCCAGCGAAGGCTCGGATCTGATGGAGTGCGGCGCCGTGCCCGAAGGCCACGCCGTCAGGATCATGAGATCGGATGGTTCGCGCGACGCTGATGCGGACGAGATCGGCGAGATCTGGGTCGCAGGCCCGAGCGTGGCCCAAGGCTATTGGAATAACGCTCAGGCGACGCGGCAGACGTTCGTGGAGAGAGATGGCGCGCGCTGGCTGCGGACCGGTGACCTCGGCTTCATCCGTGACGGCGCATTGGTCGTCACCGGCCGGCTCAAGGATCTGCTGATCGTTCGCGGCCAGAACATCTATCCGTTCGACCTGGAGCAGGCGGTCGAGACGGAAGTGAGTTCGGTTCGGAAGGGACGCGTCGCGGCGTTTCCGGTCGAGGTCGATGGTGCCGAGGGCATCGGCATCGCCGCGGAGTTCAGCAGGACGGTCCTGCGGCGGACTCCATCCGATGTCCTGATCAAGGCCATCCGTGACGCGGTCATGGGGCAGGCACAGCAGCATCCGGCGGTGGTCGTGCTGCTGAACCCGCAGGGCATGCCGCTGACCACCAGCGGTAAGCTGCAGCGCTCGGCCTGCCGCACCGGTTGGATGCAGGGGACGCTCGACAGCTTCATGGTGTTCGAGCGGCGCCGAGAGGCGCCCGGCGCATCGCCGGAATCCGACCTCATCACGGAGACCGAACGCCGTCTCGCGATGATCTGGCAGGAAGTGCTCCGCATCGCGAAGGTGGGGCGCAACGACGACTTCTTCATGCTCGGCGGCAATTCGATCGCGGCCGCGCAGATTGCTGGCATGGTGCGCGAGCGCCTGCAGGTGGACATCGATCTGCACAGCTTCTTCGATGTGCCCACGCTCGCTGCTCTGGCGGCTCATGTCGATGCCGCGGGCAGCGTCGTCGAAGCCTTGCCGCCGCTGCAGCCCGCGGCGCCCGGCTCGCGCCTGCTGCTGTCGCCCGCGCAGGAGCGGCTCTGGTTTCTCTGGAGCATGGACCCGGCCAGCACGGCCTACACGGTCGCCTGCACCCTGGCGTTCGAGGGAGCGCTCGATCAGGGGCTGCTGGTGCAGGCGCTGACCGAGATCGTCGCCCGCCACGAGGTCCTGCGCACGACCTTTGCGTCTCACGACGGCCGGGCCATACAAGTGATTCACGACGCGCCGGAGTTGCTGGTTGCCGTCGACGACCTGCGGCGCTGCGCCCCGGCAGATCGCGCCGCGCGGACCGCGGCGCGCCGCCGGGAGGAACTGGCGAGGCCGTTTGACCTCATCAACGGCCCGCTGCTGCGCGCCGTCCTGATTCAGCTCGCCGACGATCGGCACGAACTGCTGCTCTCGGCCCATCACATCGTGGCCGATGGCCTGTCGCTCGACGTGCTCGTGACCGAACTCTCGGCGCTCTACGACGCGCTCCGGCGCGGTGCCGGAACGTCGCCTCCGCCGCCGTGCATCCAGTACGCGGACTATGCGGCCTGGCAGCGGACGTGGCTCACGACTCCCGAGGCGGATCGGCAGCTCGCTTATTGGTGCCGACGGCTCGGCGAGACCCATGCGCCGCTCGCGCTTCCATTCGATCGGCCGCGCCAACCCGTGCAGAGCTATCGCGGTGACACGATCCATGTCGAGATTCCGCGGGATCTGGCCGCGAAGCTGCGGGCGCTGGCCGGGCAGCAGCGTGTCAGCATGTTCATGCTGCTGCTCGCAGCCTATCAGTTGCTGCTGTTCCGCTACTCGGGCCAGTCGGATCTGCGGGTGGGCGTGCCCGTCGCCGGCCGACGACAGGCCGAACTGGCGCCGCTGATCGGCTGCTTCGTCAACACCCTCGTCTTGCACGCCGACGTTGCCGACGACATGAGCTTCGCCGATCTGCTGAGGCAGGCGAGGGAAGAGGTCATCGCCGCACTCGCGCACCAGGATCTGCCGTTCGACCGGCTGGTCGATACGCTGAAGCCGGCGCGCTCGGGCGCTTACAACCCGCTGTTTCAGGTCAAGTTCAACTATATGGCGGAACCGCGCGGCTTCAGCGCCGTGGATGGCCTGCGCGCCGAAACCCACATCATGGATCTCGCCGGCTCGCATTTCGACCTCGCGCTCGACGTCGTCGACGGGGCTGCGGCGATGAGCGCAAGCCTCAACTACGCAACCGACCTGTTCGATGCGGCCACCATCGAACGGATGGCCAGCCAACTCGTCGCATTCCTGCAGCAGGTCACCGACGGCATTGACCGGCCGCTGGCCGATTTCGCGCTCGCGTCTGATGTCCGTCAGGTGGTGGCCCAGGAGGTCCGGAGTTTTCCGTTCACCGATATCGTTGATCTGATCGCCGCGGCGGCGGTCGGGGGTGGCGATCACGTCGCGCTCCGGCAAGGAAACGTCGAGGTCAGCGTCGCTGAGCTCCAACGCTGGTCGGATCGGATCGCTGCCATGCTCGCGGCCCGCGGTGTCGGCCCCGAAGTGCCGGTGGCGCTGTGGATCGAGCGGTCGCCGGCTTTCGTTGCAGCGCTGCTCGGCGTGTTGAAGGCAGGCGGCGCCTATGTGCCGCTCGATCCGGCCTGGCCCGTGGCGCGCGTGCAGCGCATCCTCGGCGATGGTGGCATCCGGACGCTGATCGCGGCCGGCGATCGCCTCGATGCGGCGCGGGATCTGGAGTGCGTTTCGCTCGACGCCGAACTGAGCGACGAGGCGAGCTCCGAGCGGTTCGTTCGCCGCGCAGCTCATCCCACGCAGACCGCCTACATCATCTACACATCGGGCTCGACCGGTGCACCGAAGGGCGTTGCCGTGTCCCACGGCGCGCTGGCGAACTATGTGCAGGCGCTGCTGACGCGGGTAGAGCCGAAGGCCGGCGCCGGCATGGCGATGGTCTCGACCGTTGCCGCCGATCTCGGTCACACCGTGCTGTTCGGCGCGCTGGCGGGCGGCGTGACCCTCAACCTGGTGTCCGCTGATGCAGCCTTCGATGCCGATGCTTTTGCGCGGGCCATGCGCGAGGGGGAGGTCGGCATCTTGAAGATCGTCCCGAGCCATCTGCGCGGTCTGCTGCAGGCGCGCCGTGCGGCCGACATGCTGCCGAGAGACGTGCTGGTGCTCGGCGGCGAGCCCTGTGATCCGCGGCTGATCGCAGACGTCCGTCAACTGCGCCCGCAATGCCGGATCATCAATCACTACGGTCCGACCGAGACCACGGTGGGCATCGCCACCCATGAATGGACGGAGTCCACCGGCGGCGCGGCAGTCCCCGTCGGTCTGCCCTTGGCGAACATCCGCGCGTATGTGCTGGACGATGTGTTGAACGTGGTGCCGTGCGGGGTCGCCGGAGAGCTCTATGTCGGCGGCGCAGGTGTCGCGCGGGGCTATCGCGGTGCCCCCGGCCAGACCGCGGAGCGCTTCATTGCCGATCCATTTGGACCGGAGGGCGAACGCCTCTATCGCACCGGTGATCGCGTACGCTGCGATCAGCAGGGGCGGATCGTTTTCCTCGGCCGGCGCGACGATCAGATCAAGCTCCGCGGCTACCGCGTCGAGCCGGCCGAGATTGCGCGGCTCGTCACCTCGCTGAACGGCATTGCCGATGCAGCGGTCGTGACGCGCGCGATCGATGTGGACCAGGATCGCCTGGAGCTGGTGGCGTATTGCGTACCGGCGCCGGGCGCGAAGCTGCTGCCGGAGACGCTGCGTGAGCAGCTGTCGGCGCTGGTGCCCGACTACATGGTGCCGTCGCGATTCATCATGCTCGATCGCCTGCCGCTGACGGCCAACGGCAAGCTCGACCGGGCAGCACTTCCGGAGCCCGCCGATGACGTCGCCGTTTCCTACGCCGATCCCGTCGGAGAGGTCGAGCAGACCATCGCCTCCGTCTGGCAGGAGGTTCTCGGGCGGGATCGCGTCGGCCGCGACGACAATTTCTTCGAGCTCGGCGGCGATTCCATTCTCAGCCTGCAGATCATTGCACGGCTGCGCAGGCGCGGCGTGGTTCTGACGCCGAAGCAGATGTTTGCGCAGCAGACGATAGCGGCCCTGGCCGGTGTGGTTGCGACCACCTCCGCACCTGCCGTGGCGCCGCTGGCAGCAGCACGCAGCGCCGTGAACGCCGGCGCTGCGGAGCTGCTGCCGATCCAATTGCGATTTTTCGCCGAGACGATCACCAACCGCGATCACTTCAATCAGGCGGTGTTGCTGATTCCGCGCGATCGGATCACATGGAGCATGCTGCAGGGCGCGCTCGCGGCGGTCGTGATGCATCATGATGCGCTCCGCATGACCTATCGTCGGGTGGGAGAGCTTTGGCAGGCGTTTTCGTCCGGAGGGCCGTTGGCGTCGGACCTGCTGTGGATTCGAAGCGGCGTCCAGCCGGATGGAATCGGCGCGATCGCGTCCGCGGCCCAGGCCAGTCTGTCGCTGGCGTCGGGGACCTTGCTGCGTGCTGTCGGCTTTGAGCTGATGGACGGCAGCCAACGTCTGCTGATCGCAATTCATCATCTCGCCGTCGATGGTGTGTCGTGGCGTATCCTGCTCGAAGACATCGCTTCGGCGTACGCGCAACTTTCCAGCGGAGTGGTTGCGGTCAGCCTCCCACCGAAGAGCGAGCCGCCATCGTCCTGGGCGCAGCGGCTGCGCGCGCATGCAGACTCCGAGCGGCTGGCGGCCGAGATGCCGTTCTGGCTCGCGGCGTCCGCGCGCGGCGAACTGCCCTGCGATGACGACCATGGCGGCGTCGATGTCGAAGCCGAGGCCGAGGAGGTGGAGCTCAGCGTCGATGCCGAGTTGACGCGGCGGCTGCTGGAGGCCGCCCCAGCGACCTACCGCACCCGGATCAACGACCTGCTGCTCGCCGCGCTTTCGCGCGCGGTCTGGAACTGGAGCGGTCGCGATGACGTCGTGATCGAGCTCGAGGGCCACGGCCGCGAGGATATCTTTTCCGATGCGGACATCACGCGGACGGTGGGATGGTTCACGAGCGCGTTTCCGTTTCGTCTGGACGGGGGCGCCGAGGCCGACGGCGCGCTCATCAAGCGCGTGAAGGAAGCGCTGCGCGCCGTTTCCGATCACGGTCTCGGTTATGGCGTCCTGCGCTATCTCGGCAGGCCGGAGCATCGCGAGGCGTTGTCGCGGACCGCGAGCCCGCGCATCGTCTTCAACTATCTCGGCCGCTTCGATCAGGAGCTGGGCGCTTCGGCCCCGTATCGGATCGCAGCGGAAGATCCCGGCCCGATGCGGGCCAAGGACACGCCGCTGCGGGCCTGGCTCACGATCACTGGAGAGGTGCGCGACGGCCGGCTTCGCCTGGCCTTCCGCTATGGCCGGCAGCGCTATCGGCGCCCGACCGTCGAACGGTTGGCGGAGCTCTACGGCGCAGCGCTGCGCAGTCTGGTCGATCATTGCATGGACGCCGCGGGAGGGCTCACGCCCTCCGACATACCGCTCTCGAAACTCGATCAGGCGACGCTCGATCGTCTCTGTGCGACGCTCGATGTCTGCAACGTCGAAGACATCTATCCGCTGTCGCCGATGCAGCAGGGCCTGCTGTTTCACGCGCTTCGCGACGGCAAGGACGATGCCTATGTCAACCAGCTCGCGGTCGAGCTGCGCGGCGTGACGCCGGCGCAGGTGTCGGCGGCGTGGCAGGCGGCCAGTGCGCAGCATGCCGTGCTGCGGACCGGATTTGCGTGGCAGCAATTATCAGACGCGGCGCAACAGGTCGTCTATCGCCGGCTGGATGTTCCCATCGTCGAGGAGGATTGGCGCGGCCGCGTTGCGTCGTTCCGCGAGGGGGCCGATCTCGATGCCGCACTCGTCGAGGTGGGACAGCGCGAGCGTGCGCTCGGCTTCGATGTCACTCGGCCGCCATTGCAGCGATTGCGCCTGATCCGGCTCGACGACAGTAGGCTGTGGCTGATCTGGACGCACCATCACATCGTGCTCGATGGCTGGAGTTCGGCACGGCTGCTTGCCGACGTGCTACAGCGGGCCGGCGGCTCGACGGCGCCCGCCCCGCAAGGCAGATATCGCGACTACATCGCCTGGCTCCAGACGCAGGATCGGATTGCGGCGACCGATTTCTGGCGCAGCGCCTTGAGCGATCTCGGCGAGCCCACGCTGCTCGCTGATGCGCGGCGCGCGAGAGGCCCGATCGTCCCGGATGTCGGACATGGAAGGCTGACGCTGGCCGTGGACCGCGACCTCGCTGCACGCCTGAGGCGGTTCGCCACGCAGCAGCGGCTGACGATGAACACGCTGCTGCAGGGAGCCTGGTCCCAACTGCTCCGGCACGAATGCGGACAGGACACGGTTTGCTTCGGTGTGACCGTGGCCGGGCGCCCGGCCGAGCTTGCCGGCGCAGAAGACATGGTCGGTCTGTTCATCAACACGCTGCCGCTGATCGACGCACCGCATCCGCAGGCGGCCGTCGGCGACTGGTTGCGCGCGCTGCAGGCGCGCAATCTCGCAGCGCGCGACTATGAGTGGATGCCGCTGCACGAGATCCAGCGCCTCGCCGAACATGGCGGCCGGCAGCTGTTCGACAGCATCATGGTGTTCGAGAACTATCCGATCGATCGATCGCTTGTGGACCGCGGCGGCGCGGGGCCGCGCGTGGGGCGCGTCGAACATGTGACGCCGACGAACTATGCGATGGCCGTCGCCGTGTTCGATGGACCCGAAGGCCTGCGGCTCGACTTCAACTATGATCGGACACAATTGGACGAGCGCGCAGTCCAACAGCTGAGCGCGGCGATGCAGGACTGGTTGGCACGGATCTCGGCCGATGCAGCTCGCGCGACCGGGACCTTGCGAGCGGTCAGTGGCGATACGCTCGCGCGCGTCCTGTATTGGGGCAGGGGAGCCGCCGCCGACCTCACGTCCGGACGAGCGTTGAGCCTCGTGGAGCAGATCGAGGCGCAGGCGGCCCGAAAGCCCAACGCGGTCGCGATCGTCTGCGGCGAGCGACGGATGAGCTACGCCGAGCTGAATGCGCGGTCGAACCGGCTGGCGCAGCGTCTCAAAGAGCGCGGGATCGGCCCTGACGTCGTGGTCGGCCTGGCGCTGGAGCGCTCGCAAACAATGATGATCGCGCTGCTCGCCGTGCTGAAGGCGGGTGGAGCCTACCTGCCGCTCGATCCGGACTATCCGGCTGATCGGCTCGCGCACATGCTGCGCGACAGCGGCGCGAGGCTGCTGCTCACACAGGCGACGCTGCGCGATCGGTTTGCGCCGGCGCTGGCCGACGGCGGAGCCGAGGCCTGGCTGCTCGACGATACGACCGGTCGAGGTGACGACCACGCCGGCAATCTCGGCCTTTGCATTCATCCCGAGAGCCTCGCCTATCTGATCTACACCTCCGGCTCGACTGGGCTGCCCAAGGGCGTGATGGTGCGCCACGGCGCGGTCACGAATTTCCTGGCCACCATGGCGGAGCAACCGGGGATCACGGCCGATGATCGCGTGCTCGGCCTGACGTCGTTGTCGTTCGACATCGCAGTGCTGGAACTGTGGCTGCCGCTGGCGCACGGCGCCAGGATCGTGCTGGCCGATCGCGCCACGGCGCATGATCCGGCGGCGCTGAAGGCGATGGTGACCGAACATGGCGTGACGACGATTCAGGCGACGCCATCGAGCTGGCGGATGTTGCTCGATCACGACAGTGAGCAAGCTTGGCTACCCGAGCGCTGCCGGGTGCTGAGTGGCGGTGAGGCGCTCGCGCCGGATCTGGCGCAGCGGCTGCGTGCGATCAGCAAGCAGGTGTGGAATCTCTACGGTCCGACCGAGACCACCGTGTGGTCGGCGCGCCGCCGTCTCGATGCAGCAGAGTCGGCGCCGTCGCTGGGCGGCCCGATCGGCAACACGGCGTTATATGTGCTCGATGCCAACTTCAACCCGGCGCCGGTCGGCGTAGCCGGTGAGCTCTTCATCGGCGGCGAGGGGCTCGCACGCGGCTATTGGGGCCGCGAGGGGCTGAGCGCGGAACGCTTCGTCCCAGATCCGTTCGCAGCCGCCGGTGCGCGGCTGTACCGGACCGGTGATCTCGTGCGTTGGCGTCCCGATGGCATGCTCGACTATGTCGGCCGCGCCGATCACCAGGTGAAGATCCGGGGCCATCGGATCGAGCTGGGCGAGGTCGAGGCGCGACTGCGCGCGCAGCGCGGGGTGCGCGACTGTGTCGTCGTGGCGCAGGAATTCGTCGGGGGCCCGCAACTGTTCGGCTATGTCAGCGGCGATGATGCGCTCGATGGCGCGGACCTGCGCGCGGCCCTCAAATCGGTGCTTCCCGACTACATGGTGCCCTTGCAGGTGATGGTGCTGCCGCAGCTGCCGCTGACGCCGAACGGCAAGATCGACCGGCGCAAATTGCCAGCGCCATTTCAAGGCCAAGCGGGCGGGCGCGATCACGCGGTTCCCGTGGGCGAGATCGAGATCACGCTAGCGGCCATCTGGGAGGAAGTGCTCGGCGTCGATCGTGTCGGCCGCAACGATCGCTTCTTCGACCTTGGTGGTCATTCGCTGCTGGCGGTGCGGCTGATGAGCCGCGTCTCGCAGGAATTCGGCACGTCGATCGCGTTGTCGAAGCTGTTCGCTCATCCGGAATTGGAGGAGTTCGCGCGGGTCGTCTCGATCAGCCTGATCGAGCAGCAATTCGAGGAGCGTGAGCTTCAGGAACTGATCGAGGCAGAGTTGTGATGAGCGGACAATCAGCCAGGCCGAGCCTGCGGGATCTCGATCCGGAAGCCTTGCAACGCTTGGCGCTGGCGGCGCGAGCCCGCGGCCGCAACGCCGGCAGGCGCGAGGCCGATGCGATCCCGGTCGTCGATCGCACGGGCATGCTGCCGCTGTCCCACGCCCAGCGGCAGCTATGGCTGGTGACGCAGCTCGACGGCGCGAGCACGAACTATCATATCGAGGTCCTGCTGCGGCTGCGGGGACGGCTCGATGTCGCCGCATGGCGCCGCAGCCTCGATCATCTGCTTGCGCGCCACGAGGCGCTGCGGACGGTGTTCGTCGCAACGCAGGGCGAGCCGCATGTGCAGCTGTTGCCGCCCGACACGGCGCTCCCGGTGGCGCTGCATGATCTGCGTGGCAGGCCGGATCGCGAGCAGTACTTGCGCGACCTGCTCGATGAAGCCCGACGCGTGCCGTTCGATCTTGTCCGGGGACCGCTGATCCGCAGCGACCTGGTCCGGCTCGATGACGACGAGCATGTCGCGCTGCTCTGCCTGCATCACATCGTCGCCGACGGGTGGTCGATGGGCGTGATCATGCGCGAGCTCCAGGCGCTGTATGGTGCGTTCGCCGCGGGCGAGGCGAATCCGTTGACGCCGCTCGCGATCCAATATCCGGACTACGCCGCGTGGCAGCGCCAGTCGCTGACGCAGGAGCGGATGAAGCGTCAGCTCGATCATTGGACGACCGCGCTGGCCGGGGCGCCGCTATTGTTGACCCTGCCGACGGATCGTCCGCGAACGGCGCCGCGATCCGTCGCTGGCGCCTCCGTGCCCGTCGAGATCGACCATGAGCTGTCCGGCGCGATCCGGCAGCTTGGCCTGACGCTCGGCGTCACGCCGTTCGTGATCGTGCTGTCCGCCTGGGCGGTCGTGCTGTCGCGGCTTGCCGGTCAACAGAATCTGGTGGTCGGTACGCCGACCGCAAACCGCACCCAGGCGCAGGTCGAAGGGCTGGTCGGCTTCTTCGCCAACATGCTGGCGCTGCACGTCGACCTCTCGGCGGCACCGAGCGTCGCCGAGTTGATCGAGCGCGTGAACAAGACGGTTCTTGCGGCTCAGGACCGTCAGGACCTGCCCTTCGAACATCTCGTCGAAGCGCTTCAGCCGGCGCGATCTCCGCAATACACGCCCATCTTTCAGGTCGTCTTCGCGTGGCAGAGCAACGACGTCGGCCAGCTCACGCTTCCCGGTATCGACGTCGAGCGCCTTGCGCTCGATCAGCGCGAGATCAAGTTCGACCTCGAACTCGATCTCAGCGAGTCGGCCGGTCGCATCGCCGGGAAGCTGAACTATGCGACGGCCCTGTTCGACACAGAGACCGCGTTGCGCTACAGCTCCTATCTGTTGGCCGCACTGCGGGCGATGGTCGTCGATGTCGGCCGGCCGGTGCATCGGATCGATCTTCTGTTGCCGGCGGAGCGGTCGCTGCTCCTGGACGATTGGAACCGAACGGATCTGTTCACCCCGCCCGATCGCTGCATCCAGGAGCTGATCGCCGACCAGGCCCAACGGCGGCCCGCTGCCGTGGCGCTGGTCCACGGTGACGAGCGATTGACCTATCGCGAGCTCGAGGCAAAGGCCAATCGCCTTGCTCATCATCTCATCGCGCATGGCGCAGGTCCTGATCGGCTCGTTGCGATCTGTCAGCAACGCGGCATCGATGTGATCATCAGCATTCTCGCGGTGCTGCGGGCAGGAGCGGCCTATCTGCCACTCGATCCGGTCTATCCAGCACAGCGGCTCCGGGAGATCGTAGCTGATGCCGAACCCGGGCTGCTGCTCTGTGACGAAGCGGGTGCCGGCAGTCTTGGCGAAGTCGCATGCCCCGTGATCGATGTGAAGCGCGATGCGTCGGCTTGGCAGGGACAGCCGGACCTCGCGCCCGATGTCGCCGCATGTGGCCTGACGTCGCGCCATCTCGCCTATGTGATCTACACGTCGGGCTCCACGGGCAAGCCGAAGGGCGCGATGATCGAGCATCGTGGTCTCGTCAATCTGGCGCTGGCGCAGATCGCCTTGTTCGACGTCAGCGAGAATAGCCGTGTCGTGCAGTTCGCGTCGCTCAGTTTCGATGCGAGCGTGTGGGACATCGTCATGGCGCTCTGCTCCGGCGCCGAACTGCATCTGATCGGAAGCGGCGAGCACCGCGACGGATCGGCGCTCTTCGGCTATCTGACCGATCACAGGATCACGCATGCGACGCTGCCCCCTGCGATGCTGCAAGGGCGATCGGACCTGGCGCGTCTCGGTGGGCTTCAGGTTCTCGTGCTGGCCGGCGAGCTGCCGAAGCCGGAGCTGATTGCGGCGGTGCCGCCGGGCGTCACCGTCTTCAACGCCTATGGTCCCACGGAGGCGACGGTCTGCGCCACCGCATGGCGTCGTCCCCCGGGCTTTGCCGACGGCGTCGTTCCGATCGGACGTCCGATCGCCAACGCGCGCATCTATCTGCTCGACGAGGAAGGCCTGCCGGTGCCGCGCGGCACGGTCGGCGAGATCTGGATCGGCGGGGCGGGGATCGCGCGCGGCTATCTGCGCCGGCCTGATCTGTCCACGTCGCGCTTTGCGGCCGATCCGTTTGCTCCGGCCCCCGATGGCCGGATGTACCGCACCGGAGATCTCGGCCGCCATCTTCCCGATGGCAACATCGAGTTTCTCGGACGCAACGATCATCAGGTGAAGATTCGCGGCTTCCGTGTCGAGCTCGGCGAGATCGAGGCGCGCTTGAGTGCGCTGGCCGGCGTGCGTGATTCCGCTGTGCTCGCACAGCGCAATGCCGTTGGCGACACCACGCTCGTCGCCTATGCGGTGCCGGTCGGGGACGTCGACGATGCCGCGCGATGGAGCGCGCAGCTGCGCGCCGATCTGCAAGCCAGCCTCCCCGACTACATGGTGCCATCGGCCATCGTATGCCTCGAGGCTCTTCCGCTGACGCCGAACGGCAAGGTCGACCGCCGCGCGCTGCCCGCCCCGGATGACGACGCCTTCGCGCGCCGGGCCTATGATCCGCCGCAGGGCGAGGTCGAGCTGATGCTTGCGGCGATCTGGAGCGAGCTTCTGGGCGTCGATCGCGTCGGACGGAACGATCATTTCTTCGAGCTCGGCGGGCAGTCTCTGCTGGTCGTGCGGCTGCTGGACCGCCTGCGACGCCGCGGCTTCACGACGAAGGCGCAGACCGTGTTCGTAAAGCCGGTGCTGCGCGAGCTCGCGGCCAGCCTTCGTCGTGCAGACGAGATCGCCGTTCCCGCGAACCTCATCACGGCGCAGACGACGCGGATCACGCCGGAGCTGCTGCCTTTGATTGCGCTGAGCCAGCCGGAGATCGACCGCGTGGTCGCCCAAGTGCCCGGGGGCGTTGCCAACATCCAGGACATCTACGCGCTGTCGCCGCTGCAGGAAGGCATCCTGTTTCATCATCTGCTGGCGGTCGAGGGCGACCCCTACGTGCTGGCGGCGCAGATGGCGTTTCTGTCGCGCACTCTGCTCGACCGCTATCTGGCTGCGGTCCAGCAGGTGATCGACCGGCACGACGTGCTGCGCACATCGATCGTCTGGGACGGCCTGTCCGTTCCGGCACAGGTGGTCTCGCGGCGCGCGCTTCTCGATGTCACGGAGGTCGTGCTCGACGGTGACGGGCCGGCCCATCTGCAGCTCGCCAGCCGATTCGATCCGAGATCGTGCCGGCTCGATCTGACCAAGGCACCGCTGCTGCGGTTCATCGTTGCGCGCGATCCCGAACACGATCGGATGCTGCTGCGCGTCCTGCTGCATCATATGATCGGTGATCATTCGACCCTGGAGGCAATTCATCGCGAGGTGGGGGCCATTCTATCGGGACACGCTGACGCCCTGCCGGCGCCGACGCCATTCCGCAATCTCGTGGCGCGAACCCGTGAGGCCGCGCGGCAGGAAGTGCAGCAAAGCTTCTTCCGCAGCATGCTCGCCGACATCGATGCGCCGACCGCGCCGTTCGGATTGATGGAGGTCCGCAGCGACGGCGACGGTGTTCGCGAAGCTAAGCTCGCGATCCCGCCGGACCTCGACACGCGGCTTCGCGCCCAGGCCCGGCGTGTCGGCGTCGGTCTTGCGACGCTCTGCCACCTTGCCTGGGGACAGGTGCTCGCGCGCAGCAGCGGACGCGAGCAGGTCGTGTTCGGCACGGTGCTGTTCGGCCGCATGCAGGCCGGCACCGAGACCGATCGCAGCCTCGGCCTGTTCATCAATACGCTGGCGCTGCGGCTCGATCTCGACGGCAGCTCGGTCGAGGACAGCGTGCGCGCGGCGCATGCGCGGCTGGCGGAGTTGACGACGCATGAGCACGCATCATTGGCGATGGCACAGCGCTGCAGCGGCGTCGCGCCGCCCGCGCCGCTGTTCTCCGCGATCCTGAACTACCGCCACAGCCGCAGACAGCAGCATCAGGCTGAAACGAGGATCGCGGGCCCGTTGCAGGAGATCGAATGGCTCGGCGCGGAGGAGCGCACCAATTATCCGCTGATGCTCGCGGTCGATGACGACGGCGATGCGCTACGCCTGACGGCCCAGGTCACGGCTTCTGTCGCGCCGGAGCGGATCTGCGCGACGATGCGGCAATCTCTCGCTCAATTGGCTTCGGCGCTTGAGACTGATCCGCACATGCCGGTGCGGCGGCTCGACGTCGTTCCCGCGGACGATCGTGCGCGATTGCTCGAGGCATGGAATGCGACAGCCAGAAAGCTCGACGCGCCGTGCCTGCATCGCCAGTTCGAAACCCAGGCCGCGCGTGCACCCGAAGCAATCGCGCTGGTGCATGGCGAGGCGACGATCAGCTATGGCGAGCTGAACGCGCGGGCGAACCGTCTGGCGTCGCGTCTCAGGGCGCACGGGATCGGCGCCGATGTCGTGGTCGGTCTGGCGCTGGAGCGCAGCGTCACCATGATGGTGGCGCTGCTCGCGGTGCTCAAGGCCGGCGGCGCCTATCTGCCGCTCGATCCGGACTATCCGGCCGAGCGGCTCGCCCACATGCTGAGCGACAGCGGTGCAAAGCTGCTGCTGACGCAGGCGGCGCTGCAGGAGCGCTTCGCGGCGGTGCTGGAGCGCAGTGACGGCGAGGCCTGGCTGCTCGATGCGATGACGGATGAAAGCGACGCATCGAACCCCGACATCGCTAGTGATCCGGAGAACCTCGCTTACGTCATCTACACTTCGGGTTCGACCGGACTGCCCAAGGGCGTGATGGTGCGCCATGGCGCGGTGACGAACTTCCTGGCGACGATGGCCGAGCAGCCGGGGATCATGGTCGAGGACCGTGTGCTCGGGCTGACCTCGCTGTCGTTCGACATCGCGGTGCTGGAGCTGTGGCTGCCGCTGACGCATGGCGCGCGCGTCGTGCTGGCCGATCGTTCTGCCGCGCTTGATCCGGCGGTTCTGAAGGCGATGGTCGCCAAACACGGCGTGACCATGATCCAGGCGACGCCGTCGAGCTGGCGCATGCTGCTCGATCATGACGAGGGCACCGCATGGCTGCCGCGTGGCTGTCGTCTGCTGAGCGGCGGCGAGGCGCTGGCGCCGGATCTGGCGCGCCGGCTGACGGCGCTGAGCGGCGAGGTCTGGAACCTGTATGGGCCGACCGAAACCACGGTGTGGTCGGCGCGCCATCGGCTCGATGCGGGTGATCCGTCGCCGATGATCGGCGGCCCGATCGGCAACACCACGCTGCACGTGCTGGACGCTGATCTCAACCTTGCGCCGGTCGGCGTCGCGGGCGAACTGTTCATCGGCGGCGAGGGCCTCGCACGCGGCTATTGGAACCGCGCGGCGCTGAGCGCGGAGCGCTTCATTCCCGATCCGTTCGGAGCCGCCGGTGCGCGGCTGTACCGCACGGGCGACCTGGCACGCTGGCGAGCCGATGGCGTGCTCGACCATGTCGGCCGCGCTGATCATCAGGTCAAGATCCGCGGCCATCGCATCGAGCTCGGCGAGATCGAGGCGCGGCTGCGGGAATGCCCCGGAGTGCGCGACAGCGTCGTCGTGGCGCAGGACCTCGGCGGCAGCCGGCACCTGGTCGGCTATGTCAGCGGCGACGACGCGCTCGATAGTGCGGCCTTGCGTGCATCGCTCGCCTCCGTTCTGCCGGCCACCATGGTGCCGTCGCGGGTGATGGTTCTGCCGAAACTGCCGCTGACGCCGAACGGCAAGATCGACCGCAAGGCGCTGCCGCTGCCCGACGCCCGGCCTGCCGAGGCGCAGCGGGTCGCGCCGCGCAATCCGACCGAGGCGGCACTCGCTGCGGTCTGGGCCGAACTGCTGCGCCAGCAGGATGTCGGCGTCACCGACAATTTCTTCGAGCTCGGCGGCGATTCCATCATCTCGCTGCAGGTGGTGAGCCGCGCGCGCCGCGCCGGCCTCGTGCTGGAGCCGAGGGATGTGTTCCGGCACCAGACGATCGAGCAGCTCGCGCCATTCTGTCGCGCAGCGCAGAGCGACCAGCGCAGTGCGGTCTTGACCCGCGGCGCGCTGGCGGGCCTCGCGGACGCAGAGCTTGCACGGCTGGGACTCGACTGGGATTGCATCGAGGACATCTATCCGCTGTCGCCGATGCAGCAGGGCATGCTGTTCCACAGCCTGCGCGACGCCGGCAGCGGCGTCTATGTCAACCAGATCAGCGTCGAGATCCGCGGGCTCGATGTCGAGCGCCTGCGCGCGGCGTGGCACGACGTCTCCGCGCGGCACCCGATGCTGCGCACCGGCTTCCTCTGGCGCGAGCTGTCGGGCTCGCCGTTGCAGGCCGTCTATCATCAGGCGATCGTCCCGTTCGAGACCGACGACTGGTGCGGGCAGGCGATCGACGAAAACAGGCTGTCGGCGGCACTGGCCGGCGAGCGGGATGCGGAGTTCGATCTCACGCGGCCGCCATTGCAGCGGGTCCGCCTGCTGCGCGTAGCGGACGATTGTCATCGCCTGATCTGGACCCATCATCACATCCTGATGGATGGCTGGAGTTCGGCCCGCTTCATCGGCGAGATCCTGCAAACCTACGCCGGGCGCATGCCGGCGCCAAACCCGTCGCATTATCGCGACTATATCGCATGGCTCGTGGCCCAGGATGCAAAGGCCGCCGAGCGCTTCTGGCGCGGACATCTGGCCGCGTTCGATCAGCCGACGCAATTGGCCGACGCGTTCGGCGCACGCCGCCACGACGCGCACGGACACCGGCGCTGCTACACGCGGCTCGACCAGGACGCGACCACGGCCGTGAAGGCGTTCGCCCGCCGCGAGCGCATCACCCTGAACACGCTCATCCAGGGCATCTGGACGCTGCTGCTGCAGCGTTACACCGGGCAGCAGACCGTCAGCTTCGGCGTCACGGTGGCCGGCCGTCCCGCAGGACTCGATGGCGCCGAACAGATGATCGGTCTCTTCATCAACACGCTGCCGATGATCGAGACGCCGTCGCCGGCCTCCACCGTCGGGGATTGGCTGCGCGCGATGCAGAGCCGCAACGCCGCGATCCGCAACTACGAGCAGACGCCGCTCTACGACATCCAGAGCTGGGCCGGCCGCCCCGGCGAGACGATGTTCGACAGCATCATCGTGTTCGAGAATTACCCGATCGACCGCGGCCTGTTACAGGCTGACGAGTCGCTGCAGTTCGGCGGCATGCGCAATGTCGACGTGACCAACTATCCGATGGACCTGTCGGTCATGGTCGAAGACACGCTTCAGGTCGAGTTCACCTATATGCCCAGCCATTTCACGCCGGAGCAGGCGGAACGGATCAGGGCGCAGTTCGAGCATCTGTTCGCGGCATTGACGCGGGATTCCGCAGCGCTGGTCGGCGCGGTCGCTGCAGCCACCGTCGAGGACACGGCGCGTGCGCTCGCCTGCAACGCGCATGCGGTGCCCGCGGCATCGAGGCCGCTCGTGCACCAGGCAATCAGCGGGCATGCGCTGGCCGATCCGGAGCGCATCGCGCTGACGATCGGCGGCAACAGCCTGTCTTACGGCGCGCTCGAGCAGCGCGCCAATCGCCTGGCGCATCATTTGATCGCCCGCGGACTCGCGCCGGACCAGCGCGTCGCCGTCGTGGTCGAACGCACCGAGGCGACGATGCTGGCGCTGCTCGCCGTGCTGAAGGCGGGCGGGGCCTATGTGCCCGTTGATCCCGAGCTGCCGCCCGAGCGGATCGCCTACGTGCTGCGCGACAGTGGTGCCGCGTTCCTGCTCGCCGGGGCAGGTGACGTGGCCGCACCGGATGGCGTTGTGCGCATCGATCTCGCCGGCTTCGATTTCGACGAGGGGCCGGATCATCCGCCGCAGCCGCGCCTCCATCCGGAGAATCTCGCCTACGTGATCTATACATCCGGCTCGACCGGACGGCCCAAGGGCGTTGCGGTCGCGCATGGACCGCTGGCCATGCATTGCCGCGCGACCGCTGCGCTCTACGACATCGATGCCCAATCCTGCGAGCTGCACTTCCTGTCGCTCGCCTTCGACGGCGCCCATGAGCGATGGCTCACGGTGCTGTCGCAGGGGGCACGGCTCGTGATGCGCGATGCGGAGTTGTGGACACCGGAGCAGACCGTGGAGACGGCGCGCGCGCACGGTGTCACCCATCTCGGTCTGCCGCCGGCCTATCTGCAGCAGGTCGCCGACTGGGTCGAGCAGACCGGCAATCCGCCGCCGGTGCGGCTGTATTCGTTTGGTGGCGAGGCGATGCCGAAGGCGGGCTTCGACAAGGTGAAGCGGACACTTGAGCCGCAGATCCTGATCAACGGTTACGGCCCGACCGAGACGGTGGTGACGCCATTGGTCTGGAAGGTCGATGGTCGTGCCGAATGCGACAAGCCATATGCGCCGATCGGCGTTCCCGTCGGCAACCGTACGGCCTACATCCTCGACGATCACCTCAACGTCGTTCCAGCGGGCGCGCCAGGAGAACTCTATCTTGGCGGCTTCGGTCTCGCGCGCGGCTATCACGCCAGGCCGAGCCTGACGGCCGAGCGCTTCATACCCGATCCGTTCGCGTCAGATCCTGGCGCGCGCCTGTATCGCACCGGTGATCTGGCGCGTTGGGATGCGGATGGGGTGATCGAATATCTCGGGCGCGGTGATGACCAGGTCAAGGTCAGCGGCTTCCGCATCGAGCTGGGCGAAATCCAGTCGGCTCTGCTCTCGGAGCAGCCGGTCGCGCAGGCCGCCGTGCTCGCCGTGCCTGGCGCCGGAGGCAATCAGCTCATCGCCTATGTGGCGCCGAACAATGCCGCGGATGCTGCAGGCCGCTCGGCCGAGCAGTTGTCCGCGAGCCTCGCGGCGTCGTTGCGCCGGAGCCTGCCGGCCTACATGGTGCCGGCGCGGATCATCGTGCTCGACCATCTGCCGACGCTGTCGAGCGGCAAGGTCGACCGCAAGGCGTTGCCGGCGCCCGACACTGCCGCGCGCGCCTTCATCGCGCCGGAAAGCCCGGCCGAGATCGCGATGGCCCGGTTGTGGTCCGATGTTCTCGGCGTGGCGCAGGTCGGCGTCACCGACAATTTCTTCGAGCTCGGCGGCAATTCGATCCTGAGCCTGAAGGTGATCGCACGGCTTCGCCGGGAGCCGGTGTTCGGCAGCGAGATCAAGCTGCGCGATCTGCTGCAGAAGCCGACGATCCGCGCCTTGCTCGGCACGCCGGCAAGCCAGCCCACGCGCCCATCGGCCCTGCTGCCGCTGAATGCGCCGGTCCCGGGCATGGCGCCTGTGTTCTGCGTTCATGGCGGCTTCGGCACCGTCTTCGACTACGCGCCGCTGGCGCGCTGCATGGAGGGGCGGCGTCAATTGCTTGGGCTGCAATGCCGCAGCTTGATCGCCCCGTCCTTCGCCGATGAATCGCTGGCGGCGATGGCGGTCGACTACGCCGACGAGATCGTGAAAGTCCAGGGCAGCGGACCTTATCATCTGATCGGCTGGTCGCTCGGCGGGCTGATCGCATCTCTGGTCGCGGCCGAACTGGAGCGGCGCGGCAAAGAGGTCGTTTGCCTCGGACTGATCGACAGCTTCGTTCCACATCCGCAGCGCCGCGCGGCGAGAGACAGCGAGCGGCATTGGACCGACGACCTACTTGGACTGCTGTCCGTGGCCGCGCCCGGCGTGAAATTGTTCACGATCAGCTCGCAGGTCGCGGCGCTCCGCGATGCCGATACGCCTGACACCGACGAGGCGATCAGGCGTCTGGTGGCGAGTGCGATCGAAACGGCATCGGCGCAAGTGCGCGATCGCCTGCTGGGCATCGACGACATCGTCGGCGCCTTCAGGGTGGGCCGGCACCTCGCGCGGCTCGCCTCCGCGGCCGACTGGCCTGCAAATCTCGTCGCCGAACCCGCGTGCTGGTGGACCTCCGGGCGCCTGGATCAGCGCGACTTGCTGGAGGCGCGGCTGACCGGGGCGGTGGATCTCGGCGTGGTCGGCGACGATCACTTCTCGATCCTCGGCAACGAGACGTTCCTCTCGGCCATCAGCTCATGGCTGGAGCCGCGCGGCGTAGCGCCGACGGCGCACGCGCTTCAACACGAACCGGCAGAATGAGGTGATCATGAGCGTTCATCCCGACATCGCGGCGCTGCTCGACATGATCCAGCTGGGAACGGAGTCCGGCGCGCGCATTCCGTTTCCTCAGCTCACGCCTGCGCAGGCGCGTGCCGACTTCGAGGCCTCGTCTCCGCTGCTGGATGTCGATCCGCCACCGCTCGCGCATGAGCGACACTTGGCCTTGCCGATGCGCGACGGAACGCAGATAGCTGCGCGGCTCTACGCGGAACGGACGCCTCACTGTGCCGAGCCGCTGCCCGTATTGCTCTACATGCATGGCGGCGGCTTCGTCGTCGGCAGTCTCGATTCGCATCAGCCGCTGTGCCGCGGGCTTGCTGTCGACAGCGGTGCGGCCGTGCTCTCGATCGCCTATCGGCTCGCGCCGGAGCATCGGTTTCCGACGGCGTTCGAGGATTGCGTCGATGCGCTCGCCTGGATCGGACGCGAGGGGCCTGCTGCAGGCCTCGACCCGCAGCGTATCGCCATTGGTGGCGACAGCGCGGGCGGCACGCTGGCGGCGGCGCTGGCCATCGCGGCCCGCGACGATCGCTCCTTGCCACAGCCTCTGCTCCAGGTGCTCGCTTATCCCGGCCTCAGCCCACAGCAGGTCAGCGAGTCCTATGCCAAATACGGCTCCGGCTTTCTGCTCGAACGCGAGACCGTGGACTGGTTCTTCAAGCATTACCTGCGGGAAGACGCCGATCGCCAGGATTGGCGGTTCGCGCCGCTGGCCGCCCCCGACCTCGCTGGTGTCGCGCCCGCGCTGATGCTGCTGCCGGAGTTCGATCCCTTGGTCGCAGAGGGCCGGGACTACGCGGCGCGGCTGCGCGCGGCCGGCGTCGCCGTCGATCTGAAGATCTATCCGGGCATGATCCACGAGTTCCTGCGCATGGGCAACATCGTGCCGGACGCGCTGCAGGCCCGCGCCGAGATCGGCACGAGACTCGCCGACATCTTTGCTCAGCAGATGGGAGCCGGCCGCTCATGACGACCTCATCCGATCCTGGGATCGTTCATGCCGGCAGCCTGTTGCGGCCTTACTGGAAGCTGATTCTCAGCGGAATCCTGCTTGGACTGCTCGGCGGCGGCAGCGTCGCCAGCCTGCTCGCCGTGGTGAACAGGGGCCTCTACGCCGGCGCCGGCGATGTCGGCAGCCTGGTTGCCTCGTTCGCCGGGCTCTGCGTCCTGATCGTGATCGGGTCGGTCGGCTCGGACATCAGCGCCAACGTCGTCGGCCAGCGCATCATTGCTTCGCTGCGCAAATCGCTGGCCGCCAAGATCCTGATGGCGCCGATCGATCAGCTGGAATCCTATCGGGCTCACCGGCTGATTCCGGTTTTGACCAAGGACGTCGATGCGATCAGCGATTTCGCCTTCTTCTTTCCGGCGTTCCTGGTCTCCGGCGTCATCGTCGCCGGCTGCCTGGTCTATCTCGCCGTGCTGTCGTGGCCGCTGTTTCTCATCACGGCAGCGTTGATTGCGCTCGGATCGTTCGCGCACTTCCGGGCGCGTCAGCGCGGAATGTCCGGCTTCAATCTCGCCCGCCAATACGAGGACGATCTGCAGAAGCACTACCGTACCATCGCCGAGGGCGCCAAGGAGCTGCGTCTGCACCGGCCCCGCCGGCATCACGTGCACGTCGACCTGATTCAGCGCACGGTCGAGAAGATCAGCGACGTGCAGATCGGTGCGATCAATCTGCTGGTCACGGCGCGCGCGCTCGGAACGGTGATGCTGTTCATGGTGATCGGGACGGCGCTCGTGCTGCGGCCGCTGCTGTGGCCGGACAGTCCGCCATCGGTCTCCAGCGGCTTCGTTCTCGTGTTGCTGTTCATGCGTGGGCCGATCGATCAGCTCATCGGCATGCTGCCGTCGCTCGGACGGGCGCAGGTCGCGATGCGGCGGATCGCCGAACTGTCGGAGCGGTTCGCCACCGCCGAGCAGGATCTGCTCGGCGACCCGGCCGAAGCCGCTGCCGAGCGGATCGAATCGATCGAGCTGCGTGGCGTCGCTTACGCGTTCCGCGCGGCCGGCGGCGACACATCCTTCGTGCTCGGGCCGATCGATCTGCGCATCCGGAGCGGCGAGACCGTCTTCATCGTCGGCGACAACGGCAGCGGCAAGACGACGTTGATCAAGCTGCTGCTGGGGCTCTACGTCCCCGATGATGGCGTGCTGCTGCGCGACGGCGTGCCCGTCGTCAGCGCGACCCGCGACGACTATCGCCAGCTCTTCACCACTGTGTTCGCCGACTACTTTCTGTTCGACACGCTGCTGCAACATGGCGGCCACACGCCCGAGTTCGCGCAGCGCTATCTCGATCGGCTCGAACTGGCCCACAAGGTCTCGGTCGAGAACGGCGCGTTCTCGACCACGGACCTGTCGACCGGCCAGCGCAAGCGCCTGGCGCTGGTCAACGCCTGGATCGAAGGACGTCCGGTGCTGGTGTTCGACGAATGGGCGGCCGATCAGGATCCGGCGTTCCGTCACGTCTTCTATACCGAGCTGCTCGCCGACCTGAAGCGGCTGGGCAAGACGATCATCGTGATCTCACATGACGATCGCTACTTCCACTGCGCAGACCGGATCGTGCGGCTCCGCAACGGACGGATCGAGGAGGAAGCGTCGGCGCCGCGGCGTGAGAGGTCGCGATCGAAGCGTTCAGCGAAAGCAAAAATGCAAGATGAGGTTGCGTCACACGCGCCATCGAGAGCGTGAGCTGAAACTTGTAACTAATCTAGTCTGCGCCGCGGCGGCCATGCTTGTCTTCGATGCGCCGACACTTTTACATCCTGAGCGGGAGCTGACCGCGGTCACATCAGTGCAAAGGCAATGAGGGGGAGACTCGCATGGATGCGAGCGCGAGCTTCGATGCAAGAGGCCGGACGTTCCGGGCCGGAACCGATACCGTGACGTCGGTCGTCCGCGACAATGAAACGGTTCGCGTAATCGCCGATGGTGCGGTGCTGTCGTCGCTTCGCCTCCATGGCGACCGGCTTGCTGTCGACGGCGGAGATCCGCGAGGGCTGGTCCGCGGTGTCGCGGCCGCGGCCGAAGCGCTGTTCGGCTGGCACCCGTCGCTCGACAGGCTCGTCCTCGAACTCGGAGACAGGCCGGCGGCGGCGGCGGCGCTCGCGCGCGAAGGCCTTGCGGTGATCATGGACGGCAAGCCGGTGCTGTGGCCGGAGATGCTGATGCAGCGGCGCGAGAGCTGGCTCGTGGATGCGGCGCGCCCGGCATTTCCATTGTCCTATGCCGTGACCGACGGCAAACGGCATCCGCGACGGCCGCCGAAGCCGGAAGGCCCTGTCTATTCCCGCTTCATCCCTTGGCTGTCCGACGTCATTAGTTTCCGTGTCGTCGACATCGCGCGCGATCTGGCGCTGGTTCACCGCTGGCTCAACGATCCGCGCGTGGATGCGTTCTGGAACGAGGCGGGCGACCTCGACAAGCACCGTCAGTATCTGTCCAGGCTCCTGTCGGATCCGCATATGCTGCCGCTGATTGGAAGCTTCGGGGAGCGTTCCTTCGGCTATTTCGAGCTGTATTGGGCCAAGGAGAACCGGATCGCGCCGTTCTACGACGCGGCCGATTACGACCGCGGCTGGCATGTGATCGTCGGCGAGGACGCGTTTCGCGGCCGCGACTTCATCACCGCCTGGCTGCCCTCGCTGATGCACTACATGTTCCTCGACGACAGCCGCACCATGCGCATCGTCGGCGAGCCCGCTGCGGCCCATGCCCAGCAACTGCGCAATCTCGACCGCGCCGGATTTGCCCGGATCAAGAATTTCGACTTCCCGCACAAGCGAGCGACCCTTGTCATGTTGCTTCGCGAGCGTTTCTTCGGCGACCGGCTGTGGCAGCCGGCGGCGAAGGACGCGACCCTCGACACCCAACGCTGACGGAGCATCACCCCATGTCGTCTCAACTCGCCCCGGACTATGATGTCGTCGGCGTCGGCTTCGGGCCATCCAATCTGGCGCTCGCGATCGCGCTCGACGACAGCACGAGACAGCGGCGGCTGAATTGCCGCGCGCTGTTCGTGGAGCGGCAGCCGGACTTCAGATGGCACGGCGGCATGCTGCTCCCCGGCAGCAACATGCAGATTTCCTTCCTCAAGGACCTGGTGTCGCTGCGCGACCCGACCAGCCCGTTCACCTTCATCAACTATCTGCACAAATCCGGCCGGCTGCTCGATTTCACCAATTGCAGGACGTTCTATCCGAGCCGGATCGAGTTCAACGACTATCTGCGCTGGGTCGCGGGCCAGTTCAGCGCGATGGTCGAATATGGCGAGACGGTCGTCGCGGTCGAGCCGGTGACCGCCGGCCAGTCGGTGGCGGCGCTGCGTGTGGTGACGCAGACCGGGCGGGGCGAGCAGCAGTCGCGCACGGCACGGAATCTGGTGGTCGCCGTCGGCGGCGTGCCGCATGTCCCGGCGATGTTCCAGGCGATCGCGGCTGACCGGCGGGTCGTGCACACCAGCGGCTATCTCGATTCTACCGTCATCGCCGAGATGAGCGGCCGGGCGCCGCGCGTGGCCGTCATCGGCGGCGGTCAGAGCGCGGCCGAGGTCACCCTCGATCTCAGCGAGCGGCTTCCGGAGGCCCATGTCGATCTCGTCTTCCGCGCGCACGCGCTCAAGCCGTCGGACAGCAGCCCGTTCGTGAACGAGATCTTCAATCCGGACTATACCGACTATTTCCATTCGCGCGAGGAGGGCCAGCGCGCGGCGATCATCCGCAGTTTCCGCAACACCAACTATGCCGTCGTCGATCCGGATCTGCTCGACCAGCTCTATCGCCTGACCTATCAGCAGCGGGTCTCGGGGGCGCGGCGGCTGGCGCTCCATCCCCGCAGCGAGATCGTCGGTGCGGAAGCCGGCCCCGCCGGAATAGACCTCGAACTCCTCAACAAGGACGAGGACGTTCGCCGCCGGGCGTCCTATGACGTGGTGGTGCTCGCTACCGGCTACGAGCGATCGCCGATCCCGGCGTTCCTCGATCCGATCAGCCGCTACGTCGAGTCGAGCGCGCTGGATCGGGACTATCGTCTCCAGACCAGTCCCGCCTTCCGTCCGCAGGTCTACCTGCAGGGATGCGCCGAGGTGTCCCACGGGCTGAGCGACACGCTGCTGTCGGTGCTGCCGATGCGCGCCCAGGAGATCATGGCCTCCCTGGCGTCGACTGCGGCGAAGCAGCGCAGTCCGGAGCAGGATCCGCAACTGACCGAACGCGTGTACTCGTGAGGGCTGGGCATCATGTCGTCGAAGGTGATGAATGACTGAGCCGGAGCAGGGAGCCTCCGTGATGGCCGCGGCGCTGATTGAGCGTCACGGCTGATGAGCATTGTTGATCGTCGTGTTTGCGAATGGTGGAGGGCCGGCGTCGTGGATCGGCAAGCAAGCACGGCGGAGCGTGGGAATGGGAAATGGGTGAGCCGCATTTACCTGAGCGGGTCGTGACTTTATTGGTATCGAGTGATCACGCGCGGCTCGTCGGCCGCACCATGTCGGAGCGTTACGACTACATCGTCGACATCGCGTCATTGCATACGCGCGACGAACTGATGCGGCGTCTCGATCTCGACCGCATCCTGGTGCGGCAGGTCGAGAAGTGGCTCGGCTTCCATGGACGCCGCCTGCGGCGGCCAGCCGAAAGCATCGATATTGCGATGTGCAGCCTGGAGTTTCGCAAGCGCCGCATCCGCCGGTCGCGTCTGGGGGCCCGGCGGCGCCGGCTCGATCCGAAGGCCCCTCCCAAGGAGCCGGGCTGACGATCTGCGGAGCCCGACCGTCGTCCGAAGGGGGATGTGGGGTGTCCGGCGCTCGAAGGTTCGCCGCCGTGGCAAGGCCCCGCTCAAGGGCGCTTCCTCGTCAGTCCGGGTTTTCGGATGGCCGCTGTCGCTGATTTCCGAGAGTCCGGACGCTCGACCGGCCGGCGGACCGGCCCATTCCCGTGATGGCTTGCAAACGGTAGCAAATCGAAGCACATGCGGCCGCCTCACGCCGCATCGCTTCGCTGGCACGAATACTGCTACGAGCCCCTCCAAACGAGCGCCAGCTCCAGAACAGTCGACGCGAGGGGACGTCCCGATGCCAGCCCACAGCCCACCCATTTCCTGAGAACGACCAGACAGGCGAGCCCGCCTGAGCAGCATCGCGCGTCCGCCCCTTTGCTGGCGGTGGCGCTCTTGGATATGGCGACTCGGCTCGGGATGCATTGGAGACGATGATGACGATTGCGGACACGAACACGCCGCCGGCGATCCGCGCATCGTCGACTGCACCGGCGCGGGGCAGCTCACGTCGATTCCGAAGCGTAGGACGGTGATCGGCCTCGGCCCCATGTGGGCGATCTCATCAGCGAGATCTGCCTGGCTGTCGGGATGGGCTGCGAGCCGGCCGAGATCGGCAAGACCATCCATCCACATCCGACGCTCGGCGAATCCATCGGGATAGCCGCCGAGGTCTTCGAAGAGTATTGCACCGACCTGCCGCCGCCGAAGCGGGCGTCGGCGCTTTGAGACGAGACGTAGACCGAGTGAGACCAGGGAGAAAAGATACGATGTCTGCAACCGCCACCGTGGAACCAAAAAAGCCGTTCTACCGCGTTCTCTATGTTCAGGTCCTGGTCGCCATCGTGCTCGGCGTCATCGTCGGATGGGTCTGGCCGGAGTTCGGCAAGAACGACTGGATCAAGGCGCTCGGCGACGGCTTCGTCAAGCTGATCAAGATGGTGATCGCGCCGGTGATCTTCTGCACCGTGGTGTCGGGCATCGCGCATGTCTCCGAGGTGAAGAAGGTCGGCCGCGTCGCCGTCAAGGCGCTGATCTATTTCGAGATCGTCTCGACCTTCGCCCTCGCCATCGGGCTGATCGTCGGCAATTTCATCCAGCCGGGGGCGGGCTTCCAGGGCCAGACCAACGCCGCGGCCGTCGCCAACTACGCCAAACAGGCGAGCGAGATGAAGTCGGTCGACTTCGTGCTCCACATCATCCCGGACACGGTGGTCGGCGCCTTCGCGCAAGGCGAGATCCTGCAGGTGCTGCTGTTCTCGATCCTGTTCGGCATCGCCCTGATGACCCTGGGTGAGCGCGGCCATACGATGCGCGCCTTCATCGACGACGCGGCGCATGCGATCTTCGGCGTCATCGCCATCGTCGTGAAGGCGGCCCCGATCGGCGCGTTCGGCGCGATGGCCTTCACCATCGGGCGCTATGGTCCGCAGGCGCTCGGCAACCTCGCCGGCCTGATCGCGACCTTCTATCTCACGGCGCTCGTCTTCGTCGTGGTCGTGCTCGGCATCATCGCCCGCATCGCCGGCTTCTCGATCCTGAAGTTCCTGAAATACATCAAGGACGAACTCCTGATCGTACTCGGCACCTCGTCGTCCGAGAGCGCGCTGCCGCAGATGATGGAGAAGCTGGAGCGGCTCGGCTGCTCCAAGCCCGTCGTCGGTCTGGTCGTTCCGACCGGCTATTCCTTCAATCTGGACGGCACCAACATCTACATGACCCTGGCGACGCTGTTCATCGCGCAGGCGATGAACGTACACCTCTCGTTCGGCGAGCAGATCACGATCCTCCTCGTCGCGATGCTGACCTCGAAAGGCGCCTCGGGCATCACCGGCGCCGGCTTCATCACCCTGGCCGGCACGCTCGCAGCCGTCAGGCCCGAACTGGTTCCGGGCATGGCGATCGTGCTCGGCATCGACAAGTTCATGAGCGAGTGCCGCGCACTGACCAATCTGTGCGGCAACGGCGTCGCCTGCGTGATCGTGGCGTGGTGGGAAGGCGAACTCGACCGCGACAAGCTGCGCATCGCGCTCGATCGCGACATCGACCCGGCCGACGTCGAGGTCGCGGTCACCACCGGCTAGCGCTGCGTATGTCGAGGAGGATAATGGATCGGGACCTGGGAGAAGCGACACGCGAACATCATCGCCTGCCAACATCTCGCGTCGTCTGTTAAGAATGGCGGCAGGGCTTGGGCCCGCCGTGGGAGGCGTCCTGTTCGTGCCGCAAAGCCGCCGTATATCCTGACGCCATCGTCGACGGTGCGGTGCATCGTCGACATGGCGGCGGGCGGCGTTCGGGATCTGGTGCACCAGCAGGCGTGCGGGCACCACGCGGCCATTCTTGGGGAGGTTGGATGATGGCCGGTGCGCAGTCGGGAGTTCCGCGTGTCGTGATCGTCGGCGGCGGCGCCGGCGGACTGGAACTCGCCACGCGCCTCGGCGACAAATACGGCCGCAAGGGCCGGATCGACGTCACCCTGGTCGAGCGCAACCGCACCCATGTCTGGAAGCCGAAGCTGCACGAGATCGCCGCCGGCAGCATGGACATCTCGGCCCACGAGGTCGACTATCTCGCCCAGGCCTATTGGCACGGTTTCCACTACCGCATCGGCGACATGATCGGCCTCGATCGCGACACGCGCGAGGTGCTGGTCGCGCCCTATCTCGATGCCGAGGGGCGCGAGGTCACGCCAAAGCGTACCATTCCCTATGATGTGCTCGTGCTCGCCATCGGCAGCCAGAACAATGATTTCGGCACGCCTGGTGTGGTCGATCACGCGATCAAGCTGGAATCGCAGCGCGACGCCAGCCGCTTCCACGAGCGCATGGTCAATGCGTGCATCCGCGTCCATGCCCAATCCTCGCCGATCGCCGCGCACCAGCTCAAGGTCGCGATCATCGGCGCCGGCGCGACCGGCGTCGAATTGGCTGCCGAGCTGCACCGCACGACACGGGAGGTGGTGGCCTATGGCCTCGACCAGGTCGACGCCGAGAAGGACATCAGGATCACGCTGATCGAGGCCGCGGGCCGGGTGCTGCCCGCGCTGCCGGATCGCGTCTCGCGCGAGACCGAGAAGCTGCTCGCGCGTCTGGGCGTCGAGGTCCTGGTGGGCGCCAAGGTCGCCGAGGTCGGAGCCGACAAGGTCAGCCTCGCCGATGGCCGTGTCATCCCGGCCGAGCTGATCGTGTGGGCCGCGGGCGTCAAGGCGCCGGACTTCCTCAAGGACATCGCGGGGCTGGAGACCAACCGGATCAACCAGCTCGTGGTCAAGCAGACCTTGCAGACCACGCGCGACGAGCGCATCTTCGCGATCGGCGACTGCTCGGCCTGCTCCTGGGGCGAGCGCGGCAACGTGCCGCCGCGGGCGCAGGCGGCGCATCAGCAGGCCTCGCATCTCACCAAGCAGATCCCGCGCTTCATTTGGGGCGCGGCGCTGACGGATTACCGCTATCGCGATTTCGGCTCGCTGGTGTCGCTCGGCGAGTTCTCAACAATCGGCTCGATGATGGGCGCGCTGGTCGGCGGCAATCTGGTGTTCGAGGGCTTGTTTGCGCGGATGATGTATCTGTCGCTGTACAAGATGCACGAATACGCGCTGCATGGCCTCGCCAAGGTCACCCTGGACACGCTCGCCCGCCTGATCACCCGCCGCACCGAGCCGCACGTCAAGCTGCACTGATGGGCGCCGGCCGGGGCGGGCGGCCGCGCTGCATTGCGGCGTCGCCGGCGGCCGATTTTGCTGTCGCCTATTCCAGCGCAAGTCTCTAGAGTTGCTGGCGAAAAGCGGGCGCGGTCGGCGCGGCCCGCCACACCTCGGATTTGCCTGGCTCAGGAGATGACGGACCTCCCCATCCGGATCCGCCTCGACGGACCTCCCGACGTCGCCGCGGTGGTCCCGGGGCGCATGGGCTGGCTCGTGCGCGGCCTCATGGCCGTGGCGCTGGTCGGGGCGGCGGCCTGGCTCGGCTATGCCATCGCCTTCTCGCGCGGGCTCGACCAGAGGCACGCCGCGGCTCAGCAGCGGCTCGCGGTCGAAGCCGCGCAGCTCGACGGCTATCTCTCCCGCTTCGAATATCTGCCCTCGCTGCTGGAGACCTCGCCCGACGTCGACCGGCTGCTCGGCACGCCGGATGACCGCGCGCTGCAGCAGAGCGTCAGCCTGTACCTGAAGTCCATCAATCTGCTGGCCGGCGCCGACAATCTCTATGTGCTGAACGTCGCCGGCGATGCGATCGCGGCGGCCGACTTCGACCAGCCGGGCACGCCGGTCGGCAGCAATTTGTCCTACCGGCCCTATATGCGCCAGGCGCTGGCGACCGGCCGCGGCGCCTTCTTCGGCATCGGCATCACCAGCGCGCGCGCCGGCTATTATCTGTCCTATGCGGTCAAGCGCGAGGGCCGGACGATCGGCGTCGCCGTGGTCAAGGTCAATCTCGATGCCTTCGAGCGCGAATGGCGCAACCGCGGCAGCGACATGGTGCTGGTCGACGCCCGCGGCGTGACCATCCTCGCCTCGCGCGACGAATGGCGCTTTCGCCCGCTGGCGCCGCTGTCGGTCGAGGCGCTGGAGGAGATCGCGACGTCGAAGCCCTATGGCAGCTCCAATCTCGCGCCGCTCGGCTGGATCTTCACGGAGGCCACCCATCGCCGCGGCGAGGTCGCGATCGAGCGCGGCGCGGTCTACAGCGTCGACGAGCGGCCTCTCAACGAGCGGCAATGGCAGTTGCTGCTGCTCGACGACGAGACGCCGATCCTGCGCACGTCCCTGGTCATCGGCACGCTCTCCGGGCTCGCCAGCATCGTCGCGCTGCTCGCCTTCGGCCTGCTGACGCAGCGCCGGAACGAGATCCGGCAACGTCTCGCGAACCAGGCCGCGCTGCAGGCCGCCAACGACCGGCTCGAGATGCGGGTGCAGGAGCGTACCGCCGAACTGCGCGCCGCGCAGGACGAACTCGTGCACGCCGGCAAGCTCGCCGTACTCGGCCAGATGTCGGCGGGCATGGTGCACGAGATCAACCAGCCCCTGGCGGCGCTGCAGACCGCATCCGACAATGCCGTGCAGTTCGTCGATCGCGGCATGGTTGCCGAGGCGCGCGGCAATCTCGTCCGTATCGGCGACCTCGTGCGCCGCCTCGCGCGCCTGACCGGCCAGCTGCGCGTCTTCGCCTACAAATCGAACGCGCCGCTCGATGCCGTCGCGGTCGAGCAGGCGGTGTCCGAGACGCTCATGATCCTCGGTGCCCGGGTGAAGGACGGCGGCGTCGAGGTGACCATCGATCTCGCGCTGGATCTGCATGTCCGCGCCGATCAGATCCGGCTCGAGCAGCTGCTCTGCAACATCGTCGCCAACGCGCTCGACGCCGTCGAGGGCGCCGCGCAGAAGTCGATCCAGATCCGCGCCGTGCGCGAGGAGGGCCAGTGCCGCATCGCCATCGGCAACAGCGGTCCCGCCATTGCCGCCGATGTTCTCGATCGCATGTTCGAGCCGTTCGTGACCACCAAGCCGGCCGGCAAAGGCTTAGGCCTCGGCCTCGTGATCGCCAACCACATCGCGCGCTCGTTCGGCGGCGAGCTGCGGGCGCGCAATCTCGAGACCGGCGGCGCCGAGTTCGTCGTGCTGCTGCCGCTGGCCGAGTGACGAGGTTTTTGCATGACACATGAGCAGCCGATCGGCGTGATCTATGTCGAGGACGACGAGGATGTGCGCATCGGCGCCGTCCAGGCGCTGCAGCTCGCCGGCCTCGAAGTCACCCCGTTCGGTTCGGTCGAAGCGGCGAGCGCATCCGTCCGCGCCGACATGCCGTTCGTGGTGGTCTCCGACGTGCGCCTGCGCGGCAGGAGCGGCACCGAATGGCTGTCCGAGCTGCACCGGTTCGACCCGGACCTGCCGGTCATCCTGGTCACCGGCCACGGCGACATCTCGATGGCCGTCGAAGCGATGCGCAACGGCGCCTATGACTTCATCGAGAAGCCGTGCTCATCCGAGCAACTCGTCTCGGTCGTGCGCCGCGCGCTCGACAAGCGGCGTCTGACGCTGGAAGTGCGCACCTTGCGCTCAGCGCTGGCCGACCGCCAGGGCATCGAGGCGAGCCTCCTGGGTCGTTCGCCGCAAATCCAGGAGGTGCGCCGGCTCGTCGCCAATCTCGCCTCGACCAATGTCGACGTCACGATCTATGGCGAGACCGGCACCGGCAAGGACGTCGTCGCCCGCTGCCTGCACAATCACAGCGTCCGCCGCGGCGGCAACTACGTCGCGGTGAATTGCGGCGGGCTGCCCGAGTCGCTGGTCGAGAGCGAATTGTTCGGCCACGAGGCCGGCGCCTTCACCGGCGCCACCAAACAGCGCATCGGCAAGATCGAATATGCCCATGGCGGCACCCTGTTCCTCGACGAGATCGAGAGCATGCCGCTCAGCGTGCAGGTCAAGCTGCTGCGCGCCCTGCAGGACCGCTCGATCGAGCGCGTCGGCTCCAACAAGCCGGTCGCGGTGGACTGCCGCGTCGTCGCCGCCAGCAAGGCCAATCTCTACGAGCTCAGCGAGAGCAAGCAGTTCCGCGCCGATCTGTATTATCGTCTCGGCGTCGCCTTCATCGAGCTGCCGCCCTTGCGCGAGCGGCGCGAGGACATCCCGATTCTGTTCGAGCACTTCACGCTGGAGGCCGCCAAGCGGTTCGAGCGCGACGCGCCGATCGTGGACGAGCAGACCATGTCGCTGCTGCTCGGCTATGCGTGGCCCGGCAACGTCCGCGAACTGCGCAACGTCGCCGACCGCTTCGTGCTCGGCGTACTCGACCGCAAGGTCCTCGGTCGCTCGGACGCGGCCGCCTCGGAGCTGTCGCTGCCCCGGCAATTGGAGAACATCGAGCGCTCGATCATCGAGGATGCGCTGCGCCGCAAGCTCGGCGATGTCCAGGCCACCGCGGCGCTTCTGAGCATTCCGAAGCAGACGCTGTACGACAAGATCAAGCGGCTCGCCGTCAAGGTCGAGAGCGTCAGAGAGAAGCACTGATGTTCGGAGGGCCAGCTCGCGGCGCGCCCTATCACGGACGCGAGGAACGAACGCTGCGGCAGCGCCGTTGATCCCCCATGACAGGCAGAGATACCCGCGACCAGCGCTCCGGCGCCTACGACCCCGTCAGCAAGACCGGCTTGCCGCAGCCGCACCAGGTCAAGGACGAAACCACGCCGCGCCAACGCGAGCAGTGGGGCGCCGACGTGCGCGCCGAGCCGCTGCCCGGCACCGAGCCGGTGCTGCCGGAAGGCCTCACGCGCGCGCGGCGCGCGCCGCTCAATCCCCGCACCGGCCGCCGCGACACTGCGTAGAGTGCCGCGGCCGCCTCAGCGGCTTACTTCGCCGCGATTACCATGATCTCGACCGTGAATTGCGGCGCGGCAAGCCCGGCCTCGACGGTGGCGCGGGCGGGCGTATTGCCGGCCGACACCCAGCCGTCCCATACTGCGTTCATCTCGCCGAAAGTCTTGATGTCGGTGAGATAGATCGTCGCGGACAAGAGCTTCGACTTGTCGGTGCCGGCCTTGGCGAGGTGACCGTCGATGATCGAGAGGATCTCTTCGGTCTGCTTGGTCACGCTCTCGCCGGCGGTCTTCTGCGCCACCACACCGGCGAGATAGACGGTATTGCCGTGCACGACGACCTGGCTCATGCGCGGGCCGGTTTCGAAACGCTGGATCGACATTGGAGAACTCCTTGGAAAGGTCAAATCGGGGCCTTTCCCTAGCGCGTGCAACGCGGCAGCGCCAGTCGGCTGAGGCAGGGCCGAGGCCGCAAATGAGCCGTTGTCCAGCGCGGATGTTTGCAGCTTGGCACCAGCGTGCCCTCCACCCGTCCTTCGAGACGCCAGCCTGCGGCGGGTTTCGGAACCCAAACCTCATGGTGAGGAGCGCCGCGCCCGTTCTGTTAATTCGAGGTAGCGTCGTCGATCGCGGCGCGTCTCGAACCATGAGGCCCCGGCGAGGCCTCGCCCTTCGAGACGACCGCCTTGAGGGCGGTCTCCTCAGGGTGAGGAGGGACGGTCGTTCAGGGCGATGGAGCGAGAAGATCCCTTCATGAGTACGCTCTTCGCGTTCATGGTCCGGTGTGCAGTGCCTCGGCTTTTGCCCCTCATGGTGAGGAGCGCCGCCTGCGGCGCGTCTCGAACCATGAGGCCAGAGTCACCGCAGGACGCGACCTTGCGTTGCCGCAGCCGACGAGACACACGGTCGGCGACAGTCTCGATGGCCGCCATCTCGCCGCGCTGCGAAGCTCGCCTTGCCCATGGCTGAGGCAAGGATGGGGCGTTTTCCGCGCTTGCACGGTTATTTGAGACATGAAACATTCTCCGCCAAGTTCCTGTTTTGAGTTCCTGTTTTGATGAGGCGGAGGGGCACGATGCGGAAGAAATTGATGCTGGCGGCATGGGCTGCGATCGCGTTGGGGACGAGCGCAGCGCCGGCGCTGGCGCAGCAGACGATCCGCGTCGGCTGGACCATTCCGGCGGAAGAATCCAAATACTGGATGATGAAGCGCCCGACCGAATTTCCGGATCTCGGCAAGACCTACAATATCGAATGGACCCAGTTCCAGGGGACGGCACCGATGACCCAGGCGCTTGCCGCAGGCGCGCTGGATTGCGCGACGCAGGCGCCGCTGTCGCTGTCGAACGGCGTCGTCGGCGGCGGGCTCAAGGCCTACATCGTCGCCCAGCACGTCTACGAGAAGCCGGGCGGGTTCTCGGTGTATTGGGCGGTCAAGGACGATTCGCCGATCAAGACCATCGCCGATCTCAAGGGAAAGACGGTCGGCATCTCCGTGATCGGCGGCGGCACGCAGGGGCCGTTCAACATGCTCCTGAAGCAGGCCGGGCTCGATCCCGCCAAGGACATCAAGCTGGTCGAGGTCGGCTTCGCGGTGTCGGAGGACGCGCTGCGCCAGGGCCGCGTCGACGCCGTCAACATGAACCAGCCGTTCGCCGCGCGCGCCGAGGCCAAGGGCGGCACCCGCAAGCTGTTCTCGCTGTCGGAGGCGATGCCGAACATCGTGCACATCCTCGAAGCCTGCCGCGCCGATTTCGTCGACAAGAATCCGGAGCTGGTGAAGGCCTATGTGCGCGACATCACCGCCGGCATGAAGAAGGCGCTCGCCAACCGCGACGAGACCTTGAAGGTCGTGTCCGAGGTGATGAAGGCGCCGGTCGCCGTCATCGACACCTATCTGCTCAAGGACAATGATTTCGGCCGCGATCCGGTCGCAGCCCCCAACTTCCCGGCGATCCAGAAGATGCTCGACATCTATGCCGAGACCGGCATGCTGCCGAAGCTCGACGTCGCGCAGTTCAAGCATCCCACGATCGTCGCGCCGATCCAGTAGGCGCTGGCAGCGCGGAGGTTGCCGTCGATGAAGAAGCTGCGCTCGCGCGTCACGGTGGAGGGGCTCGATCGCGCCCCGCACCGCGCCTTCATGCGCGCGATGGGCCTGGATGATGCCGACATCGCCAAGCCGATGATCGGAATCGTCAGCCAGAAGGGCGAGCAGACGCCCTGCAACATGACGCACGACTTCCAGGTCGAGGCGGCCAAGACGGGTGTCTCCGAGGCCGGCGGCACGCCGCGCGAGTTCGCGACCGTCTCCGTCTCCGACGGCATCAGCATGAACCACGAGGGCATGAAGTTCTCGCTGTTCTCGCGCGAGCTGATCGCCGATTCGATCGAGGCCGTGGTCCACGGCCTCGCCTATGACGCGCTGATCGGCTTCGGCGGCTGCGACAAGACTCTGCCCGGCGTCATGATGGGCACGGTCCGCTGCAACGTGCCGTCGATCTTCATCTATGGCGGCAGTGCGCTGCCCGGCAAGTATCAGGGCCGGACGCTGACGGTGCTCGATTCCTATGAGGCCGTCGGCAGCTACATGACCGGCGAGATCGACGCGGCCACGCTCGAAGGCATCGAACGCTCCTGCCTGCCGACCATCGGCGCCTGCGCCGGACAGTTCACCGCCAACACCATGGGCATGGTGTCGGAGGCGATGGGCCTGTCGATGCCTAACGTGTCGATGATCCCCGGCGTCTATGCCGAGCGCGCGCATGTCGCGCGGCACGCCGGACGTCTGATCATGCAGATGCTCCAACATGATGGTCCGCTGCCGCGCGACATCGTGACTCGGAAGTCGCTGGAGAACGGCGCTGCCATCGTCGCAGCCACCGGCGGCTCGACCAATGCGGCGCTGCATCTGCCGGCGATTGCCAACGAGGCCGGCATCCGTTTCACGCTCGATGACGTCGGCGAAGTGTTCGCACGCACGCCGCTGATCGGCAATCTCAGGCCCGGCGGCAAGTACACAGCCAAGGACGTCTATGACATCGGCGGTGCCGCCGTCGTGATCCGCGCGCTGATCGAGAGCGGCCATATCGACGGCTCGTGCATCACCGTGACAGGCCGCACGCTGGCTGAGGAATACGGATCGGCCCACGCGCCCGACGGCGAGATCGTCTTCAGTCCCACCAAGCCGATGATGGCCGATGGCGGCGTCGCCGTATTGAAGGGCAATCTCGCGCCCGATGGCGCTGTCATCAAGGTCGCCGGCCTCAAGAGCCTGGTGTTCGAGGGCCGTGCGCGCGTGTTCGAGGACGAGGAGGCCTGCGTCGCTGCCGTCCGCGCGCGCAACTATCAGGCGGGCGAAGTGCTGATCATCCGCAACGAGGGGCCGGTCGGCGGCCCCGGCATGCGCGAGATGCTCGGCGTGACTGCGCTGATCTACGGCCAGGGCATGGGCGAGAAGGTCGCGCTGATCACCGACGGCCGCTTCTCCGGCGCCACCCGCGGCCTGTGCATCGGCTACGTCTCTCCGGAGGCGTTCGTCGGCGGACCGCTGGCGCTGCTGCGCGACGGTGACCCGATCCGCATCGATGCGAAGGCGCGCACGCTCGACGTGATGCTCGACGAGCGCGAACTGGCGGCGCGCCGCAGCGCGTGGACACAACGGCCGCCGCGGCATCGGGCCGGTGCGCTGGCAAAATACGCCAAACTGGTTGGTCAGGCGCCGCTCGGCGCCGTCACCCATGAGGGGCCGGCCGAATGGCCCTGGTTCGATCAGGAGCAGGAATGAGTTGCGCCGTGGGCCGGTTGGCAGGGTTCTTGCTAATCTGCCACCGATCGTTTTGCCATCCTTCACGGAGCGTTTTCAGCGTGCTGCATCGGAAAGAGAAGCCGACATGGGCGTGACCCCGATCCGACCCGACCAGCTCGAGGGCGTCGCGCTCGGCCGCCATCCGGCTGGTCCGATCATCGAGATCGATCGCGTGTCGCAGGTCTTCAAGACCTCCTCACGCCGCGATCACACCGCGCTGTCGGAGATTTCGCTCGCGATCGAGGAGGGCGCCTTCGTCTCGATCCTCGGCCCCTCCGGCTGCGGCAAGTCGACCCTGCTCTACATCGTCGGCGGCTTCGTCAGCCCCACCAGCGGCACCGCCAAGATGAAGGGCAGGGCGATCACCGGCCCTGGTCCTGATCGTGGCCCCGTGTTCCAGGAGTTCGCGCTGTTTCCCTGGAAGAGCGTTCTCGGCAACGTCATGTACGGCCCGCTGCAGCAGGGGATGAAGCCTTCGAAGGCAGACGCCCTGGCGCGCGCGCTGATCGCCATGGTCGGGCTGACCGGCTTCGAGAAGTTCTATCCGAAGGAACTGTCCGGCGGCATGAAGCAGCGCGTGGCGCTGGCGCGCACGCTGGCCTATGGGCCCGAAGTGCTGCTGATGGACGAGCCGTTCGGCGCGCTCGACGCGCACACGCGCACGCGCCTGCAGAACGATCTGCTGGAGATCTGGGAGCGCGACCGCAAGACCGTGCTGTTCGTGACGCATTCGGTCGAGGAGGCCGTGTTCCTGTCCGACAAGGTCGTGATGATGTCGCGCTCGCCGGGCCGCATCCGCGAGGTGATCCACATCGACCTGCCGCGGCCGCGCCGCCGCGAGGAGCTGCTGCTCGATCCGCGCTATCAGAAATACATCGTCGAGATCGAGCGCATGTTCGACGCGTCCGGCGACAACGAGCTGCCGTCATGAAGGGGCTCATGAAGCCGCTGGCACCGGTGCTGGCCTGCTGCGGCCTGCTCGCGGCCTGGCAGCTCGCCTCGCTCGGGCTGCAGAACGACAGCTTCCCGACCGCGCTGGAATCGCTGCGCGCGATCCCGCCGATTCTCACCGACAAGGAATCGCTGATCAACATCCTGGCGTCGCTGCGGCGGATGGCGATCGGCTTCGCGCTGGCGCTGTCGTTCGCGATTCCGCTGGGGCTCTTGATGGGCCGCAGCCGGTCGACGGCCGCCTTCTTCAATCCGCTCTTGATGCTGATCTACCCGGTGCCGAAGGCGGCCCTGATGCCGATCATCATGCTGTGGCTCGGCGTCGGCGACATCTCCAAGACGCTGGTCATCTTCCTCGGCGTCAGCCTGCCGGTGATCTATCACAGCTTCGAGGGCGCCAAGGCGGTGGAGGAGAAGATGCTGTGGTCGGGCGCGGCGATGGGCCTGTCGCCCGCCGAGCGTCTGCTGCGCATCGTGCTGCCGGCCGCATTGCCGGAGATCCTGACCGGCTGCCGCACCGGAATCGTGCTGGCGCTGATCACGATGGTGACCAGCGAGATGATCGCGCGGCAGTCCGGCGCCGGCAACATCCTGTTCAACGCCCTCGACATGGGCCAGTACGACACGGTGTTCGCGATGATCATCATCATCGGCGCGATGGGCATCTGCCTCGATGCGGCGTTCGAGGTCATCCGGCGCTGGCTGGTGCGCTGGTCGGAGCCGCAGTTCGACATGCCCCTGAGCTTCTCATGACCGCACGCGCCACCAACGAGCTGCTGCTGGGTGCGGTGCCGATCGTGCTGGTGCTGCTGGGCTGGCATGGACTGGTGTCGTTCGGCTTCGCACCGGCGACGTTGCTGCCGCCGCCTGGCCAGGTGTTCCTGCGCATGGGCCAGCAGCTCTCCGATTCCACGTTTCAGCAGGACATCGCGGCGACCTTGTTCCGGCTGTTCGCCGGCTTTGCGATCGCGGTCGTGCTTGGTGTCTCCCTTGGCATTGCGGCAGCCGTGAGCCCGCCCATCAATGCCGCCGTCAAGCCGATCGTGCGGGTGCTGGCGCCGCTGCCGAAGGTGGCGCTCTATCCCGCCTTCCTGCTGCTGCTCGGCTTCGGCCACGAATCCAAGATCATGCTGGTGGCGGCGGACGCGCTGTTTCCGATCCTGCTGTCGACCTATTATGGCGCCACGACCGTCGAGCAGAAGCTGATCTGGTCGGCGCTCGCGGCCGGCACGCCGCCGCGCGACGTGCTGTGGAAGGTGGTGCTGCCGGCCGCGATGCCCTCGATCCTGACCGGCTGCCGCATCGGCCTCGTGATCTCCTGCATCGTGGTGTTCCTGGCCGAGATGATCACCTCCACCGACGGGCTCGGCCATGTGCTGGTCACCGCCGCGCGCACCTTCCAGGCCGTCGACATGTTCGTGCCGCTGATCACGATCTCGCTGCTCGGGCTCATTCTCAACGCCCTGCTGCAGGGCCTGCGCGCTTACCTGCTGCGCGGCTTCCCCTCGGTCTGATACAGAAGAAACAACAATCGGGAGAACGACCATGCTGGCGGATCGCATCGAGGCGAAATGGATCGACGCATTCTGCGAGATCTTCGAGCGCTGCGCCGTAAAGGCCGGTGATACCGCCGCGATCCTGTCCGAGACGCAGTCGCGCGCGCTCAACGTCCACCTCGCGGAATTGGCGCTGCTGCGCATGGGCGCACGTCCGTTCCACGTGGTGGTGCCGACCCCGCGCAACCCTCATCCCGTTCCGGTGCGCTCGACCGGCGCGTCTGAAGCCATCGGCAAGCTCGGCCCCGTCGTGACCGCGCTCCAGCAGGCGGGCTTCGTCGTCGACTGCACCATCGAAGGGCTGATGCACGCGGTGGAGACGCCGGAGATCCTCAAGGCCGGCGCGCGGATTCTCGTCATCTCCAACGAGCATCCCGAGGCGCTGGAGCGCATGCGGCCTGATTCCGCGCTGGAGAAGCGCGTCCGCGCCGCCGCCAAGATGCTCCGCAGCACCAAGCGCATGCGCGTGACCTCCAAGGCCGGCACCGATCTCGACGTGATCATGGAGGGCGCCTCCACCGTCGGCGTCTGGGGCTGGACCGACCGTCCCGGCACCCTGGCGCATTGGCCGGGCGGCATCGTCGTCAGCTTCCCCAAGAGCGGGTCCGTCAACGGCACCATCGTGATGGCGCCCGGCGACATCAACCTCACCTTCAAGCGCTATCTCACATCGCCCGTGACCATGACCATGCGCGACGACTACATCACCGCCTTGGAAGGCGAGGGCGCCGACGCCGCGATGATGCGCGCCTATCTCGCCTCTTGGGGCGACCGCGAGGCCTATGCGGTGTCGCATGTCGGCTGGGGCATGAATCCCGGCGCGCGCTACGAGGCGCTGACAATGTACGACCAGCGCGACACCAACGGCACCGAGCTGCGCGCCGTCCCCGGCAACTTCCTGTTCTCCACCGGCGCCAACGAATTCGCCGGCCGCTACACCGCCGGCCATTTCGACCTGCCGATGATGGGGACGACGATCGAGCTGGATGGCGTGGCCGTGATCAAGGACGGCGTGCTGCAGGACGTGTTCGGGTAGGCTTTCTGTTCGTGGGGGCGCGAGCGGGCGCACGCGGGCAGTCCGCTCCGCTCGCCGCAAGGGCTAGGTTTGAGCACACATCCCGAAGTTGGGATCCGTGTTGTTGAAGGCACGGGCGGTGCGCTCCCTCGCCCCGCAAGCGGGGCGAGGTGAAATCCCCGCGCCGCGAAGATGTGTTCTCACAATAGCCCCGCAAGGGCGGGGGAGCGCACCGTGATCGCAGGCGGCAGGTCGCTTCAAACGGCGAGGTGCGCTCATGTCCCGTTGCGCTCCAACGCATTCCGAAAAAAATAAATATCTTGCCATTTTTCGGAAATCATGGTTCTCTCCCTCCATCCCGCCTCACCGCAGAGGGGCGTTGCGCGCGATCGTCACGACACGCGAGGTGGGGATGCGATGGCCGCGAGAGATCGCAGCGTCTTCGGCAACGAGGGCGCGGACGAACGATCGCTCGCGGACGGTCAAGTCGCGTGGTCCTGGCCTCCCGATGCTGAGGTCAAGTTCGCGCTGGTGCTGACGCATCACGGGAACGACGGTGGCCAACAAGCCCGGCGCACCGGGGAGATCGCGAAGCAGCCGTAAACCCATCGCGCAGGGAAGGCCGGGTGTTTCCGGCTGCACCTGTGGTACCTGCCGCCTGCATTTTTTCAGCAGGCGGGCCGCAGGCGTCAGCCGACGCCTGGCCTTCCCTGCGCCCTCTGCACTCGAAGAGGGCCGACCAGATCGCAGACCTCGGGCGCAACGCGCCGCGAGAACGAGACATCATGCCGGCCGCTGTTTGACCCGTGTATCCGTTCCACCCAACACCGCCGTCCCTGACAAGCCGTGACGCCGCCAGCACGGCATGGCGCCGATCCGGGACGCCTATGCGCGGCAGGTGTTGTTGGCGAGATGAACCGCAGCATGAGGCCAGAGTCTCGCATGCACGCTCTTTTGCCCAGGCTTGACCGAGCGAATCAGTCAGCGTTCTGCTGCGCGATACAGCGCCCTCTCCCTTGTGGGAGAGGGCATGTACGGCCCATCGGCGTACGCGGTTGGGTGAGGGGTATCTCTCCGCGAGCAACGCTTGTGGAGGCATACCCCTCACCCGACCGAGTTTGCCGCGTCGTCCTACATGCCCTCTCCCACAAGGGGAGAGGGCGCATTCACGGGCACTCTGCTCATCGTCCATCTACTCCGAATGATGAGTTCAACTCCGCTGGAAACCGAAAGCGCCGCTGCCGTAGGGTGGGCAAAGCAGCCGCCCGCAGGGTGGTTGCGTGCCCACCGTGCATCTCCGCATGCGGAGCGGATGGTGGGCACGGCGCGTGAGAGAGCTCAGCTTGCAACGCACAGCGTGGCGCGCCTTTGCCCACCCTACGGCGCCTTCCTCAATCCACGACCGGCGGCCGGGCCAGCTTGAAATGCCTGAGCATCTCGACCAGCGCGCCGAGCCGCTGCTCGCGATACGCGGCGACATCCATCCCGGAATAGTCGAGGAAGCCCGCGCCTGTGCGCAGGCCGATGCGGCCTTCGGCCATGTTGCGCTCGATCACGTCAGGCGCACGGTAGCGGTCGCTGTGCAAAGCGCCTTCGAGATAGCGGCTCGCGTAGTACAGGATGTCGCCGCCGCCCCAGTCGATGAATTCGAGCAGGCCAAGCACCGCGTAGCGAAAGCCAAAACCGTAGCGGATCGCCTTGTCGATCTCCTCGGCGCTGGCGACGCCTTCGCCGACCATGCGCGCCGCCTCGTTCATGGCCAGCGCCTGGATGCGCGGCACGATGAAGCCCGGCGTCGCCGCGCAGACTACCGGCACCTTGCCGATGCCTTCGAGCAGCGCCTTCAGCCGCGCCGTGACGTCGGGATCGGTGGCCTTGCCCGGCGAGATCTCGACCAGCGGGATCAGATAGGCCGGATTGAGCCAGTGCGCATTGAGGAAGCGCGCTGGGTTCTCGATCGCGCCGGAGAGATCATCGACCAGGATCGTCGACGTCGTCGAGGCGATGATCACCTCGGGCGCGACGGCGCGCGACGCCGCACCCAGCACCTCGCGCTTGAGGTCGACGATCTCCGGCACGCCTTCGAACACCAGCGTGGTCCCGCCAAGCACATCGCTGCTCGCGCTGGCTGGCGTGACGGCGACCTTGCTCATCAGCCTGTCCGCGTCGGCAGCCTGCAGCATCCCGAGCCGCGCCAAGGTGGCGAACGTGGCCCGGACTTCGCCGAGCGCATCGCTCTCCAGCCTGGCGAACTCCTCCGGCGTGCGCGGCTTGATGTCGATCATCGTCACCGGATGGCCGGCATAGGCGAACGCCACGGCGATGCCGCGGCCCATGCGGCCGGCGCCGAGGCAGGCGATGTGACCGCGTGCGCTCATGCTGCAAATCCCTCGCGCAGCAGCGCCTGCAGCGCGGTCCGATCGAGGCCGCCGAGGCCGAGGCTTTCGAGCGTACGTCCCGTCGCCATGAAGTCCTCGCCGCAGATGGCGCCGCCGATCGACAGGAACGCGCGGGCGAGCGGCGTTGCTGTCCCGGTCAGTTCTGCAACCGAGATCAGGAACGACAGGCCGAGCCTGAGATCCTCGCGCATGTAGCGATGCTGCGTCAGCACCAGCTGCTCGCGCCAGTCGCCGGAATCGGTCAGCCGGTCATGCGAGCCGCGGCCGTACATCCAGATCTCGCCCTCCTTGGCGTAGTGATGCGCCAGCGGGAAATGCGGCGCGCCATAGCCGAGAGCCTCGCGCACCGCGATCCGTTCCGCATCGAGCGCATCGGTGACGCGACGGATGGAGGGCTGCGTGCCTTCCTTGTGGATGTCCCAGCGCTCGAAATGCTCGATCGGCCCCGCGTTCATGACGATCAGCGGCGGATGGATGATGCAGCCGGCATTCATCAGCGCGCCGGACAGCGCGTCGCCGCAGGGCTCGATCACGCCGGGAAAGGCGCGGCCGATGACGGCGAGCGCATGCTCGGCCGTCTTCGCAGGAAACACGCCGACCGGCAGCCGCTTGGCGCGGATGGTGATCGCGACCTCGAACGGGCCGTGCTTGCGCGTCAGCCAGGGCAGAGTGCCGGTCTCCGCGTAGCTGACGAGGGCCTTGTTGCCGGCGTCGCGCGCAGCGGCCGCGAAGATCATGGTGCCGAACGTGGCCGGCGGCAGGAACACGACCTGGCCGTCGGCGAGATGCGGCGCCAGCTGGCGCGCGATGTCGGCTTGCGCGAAGGCCGGCGCCGGGCAGAGGATCAGCTCGGCGCCGCGGACGGCCTCGCCGATGTCGGTCGTGACCAGCGCGAGCCTGGCCTCATGCCGGCCGTTGACGTCCTTGACGATGATCGACGCGCCCGCCGCTCGGTGCTGTGCCACGGCCTCCGCATCACGGCGCCAGAACCGCACCTCGTGGCCGCCAAGGGCGAAATCGCCAGCGGCCGCGAACGAGCCGTTGCCGCCGCCGAGCACTGCTATCTTCAAGAGCTGATCTCCCTATCGGTCATCTGGCATCTGGCGCAGCAGATGATGCTGTACCTTGCCGAGCGCGGTGCGCGGCAGGTCGTCGACGAAGATGATGTCGCGCGGCACCTTGAAACGCGCGAGCTGCGCCTGCAGATGCGCGCGCAGCGTATCGGTATCGAGCGCGCAGTCCTTGCGCTTGACGACGAACGCCACGGGCACCTCGTCCCAGCGCGGATCGGGCCGGCCGATCACGCCGCATTCGACGACGTCCGGATGCTCGCTCAGCACGCGCTCGATCTCGGCGGGATAGACGTTCTCGCCGCCCGAGATGATCATGTTGTTTTTGCGCTCGAGCACGAAGAAGTAGCCCTCGGCATCGCGCTGCGCGATGTCGCCGGTGCGGTACCAGCCGTCATGGATCGCCTGCTGGGTCGCTTTGGCGTTGCCCCAATATTCGAAGAACAGATTGGGCCCGCGCACCGCGATCTCGCCGGCCTGGCCTGCCGGAAGTTCATCGCCGTCGCGGTCGATGATCTTGGCCTCGCAGCACAGCCCGGGCAGGCCGGTCGAGCCGGCACGTGACAGGTCGCCGCCGAGCCGCGTGTAGACCGCGATCGGGCAGGTCTCGGTCGAGCCGTAGACCTGCAGCACCGGCACGCCGCGCGCGGTGATGCGATCGATCAGCGCCGGCGGCACGATGCTCGAGCCGGTCGATACGGCCTTGAGCGAGGACAGGTCCGCGCTGGCCCAGCCCGGGTGCTCGGTGATGGCCTGGATCGTCGCCGGCACCAGAACGGTCAATGTCGGCCTTTCGTTCACGATCGCCGCCAATGTCGTATCCGGCATGAAGCGCGCGTGCAGCGTGACGGTGGCGCCGTGATGCAGCGCCGGCGTGGTCTGGATGTTGAGGCCGCCGACATGGAACAGCGGCAGCACCGTCAGCACATGGTCGTCGGAGGTGAGGCCATGCATGTGCTGGCTCATCACCCCGTTCCACAGCAGCGCCTCCTGCCGCAGCACCGCGCCCTTCGGCCGGCCCGTGGTGCCTGAGGTGTAGACGATCAGGAGCGGGCAGGAGAGATCGATATGCGGATTGCGATCGTCGCCGTGGCCGCGCGCCAGCAGTTCGTCGATGTCAGGTCCGTTGCTTGGCGCAAAGTCGATGCCGACCGGAACGGTCTCCGGTGGCAGCTCTGTGAGCACCGCCGCAAAGGCCTGCTCCAGCGCCAGTACCTTCGCGGCGGCATCCGAGAGGATAAACACCTGCTCGGCGACGGCGAGGCGCCAGTTGAGCGGCACCAGGATCGCGCCGAGCCGGGCGCAGGCATAGAGCAGGACCAGATAGTCCGGCCGGTTGAGACTGAGGATCGCGACGCGATCACCGCGCCCGACACCGAACTCGGATTTCAGCGCCCGCGCCATTGACGCTATCCGCGCGCTGAAGTCGGCGTAGGTCAACGTCGCGCCTTCGAAGCGGATGGCCGGCTTGCCCGGCGTGAACGCAGCGTTGCGCTCGATCAGGCTGCAGAGGTCCACGCTCAGTCGTCCGTCTCGCCGGGCTCGTACAGCGCCTCGCGGCCGATGCGGTCGAGGCACAGCTCGGCCGTCCAGGGCAGCATCAGGGAGCCGCAGCGGCTGTCGCGATAGATGCGCTCCAGCGGCAGCGTCTTCAGCATCGACTGCCCGCCGCAGGTGCGGATGGCGAGCGCGGCGAGCTCGTTGGCGCCCTCCATCACCGAGTACTGCGCCGCATAGGCGCGCAGCACCTGCTCCTTGGTCGGGTTGGCGCGCGCCTCGGTGACCGCCTGGAACCAGATGCCCTTGATCTGCTCCAGCTTGATCTGCATCTGCGCGACCGCGATCTGCTTGGTCGGGTACATCCGCCGCTTGACCGGCGGCATGCCCGGCACCTCGCCACGCAGATATTTCAGGGTGAAGTCATAGGCCGCCTGCGCCAGTCCCATATAGGTCGGCGACAACGTCATGAACATGTGCGGCCAGCGCATCGCCGCCTGGAAGTAGACCCCGCGCGGCATCAGCGCCGCATCCTCGTCGACGAACACGTCCTTGAAGATCAACGTGCGCGACACCGTGCCGCGCATGCCCAGGGGATCCCAGTCACCGACCACGGACACGCCCTCGGTCTTGGCGGGGATCGCGAGGTAGAGCGTGTTGCGCCGAGACGCCTTCTCGCCCTCGCTGATCTCGGTGCACAGCACGCCATAATAGTCGGCGTGACCAGAGAGCGAGGCGAAGATCTTCTTGCCGCTGACCAGCCAGCCGCCTTTGACCGGCCTGGCCTCGGTGCCGAACGCGACGCCGCCAGCCGCCGCCGCGCCGCCTTCGGAGAACGGCTGCGAGTAGATCGCGCCGTCCTCGACGATGCGCTTGTAGTGGATGGCGCGCCGCCGCTCATGCGACGCACGCATCTCGTCGTTCATGTCGAGATCGTCGGCGAGCGGTCCCGACCACAGCGTCGAGCAGACGTGCATGTTCCAGGTCAGCGCGGTCGCGCCGCAATAGCGGCCGATCTCCGCGGCGGCGAGCGCGTAGGTCTGATAGCCGGCGCCAAGACCGCCGAGAGATTTCGGCACGGAGATGCCGAGCAGGCCCGCGCGATGCAGATCCTTGTAGTTTTCGGTCGGAAACGTCGCCTCGCGGTCCCAGGTCGCGGCGCGTCCTGCCAGCACGCTCTGCCCGAGTTGCCGGCCGCGGCTGATGATGTCGGCCTGCTCGGCCGTCAGCCGATACGCGGCCGGATCGAACATCGCGGCATCAAGCGCCTGGCCCGACGCCGCCGTTGTCTTCTGGACCGGGATCGTCATCATGCCTCCGCCGTCATTGCTGCTGAGTGTGCGTTCAGGAACGAAGCGAGCGCGGCGTTGAACGCGCCGGGCTGCTCGAGATTGACGAGATGGCCGGCGCCCTGGAGCTCGACATAGTCGGCCGAAGGGATGAAGCTCGCCATCTTCTCCATCATCGGCGCCGGTGCGTTGCGATCCTTCGAGCCCGAGAGGACGAGGGTCGGCACCTTGATCTCCTTCAGCGCCTGTCGCCGGTCGAAGCCGAGCAGAGCCAGCATGCTGGCGCGATAGCTCGCCTCGGGCACGCCGGCCATGCAGGAGGTCGCGAGCTCGAGACCCTGCGGATCCGGATGATCGCCGACCAGCTCTTTCACGAGGTCCGGCGCCAACGACGCCATCGTGGCGCCGCGGTCGAGCGGTCCGAGACGCGCATCGATGAATGATTTCTGCCAGTCGCCGTCGGCCTTGCCGAATGCCGGGCTGGTCTGTGCCAGCACCACGGCCGAGGCGGCCTGCGGGTGCGTCATCAGCCATTCCTGCACGATCATCCCGCCGATGGAATGGCCGACGAGAATCGGCCTCCTAGCCTCGATCTGAAGCAGGAAGTCGTGAAGCGCGGCGGCGAGCGTCGTGATGCTGACCTGCTCGAGCCGGGCCGATCGGCCATAGCCCGGCATGTCCCAGGCGACCGCATGAAAGCGCTCACCAAAATGTTCGAGCTGGCCTCGCCATGCGCGCGCTGCGCCACCGATGCCGTGCAGGAACACCACCGTCTGCTGCCGGGGCGCCCCCGACGCCTCATAGCCGAAGCGGCCGTCCTTCGTGGTCAGGATTTGCGAAGCAGGCACGCAGACCTCCGAAATACGCCCCACGCCGCAACGTCGCTCGCCCAGGGCTCGTGAACGCTAGCCACGGTGACAGAGGTGTCAAGCGGCTTCGGACGTGTTGTTGCAAAAATTTGAAGTTTAAAATAAATTCCAAACCGCGATCGTGTTGCAAGAGATGAGGAGGCGCGTGCATGTCTGGATTGCCTGCAGCTGTGCATGCAATGGTGACCGGCGGTGGGCGCGGCATCGGCCGCGAGATCGCGCGAACTCTGAAGCTTGCCGGCGCAACTGTGACGATCGTCGGCCGCAACGGCGCAACGCTCGATGAGGCGATCGCAGCCGGCTGCGCCGATGACGCCGCGATTGCCGATGTTGCCGACCAGGCCGCTTTGAATGCGGCGGTGACTGCTGCCGCCGCGCGCCGGCCGATCGATATCCTGATTGCCAATGCCGGAAGTGCGGAGTCCGCCCCGTTCCTGAAATCGGATGCCGCGCTGTTCCGTCGCATGATCGATATCAATCTCATGGGCGTCGTGCATGCTGTCCAGGCGGTGTTGCCCGCGATGAAGGCAAGGTCTTATGGCCGTATCGTTGCGGTCGCGTCCACGGCAGGGCTCAAGGGCTATCCCTATGTCAGCGCCTACACCGCCGCGAAGCATGCAGTCGTCGGCCTGACGCGCTCGCTGGCCCTGGAGCTGGCTGCAACGCCCGTGACCGTCAACGCGGTTTGCCCCGGCTTCACCGACACGGATCTGGTCGCCGACAGTTTCGACAACATCATGAAGAAGACCGGCCGCAGCCGGGAGCAGGCGGTCGCCGAGCTTGCCAAGCACAATCCGCAGGGGCGGCTCATCATGCCGCAGGAAGTTGCTGATACCGTGTTGTGGCTGTGCGGCAGCGGTGCCAGCGCGATCACGGGACAGGCGATCGCGGTCGCCGGCGGCGAGGTGTAGACCGCAACGCCCAACGATAAGATTCGAAGGAAGGACGCTACCATGTCGAGACATGCCAATCCCGTCACCGTGCCGTTGGCCGACTACAAGCCCAGCCATTTCCTGCTGACGGTCAAGGATCGCGTCGCGACCGTGACGTTGAACCGGCCGGAGCGCAAGAACCCGCTGACCTTCGAAAGTTATCGCGAGCTGACAGATTTCTTCCGTGCCTGCGCTTTTGACGATGACGTGAAGGTGGTGGTGGTCACCGGCGCGGGTGGCAATTTCTCGTCGGGCGGCGACGTGTTCGAGATCATTGGCCCGCTGGTCAAGATGGACACCAAGGGGCTGACGGCCTTCACCCGGATGACCGGGGATCTCGTCAAGGCGATGCGCGCCTGTCCGCAGCCGATCGTGGCGGCGGTCGAGGGCATCTGCGCCGGCGCCGGTGCCATCGTCGCGATGGCCTCCGACATCAGGCTTGCGGCAACCGGCGCCAAGGTCGCGTTCCTGTTCAACAAGGTCGGTCTGGCCGGCTGCGACATGGGCGCCTGCGCGATCCTGCCGCGTATCATCGGCCAGTCGCGTGCTTCCGAGTTGCTCTATACCGGCCGCTTCATGAGTGCGGACGAGGGCGAGCGCTGGGGCTTCTTCAGCCGCATCGTCGCGCCGGCCGACGTGCTGGCGCAGGCCATCGTCTTGGCAACCGAGATCGCAAACGGTCCGACCTTCGCGAACACGATGACCAAGCGCATGCTGGCGATGGAATGGGCGATGTCGATCGAGGAGGCGATCGAGGCCGAGGCAGTTGCCCAGGCCTTGTGCATGACCACCGAGGATTTCAATCGCGCGTTCGAAGCCTTCGCCGCCAAGTCGAAGCCGGTCTTCCAGGGCAATTGACGAGGCAATTGAGCAGTCGCAGGAACCGAAGGGGCTTGCCAGGAAATATTTTAGGTCTAAAATAATTTCCATTGGCTCGGCTCTCCAGTGGAGGCGCTCATGAAGATCGCGATCATCGGCGGCGGACCCGCCGGTCTCTATGCGGCGATATTGCTCAAGAAGCAGCGGCCCGGCGCCGACATCGCGGTCTACGAACGCAACCGCGCCGACGATACATTCGGCTTCGGCGTGGTGTTCTCCGACGCCACGCTCGACAATTTCGAGAAGCACGATCTTCCGAGCTATCAGCGCATCACCCAGGAATTCGCCTACTGGGACGATATTGCGGTGCACTTCCGCGGGACGGTGCATCGGGTCGGCGGCAACGGCTTCTGCGGCTGCTCGCGCCGGACGCTGCTGATGATCCTGCAGGAGCGGGTGCGCGAGCTCGGCGTCACCATGCAGTTCGAGGTCGACATCGACAATGAGGAGCTGTTCGAAGGCGCCGATCTCATCCTCCTCTCCGACGGCATCAACAGCCGTTTCCGCGACAAGCATATCGACCACTTCCAGCCCGAGGTCGACCTTCGCGCCAACAAGTTCGCGTGGATGGGATCGACCAAGCCGCTCGACGCCTTCACCTTCATCTTCCAGGAGACGGAGTGGGGACCGTTCATCGCCCACGCCTATCAGTACGAGGCGGGACACTCGACCTGGATCTTCGAGACGGATCCCGTGACCTTCGAAAAGGCCGGCCTGACGGGGCTCGACGAGCGGCAATCTGCCGACCGGATGAAGGAGATCTTCGGCTGGTTCCTCGGCGATCACCCGCTGCTGACCAACCGCTCGATGTGGCGGAATTTCCCGATGATCCGTAACAAGCGCTGGGTCAAGGACAACATGGTGCTGCTCGGCGACGCCAAGTCGACGGCGCATTTCTCGATCGGCTCGGGCACCAAGCTCGCGATGGAGGACGCGATCGCGCTGGCTGACGCCATGCAGCGCGCGCCGAATATTCCGGCCGCGCTCGATCTTTATGAGAATGGACGGCGCGAGGAGGTCGAGAAGACCCAGCATGCGGCCGATGTGTCGCTGGTCTGGTTCGAGCATCTCGACCGGTTCTGGGATTTCGATCCGGTGCAGTTCGCGTTCGGCGTGATGACGCGCTCGAAGGCAATCACCTATGACAATCTCACGCTGCGTGCGCCGGACTTCGTGACCGAGGTCGACAAGGCTTTCGCGCGACAGGTTCGCGCCAAGGGCTTCGATGTTGATGTCGACAAGCCCTTGGCGCCGATGTTCCAGCCGCTCAAGCTGCGCGAGATGGCGATTGCCAATCGCGCGGTGCTGTCGCCGATGTGCATGTACTCGGCCGAGGAGGGCGTGCCCGGCGATTTCCATCTGGTGCACTACGGCTCGCGCGCGATCGGCGGCGCCGGGCTGCTGTTCACCGAAATGACCTGCGTCAGCCGCGATGCCCGCATCACGCCCGGCTGCGCCGGTCTGTGGAATGATGCACAGGAAGCGGCCTGGAAACGCATCGTCGATTTCGTCCATGCCAATTCCAAAGCCAAGTTCGCGCTGCAACTGGGGCACGCTGGACGCAAGGGCGCGTCCAAGCTGATGTGGGACGGGATGGATCGTCCATTGGAGCAGGGCGGCTGGGAGATCGTCTCGGCATCGCCGCTGCCGTATTTCCCGGACAGCCAGGTGCCGCGCGAGCTTGACCGCGCGGCGATGGATGCAATCAAGGCGGACTTCGTCGCTGCGGCCCAGCGCGGCGACGCTTGCGGCTTCGACATGCTCGAGCTGCATTGCGCCCACGGCTATCTGCTGGCGAGCTTCATCTCGCCTCTGACCAACAAGCGCACCGATGCGTATGGCGGCTCGCTGGAGAACCGGCTGCGCTTCCCGCTGGAAGTATTTGCGGCGATGCGCGCGGCGTGGCCGGCGCACAAGCCGATGTCGGTGCGCATCTCGGCGACCGACTGGGCCGAGGGCGGCATCACCGGCGACGACGCGGTGATGATCGCCCGTGCGTTCGCGGAAGCCGGTGTCGATCTCGTCGACGTCTCGACCGGCCAGACCGTGCGCGAGGCCGAGCCGGTCTATGGCCGCATGTTCCAGACGCCGTTCTCCGATCAGGTCCGCAACGAAGCTGACGTCGCTACGATGTGCGTCGGCAACATCACCACGGCCGATCAGGTCAACACCATCCTCGCTGCCGGCCGCGCCGATCTCGTCGCGCTCGGCCGCCCGCATCTGGTTGACCCGGCCTTCACGCTGAAGGCGGCGGCCTGGTATGGCGCTGACATGTTCTGTCCGCCGCAATATCTGCCGGGCAAGGAGCAGATCTTCCGCAACAGCGTGCGGGAGCGGCAGGATTTCGAAGAGCTGAAGACTAAGGCTAAACCGAAAACGCGGGCCGAGCTGAAGGCCGAGGCTGCGAAGCCGCTTGCGGCGGAGTAATCCGTTGTGCAACGCTGCCCGGTACGTCCAGAACGAGTGGAGTAGAGGGCGATGAAGGCGATCATCGTTGGCGGTGGTATCGGCGGATTGACCACGGCGCTGATGCTGCGGGCACGCGGCATCGATTGTGAGGTGTTCGAGCAGGCGGATGCGATCCGCGAGCTCGGTGTCGGCATCAACACCCTGCCGCATGCGATCCGCGAGCTTGCTCAGCTCGGGCTGCTCGACCGGCTCGACGAGGTCGCCATCCGCACCTACGAGCTGTTCTATCTGACCCGGCGCGGCCAGGAGGTCTGGCATGAGACCCGCGGCGTCGACGCCGGCCATGACGTGCCGCAATTCTCGATCCATCGCGGCCGGCTGCAGAGCGTGATCCATCAGGCCGTGATGGAGCGGCTCGGGCCGGAGAAGGTCCATACCGGCTGCCGGCTCGGCTCCTTTACCCAGGACGAAGGCGGGGTCACCGCCTATTTCTTCGACCGCACCGGCGCCCACGTTCACACCGTCCGAGGCGACGTGCTGATCGGCGCTGACGGCATTCATTCCAAGGTCCGGCAGACGCTGTTCCCGAACGAGGGCGCCCCCTGCTGGAACGGTCTGATGCTGTGGCGCGGCGCCACCGACTGGCCGGTGTTCCTGACCGGGCAGTCGATGATCATCGCCGGCGGCCTCAACGCCAAGGCGGTGATCTATCCGATCGCCGAGGGCTCGAGCCCGGCAACGCGGCTCACCAACTGGGCCGTGCTGGTGCGCATCGGCGACGCCAATTCGACGCCGCCGCGGCGCGAGGACTGGTCGCGGCTGGGCCGGGCCGACGAGCTGATGCCGCATGTCAACGGCTTCTCGATTCCCCAGGTCGACTTCGCCGCGATGGTGCGCGCGACGCCGGAGTTCTGGGAATATCCCTGCTGCGACCGCGATCCGCTGCCGTACTGGTCGAGCGGCCGGGTCACCCTGCTGGGCGATGCCGCGCATCCGATGTACCCGGTCGGCTCCAACGGTGCCTCGCAGGCGATCCTCGATGCCCGCGCGCTCGCCGATGCGCTGGCCCGCTCCGAGCATCCGCGCCAGGCGCTGATGTCTTATGAGCAGAAGCGGCTGCCGATGACTGCGGAGATCGTCGCCTCGAACCGCCGTGGCGGACCCGAGGGCGTCATCGATGCCGTCGAGCAGCTCGCGCCGCAGGGTTTCACCGACATCAACACCATTCTCAACTACGAGGCCCGCGAGGGCATCGTGCGCGGCTATGCCAACCGGGCCGGCTTTGCCGCGCGGATGGTGACGCGGCAGGCGTCTTAACCTCGGCTTAAAGGCACACCGTTCGTGGGGCTGCCCCTCACCCCAGCCCTCTCCCCGTGAAGGACGGGGAGAGGGAGCGCTCTGTTTGCTGCGCGCCGGCTCGAGCAATGATGCTAGAGCTTGCTCACGCTCCCGGGGGCGGGGGCAGGAAGTGGATGTTGTGCTCGGCGGCGAGCTTCACGACGTCGTCCGGGTTCTGCTCGCGCATGTTGTGGATCGCCCAGAACAGCTCGTAGAGCCGCCGCGTTGGAGACACCCAGAACAGCGTCTTGGCCGTCTGCTGCGACTTGTTGAAGATGCCGTGCGGCTTGCCCATCGGCAGCCGCACGGTGTCGCCGGCGGTGGCATATTCCTCGGCGCCGTCGAGGAAGAAGTCGAGCCGGCCTTCGAGAATGTAGAGATACTCGTCCTGGTTGGGGTGGATGTGCGGCGGCACGAAGGTGCCGACCGGGAACGTCGCATGCCAGGAGAAGCTGTGCTCGGTGCGGTTCTTCGGCACGTAGATCTGGCCGAGGATGTTCCAGGAGATGCCCTGGATGCCTTCATTGGCCCGGGTGATGCCGGCGATTTCCGGATGGCTCATGGTGGTTTCGCTCCCTTTTCTTACTTGGCCGCGCAGTCCTTGGAATAGCGATCGGCGTAGTTCTCGAACACCTTCTGCACGATCTCGGTCTGGAACTTGCCGTCCGGCCGCTTGGCGACCTTGGTCAGATAGAAGTCCTGGATCGGATAACCGTTGGTGTTGAACTTGAAGTTGCCGCGCAGCGAGGCGAAGTCGGCCTTCTTCAGCGCCGCCGCCACCTTGTCCTTGTTGGAGAGGTCGCCACCGACCGCCTTGACGGCGCTGTCGATCAGCAGCGCGGCGTCATAGGCCTGCATCGCATAGGTGCCGGGCACGGTGTTGTAGGCGGCTTCATAGCCGGCGACGAACTTCTTGCTCTGCGCATTGTCGAAATTGGGCGCCCAGTTGGCGCCGCCGAACATGCCGACCGCCGCGTCCTGCTGCGCCGGCAGGGTGGATTCGTCGACCGTGAAGGCGGAGAGCACCGGAACGCTGTCGGCAAGGCCGGCCTGCTTGAACTGCTTGACGAGGTTTACGCCCATGCCGCCGGGCATGAAGGTGAACACGGCGTCCGGCTTCTGCGACGAGATCTTGGACAGCTCGGGCTGGAAGTCGAGCGTGTTGAGCGGAACGTAGGATTCCTCGACGATCTCGCCCTTGTAGTCGATCTTGAAGCCGGCGACGGAATCGCGGCCCGCCTGATAGTTCGGCACCAGCAGGTACATCTTCTTGTAGCCGCGGTCCTGCGCGACCTTGCCGAGAACCGCGTGCACCTGATCGTTCTGGTAGGACGTCACATAGAAATAGGGGCTGCACTCCTTGCCGGCATAGCTGGACGGGCCGGCATTCGGGCTGATCAGGAAGGTCTTGTTCTCGGTGACCGGGCGGTGGATCGCCTGCAGCATGTTGGAGAAGATCGGACCGACGACGAAGTCGACCTTGTCGCGCTCGAGCAGGCCCTTGGCCTTGGTGATCGCAGCGTCCGGCTTCAGCTCGTCGTCGGCGACGACCACCTCGACCTCCTTGCCGCCCATCTTGCCGCCGAGGTCCTTGATCGCGAGATTGAAGCCGTCGCGGACCTGACCGCCGAGCGCGGCGGCCGGACCGGACAAGGTGACGATGACGCCGATCTTGATCTTGTCGGCGGCCAGCGCCGGCTGGGCGAACAGGCTCGCAACGACGCCAAGACCAGCACCAAGACCAGCCAGTTTCGAACTCACTTTCATGACAACTCCCCGGATGCGGAAATTCAGGTTGTTTTTACACCTGATCAAATGATGGGTCAGGCCGCAGCTTGGTCTCAAGCCTAGTCTGATGACGCCCTCAGCCGCAAGCGAGCAGCCGGCGGCGAGCGGCAGTTTCGGCCGCATGCAAACACCGCGCCAATTGCTTGAAGGTTAAAAGAATTGCCGCTCCTTCTCCGCCATCGCGATGCCGGTACGTTTTTCCTTGCTCCCATGAGGTTCGGAAGGCCAAACTCATGAGCCTCGCCCGACGAGGCTGAACGTACCCCAGTGATTCCGTCATGACGCTTGATTCCGAAACCAAGGCTGTCGAGCTGCCCGAGGACCATGCCGAGGAGCTGCGGCTGTGGCTGCGCCTCCTCACCTGCACGACGCTGATCGAGGGCGAGATCCGCAGCCGGCTGCGCGAGCGCTTCGACGTGACCTTGCCGCGTTTCGACCTGATGGCACAGCTCGACAAGGCGCCTGACGGCATGACCTTGTCCGACGTTTCCAAGCGCATGATGGTGTCGAACGGCAACGTCACCGGGCTGGTCGAGCGCCTGGTCGAATCCGGCCATCTCGACCGCCGCACCTCCGACACCGACCGCAGGGTCCAGGTGATCCGGCTGACCAAGCTCGGCCGCGCCGAATTCCGCAAGATGGCGGCCGAGCACGAGACCTGGATCGCCGACATCTTCGGCGATCTCGCGGAAAGGGACGTGCGCGAGCTGATGCGTCTGCTGGCCAAGACCAAGGGGTCGGCGCAGAAGGCCGTGCAGCGCCGGCAGGAGTGAGAAGGGCCTGACAGCTCGTCGCAGGGCGGGCCACGCCGGCACGCACGTAGCAAACGCTCAAACAATTTGCGGGCAGTGCACAATCTTCGGCTCTCTTCTGCTCTTGCGCCGATATGTTTTAAGTCTAAAATGTTTAGGACTGAAACGTGCCGGACGTCCTTCCCTTCAGACAGGAGCGTGTGATGGCCACTGCCGCCAGTGTTCAGATCCACGACAAGGCTCAATTGCCGGACGGCGCAGGCGCGACGGCGCATAGCGCCCACATCGATACGTTTGCTCAGGACCATCTGCCGCCGCGTGAGCTGTGGCCCGACTTCGTGTTCAGCCGGCCTGAATTCCAGTATCCGGCGCGGCTGAACTGCGTGACGCATTTCGTCGATCGCTGGGTCGCCGAGGGGCGCGGCGATGCGCCCTGCATCATAAGCCCCGAGGTCAGCTACACCTATTCGGAACTGCAGGCGCTGGTGAACAAGATCGCCAACGTGCTGGTAGGCAGGCTCGGCCTCGTGACCGGCGGCCGCGTGCTGCTGCGTTCCGCCAACAACCCGATGATGGTCGCGACCTATCTGGCCGTCATCAAGGCCGGCGGCATCGTGGTTGCCACCATGCCGCTGCTGCGCGCAAAAGAGCTGTCCTATCCGATCCAGAAGGCGCAGATCGCGCTCGCGCTGTGCGACGGCAAGCTGGCCGACGAAATGGAAAAGACCCGTGCGGTCGCGCCGGCGCTGAAGCAGGTGGTCTATTGGGGCAACGGCCAGCCCGACGCGCTGGAAGCGCTGATCGCGGATGCGAGCCCGGAGTTCGCCGCCGTCGATACCGCCTCCGACGATCTCTGCCTGATCGCGTTCACCTCCGGCACGACGGGCGATCCCAAGGGCACGATGCATTTCCACCGCGACATGCTCGCGGTGTGCGACGGCTATGCCCGCAACGTGCTGCGCGCCAGCCAGAGCGACCGCTTCATCGGCACGGCGCCGCTGGCGTTCACCTTCGGCTTTGGCGGCGTGCTGTTCCCGATGCATATCGGCGCGTCCTACGTCGTGCTCGAAAAGACCTCGCCGGACGATCTGCTCGCCGCGATCGAGCGCTATCAGGCGACGATCTGCTTTACGGCGCCAACCGCTTATCGCGCGATGCTGAGCAAGCTCGGGGGACGCGACATCTCCTCGCTGCGCAAATGTGTGTCCGCCGGCGAAACCCTGCCGAAGCCGACCTTCGATGCCTGGCTGAAGGCGACGGGGCTGAAGCTGATGGACGGCATCGGCTCGACCGAGATGCTGCACATCTTCATCAGTGCGACCGAGGACGAGATTCGTCCGGGCGCGACCGGCAAACCGGTGTCGGGCTATGAGGCCAAGATCGTCGACGACGAGGGCCGCGACCTGCCGCCCGGTACGATGGGGCGACTGGCGGTGCGCGGGCCGACCGGCTGCCGCTATCTCGCCGATGAGCGTCAGCGCAAATATGTCCAGAATGGCTGGAACGTCACCGGCGACACCTATGTCATGGATAAGGACGGCTACTTCTGGTACCAGTCGCGCTCCGACGACATGATCGTGTCGTCCGGCTACAACATCGCCGGCACCGATGTCGAGGCGGCACTGCTGACCCATCCGGCCGTGGCCGAATGCGGCGTGGTCGGTGCGCCCGACGAGGCGCGCGGCATGGTCGTGAAGGCCTATGTCGTGCTGGCGCCGGGCGCGGAAGGCACTCCGGCGCTGGTGGCCGAGCTTCAGGAGCATGTCAAACGTGAGATCGCGCCGTACAAATATCCGCGCGCGATCGAGTTCGTCACGCAGCTGCCCAAGACCGAGACCGGCAAGCTGAAGCGCTTTGCCCTGCGGCAGATCGCCCAGGCTGCAGCCGCGTCTGGCACTGCCGCGTAGAACAGGCAAGGAGAGACGTTCGTGAGCACGACCAAGGCGCCCACGCTGGCGGCGGTGAAGCAGGATGAAGGCGAGGGCCTGCGCGTGCTGCAGCCGAGCGGCTGGCCGATGCCGAAGGGCTATGCCAATGGCATCAGCGCGCAAGGGCGCATCGTGGTCACCGGCGGCGTGATCGGCTGGGATGCGAACGAGAAGCTCGCCGACGGCTTCGTGGCGCAGGTCCGGCAGGCGCTGCAGAACATCGCGGCTGTCCTGGCCGAAGGCAACGCCCGGCCGGAGCATCTGGTGCGGCTGACCTGGTATGTCGTCGACATGGACGAGTATCTCGCCCACCTCAGGGATCTCGGCAAGATCTACCGCGAGATCTTCGGCAGCCACTATCCGGCCATGGCGCTGGTGCAGGTTGTCAGGCTGGTCGAGAAGGCGGCCCGCGTCGAGATCGAAGCCACCGCGGTGGTCCCGCGCTGAGGGGGAGGCAGAGAACCTCTTTGGCACGGAGGTCGCGAGATCATGTCCCGCTATAGGAACCAGACTCGCCTCAGCGCCTTCTCCTCGATGGCACGTTTGATTTTCAGTGACGTCCGGCAGCCGGCGGCCGCGGAGGCCTACGACATCGCGCTCGATTTTCTCTGGCGCACCGGGGCCGTTCGCGACGAGTTCGAGACCTATCAGTTCCTCGCGGCGGAGATATCCCGCATGGTCGACCGCGGCCAGAGCAGCCGGATCTGGATGGCCAATCTTGCCATCGCGGCCCATCAGCGCCACTTTGTCGATCCGGATGCGCGGGCCGTCAGGGCCTGATGGGTGAGGCGACGCCATCCGACACAATGACCGCGCATGGGCGTTTCTCCCTGGGCGCTTTTCGTACTCATCTAAGCGCGCGAGCGAATGTTCTCGCGGCGCAGATGCGCCCGAGCTTTACGAGGCGATCGCCCTCTTGGAAAATCGAGGGCGCAGGGAAGGCCGGGTGTCCACCACACCCGCGGCCCCCGTGCGACAGAAATGCACGGGGCAGGAACCACAGGTGGGCCGAACATTCCGGCCTTCCCTGCGCGATGTTTGACGGCTTATACGTGGTCTCCCTGGTGCGCCGAGCTTGTTGGCCACCATTGTCCGCATGATGCTTTGAGCATCGCCGCAAACGTGACACCAGCGTCGGGGTGTCAGGACATCACGACTTCACCGGACACCGCGCCATCACTCGTCCGCGCAAGAAGCGCATGATGCACGACGTCCACCGCAGCCTGCCTCACGTATCGTGACGACGCGTACGCCCCTCTTCGCCGAGGCAGGTTGGGCGCAACCATCGGTCTGATTTGCCCGACGACACAAGGCTCGCGCGCTGCGACATGGTAACGCGACGGGCAGTCACACAGGGGGGGTCACAGACCTCGTGTGGCGCCATTTGCGGAGCGAACAAATGTGGTCACCGTATGAGAGCCCTGCCGAACGATGGACTCAGCATTGCCATGTCACAGACAAGAACCTGTTCGAGCGTGGCCGCGCAATGGCAGTGAGAGCAGGGGGCGGATTTGGACTGGAAACTCTTCGTGACGACGGCGCTGGCTGCCGGCATCGGGGCTGCGGTCGGTGCATTGGCACTGGCGACCGCAAGCGGCGGCGGCATCGAGCATCAGGCCGACGCCAAGATGCTGGAGATCGGCATCGCCATTTTGCGCGAGCCGGCGCGGGTGGATGACGATCCGATGCGATCGTGGGCGGTGAGAGTCGTCGAGAAGAAGTCCGGCGTGAGCTTCAGCGATCAGCAGCGCACGGTGCTGCTGAAGCGGGCGGCGGGGGGACGATAGCGCCCCGGCACGAGAAGAGAGTAAGACGCGCTGCTCCATCGTCTCGTCATTGCGAGAAGCGCAGCGACGAAGTAATCCAGAATCTTTGCTTCGGCCCTGGATTGCTTCGCTGCGCTCGTAATGATGGGGTGAGAGCGGGGGCTACTGATAGGTGCGTAGATTCCATGGGGGAGCGGTGAGCGAGCCCTTCCGATAGGTTTGGGTTTCCACACTCGAACCCTCGGAGAGTCAGATGCAAGCATCGACCATTGGCACGCCCACCGCCGGAGATACTGGCACGATTTTCGTTGCGATTGAACTGAGCCAGAAGACTTGGCTGATCACGGTGCACAGTCCCGACCAGGGGCGAATGTCGCGATACAAGCTGGAAGGTGGCGATCACGCCGGGCTGCTGGCGTTGATCGCCAAGATACGGGCCCGTGCGGCGCAGAAGCTCGGATTGGAGCCGCGGGTCATGAGCTGCTACGAGGCGGGCTATGACGGCTTCTGGCTGCACCGGCTGCTGGTCGCGGAGGGGATCGGCAACCTGGTGTTCGACCCGGCCAGCATCGCGGTCGAGCAGCGGGCACGGCGGGCGAAGACAGATCGGATCGACGGCGAGCTGCTGCTGCGCACGCTGATGGCCCATTTGCGCGGCGAGCCCCGGGTGGTCCGGATCGTCCGGGTGCCGACGGTCGAGCAGGAGGACGCCCGGCGGGTCAGCCGCGAGCGCGACCGCCTGGTGACCGAACAGACGGCCCACACCAACCGGATCAAGGCGCTGCTGCGGCTGTCAGGCCTGGAGGTCGGCAGCCCGCGGCGCGGCAACTGGCTCACCTGGCTCGAGCAGCAGCGCGATTGGCAAGGGCAGCCGCTGCCGCCCCACGTGATGGCGGAGGTCAAGCGCGAGCATGCGCGCCTGATGCTGGTGCGTGAGCAGCTGGCAACGCTGGAGAAGAGCCTGGCGGCCGCGCAGGCGGCTGACGCTCCCGACGCGATGGCCAAGCGGCGGGAGCAGCTGCAACGCCTCAAAGGGCTCGGGCCGGCCTTCGCCACCACCTTGGTGGGTGAGCTGTTCTACAAGGACTTCCGCAACCGGCGCGAGGTCGCGAGCTATTGCGGCCTGACCCCGAGTCCGTGGAAGAGCGGCGGCATCGATCGCGAGCAGGGCATCAGCAAGGCGGGCAATCCGCACGTCCGCCTGAAGACGATCGAGCTGGCCTGGCTCTGGGTGCGTCATCAGCCGGGGAGCGAGCTCAGCCGCTGGTTCCAGACCCGCACGCTCAACGCCGGCAAGCGCGCCCGGCGCATCGCGATCGTGGCATTGGCGCGCAAGCTCGTCGTGGCGCTGTGGCGCTATCTCGAGACCGGCCTGGTGCCCGAGGAGGCGCTGATGAAGGCGTAAACGAACTTCGCGATCAGGCCCGCGGTTCGCCGCGGTCTTGCGAGGATGGATGACGACCGTGCCACCCTAGGGCTGTACCACCAGCCGTCTTGTAGATGGGTCTCATCCTCTTTGGCTTCTCGCCGCAAGCATGCGGAACAAGGGCCCGGATGCCAAGCATCCGACCGGATATGAGGTGATGCAGCGGACAGCTGCAGGATCTTCGCAAGCCAGTCCTCGACCGAGACCGACGATACCCAGGCCGGACATCGCCCTGCCCACCGCAAAGCCGCCGTCCGCTACGGCGCTATATCGAGAGCGCGCGGACGCCGGCTTCGCTCCACCGAACACACACACTCAAGGAAACCAACCGCCCCTCGAAAAAACAACCCGACCTATCAAACGAGACTTGACTCACAAGACCCCATATGAGGGTGGGCAAAGGCGCGCCCGCGCAGATGGTTGTCGTATGCGCTGTCTGACCGCGCCGTGCCCACCGTTCACGGCGATAGCGCGTTGGTGGGCACGCCATCGTGCGGCTTGCGCCGCCCGACGTCTTTGCCCACCCTACCGACTAACGAGAGGGCGTCACGGCGACGTTACTGATACGCCGACACGATGTCGCTCACCGCGCGCTCCAGCTGCTGCGCCGTGGCACACGGGCGGACGACGTTGCAGAAGGTCTGGTAGCGCGGCATTTCGGAGTCGCCCCAGCCCCAGGTCATGCGTCCCTCCGGATTGAGCCAGACGACGCGCTTGGCGCGTTCGGAGATGGCTTTCAGGATATCGGCGCGCGGGTCGAGCTTGTTGCTGCGGGCATCGCCGAGCACGATGACGGTGGTCTGCGGCGTCACGGACGCCATGAATTGCTTCTCGAAATCGACCAGCGAGGAGCCGTAGTCGGACGAGCCGAAGCCGACCTTGTCCATGATCTCGGCCATCGCTTCTTCTGCGGATTTCTGCTCCAGGATCTCGCTGACCTCGATCAGGTGGCCGGAGAAGGCGAAGGAGCGGACGTCGCTGACGACGTCGTGCAGGCTGTGGATCAAAAGCAGGAAGAAATCGGACACGCGCGCGACTGAGCCGGAGACGTCGCACAGCGCGACGATCTTCGGGCGGTCGCGATGCCTCCGCTTCCAGGCGGTGAGGAAGGGCACGCTGCCCCAGGCGGCGTTGCGGCGGAGCGTGCGGCGGACGTCGAGATGGCCGCGGCGCTGGCGCTTGCGAGGCTTGCTGTAGCGTTCGCGCAGGCGGCGCGCGATCTGGCGGATCAGCGCCCGCATCTCCGCGATCTGGCGCGGCTCGATCCGCGACAGCTGCGCGTTGCGCAGGATTTCGTGGCGCAGATTCTCGGTCTCCTCGCGGCCGTACAGCGCCAGCGCCTGCGCGACCGCGTCGCGCACGGTATCGCGCAGGCCGTCGAGCGCCGTCTGCAGCCGCTCGGCGAGTGCCGGGTTGGTTTCCGGCAGCGCGTCCAGATCATCGCGCAGGCGCTGGATGCCCATGGTTTCCAGCATGCGGCTGGAGAACAGGCCGCGCTGGGTGAAGTAGCGGATCTCGGACAGGCCGACGGCGCTGGAGGCGTTGGCGATCGCGGCGGAGATGTCAGCCGTGTTCTGCGCGAGCAGCATCCGGGCGAGGGGGCCGAGCTCGGCATTCGCGTCACCACCCGCCTGCTGTCCTGATGGCGACGCTCCCTGATTGTCGTTTGGTGCCGCGTCCTGCGGCACCTCGTCATTGGCCTCGGCCTGTGCCGGATCGACATGGGCGAAGAACAAATCGAAGCAGGCGCCGAGCGCCTTCTTCTCGTCCTCGCTCTTGGCCAAGGTCAGCAGCAGGCTGTCGCGCAGCACGGTGCGATCGGACAGGCCGACGCTGGCGACCGCGCGCATCGCGTCGATGCTCTCGGCCGGCGAGACGTGCACGCCGGCGCCGCGCGCCGCCCGGAAGAAGCGATGCAGGTTCTCCTGCATGGCGCCTACCCGAAGATGTTCTGGCGCTGCGCCTTGGCGACGAAGGTCGTCACCTGCGGCAGCGCCACCTCGATATCCGACTCGTATTTCAGCAGCACGTTGAGCGTGTCCTTGACCATCTCATGGCCGAGCTCGGCGGCCTGCAGCAGCACCAGCACGCGGGCCCAGTCGATGGTCTCACTGACCGAGGGCTGCTTCTTCAGGTCCAGTGTTCGGATGTCATGGATGAAGGCGACGAGCTGCCGCCGCAGCGTCTGCGAGATGTCGGGCACGCGGCTCTCGACGATGCGCTCCTCCAACCGCTGTTCGGGAAAGCCGATGTGCAGATGCAGGCAGCGCCGCTTCAGCGCGTCGCCGAGATTGCGCTCGGAGTTGGAGGTCAGGATCACGGTCGGCGGCTTCGCCGCGGCGATGCTGCCGAGCTCCGGGATCGTGACCTGGAAGTCGGACAGGATTTCCAGCAGCAGCGATTCGAATTCGGCATCCGACTTGTCGATCTCGTCGATCAGGAGCACGCAGCCATCAGGCTCGAGCAGCGCCTGCAGCAGCGGTCGCGGCTCGACGAATTCCTTGGAGAAGAACACGTCGCCGAAATCATGCAGCTGCGCCAGCGCCGCATGCAGCGTTTGCGCGCCGCCGAGTACCTCACCAAGCTTGTCCTTCAGGATCTGGGTGTAGAGCAGCTGCTTGGCGTATTTCCACTCGTACAGCGCCTTGGCCTCGTCGAGCCCCTCGTAGCATTGCAACCGGATCATCTTCAGCCCGCGCCAGGCGGCGATCGCCTTGGCGAGTTCGGTCTTGCCGACGCCGGCGGGACCCTCGACCAGGATCGGCTTGTCGATCGCCTGCGACAGATAGACGGCGGTGGCGATCTGGCGGCTGGCGATATAGCCCTGCGCGGCGAGGCCCGCTTCGACGGCCGCGATCGAGGCGATGGCTGAAGAGGGACCCTGCGAATCAGCCACTGTCGAACTCCGTTTCCTTCGGCCGGACCTGGAGCTGTCGTGATCGGCGTTCCGGTCCCTGCGATGCCGGTCAGGCGAAATCCCTGACATTTGCTGGCTTTGTGTTATGTCCTGGCTACGCGCCCGGCCGATCCTTGTCCAGTGCGGGCGCATCGGCACGGCAGCATGGCTGCCTGTCCTGGATCGACGACCCCGAAAATCACGCCGAGCGGAATATGAACCGATCCATCCTGCACCTCCTCGTCCTCCTGGTCCTCGTGGTCGGAGGCGGTTGGATCATCGGCGCCTCCAACCTGCCCGGCGCCTGGTACGGCTCGCTCAACAAGCCCTGGTTCACCCCGCCCGGCTGGTTGTTTCCGATCGCCTGGACGGTGCTCTACATCATGGTCGCAGTGGCCGGCTGGCGGACGTATGAGCGGGTGGTCAGCGGTGCCGTGATGCAGGTGTGGTGGGGCCAGCTGGTCTTGAACTTTGCCTGGTCGCCGGTGTTCTTCACCGCGCATCTAATGTGGCCGGCCTTCGTGATCCTCGCCAGCATGTTCGTGCTGATCGTGACGTTCATCGTCATGCAGTGGCGGCAAGACCGGATCGCGGCACTGCTGTTCGTGCCCTATGCGTGCTGGGTCGCGTTTGCGTCGGTGCTGAACTTCGCGGTGAACGTGCTGAATTGAGATGGGGCGGCTGATGGGGCGAAGCTGGATATCTGGGTGCGCGGCGCAGCCTCGAATTCCGCTGTCGTCCCTGCGAACGCAGGGACCCATAACCACCGGCCTCCGTTGTCTGCACAGGAAGGCGACGCCGAGTCCTTTCCGACCGCTCGCCGTCCGCGGTATGGGTCCCTGCGTTCGCAGGGACGACAGTTGGGGGTGGGGCAGGCTGGGCAGGCTCACGCTTGATGTTCGAGGCTTCCACGCATGAACCTCAAGCAGCTCGCATATTTCGTGCAGGTCGCCGAGCTCGGCTCGTTCAGCAAGGCGGCAAGCGTGCTCGACGTGGCTCAGCCGGCGCTGTCGCGGCAGGTGCGGGCGCTGGAATCCGAGCTGAAGCAGCAGTTGTTCGCGCGCAACGGCCGCGGCGTGGCGTTGACCGAGGCCGGCAAACGGCTGCTGGATCACAGCGTCGGCGTGCTGCAATTGGTGGCGCATGCGCGCGAGGATCTCGGCGCCAGCCGCGACGCGCCGGTCGGCCGCGTCACCATCGGCCTGCCGCCGAGCATCGCGCGGCAATTGACCTTGCCGCTGATCGACCGCTTCCGCAAGGAATATCCGGCGGCGCGGCTCGCCGTGGTCGAAGGCCTGTCGACGCATGTAGTGGAGTGGGTGACGACGGGCCGGATCGATGTCGGCATGGTCTACAATCCGGAAGCGGAGCCCGGCATCGAGATCACGCCGGTGCTGCAGGAGCCGTTGGCGCTCGTCAGCCACGCGCCCAAGGGCAAGCGCCGCGTCACGGCGCCGCTGCCGATGGCCGAATTGTCGCGCTACCAGCTGATCATGCCGGAGCGGGTGCATGCGATGCGGCGCCTGCTGGAGACGCAGGCCGCGCTTGCCGGCATCAAGCTCGACATCGCCTGGGAAGTGTCCAGCGTGCCCTCGATCATCGATCTCGTCTGCGCCGGCTATGGCCACGCCGTGCTGACGCCGAGCGGCGTCGCCGCGTCGGGGCGCGCCGGCGAGCTGGCGATCCGGCCCCTGACCGACCCCGCGCCGACCAGTGTGCTGTGCTTCGTCACCTCGGCCCACAAGCGGCCGACGCCGCTGGCGCAGCATACGATGAAGCTGGCGATGGCGCTGATCCGGAAGCTGCCGCGCTGATTGCAGCAATCCGTTTCGGCTCGGCCTGTGTCACCCTCCCCTGGAGGGCAGGGCTATCGCATTTGACGATCGACGTGTTGCACCCGTCTCCCTCCACGTCGTCATGGCCGGGCTCCGTCCCGGCCATCCACGTCGTCCGGCATGCTGAGAACGACGTGGATGCCCGGGACGGAGCCCGGGCATGACGATGAGGGGACAGTTTCGCGACAAATTCAGATTGGCCATATGCGATAGCCCTGCCCTGGAGGGGGAGGGTGGAGCCGCGGGGCGCCGCCGTCACCCGCAATCCGCTGCCCTGTCGCGTTGAGACCCATTCTAAAATCAGCATGGCTCATTTGATATTTTATGCCGTTTTGGAATAGCTGATAGATACCGTCGGCGCTGGCGCGTCCTGCCGCAGTCGGTCACATAGCCGGTCAAGCTGCCGGACGAGCAGGGCTGATCGCGCGTGGATCGCGCGCCCTGCCGATCTCGGTCAACGAGCCAGAACAACACCCCAAGGAAGCAGAAGCGATGCCCACGACCGCCCGCGTCGATGTCCAGGCCTTTCTCGACGATCACAAGTTCTCCGCCTTCCAGTGGCTGATCTTCGTGCTCGGCTTCGTCATCGTGCTGCTGGACGGCTTCGACACCGCCGCGATCGGCTTCATCGCGCCGTCGCTGCTGAAGGAGTGGGGGATCGAGAAATCGGCGCTGGGGCCGGTGCTGAGCGCGGCGCTGTTCGGCCTCGCCGGCGGCGCGCTGTTCGCGGGTCCCATCGCCGACCGTCTCGGCCGCAAGCTGGTGCTGGTCGGCTCGGTCCTCATTTTCGGCATTGCCTGCCTGGCCTCGGCGTTCGCGACCAACCTGACCGAGCTCACCGTGCTCCGCTGCATCACCGGCATCGGGCTCGGCGCGGCCATGCCGAACGCCGTGACCCTGCTCAGCGAGTATTGCCCGGGGCGGCTGCGCGCCACCATGACCAACCTGATGTTCTGCGGCTTTCCGCTCGGCGCGGCCTGCGGCGGCTTCCTCGCGGCCTGGATGATCCCGCAATGGGGCTGGCGCAGCGTGCTGATGCTCGGCGGCGTCACGCCGCTGGTGCTGACCGTGTTGCTGATCGCGATCCTGCCGGAGTCCGTGCACTACCTGTTGTCGCGCGGTGCCAGCGTCGAACGCGTCCGCAAGGTGATGCGCCGGGTCTCGGCCAAAGCCGCCGAGGTCGGCCAGTTCGTGATGCTGGAGCCGGAGCACGCCGAGACCACGCGGCGCGTCAATGCGACCGGCATCGGCATGGTGCTGTCGCCGGTGCTGCGTGTGGGCTCGTTGATGCTGTGGGTCACCTATTTCATGGGGCTGGTGATCTTCTACTCGCTGATCAACTGGATGCCGATCCTGTTCAAGGATGTCGGGCTCAATCCGCAGACCGCCACCCTGATCTCGGCACTGTTCCCGCTCGGCGGCGTCGGTGCGGTGTTCTTCGGTGTGCTGATGGACCGCTTCAACGCCAACCGCATCGTCGCAGTCGGCTATGCCCTGACCGCGGTCACGATCTTCCTGATCGGGCAGGCGGCCGGCAACATGGGCTTCCTGGTGGTGATCGTGTTCGTCGCGGGCGTCGTCATGAACACGGCGCAGTCGTCGCTGCCGGCGCTGGCCGCGGCGTTCTACCCGACCCAAGGCCGCGCGACCGGCGTGGCCTGGATGATGGGCATCGGCCGTTTCGGCGGTATTGCCGGCTCCTTCCTGGTGGCCGAGCTGACCGCCCGCCACCTGACCTTCAGCGAGATTTTCACCGTGATTGCGGTTCCCGGCTTGATCGCGGCGCTGGCGCTTGTGGTAAAGCAGGTCGTCGGACCTGGCGGCCGCGCCAGCGGCAAGGATGTCGGCAGCCCCGTGGTGGCGCATTGAGCGGCCTGCGTTGCCCGGCCCGAGACAAAATCTGAGGGAGAGACTGACGTGATCATCGACGTGCACGGCCATTACACGACGGCTCCGAAAGCGCTGGAAGAATGGCGCAACCGGCAGATCGCGGGCATCAAGGACGCTTCCGTGATGCCGAAGGCCTCCGAGCTCAAGATCAGCGACGACGAGCTGCGCGAGAGCATCGAGAGCAACCAGCTCAAGAAGATGAAGGAGCGCGGCAGCGATCTCACCGTGTTCTCGCCGCGTGCCAGCTTCATGGCCCACCACATCGGCGACTTCCAGGTCTCCTCGACCTGGGCCGGTATCTGCAACGAGCTGTGCTATCGCGTCAGCCAGCTGTTCCCGGAGCATTTCATCGGCGTCGCGATGCTGCCGCAGTCGCCGGGCGTCGAGCCTGCGACCTGCATTCCCGAGCTGGAGAAGTGCATCAAGGAGTACGGCTTCGTCGGCATCAATCTGAACCCGGATCCGTCCGGCGGCCACTGGACGTCGCCGCCGCTGTCGGACCGGCACTGGTATCCGATCTACGAGAAGATGGTCGAACTCGACATCCCCGCGATGATCCACGTCTCGACCAGCTGCAACGCCTGCTTCCACACCACAGGCGCGCACTATCTCAACGCCGACACGACGGCGTTCATGCAGTGCCTGACCTCGGACCTGTTCAAGGACTTCCCGACCTTGAAGTTCCTGATCCCGCATGGCGGCGGCGCGGTGCCGTATCATTGGGGCCGGTTCCGCGGCCTTGCCCAGGAACTGAAGAAGCCGCTGTTGAAGGATCACCTGCTCAACAACATCTTCTTCGACACCTGCGTGTATCACCAGCCGGGCATCGACCTTTTGACCGGCGTGATCCCGATCGACAACATCCTGTTCGCAAGCGAGATGATCGGCGCCGTCCGCGGCATCGATCCGGAGACAGGCTTCTACTACGACGACACCAAGCGCTACATCGAGGCCGCCAAGCTGACGCCCGAGCAGCGCCACCAGATCTACGAAGGCAATGCAAGGCGCGTGTTCCCGCGTCTCGACGCCGCGTTGAAGGCCAAGGGCAAGTGATTTAAGGGCAGACGAGCGATGAGCACCCCCATGAACAATCTCGGCATCGTCAAGAAGGGCATCACCCGCGCCGACAAGGCCGCGGTGGAGAAGCTGTCGAAATTCGGCGTCGCCACCATCCACGAGGCGATGGGCCGGGTCGGCCTGATGCAGTGTTACATGCGGCCGATCTATCCGACGGCGAAGATGTGTGGCACGGCGGTGACCGTGCTGCTGCAGCCCGGCGACAACTGGATGCTGCATGTCGCGGCCGAGCAGATCCAGCCCGGCGACGTCGTCGTTGCCGCCTGTACGGTGGAGAACACCGACGGCTTCTTCGGCGACCTGCTGGCGACCAGCTTCCGCGCCCGCGGCGCCCAGGGCCTCGTGATCGACGGCGGCGTGCGCGACGTGACCGACCTGACCGAGATGCAGTTCCCGGTGTTCTCGCGTGCCATCAGCGCGCGCGGCACGGTCAAGGCCACGCTCGGCTCGGTCAACATCCCGATTGTCTGCGCCGGCGCGGCCGTCAATCCGGGCGACGTGATCGTCGCCGATGTCGACGGCATCGTCGTGGTGCCGGCCGCGGTCGCCCACCAGGCGGCGGAAGCCGCCGCCGCGCGCGAGGCCAACGAGGCCGACAAGCGCGAGAAGCTGGCGTCGGGCGTGCTCGGCCTCGACATGTACAAGATGCGCGAGCCGCTGGCGAAGGCCGGCCTCAAATACATTGACTGAGGCGAAATGATCGCGGCGTCCAACCAGTGGCATGTCGGGCTGATCGGCTACGGCGAGGTCGGCAAGATCCTCGCCGAGGATCTGCGCAAGGAGGGCGTGCGCGTTTCGGCCTATGACGTCAAGCTGGCCGACTCTCGCGGAGACGCGATGCGCAGCCACGCCGACAGCATCGGCGTGACGCTGACCGGGTCGCATGCGGAGCTGGCGGCGCAGGCCGACTTCATCGTCTCCGCGGTCACCGCGAGCCAGGATGTCGCGGTGGCCGAGGCCTGTGCTGCGACGATCAAGCCGGGGGCCTGGTTCCTGGATTTCAACTCGGCCTCGCCCGGCGCCAAGCAGCGCGCGGCCGCGTTGATCGACGGCGCCGGTGGCCGCTATGTCGAAGGCGCGGTCATGACCTCGGTGCCGCCCTATCGCATCAAGGTGCCGCTGCTGCTCGGCGGCGCCGGCGCGCGTGAACTGGCGCCGCTGCTCAACGATCTCGGCTTTGCCGCCAAGCCTGCCAGCGACAAGCTCGGGGTGGCCTCGGCGACCAAGATGTGCCGCAGCATCATGATCAAGGGCCTCGAGGCGATGGTGATCGAGAGCTTCACCACCGCGCGCGCCTACGGCGTCGAGGACGCCGTGCTGGCGTCGCTGAAGGAGACCTTCCCCGGCATCGACTGGGAGAAGCAGGGCGCCTACTTCTTTCAGCGCGTGATCGAGCATGGCCGCCGCCGCGCCGAGGAGGTGAGGGAGGTCGCCGAGACCGTCCGTGACATCGGGCTGACGCCGTGGTCGGCGGAAGGCACCGCCGAGCGCCAGGCCTGGGTCGCCGATCTCGCCGATGACGGCCTGTTCGGTGCGCGCGGCACAAAAGAGTTCGCGCGCAGTCCCGACTGGCGTACCGAGGCCGATCGCATTCTCAACAAGATCAAGTCCAAGGAGTAGGGAACCTCATGGAGTTCCAGAAGACCCCCGGGTGGCTCGACTGGTACGACGGCCCGTCGAAGCCCCGCTTCAAGGTGCCGGCGGGATCCGTCGATGCGCACTGCCACGTGTTCGGCCCCGGCGCTGAATTCCCCTATGCGCCCGAGCGCAAGTACACGCCGTGCGACGCGTCCAAGCATCAGCTCTATGCGCTGCGCGACCATCTCGGCTTCGCCCGCAACGTCGTGGTACAGGCGACCTGTCACGGTGCCGACAACCGCGCCATGGTCGACGCGCTGGTGCATTCGAACGGCAAGGCCCGCGGCGTCGCCACCGTCAAGCGCAGCGTCAGCGACGACGAGCTGCAGGCGATGCACGACGCCGGCGTGCGCGGCGTCCGCTTCAACTTCGTCAAGCGCCTGGTCGACTTCACGCCGAAGGACGAGTTGGTCGAGATCGCCAACCGCATCAACAAGCTCGGCTGGCACGTCGTGATCTATTTCGAAGCCGTCGACCTGCCGGAACTGTGGGACTTCTTCACCTCCCTGCCGACCACCGTCGTCGTCGATCACATGGGCCGTCCCGACGTCACCAAACCGGTCGACGGTCCTGAGTTCGAGCTGTTCGTGAAATTCATGCGCGAGCACAGCAACGTCTGGTCCAAGGTGAGCTGCCCGGAGCGGCTGTCGGTCGCCGGCCCGCGGGCGCTGAACGGCGAGCAGAACGCCTATCGCGACGTCGTGCCGTTCGCGAAGCGCATCGTCGAGACCTTCCCGGATCGCGTGCTGTGGGGGACCGACTGGCCGCATCCGAACCTGAAGGACCACATGCCCGACGACGGTCTCCTGGTCGATTTCATTCCGCATATCGCCGTCACCGCCGAGCTGCAGCACAAGCTCCTGGTCGACAATCCGATGCGGCTTTACTGGCCCGACGAATCCTGAAGGAGGCAAGCGATGTCGCTCGACAAACCCTATACCGACGTTCCCGGCACGACCATCTTCGACGCGGACATGTCGCGGATGGGCTATCACCTCAACCAGTTCTGCATGTCCTTGATGAAGGCGGAAAACCGCGCCCGCTTCAAGGCCGATGAGCGCGCCTATCTCGACGAATGGCCGATGAGCGAGGAGCAGAAGCAGGCGGTGCTCGATCGCGACCTCAACCGCTGCATTGCGCTCGGCGGCAACATCTACTTCCTCGCCAAGATCGGCGCGACCGACGGCAAGAGCTTTCAGCAGATGGCCGGCAGCATGACCGGCATGACCGAAGAGCAGTACCGCGACATGATGGTGAAGGGCGGCCGCTCGGTCGAGGGCAACCGCTACACCGGGGAGAAGAAGTAAATGGCAAAAATCTCCGCAAGCGTTTTCACCTCGCACGTCCCGGCGATCGGCGCTGCGCTCGACCTCGGCAAGCAAGGCGAGGATTATTGGAAGCCGGTATTCGCCGGCTATGACTTCGCCAAGCAGTGGGAGAAGGAGCAGAAGCCGGACGTTGTGTTCCTGGTCTTCAACGATCACGCGACCGCCTTCAGCCTCGACATGATTCCGACCTTCGCGATCGGCACCGCGGCCGAATATCAGCCGGCCGACGAGGGCTGGGGCCCGCGACCCGTCCCGAAGGTGATCGGCCATCCGAAGCTCGCTGCGCATATCGCGCAGTCGGTGATCCAGGATGATTTCGACCTCACCATCGTCAACAAGATGGATGTCGACCACGGCCTGACCGTGCCGCTCAGCCTGGTGTTCGGCCAGGTCGATGCCTGGCCATGCCCGGTGATCCCGTTCGCGGTCAACGTGGTGCAATATCCGGTGCCGTCGGGCCGCCGCTGCTTCATGCTGGGCAAGGCGATCCGCAAGGCGATCGAGAGCTATGACGAGCCGCTCAACGTGCAGATCTGGGGCACCGGCGGCATGAGCCATCAGCTGCAGGGCCCGCGCGCCGGCCTGATCAATCGCGAATGGGACAACGCCTTCCTGGACAAGCTGATCAACGATCCGGAAGGCCTGTCCAAGGTACCGCATATCGACTACGTGCGCGAGGCAGGCAGCGAGGGCATCGAGCTGGTGATGTGGCTGATCGCGCGTGGCGCCATGAGCGACGTCAACGAGACCAAGAAGGGCAACGCACCGACCGTGCGCCACCGCTTCTACCATGTGCCGGCCAGCAACACCGCGGTCGGCCATCTGATCCTGGAGAACAACTAAATGGCCAATGACGGCTCGAAGACCATCAAGGTTGCGCTCGCCGGCGCCGGCGCCTTCGGCATCAAGCATCTCGACGGTATCAAGAACATCGATGGCGTCGAGGTGGTGTCGCTGGTCGGCCGCCGTTTCGACCAGACCAAGGAAGTCGCCGACAAATACGGCATCAAGCATGTCTCCACCGAGCTCGCCGACAGCCTGAAGCTGCCGGAGGTCGACGCCGTCATCCTGTGCACGCCGACGCAGATGCATGCGGCGCAGGCGATCGACTGCCTCAAGGCCGGCAAGCATGTCCAGGTCGAGATTCCGCTCGCGGACTCGCTGAAGGACGCGCAGCAGGTCGTCGAGCTGCAGAAGGAGACCAAGCTGGTCGCGATGTGCGGCCACACAAGGCGCTTCAATCCCAGCCATCAGTTCGTGCACAAGAAGATCAAGGCCGGGGAATTCCACATCCAGCAGATGGATGTGCAGACCTACTTCTTCCGCCGCACCAACATGAACGCGTTGGGCCAGCCGCGCAGCTGGACGGATCATCTCTTGTGGCACCATGCCGCCCACACCGTCGATCTGTTCGCCTACCAGGCGGGCTCGCCGATCGTGAAGGCCAACGCGATCCAGGGACCGATCCATCCCAATCTCGGCATCGCCATGGACATGTCGATCCAGCTCAAGGCCGCCAATGGCGCGATCTGCACCTTGTCGCTGTCGTTCAACAATGACGGCCCGCTCGGCACCTTCTTCCGCTACATCGGCGACACCGGCACCTACATCGCCCGCTACGACGATCTGGTCAACGGCAAGGAGGAGAAGATCGATGTCTCCAAGGTCGACGTCTCCATGAACGGCATCGAGCTGCAGGACCGCGAATTCTTCGCCGCGATCCGCGAGGGCCGCGAGCCCAACGCGAGCGTCGCCCAGGTGCTGCCCTGCTACCAGGTGCTGCACGACCTCGACGAGCAGCTCGCAAAGGGCTGAGACATTCCCTCCTCGCGTGCATGGCGCGCGGGGAGGGCGCCTCCGGCGGGGGCTGGAAGAACCGCCGACGAGCGTTGCGCTTGAGCGGCGGCTTCGCTTACCATCGGCTTCAGCAAGATGAGGCCGCCTTTGACCGTGCAATTGCCGCAACCGTTCCCGACCGAGACCTTCACCGACGCTTCGGCCGCAGTGGCCCGCCTCGAGGAGATCTACGAGCGCAACACCGCGTTCCTGCGCGGCCATTTCGAGGCCTATGCCAATGGCGTGGTGCCGGCAACGCGGATTCGCGCGACCTATCCCTTCGTGCGCCTGACGACCGCGAGCCATGCCCGGCTCGACTCCCGTCTCGCCTATGGCTTCGTCGCGGGGCCTGGCGTGCACGAGACCAGCGTGACTCGGCCGGATCTGTTCCGCTCCTATCTCACCGAGCAGATCCGCCTGCTGATCGAGAACCACGGCGTGCCGGTCGAGATCGGCGAGTCCGCCGAGCCGATCCCGGTGCATTTCGCCTATCGGCGCGACATCAACATCGAGACGGCACTGCCGCATCACGAGAGCCCGCTGGTGACGCGCGCGCTGCGCGACGTGTTCGATGCGCCGGACCTCGCGGCGATGGACGACGCCATCGCCGACGGCACGCTCGAGCTGAAGCCGGGCATGCCCGAGCCGCTGTCGTTGTTTCGCGCGGCGCGCGTCGACTATTCGCTGCGCCGGCTCTATCACTACACGGGCACCGATCCCGATCATTTCCAGAACTTCGTCATCTTCACGAACTATCAGTTCTACGTCGACGCCTTTGCGGATTGGGGCCGGCAGCAGCTTGCGTCGGGGCAGGCGGGGCCTGAGGCGTTCGTCGAGCCCGGCAATGTCATCACGCGCAATGTCAGCCTCGGCGGCGGCACGACGGGCGCCGCGCCGGCGCGCACGCCGCAGATGCCGGCGCTGCATCTCGTCGAGCCCGGGCATCAGGGTATCACGCTGATCAACATCGGCACCGGCCCGTCCAACGCCCGCAATGTCACCGACCACATCGCGGTGTTGCGGCCGCATGCCTGGCTGATGGTCGGGCACTGCGCGGGTCTGCGCAACACGCAGCGGCTCGGCGACTACGTGCTGGCGCACGGCTATGTCCGCGAGGACCATGTGCTCGACCAGGAGCTGCCGCCCTGGGTGCCGATCCCGGCGCTCGCCGAGGTGCAGGTCGCGCTGGAAGAGGCGGTCGAGGCCGTCACCGGCTATTCCGGCTTCGAGCTGAAGCGGGTGATGCGCACCGGCACCGTCGCCAGCGTCGACAACCGCAACTGGGAGATCTCCGGTCCCGCGGTGATCCGGCGCCTGTCGCAATCGCGGGCGGTCGCGCTCGACATGGAGTCGGCTGCGATCGCCGCCAACGGCTACCGCTTCCGGGTGCCCTATGGCACCTTGCTGTGCGTCTCCGACAAGCCGCTGCATGGCGAGATCAAGCTCGCGGGCATGGCGGGCAACTTCTACCGGCAGCGTGTCGGCCAGCATCTCCAGATCGGGCTGAAGGCGCTGGAGCTGCTGAAGCACCAGGAGTCGGAGCGGCTGCATTCCCGCAAGCTGCGCAGCTTTGCCGAGGTGGCGTTTCAATAGCGGCCGTGCGTGGTATCGCTCGGCGGCTCCGGCGTCCGTCGAAGCCCCGGCGGGCCTGCTCCCATATCGAAGCGGTTTCGACTGGCGTATTGACATCAGGCCGGCGCACGGTACCTCAACGGTTCCGAACGCAATGGAGCCGTGTGAATGTCCGATCTCGATACCAGCGTGCTGTTTCGTCCGTTTCGTCTGAAGACGCTGGAGCTGAAGAACCGCATCGTCATGGCGCCGATGACGCGCAACGCGGCGCCGAATGGCATCCCCGGCGAGGCCAACGCGGCTTACTACCGCCGCCGCGCCGAAGGCGGCGTGGGGCTGATCCTGACCGAGGGCACGGTGGTCAATCGCCCGGCCTCCAAGAACGAGCCCAACATTCCGTTCTTCCACGGTGAGGCCGCGCTGGCCGGCTGGCAGAGCGTAGCCAGCGCCGTGCACGCCGCCGGCGGCCGCATCGCGCCGCAGATCTGGCACACCGGTTCGACCAAGGGCATGAGCCGCTGGGAGCCCGATGCGCCGGTCGAGAGCCCGTCGGGTCTGGTCGCGCCGGACAAGCCGCGCGGCAACGTGATGACCGAGAGCGACATCGCCGACACGGTGGCAGCCTTCGCGCAGGCCGCGGCTGACGCCAAGCGCACCGGCTTCGACACGGTCGAGATCCACGGCGCGCACGGCTACCTCATCGACCAGTTCTTCTGGTCCGGCACCAACAGGCGCGAGGACCGCTATGGCGGCCCCACCATCAAGGAGCGCTCGCGCTTCGCCGGCGAGATCGTGGCTGCGATCCGCAAGGCGGTCGGCCCGGACTTCCCGATCATCCTGCGCGTCAGCCAGTGGAAGCAGCAGGACTACGCGGCGCGCCTCGCCGAGACGCCCGCGCTGATGGGCGACTGGCTGCAGCCGCTGGTGGATGCCGGCGTCGACATCCTGCACTGCTCGCAGCGCCGCTTCTGGGAGCCGGAATTCCCGGAGATCGACGGCGAGAAGGGGCTGAACTTCGCCGGCTGGGCGAAGAAGATCACGGGCGCGGCCACCATCAGCGTCGGCTCGGTCGGCCTTGCCGGCGACTTCTTCTCGGCGTTCGCCGGCAAGCCGTCGACGACAGCCGATCTCGATGCGCTGCTGGAGCGCATGGCGCGCGACGAGTTCGACCTCATCGCCGTCGGCCGCGCGCTGATCAGCGATGCCGACTGGGTCGCCAAGATCAAGTCGGGCGACAAGGCCGGGCTGAAGGGCTTCAACGCGGCTGACCTGGGGACGCTTGTTTGAGCATCTGATGGGCTCGGTCATACGGGCCTGTCGGTGTCCTCCTACAACGCTGTTTGATGTTAGTTAAGTCGGTCCATAGCCAAGCACTCGGTGCACCCTCTCCCCTTGTGGGAGAGGGTGCCGGAGATGCGAAGCATCGGAGGCGGGTGAGGGGTCTCTCTCCGCACGGGAACTCGTGGAGAGAGACCCCTCACCCGGCTCGCATTCGCTGCGCTCATGCGATCCACCCTCTCCCACAAGGGGAGAGGGTGCACCGTCTTCGCCGCGCAATTCTTCTCTCTCTTTCTCTCGGGTTCTGTTTCTTGCTGTCTCGTCCTCTGTCGTGGGCGAGACTTTGTAGATGCGGAGACGCAACAACTGTCTTCCCGCTTCTCCGACCGCTGTCGCAACTAATGCACCGTCAGCTCAAGATACATCGGGCTGCGGAAGGTCGATGACGGCATCCAGGGCAGTTGCTCCTGGGTGCGGCGATAGTCGGGGACGACCTTGTGCAGCTCGTCGAAGGCGATCTTGATCGCCATGCGGGCGATCGCCGAGCCAAGGCAGGCATGCACGCCGCCGCCGAAGCCGAGATGGCCGCGCGGCTTGCGGGTGATGTCGTAGACATCCGGGTTGGCGAACTGCCGCTCGTCACGGTTGCCGGAGCCATAGGCGAGGCAGACGAAGTCGCCCTCGCGCAAGGTCTGGCCGTGCAGAGTGACGTCTTTCTGCAGGCAGCGGCGGAAGCGCTGCGCCGAGGTGTTGAAGCGCAAGGATTCCTCGACTGCGTCCGCCAGCAGATCGGGATTGGCGACGACGGCGCGGCGCGCGTCGGCGTGGTCGGCCAGATTATACGCGAGCATCGACATGAAGCCGCCGAGCGATTCGATGCCGGCCATGATCAGCGTGGTCGTGGTCAGCAGCACCTCGCGTTCGTCGAGCTTGTCGCCGTCGATCTCGGCCATGCTGAAATGCGAGATCAAATCGTTCTGGGGCCGGGCGCGGCGCTCGGCGATGATGCCGCCCGCGTAGTCCTGCATCCAGTTGTAGGCGGCGATGTGCTGCGGTCCCTTGGCGCGGCTGACCGGATCGCTCTGCACCATCAGCACGGCCTTGTCGCGCACCGTCTGCTCGTCGCCGAGCGGCAGGCCGAGGGCGGCGAACAGCACGCGCACGGTGAACTTCGAGGAGAACGCCTCGATGAAGTCGAAGCGCTCCTGGCCGCGCAGCGCCTCGGCGCTGGCACGCGCGATGTCGCGGATCGGCCCGGACAGGCTCTCCAGGTTGCGCTTCATGAAGGCGTGCTGGACGAGGCCGCGCAGTCGGTCGTGGCGCGGCGGATCGGTGGTGCCGAGCGTCGCTCCGGCGCGGTTCGGCAGCTCGGTCATCAGGTTGCCCTTGGCCGAGGAATAGGTCTGCCAGTTCGAACCGGCCGAGACGATGTCGGCGTAGCGCGACAGGATCCACATCTGGGCCTGCTGGCTCCAGAAGCAGGGATGCTCGTCGCGCAAGGTCTTGTAGAACGGGAACGGGTCGGCATCGACCGCAGGCGAATACGGGTCGAACGTGAACATCATGGGCCTCCTCTCCATTGCGTGTTTGATCTTTGTTGTTCTTGCTCCTGGTCTAGCCGAGCCTTTGCCGCGGCGTGAGACACGAACGCCGGTCAAGACTTGTACTTTTCCGGCATTCGGGTTTAGCTGCCGGTCATGCCGCGGTTTCGCACCAAGCCCTCGATCCCCGCGTTCGCGCTGTACGGCGAAGCGTCCGCCGCGCAGCCGGACATGCTGCATATCGAGCCGATCCAGGTGCGCAGCCGGCTGTACCGCTGGGAGATCGAGGCGCATACGCATCAGGGGCTGCACCAGATCCTCTGGGTGGCCTCGGGCCCGGCCGAGATCGCCTTGGACGAAAGCCGTGCGCGCTGCACCGGCCCGGTCGCCGTGATCATTCCGCCCGGCGTGGTCCATGCCTTCCGCTTCTCGCGCGATACCGACGGCCATGTCCTCACCTTCAATCCGCGCGCGGTCGTCGAGGGCGACGTGCCGGCGACCGGCGAGGCGCTGCGCGATCTGTTCGCCGCAGCGCAAATCCTGCACCTGGAGCCGACGGCGGTCGCGACCAGCCGGATCGGCGCGCTGTTCGCCGACCTCGCCGACGAGTTCGCCGCCGCCGATTCCGCGGCCTCGCCGGTGCCGCATTGGCTCGGACGCTCGATCGTCTGGCGGCTGGCGCAGCAGAGCGCGCGGCAGTCGCAGGGCGCGCGGCGCGGCAGCGGGCAGGCGGCGCTGTTCACCCGCTTCATCGTGCTGGTCGAAGCGCACCATCGCGATCACTGGTCGGTGGCGCGCTATGCCGACGACCTCGGCATGACGCCCGAGCGGCTGAACCGGCTGACGCGGGCGGAGACCGGCCAGTCGGCGCTCGACATCGTCCATGCGCGGCTGGCGCGCGAAGCCTGCCGCCGGCTCACCTATATTGCAGCGCCGGTGTCGAAGCTGGCCTTCGAACTCGGCTTCAAGGACCCCGCCTATTTCTGCCGCTTCTTCAAGCGCCACACCGGGGCGAGCCCGCGTGACTACCGGCGCGCGATGGGCGTCGACGACGGCGCCGCGCCGGCGGTGCGCTGATCGGCAGCGTCCGATACCGTTGTGCCATGCTTTTTGCGCCGCGGCATGGTGTCGGAAAAGTGCAAGAGAATGCTGCGTCCATCCAAGTGACTCGGCCTGTTTCTTGGTAAAATTTGCGACCGAAAAGCAAACCCAACAAACCTGCCTGCGCGAATCCGGGAGAGATGCCTCATGAAAGTCCAAGTCTGCATCATCGGCGGCGGCCCTTCGGGCCTCATGCTGTCGCAGCTCCTGCACCTGCAGGGCATCGATACGATCATCCTGGAGAAGTCCAGCCGCGACTACGTGCTGTCGCGCATCCGCGCCGGCGTGCTCGAGCACGGCTTCGCCAAGCTGATGCGCGAGGCGCAGTGCGGCGAGCGCATGGACCGCGAGGGCGAGATTCATCACGGCTTCTACATCGCCCATGACGGCCGGCTCGACCGCGTCGATCTGCACAAATATTCCGGCGGCAATTCGGTGATGGTCTACGGCCAGACCGAACTGACGCGCGATCTCTACGAGGCCCGCGACAAGCTCGGCGGCAAGGTCGTGCACAACGCGGCCGACGTGACCCCGCACGACATCGCCTCCGACAAACCCTATGTGACCTATCGCAGCGGCGAGGAGGTCATCCGCGTCGACTGCGACTACATCATCGGCGCCGACGGCTTCCATGGCGTCAGCCGCAAATCGATCCCGCAGGACAAGCTGACGGAGTATGAGCGGGTCTATCCGTTCGGCTGGCTCGGCGTGCTGTCGCGCACCAAGCCGGTGTCGCCGGAATTGATCTATGCCAAGCATGAGCGCGGCTTCGCGCTGTGCTCGCTGCGCTCGCAGGTCTTGAGCCGCTACTATGTCCAGGTGCCACTCTCCGACAAGGTCGAGGACTGGAGCGACGACGCGTTCTGGGCGGAGCTGAAGCGCCGCCTGCCGGGCGAGGTCGCGGAGAAGCTGATCACCGGGCCGTCGATCGAGAAGAGCATCGCGCCGCTGCGCAGCTTCGTCGCTGAGCCGATGCGCTACGGCCGGCTGTTCCTCGCCGGCGACGCCGCCCACATCGTGCCGCCGACCGGCGCGCGCGGGCTGAACTCGGCCGCCTCCGACATCTACTATCTCTACCACGCGCTGCTCGATCACTACAAAAACGGTGACGACAAGGGCATCGACGGCTATTCGCAGCGCGCGCTGGCGCGGATCTGGAAGGCGCAGCGCTTCTCCTGGTGGATGACGACGCTGTTGCATCGCTTCCCCGACCGGCTGTCCTACGACGACAGGCTGCAGGACACCGAGCTCGCCTATCTGTTCTCCTCCGAGGCCGCGCAGCAGTCGCTGGCGGAGAACTATGTGGGATTGCCGTTCTGACGCAGCGATCGGTAGGGTGTGGCAAAGGCGCGCCAAGCTGCGTCGTCTGCTGCGCTCTTTCGCGCGCCGTGCCCACCATTGCCTCCGATTGCGCGGGTGCATGGTGGGCACGCGACCGCCCTGCGGGCGGCTGCTTTGCCCACCCTGCGGCAGCGTCGCTTGGATTCACGGCTCAAACAGCACGGAATATGACATCGCGATCTCGCGGCGCCTCGCGCCCGAGTCGTGCATCGAACATGACCCTCGCGAACAATGAGAGGGCGCAGGGAATGCCGGGTGAAGGCCTCACCCATGGCCCGCCTGCTTAAAAAAATGCAGGCGGCAGGTACCACAGGCAAAGCCGACAACCGGCATTCCCTGCGCGATGGTCTCACGCTTATACGCAGTCTCCCTGGTGCGCCGGGCTTTCTGGCCACCATGATCCGCAAGGCGCGTTGGCGCCGTCGCGAACGTAACACCAGCTTCGGGGTGTCAGGACGCTGCGACTTCACGTCCGCAAGGGATCGTTCGTCCGCATGCCCTCATCGGGCCTGCTGCGAACCCTCGCGGCCACCGCATCCCCGCCTCGCGTGTCGTGACGATCGCGCGCAACGCCCCTCTCGTTGAGGCGGGATGGCGGGAGATAAGCATACTTTCCGAAAAAGCGAAAGTAAAATCTTCTGGAAAGCGGAAATATCTTCTGGCTGTGCGGCGCGCCGCCGGGTCTGCCCGGAGATCGATCGCAGGTCCGGCGTCGTGATCGCGCGGCGTGCCGTTTGACAATCGGCGCGGAGGCGCATTCTATTCAAGCGTGTAAGTTGACGGGAGGACGCCATGCATCTTCGTCACTTGATGGTCGTGTCGGCATTGCTGGTCGCCTCGGGAATGGCGCCGCCGGTCTCAGCGCAGGACGCCTTCTCCACCAGCATCGATCGGCCCGGCGGCGACTATCGCAGCTTCGAGACGTTCGAGGATGCGCAGGCCTGCCGCCAGACTTGCAACCGAGAACGGCCGCGGTGTCGCGCCTGGACCTACGTCAAGCCGCCGACCCATTGGCGCGGGCTGCAGCAGCCGCCGGGGCGGTGCTGGCTGAAGCGCGTGGTGCCGCGGGCGCGCGCCAATCCGTGCTGCATTTCGGGCGTCTCGGGCGGGCAGAGGATCGACTAGGCGCGGTTTGTCCGGCGCAGTTCCACTCCCTCGGCCTGCTCGCTTTCACGTCGGCCCTCAGAAATGAGTTGCGTACCTCAAAAATCGCGCTAAGTTCCTCAACCCAAAGGGGAGGACCATGAACGCGCCGCTGACATTGCGGGACATCGCGCGGCAGGCAGGCGTCAGCCTGGCCACCGTCGACCGCGTGCTGCATAACCGGCCGGGCGTGCGCCCGGACACGGTGCAGCGCGTCAAGGAGGCGATGGCGCGCAGCGCGTTCCAGCCGCATGCGGCGGCCTCCGAACTCGCCCGCGCACGCTCGCGGCGCTTCGCTTTCGTGATGTCGTCCGGCATCAACCCGTTCATGCAGCAGATCCAGGCGCATCTCGGCGAATTGGCGGCCTGGATGGCCGCGCGCCGGGTGTCGGTCGACGTCGCCGCGACCGACGTGTTCGATCCGGCCGTGCTGGCCGGCAAGCTGGACGATCTTGTCGGGCGTGTCGACGGCGTCGCCGTGGTCGCGCTCGATCATCCGAGCGTGCGCGCTGCGATCAACGATCTCGTCGAGGCCGGCGCCAAGGTGGTGACGCTGGTGTCGGACGTGCCGTCGTCGCGACGGCACCATTATGTCGGCATCGACAACATCGCCGCCGGCCGCACCGCGGGCGCGCTGATCGGGCGCTTCGCCGGCGGCCGGCCGGGACGGATCGCGATCATGGCAGGCTCGCAGGGCTTGCGCGACCATGCCGAGCGGATCTTCGGCTTCACCCAGGTGCTGGCGGCCGAGTTTCGGCAACTCGAGGTTTTGCCCGTCGTCGAGGGGCATGATGCGGATGATCGCTCGGAGCGCCTCATGCGCGGGCTGCTGGCCGAGCATTCCGACATCATTGGTCTCTACAATGTCGGCGCCGGCACGGCCGGTGTCGCCAAGGCGCTGACCGACGCGAAGCGCGCCGGGGACGTCGCCTTCGTCGGGCACGACGTCACCGCGGTGACGCGCAAGCTGCTGTTGAACGGCGTGATGGATGCGGCGATCTCGCAGAATCCGGGACACGAGGCGCGCTCGGCGGTGCGGGTGCTGCTGGCGCTTTCGCGTGGCGAGCCGATCCTGAGCGAGCAGGAAGCCATCCGCATCGACATCGTGATGCGGGACAATCTGCCGTGAGCGGACGGCCGCGGCTGACGCGGCCGGAGCCGTCACGGAGGGAAAGAAGAGCAGGGCGCTGGTTTCGAGGCGACGCAGATCGCCCACGACCGGCGGCCCGTGTGGGAGGATGAGCAGTGTTTCTGGGACTGGATGTCGGCACATCCGGCGTGAAGGCCGTGCTGGAGGACGAGGCGGGCGCGCTGGTCGCGAGCGCCTCGCGTCCGCTGTCGCTGGCGCATCCGCAGCCGCTGTGGTCCGAACAGAATCCGGATCATTGGGTCGCGGCTGTCATCGGCGCGGTCGACGATCTCGCTCGCAGCCATCCGCACGAGCTGGCTGCGGTGCGCGGCATCGGCCTGTCCGGCCAGATGCATGGCGCGACCCTGCTCGATCGCGAGGGCCGGCCGCTGCGCCCGGCGATCCTGTGGAACGATGGCCGCTCGCAGGCAGAATGCGCCGAGCTGGAACGGCACTGTCCCCAACTGCATGCGATCGCCGGCAATCTCGCGATGCCCGGCTTCACCGCGCCGAAGCTCGTCTGGGTGGCCAAGCACGAGCCGAAGATCTTTGCCGACGTCGCCAAGATCCTGCTGCCGAAGGCCTATGTGCGCTATCGGCTGTCCGGTGAGATGGTCGAGGACATGTCGGATGCCGCCGGCACCTTGTGGCTCGATGTCGGCGCGCGGCGCTGGTCGGAGGCGCTGCTGGATGCGACCGGCCTGAACATCGGTCACATGCCGCGGCTGGTCGAAGGCAGCGAGCCCAGCGCGGTGCTGTCGCGCGACCTGGCGCAACGCTGGGGCATGAGCGGCGAGGTCGTGATCGCCGGCGGCGCCGGCGACAACGCCGCGAGCGCGATCGGGCTCGGCGCCATCACGCCCGGCGATGCGTTCCTGTCGCTGGGCACGTCCGGCGTGCTGTTCCGCGTGACCGACCGCTTCGCGCCGGCGCCGGAAGCCGCCGTGCACGCCTTCTGCCATGCGCTCGGCGGGCTCTGGCACCAGATGGGCGTGATGCTGTCGGCGGCGGCGTCGCTGTCCTGGCTGGCGCACGTGCTGGAGGCGCCCGAGGCCGCGCTGCTGGCGCCGCTCGGCGCGCGCGTCGAGCGCCCGAGCCCGGTGCAGTTCCTGCCTTATCTCGACGGCGAGCGCACGCCGCACAACGACGCGCAAGCGAGCGGCGCCTTCGTCGGCCTGCGCAGCGCGGCGTCGCGGAGCGATCTCGTGCAGGCGGTGCTGGAAGGCGTCGCGTTCGCCGCCCGCGACATGCTCACGGCGCTCGGCCGCAGCGCGCATGAGATCCGCGATCTCGATCTCGTCGGCGGCGGCTCGCGTTCGGTGCTGTGGGCGCAGATCATGGCCGACGTGCTCGGCGTGACCGTGCACCGCGTCGAGGAGGGCGAGGTCGGCGCCGCCATCGGCGCCGCACGGCTCGGCCGTCTCGCTGCGACCGGCGCGGCGCCCGCCGACGTCTGCCGCAAGCCGCAGCGGCTGCAGAGTTTCGAACCGCGCGCCGCGCAGCGCGAGGCATACGACATCGCCTATGCGCGTTGGCGCCAGCTCTATCCGGCTCTCAAGGAGTAAGCATCGTGAACGTCCAGGCTCCCTTCTTCCAGACCGGCGCGACCATCGCCTTCGGCGGCCCGGAGTCGCGCAGCCCGCTGGCGTTCCGCTGGTATGACAAGGACCGGATCATCAGGGGCAAGCGGATGGAGGATCATCTGCGCTTCGCGGTCTGCTACTGGCATTCGTTGTGCTGGCCGGGCAGCGATCCGTTCGGCGGTGAGAGCTTCCTGCGGCCGTGGCAGCATGGCGACGACGCGATGGCGATGGCGCGCGCCAAGGCCGACGTCGCGTTCGAACTGTTCCGCCTGCTCGACGTGCCGTTCTTCACCTTCCACGATGCCGACGCGGCGCCGGAAGGCGCGACGCTGAAGGAGTCGGTTGCGAACCTCAACGCCATCGCCGACCTGTTCGAGCAGAAGATGGCGTCGGCCAAGGTGCGGCTGCTGTGGGGCACGGCGAACCTGTTCTCGCATCGCCGCTACATGGCGGGGGCCGCGACCAATCCCGATCCGGACGTGTTCGCCTATGCCGCGGGGCAGGTGCGCGCCGCGCTCGAGGTCACGCACCGGCTGGGCGGGCAGAACTACGTGCTGTGGGGCGGCCGCGAGGGCTACGAGACCCTGCTCAACACCGATTTGAAGCGCGAGCTCGACCAGCTCGGCCGCTTCGTCTCGCTGGTCGTCGAGCACAAGCACAAGATCGGCTTCAAGGGTCCGCTCTTGATCGAGCCAAAGCCGAAGGAGCCGACCAAGCATCAGTATGATTTCGACGTCGCCACCTGCTACGGCTTCCTGCAGCGCTACGATCTGCTCGATGACGTCAAGCTCAACATCGAGCAGAACCACGCGATCCTCGCCGGCCATTCGTTCCAGCACGAGATCGCGCTGGCGCAGGCGCTCGGCGTGTTCGGCTCGCTCGACATCAATCGCGGCGACGATCTCCTGGGCTGGGACACCGATCAGTTCGCGATGAACGTGCCCGAGCTGGCGCTGGTGTTCCACGACATGCTCAAGGGCGGCGGCTTCACCACCGGCGGGCTGAACTTCGACGCCAAGATCCGGCGGCAGTCGATCGACCCCGACGATCTGCTGCACGCCCATGTCGGCTCGATGGACGCCTGCGCGCGGGCGCTGATCGCCGCCGACGACATGCTGAGGGACAGTGCGCTGACGGCGCCGCTGGCGCAGCGCTACGCCGGCTGGGACGGCGAAGAAGGGCAGGCGATCCTCGCCGGCCGCCGCTCGCTCGCCGAGCTCGCCGACAGCGCGGTCAATTCCGGCCTCGATCCGCAGCCGCGATCCGGCCGGCAGGAATATCTCGAAAGCGTGGTGAACCGTTATGTCTGACGACAGCCTGCGCGTGATGACGAGTGGAAGTGAGAGAGCAGCCATGAGTGCAGCCACGCAACCGGTGCTGGAGCTGAAGGGCCTCGGCAAGCAGTTCGGCGCGATCCGCGCGCTGCACGGTGTCGACCTGTCGATCGGCCCCGGCGAGGTCGTCGGCCTGATGGGCGACAACGGCGCCGGCAAGTCGACCCTGGTGCGCATCATCGCCGGCAACTTTCCGCCGAGCCAAGGCACCATCCATTTCGGCGGCCGCGAGGTGCATTTCCATCGTCCGATGGATTCGCGCAGCGTCGGCATCGAGGTCGTGTACCAGGACCTCGCGCTCGCCAACAATCTCACCGCCGCCGCCAACGTGTTCCTCGGCCGCGAACTGAAGCGCAATTTCGGCCCGCTGGTGCTGCTCGACCACAAGGGCATGGAGGCGCGCGCGCTGGAGCTGTTCCGCGAGCTGCGCTCGGAGACGCGGCCGCATGATCTGGTCAAGGACATGTCGGGCGGCCAGCGCCAGGCGGTGGCGATCGCGCGCACGCGGCTGTCCAATGCCAAGCTCGTGATGATGGACGAGCCGACGGCGGCGATCTCGGTGCGCCAGGTCGAGCAGGTGCTGAGCCTGATCCATCGGCTGAAGGAGCAGGGCATTGCGGTGATCCTGATCTCGCACCGCATGCCCGACATCTTCGCGGTGTGCGACCGGGTCGTGGTGATGCGGCGGGGCGAGAAGAAGGCTGACAAGCCGGTCGGCGCGACCAGCCCCGAGGAAGTCACCGCGCTGATCACCGGCGCCAAGGAGGCGGCGTGATGTCCGTTCCGTCCGAAACCCCGGTGCCGGAAACGGCCCCCGAGCTGCAGGTCACCTTCACCAATGTCGGCGCCACGAAATGGTGGAATCGCGGCCTGTTCGCCTCGCAGACCGCCTATGTCACCTTGGCGCTGCTCGCGCTCATCGTCGTGATGAGCTTCGCCAGTCCCTATTTCCTCACCGAAGGCAATCTGCAGAACGTCGCCAAGAACTTCTCCTTCATCGCGATCGCCACGCTCGGCATCACCTTCGTGATCATCACCGGCGGCATCGACCTCTCGGTCGGTTCGATGATGTGCTTCGCGGCGATGATCACCTCGATGGTGATGGCCAGCCTGTCGACGCCCGGCCTGCCGCTGTCGTCGCTGTTCGTGCATCTCGCCGCCGACGGCAAGACCGTGGTCGCCAACGTGCCAGGGCTGATCCTGATCGTGTCGGTGCTGGCCGGCCTCGCCGTCTCGCTGATCGTCGGCCTCGTCAACGGTGTCTGCATCGCCATGCTCGGCCTGTCGCCGTTCGTGACCACGCTCGGCATGCTGTCGATCGTGCGCGGCCTCTGCTACGTCGTCTCCAACGGCAAGGGCAGCTTCCCCGGCGGCCCGGACGCCGCGTACTTCTATGCGCTGACGCAGGGCGACGTGGCCGGCGTGCCCGCGCCCTTCATCTATCTCGTCGCGCTCGCATTGGTGATGGCGCTGGTGCTGCATCACACGGCGTTCGGCCGCCATGTGTTCGCGCTCGGCGGCAACGAGAAGGCGGCCGAGCTGACCGGCGTGTCGGTGCCCCGCGTCAAGATCGAGGTCTATGTGATCGGCGCGCTCGCCGCCGGCCTGCAGGGCATCATCATCTCCGGCTGGCTGGGATCGGCGCCCGCCAACATGGCGACGTCCTATGAGCTCAACGTGATCGCCGCCGCCGTGATCGGCGGCGCCAACCTCGCCGGCGGTCTCGGCGGCCCGCTCGGCGCCATCGTCGGCTGCGTGCTGCTCGAGGTGATCAGGAATGGTCTCGTGCTGGCGCAGGTCAACTCCTACTGGCAGCAGACCCTGGTCGGCGTGATCATCATCGCCGCCGTGCTGGTCGACCGCCTCCGCTCGCGGCTGTTGTGACGAGATACTGTCCGGGATGTGACTGATCAGGTCTATCCGCGCCCGGCACAGACAATCACGGATAGACATGGAGGAGGGAAACACCATGAAGAAATTGCTCTATGCGGTTGCGTCGCTCGCGATCCTGATGGCCCCGGCGCAGGCCGAAACCAAATACCGCTTCGCCATCGTGCCGAAGGCGATGAACAATCCGTTCTTCGACGTCGCGCGCGACGGCTGCCTGAAGCGTGCCAAGGAGCTCGGCAATGTCGAGTGCATCTACAAGGGCCCGGTCGAGCACGAGCCGGCGACCCAGGCGCAGATCATCCAGGACTTCATCACCCAGAAGGTCGACGGCCTCGCCATCTCGGTCGCCGACGTCCCGTCGATGACCAAGTCGATCGAGGCCGCGGCTGCGGCGGGCATCGCCGTCATCACGTTCGATGCGGATGCGCCGGGCTCCAAGCGCGCGGCCTATATCGGCACCAACAACAAGGATTTCGGCCTGGCGCTCGGCAAGCAGCTCGCGCAGCTGAAGCCGGAAGGCGGCAAGTACGCGATCGTCTCGGGCGGCCCCGGCGCCAAGAACCTGGCCGAGCGCGTCGACGGCGTGCGCGAATCGCTGAAGGGCACGAAGTGGGTCGAGGTCGCGGGCTCGCCGACCTTCTGCAACGACGATCCCGCGCTCGCGGTTCAGCAGATGTCCGATCTGCGCACCGCGACGCCCGATCTCGGCGCCATCGTGCCGATCGGCGGCTGGCCGATGTTCGCGCCCGAGGGCTACAAGGCCTTCGTCAACAAGAACCGCAAGGACATCGACGCCGGCAAGCTGACCTTGGTCGTCGCTGATACGCTGAAGATGCAGCTCGAACTGCTGCGCGACGGCTACTCCAACGCGCTGACCGGCCAGCGTCCGTTCGAGATGGGCGAGAAGGCGATGGATACGCTGCTCGCGCTCAAGAAGGGCGAGAAGGTGCCTGACGTGATCTACACGGGCCTCGACCTGGTCACCAAGGACAACGTCGCCAAGCTGTTGAACTAATCGAGTTCCTCCCGGGGAAAACCTGGCGGTCCGGCATCCGGCTTCGGCCGGCGGCTGGACCGTCCTTTTTGTCGGCGGGAGTGCCGGCGTGGCCGCAGGCGCGGCCTTCCGCGAGGCGTGTCGTCACCGCGGTGTGACGTCGCCGTTTGTTTTGCTCCGCTGTCATGCCCGCGAAGGCGGGCATCCAGTATTCCAGAGACGGCAGTGATCGATCGAGAGGCGGTGGCGTACTGGATCATCCGCCTGCGCGGATGATGACGGCGGTGAGTGGGGCTCTCTGCTACCACCCAATTGACAAGGGCATATTATCTGACCTAAGTCAGATATCATGCTCGATGCCGTTTCCCGCGTTCGCCGTTTCAATCGTGCCGTCACCTCGGAGGTCGGCGCGCTCGACACCTCGTTCCTCGGGCGCGGCCGGCCGCTCGGCGCCGCCCGCGTGCTCAACGCGATCGGCCATGGCCGCAGCGACGTCGCCGAACTGCGCGACTATCTCGCGCTCGATTCCGGCCTGATGAGCCGGCTGCTGCGCAGCCTCGAGGACGAGGGGCTGGTCACCACCAAACAGCATCCGGACGATGCACGCCGCCGCATCGCCAGGCTCACCGCCGCCGGCCGGCGCGAGTTCGAGGCCTATGAGACGCTCTCCAATGCGCAGGCCTCGTCGATGATTGCGCGCCACGGCCAGCCGGAGGCCTTGCTCGCGGCGATGGACATGGTCGCGGCCGCGCTCGGCCGCAACCGCATCGGCATCGACGCGGTCGATCCGAAGGGAGAGCAGGCGCGTTACTGCCTCGGCGAATATTATGCCGAGCTGTCGCGCCGCTTTGCGCGCGGCTACGACGTCGCGCTGTCGCGCGATCCCGATGCCGCGGACATGATGGCCCCGCGCGGCGCGTTCTTCGTCGCCCTGTCCGACGGCCTGCCGCTCGGCTGCGTCGGGCTGAAGGGCAGCGGCGGCGCGATCGCCGAGATCAAGCGGCTGTGGGTCGCGCCCTCGGCGCGCGGCCTCGGCCTCGGCCGCCGCCTGATGGACGCGGCAGAAGCCGCCGCGCGAAACCTGTCGATCGAGACGCTCAGGCTCGATACCAACAGCGCGCTCGCCGAAGCCCAGCAGCTCTATCGCAAGACCGGCTGGACCGAGATCGATCGCTTCAACGACGATCCATATCCGGACCTGTTCTTCGAGAAGAGGCTGTCGTCATGATCGCAGCAAAGTTCAAGATGTCGTCAACGCCACCTTCATGGAATTGGCCTCGTAGACACACGCGCCGTCCGCCAGCACGCGTCCATCGGCGATGCCGAGCACGAGGCGGCCGCGCTTGACCTGGCGCATGTCGACCTCGTAGCGCACGCATTTGACCGAGGGCGTGATGGCGCCGCGGAAGCTTACCTCTCCGACACCGGTGGCTCGGCCCTTGCCGGGCGAGCCGGACCAGCCGAGCCAGTAGCCGACCATCTGCCACATCGCGTCGAGGCCGAGACAGCCGGGCATCACCGGATCGCCGCGGAAGAGAGCTTCGAAGAACCAGAGTTCGGGCGTGATGTCCAATTCGGCGACGATGCGCCCCTTGCCATAGCGCCCGCCGTCGAGCTTCAGCTCGGTGATACGATCCATCATCAGCATCGGCGGCGCCGGCAGCTGCGCATTGCCCGGGCCGAAATAGCCGCCTTCGCCGGACCGGAGCAGATCCTCCTTGGTGTAGGACGTTTGCGGCACGTGAAAATCGCGGGGATCGGGCAAGCGCGGCTTCCTTCGGCTGAACATCGAACGTCGGAATGCGGCGATGTTCCGCTTCCTGCCGTCAGAGCATGGGAACTCCATCCCGCACATTCAAGCTGACGACGCCCGCGATTGCGCGCGGCGCGGCTACGACGAGCGGTGAGCGGTCCGAGCGATCGGCGTCGTCGGTGCCGGCGGCCTCGTCTCGCGAAATGATGCGGTCGGAAATCGCCATCGTTCCGTCATGCGTCCGCCGCGATCCGCGCGTGGATCGCATGGGCCATGTCATCGCCATGTCAGATCGCCATGTCGGAACCGGGTTCGCCTCACTTCACCCCAAGACATGATCGAGCGTATACATCGTGATGCGTCGCGGGCGCAGCGCGGGCGGAACAGCATTGGATATCGGGACAAGGCATGGTGACACGATCCACGGCGGCTCAGACCAGTGCAGCGATGCGGCGCTGGCAACCTGCCTTGATGACGCTTGCGACCCTGGTCGCGTTGGCCCTGCCGGGCTCCGCAGCAGACGCACGGCAGGCGCGGCCGGCTCCGGTGACCGAGGCGACGGCGCCGCGCCCGCATGGCGATCCGATCATGGCGATCGTCTCGATCAAGACCCAGAAGGTCACCTTCTACGATGCCGAGGGCTGGATCTGGCGGGCGCCGGTGTCGACGGGCGTGTCTGGCCGCGAGACCCCGGCCGGGGTGTTCGCCATCATCGAGAAGGACAAGGACCATCACTCGACGCTCTATGACGATGCCTGGATGCCGAACATGCAACGCATCACCTGGAACGGCGTCGCGCTGCATGGCGGACCGCTGCCCGGCTATGCCGCCTCGCACGGCTGCGTGCGCATGCCCTATGGCTTCGCGGAGAAGCTGTTCGACCGGACCTGGATCGGGATGCGGGTGATCATTGCGCCGAACGACGCGGCCCCGGTCGAGTTTTCGCATCCCGCTTTGTTCGTGCCGAATGCCGAGGCGATGGCCGCGGCGCCGTCGCGCGCGGCGACACTCGGCCGCGAGGCCGAGGATGCGGCGAAGGCGGCCGGCGAGACCAAGACCGCGGCGGCGGAGGCGGAGCGGGAGGCCAAGTCGCTGAAGGCGTCCTTGCGCAAGCTGGAGCAGGCCAAGGCGCGCAGTGAGGCCGAGTTGAAACTCGCCGACAGGAAGCTCGCCGCGGCCACCACCGATCAGGCCAGGGCGCAGGCCGACGACGCCAGGCAGAAGGCCGCGACCAAGGCGGCCGACGCGGCGGCGCAGCTCGATGCCGCCAAGTCGGACGCGGTCGCCAAGCTCGCAACGGCCGCGACGACCAAAGACGCCGCCAAGGCCGCCGCCGGCAAGAAGAGCGAGATCGCAAAGGCGGCCGAGGAGGCCAAGCTCGCGACCGAGCCGGTGTCGGTCTATATCAGCCGCTCGACGCAGATGCTCTATGTCCGGCGCAACACCCACAAGCCGGCGCGCGATGGCGGCGGCGAGGTGTTCGATACCTCGATCGAATCGCCGGTGACGATCCGCGATCCCGACCGGCCGCTCGGCACCCATATCTTCACGGCGGTGGCGCAGACCGGCACCGGGCTGCGCTGGACCGCGGTGACGATCGATGACAGCGACGATGCCAAGGATGCGCTCGACCGCATCACCATTCCGAAAGATGTGCTGGCCCGGATCGCGCCGACGGCGGTGCCGCGCTCCTCGATCATCGTCTCCGACGAGCCGCTGTCGAGCGAGACCAATTATCGCACAGAGTTCGTCGCCGTGCTGAGCAATCAGCCGCAGGGCGGATTCATCACGCGGCGGCCGACGACGAATGTCGACGTTGCAAGCGAAGACGGCTCCGATGACGGCTTCGGCAACTTCTTCCAGCGCAGCTGGGACGGCCAGCCTCTGGCCCAGCCGCGCCGGCGCAGCGGTCCGACCTATTACCGTCCGGTGCAGCCGGGCTGGTGGTAGCTGCCGGGCCATGGGTGACCGCGCGGCAGTGGCGCGGTCGGTCGTGTCCAGATAATTCGATCAGCGCGCGGTCAATGCCGGCCCGCGGGCACGACGGCAGGCCACTGCGCGACCAATGGCTGAGCGAGCTGCGGCTCGGCCTCCGCGGCGCGCGCGATGCGCCGGACGCGATGCTTGTGGGGGCGGGCGATCGAGCTGGTCGCCTCGCGGGCGGTCTCGATGCGGGCGACCTGCTGGCGGATTTCGCCCGTGGTCGTCCGGAGCTGATCGATACCGATCTCGCTCGTCGCCGCAGCGGCGCGCAGGCTGCTCAAGTCGACCGAAGTGTCCTCCTGCGCGGTGCGGAGGCGGATCGTCTGCCGCTTCAGCATCGCGAGCTCCTGCTCGATCTTGTCGGCCGTATCGCGGCGGAGGACCTCGGTCTCGTCAGCGGCGGTGCGCAGCGTCGCGAGACCGGTCTCGGCGCTGGAGAGGCTGGCGCGGAGCTGGATCAGCTCGCCGGAGGTATCATTCTGGCGATCGCGCAGCTGGGCGGTTTCCGCCCTGAGCTGGGTGAGCTCCGATGTCAGGGCGGCGACGCGCGTCTCCAGCGAGGGTGAGTCGCTCATCGCGAAGGAGAAGCTCTTGGCTCCGCCGCTGCTCCACCAGATCACTCCGGCGCTCGCCGCGAGCGCCAAGCTAAAGACTATGCGTAGAGAGGCTGTCCCGCTGCTCGGCGGGACATCCGGCGTGGTGGATTTGCGCATCGACAGGTCTCCGGGATTCGATTGAAACCATTGTGACCATATTAAGGTTGCGAATGTTCTAAGCGCATCATGTTCGCGCGACATTTGCTACACGTAGGTTTGCGGGGATGCGCGTGCTTCGTCCCCGCCCAGCTACAAAGTCCACCAGGATGGCGTCGCGAATCGTGAACACAATCATAGATTGTGAAGTTTCGTCTGAATAGCCTGTGGGCGATCACGGGCCGTCGGCATCGATGCTCGATCGTTCGCGCGGGGGATCGCGGAGGCGGCAAAAACACTTCGCTCGCCGTTGCGATCATGGTCTAAATCCCCGCCATGTCCGACCATGCAGCATCTCCGTCCTTCGATGAACTCGCCGAGGCGATCCGGCAGCGCCGCTCGGTCTACGGCCAAATCAGCGGGCTCAGGATGGACCGCTTCGCGCCCGGCGAAGCGTGGTCGACCTTGCCCTATCGTGCGGTGTTCGTCGGCGACAGCGACACCGGCGTGATCCATGGCGGCGTCGTCACCGCGATGCTCGACGAGAGCTGCGGCATGGCGGTGCAGCTCGCGCTCGACGGCAGCCGTGCGATCGCAACGCTCGATCTGCGCATCGATTATCAGAAGCCGGCCACGCCCGGCCTCGACATCAAGGCACACGCCGTGTGCTTCCGCGTCACGCGCTCGATCGCCTTCGTGCGTGCCACCGCCTATCAGGACGAGGAGAGCGCGCCTGTCGCCACCGCGACCGCCTGCTTCATGATCGGCGCCAATCGCACCAACATGTTGACCGACCGGCCTGCCTTCGACGGCGCGCCGCCGCCGCTCGACGCGCCGGAGGATCCGGCGGGGCCGTTCGCGACGAGCCCGTTCGCGCGCTGCCTCGGCATTCGTCTCGCCGACAACGGCACGCTGGTGATGCCGTTCTCGCAGCAGATCGTCGGCAATCCCGTGCTGCCTGCGATCCATGGCGGCATGACCGGTGCGTTCCTGGAGACCGCCGCGATCATCACCGTGATGCGCGATCTCGGCACGTCGGCGCCGCCGAAGCCGGTCGGGCTGACGGTCAACTATCTCAGATCCGGCCGAGCGCTCGACACCGTCGCCTCGGCCTCGATCGTCAAGCAGGGCCGCCGCGTCGTCGCCTTCGAGGCCCGCGCCTGGCAGGACGATGCAGACAAGCCGATTGCGACCGCCTTCGGCCATTTCATGCTGCGGCCGGAGGCGGGGCAGGAGCAGGACTGAGCACGATCAGGACTTGCGCAGGATCTTGTCCATTGTCTTTCCCCGCGCCAGCTCATCGATGAGCTTGTCGAGATAGCGGATCTCCCGCATCGTCGGCTCCTCGATCTCCTCGACGCGGACACCGCAGATCACGCCCTTGATCAGGGATCGCTCCGGATTCATCGCGGGCGCCTGCGCGAAGAAGGTCTCGAAATCAGTCCGTCGATCCAGATGGGTTTCGAGCTGCTTGCGGTCATAGCCCGTGAGCCAGCAGATGATCTGATCGACCTCCGCTTTCGTGCGCCCTTTCTTCTCGCCCTTGGCGACATAGAGCGGATAGACGCTTGCGAAGCTCGTTGTATAGATACGGTGTTTCGCCATGACTGCTCCCTCTCCGAGCTGCATATCATGGAGCAGCGCCGTCGTGCTGCGCCGGACGGGTGAACATATCGGGAGTGAGCGGGAGAGCCTCGTCACGCAAACCATGCGCGAGCGACTGGCCGTTGTCAGGATCGTTCGTGCTGGCGGTTGAGCGAGTCCAAGGCCCAGCGTAATTGCCGGTCGGTGGCGCGCAGCCGGAGCTCGTCTGATGCCAGCGCGGCGAGAGCGAGCAGCGTCTTTTCCTGCTCGGCGTCGAGCCTGCGCGGTTCGTAGTCGATGACGCACAGCGCGCCGACGGCGAAGCCGTCCGGATCGGTGACGGGAGCGCCCGCGTAGAAGCGAAAATGCGGTTCGCCGGCGACGGCGGGATTGGTGTCGAACGGGGCGTTGCGGGCCAGGTCGTTCACGGCGAAGACGCCCTTCTGCAGAATGGTGTGGTTGCAGAACGACCAGCTGCGCGGCGTCTCGATCATGTCCAGCCCAACGCGCGACTTGAACCATTGGCGGTTGTTGGTGAGCAGCGTCAACAGCGCGATCGGCGTGCCGAGGCTGCGGCTCGCCAGCCAGGTCAGGCGATCGAAGGCGTCCTCCGGCGCGGTGTCGACCAGGCCTGAGCGCTTCAGCGCCGCGAGACGCCGGCCTTCATTGGATGCAAACGGAAAGGACGCGCCGTCCACGACGATGTCACGCGGCGCCTCTTTGTCCTGCAACACGCCATGCAACGCTGTCGCCACCTGGTCGGGCGAGGTCACGGTCACGCGCCTCAAGCCGGCGAGATCGCCGCTCGCCTTCACGTCCGCGCTTGCCGCCGCAAAAACGGCGATCGAGCCGAATGCTGGATTCAAATCGATGTGCCTCAGGAACGCCAGCCGGTCGGAATAAGTGTCATCGAGGTCGACGATCACGGCGGCCGGCAGCCGTGAGCCGATGACGAAGGCCGCGGTGTGGGCATCCTCATGGATCGCGACGGTGCATTCCGGCACGCCCGCCAGCATCGTTTCGTAGACCGCTCGGCGGTCCGGCGAGCACACGACGATGACGAGCGAGGATTCCAGGACCGGGGCGGGCCTGGTGCGGGCGATGAGCGCTTCGACCTCGGTGCGGTAGACGCGGCGGTGTCCTCCCGGCGTCTTCCAGGAAGTCAGCGTGCCGCCCTCGATCAGCAATTGCGCCGTGCGCACGGAGATCCCCAGCAGCTTCGCTGCCTCGGATGTCGTCAAAACGTCCTTGTCCATGGACTGCACCGTATCGGCTGGCCAATTGGTTTGCAGCCCCTCGTGAACGATCCGTGCTCCCGCCTGGATCGCGCCAGAGCCGCTTGGGTTCAATCGCAAGCGCGTCATTTCGATCACAAAACTATTATATTTGTCATTATTGCTATAATTGATAGATTTGATAGAAGCAAATCCCGCAGCGCGGCATAGGGATACCGAAACCAAGTGTCATCTGGCCGCAAATGCACGCAGGGGATGTTTTGAATCCACTTTAAACGGAGAGGGAGTAGAGAATGGCGACCAATACCCGCGACCACGATCCGCTGCGGATCACCACGGCGAGGCCTGAAGACGGTTCGGGGCGATACGATTTCATCGTCTGCGGCGCCGGATCGTCCGGCTCGGTCGTGGCCGCACGGCTGGCAGAAGATCCGGCGGTTCGCGTGCTCCTGCTAGAGGCGGGCGGCAGCGATGACGTTCCTGAAGTCATGACCCCCGCGCAGTGGCCGCTCAATCTCGGCTCGGCGCGCGATTGGGACTTCAAGGCCGAGCCCAATCCGCATCTGAACGGACGGTCCATTCCGCTCAACATGGGCAAGGTGCTGGGCGGCGGCTCGAGCATCAATGTGATGGTGTGGGCCCGTGGCCATCGCAATGATTGGGAGCGTTTCGCTGCGGAGGCGCAGGATCCGGCGTGGGGCTACGAGTCCGTGCTGGAGATCTATCGCCGCATCGAAAGCTGGCAGGGTATTCCCGACTCGCGCCGCCGCGGCACCAGCGGGCCGGTCCATGTTGGCCCCGCGGCTCATCCGCAGCCGATCGCGCGGACGATGATCGAGGCTGCGCAATCGCTGGGACTGCCGGCGTTCGACAGTCCCAACGGCGCCATGATGGAGGGCCGCGGCGGGGCCGCCATCAACGATCTGATCATCAAGGATGGACGGCGCTCGTCGATCTACCGCTCCTATGTGCATCCGCGTCTCGGGCAGCCCAACCTCACGGTGCTGACGGACACGATGGTCACGCGGCTGATCCTGGACGGCAGCACCGTCGTCGGCGTGGAAGCAATGCGCGGGTCGAACCGCTGTCAGTTCATGGCGGACCGCGAAGTCGTGCTTTCCCTCGGCGCCATCCACACGCCGAAGGTTCTCATGCAATCCGGCATCGGGCCGGAGGACGAACTCCGGCGCCACGGCATTCCGGTGATTCAGCATCTGCCGGGCGTCGGCCGCAATCACCAGGACCACATCGCGTTCGCCTGCGTCTTCGAATATCGCGAGCCGCAGGAGGTCGGTCACGGCGGCTCGGAAGCGACGCTGTACTGGAAGAGCGATGCGGCCCTGGCCTGTCCCGACATGTTCCATTGTCAGGTCGAGTTTCCGGTGGTCAGCGCCGAGACGATGGGACCGGACGTGCCGGAGCATGGCTGGACCATGTTCGCAGGCCTCGCGCATCCGAAGAGTCGTGGCTCGCTGCATCTGTCGGGGCCTAATCCCGACGATCCGATCCGCATCGCGGCGAACACGCTGTCGCATCCGGACGACCTGGCCGCAGCCTACGCCAACATCGAGCTGTGCCGCGCCTTGGGCGCCGACCCGGCCTTCAACCGACTCGTCAAGCGCGAAGCCCTTCCGGGCAAGCGTGATGCGGCGGCGATGGAGCGCTTCGTACGCAACGCCGCAGTCACGTATTGGCACCAATCGTGCACGGCCAAGATGGGGCATGATGCGATGTCGGTCGTGGACGGCAGGCTGAAGGTCTATGGCATCAACGGGCTGCGCATCGCCGATGCGTCGATCATGCCGGAGATCACCAGCGGCAACACGATGGCGCCGTGCGTCGTGATCGGCGAGCGCGCCGCCGACATGATCAAGTCGACGCATGGCGTGAATTAGTTTCGCACGGCCGGCCCGTCATGCCGTGACGGGCCGGCCGTTTATTTTTCCCGGCGCCTGGTGCCGCGCAATCCGGTCCCGCCGGATTGCAGGGGCGCGCCCACGTCCGTCACGGACAGCTATTGCGAAGAGTATTTGAGATGACAAACGAGTTGACCCAGCTTGTCCTCCATGCCCGGATCTGGCTCGATCTGCGCGTTGCGCTGTATCTTCGGCGGCGCGCCGCGAAGCTCAAGGCGCGCGACAGCGTGACCGCGCACGAGGATGTTCGCCTGCTCGATGCCGAGAAGGTGCCGCTGTCCTCGGGCGCGCCAAGGCGGCTGATACTGGTTCTCATCTGACTGGATTGCGATGCGTCGCTGTCCATGCGCCGCCCCGCGGGCTCTTCGCGCGCTAGCCCGGCAGGAACATCGGGAACGACACGCCGAGCGACCACGCGAGGATCAGGCCGAGGCCGATGCCTTCGGCCAGCGGCGAGCAGGTCCTGCGGCCGACAGCGCCGCCGATCAGTCCGAACACGATGAAGAACAGCACGATGACGGGGATGATGATCAGCAGGAAGAACAGCCGCTTGATGTCGAGCGCGACGGCGCCGCCGAGCGAGGCCAGGAACACGGCGCGAATCCACAGTGTGCGCCACAGCGCGGCGTGTCCGCCCTGGTTGGCGATGCCGTCGGCCAGCATGGCCGGCACCGCGCCGGCGGCGATCGCGGCGATGATCGGCACGCGGGCCGCGATCGGCATGAAGGAGGCGACGTAGCGATCGAGCGCGCCGCCGAAGATGGCGATGCCATAGGCGGCGAGCGCCAGCGCAGCGACCCACGCCAGGCGGCCGAAGCGCACTCCCTGCAGGCGCAAGAGCGCGAGCGACAGCGCGCCGTAGACGAAGAGATGCACGGCGAGATAGTCCGCGACCAGCACGGGCAGGAAGCGCGTCTCGACGAACCTCAACAGGATCGGCGTCACCACCGCCGGCACCAGTGTGGCGATCGCCAGACTGCGCAGCGGAATTGTCGGCGGTGGCGCGTCGCCTTTCGGCAGCAGTTCGGCCAGCGGCCAGGCCAGCAGCACGATGCCGGCGAGCAGCAGCGCGATCGGACCGCCGGTCGCGGCCACCGGGCCGCTGCTGGTCCGGCCGAACACCCGGTCGAGCCAGTCGCGCGCCTCGCGTAGCGCCGTCGTCGAATACAGCACGCTGACGTGTTCGACCCCCGGCGCCACCACGGCGCGGCGTCCGCCGTTGCCGGCGGGATCGCCAACCGTGTCGCCCTCGCGCGCACTGGGGTCGGTGAGCTGCAGATTTCGCAAGCCATCCCGGCGCAGCGCCGTTTCCCATTCGCCCGTGATGATCAGGAGGTTGCACGGCGTGCTCGCCGTGGCGGCTTCGGAGAACATCGAGATCGCCACCGTCGCGGCGATGCGCGGGTCGGCCGTGGCCTGGCGCACGATGATGTCGGAGGCCATCGAGTGCCCGAGCAGGGCCACCCGGCCATCGGCTCCCGGCAACGCCAGCGCGGCGTCGGTGACGCGGCCGATCTCGCCCATCAGCTTTCGCGTCGTGCCGTCGACGCGCGTGACGTCGCCGGACATCGGCGTGGGATTGCGGCCATGGCCCTCGAAATCGAATGAGACGGCGAGATAGCCGGCCTGCGCCAAGGTGAGCGCATAGGCTTCCATGAGCTGGCGCGAGCCGGCGAAGCCATGGGCGATGACGACGACCGGCGATTGCGCCGCGCCGTCGCGGCGATAGACCGTCATCGGCGTCGTGCCGGCCTCGGTCCGTGTGATCGTGATGCGGGCCCGCGCAGCTTCGAGCTGCCAGGTCCCGGCGGCGCAGCAGGCGAGGCCGGCAAGGGCCGCGGCCAGCAAGGCCGCGTTGCGCAAGCCGATGGCGATGCGCTTGCGCGGCGGGATGTCGCCTGTCATGAGCTGCTCCGTTTCCAGCCGAGCCTAGCGCAGGGATGCGCCGGGTGACAGCGCCGGGGTTCGCAGCGGCCTGGACGTGGCCCGGCGTGTTCGAACGAAACGCGCGGCGCTTCGTTGACAAGGCCGCGCGTGACATATTCGGTGACTTGGCCGCGACGAAACGGAGGATGCATGAAACCGGAGGTGATCTGCCTGATGGCGTCGAGCGTCGATGGACGCACCCTGCCGAGCCGCTGGCGCCCGAAGAACTCGGGCGACCTGTTCGAGCAGGTGCACGAGCAGCTCGGCGGCGAAGCCTGGCTGATCGGCCGCGTCACCGGCCAGGAATTTGCCAAGGGCACCGCCTATCCGGCGACGACCAGCGAGCGTTTTCCGCGCGAGAACTGGATCGTGAAGCGCGACGCCAAGGCCCATGGCATCGTGCTCGATCCCCACGGCAAGATCTGCTGGGGCCGCGCCGACATCGGCGGCGATCCGATCGTGGTCGTGCTGACCGAGGCGGTGTCGGACGCGCATCTCGCGGGGCTGCGTAGCGAGGGCGTGTCGTACATCTTTGCCGGGCAGACGCAGCTCGACTTGGCCCTGGTGCTCGACATTGTCTCTCGCGAACTCGGGGTGAAACGGCTGCTGCTCGAAGGCGGCGGCGGCGCCAATGGCGCCTTCCTCCGCGCCGGCCTGGTCGACGAGTTCAACCTCGTGCTTTGCCCCGCGATCGACGGCGCCAAGGGCGCGCCGAGCGTGTTCGACTCGACGGAAAGCGAGGCCGGTCAGCGCGCGCCGGTCACGGCGATGACGCTGGAAAGCAGCACCGCGCTGGAAGGCGGGGCGCTGTGGCTGCGCTACAAGATCACCAACGGCTCCGCGTTGCCGCCCCAGGCCAGTCATGGTTGAGACGAAAGATCACATCATCATCGTCGGCGCCGGCGCTGCCGGCCTGATGGCGGCGCGCGAGCTTTCGCGCGCCGGACGCAAGGTGACGCTGCTGGAGGCGCGCGAGCGCTGCGGCGGCCGCATCCATCCGCTTGCCGAGAGCGCGTTCGCATACAGGGCCGATGCCGGCGCGGAGTTCATCCATGGCGAGGCGCCGGTCACCTATCAGCTGCTGGCCGAAACCGGATTGTCGGCGCAGCCGATCGAAGGCACGCGCTGGCATGTCGACAACGGCGTGGCCTCGCACACCGATCCGGCCGACCGGCAGCTCGGCCGGCTGCACGAGGTGCTGGCGAAGCTCGACGAAGACATGACCGTCACCGCGCTGCTCGACCGCCATTTCGCCGGTGCGGAGTTCGCGGCCTTGCGCGAGTCCGTGCTCGGCATGGTCAAGGGCTATGACGCCGCCGATCCCGACCGCGCCAGCGTGTTCGCGCTGCGCGACGAGTGGATGGGCGGCGACCGCGGCGGGCAGGCGCGCATCGTCGGCGGCTATGGCGCGCTGCTGGATCATCTTGTGGCGGAATGCCGCGCGCGCGGCGTCAGCTTTGTGTTTCAATCCGTCGTGACGGCGATCGAAAGCGCAGCCGACCGGGCTGTCGTCCGTTGTGCCGACGGCCGAACCCACCATGGTGACGTCGTCATTCTGACCGTGCCGCTGCCGCTGCTGCCGACGCTCGCGCTGCCGGCGGCCATGCACAGCCAGGTGGCGGCGAGTGCGGACATCGGTTTCGGCAACGTCATCAAGCTGCTGTTGCGGTTCGAACGGCGCTGGTGGACGGCGATGCAGGCTCACGATCTCTCGGACATGCTGTTCATGCTGTCCGACGCCGCGGTGCCGGTATGGTGGACGCAGCACCCGAACGATCATGCGGTGCTGACCGGATGGCTCGCCGGACCGCCGACGCGCGACTTCGCTGCGCTCGACGAGGCGATGCTGATCGAGACCGGACTTGCGGCACTCGCCGACATCTTCGCGAAGCCCGTGACCGTCTTGCGGCCCGCGCTCGTCGCAGCGCAGGCGATCGACTGGGCGAAGGACCCGTTCGCGCGCGGCGCCTATTCCTATGCGACGCTGGCGACACGCGATGCGCAGGACGTGCTGACGCAATGGGAGGGGGGCCCGGTGCTGATCTCGGGCGAGGCGCTCTATCGCGGCCGCGACATGGGCACGGTCGAGGCGGCGCTGGCGAGCGGCCTTGCGACGGCGCGTCGCATTCTCGCGGCTTGATCTCGCATGGCGTTGCGGTTGCGGGGCGACGGGCCTATCGTTGCCTCCTCGCGACAAGAGAGGATCGTCATGCTCGACCACGTCGGCTTTCCCGTCTCCGACTTTGCGCGCGCCAAGGCCTTCTATGCCGCCGCACTAGCGCCGCTCGGCTATGTCCTGATGATGGAAATCACCAATGAACAGACCGGCGGCCATGGTGATCACGCCGGCTTCGGCGACGGCCGTCCGGATTTCTGGATCGGCACCGGCGGGACGGCCGCGACCTCGACCCATGTCGCCTTCCGTGCCAAGGACCGCGCCACGGTGGACGCGTTCTATCAGGCGGCGATCGCGGCGGGCGGCCACGATAACGGCGCGCCGGGGCTGCGGCCGCATTATCACACCGACTACTACGGCGCGTTCGTGCGCGACGCCGATGGCAACAATGTCGAAGCGGTCTGCCACACGCCGGAGTGAACCGGACTGATCTCCTGCGGTCCGGCTATGCCATCGCCGGCATGTGCTCCGCGGCCGCGGCGAGGCTCGGCGCAACCACGATTTCGAGTTGCTGGCGCAGCCAGCGGTGCATCGGGTCGTCATGGTGGCGCAGGTGCCAGACCATGTACATCGGCATGACAGGGCAGGGGACCGGCACCGGTGCGACGGCGAGTCCGCGCAGCATGTAGGCGCGCAACAGGCTCGGCAGAGTCGCGATCATGCGGCTGCCGCGCAGGAACGGGCCGATGCCGCCGAAGCCCGGGACTTGCGCGGCGAAGCGCCTGACGATGCCGCGCTCCGCCAGCACCTCGTCGATATCGAGCCGGCGGCGCAGCTCGTACACCACCGTGACGTGGTCGCTGGCGAGATAGTCTTCGAGACTCTGCGGCGGCTCGCGCTGGCTGGAATCGTAGAACACCCGGTAGCTGTCCTCGAACAGCCGCTTCTGCAGGATGTCGCTGCCTTCGGGCGGCCGCGGCGTGATGATGAGCTGGCAGTGCTCCTCGCGCAGCATCTCCGGCACTGGCGCGCCGGAGGGGATCACGCGCAGGCTCAGGCCAGGGGCCTGCGCGCGGGCATAGCGGAGCAGGGAGGGAAGCAACAGGTCGCGCTGGAGGTCGTTGGCGGCGATCGTCACTTGCGCCGAGATCCTGGCCGGCTCGAACGCGGCCGCGTGCGAAAAGCTCCTGAGATCGTCGAGCAGGGCGCGGGCGCGCAGCGCCAGCAACTGCGCATGCGCGGTCGGCACGATGCCGCGGCCGGATTTGACGAACAGCGGATCGCCGGTGATGGCGCGCAACTTGTCGAGCAGATGACTGACGGCCGATTGCGTCACGCCGAGCCGCTGCGCGGCGCGCGTCACCGAGCCTTCCTCGATCACGGCGAGCAGCAGCTGCAGCAAATGGCCGTCGAGGTCCAAATGATCGAATTGGCTCATGGATCAGATCGGTCGGGCGGCCTTTATCGGCGATGTCATCGGGCGATACTGGCTTCATGCAACGCGCCGCCTTTGATCCAGATCAAGCGCGGTCGTTCGAAACACCATCAGGGGAGGCAAAGATGTCCACCACGTCAGCCCGGCAGCCTGTGCCCGGCACCACCATCTTCGACGGCGAACAGGCCCGCAAAGGCTATGCGCTCAACAAGATGTGCTACTCGTTCAACGACGCCGCCAACCGCAAGGCCTTCGTGGCCGATGAGGACGGCTATTGCGCCAAATACGGCCTCAACGAACAGCAGCGCGCGGCGATCAAGAACCGCAACGTGCTGCAGCTGATCGAGGCCGGCGGCAACGCCTATTACCTCGCCAAGTTCGCCGGCATCTTCGGGCTCGACATGCAGGACATCGGCGCGCAGCAGACCGGACTCACCAAGGACCAGTTCAAGGCCAAGCTTCTGGCGGCAAGGGGGTAATCATCATGGCAAAGATCGTCGGTTGCATCACCACGTCCCATGTCCCCGCCATCGGCGGCGCGATCGCCAAGGGACTGCAGCAGGATCCGTATTGGAAACCGTTCTTCGACGGCTTTCCGCATGTGCGCGAGTGGCTCGGCAAGGTGAAGCCGGATGTCGTCGTGCTGGTCTACAACGACCACGGCCTGAACTTCTTCCTCGACAAGATGCCGACCTTCGCCGTCGGCGCCGCCGACAGCTACGGCAATGCCGACGAGGGCTGGGGAATTCCGCAGACCGCGCCGTTCAAGGGCGACAGCGAATTGTCCTGGCACCTGATCGAGCACCTGGTGAAGGAGGATTTCGATCTCGTGACGTGCCAGGAAATGACGGTCGATCACGCGTTCACGCTGCCGATGGCGCTGTGCTGGCCGGACCAGAAATGGCCGGTGCGCGTGGTGCCCGTGGTCGTCAACACGGTGCAGGCGCCGCTGCCGTCGGCCGCGCGCTGCTACAAGCTCGGCCAGGCGCTGGCGCGGGCGATCGAAGCGTGGCCGAAGGACGAGCGCGTGGTGGTGATGGGCACCGGCGGCCTGTCGCATCAGCTCGACGGCGAGCGCGCCGGCTTCATCAACAAGGATTTCGACGAGAAGTTCATGGCCAGCATGGTCGATGATCCGGCCTGGGCGACGAAGTACTCGACCACCGAGCTGGTCGAGCTGTCGGGCACGCAGGGCGTCGAATTGCTGAACTGGATGGTCGCACGCGGGACCCTGCCGGAGCAGGTGCGCAAGGAGCATTCCAACTACCACATCCCGATCTCCAACACGGCGACGGGGCTGATGGTGCTGGAGCCGGCGTAGCGGCGTCTCCTCTCCCCGTGAAGAACGGGGAGAGGGAGTGCAGCTTCTGTGCGGCGCCAACATGAATCGCGATGCCGGTTGCTACGCATCCGCTCCTGGCTGATGCTGATGTCAGCTCGCGCCGTCGTCGTCGCCCTGAATTTCGGCGATGGCGCGGCTGAGGATGTCGCTGACGCGCTTCGCTTCCGCCTCGCTCCAACCGGGCCGGTGCATCTTCAGCGCCATCTTCAGCGTTTGCACGGTCTGCAGCACCTGCTCCGGCGGGTGCATGCCCCCCATGGCGCGGGCCATGATACGCATCCGGCTGAGCAGGCCCTCGATCGCGGCGGCGTCGTCCTTCAGGGCCTGGCGTCCGGCGTCGGTGATCGCGAACAGCTTCTTGCCGCCCTCGGCCGATGCGGCTTCGATCTGGCCCATGTCCTCGAGCAGGCTGAGGATCGGATAGACCGAGCCGGGGCTCGGCGAATAGGAGCCGCCGACCAACTGCTCGACCGCCTTGATCAGCTCGTAGCCATGGCGCGGCTTCTCGCCGATCAGCCACAGCAGCAGGCTGCGCAGGTCGCCGGGGCCGAAGAAGCGACCGCCGCCGCCACGCCCGAACTCGTCGCGGCCGCCGCGCCGGCCGTCGCCTTCGAACAGGCGCGGCCCGCGATGGCGGCCGAAGCCTGGACCACGGCCGGCCAGGCGAGCGTCGTCACTCGCCTCGTCGAAGCCGTGGTGTCGCTCACCGCGGCGATGACGACCCCAGCCGCGATGCTCGCGCTCCTCGTCCCAGCCGTGGCGATCGGAAGTCCAATGGTGATGTCTCATACGATATGATCTCCGTTGCGTACGAACGATATATCGTTTCAGTGTGTCTTTTGTCAATGGGGATCGGGCAGACACCTCGGATGCTGAGACAAGCTGCTGATTTACCGAGAATTTTTCCTGCTATTGAGCGGCCGGCACGGCGGTGTCAGCGGTCGTTTCGTGCGCGGTGCCTCGATGGGCGATCAGCGCATAGGCGACGGGGACCACGAACAGCGTGAACAGCGTGCCGATCGCCAGGCCGGTGGCGATGACGAGACCCATGTTGAAGCGCGACACCGCGCCGGCGCCGCTGGCGGTGATCAGCGGGATCACGCCGAGCACCATGGCGGCCGTCGTCATCAGGATCGGCCGCAGCCGGATGGTCGCGGCTTCGATGATCGCCTCGGTGCGGTCCTTGCCTTTCTCACGCAGCTCGTTGGCGACCTCCACCATCAGGATGCCGTGCTTGCTGACGAGGCCCATCAGGGTGACGAGGCCGACCTGGGTGTAGATGTTGATGCTGGCGCCGCCGATGCCGAGGCTGATGAAGATCAGCGCACCGGCCAGCGACAGCGGCACCGATACCAGGATGATGACGGGATCGACGAAGCTGTTGAACAGCGCGGCCAGCGCCAGGAAGATGATGATCAGCGCGAACACGAAGGTGGTGACGAAGCCGCCCGACTCCTGTTCGAGCTGCCGCGAGGCGCCGCCATAGTCGACCGAATAGCCCGTCGGCAGCGATGTGGCGATCTCCTTCAGCGCGGCGAGGGCGTCGCCCATCGCCACGCCCGGCATCGCCACGCCGGAAATGGTCGCGGCGTTGATCTGCTGGAAGTGATTGAGCTGCTCGGGAACCGTCTTGCGCTCGAGGTGGGCCACCGTCGACAGCGGCACCATCGTATTGCTGCTGGCGCGGATCGAATAGTCCAGGATTTGCGAGTCGGTCAGCCGGTCGTTCTGCTTGACCTGTGGGATCACCTTGTAGGAACGGCCATCCAGGCTGAAATAGTCGAGATAGCTGCCGCCCAGCATGGTCGCGAGCGCGCCACCGAGATCGCTCATCTTGAGGCCGAGATCGGCGGCCTTGTCGCGGTCGAACGCCACCGTGGTCTGCGGCTTGTCGATCTTCAGGTCGCTGTCGAGGAAGATGAACTTGCCGCTCGCCAGCGCCTTGGTCATGAACTCGCGCGAGACGTCGTTGAGCTCATTGAACCCGCCGGTGGTGCCGATCACGAATTGGACCGGCAGGCCGCTGCTGCCCGGAAGCGGTGACGGCTGGAACGCGACCGAGCGCGCGCCGGCGATGCCGTTCAGCAGCCGTTGGAATTCCGGCTGCAGGGTCTTGGTCGTCGCCTTGCGCTGGTCCCACGGCTTCAAGACCCAGCCGCCGATCACCTGTGTCGACGCATCGATCTGGAACACGGTGCGCGTCTCCGGCCGCTCGGCGATGAGATCATAAAGCTGCTGGCCGTAGAACAGGCGCTGCTCCAGCGTGGCCGAGGGCGCCGAGTAGGTCAGCGACAGCACGATGCCCTGATCCTCGTCCGGCGCGAGCTCGCTGGTCGAATGGACATAGAGCCAGGGGATCATCGCCAGCAGCAGCAGCGCGAACACCACCACCACCGACTTGGTCGCGAACACGCTTTCGAGCCCGCGGCGATAGCCGTGGGACAGGCGTTCGAGGACGTGGTCGATGGCGCGGACCAGCCGCGCCTCCAGCGTCGTCGCGTCACGCTCGGTCCGGCGCAGCAGCCAGGCGCAGTTCATCGGCGACAGCGTCAGCGCGATCACCGCCGAGACCGTGACGGCGCCGGCGAGCGTGAAGGCGAATTCGGTGAACAGGGCGCCGGTCAGGCCGCCCTGGAATCCGACGGGCACGTAGACCGCGATCAGGACCACGGTCATCGCGACGATCGGGCTCGCCAGCGCGCGCGCCGACTGGATCGCGGCCTCGACCGGCGGCACGCCCTCGTCGATCAGGCGGTGAACGCTCTCCACCACGATGATGGCATCGTCGACGACGAGGCCGATCGCGAGCACCAGCGCCAGCAAGGTCAGCAGGTTGATGGAGAATCCCATCAGCAGCATCAGGCCGAAGGTGCCGATCAGCGACAGCGGAATGGCGATCACCGGAATCAGCACCGAGCGCCACGACCCCAAGAACATGAACACGACGACGATCACGATCCCGATCGCCTCCACCAAGGTGTGGATCACCTCGTCGATGGAGGAATTCACGAAGTCGGTGGAGTCGTAGAGCACCGCGCTGGTGATGCCGTTCGGCAATTGCCGCTGCAGCTCCGGATAGACCGCCTTCACGCCGTTGATCACGTCGAGCAGATTGGCGGTCGGCGCCACCTGGATGCCGATATAGACCGCGGTTCTGCCGTTGAAGCGGGTCGCTGAATCGTAGTCGTCATTGCCGAGCGTGACGCTCGCGACGTCGCGCAGGCGGATGATGGCGCCGTTGACCTGCTTGACGACCAGGTTGCGATATTGTTCGAGCGAATGCAGGTTGGTCGCGGCGGCGAGGTCGACCTGGACCAGGCGGCCCTTGGTGGTGCCGAGACCGGAGATGTAGTCGTTGCCCGACAGCGCGGTCGACACGTCGGTCGCAGTCAGGCCATAGGCGGTGAGCTTGTCGGGATCGAGCCAGGCGCGCAGCGCGAATTTCTTGGCGCCGAGCAGTTCGGCGGTCTGCACCCCGGAGACGGCCTGCAGCTTCGGCTGCACCACGCGGGTGAGATAGTCGGTGATCTGGTTGGGCGCCAGCACGTCGCTGGCAAAGCCGATATACATCGCGTCGATGGTCTGGCCCACCTTCAAGGTCAAGGTCGGCTGCTGCGTGCCGCTCGGAAGCTGGTTCAGCACCGAGTTCACCTTGGCGTTGATCTCGGTCATCGCCTTGCCGGAATCGTAGTTGAGGCGCAGGTTCACCGTGATGGTGCTGCCTCCGGTCACGCTGGTCGAGGTCATGTAGTCGATGCCGTTGGCCTGGGCGATCGCGTTCTCGAGCGGCGTCGTGATGAACCCGGCGATGATGTCGGAATCGGCGCCGGCATAGGTCGTGCTGACCGTGACGATTGCGTTCTGCGTGCGCGGATATTGCAGGATCGCGAGCGTCGACATCGAGCGCAGGCCGAGCACGAGGATGAGTGCGCTGACGACGAGCGCCAGCACCGGGCGGCGGATGAAGATATCTGTGAAACGCATGGATGTTGGCTCTGACGTCGGAGGCTTGCGCGAACTACTGATCGACGACGTTCGGCGCCGCCTCGGCGACGGGCACGTGCGAGTTGTCGATCTTGACCGGACTGCCGTTGCGCAGCTTCAGCTGGCCGGCGATCACGACCGTCTCGCCCGATTTGACACCCTCGGTGATCGCGACCCGGTCGCCCTTGGCCGGCTTGCTCTTCACGAACATCTGCCGTGCCTTGCCCTGGCCGTCCTTGAGATCGTCGACGACGTAGACGAGATCGCCGTAGGGATTGCTGACAACGGCCGTCAGCGGCAGGGTGACGAGCTGTTCGGGGCTGCCGGTCGCGATCTCCACCTTGGCGAACATGCCCGGCAGCAGCCGGGCGGCGTCGTTGCGCAGGGTGGCGCGGACCTGGACGTTGCGGCTGGTGGAATCGACCTTGGCGTTGATCGCCGAGATCTGGCCGGTGAAGCGCTCGGCGGGGAACGCATCGAGGGTGACGGCGACGTCCTGGCCGATCCGGATAGCGGCGAGCGACTGCTGCGGCAGGTAGAAATCGACGAAGATGGGATCGAGGCTCTGCAGGGTCACGATCGTGGTGCCGGCGCTGAGAAACTGTCCGAGATCGACGGACCGGATTCCGAGCCGGCCGGCGAACGGGGCCTTCAGCGTCTTTTGTTCGACGATGGCCTTCTGCTGCGCCACCAGCGCCTGCGCATTCTTCAGGTTGGCGCGGTCGCTGTCGAGCGTCGCCTGGCTCACGGCGTTGAACTTGATCTGCTCCTCGTCGCGCTTGACGACGATGGCGTAGTTCTCGGCGGTGGCCTGCTGCGACTGCAGCTTGGCGATGTCGTCGGTCGCAACGAGCTGCAGCAGTTGCTGACCGGCCTCGACCGTATCGCCTGAATTGAACTGGATGCTCTGCACGATGCCGGCGGCCTGCAGCGCCAGATCGGCGCCGTTCACGGCACGCAGCGAGCCGACGGCGGTGAGGTTGGAGCGCCACGGCGCCGTGGCCGCGACCGCGGTCGAGATCGTCTGCGGCGGGTTGGCCATGGCGCCGATCGCCTTGGCGATCATGATGCCCTTGAAGGTCTGGAAACCGTAGAGGCCACCGAACAGAACGGCCATGACGGCCAGCATGATCGTCATGCGCTTCTTCATTACATCGCTTCCTGGATGGTCCGATTGGGGCCGGCGAAATAGCCGGGATTGGTGCGGGGCAGCGCCGCTGGTGTCTCGTCCTGGCGATTCCACCAGCCGCCGCCGAGCGCCTGGAACAGCGCCGCGGTGTCGGTGAACCGCGTCGCCTGCGACTTGATGCGGGAGACGCGTGCGTTGAGATAGGATTGCTGCGCGTTGATGACGTTGGCGTAGGGCACGGCGCCGCTCTTGAACTGCTCGACCGCCATGGCGAGACTGTCGGCGGTGGCCTTCTCGGCGGCGGCCTGGGCCCGCAGCGCCTCGGCGTCGAACTGGATGGCGCGGAGCGAATCCGCGACGTTCTGGAACGCGGTGATGACCGTGCTCTTGTAGAGCGACAGATCCTGCTCGAAGGTCGCGACGTCGGCTTCCTTGGTATGATACAGCGCGCCGCCGTCGAACAGCTTCTGGCTGACGCTCGAGGCTGCGTCCCAAACGAGGGTCGTCGGCGTGAACAGTCGTTCAGGGCCGCTCGCGCCGTAGCTGCCGGACAGGGTGACCTGGGGCAGCAAATTGGCGATGCCGACGCCGACCGTTGCGGTCGCCTGATGCAAGGTGGCCTCGGCTTGCCGGATGTCGGGACGCTGGCGGACGAGGGAGGAGGGCAGTGACACCGGGAGCTTGCGCGGCAACCGCAGCTCCGACAGGGTCACGTGCTCGCCGCGGTCCTGGCTCGGCAGTCGGCCGAGATAGGCCATCAACTGGTTGCGCTGCTGCGCGAGTTGCTTCTGCAGCGGCGCCAAGGTCGCCTTGGCCTGCGCGAGCGTTGCCTCCTGCGACAGCACGTCGGATTTGGAGATGGCGCCGACGTCGAACTGGTGCTGGATCCGGCCGAGCTGATCGGTCTCGGCCTTGATGATCTCCTCCGTCGCCGCAATCTGGTCGCGCAGCGAGGCGTCGGTGATCGCTGCCGTCACGACGTTGGCGGTGAGCGCCAGATAGGTCGCCTCCATCTTGAACGCTTGATAGTCGGCTTGAGCCTGCAGCGCTTCGACCTGGCGCCGCGTGCCGCCCCACAGGTCGAGCGCATAGCTGACGCTGACCGACGCGCCATAGAGCGTGTAGAGCGAGGTCTGGCCGGGCCACACCCCGTTCTGGGTCGTCGAAGCCTGCGTGCGTTCGGCGGATCCGCTCGCGCTCACCTGGGGAAACAGCGAGCCCTGCTGCGACAGCGCGTTCTCGCGCGCCGCGCGCAGTGCGAATTGGGCCGCTTCGATGTCCGGATGGTTGCGAATCGCCTCCTCGACGAAGGCGTTGATCTGCCGGGAATGAAACAGCGCCCACCACGTGCCGGTCAGGTCGTTTCCCGCTGCGAAGTTCTGCGCATTGCCGCCCGGGGTCGTGGCACTGGCGGTGGCAGCGAGGCGGCGCTCGCTCACATAGCCCGTTGCGGCCGGCGCATCGGGCGACGCGAAGTCCGGTCCCATGGCGCAGGACGCGAGCAGCACGCTGCAGCCGACGAGACCGAGCGGCGCGAACTTCCCGCCCCCTCGCGGAACCAGCCTGAGGCAGCCGCAAAACATTTCGACATGATTCGTCATAAAACTAAACCGTTTCGTTCCCGTTGAGGGAACATGCTTGGTGTGTCAGCCTGCAGTCAAGTCACGTTGACGATAGGGATCGGGATGGTCACATCTCCTACACACCCAGGCCGGACGGGAGCTGCCGCCGGCCGCGCCGAGTTCAAGCACGCTCAGATCCTCGACAGCGCGTGGACGCTGTTCCTGGAGGGCGGCTTCGATACGACGAGCATGGACGCGATCGCGCGCCACGCGGGTGTGTCGAAGGCAACGCTGTACGCGCATTTCACCGACAAGGATGCGTTGCTCCTGGCGCTGGTCGACGACTATTGCCGAAGCGGCGGCGAACCGCTGTGGATGGAAAACGATTGTGCCATCGACATCGAACGGGACATGCGTGAGATCGCGCGCCGTTTCCTGGCCCTGTTCCTGGACGACAGGGGGCTCGCGATGCATCGGCTGATCATGTCATGCGCCTCGCGCTATCCGGCGATCGCGGAAGCCTTCATGCGGTCCGGCCCGCATCGCTGTGATGCCGACGTCGCGGCCTTTCTGCGCGCGGCCCAGGCTCAGGGGTTGCTCGAAATCCCCAATGTCCGGCTTGCCGCAACGCAGTTTCTCACCTTGATTCAGGGCCGGTTGCCGTTGACGTGGGCCCTGTCGATGCAGGCCCCGAGCCCGGCCGAATACCGGGCTCAGCTCGAGGGCGGGATCCAGGTTTTCATCGCGGCCTATGGGCGCCGTGGCACGAGGCAAAGCGGGCGTTCCAAGACGCCGAAGAGCGTGCCAAGGCGTCCGCTGGGGTCTCCGGCCAGGCGGCCGTGACTGTCACGAGGCCGTCGGCGATGCCGCTGCGGGCTTCACCGGAAGCTCTCTGGTCCGCTTCGGACGGCGCAGCCGGCGCTGCGTCCAGATCAGCACGCCCGTGATCAGCAGCGCGAGCAGCACCACCGAGATCAGCACGTTGGCGGCGCTGCCGATCAGCGACCAGTTGCCCTCGTGCAGCAGCCGCGGCCAGTTGCGGGGCAAGGCGGAAAGGCCGTCGGGTGTCACGGCATAGGCGCGCAACTCGTCGCTCTCGACGATCCGCGCCATCATCCGCCCGCCGCGATTGCCGATCGAACTCACCGACGACAGATCATGATCCCTGGCGACGATGCCGACCGCCTCCGGCAGCGAGATCCGCTTGGCCGCGGCCGGCGGCGCGCGGCCTGCGAACGTCAGTCCGAATTGCAGGAACAGTCCGGTGATCGGGCTCAGCAGGATCAGCGGCAGCGTGAACCATGCCGCGCCCTTGTGCCAGCCGGACAGCGTGTTGCGCAGCCGCGGCAGCCCCATGAGGATGCCCATGATCATGACCACCAGCATCGCTGCGGTCGAGATCGCGGTGAGACCCGGAATTCCGATCAGGTGCTCGTGAGTCCTGCGCGCCCACAGGAAGACGCTCGACGTGGCTGGCTTGTCCGCAGTTGCGCCGGTCGTGATGTCGATCTCGGCGCCGGGCGCCCCCTGCAGCGTGACGTGCTGCGTGGATGCATCGATCGCCACGCCGCGCGCCTTGCCGTCCGGATCGAATTGCTTGATCAGCGCGACCACGCGCGCTGGATCGACGCTCCCGGGCCTGACGGCAGCGACCTGCGCCATCGGCTCGAACGACAGGATCAAACCGGTGACGATGATGACGAGCAGCGGCAGCGCGAAGGTCAGGCTGATCCAGCGGTGGAGTTTCAGCAGCAGCTGCTTGTTCATGATCGTCTCCGAATGATCGTCCCGCCCATGGCGTCGCGCGGCGGGTTGTTGTCCGCAGGCGCTCGCTCCGTGAATTTTCTGATCGTTTCGCTGACGATGCCGCGCGGTCAGTGCGCGTCCATCGCGCCGTCATTAAACGAGCGCAGCAGGGGGGCGAAAGCAGAGAACTATTAATTTTAGGTCATGCATCGTTTGATCGGCGTCAATGCGGTGAGCGCCGATTCGCGTCTGCGCCGATCATCTCAATTCGTATCGGACGCCGTCTTGTCGCCGTCGAGCACTCGCTTGAGCCGCGTCGAATCCAGCGCGTTCTCCCAGCGTGCGATGACGATGGTCGCGACCGCATTGCCGATCAGGTTGGTCGGCGTCAGTCCCTGCGACATCAGCCGATGGATGCCGAGCACCAGTGCGACGCTGGCGACGGGAATCGTCCCGGTGGCGGCCAGCGTCGCCGCCAGCACGACGAACGCGGCGCCGGCGATGCCGGCCGCGCCCTTCGACGTCACCAGCAGGATCAGCAGCAGCCCGATCTGGTGGCCGATGTCGAGATGGGTGTTGGTCGCCTGCGCGAGGAAGACGGCCGCGGTCGCGAGGTAGAGACAGGTGCCGTCCAGATTGAAGGAGTAGCCGGTGGGGATCACGAGGCCGACGATGCTGCGTTCGCAGCCCAGCGCCTCGAGCTTGACCAGCATGCGCGGCAGCACCGTCTCCGACGACGTGGTCGCGATGCAGACCAGCACCTCGTCGCGGATGTAGCGGATCAGCTTCCACAGGCTGAAGCCGGCGAAGGCGGCGATCGGGCCGAGCACGGCCGCGATGAAGATGAGGCAGGTTACGTAGAAGCTGCCGAGCAGCAGGCCGAGCTTGGCCAGCGAGCCCAAGCCGAACTTGCCGACGGTAAACGCAATGGCGCCGAAGGCGCCGAGCGGCGCTGCCCACATCACGATCTTGACCACGCCGAAGATCATCTGTCCGGCGACCTCGATCACGTCGGTGACGGCTTTGGCGCGGTCGCCGAGCCAGATCAGCGAGAAGCCGCACATCACCGAGATGAACAGCACCTGCAGGATGTTGCCTTCGGCAAAGGCGCCGACGAAAGTCTGCGGGATGATGTTGAGCAGGAACGGCACCAAGCCGACCGCCGCGGTCTGCTTGACGTAGGGCTCGATGGTGGCGGAGTTGATGGTCGCGGGGTCGACGTTCATGCCGGCGCCGGGCTGAAACAGGTTCACCGCCGCAAGGCCGATGATCAGCGCCAAGGTCGTGATCACCTCGAAATAGATCAGCGCCTTGATCGCGACACGGCCGACCTTGGCCATGTCGGCCATGTGGGCGATGCCGTTGACCACGGTACAGAAGATGATCGGCGCGATCAGCATCCGGATCGCCTTGATGAAGGCATCGCCCAGCGGCTGCATCTGCGCCCCGAGGTCTGGATTCACGGCGCCCAGCAGGATGCCGGCCGCCATCGCGATCATGACCTGAACCCACAGCTCCTTCCACCACGCACGGCTGCCGTCGCGGGTGCTGGTCGCGACAACCGGCGAACTCGAACTGCTCATCATCACGTCCTGTCGGGTCGTAGGCGCCGGCGTGGGCGGATCGCGGCGCAGAGGAAGGCTGCCACTGTCATGAAAGCTTCGGGCCGTCGCGTCAAATATGATCGGCGGGCAGACTGCGTTTGCAGTTTGTCCATGATTTTACGGATATCTTGATGGCGGTCGATCGGCGCACGGGCGCGCAACCGGTCCGGCATCCTTCCCGGCATTTCAATCCACGTGTGACGCGACAGGCGATTTGCCTCGCGCGGCCATCGACTTATGGCGACGTCTTCGCACCCTGCTTGCAGATATGTGAAAGCTGCGCGCTGCTCGTGGCGGCAGCGTGTCAGCGCGTTGACGTCGTGTTGCAGCGGACCGGCGCATCTCCTGCGCGAAGGCTCGTTCCACGGCGCGGAAAAGCGTTGCGGCTCAATAAGCTGGACCAGGGTGATTCAGGCCTGATGCGCAGTTGCGATGGTTGTCGAGCGCGACGGCGCAATGCTATCGACGCGGCAAGGACGGCCGCAGCGGCGGCCGCGACAGGGAGAGGAACATCATGGCCGACGCGCTGATCATCGACGCCTGCAGGACCCCGCGCGGCATCGGCAAGGCGGGCAAGGGCGCGCTCGCCGGGCTGCATCCGCAGCGCCTCGGCGCCACCGTGTTGCGTGCGCTGGCCGACCGCACCGGCATCGACACCGGCGATGTCGACGACATTATCTGGGGCTGCTCGTCGCAGCGCGGGCCGCAGAGCGGCGACCTCGGCCGCATGTCGGCGCTGGATGCCGGCTACGACATCCGCGCCTCCGGCGTGACGCTCGACCGCTTCTGCGGCTCGGGCATCACCAGCGTCAACATCGCAGCAAGCTCGATCATGGCCGGCCAGGAGGATCTCGTCATCGCCGGCGGCTGCGAGATGATGTCGATGGAGGGCCGGCGCGGCGAGGGGCCGCTGATGATGGATGCCGGCAACCTGCATCTGCGCGCGCTGCATCCGCAGTCGCACCAGGGCGTCTGCGCCGACGCCATCGCCACCATGGAAGGCATCACCCGGGCCGACGTCGATGCGCTCGGGCTGGAAAGCCAGAAGCGTGCCGCGGCCGCGATCGCCGCCGGCCATTTCAAGAGCAGCCTGGTGCCGGTGCATCGCGAGGACGGCAGCCTCGCGCTCGATCACGAGGAGTATCCGCGGCCGCAGACCACCGCCGAGGCGCTGGCCGGGCTGAAGCCAGCCTTCCCGGTGGTCGCCGACTACGCGCTCGATGACAAGGGCACGACCTATCGCGGCCTGATCCTGCAGCGCTATCCCGGCCTCGAGATTTCGTTCATGCATCACGCCGGCAATTCCTCCGGCGTGGTCGACGGCGCCGCCGCGATCCTGCTGGCGTCGCCGTCCTACGCCAAGGCTCATGGCCTCAAGCCCCGCGCCCGCGTGGTGGCGATGGCCAACATGGGCGACGACCCGACCCTGATGCTGAACGCCCCGGTGCCGGCGACCCGCAAGGTGCTCGCCAAGGCCGGGCTTGGCATCGACGACATCGACCTGTTCGAGATCAACGAGGCGTTTGCCGTCGTCGCCGAGAAATACATCCGCGACCTCCGGCTCGACCGCGCCAAGGTCAATGTGAACGGCGGCTCGATCGCGCTGGGGCATCCGATTGGCGCCACCGGTTCCATCCTGATAGGCACGGTGCTGGATGAATTGGAGCGGCGCGACCTCAAGCGCGGCCTGGTGACGATGTGCGCGGCCGGCGGCATGGCTCCGGCGATCATCATCGAGCGGGTCTGAGCCGTCCGTCTCCCCGATCAAGACCATCGGCGCCCGCTGCAGACAGGTTGCAGCGGGCGCGGTCGTTTCGGTCCGCGGCAGTTCCACTTTCCGGACCGGTCAACCACGTTTCGGTTAGGTCAGAATTCGCGCTTGTTCCGCAAATTGCAGCAGGTTATTGCCACGTAGAGGCCTCCTCGTAGAAGAAATGGCTCTCGTGCTGCTGACGCTGTCGCACATCATCGATCGCAAGGCTTCGGCCCGTGGCGTCACGCGGCTGCGGGCGCTGCTGCGCAGCAACGAATTCTACCTGATACCGCTGGCGCTGGTGATCGGCGTCGCCACCGGTGCGACCGTGACAGTGATGAGCCTGATCGCGCAGCTCGCCCACACGATCATCTACGGCATTCCGATCGACGTCCGGCTCAGCGCCAATGCCTGGGTCAATCCGGCCACTGCGCTGGTCGCGCCTGCGTGCGGCGGTCTCATCCTCGGCATCATGGAATGGCTGCGGCGGCGCTGGAAGATCGCGCCCGCCGTCGATCCGGTCGAGGCTAATGCGCTGCGCGGCGGGCGGCTGTCGATGCGCGACAGCATCGTGGTGAGCAGCCAGACCCTGATCTCCAACGGTTCCGGCGCCTCGGTCGGCCTCGAGGCCGGCTATACCCAGATCGGAGCGGGCATCGCTTCGCTGCTCGGCCAGTACCTCACGCTTCGCCGCAACGATCTGCGCCTGATCCTCGGCTGCGGCGCCGCCGCCGCCATTGCTGCCGCGTTCGGCGCGCCGATCACCGGCGCGTTCTATGCGTGCGAGCTGATTGTCGGCGTCTACTCCGTCGGGAGCGCGGCGCCGATCCTGGCGGCCTCGCTGGCAGGCGCGCTGACCTCGCAATATCTCGCCGGTGCGCCGTATTCCCTCGAAGTCCAGAAGGTCGGTGCGGTCGGTTTCGAGCAATACATCGCGCTGTTCGTGCTCGCGCTGCTCGTCGCCGGCATCGGCATCGTGGTGATGCGCGCCTCGCCGGCGGTGGAGCGGCTGTTCGTCCGCATCCCGGTCTGGCTGCGTCCCGTGATCGGCGGCGTCTGCGTCGGCGCCATGGCGATCGTGACGCCGCAGGTGCTGGCGGCAGGCCATGGCGCGATGCTGCTCGATCTGCATCGCGAGATGGCGGTCGGCATCATTGCCACCATCATCGTGCTCAAGCTCGCCGCCTGCCTGATCTCGCTGGCCTCCGGCTTCCGCGGCGGCCTTTTCTTTGCCTCGCTGTTCATCGGCAGCCTGCTGGGTAAGCTGTTCGCCGGGCTGCTCGCGATGGCCGGTCTCGGCGGCGCGCTCGATCCGATGGTCGCGATGCTGACCGGCATGGCGACGCTGGGTGTGGCGATCGTCGGCGGGCCGCTGACGATGTCGTTCCTGGTGCTGGAGATGACCCGCAGCGTCGACGTCACGGCCGTGGTGCTGGCCGCCTGCATCGTTACCTCGGTCTGCGTCCGCGTGCTGTTCGGCCATTCGTTCTCGACCTGGCGGCTGCATCTGCGCGGCGAGACCATCCGCAGCGCCAATGACGTCGGCTGGCTGCGCAACCTCACTGTCGAGCGCCTGATGCGCTCCGACGTCGCCAAGGTGCCGACCACGACCACGATTGCCGCCTGCCGGCGCGAATTCGCGCTCGGCACGCGTCAGGCCGTGGTGGTGGTCAACAACAGCGATGATTATTGCGGGCTGGTGTCCTTGCCCGATCTGTTCTCGGGCGAACTGGACTCGATCGCCGACGAGATCCAGGTGGTCGAGCTCGCCAAATATTTCGAGGTCGCGCTGTTGCCCGAAATGAACGTCAAGACGGCGATGAAGATCTTCGACGATTCCGGTGCCGAGGAGCTGGCGGTGCTGGAGTCTGAGAACAGCCGCAAGGTGATCGGCTTCCTGACCGAGTCGTTCGCGCGCCGGCGCTATGTCGAGGAGATCGACCAGGCGACGCGCGGCGTGCTCGGCGCGCTATCGTGATCGCGTCACGTCGCCGCGGCGCGTGATCTCCGGGCCGCGCACGGGGTAGGCTGCCGGCCGCTCGAGACGCGAGGAGACTGCATGACGAGACGGATGAAGGTGGCCGGGCTGGCGGTGACGGGCATGTTGGTGGCGACCGCCGCCGTTGCCGAGCCCGCGGTCCTCAAGGGCAAGGACGCCTTCGGCAACTGGCAGGCCGATACGCCCGGCACCGTCAGGCTGATCCGTCCCGAGGATCTGCCCAAGCCCGGCGCGACCGCCTCGGCCGCCAACGTGTCGCGCGTGGTGCAGCGGCCGGCCTCTGCCATTCCCAAGGTCGCCGATGGCTTCAAGATCGCGCTGTTCGCCGAGGGGCTGAACGGGCCCCGCATCATCCGCACCGCGCCGAATGGCGATATCTTCGTCGCCGAGACCCGGGCAGGGCGCGTCCGCGTGCTGCGCCCGAGCGAGGATGGCAGCAAGGTCGCGGGAAGCGAGATCTTCGCCGACCGGCTCGGCCATCCCTTCGGCATCGCGTTCTATCCGAGCAGCGATCCGCAATGGGTCTACATCGCGAGCACCGAGCGCGTCATGCGCTTTCCCTATCGCGCCGGCGACATGAAAGCGTCCGGACCGCTGCAGGCCATCGCCGACCTTCCTGCCGGCTACGGCCATTCGACCCGCGATGTCGTGTTCACCCGGGACGACAAGCGCATGCTGGTCTCGGTCGGGTCGGCCGGCAATGTCGGCGAAGCCCTGGGAGATCCCGCGGGCGGTCTCACCGCCTGGATCAAGTCCCATCCGCTCGGGGCGGCCTGGGGCGGCGAGACCGATCGCGCCGGCGTGCTCGCCTTCGATCCCGACGGCAAGAACCGGAGCCTGTTCGCGACCGGCATCCGCAACTGCGTCGGCCTCGCCATCCAGCCTGCGACGGGGGTGCCCTGGTGCTCGACCAACGAGCGCGATGGCCTCGGCGACGATCTCGTGCCGGACTATGTCACGCGGGTGAAGGAGGGCGGGTTCTATGGCTGGCCCTGGTACTACATGGGCGACAATGAGGACCCGCGACATCGCGGCGAGCGCGCCGACCTCAAGGGCAAGATCACCGTGCCCGACGTGCTGCTGCAGCCGCATTCGGCTTCGCTCGGCTTGACCTTCTACGACGCAACCTTGTTCCCTCCGGAGTATCGTGGCGACGCGTTTGCCGCTGAGCACGGCTCCTGGAACCGGTCGAAGCGCACCGGCTACAAGGTGATCCGTATTCGCCTGAAGGACGGCGTGCCCACCGGCGAATACGAGGACTTCGTCACCGGCTTCGTCGTCAACGACCGCGAGGTCTGGGGCCGGCCGGTCGGCGTCACCGTCGCGCGCGACGGCAGCCTGCTCATCTCCGAGGACGGCAACGGCACGATCTGGCGCGTGAGCCGCTGAGCGCCGCCTGGGGGGCCATCCATCTCTTCGCGAGGCGATTTCGCTCACGACCCGACGATTTCCAGCCAAGTCTATTGTTCCTTGCGCGGAACTTAGGAACCGGCGGCTTCCGGTGGTGTTCTGGCTCGGACCAGGGCCGGATAGCCGATGAACATTCTCGATCCGCAAGGGCCGATCGCTGCAGCCGAAAAGACCATTCTGCTGGGCTCGGTCGCCATCATGCTGGCGATCGTCGTGCCGACGATCTGTGCGATCTTTGCCTTCGCCTTCTGGTTCAGGCAGTCCAACAGCAAGGCTGAATATCGGCCCGAATTCGCCTATTCCGGACGCGTTGAACTGGTGGTGTGGTCGATCCCTGCGCTCACTGTGCTGCTGCTCGGCGGCGTTGCCTGGATCGGTGCGCACCAGCTCGACCCGGCACGGCCGGTGCCCGGCACCGGATTTCCGATCCGTATCCAGGTGGTCTCGCTCGACTGGAAATGGCTGTTCATCTATCCGGATCAGCGAATTGCGACGGTCAACGCATTGACGGTGCCGGTCGGCGCACCGCTGCGGTTCGAGCTGACATCCGGCAGCGTGATGAATGCCTTCTTCATCCCGCAGCTCGGCAGCATGATCTACACCATGAATGGCATGGTCAGCCGTCTGGAGCTGCGCGCCGACGAGGAGGGCACCCTTCAAGGTATCTCCGCGCATTTCAGTGGCGACGGCTTTCCCGACATGATGTTCGACACCCACGTCGTGTCGCCGGTGGCGTTCGACAGCTGGGCCGTGTCCACCCTGCAGGGCGACCAGGTGCTCGATGTCGACGCCTACAAAAAACTCTCGGAACAATCGATCGAGAAGACGCCGATGACCTATCGCCTGGGTGATCCCGAACTGTTCGGAAAGATCGCAAGCCAACAGACGCCGCCGGCTCCTGGGCCGAAATTGACCACCAACCCCGCGAAGCCGGAAAGCGCAGTCGGCAATGTTCGGTAAGCTGACGTTGAATGCGATCCCGCTGGGGCAACCGATTCCGCTGATCGCGGCCGGTGTGGTCATCCTTCTCGTCCTGGCCGTGCTGGCCTGGGTCGTGGTCAAGGGTCATCTGCCGTATCTCTGGAGAGAATGGATCACCAGCGTCGACCACAAGCGGATCGGCGTCATGTACATCTTCCTCGCCATGATCATGCTGCTGCGCGGCTTCTCCGACGCGCTGCTGATGCGCAGCCAGCAGGCGCTCGCCCTGCATTCGCAGGGATTCTTGCCGCCCGAGCATTACAACCAGATCTTCTCCGCCCACGGCACTATCATGATCTTCTTCGTGGCGATGCCGTTCATGATCGGGCTGATGAATCTGGTCGTGCCATTACAACTCGGCGTGCGCGACGTGGCGTTTCCGACCTTGAACTCGGTCGGTTTCTGGCTGACCGCGACCGGCGCGCTGCTGGTCAACGTCTCGCTCCTGGTCGGTGAGTTTGCGCGCACCGGCTGGCTGCCCTATCCGCCGCTGTCCGAATTGACCTATTCGCCCGGCGTCGGCGTCGATTACAACCTCTGGTCGTTGCAGATCTCCGGCGTCGGCACCCTGGTCTCGGGCATCAACCTGACGACGACGGTGCTGAAGTTGCGCACCAAGGGCATGACGCTGCTGCGGATGCCGATGTTCTGCTGGACCGCGCTGGCGTCCAACCTGTTGATCGTGGCGGCGTTCCCGATCCTGACTGCGACGCTCGCGATGCTGATCCTCGACCGTTACCTCGGCTTTCATTTCTTCACCAATGAGGCCGGCGGCAACGTCATGATGTTCATGAACCTGATCTGGGCGTGGGGCCACCCCGAGGTCTACATCCTTGTGCTGCCGGCGTTCGGTGTGTTCTCCGAGGTGGTGTCGACGTTTTCCGGCAAGCCGCTGTTCGGCTACCGTTCGATGGTGCTCGCCACCATGGCGATCTGCGTCATTTCGTTCACGGTGTGGCTGCATCACTTCTTCACGATGGGGGCAGGGCCCGACGTCAACGCGATCTTCGGCGTTGCCAGCATGATCATCGCCGTTCCGACCGGCGTGAAGATCTACAACTGGCTGTTCACGATGTATGGCGGCCGCATCCGCTTCACCCCACCGATGCTGTGGTCGCTGGGCTTCATGGTGACCTTCATCATCGGCGGCCTGACCGGCGTGCTGGTGGCGGTGCCGCCGGCGGACTTTCTGCTGCACAACAGCCTTTTCCTGGTCGCCCACTTCCACAACGTCATCATCGGCGGCGTGCTGTTCGGCGCCTTTGCCGGCTATACCTACTGGTTTCCGAAGGCGTTCGGCTTCCGCCTGCAGGAGGGATGGGGCATCGCGGCGTTCTGGTTCTGGCTGGTCGGCTTCTATGCCGCCTTCATGCCGCTCTATGTCGTCGGCCTGCTCGGCATGACCCGGCGCATGCAGCACTACGACGTGCCGGAGTGGCGGCCCTGGCTGCTGCTCGCCGGCATCGGCGCGATTCTGATCTCGATCGGCATTGCCTGCCAGATCGCCCAGCTCGTCGTCAGCATCGCCAGGCGCGAGCAGTTGCGCGACCGCACCGGTGATCCCTGGAACGGCCGCTCGCTGGAATGGGCCACCGCCTCGCCGCCGCCAGTGTTCAACTTCGCCGTCATGCCCGACGTCAGCGGCGAGGATGCCTATTGGTCGATGAAGGCGCGTGCCAAGCAGCAGGACCACGACAAGGGGATGCCGGACTACGGCGATATCGAAATGCCGCGCAACTCGCCGACCGGCTTCGTCTGCGCCTTCTTCGCCACGGTGACGGGCTTTGCCCTGATCTGGCACATCTGGTGGATGGTGATCGCGGGCATGCTCGGCGCCTTCGCGACCTTCGTGGTGTTCGCTTGGCGCGATCATGACGAGTACGTCATTCCGGCCACCGACGTGGCCAGGATCGACCGCATCAATCTCGACGAGCGCAGCAGGCTCCTGACCAGCGCGGGAGGCGCGTGATGTCGGTCGAACTGACGGCACACGCCGATCCGCACCGGCTGGGAAGCGTCGCGCACGCCGGGCCGGCGTCCAAGCGGATCGTGACCAGCTACGGTTTCTGGATCTTCCTCCTCAGCGACATCGTGATGTTCTCGTGCTTCTTCGCGAGCTTTGCGGTGCTGTCGGGACAGACCGCCGGCGGCCCCGGCGGGGCGCAGCTGTTCGACCTGAAGAACGTCGCGATCGAAACCGTGCTGCTGCTGTTGTCGAGCTTCACCTGCGGGATGGCCAGCATCGCGGCCGACATGCGCAACCGGATCTGGTTCCAGGTTTCGATGGCCGTCACGGGCCTGTTGGGAGCGGCCTTCCTGACGCTGGAAGTGATGGAGTTCGCCGATCTGGTCCAGCGCGGCGCGGGCCCCAGCCGCAGCGCTTTTCTATCTGCGTTCTTCACCCTCGTCGGCTGCCACGGCTTGCACGTGGCTGCGGGCATCCTGTGGCTGCTGACCATGATGGCGCAGGTCGTGGCCAAGGGATTTCGCGCCGACATCCAGCGCCGGATCCTGTGTTTTGCGCTGTTCTGGCACGCGCTCGACATCATCTGGGTCGCGGTGTTTTCCATGGTTTATCTGTTGGGGAGCGCGACATGAGCGAGCCTGCGCATGAAGCGGATCATGCTGATCTCGCGCCGGGTGAACAGGAGCACGGCAGCCTGCGCCTGCGGGTGCTTGGCTATCTGGTGGGACTTGCCGTGGCCGCGCTGCTGACGGGGACTTCGTTCTTCATCGCCGGCACCGATCTCGTCTGGCAGCCCAGCATTCCCGTTGCGCTGGTCGTCCTCGCGATTGCGCAGATGGGCGTGCATCTGGTGTTCTTCCTGCACATCACGACCGGACCGGACAACACCAACAACGTGCTGGCGCTGGCGTTCGGCCTGTTGATCGTGTTTCTGATCGTCGGCGGATCGCTCTGGATCATGGGCCACCTCAACACCAACATGATGCCGATGGATCAGCTGATGCAGATGCAGCGGTGAGGCGGCCGCCGATGGCTCTCGTGCGCAGCGACGTCGCATGGTGGAGCTTGCTTACTTTCCCTTCGGCGCCCGGCAGTTGAAGGCGCGGCGGAAGCCGGCGGCGCGGGCGTCGTCCTCCGAGCAGAACCAGCGATCGGGCTCCGTCGTGGCCGGATAGCTCGGACACCCCCGCAGATGATAGATGCCGATGTTGCCGGTCATGCGGGCGCGCACGGCGAACTTGCCCTTGATGGTGCAGCCGGGCGGCGCGCTCGGCGCATCCGGGAACAGCACGGCGCGGATCTCGCGGTCACGGTCTGCACGGCAGGCGGCGCCGAGCAGGGCGCCGTCCCTCTTGTTGGTGCGGAATTCGCCCGGCGCGACCAGGCAGCCTTTCCATAGCCCGCGCAGCGCCTCCTTCGCCTCGGCCACATCGTCCTTGGCGCGATACTTGACGGCCTGATCGGCGCTGACGGCATAGCCGGAGCGCGCCATCTGCTGGTTCAGGCTGATCTTGTCGCCATCGACGGTGCAGACACCGATCTTGTGGGTCTTCAGCGGCTTGTCGGGACCGAGATCGTCGCAGCGTACCGAGCGGCCGCCGATCAGCTTGGTGAGCTGCTCGCGTGCCTCGACGCCGCAGCTCCAGGAATCGGCCCGGTCGTCGATGCACAGCTGATCGACCTCCGGCGCATCGATGCCGTCGAGCCGGAACACCGTGTCGCCGAGCTGAAGGGTATCACCGCTCCGAACCACGGCGCCGGCAGCCAGCGCCGGGCTCGACGCCCCCGCGAGCGCCAGCGAGATCACTACAGCTGTCCGACCAACCGTCCGCCACGTCCGCATGCCTTGCCCTCGATCCCCAGGGGGCTGTCCTAGCATCCAGCGCCCCAGGTGATCAATTTTCATGCAGAGGACGACACGCGGTCGTGGTCTGCCGCAGCTGCGTCGCGTTTGCGCAGAGCCCCATGAGCCAATTGCATTCCACCGCAAGCAATTTCTTTTACGAATCTGTCTAAGGAGGGATCAGCTTCGGACCATCTGAAGCGAGTTTCGGCTGAGGGAACATGACTGACACCAACGATCGAGCGGCGATGCGCGCGAAGTTCGCGCCACCGACCGAGAAACCAAAACACTCGGGCATGTCGCGGCGCAGTTTGCTGGCGACGGCGGCGCTGCTGATCACGACCTCCGGCGCAACCGCCAAGGTCGTCACCAAGGTGCTGCCGTGGCGGCCGAACGAGGTCTATCCGGTGACCCCGGTCGTGCCGGGCGGCTGGCTGTTCTTCACCGCCGAGGAAGCCGCCGTCGTCGATGCGATCGTCGATCGGCTGATCCCGGCCGACGAACTCGGCCCCGGCGCCAAGGAGTCCGGCGTCACCACCTTCATCGATCGCCAGCTGACGGGTCCCTATGGCGGCCACGACTGGCTCTATATGCAGGGACCTTTCTCCTCCAACCCGCTGCCGACGCAGGGCTTGCAGTCGCCGCTGACGCCGCGCCAGCAATATCGCCAGGGCCTCGCGGCGCTCGCCGCCTATTGCAAGGCCAATTTCGGCGGCCGCGGCTTCGTCGAACTGTCCGCCGAGGACAAGGACAAGCTGCTCGCCGGCATGGAGAAGGGCGACGTGAAGTTCGACGGCTTCTCGAGCCGCATGCTGTTCAACGCGGTGCACGCCAACACCATGGAAGGCTTCTTCGCCGATCCGATCTATGGCGGCAACAAGGACATGGCGGGCTGGAAGCTGATCGGCTTCCCCGGGGTCCGCTACGACTTCCGTGACGTGATCGACAATCCGAACAAACCATACACGCTGCCTCCGGTCAGCATGCAGGGCCAGCCGGCCTGGGGAGTACGCTGACATGGCACGCCGTCTTCCACGCAAGGATGTTGCAATCGTCGGCCTCGGCTGGACCGGGTCGATCCTGGCGCTCGAGCTCTGCCGCTCCGGTCTCGACGTGGTCGCGATCGAGCGCGGTCCCTGGCGCGACACTGCGACCGATTTCAACATCGGCACGGCGCCCGACGAGCTGCGCTATGCGGTCCGTCACGACATCTTCTTGCGCACGCGTCAGGAAACGCTGACCATGCGCAACAATTCCTCGCAGACCGCGCTGCCGATCCGCCGCTGGGGCAGCTTCCTGCCCGGCAATGGCGTCGGCGGCGCCGGATCGCATTGGAACGGCCAGACCTGGCGGTTCCTGCCCGACGATTTCCGCATCCGCAGCCACATGATCGAGCGCTATGGCGAGGGCATCATGCCCGAGGGCCATCAGATCCAGGACTGGCCGATGAGCTATGACGAGCTCGAGCCGTTCTACGACAGGTTCGAGCAGGTCCTCGGCATCTCCGGCAAGGCAGGCAACATCAAGGGGCAGATCCAGCCCGGCGGCAATCCGCTCGAGGGCTGGCGTGAGCGCGAATATCCGACCCCGCCGCTGAAGCAGGGCTATTCGCAGGAGCTGTTCACGAAGGCGGCGAAGGAGCTCGGCCTGCACCCGTTCCCGCGGCCCTCGGCGAACCTCTCGTCGGCCTACACCAACCCGTACGGCTGCAGCATGGCGCCCTGCACCTATTGCGGCTTCTGCGAGCGTTTCGGCTGCTCGAACTACTCGAAATCCTCGCCGCAGACCTGCGTCCTGCCGGCGCTGGTGCGCGAGCCCAATTTCGAGGCCCGCACCGAATGCGAGGTCACCAGGGTCAAGCTGTCCGGCGACGGCAAGATGGCGACCGGCGTCGTCTATGTCGATGCCAACGGCGAGGAGTGGGAACAGCCGGCCGATCTGGTGCTGCTGTGCGCCTATGGCCTGTTCAACGTGCGGCTGATGCTGCTGTCCGGCATCGGCAAGCCCTATGACCCGAAGACGGGCGAGGGCGTGGTGGGCCGCAACTACGCCTATCAGACCGGCTCGGGCGCGACCGCGTTCTTCGACAACGTCAACTTCAACCCGTTCGCGGCCGCCGGCTCGCTCGGCGCCGCGCTCGACGACTACAACAGCGACAATTTCGACCATGGGCCGCACGGCTTCGTGGGCGGCGCCTCGATCACCAACGCCTACACCAACGGCCGGCCGATCATGTATCGCCCGACGCCGCGGGGCACGCCGACCTGGGGCTCGACCTGGAAGAAGGCGGTGCGCGAGACCTATCAACGCGTCACCAATGTCGGCGCGCAGGGCAGCGTGATGAGCTATCGCGCCAACTATCTCGACCTCGATCCGACCTATAAGGATCCGCTCGGCCGGCCCTTGATGCGGATGACGTTCGACTATCAGCCAAACGAGATCAAGATGGCCAACTGGATGGCCGAGCGCTGCAACGAGATCGCCAAGGCGATGGGCGCCAAGACCACCCAGCTCAACCGGCTCAACACGCCGTGGTCGACGGTGCCCTATCAGAGCACGCACAACACCGGCGGCACCGTCGCCGGCACCGATCCCAAGACCAGCGTCTTGAACCGCTATCTGCAAAGCTGGGATGTCCCGAACGTGTTCGTCATGGGCGCGTCGACCTTCCCGCAGAACGCCGGCTACAACCCGACGGGGACCGTTGGAGCGCTGGCGTATTGGGCGCTCGACGCCATCCAGAGCAAATATCTGAAATCACCTGGGGCCCTCGTGCAGCAATGAGTGCGAACGTGAACAAAAACTGGATCGGGCGCAGCCCGTGGCTGCGTCGGATGCCGGCGCGTGGGATCGTCGCGGCGGCGCTGCTTGCCATGCCCGCGGCCGCAATGGCCGACTCCGACACGTTCGTGGAGGCGAGCCGCGGCCGGGCGCTGGTGACCGCGGGCGACTGCGTCGCCTGCCACACCGCGCCGGGCGGCACGCCGTTCGCCGGCGGGCTCGCGCTGCAGACGCCGTTCGGGGCGATCATGACGCCGAACATCACGCCGGACAACACCACCGGCATCGGCAGCTGGACCGCGGACGATTTCGCCCGCGCCATGCATGAGGGCAAACGCCCGAACGGGACGCGGCTCTATCCGGCATTCCCCTACACTTATTACACCAAGGTGACGCGGGCGGATTCGGATGCGATCTTCGCCTATCTGCGGACGCTGGAGCCGGTCTCGAACAGCGTCGACCGCAACACGCTGCCGTTCCCGTTCAGCATCCGCAGCTCGATGGCGGTGTGGAACGGAATGTTTTTCACGGCCGGCGAGTTCAAGCCGGACCCGGGCAAATCGGAGGAGTACAACCGTGGCGCCTATCTGGTCGAAGGCCTCGGCCATTGCGGCGCCTGCCATACCCCGCTCAACGCGCTCGGCGCCAACAAGGCCGATCGCTATCTGCAGGGCGGCCAGATCGACAGCTGGACCGCGCCGAACATCACCAACGACATGCACGCCGGGCTCGGCAAATGGTCGATCGATGAGGTCGTGCAATATCTCAAGACCGGGCAGGCGCGCGGTGTGATTGCCAGTGGTCCGATGAAGGACGTCGTCGAGAATTCGACGGCGAAGATGCCGGATGCGGATCTGAAGGCGATGGCGGTCTATCTCAAGGACCGCGGCGCAGCCGGCACGCCGGCTCCGAACCCGGTTGCTGCGAGTGACGGCCGCATGAAGGTCGGCGAAGCGATCTTCGTCGACACTTGCGCGGCCTGCCATGTCCGCTCCGGCGAAGGCATCGACCGCGTGTTCCCGAAGCTCGCAGGCGCGACGGTCGTCACGCAGGAGGATCCGGCCTCGCTGATCCATGTCGTGATCACAGGCGGGCAGGCGGCGGCAACGGCGACGCATCCGACCGCGCCGACCATGCCCTCGTTCGGCTATCGCCTGAACGACGAGCAGATCGCGGCGGTCGTCACCTATGTCCGCAACAGCTGGGGCAATGCGGCGTCTCCCGTGACGGCGGATGCCGTCAAGACCATCCGCGGCAAGGTGACCGGCGCGGCGGACTAGCGGCCGGATGAGCGGCCATGGCCGGCGCTTGCGCCGGCGTGGCCCGCTACCCATCTGATGTGGCGAAGGAAATTTCGCCATGTTGGACTTTACCTCCGATCTCGCCGGCGACTCGCTGTCGCCGGCGCAGGCGTCTCAATCGGCAGCCCCCGACGATCGGGGCTTGCTCGACGCCTATTCCAATGCCGTCATCGACGTCACCGAGCGCGTCGGTCCCGCCGTCGTGCGCGTCGAGACTGGCTCCAAAGCCGGCTCGCGCGCGGAGCGCGGCGGGCTCGGCTCGGGCATCGTGATCTCGCCGGACGGCCTCGTGCTGACCAACAGCCACGTGGTCGGCACCTCCAAGTCGATCCGGCTGCGTGACATTGAGGGCGTCGTCACCGACGCGCAGGTGCTCGGCGTCGATCCCGACACCGACCTGGCGCTGCTGCGCGCCAACCATGCCCGTGACCTGCGCTACGCGTCGCTCGGCAATTCCAAGAGCCTGCGCCGCGGCCAGCTGGTGGTCGCGATCGGCAACCCGCTCGGCTTCGAATCGACGGTCACGGCCGGCGTCGTCTCGGCGCTGGGCCGCTCGATCCGCTCGGTCTCGGGCCGGATGATCGAGGACGTCATCCAGACCGACGCCGCGCTCAATCCCGGCAATTCCGGCGGCGCGCTGGTGTCGTCGGCCGCCGAGGTGATCGGCATCAACACCGCCATCATCCAGGGCGCGCAGGGCATCTGCTTTGCGGTCGCCAGCAACACCGCGCAATTCGTGCTGTCGGAGATCATCCGCCACGGTTATGTCCGCCGCGCCTATGTCGGCGTGTCCGGCCAGACCGCGCCGGTGCCGCGGCGTCATGCGGTGCTGGCCGGCGTCGAGAACAAGATGGGCGCGCTCTTGATGCAGATCGAGCCGGACGGGCCCGCGGCACGCGCCGGCCTGTTGCCGGGCGACGTCGTGATCAGGCTCGACGGCGTCGACATCAACGGCGTCGACGACCTGATCCGCGTGCTCGACCGGGACCGCATCGGCCGCACCGTGGCCATGGACGTGCTGCGGCTCGGCCGGCTGCGCGGCATCGACATCCATCCCGTGGAGCGCAAGCCGGCGGCAAGAGGTTGATACATCGCGAGAGCATCGTGCTTGCGATGACCGGCACAGCGGGGCGCGCTGTTCGATACAGCGCCCTCGCCCCTTGTGGGAGAGGGCATGGACGGCCCATCCAAGCGCTCGCTTGGGTGAGGGGTATGTCTCCGCGAGTCGCGTTCGTGGAGAGATACCCCTCACCCGACCGAGTTCGCTGCACCGTCCTACATGCCCTCTCCCACAAGGGGAGAGGGCGCAATCATTGGCGTGCGGCATCTTCTCGAACAGTTCGTAGTTCGTAGTACGTAGGGTGGGCAAAGCAGCCGCCCGCAGGGCGGTCGCGTGCCCACCATGTTTTGGCGCGGGCAGAGGCGATGGTGGGCACGGCGCGCGATGGAATGTGGCTCGTCGCGCAGTTCGGCGGCGCGCCTTTGCCCGCCGAGAAGTTGGTCGGCGGCGCGTTGTTCGATACAGCGCCCTCGCCCCTTGTGGAGAGGGCATGGACGGCCCATCCAAGCGCTCGCTTGGGTGAGGGGTATCTCTCCGCGAGTCGCGTTCGTGGAGAGATACCCCTCACCCGACCGAGTTCGCTGCACCGTCCTACATGCCCTCTCCCACAAGGGGAGAGGGCGCAGTCATTGGCGTGCGGCATCTTGAACAGCTCGTAGTTCGGGTGGGCAAAGCAGCCGCCCGCAGGGCCGTCGTGTGCCCACCATGTTTCGGCGCGGGATGTTTCGGCGCGGGCAGAGGCGATGGTGGGCACGGCGCGCGATGGAGTGTGGCTCGTCGCGCAGTTCGGCGGCGCGCCTTTGCCCGCCCTACGGCAGCGTCGCTCGGCGTTGTCTGGTTCACGGTCTCAAACAGCACGTACGTGTCAGCGCGTTCTCGCGGCACGTCATGCCCGAGGCTTGCGATCAGTTCGTCCCTCGCAAACGGTGCAGAGGGCGCAGGGAATGCCGGGTGAAGGCCTCACCCATGGCCCGCCTGCGAAAAGAATGCAGGCGGCAGGTACCACAGGCAAGGCCGATCATCCGGCATTCCCTGCGCGACGGTCTTCACGCTTATACGCAGTCTCCCTGGTGCGCCGGGCTTGTTGGCCACCATGCCGCGACAATGCTTGCGCATTGCGCGGGTGATACCAGCGTCGGGGTATCAGGACGCTGCGACTTCACGTCCACGGTCCAACCGTTCGTCGGCGCGCCCGAAGACACGCTGCGGCAGACCGCGGCCATCGCATCCCCACCTCGCGTGTCGTGACGATCGCGCGCTACGCCCCTCTGCGGTGAGGCGGGATGGGCGGAGATAATCATGAATTCGGAAAAATAGCAAGACATTCTTTTGCGGAAATTCTCTGCTCGATCTTTACGAGCTTGTCGGCGCCGCGTCTGCGCGTAGCCAATGATTGTGCCCTCTCCCCTTGTGGGAGAGGGCTACACCGTCGGTAGCCACAGACACGTTCGGGTGAGGGGTTCGTGCCACACACGCATGCCTCAGCCCGTGGCAACCCCTCACCCGGTTTCCATGCTCCGCATGGAAACCACCCTCTCCCACAAGGAGAGAGGGTGCACCGCATTCGCGGCGCGAGTTGTTTCGATGTCAGGCGCCACCAACTTCGTTCTCATCGCATGCGATTGTCGTAACTGGCGGAGACGGTGCATGCGCGGCAGGGCGCGTGACTCACGGGATCGACGCGCAGGTCGTCCGCCCGCGTCTACCCCCCGACATCCGCGCTGATGATGTCGCCGAACAGGTCCCATTTGCCGCCCTTGAACTGCATCATCTTGAGCTGCTCGATCGGGGCGAAATCGTTGGGGCCGGTGTTGACCTTGATGCCGGGGATCAGGGTGTCCGGCGCGAAATCCTTCAAGGAGGCGGCCTGCTTCATGACGTTCTCACGGGTGAGGTTGTCGCCGCACTGCTTCAGGGTCTGCACCATGGTCTGCGCCGCGGCATAGCCATAGGCGAGGTTGGCGTCGGAGATGTTGGCGCCGGGCATGTACTTGTCGATGAAGGCCATGAACTTCTTCATGCCCTCGTCGTCCTTCCACTGCGGATCCGACGGGTCCTTGAGATATCCGGCGGACAGCACGCCTTCGGAGGCGTCGAGGCCGGCCGGCTTCATCACGGCGCCGATCGAGATCGAGACGTCGGTCATCAGGTGCATCGGCTTCCATTCCAGCTCGGCGATCTTCTTGATCGCCTGGGCGGCGAATTTCGGCGTGGAGATGTTGACGAACACGTCGGCGCCGGTGCCCTTGAGCTTGACGATATGCGAATCGATCGACGGCTCGGTGGTCTCGTAGCTTTCCTCGGCCACGATCATCGTCTTGGCCTTGTCGCCCAGCACTTCCTTGATACCGAGGACGTAGTCCTTGCCGAAATCGTCATTGGCATAGAAGATCGCGATCTTCGCGTTCGGCTTCTCCTTCAGGATGTACTTGGCGAAGATCCGCGCCTCGACGCGGTAGCTGGGCTGAAAACCCATGGTCCAGGGGAATTCCTTCGGGTCGTTCCACTTGCTGGCGCCGGTCGCCAGGAACAGCTGCGGCACCCTCTTGGCGTTGTGATATTTCTGCACGGCGGTCTGGGTCGGCGTGCCCAGCGCGTTGAACACCAGGAACACCTCGTCGCTCTCGATCAGCTTGCGCACCTGCTCGACCGTCTTCGGCGGGCTGTAGCCGTCGTCATAGGAGATGAAGTTGATCCGGCGGCCGTTGATGCCGCCCTGATCGTTGATCATCTTGAAATAGGCTTCCTCAGTCTTGCCGATGATGCCGTAGGCCGATGCCGGGCCGCTATAGGCCTCGACATTGCCGATCCTGATCTCGGTGTCGGTGGCGCCGGTGTCGTATTTCTTCTGCGCAAGCGCGCCGTGACTGGCGAGGACGGAGAGGGCGGCTGCGGCCGCAAAAGAGAGCAGAGTCCTGGTCGTGATCGGCGACATTCCCTGGGCTTCCTCTTGGTTGGTTTTGTGATTGCCGTTTCTTGGTCTTGAATTGCTTCTTCGGCTTGCTTCTTTGGCTTGTTTCCTGGCCTGTGGCAGCGGCGACCATGGATGGCCGCTGGTCGGGAGCAAGTGGGCAGATGTGTGCGATGCACTGTCTTGCGTCCAGGCGCTGGCTCCGGGAAGCGGCGGGGCCATCCGCCGAGTCTGCAGGTGATTTCGCCGGTCAGCCACTCGACGCAAGTTGATACCGTCGCATCCAGCGCATCTTCTTCAGCGCACGAAGCAGGACCCCGACAGCGCCATGACCAAGAGCCCGTTCTACACGGCCGAGCACGAGGCCTTCCGCGACGTCGTCAGGCGCTTCGTCGACAAGGAGATCGCGCCGTTCGCGAACGCCTGGGACGAGGCTGGCGAGTTTCCGCGGGCGCTGTATGCGAAGGCGGCCGAGATCGGCCTGCTCGGCCTCGGCTTCCCCGAGGAGTTCGGCGGGGTGCCGTCGGATCAATTCATGCACATCGTCGCCTCGCAGGAGCTGGCGCGGGCCGGCTGCGGCGGCGTCAGCGCCAGCCTGATGAGCCATTCGATCGGCGCGCCGCCGATTGCGCGCGCCGCCAAGCCGGAGGTGAGGGCGCGGGTGCTGCCGGAGATTCTCGCCGGGCGGAAGATCTCGGCGCTCGCCATCACCGAGCCGAGCGGCGGCTCGGATGTGGCGAACCTCAGGACCAAGGCGGTCCGCGATGGGGACCATTACGTCGTCAGCGGCGAGAAGACGTTCATCACCTCGGGGATGCGCGCGGACTACATCACCGTTGCGGTGCGTACCGGCGGGCCGGGCGCGGCCGGCGTCAGCCTGCTGCTTGTTTCCGGCGACACGCCCGGGCTGACCCGCACCAGGCTCAACAAGATGGGCTGGTGGGCGTCGGATACCGCGACCTTGCATTTCGACGGCTGCCGTGTTCCGGCGGAGAACCTGATCGGCGAGGAGGGCCAGGGCTTCAAGCTGATCATGCACAATTTCAATTCTGAGCGCATGGGCATGGCGGCGAGCTGCACGGCGTTCGCCCGCGTCTGCCTCGACGATGCGATCGGCTACGCGAAAGAGCGACAGACCTTCGGCAAGCCCCTGGCGCAGCACCAGGTCATCCGGCACAAGCTGGTCGACATGGCACAGCGCGTCGCGGCGTCGCAGGCGATGCTGGAAATGCTGGCGTGGCGGCTCGGGCAGGGCGACAATCCCGTCGCCGAGATCTGCATGATGAAGAACCAGGCGACGCAGACCATGGCCCATTGCGCCTCCGAGGCGGTGCAGATCTTCGGCGGCGCCGGCTTCATGCGCGGCATCCGGGTCGAGCGGATCTATCGCGAGGTCAAGGTCAATGCGATCGGCGGCGGCACCGAGGAGATCATGAAGGACCTGGCCAGCCGGCAGATGGGATTGTGATAAGGGATTTGCTGTGGAGACTATCCCGATGTAGCCGTCCTTCGAGACGCCCGCCTCCGGTGGGCTCCTCAGGACGAGGACTTTCTTTGTGGCGAGCAGCAGACCCTCATGGTGAGGAGCGCCACCTTGGCGCGTCTCGAACCATGAGGCCCGAATGTATCTTGAGGTCTGCTGACCTCGCCCCGGAATGACAGGGAATGAAACATGCTCTTCACCGCCGACCATGACGAACCGCGCCGCATCCTGCAGAAGTTCATCGCCGCGGAGATCAACCCCCATGTCGATGAATGGGAGGAGGCCGGCATCTTCCCGGCGCATGAGCTGTTCAAGAAGCTCGGCGATCTCGGCTTTCTCGGCCTCAACAAGCCGGTCGAGTTCGGCGGCCAGGGGCTGGACTATTCCTACGCGCTGATGATGGCGGAGGAGCTCGGCGCCATCAATTGCGGCGCGATTCCGATGGCGATCGGCGTGCAGACGGACATGGCGACGCCGGCGCTGGCGCGGTTCGGCTCCGACACCGTGCGCAAGGAGTTTTTGGCGCCGGCGATCTCGGGCGACTACGTCGCCTGCATCGGCGTCTCCGAGCCCGGCGCGGGCTCCGACGTCGCCTCGATCAAGACCCAGGCGCGTGGCGATGGCGATGACTACGTCATCAATGGCGGCAAGATGTGGATCACCAACGGCACCCAGGCGGATTTCATCTGCCTGCTCGCCAACACCAGCGACGGGCCTGTTCACCGCAACAAGTCGCTGATCTGCGTGCCGATGAAGAGCAAGGGCGTGCAGGTCGCGCGCAAGCTCGACAAGATGGGCATGCGCTCGTCGGACACGGCGCAGATCTTCTTCGACAATGTCCGAGTCCCGAAGCGCAACCGCATCGGCGAAGAGGGGCAGGGCTTCACCTATCAGATGATGCAGTTCCAGGAGGAGCGGCTGTGGGCCGGTGCCGCCTGCCTGAAGGCGCATGAAGCGATCATCAATGCGACCATCGAGTACACCCGCAACCGCAAGGCATTCGGCCGCTCGATCCTCGACAACCAGGTCGTCCACTTCAAGCTCGCGGAGATGCAGACCGAGGTCGAGCTGCTGCGCGCGCTGACCTATCAGGCCGCCGAGGCGCTGATCGCGGGCGAGGACGTGACGCGGCTCGCGACCATGGTCAAGCTCAAGACCGGCCGGCTCGGGCGCGAGCTCACCGATGCCTGCCTGCAATATTGGGGCGGCATGGGCTTCATGAACGAGACGCCGGTCAGCCGCGCCTATCGTGATTCGCGCCTGAGCTCGATCGGCGGCGGCGCCGACGAAGTCATGCTCACCATCCTGTGCAAGATGATGGGAACGTTGCCGGGCCCGGCCAAGGGGAATGCCTGATGATCACGCTTTATCATTGCGACGGCGCCCGCTCGTTCCGCCCGCTGTGGATGCTGGAGGAGCTGGGGCTGGCGTATGAGTTGAAGATGCTGCCGTTCCCGCCGCGGGTGTTCGCCAAGGAGTACCTGGCGATCAATCCGCTCGGCACCATTCCCTTCCTGATCGACGGCGAGACGAAGATGACGGAGTCCTCCGGCATCTGCCATTATCTCGGCGTCAAGCACGGCCCGACGCCGCTGATGGTCGGGCCCGACGAGGCGGCCTACGGCGCGTTCCTGAACTGGATGTATTTCTCCGACGCCACGCTGACGTTCCCGCAGACGCTGGTATTGCGATACACGCAGCTCGAGCCGGAGGAGCGGCGCTCGGCGCAGGTCGCGACCGACTATGCCAAATGGTTTCTCGGCCGGCTGCGCGCGGTGGAGGCAGCCACGGCCAATGCCGAGTTCTTGTGCGCCGGCCGTTTCACGGCCGCCGACATCGTGATCGGCTATGCGTTGCGGCTGGCCGATACGCTCGGGCTTGCCAAGGATTTCGGCCCGAATGTGGCGGCGTATTGGGCGCGGCTGCAGCAGCGTGACGGCTACCAGCGGGCCCTCGCGGCCGAGCAGCGCGCCGGCGCGGAGCAGGGCATCCCGCCGCGGGTCCGCGGTTGAGCAATTCTGACCACGCGGGCCCTTAACCGCGACAATAATTGACACGTGATCGCCGATGACAGCGGCGCGAATTGCGCTATGGTTCGTTCCCAAAGAAGCGGCCGACAGAGCCGCGTCTCAGGAGGAAGACCATGGATGTGACCCGCCGGGACTCCGGCCATCTCATGCTGATCACGCCCGAGCGCGTCTTCTACGCCGGGCTGCTCGGCCGTCCCCGCCAGCGCTGCTCGGGCGCGTTCCATATCTATGTCGCGCTGACCGGCAGTCTGCGGCTGCTGGCCGACGGCGCCGAACCGCGCAGCGGCGAATTGCTGGTCGTGCCGCCGAACAAGCCGCACACCATCGAGAGCGATTATCGCACCGTCATCGTCGTGACCATCGAGCCGGAGAGCGTGCCGATCGGCACGCTGGACCGCTTCGCCAGCAAGGTCACCCGCGAGGCCGAGGCCTTCGCCTGCCGCATCCGCGCCGCCTATGAGGAGCTGGTGCAGCGGCCGCTCTCCGGCGACGTCACCAGCGCGATCTTCGACCGGCTATGCTTCGGCGAGGTGCTGCCGCAGCGGACGCTCGATCCGCGCGTGGTCAAGGCGATCGGCCTGATCAGCCGCTTCTCCGGCGAGCCGGCGACCGCCGAGAGCTGCGCCGCCGCGGTGGGCTTGTCGACCTCGCGCTTCCTGCATCTGTTCAAGGAGGAGACCGACATCTCCTTCCGCTCGTTCCGGGCCTGGAAGCGCGCGCGACATCTCTTGAACTATGCCAACCAGGATCTCAACCTCGCGCATCTCGCGCAGGACATCGGCTATCCCGATTCGACGCATTTCAGCCATTCGATCCGCCGCTTCTACGGCCTGAAGCCGCGCGCGATCTTCTCGGGCTCGCGCGATCTCGCGATCTATCGCAGCGGCGAGGCCGCCTTGACCTGAGCCGGCTTCGCTGCGCGCCGCGTCAGCGCCGCGCGCAGCGGAAACTTCGACAGTTCGAGCACGATCAAGGTGGCGAGGCCGGCGCCGACGGTCACCGCGAGATCGTCGGCATGCAGAGGGCCGAACCGGAACAGGGCCGCCGCCACCGGCCAGGTCAGGCTGGTCGCGAGCACGGCGACGACGATCGCGATCACCAGCAGCAGCACCCGGTTGGGCCGCGTGAAGGCGTCGCGCAGCGAGCTCGAGAACGAGCGGTTGACGAAGACGAGGCTGACGATCACGAACACCAGCGCGAAGAACACCAGCGCGCGGATCTCGTCCTCGGGCATGCCGGCCCGGCTCGCCATCAGCAGCACACCGGATGTCGCGAGCAGCGCCAGAATGCCCTGCAGCGCGCCCCACAGCACGAGCGCGCGCGGCAGCAGCGGCTCCAAGGGATCGCGCGGCGGCCGCTGCATGACGTCGTGCTCCTCGATCTCGGCCTCGAACACCAGCGAGCAGACGGGATCGATGATCATCTCCAGGAAGGCGATGTGCACGGGGCCGAGCAGCAGCGGCAGCCCGGTCACGAGCGGCAGCAGCGCGAGGCCGGCGATCGGAAAATGCACCGCGAGGATGAAGCACATCGCCTTGCGGAGGTTGTCGTAGATCCGCCGGCCCAGCCGGATCGCCTTCACGATCGAGCCGAAATCATCGTCGAGCAGCACGATCGCCGAGGCCTCGCGCGCAACATCGGTGCCGCGGCCGCCCATCGCGATGCCGATATGCGCCGATTTCAGCGACGGCGCGTCGTTGACGCCGTCGCCGGTCATCGCGACGATCTCGCCATCGGCCTTGAGCGCGTCGACGATGCGCAGCTTCTGCTCGGGCATGATGCGCGCGAACGCCGTCGGCGTGCGCGCCGCTTGCGCCAGGGCGTCGTCGTCGAGGGTCGAAAGCTCGGCGCCGGTGATGACACGCTCCGGATCGAGTCCGGCCCGCCTCGCGATCGCGGCGGCGGTCGCCGGATAGTCGCCGGTGATCATGATGATGCGGATGCCGGCGGAGCGGCATTCGGCGACGGCGGCGGGCACCTCCGGCCGCAGCGGATCGGCAAAGCCTGCGAGGCCGCAGAGCGTGAAGGGAAACGCCTGCTGCGCCTCCGGCAATTCGGCCTCGTCCCAGCTGGCCCACGCAATGCCGAGGACGCGCAATCCGTCGGCGGCCATGGTCTCGACCTGCGCCTGCAATTCGGACAGCGCGGCGCCGGTGATGCCGCAGAGACCGGCGATGGCCTCCGGCGCGCCCTTGGCAGCGGCCACGACCTCGCGTCCGCCTGAGGACCACACGTTGGTCATCGCGAGCAGCTCGGGACGCAGCCCGTAGCGCCGCAGCAGCTTCGTGCCTGGGATCTCGGCGCCGATCGCCTGCAATGCCTTCTCCATCGGATCATGCGACTGCGGATCGCAGGCCAGCACCGCCGTGGCGACGAGGTCGCGGAATTCCGGCGTCACGGCGTCCGGCGATGCGGCTGTGGGCGCGAGCACCGCGCCGTCGCGCCGCATCAGGCTCGCCACCGTCATCCGGTTCTGCGTCAAGGTGCCCGTCTTGTCGGTGCACAGCACCGTGGCCGCACCGAGCGACTCGATCGCCGAGGCGCGTCGCGTCAGCACCCGCGCCTGCGAGATGCGCCAGGCGCCCATCGCCATGAACACGGTGAGCACCAGCGGGAATTCCTCGGGGAGCATCGACATGCCCAGCGCAATGCCCGCGAGCACGCCGTCGAGCCAGCCGCCGCGATACACCGCATAGAGCACGACCGTGATCGCAACCACGATGCCGCCGCCGATCGCGAACACCGTGACCAGCCGCGTGGTCTGCTGCTGCAGCCGCGGCGTTTCCGTCTCCACGGCGGTCACCGCCTGGCCGATTCGTCCGATCGCCGTGTGCGGCCCGGTGGCGGTCACCTCGGCGAGGCCCGTTCCGCGCACCACGAGGCTGCTGGAGAACACCAGCGGCTGATCGTCGCCGCCCGCGGCCTGGCTCGCGACGGTCTCCCCGCCCGCGGCAGCGCGCTTGCGCACCGGAACCGACTCGCCGGTCAGCAACGACTCATCGGTCAGCAGATCGTCGCATTGCCGCAGCACCGCATCGGCGGCGACGCGGTCGCCCTCTGTGAGCACGATCAGGTCGCCGCGGACGACCTCGCGGCCGGCGATGCGCATCTGCTCGCCGTCGCGGATCACCAGCGCGCGCGGGCTGGAGAGATCGCGCAGCGAGTCCAGCACGCGCTCGGTGCGCGCCTCCTGCACGATGGTGATGACGATCGAGGCCGAGGCAAAGACGCCGAGCAGGATCGCCTCGGCGTGGTCGCCGAGCAGCAGATAGATGCCGGCGCCGGCGAGCAGCAGCGCCAACATCGGCTCCTTCAGCACGTCCGCGATGAGACGGAGGACCGAGCGGCTCCGGGCCTGCTGCAGCTCGTTGAAGCCTTCGGCCTGCAGGCGCGCGGATGCCTCGGCCGCGCTCAGCCCGACCGGGCCGATGGAAGCAGTCTGTAAGCCGGCTGGCATGGCACCCTCGATGACGGTCGTCGCAACTGCATAGCGCGGCCCCTCGCCCTGGGCTTGACGCAAAGCAATATCGGCAGGGTTAGTTCCTGTCAGCCAGTCAACGCAAGCAGATCGACCGCAATATTCCCATGCTGCGGATCATCAGCGCATCCGGTGTTGCGCGCGTCAGACCGAACGAGTGCCATGAGCGACAAAGCCGTCATCACCTGCGCGCTCAACGGCGTGCTCACCGATCCCAGGCAGCATCACGTGCCGGTCACGCCGGAGGAGATGGCGCGCGAGGCGCGCCGCGCCTATGACGCGGGTGCGTCGATCATGCACATCCATCTGCGCCAGCAGGCGCCGGGCAAGGGACATCTGCCGTCGTGGGAGGTCGCGGTCTCGCGCGAGATCCAGCAGGCGATCCGCGAGGCCTGTCCGGGCGTGGTCATCAATCACACCTCGGGCGTCTCCGGGCCGAACTATCAGGGCGCGCTCGACTGCATCAGGGAGACGCGGCCAGAGATTGCCGCGTGCAACGCCGGCTCGCTCAACTATCTCAAGGTCAAGGCGGACAACAATTGGGCCTGGCCGCCGATGATGTTCGACAACTCGGTCGAGAAGATCCAGGACTATCTGGCTGTCATGAAGGACGCGCGGACGATTCCGGAGTTCGAATGCTTCGACGTCGGCATCGTGCGCTGCGTCGGCATGTATCGTCAGACCGGGATGTACGCAGGTCCGCTCGAGTATAATTTCGTCATGGGCGTCGCCTCGGGCATGCCCGCCGATCCGGAGCTGTTGCCGATCCTGTTGAAGCTGAAGCTGCCGGAGGCGCATTGGCAGGTCACGGCGATCGGCCGCGCCGAGATCTGGCCGCTGCACCAGCGCTGCGCCGAACTCGGCGGCCATCTGCGCACCGGGCTCGAGGACACGTTCTATCTCAGCGACGGCACCAAGGTGAGCTCGAACGGCCAGCTGATCGAGGCGATCGCCGCCTGCGCGCGCCGCGCGGGTCGCGAGATCGCGAGCCCAGCCGAGGCGCGGCAGATGTTTGGGGCAATCAACTGACGCCGGATACTCCGTCATTGCGAGCGCAGCGAAGCAATCCAGAGCTGCGTGTGACGCCCCTGGATTGCTTCGTCGCCTTCGGCTCCTCGCAATGACGCGGATGGAGAGGGACTAAAGCCATGACCAACCTCGATGCCACCGGCGGCGTAGTCGGGCCGGGCCGGATCGGCCGGGTCGCCATCGGCGATCTCCTGAAGCGCGCGGCGCGGCGGTTTCCGGATCGCGTCGCGATCACCGATGGTGGCCGGCAGGTGACCTTCACCGAGCTGGAGCGCGATGCCAACCGGTTCGCCAATTATCTCGTGGCGAAGGGGCTCAAGCCGGGCGAGAAAATCTCGACGGTCTGCAACAATTCGGTCGAGTTCGTCAAAGCGCTGTTCGGCATCCATCGCGCCGGTCTCGTCTGGGTGCCGGTCAATACCATGCTCGGACCGGCCGACATGGACTACATCCTCGGCCACGCCGAAGTCCGCTTCGCTGTTATCGACGACAATCTGCACGCCCAGCCGGAGCGCCGTGCGGCGCTGGAGAAACGCGGCGTCGAGCTGGTCGCGGTCGACCTCACCGGCACGGCCAGGGACGCCGGGCTCGCCAGTTTCAACGACCTCATCCAGGGCCAGTCGGAGATCGAGCCGGAGATCGAGATCAACGATCGCGATCTCGCGATGATCATCTACACCTCCGGCACCACGTCGCGGCCCAAGGGCGCGATGCATTGCCATCTCGCGGTCGTCATGGCGGTCATGAGCAACTGCATCGAGATGCAGCTGTCGCGCGACGACGGCATCACCGGGCAGTTCCCGCTGTTCCATTGCGCCGGCCATGTGCTGCTCTTGAGCTATCTCTCGGTCGGCGGCCGCATGGCGCTGATGCGCGGCTTCGACCCGGTCGCCTGCATGGCGGCGATCGTGCGCGACCGCCTCACCGTGTTCGTCGGCCTGCCGCTGATGTACCAGGCGATCCTCGATCATCCCCGCCGCAAGGAGTTCGATCTCTCTCATCTGCGCACCTGCCTCTACACGATGGCGCCGATGAGCCGGCCGCTGCTGGAGCGCGCGATCAAGGAGCTGTGCCCGAATTTCGTGCTGACCAGCGGCCAGACCGAGATGTATCCGGCGACGACGATGTCGCGCCCCGAGGTGCAGCTCAACCGGTTCGGCAATTACTGGGGCGAGTCGCTGTTCGTCAACGAGACTGCCATCATGGACGATGCCGGCCATCTGCTGCCACCGGGCGAGATCGGCGAGCTGGTGCATCGCGGGCCCAACGTGATGATGGGCTACTACAAGGATCCCAAATCGACCGAGGAGGCCCGCAAGTTCGGCTGGCACCACACCGGCGACCTCGCCGTCATCGACAAGGGCGAGGTGCTGTTCCTCGATCGCAAGAAGGACATGATCAAGTCCGGCGGCGAGAACGTGGCCTCGGTCAAGATCGAGGAGACCCTGCTGGCGCATCCGGCGGTGCAGAACGCCGCCGTAGTCGGCCTGCCGCATCCGCAATGGGGCGAGGCGGTCTCGGCCTTCGTCAAGCTCAAGCCCGGCGCGCAGGCAAGCGAGACCGAGCTGCTCGAGCATTGCCGCAAATCGCTCGGCGGCTTCCAGGTGCCGAAGCTGGTGCGCGTGCTCGAGGAGATGCCGATGACCGCCACCGGCAAGCTGCGCAAGGTCGAGCTGCGCCAGGCCTATGGCGAGCATTTCACGGCGACGAGCGCGTGAGGCGTGCCACAAATTCCATCGTCATTCCGGGATGCCCCAAGGGCCAGGCCCGGAATCCATACTCACGATCGTGGTTATGGATTCTCCGACGCGCAAATGCGCGTCGTAGCTCGCGCTTCGCGAGCCCCGGAATGACGATTAATAGCGAGATCGTTGCCCATGGCCATTATCGACAACACCATCTCTCCCACCGGCGCGGCCTTCCAGGCCAATCGCGACGGCATGCTCGGGCTGATCGCGCGGATGCGCGATCTCGAGGCGCGGACGCGCAATGCGTCCGCCGCGGCGAAGGACCGCTTTCACCAGCGCGGGCAGTTGCTGCCGCGTGAGCGCGTCGCGCTCGTGCTCGATCCCGGCGCGCCGTTCCTGGAACTGTCGACCTTGGCCGGCTACATGTTCGACACGCCGGATCCGGCCAGGAGCGTCCCGGGCGGCGGCGTCGTCGCCGGCATCGGCTTCGTCTCCGGCGTGCGCTGCATGGTCTCGGCCAATGATTCCGGCATCGATGCCGGCGCGCTGCAGCCCTATGGGCTCGACAAGACGCTGCGGGTGCAGGAGCTGGCGCTGGAGAACAAGCTGCCTTATTTGCAGCTGGTCGAGAGCGCGGGCGCCAATCTCCTTCGCTACCGCGTCGAGGATTTTGTCCGCGGCGGCAACATCTTTCGCAACCTGGCGCGACTGTCGGCGGCGGGCCTTCCCGTCGTCACGGTGACGCATGGCTCGTCGACCGCGGGCGGCGCCTATCAGACCGGCCTGTCGGACTACATCGTCATGGTGCGCGGCCGGACCCGGGCGTTCCTGGCCGGACCGCCGCTGCTGAAGGCTGCCACCGGCGAGATCGCCACCGAGGAGGAGCTCGGCGGCGCCGAGATGCACACCGCGATCTCCGGCCTTGGCGACTACCTCGCCGAGGACGACCGCGATGCGCTGCGCATCGCGCGCGAGATCATGGGCAAGCTCAATTGGGATCGGCCGCCGCATGACGCATCCCCGGCGAAGCCGCCACGCTACGACCAGGACGAGCTGCTCGGCATCATGCCGCTCGACCACAAGCGCCCCGTCGACATGCGCCAGGTCATCGCGCGCATCGTCGACGATAGCGACTTCGTCGAGATGTCGCCGAATTACGGCCCGGCCACGGTCTGCGGCCATGCCCGCATCGAAGGCCAGGCGATCGGCATCGTCACCAACAACGGCCCGCTCGATCCGGCCGGCGCCAACAAGGCGACGCATTTCATCCAGGCCTGCTGCCAGAGCCGCACGCCGATCCTCTATCTCAACAACACCACCGGCTACATGGTCGGCCGCGCCTATGAGGAGGCCGGCATGATCAAGCACGGCTCCAAGATGATCCAGGCGGTGACCTCGGCGACGGTGCCGCAGATCACGATCTATTGCGGCGCCTCGTTCGGCGCCGGCAATTACGGCATGTGCGGCCGCGGCTTCCATCCGCGCTTCTGCTTCTCCTGGCCCAATGCCAAGACGGCGGTCATGGGCGGCGAGCAGGCCGCGGAGACGATGGCGATCGTGACGGAAGCGGCCGCCGCACGCCGCGGCAAGCCGGTCGAGCGCGACAAGCTCGACGCCATGAAGGCGCAGATCATCGGCGTGTTCGACAGCCAGATGGACGTGTTCGCGACCTCGGCGCGCCTGCTCGACGACGGCGTGATCGATCCGCGCGACACCCGCGCCGTGCTCACGGAGGTGCTGGCGGTCTGCCGCGAGGCGGAGGCGCGTGAACCGCAGCGCATGCAGTTCTCGGTGGCCCGGCCATGAGTGGAGAGAGGCAGACGATGTCGCGCAGGCCGTTCCACAAAGTGCTGATCGCCAACCGCGGTGAGATCGCGTTGCGCGTTATGCGCACCGCGCGCCGGCTGGGCTATGGCGTGGTGGCGGTCTATTCCGACGCCGATGCCGACGCTCCGCATGTGCGGCTTGCCGATCAGGCGGTCCGCATCGGTGCGCCGCCGCCGGCACAGTCCTATCTCAACATCGCGGCGATCATCGCGGCCGCCAAGGCGACCGGTGCGGACGCCGTGCATCCCGGCTACGGCTTCCTCGCCGAGAACGAAGACTTAGCGAAGGCCTGCAGGGAGGCCGGGCTGGTCTTCATCGGTCCGTCGCCCGAGGCGATCAAGGCGATGGGCAACAAAGCCGGCGCCAAGGTGATCATGAGTTGCGCCGGCGTGCCCTGCGTGCCCGGCTATCAAGGCGAGGATCAGGGTGACGAGGCGATGTTGCGCGAGGCGCGGCGTATCGGCTTTCCGGTCATGATCAAGGCGGTTGCCGGCGGCGGCGGCCGCGGCATGCGGCTGGTGACGGATGCGGCTGCGTTCCCCGATCTGCTGCGCAGCGCGCGCTCGGAAGCTGCGGCTGCGTTCGGCGACGGCACCGTCATCCTGGAGAAGGCGATTGCCAATCCGCGCCATATCGAGATCCAGGTGTTCGGCGATGTCAGTGGCAACGCCGTGCATCTCGGCGAGCGTGACTGCTCGGTGCAGCGGCGGCATCAGAAGCTGATCGAGGAGGCGCCGTCGCCGGCGGTCGGGCCGGAGCTGCGGGCGCGCATGGGCGCGGTGGCGGTGCAGGCGGTCAAGGCGCTCGGCTATGAGGGCGCCGGCACGCTGGAGTTCCTGCTCGACGGCGACGGCCAGTTCTACTTCATGGAGATGAACACGCGGCTGCAGGTCGAGCATCCCGTGACGGAGGCGCTCACCGGCCTCGACCTCGTCGAGTGGCAGCTGCGCGTCGCCGCCGGTGAGCCGCTGCCGCTGCGCCAGGACGAGATCAGGCTCGACGGCCACGCCATCGAGGTGCGGCTTTGCTCGGAGGATGCGGCGAACGACTTCATGCCGCAATCCGGTCGGATGGCGCTGTGGCGGATGCCGGGTGCGATCCGCGTCGAGCATGCGCTGGAGTCCGGCGCGCAGATTCCGCCCTTTTACGACTCGATGATCGCCAAGCTGATCAGCCATGGCGCTACCCGGGACGAAGCGCGGGCAAGGCTGATTGCCGGCTTGGAGCAGGCCGCCGCGCTGGGCGTGACGACCAACCAGGCCTTCCTGCTATCATGCCTGCAGCATCCGGCCTTCGCGGCGGGCAAGGCCACCACCGCCTTCATCGGCGCGCATCGGGACGAACTGCGCGCCGCGGCCGTCGATGCAGAGGCCATCGCGCTCGCCGCGCTGCTGCTCTCGGTCAGCCACCCGCTGGCGCATCCGGTCCGCGGCGGCCGTTCGTTGGCGGCGGCTTTTGCAACGCCGCTCCGCTTCGAGATCGGCGGCGAGGTGAGGGAGTGCGAGCTGCTGCGCGAGCGCGACGGGAGCTATTGCGTGGCCTACGACGGGGCCGAGCATCGCTTCGATGTCATGGCGTTCGAAGGCGATACGCTTCGCGTCCGTCACGCCGGCATCGCGGAGAGTTTGCGCTTCGTGCGAGACGGTGACCGGCTGTTCGTTCAGCATCGGGGCCAGACGCTGGCGCTGCGCGATCTGACGCTGGCCGCGCCGCAGTCCGCGGCCGTTGCCGGCGGCGATGGCAAAGTCCGCGCGGCGCTCAACGGTCGCGTCGTCGCGGTGCTGGTGAAGCCGGGCGATCGCGTCGCGGTGGGACAGCCCGTCGTCACGCTCGAAGCCATGAAGATGGAGCACGTCCACGCCGCCGGCATCGCCGGAACGGTCGCGACGATCGACGTATCCGAGGGCGACCAGGTGACCACGGGCCGTATCGTGGCGGAGATCGCGGGGTGATTGCTGGACCGAGCGGCTGGGTTGCGGGCCAGATCTGCGCGAAGCCACGACCGGCTGGTCGCAGCGCCTGTGAGGCCACATCTCGTGGCTTGCCCGTTACAACTCGTCCCGGATGCGGGCGACGTCATTGCGGTTTCCAACATCGGCGCCGGCGCAACGCCGCCGCCTCTTCCCGCATGTTGACATCATCGCCGTCCCGCCGATGATACCCCCACAACAATGACGACCGGGGAAGACACGCCATGACGCAGCCAGATCTCGTGATCCGCGGCGGAACCATTGCTGACGGTTCGGGCGGCGAACTCCATGAGGCCGATGTTGCGATCGCGGACGGCCGCATCATCGCGGTCGGCAAGGTCGGCGTGAGCGGCCGCGAGGAGATCGACGCGAAAGGAAAGCTGGTGACGCCCGGCTTCGTCGACGTCCACACCCATTATGACGGTCAGGTCACCTGGAGCCACGACATCTCGCCCTCGTCGCAAAACGGCGTCACCACCGCGATCATGGGCAATTGCGGCGTCGGCTTCGCGCCCTGCCGGCCCGCCGATCATCAGCGGCTGATCCAGCTGATGGAGGGCGTCGAGGACATTCCCGAGCCGGTGCTCGAAGCCGGCATTCCCTGGGAATGGGAAAGTTTTCCGGACTACATGGAATGGCTCGGCAAACGCACGTTCGATCTCGACATCGGCGCGCAATTGCCGCATGCGGCGCTGCGCGTCTATGTGATGGGCGAGCGCGGCGCACGGCGCGATCCGGCCACAGCGGAGGACAACCGCGCCATGGCGGCGCTGGCGCGCGATGCGGTCACCGCCGGCGCGCTCGGCTTCTCGACCTCGCGCACGCTCAATCACCGGACATCGACCGGCGACTACACGCCGACGCTCAAGGCCGGCGAGGACGAGCTGACGACCATCGCGCAGGCCATGCACGGCGCCGGCCGCAGCGTGCTGCAATTCGTGCTCGACATCTCCACCATCCACGAAGACCTGCCGATGATGCTGCGCATCGCCGAGCAGACCAAATGCCCGATCTCGTTCTCGGTGACGCAGAACGACCGCGCGCCGCAGCGCTGGCGGCAGACGCTGGCCGAGATCAACGCGGCCGCCGCGCGCGGCCTGTCGGTGACGGCACAGATCGCGGCGCGCCCGGTCGGGCTGCTGCTCGGGCTCGAGCTGTCGCGCAACCCGCTGCAGACGCATCCGAGCTACCAGGCGATCGCGCATCTGCCGCTGGCGGAGCGCGTCGTTCGGATGCGCGATCCGCAAGTGCGCGCGGCGATCCTGAGCGAGCAGGCCAGCGCCACCGACGATCCGCTGTTCTTCAAGCCGAACTACGACAAGATGTACCTGCTCGGCGATCCGCCGGATTACGAGCAACCGCCGGAGCAGGCGCTGGGCGCACAGGCACGTGCGCGCGGCTGCCGGCCGGAGGAACTGGCCTATGATGCGATGCTGTCGGACCAGGGCCGCGGCATGCTCTACGTGCCGTTCCTCAATTATGCCGACGGCAATCTCGACGCCACATATGAGATGCTGCGCGATCCCAGGAGCGTGCCCGGTCTCAGCGACGGCGGCGCGCATTGCGGCATCATCTGCGATGCCAGCTTCCCGACCTATCTGCTGACGCACTGGACGCGGGACCGCAAGCGCGGCGACAGGCTGTCAATTCCTTTCGTCGTCGCCGCGCAGTCGCGCAAGACCGCGCTCTCCGTCGGCCTCGACGATCGCGGCCTGATCGCGCCCGGCTACAAGGCGGATGTGAACGTCATCGACTATGACCGGCTGCATCTGCATCCGCCCAAGGTGCATTACGACCTGCCGGTCGGCGGCCGCCGGCTGATGCAGCAGGTCGACGGCTATGAGGCCACCATCGTCTCCGGCGTGGTGACGCGCCGGCACGGCGAAGCCACGGGGGCACGGCCGGGGCGGCTGGTCAGGGGCGCACGGGCCGGCGTGCATTGAAGGCTCGATCTTACTTGGCTGTCAGGCCCGAGCGGCCATCAAGTCCTCAGGTGTCGTCCCGGACAAGTGCGCGGTACGCGCGCGCCGATCCGGGACCCATAACCCCAGGGAGTTGTTCGGGGCACGATACCGGCTCCATCTCGCCCGGCCACGACCGCCGCGGCGTATGGATCCCGGGTCGGCGTCCGCCAACGCTTTCGCGTTGTCGGACTTGCCCGGGACGACACCGGTTGTAAGGCCCGTGTCGGTGTAGACCGGCGCGACGCCAACGGCCGACGGGGCCTCTCGTAGAGGGCTGGCGATCAACGTTGCGCAGCGACAGTTCACGCGAATTCCGGCGCCACACCTTGCTGCGCGTGCAGGCGGGCGCGTTCGGTGTTCGGCCACAACAGCGCGAGGCCAAGCAGGCCGGACAGCACCATGATCACGGCGTTGATGGTGTAGCCGGACAGGTAACCTTCGAGCACGCTCTCCGAGGTCTGGATCATCCTGCCCATCACCACCGGCGCGATGATGCCGGCGAGCGTGTAGAGCGCGCCGTAGATCGCCATGACGGCGCCTCGCTGCGTCACCGGCGTGAACTCGCCGATCATCGGCGGACAGACCACATAGATCGATCCGCACAGGCCCCCGCCGACGACCAGCAGCGCGATCCGCGCCGTCGCGCTTTCCACATGCGGCATGCACGCGAGGAGGATGCCGCCCAGGATCAATGGCGTCGCGCCGAGCACGCCGCGGGCCATGCGCGTGGAGACGCCGCGCGCCATCAGCAACTGTGACAGAAAGCCCGTGGTCAGCACCACGCAGGCGCCGAAGATCCAGGGCAGGATCGAGATGAAGCCGGCCTGCTGCTGTGAGAAGCCGAGGCCCTTGATCACGAACGGCGTCATCCAGGTCAGCCCCAGCGACAGCGCCCAATAGGCGCCGAAGGTCGCGGCGACGCAGCCGACGAAGGTGCGTGAGGTCAACAATCGCAGATAGGGCACACGCTGCTCGCGCAATGCGGCCGTCTCGATCTCGGCCAGCGGTCCCTCCTGGCCGAGCCACAGCCACGCTGCACTCCAGATCAGGCCGACGATGCCGAGCGCGCCGAACGCATAGTGCCAGCCGTAGTTCACGATCACGAAGTTCAGCGCGGGCACCGCAAGGATCACGCCGAAGGCAGAGCCCTGCGACAGGATCGCCGTGGGCATCGCGCGCTTCTCGTCCGGAAACCATTTGTAGATCGCGTGCACGGCGACCGACGCCGCAGGACCTTCGCCGGCACCGAGAATGATGCGGCAGACCAGCAAGGTGGTGAAGCCGACGGTGCCGACCATCGGGAATTGCGCCACCGCCCAGATCAGCGCCAGCACCAGCAGCACCCAGCGCGTCGGCACCTTGTTGACGACGAAGCCTATGATGATGGCCGAGATCGAGAACAGGAAGAAGAACGACGAGCCGAGCAGGCCGAACTGCTCGGCGTCGAGGTTCAGCTCGGTCATGATCGGCACGCCGGCGAGCCCGACCACGATCTTGTCGGCGAAGTTCACCAGCATGAACAGGAACAGCAGGAAGGTGATCTTCCAGGCGCCCTTCGGCGTGGACGGCGAGCTTGCGCGGGCTTCGAGCGACATTGGCGCGGCCATGGTCCTTCCCCGTCCTTTTGTGATCCGCCCCTGTCGTCCGGGCGTTTCGACGATGCTACCAACGAAGCGGCCGGACAAGCAACCGGCGTGACGCGCAAGTCGTTGCTGCAACGCGAGAATCCGCCTCCAATGGCTGCAGGGCGGCAGGCCCGCAACCGCGTCACGAGAGAGATGTGATCACATGACCAGCGCCGTGGAGGGAACGCGCAGGTGATGTTCGCGTCTGCTCCTGATATGCTGTGACGCAACAACCTCGATCATGCTCGTGCTCAGCGTCCGTCACCTCACAAAGTCCTACCGATCCGGCGGTGAGCCGATCAAAGTCCTGCGTGGCGTCGACCTCGACGTTACCTCCGGCGAACGCGTGGCGCTGACAGGCGAATCCGGCTCAGGCAAGAGCACGCTGCTGCATCTCATTGCCGGGCTCGATGCGGCCGACGGCGGCGAAATTCTGCTCGATGGCGCATCGGTCGGCGCGCTCGACGACGCCAAGCGCGCCGCGATCCGGCGCGACCGGCTCGGTCTGGTGTTTCAGCAGTTCAACCTGGTGCCGAGCCTGTCGGTTCAGGACAATCTCAGCTTCCAGGCCCGTCTCGCCGGCCGCCACGATCCGGCGTGGCATGCCGAGCTGGTGGAGCGGCTCGGACTGAAGACGCTGCTCAAGCGCTATCCCGAGCAATTGTCCGGCGGCCAGCAGCAGCGCGTCGCGATCGGCCGCGCGCTGGCCGTCAAGCCGGTCCTGCTGCTCGCCGACGAGCCGACCGGCAATCTCGACGAGGACACCGCCGACGAGGTGATGGCGCTGACGCGCGACCTCGTCGCGCGCACCGGCTGCGGCTTCCTGATGGTGACGCACAGCACGCGGCTGGCCGCGATGCTCGACCGCCACGTTCATCTGCATGCCGGGCGCGTCGCATGAGGCGCGCGCTGTGGGTTCTGGCCGTGCTGCTCAGTCACTGGCGCCGGCATCCGATGCAGCTCGCGACCTTGCTGATCGGATTGATCTCGGCCACCGCGCTGTGGAGCGGCGTGCAGGCCCTGAATCAGCAGGCGCGCAGCTCGTATGACCGGGCAGCGGCGATCTTCGGCGGCGCGCGCACGCCGATGCTGGTCGCGACCGACGGCAGGATGCTGCCCTCGAGCGTATTCGCCGAGTTGCGCCGCGCCGGCTGGCCGGTGTCGCCCGTGGTCGAAGGCCGCGTGCAGATCGACGGCCGCTCGATCCGGCTGCTGGGCATCGAGCCGTTCAGTATCCCGAAGGAGGTCGGCGACGCACCGACGGTCGGGCGCAGCGAGCTCGAGGCGTTTCTGACGCCGCCGCATCGGACGCTGATCTCGCCGGAGACGCTGGACGATCTCGGACTGAAAAACGGCGCGGCGCCCCGGCTCAGCAATGACGCCGCACTGCCGCCGCTGATGGCGCAACAGCAGCTCGCGCCCGGCGTGCTCGTGGTCGACATCGGCGACGCGCAGCGGCTGCTCGGCAAGCCCGGCCAGATCTCGCGGCTGCTGGTCGGCAAGATGTCAGCCAAGCTGCCGCCGTTGCGGGAGTTTGCAGCCGGCCGGCTGCAACTGGTGCAGCCAGAAGCCGAGACCGACCTGGAACGGCTGACCGACAGCTTTCATCTCAACCTCACCGCGTTCGGCCTGCTCTCGTTCGTGGTCGGCCTGTTCATCGTCAACTCCGCCATCGGCCTCGCCTTCGAACAGCGCCTGCCGGTGCTGCGTACCTTGCGCGCCTGCGGTGTCTCGGCGCGCCAGCTCAACGGCGTGCTGATCGGCGAGCTCATCGCCTTCGCGCTGGTGGCGGGCCTCGTCGGTCTCGTCTGCGGCTATGTCATTGCCGCGGCGCTGCTGCCGAACGTGGCGGCGTCGCTGCGTGGTCTCTATGGCGCGCAGGTGCCGGGCGAACTCAACCTGCGGCCGGAATGGTGGATCGCGGGCCTCGTGATCAGCGTCGCCGGCGCGCTCGTGGCCGCCACCACCAGCCTGATCAAGGCGATGCGGCTGCCGATCCTCTCGACCGCGCTGCCCTACGCCTGGCAGGAGGCGCAGCGGCGCTGGCTGCGGCTGCAGAGCGCGGTCGCGCTCGCCTTCTTCGCAGGCGCCGGCCTGCTGCTGTGGTTCGGACAGTCGCTGCTTGCGGGCTTCGGCGTGCTCGCCGCGCTGATGCTGGGCGCGGCGCTGCTGCTGCCGGCCGTGCTGCAACTCGTACTGCGGCTCGGCGAGCGCGGCGCGCGCGGGGCGCTGGCGCAATGGTTCTGGGCCGACAGCCGCCAGCAGATATCGGGCCTGTCGCTGGCGCTGATGGCGCTGCTGATGGCGCTCGCCGTCAATGTCGGCGTCGCGACCATGGTGGAGACCTTCAGCCGCACCTTCCTGGTCTGGCTCGACGGCCGGCTTGCCGCAGACATCTACATCAGCGCGGCTGACGAAGCGCAGGCGCGCGACCTTCAGGCCTGGCTGCGCGCGCGGCCCGAGGTGCAGGCGGTGCTGCCGGGCGGCCGCGCGGAGGCGCAACTGGCTGGTGCGCCGATCGACGTGCTCGGCTTGCCCGATCACGACACCTATCGCGACCACTGGCCGCTGCTGCAGGCCGGCGACGACGCGTGGAAGCAACTGGTGCGCGGCGATGCCGGCTTCGTCAGCGAGCAGCTGGCGCGGCGGCTCAATCTCTCGCTCGGCGACAGCCTGGACATTCCCGCGCCAACCGGCGACTGGCACATCAATGTCGCCGGCATCTATGCCGACTACGGCAATCCGAAGGGACAGGTCACCGTCAACGTCGCCGCGCTGACCCGGCGCTTCCCGGCGACGCCGATGACGCGCATGGCGGTGCGCGCGGCGGCCGCCGATGTCCCGGGGCTGATCACGGCTCTGACCGACACATTCGGGCTCGACGGCCGCAACGTCGTCGACCAGGCAACGATCAAGCAGGAGTCGAAGCAGATCTTCAACCGTACCTTTGCAGTGACCGGCGCGCTCAACACGTTCACGCTCGGCGTCGCCGCGATCGCGCTGTTGACCAGCCTGCTCACCTTGGCCAATTCGCGGCTGCCGCAGCTCGCGCCGTTGTGGGCGATCGGGCTGACGCGGCGGCGGCTGGCCGAGGTCGAATTGTTGAAGACCTTGTCGCTCGCCGGTCTCACCGCGCTGCTGGCGCTGCCGCTCGGGCTCGTGGTGGCCTGGTGCCTGATCGCGATCGTCAATGTGAAAGCGTTCGGCTGGCGGCTGCCGTTCGACGTGTTTCCACTGCAGCTGATCAGGCTGTTGATCGTCACGCTGTTTGCGGCGCTGATCGCCTCGCTGCTGCCGGTGCTGCGGCTGGCGCGGATGCAGCCGGCCGATCTTGTGAGGACCTTCACCATTGAGCGCTAGAGCCACCCTCTCGCGGCGCGGATTGATCGGCGGCCTCGGCCTGCTGGCGCTGCCACGCATCGCCCGCGCGCAGGGCTTTGCCGGCCTCAGCGACAGCGCCGACGGCTTTGCGCCTGTCGTGCCGGGCAAGACCTTCAGCTTCCCGGCCGACCACGGCCCGCACAACGATTTGCGCATCGAATGGTGGTACGTCACCGCGAATCTCAGCGACTCCAGCGGCAAGGCCTATGGCCTGCAATGGACGCTGTTCCGCTCGGCGGCGCGGCCGGGGCCGCAGGGCGAAGGGTTTGACAATCAGCAGCTGTGGATGGCGCATGCCGCCGTCACCCGCGCCGACAGCCATCGCGCGACCGAGAAGTACGCGCGCGGCGGCGTCGGGCAGGCCGGCGTCGAGGCCACGCCGTTCCAGGCCTGGATCGACAACTGGCAATTGCGCGGCTCGGCCGCGACCGACGATCAGGCGCTGACGCCGCTCGACATGACGGCAGCGGCGTCCGACTTCTCCTACGCGCTGCATCTGGAGACCGATCGTCCCGTGGTGCTGCAGGGCATCGGCGGCTACAGCCGCAAATCCGAGCGCGGCCAGGCGTCCTACTACTACAGCCAGCCGTTCTACCGCGCCCGCGGCCATCTCACCTTCGACGATCAGCCGGTCGAGGTCACGGGGCAGGCGTGGCTCGATCGCGAATGGAGCAGTCAGCCTCTGGCTTCTGACCAGAGCGGCTGGGACTGGTTCGCGCTGCATTTGTCCGGCGGCGAGAAGCTGATGCTGTATCGGATGCGGCAGGGCAACGGCGATTACACCTCCGGCACCTGGATCACGGCGGACGGCACGTCGCGCGCGCTTGGTCCCGAGGGCATCGCAATGACTCCGACGGAGGTCGTCGCAATCGGCGAGCGCAAGCTGCCGGTCGGCTGGCGCGTCGCGATATCGGCGCTCGGCATCGCCATCGACACCGCGCCGCTCAACGCCAGGGCCTGGATGGGCACGCGCGTGCCGTATTGGGAGGGCCCGATCAGCATCAAGGGCAGCCACACGGGGGTGGGCTATCTCGAGCTGACCGGCTATTAGAAGGCCCTCACAAGGGGGGAATCGCGCATGTATCACTTCACCGCACTCGTCACCGTGCTGGCGTTGATGCTGTATTTCTACATGGCCGTGCGTGTCGCGCAGGCCCGTGCCAGGTTCGGCGTCAAGGCGCCCGCGACCACCGGCAATGCCGATTTCGAGCGCGCCTTCCGCGTGCAGATGAACACGCTGGAATGGCTGCCGATCTTCGTGCCGGCGCTGTGGCTGTTCGCGATCTACATCAGCGACGTCATCGCCGCACTGATCGGCCTGGTCTGGATCGCCGGCCGCGCGATGTACATGGTGGCCTACAGCAAGGACGCCGCGAAGCGCGGCCCCGGCTTCGGCGTCCAGGCCCTGGCAGGCTCGGTCCTGCTCGTCGGCGCGCTCGTCGCGATCCTGTGGCGGATGCTGCATGGCTAGGCTGCCGCCCTGCCGTCGTCCCTGCGAACGCAGGGACCCATAGCCGCCGGCGGATGTTTGTTGCGCAGCGGGTCGACGTGCAGGCCTGCTATCGCGATAGATCACGCGGTATGGGCCCCGGCTTTCGCCGGGGCGACACCAATGGTTTGGCCGATCACTTCGTCAGCGGACAGCCGCTCTCCTTGGCGGAGAAGAACGCCTTGTCGCCGGGCACGGTAGCGAGCTGCTTGTAGTAGTCCCACGGCTTCTTGGATTCCGACGGCTTCTTGACCTCGAACAGGTACATGTCGTGGACCATGCGGCCGTTGGCGAGCACCTTGCCCTGCGCGAAGGCGTCGTCGACCGGCAGCTCCTTCAGCTTCGCCGCGACGGCTTCGGAGTCCTTGGTGCCAGCGGCCTTGACCGCCTTCAGATAGGACAGGGTTGCCGAATAGGTGCCGGCGTGAATCATGCTGGGCATCCGCGAGGTGCGCTTGAAGAAGCGCTCGCTGAAGGCGCGGGACTTGTCGTCACGGTCCCAGTAGAAGCCCTCGGTCAGCACCAGGCCCTGCGCCGCCTCCAGCCCGAGGCCGTGCACCTCCGACAGGGTCATCAGCAGGCCGGCGAGCTTCTGGCCGCCCTTGACGATGCCGAACTCGGCCGCCTGCTTGATCGAGTTGGTGGTGTCGAGGCCGGCATTGGCGAGCCCGATGATCTTGGCCTTCGAGCTCTGCGCCTGCAGCAGGAAGGACGAGAAGTCCGACGAGTTGAGCGGGATGCGCACCGAGCCGAGCACCTTGCCGCCCTTGGAGGTCACGATGTCGCTGGTGTCCTTTTCCAGCGCGTAACCGAAGGCATAGTCGGCGGTCATGAAGAACCAGGTATTGCCGCCGGATTCGACCAGCGCGCCGCCGGTGCCGACCGCGAGCGCACGGGTGTCATAGGCCCAATGGAAGCCGTAGGGCGTGCAGGCATCGCCCGTGATGCGCGAGGTCGCGGCGCCCACCACGATGTCGATCTTCTTCTTTTCCTTCGACAGGTCCTGGATCGCGAGCGCGACCGAGGAGGTCGTCAGCTCGGTGATCATGTCGACACCCTCGGTGTCGTACCAGCGCCGCGCGATCGACGAGGCCAGATCCGGCTTGTTCTGATGGTCGGCGGTGACGAGTTCGACCTTCTGCCCCAAGACCTCGCCGCCGAAATCCTCGATCGCCATCTTGGCGGCCTCGACCGAATATTTGCCGCCGTAATCGGCATAGACGCCGGACTGGTCGTTGAGGATGCCGATCTTGACCTGTGCCGACGCCGGCGCCGCCACCAGCAGCGCACCCGCAGCAGCAAAAGCCAAAAAGCCCGATTTCATATGTTCTCTCCCGATTGTTCCTGCCTGATTGTTCTTGGTTCATTCATCCTGGAATGCCACGTCATGATAGGCCAGAACCCCGGCCGCGCCCATCCCTTCCCGCGGCGATGGTCGCGCCCGAGTGCGGGGCCGGGCTCCGGCTTTTGCTTGGAGAGCTAGGACGCCGGCTCGGTACGCCTCGATCCGTCGGCGAGGTTGCGGACCACGACGTAGAAGATCGGCGTGAAGATCAGGCCGAACAGCGTCACGCCGAGCATGCCGAAGAACACCGCGACACCGACCGCCTGGCGCATCTCCGATCCCGACCCGGAGGAGACGACCAGCGGCAGCACGCCGAGGATGAAGGCGAACGACGTCATCAGGATCGGCCGCAGCCGCAGGCGGCAGGCCTCGATCACGGCCTCCAACCGCGGCCGGCCCTCGCGTTCGATGTCACGGGCGAACTCCACGATCAGGATCGCATTCTTGGCCGCGAGCCCGACCAGCACCACGAAGCCGATCTGGGTCAGGATGTTGACGTCCTGCCCCATGATCCGCACGCCGATGGTGGCGGCGAGCAGGCACATCGGCACGATCAGGATGACCGCGAAGGGCAGGCTCCAGCTGCCATATTGCGCCGCCAGCACCAGGAACACGAACAGCACGCAGATCGGAAACACATAGAGCCCCGAATTGCCGCCGGTGACCTGCTGATAGGACAGGTCCGTCCATTCATACGAGAAGCCGCTCGGCAGCGTCTCGTCCGCGAGCCGCTTCATGATGTCGATCGCGGCCGCAGAACTGGTCCCCGGCAGGGTGTCGCCCTGCACTTCAGATGATGGATAGAGATTGTAGCGCGCGACGCGATCGGGCCCGGAGACGTCCTTGAAGCCGACCACGCTGCCGAGCTGCACCATGTCGCCGGCGGCGTTGCGGGTGCGCAGGCGGGCGAGATCCGCGGTCTCCTTGCGGAACGGCAGGTCGGCCTGCGCCGTGACGTGGTAGGTGCGGCCGAACAGGTTGAAGTCGTTGACATAGGCCGAGCCGAAATAGGTCTCGATCGTCTCGGTGATGTTGGCGATGGGCACGCCGAGCTTCTGCGCCTTGACCCGGTCGATGTCGACGAACACCTGCGGCGTGTTGGCGCTGTAGGGCGAAAACACCGCCGTCAGTCCCGGGGCCCTGCGTGCGGCGGCGACCACTTCATCGGTCGCGGCCGCGAGCAGGGCGCTGCCGCGGCCTTGGCGGTCCTGGATGCGCATCGTGAAGCCGCCGCCCGTGCCGATGCCGGGGACCGCCGGCGGCGGGATCACGATGATGAAGGCCTCCTCGATGGCGGACAACCGCTTGCGCAACTCCGCGGTGATGGCGTTGGCCGTCAGTCCGTTCCTGGCGCGGACCTCGGGCTCGTCGAACACCGGAAACAGCGCCGCGGCATTGCTGGACTGGGTGCGCGTGGCGCCCGACAGGCCCGCCAGCGCCGGAACGCGCACGACGCCCGGCGTCGCCAGCGCGATGTTCTCGATCTTGCGCACGACCTCGGTGGTGCGGGCCAGCGAGGCGGCGCCCGGCAGCTGCACCGCGACGATGACGTAGCCGCGATCCTGCGCCGGAATGAAGCCTTGCGGCGTGGTATAGAGCAGCCAGCCGGCGCTGCCGATCAGAGCAGCGTAGAGCAACAGCATCAGGACGGCGTGGCGGATCACGAAGCCCGCCGCGCGCGCATAGCCATCAGCCAGCCGGTCGAAGACGCGGTTGAACAGGCCGGTGAAGGCGCCCCAGCCGCGCGCGATGACGTTCCAGCGCGCCGGCGGCCGTTTCTCGCCATGTGGCTGCAGCAGTTGCGATGCCAGCGCCGGCGACAAGGTCAGCGAACAGAAGCAGGAGATCGCGGTCGCGACCGCGATGGTGACGGCGAACTGCTGGAAGAATTGCCCGGAAATGCCGCCGAGGAACGCCGTCGGCACGAACACGGCGCACAGGACCAGCGCGATCGAAACCAGCGCGCCGCCGACTTCCTCCATGGTCCTGAGCGCGGCGTCGCGCCGGCTCATGCCGTGCCCGAGATGCCGCTCGACGTTCTCGACCACGACGATGGCGTCGTCGACCACGATGCCGACCGCGAGCACCAGGCCGAACAGCGTCAGATTGTTGATCGAGAAGCCGAGTGCGGCCATGACCGCGAAGGTGCCGACCAGCGAGACCGGAATCGCGACGATCGGAATGATCGCAGGCCGCCAGCCCTGCAGGAACACCAGCACGACGATCACGACCAGCACCATCGCCTCGTAGATCGTCTTCACCAGCTCGCTCACCGACTGCGCGATGAATTCGGTCGGGTTGTAGCCGATATTGTAGTCCAGCCCCCTGGGGAAGTTGGCCTTGAGACCGGCCATGGTGTCGGAGATGCGCTTGGCGGTGGCGAGCGCATTGGAGCCGGGGCGCTGGAACACCAGCAGCGCCGCCGCCGATTTCCGCAGCAGGAAGCCGTTGGTCGAGAAATCCAGCGCGCCGAGCTCGATCCGGGCGACGTCGCGCAGCCGCACCGTGCGGCCGTCGGTGCCGGCCTTGACGACGATGTCCTCGAATTGTCCGGGCTCCTTCAGCCGGCCGCTGAAGGTCAGATTGGGCTGGAAGGCGCGGTCGGCGATCGGCGGCGAGGCGATCTGGCCGCCGGTGATCTGCAGGTTCTGGGAGCGGATCGCCGCGATCACATCGCCCGCGGTCATGCCGAGATTGGCGATCTTGTCGGGGTCGAGCCATAGCCGCATCGAATAATCGCGCGCGCCGAAGATCGTGATGTCGCCGACGCCGTCGAGCCGTAGCAACTGGTCGCGGACCTGCAGCAGCGCGTAGTTCGAAATGTAGGTCTGGTCGAAGGTGTCGTCCGGCGACAGCATGAACACGACCATCATCAGGTCCGGGCTGTTCTTGCGGGTGACGACGCCGTTGCGCTGCACCTCCTCCGGCAGGCGCGGCTGCGCGATCGCGACGCGGTTCTGCACCAGCACCTGGGCCTTGTCGAGATCGGTGCCGAGCTTGAAGGTCACCGTGATGTTCAACTGGCCGTTCGACGTCGCCTGGCTGTACAGATACAGCATGTCGTCGACGCCGTTGATCTCCTGCTCGATCGGGGCTGCGACCGTGTCGGACACGGTCTGCGCCGAGGCGCCGGGATATTGCGTTGTGACGACGACCGTCGGCGGCACCACCTGCGGATATTCCGAGACCGGTAATGTCGTATAGGCGAGGCTGCCTATGATCAGCAGCACGATCGACAGCACCATCGCCAGGATCGGCTGATTGATGGAGAGCCGGCCGAGATTCATGTCTTGTCACCGGGCTTGCCGCCGTTCGAGGCGGCTGCGGGATGCGGACTGACCTTGGCGCCGACACGGGCGCGCTGCAGTCCCTCGACGATGACGCGGTCCTCCGCCCTGAGGCCTTCGCGGATCACGCGCAGGCCGTCAGCGAGCGGCCCGAGCATGACCGGCCTGGCCTCGACGGTGTCGTCGTCCTTGACGACGAACACGATCTTGCGCGACTGATCGGTGGCGACGGCCGTGTCCGGCAACAGCAGGGCCTCATATGGCGCGCTGCCGATCAGGCGCACGCGGCCGAACTGCCCCGGCAGGATCGACAGATCCTTGTTGGGGATCACCGCGCGGCTGCGCAGCGTGCCGGTGGAGACATCGAGCCGGTTGTCGAGGAAGTCCATCTTGCCGTCATGCGAGGGCTTGGTCTCGCCTGCGAGTGTCACCTCGACGGGGTTCGGCGTGTCGCGGGAACTCGGCCGCTTGCCCTCGAACCAGAGCCTGTTGTTCTTGAGATAGGTCGCCTCGTCGACATCGAAATAGATGTAGATGGGATCGACCGACACGATCGTGGTGAGCAGCGTGGAGGTGCCGCTGTCGCTGCCCTGCACGAGATTGCCGGGGGTCACGAGATGGCGGCTGACGCGGCCGGTGATCGGCGCCACCACATGCGTGAACTCGACATTGAGTCGCGCCGCCTTCAATGCGCCCTCGGCCTGCATTTCGGCCGCATGCGCCGCCTGCAGCGCTTGACGGCGCTGGTCGACGACGGCTTCCGTGACGGTCTGATTCAGCGTCAGGGACAGCGCGCGATCGAGCTCGCGCTTGGCCAATTCCACCTTCGCACGGGCATCCGCCAGCTGGCCATCGGCCTGGGTGGCGACCGCCTCGAACGGGCGGGGGTCGATCACGTAGAGCAGGTCGCCGGTCTTGACCATGGCGCCGTCACGGAACTCGACGCTGTTCACATAGCCCCCGACCCGCGCCCGCACCTGGACTTCCTCGACCGCCTCGAAGCGCCCGGTAAACTCGTCCCAATCGGTGACCGTCCGCTTGGTCGGCTGCGCCACGGTGACCGGCGGAGCGGCCGGGGCCGCCGCGGCCGGCTGCGACGGCTTCTCGCTGCAGCCCGACAGGCCCAGCAGGAGCAGCACGACCGGCAGCCCGATCGCGCGCACGCGCCGGGGGCTGCGATCTGCGGCTTGGCGTGAGGGAACAGGGGAGCAGGTCGCGCTCAAGGTCGTCTCCTTTGCACCAGGCCGCGATCGGCGCGATGGGCCACAGGCGTTCGAGAGCATCGTCGTTCGATAGCATCGTCGCTCAATAGCATCGGTCGATGAAATCCGTGCATCGCCACTCATGGTCAGATCGTCGACGGCACGCACCCTGCCACAATCTCACATGGGCGGTCGTTTTGTAACAGAGAAACAAACGTGCTGACTGCCGGTAAATTCACCAGCGCCGGCCGATTTGATCTCTTGATCTCGGGACAAGGACCCGGCCGAGTGCGAAAAGATGACGCATGTCATGCCTCACCAGCGAACTGACTTGGCGAGCCGTCTCGGTTTTTTTGCGGCGCAAAATGGCGTAGCAACAGCGCGCAAGGACGGAGGACTTCAGACATGACGGCCTCGATTTGCTCCGTTACACTGCTGCGCAAGACCAAGAACCGGATCCCCGGGAGGACGAGGCGTCGCATGTACACCGGCAAGCACGCCCGGCTGCGTCCGCTGCAGCCCGCCTTCATCATGGCCTCCACCGGCGAGGCCGTGACCTATCGCGAGCTCGAGGCGCGCAGCAACCGGCTGGCGCATCTGTTCCGCAAGCGCGGCTTGAGGCGGCTCGACCACTATGCGATCTTCATGGAGAACAACGGCCGCTATCTCGAGGCGTGCGGCGCCGGCGAGCGCTCCGGGCTCTATTTCACCTGCGTCAACTCGTATCTCACGCCGGGCGAGCTCGCCTACATCCTCAACAACAGTCAGTCGCGGCTGCTGATCACCTCGGTCGCCAAGCTCGACATCGCGCGCGAGGCGCTGAGGGAAGCGCCCAACGTCGAACTCTGCATCGTCGCCGATGGGCATCAGGATGAATTTGGCGAGAGCGCGCGGATCGTCGGTCTCGCGGAGGCGACGGCCGGATTGCCGGCGACGCCGATTGCCGACGAATGCGTCGGCACCGCAATGCTGTACTCGTCCGGCACAACGGGCCGGCCGAAGGGCATTCTGCGGCCGCTGCCCGAGCAGCCGCCGGTGCAGCAGCTGCCGATCTTCGACTTCCTCGAAAAGCTGTGGCGCTACCGCGAGGGCATGATCTATTTGTCGCCGGCGCCGCTCTATCACTCCGCCCCGCAGGCCGCCGTCAACCTCACCATCCGCATCGGCGGCACCGTCATCATCATGGAGACGTTCGACCCCGAGCGCTATCTCGCACTCGTCGCGCAATGGGGCATCACCCATACGCAGCTGGTGCCGACGATGTTCTCGCGCATGCTGAAGCTGCCTGAGGAGGTTCGCAGCCGCTACGACCTGTCGACACTGGAGGTCGCGATCCATGCCGCCGCGCCCTGTCCGGCGCAGGTCAAGGACGACATGATCAAATGGTGGGGACCGATTATCCACGAATATTACGGCGCCACCGAGGGCCTCGGCTTCACCGCCTGCGACAGCGAGCAATGGCTCGCGCATCGCGGCACCGTCGGCAAGGTGCTGTTCGGCGACCTGCATATCCTCGACGACAGCATGCAGCCGTGCCCGGTCGGGACCGCCGGCACGGTGTGGTTCAAGACGGGATCGCCATTCGAATATTTCAACGATCCCGAGCGCACCCGGGAGGCGCGCTCCGCCGACGGCACGATGAGCACGGTCGGCGACGTCGGCCATGTCGATGCCGACGGCTATCTCTACCTCACCGACCGCGCCACCTTCATGATCATTTCCGGTGGCGTGAACATCTACCCGCAGGAATGCGAGAACCTGCTGATCACCCACCCGAAGGTCGCTGACGCCGCCGTATTCGGCGTGCCCAATGCCGATCTGGGCGAGGAGGTGAAGGCGGTGATCCAGCCAATGCCCGGCATCCCGCCAGGCCTGGAGCTGGAAGAGGAGCTGATCACCTTCTGCCGGCAATCGTTGTCGCGGCAGAAGGTGCCGCGCTCGATCGATTTCGAGACGGAGCTGCCGCGGCTGCCGACCGGCAAGCTCTACAAGCGCCTGCTGCGCGACCGCTATTGGGGCAACAGGACCTCGCGGATCGTGTAGCTGGCCCCCGCACCTCGCTTGATCCTCGTCAAGCCCGGGCGGGCCGGCACGGCTATCATGACCGGATCGTGACGGCAGCAGTTCCACGAGACATGCCCATGCGCGCGCATCAAATCATGACGAGGTCGGTGATCACCGTGACGCCGGGCACGCCGGTGGCCGAGGCGGCACGGATCATGCTGCGCAACCACATCGGCGGGCTGCCGGTGGTCGACGCCTCGGGTACGCTGGTCGGTATGGTCACCGACGGCGACTTCCTGCGCCGGGCCGAGCTCGGCACCGAGCGCAAGCAGGGCCGCTGGCTCGACCTGCTGGTCGGACGCGGCCGCATCGGCGCCGACTTCGTCCATTCCCACGGCCGCACCGTCGGCGACATCATGAGCCGGCCTGCGGTCACCGTCAGCGCCGATGCCGGCCTCGCCGAGATCGTCGAGACCATGGAAAAGCACAACATCAAGCGTCTGCCGGTCGTGAGCGGTGACAAGCTGGCCGGCATGGTGACGCATACGGACTTCGTCCAGACGGTGGCCGATCTCGCGACGGTCGTGCCCGGTCCGACCCCCGACGATGACGGACTGCGCAGCGCCATTCTCGACGCCCTCGACCATGCCGCCTGCAAGCATTGCCGCTTCAACGTCGTCGTTCGCAACGGCGTCGCGCATCTGACAGGCGCCGTGCGCCACGACAAGGAGCGGGTCACCGCGATCGTCGCGGCCAAGAGTGTGCCCGGCGTCAGGGACGTGCGCGACCACATGTGGGTCTACCCGCCTCCGGAGGACGAGTTCGGCGGCGGAGACATCGTCTCGTTGCAGGACGAGCCGTCGACCGACGACGACCAGCCGCTGTGAGGCCGTCCGTGCGTCATGCAATCGCGTTGTCGGTCCTGCTGCTGATCCCTCAGGCGGTTGCCGCGGCCGAAGATCTCGACCACGGCCGGCGGCTCGCCGAGCGCTGGTGCGCCGAGTGCCACGCCGTGGGCACCGAGCCGGGCAGGTTTCGGCGTGCCAGGCCGTTCGTCGCAATTGCGGCCAAGGACGGCCTGACCAGGGACATGCTGGTCAAGTTTCTGCTGCTTCCGCATGCGACCATGGCCAACAACCTGCTCGGTCCGTCCGATGCAGCCGATCTGGCGAGCTACATTGTCAGTCTGCGCAAGTAATCCGATACGCCGTCGGCGCGCCGGAGGTCTGGGCGTTGTTCGCGCCCGACGGTCGCCGACGAGGCGGACGAACCCGCGGCAGGACGGCTGGAAGGCGGTGTTCCCGCAGGCCTGCGGGTTGACGGCGCGGAACCAAAATCCGACGTCGACGTTTGCTGTAATCGCCCCGGAGGATGAAGCACGCGGCACGATCCCGACGGGTCATCCCGGCGCTCGGTCCCTCGTCCCCGGAATAACCAATAAGAAACATGCCTGCGAGATGGCCCTTGCATTCGTACACGAACAAGTTGCTAATCTTTCCCGCGGCGTCTTCTCTGTTGTCCTGTTAGCAAGGAGCATGCGACGTGCACGGAACGCCCGGCGCCTCCCCCGACCAACGCGTAGCCGATGACGAGGCGGCCTATCTGGCAGCCATCGTGGACTCATCCGCTGACGCCGTGCTCGGCACGGACAACGACGGCGTCATCCGCAGTTGGAACCGGGCGTGCCAGCGGATGCTCGGGCATGGCGCGGCCGAGATGATCGGCACCTCCGTCTTCGACATCATTCCCCCCGAACTGCGCGAGGAAGCGCGCGCCATTCGAGCGCGGGTCAGTCAGGGGGAATCGATCGAAGGCCTCGAGACGGTGCGCATGACGAAGCAGGGCCGTCCGATCGAAGTCTCGATCACGTTTTCGCCCATTCGCGGCAAGGCCGGCAACATCATCGGGATCTCCGGCATCGTCCGCGACGTGAGCGAGTCCAAGAAGGCAGAGCGTAGCGCGGCGATGCTCGCAGCCATCGTCTCGTCGTCGTCCGACGGGGTGGTCAGCAAGACGTTGGACGGGACGGTCACCAGCTGGAACAGGAGCGCAGAACGAATCTTTGGATTCTCCGACTCCGAAATGATCGGCGCGTCGATCCGCAGGATCATTCCTCCGGAACGCCAGGCCGAAGAGGATCGCATCCTGGCGACCATCATCTCCGGCGCGATCGTCGACAATTTCGAGACGGTCCGCATCCGCAAGGACGGCGCGCTGATCGACGTCTCGGTGACGGTCTCCCCGGTGCGCAACGCCGCCGGCCGCATCATCGGCGCCTCCAAGATCGTGCGCGACATCACCGACAAGCGCCAGACCCGCGAGCAGTTGCGGACCCTGCTCGCGGAAGTCAACCATCGCAGCAAGAACCTGCTGTCGCTGGTGCAGGCCATCGCCCGGCAGATGACCCGCCATGGCCGGCCGCTCGACCTCGGCCGCTTCCTGGAACGGCTGCAGGCGATCGCGAACAATCAGGATCTCCTGATCCAGAACGACTGGCGCTTCATCCCGCTCGGCGGCCTCGTCCGCTCGCAGCTCGGCGCCTTCGGCGACCTGATCGGCAATCGCATCGCCATCGATGGCCCGCCGATCGAATTGACGCCCGAGGCCGCCCAGTCCATCGGCATGGCGGTCCACGAGCTCGCGACCAACGCTGCCAAATATGGCGCGCTGTCGAACGATGACGGGCAGATCGCGATCCGCTGGAGCACCGACGGAACGGCCTTCGACATGAGCTGGACGGAGAATGGCGGCCCGCAGGTCGCACCGCCCACGCATACCGGTTTCGGCAGCCGCGTGATCTCCGACATGGTGCGGTCCGGGCTGGATGGGACGGTGGAGGTGCTGTTCCCGGTGTCCGGCCTGCGCTGGCATCTCACCTGCTCCCTGCAACGCCTCAGCCGCAGCAGACTCAATGCGCATCGGTGAGAAGATCCACATTCTGGTCGTCGAGGACGATCCCATGATCGGCTTCGACCTGGCGGTCGAACTGGAAGATGCAGGCTTTGCGGTGGTCGGCGTGGCGCCGACGGTGGCCAAGGCGCTCGATCTGCTGGAGCGCCATGCCTGCGACCTCGCGGTGCTCGACGTCAACCTCGGACACGAAACCTCAGCCCCGATCGCTCGCGCCCTCGTCGCCGCCGGCGTGCCCTTCGTCGCCGTGACCGGTTACTCCGTCGATCAATGTCCGGAGGAATTTGCCCGCGCGCCGCTGCTGTCGAAGCCGTTCCAGACCGCCCGGCTGGTTGCGGCATTGAAGCGGCAATTGCATGAGTGATGGCGTCGGCGCGTTGCAAACAGCCGGAGACGAGACGCGAGACGCGAGGCGCGCGTTGCATCTGACGATGCGCTTCCACCTCGCGCCGCAGGCCGGGCGAGGTGGACTGGGCCTGCGGAGCGATGCCGGGCTCCACGCGAAAGGTCTATGCCGCCTTGGCCTTCTTCGGCTCGGTGAAGAATGCGAGCACGATGGTCAGCAGCATGAACACGACCGAGGCGCCGAACACCCAGCGCGGCGCGTTCATGTCCATGATCCAGCCGAACAGCAACGGGCTGAACACGCCGGCGACGTTGAAGCCGGTCGAGACGATGCCGAAGGCGCGGCCGGCGGCGCCCGGAGGGGCAGCGTTGCGCACCAGCATGTCGCGCGATGGCGCGATGACGCCGCTCATGAAGCCTGCCGTCAGCATGATTGCGACCAGCAGCACGGCCGGCAGGTTCATGAAGGTGATGAGCAGCACCAGCACGGTGTTGATGGCATAGGCGACTGCCGCCACCAGATTGTGGTGACGGATTCGGTCGGCGAGATAGCCGCCGGCGAGCACGCCGACGGCGCTGGCGCCGAGGAAGGCGGTCAGTGCGATGTTCGCGGTCGCGAACGAGATGCCGTAGCCGTTCATGAGGGCCACGACGCCGAAACTGGAAATGCCGATATTGGACAGGCTGAGCAGCATGAAGAACACCGTCAGCAGCATCAGCATCGGTGTCACCAGGTTCGGCTGCTTGGCCGTGCTGCCGTCGGCGCGGACCGGATGCGGGTGCTTCGGCACTTCCGGCACGTTGCCGGCGAGCAGCAGCAGCGCGGCGAGCGGGCCGACGAGGCCGGTGGCGATCAGCGCACCGGAGCCGCCCACGGTCGTGACCAGGGCCGCGACCACCGCGGGCGCGACGGCGCCGCCGAGATAGCCCGAGAAGGTATGCACGCCGAAGGCGCGGCCCATCCGCTTCTCTTCGATATGGGCCGACAGCAGCGCGTAGTCGGAGGGATGATAGACCGCATTGGCCAGGCCCATCAGCACCGCCGCCGCCATCAGGCTGGCGTAGCTCAGATAGACGCCGAGCATGGCGAGCGAGACGCCGCCGAGGGTGAGGCCGAGCAGCAGAATGCGGCGCGCGCCGACGCGGTCGACCAGATAGCCGACCGGCGCCTGGGTCAGCGCCGAGACCACCGCGAACACGGTGAGCGGAAGACCAAGCTCGACATAGCCGACGCCGAGCTTCTCCTTGAGATAGGGAAACAGCATCGGCAGCACGTACATGTGCAGGTGGCTGACCCAATGGGCCAGCGAGATCAGCGCCAGCGTGCGCACCGACGATGCGGCCCGGACCGGAGCCGAGGTGTGTTGCGATGCGGCAAGAACGTCAGCCATGGTCGATCCGTTTGGCTCCGGGCGTCAATGATGGACCTGAAGGGCGCGTTGCCGGCGAACCGCCGAGGCTCCCGCAATGAAGGCTCCCGCAATGAGGGCGCGCGACACAACGCCACACTATCGGATGACGGTTCATTGTCCATGAACGCCGGTGCATGGCACCTGCGCGCGCCGTCCGGCAGTTGTCGGCTGGGTGTTGCTGGCATGTTGGGTGATGTGCCGGCGGGAGGCACAAGGCTCACGACCAAGGGTGTCATCGGCGAACGCCGGACGAGCGCCGGGCCGCTCACGATTGCGACGCAAACCCCGGATTGCCGTCGACGCCGGACAGCGTGACCTTGTTCGGTCCGGTCAGCACCAGCTGACCGTTGCGCAGATGGTTGGCGACGACGTCCCACACCGGCTTGCCGTCCTGCGCGTTCATCGACGCCCAGCCGGCGACCTTGTAGCTCTTGCCGGCCTCCAGCGGGCGGCCATCGTCGCGCGTGAGATCGGAGATGCGGCGCCCGATCGGCTCCGACGGGGTGCAGCGGTAGGAGAAGCCGCCGGTGCGCACCATGTCGCCGCCCTGCTGCAGATAGGGGTCGGCGTTGAAGAGGTTGTCGCAGACGTCCTCGAGCACGTCCTTGATGGCGGCACCGGTCATCCGCTGCACGTAGGTTTCGGGATAGCTGATCGCGGTCTGCGCCAGCACGTCCTCCAGCAGGATGGATTGGCCGGAGAGCAAGGTCGGACCCCAGCGGAATCCCGGCGACAGCGCGATCTCGGCATCGAGCTCGCGGCGCAACGCGGCACAGATCAGATCGTCCGTCGTGCCCTCGAAATTGCCGCGGCGGTAGAGCAGCCGGTCGGATGTCGCGAGCTTTTCGCTCCAGGCGGCGACCTGCGGCTGCTGCGTCTGGTCGATCAGCGCCTGCATCGCCGCATCCGGCTTCAACAGTTCCGAATAGACCGGCAGCAGCCGGTAGCGTGCATCGGCGACACGGCCCTTGCCGACATCGAGATCGAGCACGGCGAGAAATTTGCCGTTCGAGCCGGCGTTGGTCACCAGGGTCGCGCCCTTGGCGTTGCTGACCGCGACCGGTTGCGGAATCGCGTCATGCGTATGGCCGCCAAGGATGACGTCGATGCCGGTGACGCGGCTCGCCAGCTTGAGGTCGACGTCCGTGCCGTTGTGCGACAGCAGGATCACCGCATCGACCTTGTCGGCGCCGCGCAAGGCATCGACGAGCTTCTGCAGCTCCTCCTCGCGGATGCCGAACGTCCAGTCCGGCGTGAAGCGGCGCGGATGGGCGATCGGCACGTAAGGGAAGGCCTGCCCGATCACGGCGATGCGCGCGCCGCCGATCTCCTTGATGGTGGCGGCCTTGAACACGCGCCCGGAGCCGGGATCGAACGCCTTGGCGTCGTTGAAGGCGGCCTCCTCGGTGAGGAAGACGTTCTGCGCCAGGAACTCGCCCTTGAAGCGGGCGAGGTTGGCGCGCAGCGCCTCCTCGCCATAGGTGAACTCCCAATGCCCGGTCATGGCGTCGATGCCGAGCAGATTGGCCGCGCTCACCATGTCGGCGCCGTGCATCGCGTTGGCGAGGCCGGTGCCCTGCCAGAGATCACCGCCGTCGAGCAGCAGCGAGCGGTGGTCGCCGGCATCGGTGCGCAGCTTGTCGATCAGGGTTTTCAGATGCGCGAAGCCGCCCATCCGCCCGAAGCGAACGGCGTATTTTTCGAACTCGAAGGAGGTGAAGGCATAGGCTTCGGCGCTGTCGGAGCGGATGCCGTAGCGGTCGAGAAAGGCGCGCTCGACCAGATGCGGCGGCCGTCCCCACATCTCGCCGATGCCGAGATTGACGCTCGGCTCACGGAAATACACCGGCCGCAACTGCGCATGCGTATCCGTCATGTGCAGGATGCGCGCATTGCCGAATTTTTCGATGTCGTAGAGGCTGACGGTGTCGACGGCGGCAGCGCTGCGCAGCAGCGCCGGCGCGGCGAATGCCACGGCACCTGATGCTTTCAGAAAATCCCGGCGCCGCATCGTCATGGCCAGCGTCCTAGCGGATCTCCATGTCCTTCCAGCGCTGCTTCTCGCTGGTGGCCTGGACGATCGAAGCCTTGGCGAGCGCCTCGGCCTCCTGCGCCGATGTCAGCGCAGACTCGAAATTGCCGGACTCCGCCGCCTTCTTCGCAGCAGTGAGAGCAGCCTGGGTCACGGTCCATTGGTTGCGCAGACGTCCGGCTTCCTTGTTGGCGCTCTCGGCCGCCGCGACAGCCGCGAGGTAGTCGGCTTCCGACGCGGCCCGCGCGGAGCCGGCGCCGACCGCTGACACCATCATGGCGAACACGATCTTTTTCATGACGTGTGTTGTTGCGATATTTCTCATGGCCGCGCTCCCGGTCCTGAAACCGGCAGGCCGTTCGACACGTAGGAGAGGTAATATTCGAGGTTGCGGTATTCGTCCGACTGCGGCTCGACCGGCACGGCGCGGGTCTGGCTGTTGCAGGTGACGAAGCGGCGGCTGATCGTGCCCATGCCGCTCCATTCGGAACGGTAGATCGGCATCGCGTTGAGGATGCCGAGCGCCGGCGCCAGGATCTCGGCGCGGATGCGCTCGCCCGGGCTCTGCACGTGGCAGCTTGCGCAGGAGAAATTCAACTGGCCGCGGCGGGTGTAGAAATACTCCTTACCCTTCTCATAGGCCTCCAGCGCTCGCGGATCATCGGGAATCCTGATGTCGAAGCGCTTGCCGCGCGAGGTGAACGCCATGTAGGCGGTGAGCTGCGCCATCTCGTCCTTGACGTAGGAATAAGGCTGCTCGCCATTGGCCTCGCGGCACCTGTTCAGTGCCAGTTCGAGGGTGATGACCTTGCCTTCCTTGTCGTCGAAATAGGGATAGGTCTGGCGGATGCCGATGCCGCCGTTCGGGAAACAGTCGGCATAGGTCTTGCCATTCTTGAACGGCTTCGAAAACATCTCCTTGCCGGCTTCGAGCGCGAACTCGTAGGGCGGAAACTGCTCCTTCTCCTCCCACTGCCGGCGCATGTCGGCGTTCATCGAATAGGGGCCGTTGACGAAATCGTCGAACGCGACCTTCGGGAACTTGTTGACGAAGAACTGCTGGAACGCCTTGGCGTCCTTGGCCGGGTCCGGCTTGTCGGCCGCCGCAACGCCGGATGCGCCGAGCGCGAACGCGGCCGTGACGGTCAGCGCGAGGCGCTTTGCGCTCATTGGATGGTCGCCGTCAGGCTGTCGGTCGCGCCCTTGTTGTCGACCCAGCTCACCTTCAGCTCATCGCCCTTGGCCGCGCCCTTGAAGGCGAACTTGACATAGGGGTCCTTGGAGACCGCGGTGCCCCAGTCCGCCAGGAACACGGTCTTGTCCTTGTGCGTGAAGGTCAGTTGCTGGATGTAGTGCGCCGGGATCAGCTCGCCCTTGGCGTCCTTGACCAGGCCGGTGTCCATCGGGTGCTGGATCAGTGTCTGCACCTCGGTGATGTCGCCGTTCAGGATTGCGCGGACGCGGATGCTCGATGCCATGATGATCTCCTGCCCTAGCCGCCGCAGCCGCCGACGGTGACCTTCACTTCCTTGGTCGCGCTGTAGAGCTTGCCGCCGGATTCGACGAGCGCGATGACGCTGGAGGTCTTGGCCATCTTCAGCCGGTTCGCCACCGCGGGCACGGTGCCTTCAGGGATCTTGTACGACGCCGCCAGCGCGTTCGGATTCTCGGCGACGATGAAGGCGATCGAGGTGACGTTCGGCAAGGTCGTGGTCACCGCGATCGGCACCACGCCGCCATTCTCGGCGATTTCAGGCGCATCCAGCTTGATCTTGTCGGATACCTCGTGATCGCGACCGTACAGCGCCTTGACCGCATCGGCGGCGTTCTTCTGCTTGAAGGCGTCTTCCGGATATTTGTTGTCGTTGGTCGCGGCGAAGGCGGGCGCTGCGTGCAGCACCGCGTTGCCGAGGCCGATCAGCGCGACGAGGCCCGCGCCTTTCAGGATCAGGCGGCGGTTGGCCGACGGGCCGAACGAGGCAGTCATGGGTGTCTCCTAACGGAATCAGAGGGTCTGCAGGAAATCGACGATGGCGCTGATTTCCTGCTCGGTCAGGATGCGGTTGCGGCCGAACGGCGGCATCACGGTCAACGGATTGCGCGTGGTCTCGTCATTGAGAATCGCGGTCAACTCGGCGCGGTCGTATCGTCCTTTGAGGTTCTCCAGCTTCGGCCCGATCGAACCCGGCAGGTCGCCGCCCTTGATCTCGTGGCAGGTCAGGCAATTGCCCTTGCCGCGGTCGAAGGCGAGCTTCCGGCCTTCCGTGGCGGCGGACTGGGCGTGAGCGGCCGTGGCCACGGCGAGCAAAAGCCCCAGCGCCAGGGCGGTACGCATGACGGATGTGATCAAAGGTGAAGTTCCGAAGTCCCGGTGATCCCGGCAATATAGAGGCTGGAAAGCACAAACACCATCGGCTGACAATGCGGGTATGGTGGCGGGCGTAACGCGGTTAACGAGGGCCGTTCAGCTGGACGGCCGGGAGAATTGGTATGGCTGAGTATGTCGTGGAGTTCGGCCGGGATGGCCGGCCGGTGGAACCGGACGGACGGCTGGATGCAGCCGCGTTCCACCGCAACCACCAGCCGATCTGGGCGGTGCTGGCGCGGCTGCTCGACCGCAAGGCGGGCAACGTGCTGGAGGCCGGCAGCGGCACCGGCCAGCATATGGTGCATTTCGCCTTCCAGCGGCCCGATCTCGTGTGGTGGCCGAGCGACCTCAACGACAATCACCTGGCGAGTATCGCGGCGTGGCGGCAGCATGCGGGGCTGTCCAACATCGCCGACGCCCGGCGCATCGACCTGTCCGATCCCAACTGGGCCGCTGCATTCCAGGCTGAGGGGGGGCCGCAGCGGCTGACCGCGATCTTCTGCGCCAACGTGATTCACATCGCGCCGTGGGCGGTGGCGGAGGGATTGTTCACGGGCGCGGGCAAGGTGTTGTCCCCTGACGGCCTGCTCGTGCTCTACGGCCCGTTCAAGCGCGACGGCCGGCACACCGCGGTCAGCAACGCCGTGTTCGACACCTCGCTCCGCGAGGGCAATCCCGACTGGGGCGTGCGCGACATCAGCGATCTCGAAGCGCTGGCCGCGCGCAACGGCCTCGCCTTGCGCGAGACCGTGGAGATGCCGGCCAACAACATGATCCTGGTGTTCGCCCGGACGGTTTGACGTTTTCTCCGTCATCCCTGGTCTTTTCGCGCGTCGATCTGTTCAGCCTGCGGGTAGCTGCGCGACGACGACGAGCACCTCGGCCCCCGCTTCATCGCGACCGCGTGCTGTCACCCTACGAGCGTGAGCGCTGTCTGATGGCCTGCGTCGATGGCTGTGCTTCGGAGAGGCTGGTTCTCGATCTCTGACAATCCGGCACACGGGCTGCTTCAGTCGCGACGAGTTCCTCTGGAAACATCCGGACAAGGAGCCGTCTCGTTTGTACACAAACGACGGCTCTCGACGCAAATGGTTCGACGCCGTTGTGGCGCGATGCGCACACGCGCCAATCCAATCTGTTCTCTTAGAGAGATTCAAACCGCCGCCGGGCTGTGCGGCGAGTGCACCATGATAAGCAGCGCTGCAATCGAGTGAGGACGAGGAGAGAAGACATTCTCTCATTAGTCAAATTCTAACGTGCGAGGCGATGCGATGATCACGATGCGATGGCGAGCGACGGGATGGGGACTCGCGTCAGTGTCGATCGTCACGCTCTGTCTCACCACTGGTGGGGCTGCGGCGCAGAGCGCGGATTCCGGTGCCGCCAAACCCAGCGACCTGCCGGCGGTCACCGTCGATGCGCCGAAGCCACGGGCCGCGCGTGCCGTGACGGCTGCGGCAAGCCGCCGCTCGGCGAGCACGACCGCGCGCGGCCGCCGCGAGCGGCAAGGCGCCAGCGCCGCAACGGACGTGGCGAGCAGGTCTCCGGTTACAAACGGTCCGACAGCGGGGCAGGACCCGCGCGGCCCGATCAACGGCTACGTGGCCAGCCGCTCGATGACGGGCACCAAGACCAACACGCCGATCATGGAGACGCCGCAGGCCATCTCGGTGGTCGGAGCGGAGGAGATCCGCGACCAGAAGCCGGCCAGCCTGGCCGAAGCCCTGCGCTACGCGCCTGGCGTCGGCGCGCAGACCTTCGGATCCGATGTCCGCAACGATTGGTTCAAGATCCGAGGCTTCGACGCCCAGGATGTGGGTTTCTTTGCCGACGGGCTGCAATTGTTCAGCACGGCCTTCGCGACCTGGAAACTGTACCCGGCTGGTCTGGAGCGGATCGACATCCTGCGCGGACCGTCGGCCGTTCTCTATGGCGGTAGCGGTCCGGGCGGACTCATCAACGCCATCAGCAAGGTGCCATCGGCCACGCCGTCCAACAGCGTCGAAGTCGGCGTCAACTCATTCGGCAACGCCTACACCACCTTCGACTCCACCGGTCCGTTCATGGCCGCCAGCGGCCCGAGCCATGAACTCACCTACCGGCTGATCGCCTCGGTGAAGAACGGGGGCACCCAGACCGCGTTCACGCCCGACAACGCCTATTTCTTCGCGCCGTCGGTCACCTACCAGCCCGATCTCGACACCAAGTTCACGGTGCTGGCCTCGGCGACGAAGTATGAGACGCGGCCGCAGAACTTCCTGCCTTATACCGGCACCGTGGTCGACGCGCCCTTCGGCCGTATTCCGACCCGGCTCTACGCCAGCGATCCCGCCAACGACAAATTCGCGCGCGAGCAGGAGATGGTCGGCTATCAGTTCGAGAAGAACCTGACCGACAGCCTGACGTTCCGCCAGAACGCGCGCTACGCCCATGACGACGTCACGCTGCAGCTGTTGCTCGGGAATGGCTATGACAGCAGCAATGCCGCGACGGCCAGCCTGTCGCGCTTCAACAGCTTCTCGCACGACATCGCCAACCAGGCCAATCTCGACAACCAGCTCGAATATCGCTTCAACACCGGCGGCATCCAGCACACGGCGCTGGTCGGCGTCGATCTCAAGCACTATCGGATCGACGATCTGCAATCCTTCGCATTCGGGACGCCGTCGCTGAACCTGCTGGCGCCGAGCTACGGCTATGATGGCGGGTTTCCGAGCACGGTCTTCCTGAACCGCACCATCACCCAGAAGCAGGCGGCCGTCTATGGCCAGGAGCAGATGAAGATCGGCCAGCTCACGCTGGTACTCTCGGGGCGCAACGATTGGGTCGACACCGACCTCAACAACCGGATCGGCACGAGCCTGAGCCGCGACGACAGCCGCTTCAGCGGCCGCGTCGGCGCCATCTACAACACGGCGGTCGGCATTGCGCCTTACGTCTCCTACGCGACGAGCTACAATCCGGTGATCGGCACGAATGCGGCGACCGGCCAGCTCTACACGCCGGAGACCGGGCAGCAGACCGAGGTCGGTGTCAAGATCCAGCCGCACGGCCTGGACGGCCATTTCGCCGCTTCCGTGTTCGACCTGAAGCGGCAGAATGTTCTCACCACCGATCCGACCAATGTGCTGCTCTCGGTGCAGACGGGCGAGGTCACGTCGCGCGGCGTCGAGCTCGAGGCGGTCGCCAACATCACGCCCGAGTTGAAGCTGACGGGTTCGTACACCAACTTCCGCATCTTCGTGACCAAGGACCTGGATCCCACGCTGATCGACAAGGTGCCGACCAACACGCCGAGCGAGATCGCGTCGGTCTGGGGCGACTACACGTTCAAGTCCGGCTGGCTCACCGGCTTCGGGTTCAGTGGCGGTGTTCGCTACAATGGCCGGTCATATGCCGACAATCTGAACACGCTGGTGGTGCCGTCGTTCTTCGTCGGCGACGCAGCGCTGCATTACGAAGTCGCCAACTGGCGCTTCGCGCTCAACGTCAGCAACATCACCGACAAGATCTACGTCGCCGGCTGCAGCAGTGCGACCGCCTGCTTCTACGCCGACCGGCGCCGTGCGACGCTGAGCGCGTCGTACAAATGGTGAGCGGGATGACGGAGAGCCGCAGGTCGTGACGGCGCGTACGGTTCGGATCTGGCGGCTGGTTCATCAGTGGACCAGCCTGATGTCGACCATCTTCCTGCTGCTGTTGTGCGTCACCGGACTGCCGCTGATCTTCGAACACGAGATCAACGAATGGCTCGGCTATGCGCCGCAGGCGCGCGCCCTGCCGGCCGATGGGCGAAAGGCCAGCGTCGACGAGATCGCCAAGGCGGCCTTGGCGCATGCCCCGGGCAAGGTGCTGCAATATCTCGCCTGGGATCGCGACGAGCCCGGGCTCGTGACGGCTTACACCGGCGATGCGGTCGATGGTCCGCCCAACGAGACCAAGCTGGCTGCCTTCAACCTGGCCGATGCGAGCGTGGCCGGCGCGGTCGGCACCGGGCCGATGCTCGTGTTGTTGCGGCTGCACACCGACATGTATGCGGGGCTCCCCGGCAAGCTGTTTCTCGGTGCGATGGGACTCCTGTTCATGGTCGCGATCGTCTCGGGCGTGGTGCTGTATTGGCCGTTCACACGACGGCTCGATTTCGGCAGCCTGCGCCGCAAGGCGTCATCGCGCGTGCTGTGGCTCGACTGGCACAACCTCATCGGCAGCACCACGTTGGTCTGGGCGGTGGTGGTCGGCGGCACCGGGGTCATCAACACCTGGGCCGAGTTGATGCTGATGCGCTGGCAGGCCACCGAGCTTGCCGCGATGGTGGCGCCTTATGCAGGGCAGCCCAAGCCGGAGCATCTGGCTTCGCTCGACCGCGTCGTGGCGAATGCCACGGCGGCCGCACCCGGCATGACGGTTTCGTTTGTGGCATTTCCCGGGACGCCGTTTGCGAGCGCGCATCATTTCGCGGCGTTCATGCGCGGCGACCAGCCGCTGACGTCGCGGCTGTTGAAGCCGGTGCTGCTCGACGGCGCCACCGGAGACCTGACCAACACCGCCGAGCTGCCGTTCTATCTCACGGCATTGTTCGTGTCGCAGCCGCTGCATTTCGGCGACTACGCCGGCATGCCGCTCAAGATCATCTGGGCCGTGCTCGACGTCTTCACGATCGTCGTGATCGGCAGCGGGCTTTATCTGTGGATCGCGCGCATCAGGCGGCCGCAGCGCGCCCGCTCATCGGTGCCCGTCAGGGAGCAGGAGGCATGAGCCACGAGGCCGTCCGCAAGCCGAGCGTCATCCGCGTGTTCGGCGCGCCCTTCGTGCTCGCTGTGATCGCGGCGTTCGGCCTGGTCGCGGCGTTCGGCTTCGGCTTGACCGGCCAGATCCTGTGCTGGCTGGGCGTCGGATCGCCCATCGCCGTGGTTGCCTGGTTCGGCCTGCGGGACCGCTTTCGTTGACGCCGGCCGCTGACTTCATCGATATGGCCGGGGAGATCGGCCGGATTCTCGTAGACGCGAATGGCTCTCAGCCCAGACGATCTGTCGTAGCGCGATCACTGCGAGCGAAGCGAAGCCATCCAGATTGACTTCCTGGCCCGGGGTTGCTTCGTCGCCTTCGGCTCCTCGCAATGACGACAGAGAGTGTGCTCACCCCATCTCCAGCCCGACATGCCGCGCCAGGAACCGCGTGCCGAGCGTGATGAAGGTCGCGCGCTCGCGGTTGTCGGTGCCGTAGCCATGGCCGCCGGCGGTGGGCTCGTAGAAATAAGTGTCGTAGCCCATGGCCTGCAGCTTGGCCGTCATCTTGCGGGCGTGGCCGGGATGCACGCGGTCGTCGCGCCGTGTCGTTGCGATCAGGATCGGCGGATAGGCTTGCCCGGGCTTCGCCATGTGATAGGCCGAGTATGTCTGCAGCCAGCCCCAATCCTCGTCCTTGTCTGGATCGCCATATTCGGCGATCCAGCTCGCGCCGGCGAGCAGCCTGGTGTAGCGGCGCATGTCGATCAGCGGGATGGTGCAGAACAGCGCGCCGAACCGCTCGGGATAGCGCACCAGCATGTTGGTGATCAGGATGCCGCCATTGGAGCCGCCTTGGGCCGCGATGCGCTTCGGCACCGTGACGCCGCGGCGGACGAGATCGGCGGCGACGGCGGCGAAATCATCATGCGCGAGCCGTTTGCCGGCAAAGCGGCCGGCATCGTGCCAGGCGGTCCCGAACTCGCCGCCGCCGCGGATATTGGCCTCGACCAGCGTGCCGCCGCGCTCGAGCCACAGCTTGCCCAGCGCGGCGTTGTAGGCCGGACGGATGCTGTGGCCGAACCCGCCGTAGGCGCTCATGTATACCGGCGCATCGCCGGTCACCTTTGCCGGCCCGGTCTGTGTATACGGAATTCGTGCGCCGTCGACCGAGATCGCCTCGTGCCGCGTCACGACGAAGCCTTCGGCCGTGAAGGTGCGCGGCGCCTGCTTCAGCACATTGGGCGCGCCGAAGCCTTCGATCAGCTGCAGCGCCGACGGCGTCAACGGATCCTGAACATTGGCGAGCAGGTCGCCATTGCTTTCCGCCTCGTCATGGTCGAGACGCCAGACGTCGACCGTCGCGATCTCGGGCAATCCGGGCAGCTTCGTGCAGCCCCAGCCGCCCGTCGCTGGTGTCCACACCTCGAACTGCGGCCGGAGCTCGTCGAGGATCGACAGCACCAGCCGGCCGTCGGCCCAATAAAGGCCCTGCAGCGCCCGGCGCGGTCCCGGCTCGAACAGCCGAACGACGTCGCGCGCGCCCGCAACAAAGGCCGACAGCCCGATGCCGAGCACGACATCCGCGGGATGGGTGACCTCGCCCACCGTCCAGGGCGTGCGCAGCTTGACCGCCATCCAGTCGCCATCCGCCGTCATCCAGCAATCGGTCGGCAGGTCGAGCCTGGTGCGCGCGCTGCTCGCGTCGCCGAGCCACAGATGATGGTTGAAGAAGTCGAGGCCCTCGGTGAACCACACCCGCTCAGGCGTCACGCTGCGATCGATCCCGACATGCACCCAGGTCGATTGGCTGCCCTCGGCGGCGAAGATCATTTCGGCCCCGCCGACCGGCTGGCCGCGCCGCCATCGCCGCACGGTGCGCGCATAGCCCGACGGCGTCGCCATGCCCTCGCCGAACGCGCTCGCCAGCAGCAGCGTATCCGCATCGAGCCAGTCGACGCTGCCCTTGGCTTCGGTTAGCGTGAAGCCGCCGTCGACGAAGCGCTTGGTCACGAGATCGAACTCGCGCAGCACCACCGCGTCGCTGCCGCCGCGCGACAATGCCAGCATCGCGCGCTCATGCGTGGGCGGCAGGCTCGAGACCCAGTTCAGCGCCCAGTCCTCGCCTTCATCGGCGGCGAGCCGGTCGAGGTCGAGCAGCACCTCCCATTGCGGCTCGGCCTTGCGGAACTCATCCATCGTCGTGCGCCGCCACAGGCCGCGCGGATGCACGGCGTCCTTCCATTGATTGTACAGCAGCCCGCCGCGCCGGCTGACGAACGGGATGTTGTCGGGCCGGTCGAAGATCGCGGCCAGGGTGTTGCGATCGCGTTCGAAGCCGGCATCGCCGTACGCGGCGAGCGTGCGCTGGTTCTGTGCCGCCACGAAGGCCAGCGCGCGGTCGCCCTCGATCTGCTCGAGCCAGAGATACGGATCGTCATCGGGGGCTGCGAGGGTCGGGCGATCGTCGATTGACATGGCTCAAGCTCCGCGAGCGGCTTTGACGCGAGAATACCGTCGGCCTGATTAGCCGCGCCGGCCGGGGCTGTCGAATCACGCTCCCTCGCGAGACCTGCTGCATGGCTTATCTCCGTTCGGGCCGGTTGCCTCGGGCTTGCCGTTCCCGCAATAGTGCGGCCACACCAAGCGAGATGCAGGCGCGCGCCCGTGCATCCGGACACCCGAGATGATCGACCTGACCGTGAGCGAAGACACCTCCGACGATGCCCGCGCCCGCCGTAATGTGGCGCGGCTGGCCGCCGCGCAGGCGCTGACCGGCGCCAATTCGGCCGTGATCTTCGCCACCGGTGCGATCGTCGGCGTCACCATCGCGCCCAGCGTCGGGCTCGCGACCGTGCCGATCTCGATGTACGTCGTCGGCCTCGCCGCCGGCACTTTGCCGACCGGCGCGATCTCGCGCCGCTTCGGCCGCCGCGCGGCCTTCCTGATCGGCACCGGCTTCGGCGTTCTCACCGGCCTGCTCGGCTGCCTCGCCATTCTGCGCGGCTCGTTCGCGCTGTTTTGCCTCGCCACGTTCCTCGGCGGCCTCTATGGCGCCGTCGCACAATCCTACCGCTTCGCGGCGGCCGACGGCGCCAGCGTCGCGTTCCGGCCCAAGGCGGTGTCGTGGGTGATGGCCGGCGGCATCTTTGCCGGTCTGCTCGGTCCGCAGCTCGTGCAATGGACCATGGACGTCTGGCAGCCTTATCTGTTCGCCTTCAGCTATCTGGTGCAGGCCGCGGTCGCGCTGGTCGCGATGGGCATCGTCGCCGGCGTCGATCTGCCGAAGCCCGCGGCCGCCGATCTGCATGGCGGCCGGCCGCTCGGCGAGATCGTGCGCCAGCCGCGCTTCATTGCGGCGGCCCTGTGCGGCACCATCGCCTATCCGGTGATGAACCTGGTGATGACCTCGGCGCCGCTGGCGATGCAGATGTGCGGGCTCACCGTGTCGGATTCCAATTTCGGCCTGCAATGGCACATCGTCGCGATGTACGGCCCGAGCTTCTTCACGGGATCGCTGATCGCGCGCTTCGGCGCGCCCGTCATCGTGGCGCTCGGACTCGCGCTGGAGGCGGTCGCGGCCATCATCGGCCTGTCCGGCCTGACCGCGATGCACTTCTGGGCGACCTTGGTGATGCTCGGCGTGGGCTGGAATTTCGGCTTCGTCGGCGCCTCCGCGCTGGTGCTGGAGACGCATACGCAGGCCGAACGCAACAAGGTGCAGGCCTTCAACGATTTCCTGATCTTCGGCCTGATGGCGCTGGGCTCGTTCTCGTCGGGACAGCTGCTCGCCAATTTCGGCTGGTCGGCGGTCAACCTCGTGGTGTTTCCGCCGGTGCTGCTGGGCCTGTGCGTGCTGACGCTGGTGTGGTCGTCGAAGCGAAGGCTTGCGACGGCGGATGGAGCGGAGCGGGGATAGCAGCTTCGCTCTGCGAAAAGACACACCGTCGAGCCACTCGGGCGGTGCACCCTCTCCCCTTGTGGGAGAGGGTGGCTTTCATGCGCAGCATGAAAGCCGGGTGAGGGGTTGCCGCGAACTCAGACCCGAGCTTGGGGCACCAATCCCTCACCCAAGCGAGTTTGTAGCTGTCAGCGGTGTAGCCCTCTCCCACAAGGGGAGAGGGCGCAGCAATTGGCACCGTGATGGAAGAAGCGTTGTCTCTGCTCTTGATCACTTCAACTCCGACACCTCGCCCTCCGGCAGATCGAACTCGAACGCATTCAGCGTCATCGAGACCATCGTGTAGTAGCCGCACAGGCCGATGATCTCGACCACGCCGCGCTCGCTCAGCAGCGCGGTGGCCTCCGCATACAGCGAGTCCGTCAGGCCATGCCCCTCGTGCAGCGACTTGGCGACGTCGTAGATCATCTGCGCCTTGGCATCGGAAAATTCCGGCGTGCGGCGGTCGCGGATGGCGTCGATGATCCTGATGTCCAACCCGCCTGCCAGCGCGAGGCGCTTGTGCGCATACCATTCGTAATGCGCGGTCCAGTGCCGCGCCGTCACCAGGATCGCGATCTCCGACAAGGCCGCCGGAAACATCGTGTCGTAGCGCAGGACGGCGCCGAGCCGGGTCGCATGCCGCGCCATCTCCGGGCTGTTGAGCCAGGCCATCATCGGCGGCGGCGGCGAGCCGCGCTTGCTGGCGATCGACTCGTCATAGGTCTGGCGCTGGTCGGCGCTCATTTCGCCAGGCGAAAGAAGTTTCAGGCGCATGGTCGTGTCCTCATATTTCAGGCGGCGGCATCATGCCCATAGAACGCCAGGTAAGGCGAGGGCGGAGCCCGATGCGGCGACATCGATGTTGAATTCCAGGAAGCGCTGAGGTTAGGTCGTCCCAACGACAGCCATCATGGAAACGCGCGAGGACTGGGCATGGCCGATCTCGACACATTCCGCCGCGAAACGAGGGCCTGGCTGGAGGCCAATTGTCCGGCGGAGATGCGCCGGCCGATGACCTCGGACGAGGACACGTTCTGGGGCGGCCGCAATGCAAAATTCTCCTCCGAGCCGCAGCGCATCTGGTTCGAGCGCATGCGCGACAAGGGCTGGACGGTGCCGCACTGGCCGAAAGACTATGGCGGCGGCGGCCTCGACGGCGAGGAAGCCAAGATCGTGCGCCAGGAGATGGCGGCGATCGGCGCCCGCGCTCCGATCACCTCGTTCGGGATCTCGATGCTGGGGCCGGCGCTGCTGAAATACGGCACCGACGCGCAGAAGCGCGAGCACCTGCCGAAGATCACCGCGGGTCTCATCCGCTGGTGCCAGGGCTATTCCGAGCCGAATGCCGGCTCCGATCTCGCCTCGCTGCAGACCCGCGCCGAAAGCGACGGCGACGACTACATCATCAACGGTCAGAAGATCTGGACCTCCTACGCCAACTACGCCGACTGGATCTTCTGCCTGGTGCGCACCGATCCCGCGGCGAAGAAGCATGACGGCATCAGCTTCATCCTGTTCGACATGACATCGCCGGGCGTCACGACCAAGCCGATCCTGCTGATCTCCGGCCGCTCGCCGTTCTGCGAGACCTTTTTCGACAATGTCCGCGTGCCCAAGGCCCATGTGCTCGGCACCGTCAACCGCGGCTGGGATGTCGCGAAATATCTGCTGCAGCACGAGCGCGCCATGATCTCCGGCATGGGCGAGCGCGGCGGCAGCCGGCCGCTCGGCCAGGTCGCGGCCGACTCGGTCGGCAGCGATGCGCAAGGCAAGCTCGACGATGCGCTGCTACGGGCGCAGATCGCGTCGTTCGACGTCGACGAGGCCGCGCTCGCCGCGGCCGCCGAGCGCATGGTCGATCTCGCCAAGGCGGGGCAGGGCCATCCGGCGTTCTCCTCGGCGATGAAGTATTACGGCACCGAGCTCAACAAGCGCCGCCACGAACTGCTGATGTCATCAGGCGGGATCAATGCGCTGGAATGGGAGAGCGAACGCTCCGGCGAAGGCGCCCGTCCGCGCGCCTGGCTGCGCACCAAGGCCAACTCCATCGAAGGCGGCACCTCCGAGGTCATGCTCGGCATCGTCGCCAAGCGCATCCTCGATCTGCCGGGGGCGTAGTTCAGGACCCTCATCCTGAGGAGCGCGCCCCTTGGCGCGCGTCTCGAAGGATGAGGCCCCGACATTGGCCTCATGGTTCGAGACGGCGCAAGTGCGCCTCCTCACCATGAGGGTCGCGAGCGAACCGGTCAGACGCAGTTTTCAAGGAAATCGTCCCATGCCTCTCCTCCTCACCGAAGAACAATCCATGCTGCGCGACAGCGCGCGCGGCCTGATCTCCGATCACGCGCCGGTGGCGCATCTGCGTACGCTGCGTGACTCGCGGGATGAGACCGGCTTCTCGCGCGAGCTCTGGGCCACCTTCGCCGAGATGGGTTTCGCCGGCCTGCTGGTGCCGGAGGAGCACGGCGGCTCCGGCCTCGGCGCCGTCGAGGCCGGCGTCGTCATGGAGGAGATCGGTCGCACCTTGATGCCGTCGCCATTTTTCGCTACCGCGGTGTTGTCGGCCTCGGCGCTGACGCGCGCGGGCTCGGCGGCGCAGAAGTCGGAATATCTGCCGAAGATCGCGAGCGGCGCGCTGCTATCAGCGCTCGCGCTCGATGAGGGCGCCAAGCATCGGCCGTTGCACACGGCCCTGCAGGCCGTGCGCTCGGGCAACGGCTTCAAGCTCTCCGGCGCCAAGGCGATGGTGGTCGATGGCCATGTCGCCGATCTGCTGCTGGTCGTCGCGCGCAGCGCCGGCGCCCCGGGTGAGCGCGACGGCCTGACCTTGTTCCTCGTCGATCCCAAGGCCAAGGGCGTTGCGATCGAGCGCACCATCATGGTCGACGCGCACAACGCCGCGCGGGTCACGCTTGACGCTGTCGAGGTCAACGCCGATCACGTGCTGGGGGATGTCGATGGCGGTGCTGCCGTGCTGAGCGGCGTGCTCGATCTCGGACGCGGCGCCGTCGCCTCGGAGATGGTGGGGCTGAGCGAGGAGGTGTTCAGCCGCACTGTCGCGTATCTCAAGGAGCGCAAGCAGTTCGGCAAGGCGATCGGCGAATTCCAGGCGCTGCAGCATCGCGCGGCGCAGCTCTACATCGAGATCGAGATCACCCGCGCCGCGGTACTGAAGGCGCAGCAGGCCCTCGATGCCGACCCTGCCGGTGCTGCCGCAGCCGTGGCCGTGGCCAAGGCCCGCGCCGGCGCGACGGCAACCCGCGCGGTGCAGGAGGGCGTGCAGATGCATGGCGGCATGGGCATGACCGACCAGTTCGACATCGGCTTCTTCATGAAGCGCGCGCGGGTGTGCGAGGAATTGCTGGGTGACGCCAACTACCACGCCGCGCAGTTGGCGGAGCTGAGGGGGTATTGAGCGAAAGCTGTTGTTGCCGCACTGTCGCGACACTCTCAGCTGTCATCGTCCGCGAAGGCGGACGATCCAGTACGCCGAGGCAGTCGTGACGGATCGAGGAGCCGCGGCGTACTGGGTACCCCGCCTTCGCGGAGTACGACAGTCTTTGTAGATCGCGGCAGAGAATCCTCGGCAAAGAGCGCGCCGTCATCGACGACGCGCTCTCGTATTGTTAGTGATGCGTCGCCGTCTTTGCCGGCGGCAGCAGCACCTTGTCGATGACGTGGATGACGCCATTCGAGGCCATGATATCGGCCTGCACCACATGCGCGTCGTTGACCTGCACGCCGAACATGGTGCCGTCGACGGCAACGGCCTGACCTTGCGCGGTCTTGACGTTGAGCTTCTTGCCGGCGACGTCACCCGCCTTCACCGCGCCCGGAATGACGTGATACTTCAGAATCGCGGCGAGCTTGCCCTTGTTCTTCGGCTTGAGCAGATCCTCGACGGTGCCCGGCGGCAACGCGGCGAACGCGGCGTCTGTCGGCGCGAACACGGTGAAGGGCCCCTTGCTCTTCAGCACCGGCACGACGCCCGCCGCCTTGGCGGCAGCGACCAGCGTGGTGAACTGGCCCGCACCGACGGCGGTGTCGACGATATCGGCGGCGCGAGCCGCCGTTGCTGACATGGAGAGCGCGCCCAGCATCAACGCGCCGGCCGCGAACGAACGAAATCCCAGCGTCATTCGAATTTTTCCCTGTGAACTGAACTGATGAGTTGGCTGATGCACAAAAGGGATTTGCGGCCCTTGTTCACCCTGTCGTCCAGGTCGCATCACCCTGACCGGATTGGTCAGGTTCGTTACGATCGGTGTGCTTGGATGGATTTTCGGATGCGTTCACGAACTCGTGAGCATGCCCGTCCGTGCGGTATAGGGAGGCCGCGATCCGCATGAATCGGCTGAACTAATGACCCGATCTGCGCCGGCGCAGTGCCCGTCGTGCCAATTTGTCGCAATCCGACGGGCGTAGGGTCGTCGGGCAAATCACCGGTACATTCCCTGCCGTCTTGGCCCACAAGAGGGACGCTTCGCGGTCGTCACGAGTGTCGGGCTGATGATGCGATGGCCGTATCGGATCGCAGCGTGAGCTGATCGCGCCGACGAACGATTACGATGCGGACGTGAAGACGCGTGGTCCTGGCGCCCCGATGCTGGCGCCAAGTTGGCGGGGGATGATGATCCTGCCGGCGACGGTGGCTAACAAGCCGGACACCGGGGAGAGCGCTGCATAAGCGTTAAGACCATCGCGCAGGGAAGGCCGGGATGCTCCGGCTGAGCCTGTGGTTCTGCCGCCTGCATTTTTTTACGCAGGCGGGCCGCAGGTGCCAGTCGGCACCTGGCCTTCCCTGCGCCCTCTGTTTGAAGAGGGTTGAGAATTTGCAGAGCTCGGGCGCGAAAGGCGTCGCGAGGCTGATGGCTGTTCGACTTCAAACACCAGAAGTGCAGCAGGCGCGATGCCCATGAATGCGCCCTCTCCCCTTGTGGGAGAGGGCTACACAGCAGTCAACTACAAACTCGCTTGGGTGAGGGGTTCGTGCCTCACACTCAGGTCCGAGTTCGCGGCAACCCCTCACCCGGCTTTCATGCTGCGCATGAAAGCCACCCTCTCCCACAAGGGGAGAGGGTGCACCGTTCGTGTTGCAAGATGGGTTGCGCCAGTTGAAGAGAGGCTGACACTCGGAATCTGCCGCCTACCTGATCGGCGGCGCATATTGAACGCCGCCGGCGTTCCAGAGCTGGTTCATGCCGCGCGGGATCTTCAGCTTGGATTCGCTGCCGACGTTGCGCTCATAGACCTCGCCGTAATTGCCGACGTGGCGGATGATGCGCGCGGCCCAGTCCTTGGTCAGGCCGAGGTCCTGGCCGTAGCTGCCCTCGTTGCCGACCAGCCGCATCACGTCCGGCTTCTTTGACTTCAGCGCCTCGTCGATGTTCTTGGAGGTGATGCCGAGCTCTTCGGCATTGATCATCGCGTACAGCGTCCACTTCACGATCATCATCCAGTCGTCGTCGCGCTGCCGCACCACCGGCGCCAGCGGCTCCTTCGAGATCAGGTCGGGCAGGATGTCGTGATCGCCGGGCTTCGACAGGGTCAGGCGCAACGCATAGAGCTGCGAGACGTCGGCGGTGAAGGTGTCGCACTTGCCGCCGTCATAGGCCTTGATGACGTCGTCGAGCTTGGCAAGCTTGACCTCCTCGTACTTCATGTTGTTGGCGCGGAAGTAGTCGCCGACATTGAGCGCGTTGGTCGTCGCATCCTGCACGCAGACCTTGCTGCCGTTGAGGTCGAGCGCGGTCTCCAGCTTGCGCGCGCGGGGCACCATGAAGCCCTGGCCGTCATAATAGGCGACCGCCGGGAAATACAGGTCGTAGTTCTGCTCGCGCGCCATGCTCCAGGTGGTGTTGCGCGACAGGATGTCGACCTTGCGGCTCTGCAGCTCCTTGAAGCGCTCATTGGCGTCGAGCGGAACGAACTTCGCCTTCTTCGGGTCGTCGAAGATCGCGGCGGCCACCGCGCGGCAGAAGTCGACGTCGAAGCCGGTCCAGTTGCCCTTGTCGTCGGGGATCGAGAAGCCGGGCAGGCCGGCGTTGACCCCGCAGAGGACCTCGCCGCGGCGAACGGTCCGCTTCAGGGTGCGGGTGTCGTACATCTCATAGGTGACGGCGAGCGCCGCCACGAGGACGGCGACGGCGAGCCCGATCAACAGGCCGCCTCGGAAAGTGCGCATGGTCAATCTCTTTCGAAAAATGTCAGGACAAAGCGATGGCTGGACATCCGGCGGGGGGCGCCGCCGTCACAGTTCCGGCTTCTGTCGCACCACGATCTTGGTGCCGACGGGCACGCGGTCGTAGAGATCGGCGACGTCGGCATTCACCAGGCGGAAGCAGCCGGAGGAAATCTTGGTGCCGATGGTCCAGGGCTGGTTGGTGCCGTGGATGCGGTACACGGTGGTGCCCAGATACATCGCGCGCGCGCCGAGCGGATTGCCGGGCCCGCCCGCCATGAAGCGCGGCAGATAGGGCTGGCGCTGGATCATCTCCGGCGGCGGCGTCCAGTCCGGCCACTCGGCTTTCTTGGTGATCGAGAGCAGCCCCTGCCACTGGAAGCCGTCACGGCCGACGCCGATGCCGTAGCGGATGGCACGGCCGCCGGGCTGAACCAGATAGAGGTGACGCTCGGAGGTGGACACGATGATGGTGCCCGGCGGCTCCGTGGTGCGGAAATAGACCACCTGCTTGCGCCATTCGGGATCGAGCTCGTAGCCGTCATCGGCGACGAGGCCGGGCTGATCGCCGGGGTCCTCGGATTGTGCAAGAGCGTGCGATGCGGACAGCGCCAGCGCGATGATGGCACTGGTGGCACACAGCAGGCGACGGAAACTCGGCATTCAAAGCTCTCCTCAACGGACCCCTGCGAAGCTCGCCCGATTAAAATCACCCGCCAAATTTCAGGGGCATCTTGGCCGCAAAGTCAAGGTGAGCGACGAGGCCGGCGCGTCATCCGAGCTTCATCCAGAGCCGCAGCAGGAAGGCGACCGTGCCGACCGTCGCCACGCCGGCAAGCCATAGGCCTGCGAACCAGGCGAGACGTTTCGCGAGCGGGGCGGGCTGCTCGGAGGGCATCAATGATAGCCGGCGTCGTGCCCGACCTTGCCGCGAAACACCCAATAGGCCCAGGCGGTGTAGCCGAGGATCAGCGGCACCAGCACGACCACGCCGGGCAGCATGATCAGCTGGCTGCGCTCCGGTGCCGCCGCCTGCCAGATGGTGACGCTCTGCGGCACGATATAGGGATACATGCTGATGCCGAGGCCGGCATAGGACAGCAGGAACAGCGCCAGCGCGAGAAAGAACGGCCAGACGTCGTGCTTCTGGGCGAGGTTCTTCAAAAAGAGCACGGTGACGCCGATAACGGCGAGCGGCACCGGTGCGGTCAGGAAAATCGCCGGCGGTTCGAACCAGCGCTGCGCGTATTGGTGGGTCAGCAGCGGTGTCGCCAGGCTGACCGCGGTGATCGCGAGCAGCATCGCGAACAGCAAGTACCAGGTGATGCGATAGGCCTTGTCGCGCAGGTCGCCTTCGGTCTTCAGGATCAGCCAGGTCGCGCCGAGCAGCGCATAGCCGACCACGAGCGAGACGCCGGTGAGCACGCTGAACGGCGTCAGCCAATCCCACCAGCCGCCGGCATAGTGGCGGCCTTCGACGCGCACGCCCTGCAGGATCGCGCCGAGCGCGATGCCTTGAGACAGCGCCGCGACCCAGGAGCCGCCGGCGAAGGCGATGTCCCAGAGATTGCGTTGGGCGCGGGTGCGCCAGCGGAATTCAAAGGCGACGCCGCGGAAGATCAGCCCGACCAGCATCGCGATCAGCGGCGCGTACAGCGCCGGCAGCAGGATCGAATAGGCCAAAGGAAACGCGGCCATCAGCCCGCCGCCGCCGAGCACCAGCCAGGTCTCGTTGCCGTCCCACACCGGCGCGACGGTATTGGTGATGACGTCGCGGTCTTGCTTGCCCGGAAACAGTGGGAACAGGATGCCGAGGCCGAGATCGAAGCCGTCCATCACGACATAGATGAACACGGCGAGCGCGATGATGAACGCCCAGAGCACGGTGAGGTCGAAGGCGATGGTCATGACCCGGCTCCCTGCGCGACGCCTGCGGCCGGCGTGATGCCCGCGGTGCGGGTCGGCTGCTCGCCGCTCGGGCCTTTCTCGCCGGCGTGCGGTGGCTCGGCCATCAAGCGCAGGATGTAGAGCACGCCGGCTGCGAAGATGATGAAATAGACGATGATGAAGGCGATCAGCGAGGTTCCGACGGCCGGTGCGGCCAGCGGCGAGACGGAGTCCGCGGTGCGCAGCAGCCCGTACACGGTGAAGGGCTGGCGGCCGGTCTCGGTCGTGACCCAGCCGGCGATCACGGCGATGAAGCCGGCCGGTCCCATCGCAATCGCAAACCGGTGCAGGCCGCGATTGACATACAGCCGGCCGCGCCAGCGCTCCCACAGGCTGAACAGGCCGAGCGCCATCATCAACAGGCCGAGGCCGACCATGATGCGGAACGACCAGAACGTGATCGGCACCGGCGGCCAGTCCTTCCGCGGCACGGTGTCGAGCCCGGCCATCGGCGCGTCGATCTGGTGCTTGAGGATCAGCGAGCCGAACTTCGGAATCCCGAGCGCCCATTTCAGCTCGCCCTTGGCCTGGTCGGGCCAGCCGAACAGGTACAGCGGCGCGCCGTCCTTGTGGCTCTCGAAATGGCCCTCCATGGCCATGATCTTCACCGGCTGGTGCTCGAGCGTGTTGAGCCCATGCTGATCACCGGCCAGAATCTGCAGCGGCGCCACCAGCGCGGCCATCCACATCGCCATCGAGAACATCACCCGCGGCCCCGGCAGATGCGGGTTGCGCAGCAGGTGCCAGGCGCCGACCGCGCCGACCACGAGCGAGGTGGTGAGATACGCCGCCAGCACCATGTGCACAAGGCGGTAGGGGAAGGACGGGTTGAAGATCACCGCGAGCCAGTCGACCGAAACGAACTGGCCCTCGGCATTGACGGCGTAGCCGGCCGGCGTCTGCATCCAGGAATTGGCCGAGAGGATCCAGAACGCCGAGATCAAGGTGCCGATCGCCACCATCAAGGTGGCGAGGAAATGCAGCTTCGGCCCGACGCGCTTGAGGCCGAACAGCATGACGCCGAGGAAGCCCGCTTCGAGGAAGAACGCGGTCAGCACCTCATAGGCCATCAAGGGGCCGATCACCGGTCCGACCTTGTCGGAATACACCGACCAGTTGGTGCCGAACTGATAGGACATCACGATGCCCGAGACGACGCCCATGCCGAAGGCGATGGCGAAGATCTTCAGCCAGTAATTGAAGACGTTGAGATAGACGTCGCGGCCGGTCCACAGCCACAGCGCTTCGAGCACCGCGAGGTAGGAAGCGAGCCCGATCGAGAAGGCGGGGAAGATGATGTGGAAGGTGACCGTGAAGGCGAACTGCGCGCGCGCCAGTTCCACCGCGTCCAAACCGAACATCCGCACCGTCCGTCATTGCGGGGCGCGCCCGGCCCCTCGGCGCGGACAATTGCACCGGGGCGGAGCGATATCAAATGGTCAAATCGCCCTACGACGGCGTCGTGGTCCACCAACGACGAAGACCCGGCGGGGGGCATCCGCCGGGTCTTCGGAGCAACCTTGGAAAATGGAGGTGTCCTTGAATTTGCTCGGTCAAGACTGAGGCCAGCTGGGGGACTGACGTTCAGCCGATACAGAAATTTGTAGCAGGCAATGTTTTCGCGGTGATTTCACGGATTGTTTCAATTGTTTCGTTCAGCGACTTTCCACGTGTCGTCGGAACCCGGCGCGACACCAGCTTTCGACGAGGGACGTTCAGGCCGCCAAACTGTGAACGCCGGCGCCGCGCAGCAGTTCCGCGAGGTGCTTGCGGGCATAGAACATGCGCGTCTTCACCGTGCTCTGCGGGATGCCGATGATCTGGCCGACCTCTTCGACCGACTTCTCATGGTAGTAGATCAGGGTGATGATCTCGCGATGGGCCGGCGACAGCTTGGCGACGCAGGCGCGCAGGATCGCGCTGGTCGTGGAACGCTCGAGCGAGGTCTCCGGCGTATCGCTGTCGTCGGCGATCTCGCGCACCTCGTCCTGGTCGATGTCCTCGAAGCGGCGCTGGCGCAGCGCGGTCAGTGCCTTGAAGCGGGCAATCGACAGCAGCCAGGTCGAGACCTGCGAACGGCCCTCGAACTGCTTGGCGGTACGCCAGACGTCCAGGAACACCTGGCTGACCAGGTCCTCGGCGATCGTGGTGTCGCGGACGATGCGCAGGATGAAGCGATAGACCCGCACATTGTGCCGCGCATAAAGCGTGTGCATCGCGGTGCGATCGCCATCGGCAATGCTCTCCAGGAGCATGTCGTCCGTGGTCGCCTGGGCCGCGATGATGCCCTGGCTGGCTGCGGAATTGATGGCAACGACGTTCTGCATGGCGCTCTCCCGTTCCGCCGCCCCCTTGCGGCGTTTCGACGGGTGGGATTGTTAAGGAGTGCCGGTTTCGGGACGTCTGCACCAAAACAGGAAAATGGTTTCGTCGCCTGGCAGAAATGTTTCGTCGCACCGCACATCGCGAAACAGTCGTGGCGGAATTGTGCCTTATTCCGAGCTGGGGGAATTCAGGTTCCAGAAAATGGGAGTGCCGGGCGGGTCGCTCGCGGGCACGAAGCGTCCTTTCGGCCGATCTCAGGCCTTGTCGCCTGCCGGCGAAAACAGGTAGCCGCCGCCGCGAATGGTCCTGATCACGGCCGGCTTGGTCGGATCCGGCTCGATCTTGCGGCGGATTCGCATGATTCGCAGGTCTACGGCGCGGTCGAACGCTTCGGCATCCCTGGCATTGGCGAGCTCCAGCAGCCGCTCGCGCGACAGCACCCGCTTCGGGTTGGCGGCGAACACCTTGAGCAGGCCGAATTCGGACGCCGTCAGCGGATGCTCGTTGCCTTCGTCGTCGCGCAGCGCCTGGGCGTCCAGATCGAGCCATTTGGTGCCGAACCGGACCAGTTGCGGGTCCTGGGCCTTGACGGCTGCGGGTTCGCTGAGCGCGGCCGCTGCGGCGGCCTTGGCAGGGACGCTGCGGCGCAGGACGGAGCGGATACGGGCCATCAATTCGCGCAATTCGCACGGCTTGGCGACGTAGTCGTCGGCGCCGAGCTCGAGGCCGACCACGCGGTCGATCGGGCTGGCGGTCGCCGTCAGCATGATGACCGGGATGTTGGTACGGCCCTTGAGGTCGCGGATGATCGACAATCCGTCCTCTTCGGGCATGTTGAGGTCGAGCACCACGAGATCGGCGGGGCCGGTCTCGATGGCGCTGCGCAGGCTCTTGCCGCCATCGCACAGCGTCACGGTGAAACCGTGCATCTTGAGGTAATCGCCCACCATCTCGCGGGCAGGCGCCTCGTCGTCGACGATGATGATGTGCTGGCTCTGACTCATGACAATTCGGCCGCAGGAAGTGTGATGGTGAAGGTTGACCCCGATCCCGGCCCATCGCTCTTGGCCGTTACCTCGCCACCATGCATGTCGACGATGCGTTTGACAATCGACAGGCCGAGCCCGGTCGAGCTCTCGCCGGCGGTCGGTTTGGCCGACAGCCGCTGGAAGCGGCCGAACAGCCGCCCGAGATCTTCCGGCGACAGCCCCGCCCCCTGGTCGGTGATGCCGATGATCGTGTTGTCGCCATCGCCGCCGACATTCACGCCGATCCGGCCGCCGATCGGGCTGTACTTGATGGCGTTGCTGAGGAGATTGTCGATCGCCTCGCGGATGCGGTCGATGTCGCACATGGTCGGCAGTTGCGGCGGCGCTGCGACCGCGATGATTTGCTGCTTGTTGAGCGCCAGCGGCTGGTTGGCTTCGACCACCTCGCGGACCAGGGCTGCGATGTCGACCGGCTCGCGGCGGATGGTGATGTCGAACGCATCGGCCATCGCGTCCGAGATCAGATGGTCGACCATCGAAGTCAGCCGCCTGGCGGCGTCACGAATGTGTCCGACCTGGCTGGTGATGCCCTCGGCTGAAGCGCCGGTCGCGATCAGCTCGGTCAGCATCTCGGTGCGGCCGAGGATGACGCCAAGCGGATTCTTCAGGTCGTGGGCGACGGTGCCGAGGATCTCGTTCTTGAAGCCGTTGGCGCGCTGCAGCCGCAGCCACTGCGCCGACAGCCGCCGATTGGCCTGCATCAGCGCGCGGGTGCGCTGGGCGACGCGGTCCTCGAGCTGGGTGTTGGCCTCGTGCAGCTGCTGATACAGGATCACGTTGTCGAACGCGATCGACAGCCGGCTGGAGAAGATCTCGACCAGCGAGCGGTCGGTCTCGGACAGCGGCCGCTCCGCCTGCAGCAGCACCACGACCTCCCGGCCGGAGCCCGTGCGGACATAGAGCACCGTGCGGTGGTCGGCGAATTCGTTGCTGCGCTGGCGGAAGGCGGCCTCGACCATGTCGCGCAGCTCGGGATCGAGCGAGCGCGAGGTGACGGCGCCGGAGAAGCGGCTGTAGCAGCCGGAGCCGGCCAGCACCGAGAAGTCCTCGGTCTGGCTGCCGTCGTCGCGCAGCACCAGCATCCCGGCGCAATCGACGTTGAGCAGCGATGCGATCTGGGTCAGCACGCCCTCGGCCAGCCGCTGCATCGATTTGAAGTCGTACAGGGTCGAGGCGGCGTCGATGATGATCTCGAGGCCGCGCCTCGTCTGCACCATGCGCTCCAGCTGCTGATAGCTGCGCAGCGCCGCGGTCAGCGAGGTGAACAGCTTGTCTGCGGTGAGCTCGGTCTTGGCCTTGTAGTCGTTGATGTCGTATTGGACGATGACCCGCCGCTCCGGCGCCTGGCCGGGCTGGCCGGTGCGCAGGATGATGCGGACGGTCTCGTTCCTGATCTCGTTGCGGATGTATTCGACGAGCTCGAGGCCGGCGACGTCGGTCTCCATGATGACGTCGAGCAGCACCGCGGCGATGTCGGTGTGCTCCCGCATCAGGGTGCGGCCCTCGGCCGCCGAATAGGCGGAGAGGATTTCGAGCCCCTGGCCGTTGAGGCTGTAGTCCGACAGCGCAAAGCGCGTGCCTTCGTGCACGGCATGGTCGTCGTCGATGACGGCGATCTTCCATTTCCGGGCCGAGTGGTCGTCCTCGTCGAAGCCGGTGTCGTCGATCAGGTGGAGGACATCGTCCTGTTCGGCCATTGCGTCGTTCCGTCACCCATTGCGGTCTCGGTATCGCCCTTGGCGACCCGCGGCATGATAATCCGAAAAGTCGTGCCTTGTCCCTCGCGGGATTCCAGCATCATGCGGCCGCCCAGCTGCTGCGTCACGAGATTGTAGACGATATGCAGTCCCAATCCCGTCCCGCCCTCGTTGCGGCGCGTCGTGAAGAACGGATCGAAGGCCTGGCGCTGGACGTCCGGGGTCATGCCGGCGCCGTTATCGGCGAAAATGATCTCGATGTCATCTGTGCCACGCGGCCGCGCGGTGATCGAGATGGTCCCCGAGCGGCCGTCGGCAAAGGCGTGGTTGACGGCATTGAGGAACAGGTTGGTCAGGATCTGGCCGTAGAAGCCGGGATAGCCGTCGATGAAAAGTCCCTCGGGGACATCGACCGAGAGCGTGATCGGGGCGCGCTTGAGCACCGGCTTCAGGCTGGTGATGATCTGGTCGGTCGCCTCGCTCAGCACGAACGCCCGCCGCTCCGCATGCGAACGGTCGACGGCGACCTGCTTGAACGACTGGATCAGCTCGCCGGCTCGGTGCAGATTGGCGACCAGCTGCTCGGACGCGTCGCGCGAGGTGCGCACGAACTCCTCGAGCTGCGACCGGCGCAGACCGCCTTCGGGCGATCGCAGGGCTGCTTCGAACATCTCGACGCGGCGCGCGAAGCTCGAGGCCACCGTCAGGCTGATGCCGATCGGATTGTTCACCTCGTGCGCGACGCCGGCGACGAGCCCGCCGAGCGCCGCGAGCCGCTCGGCGTCGATCAGATTGCGCTGCGCGGCATTGAGTTCGAGCAGCGCGCTCTCCGCTTTTTCCTTCGACGTGCGCAGTTCGTCCTCGGTCTTGCGCTTGGCGATGGCGTTCTCGCGGAAGATCTCCACGGCGCGGGCCATCGCGCCGACCTCGTCGCGCGCCTCGGTGCCCTGGACCTTGCGGTCGTAGTCGCCCAGCGTAATGGCGCGCATCGAGGCCATGATCTGCTGCAGCGGCAGCCGGATCGACAGCGCGATCAGCACGCCGGCGGAGAGGATGATGCCGAGGAAGATCACCGCGATCGACAGCACGCGCCGCGAAATGTCGCGCAGCGTCCTGTCGAAGGTCGCCTGCGCCTTCTGCTCGTGCTGGCGCATCTTCACCGACAGGCCGTCGATGGCGCCGATGGTCTCGGCCTGGCTCGCATCGATGGTGTTGCGCAGCAGTTCCGTGCGGTTGCTCAACTGATCCGTGAGCTTGGCAAAGCCCGCGCGCAATGCCGCGGTCCGAGCGGACAGCCGCTGCAGCGCCAGCCGCTGCAGATCGTTGTCGGCGAGGCCCGACATCGCCGGAATGGTCTTTTCGATCGTCTCGATGTTGCGGCGTGCGTCTTCCGCGGAGGCAGGAGCGAGCGAGAGATAATAGGAGTTGGCCGCGACCAGCATCGCCGTGAAGGCTTCGCGGGATTTGCCGAGCGACGGCCAGATCTGCGCGTCACGGTGTCCGGTCGCCCCTTCGATCACCGAGTACAGCCCGGCGATGTCGCGGGCGGGGCCGAGCACCTCCTCCTCATAGGTCTTGGAGATCGTCGCCTGCAGCGCCCGCAGCTCGCCGAAGCCGTCCAGGAAGCGGACGGTGACGCGCTCCAGCTCCTCGACCGATCCCGACAGCATCGGGTCTGTCGAGGCGCGCGTCGTCAGCGTGCCCAGCACGGCTTCGCGCAGCAGCAGGATCTCGGCGAACAGCTCCGAGCTCGGCTGATTGATGTAGCGATGGATCAGGTTCTGCAGCCGGCTGGTCTCGCTTTCGAGCAGAGCCAGAACCTTGTCGGATTCGCGGACCTGGCGGACGTCGTCCCAGGCCGTGCCCAGCACCTGCGCGCCGTTCCAGATCAGTGCGGCGAGCACGATCACCACCGCCGAGTTCAAGGCAGCGATGGAGAGGATGCGCCAGCGGATCGGCACCGCCCGGAGCGCACGCACGACACGTGCCCGGCCCAGCACCGCCAGGCTGAGCGGCTGCTCGACCGATCCTCGCTGAATGGATCGCGCCACGATCGCTACCTCGGCTCGCCAAGGGGGAAAAAAACCGGGCGCGATCTGTTGCGCGCAACCAAGCTCCTGTGCGGCAGCGCGGTTCGCCGCGCCGTGGAGCGCGCGGCGCGCGATCGGACGCGGGAGGACGGCGACAGGCAGCACCACGAGCCCGCCACGGCCCGCGTCAGCATCCGCCTGGCGTCCACTCTCGAAATCGACGAAAGACGGGCGCGGTCCACAGGCAACACTTTCCCCTTGATGATGAGGTCGGCCCGGACACGAAAAGGTTCAACGCAATCCCAGCCGAGTGCTATAAGGCCATTCTGACGCTGAAGCGGTGCGCGTCAATGGTTTGCTGACAATTTGTTGCAGCTTGGGGTTGCCGGACCGTCATTTTGGTCCGATTGCGATGGCGACCCGGGCAGATTCATTGATTGAATTGGAGATGGCCTCCGGTGACGGTCTTCTTGCGTTCTCTTACCTTCGGAATCCTTGTCTGTGCGGCTCTGTCCGCCGCCACGGCCCATGCCGCGACCGAGATCATGTGGTGGCACGCGATGTCCGGTGAGCTCGGCAGGCAGGTCGACAGGCTGGCGGCCGACTTCAACGCCTCGCAGTCCGACTATCGCATCGTGCCGAGCTACAAGGGCAGCTACACGGAAACCGTGACGGCGGCCATCTTCGCGTTCCGCTCGCGCGGCCAGCCGGCCATCGTGCAGGTCAACGAGATCGCGACCGCGACGATGACGGCGGCGAAGGGCGCGATCTATCCCGTCTTCGAACTGATGCGCGACGAGCAGGAGAGCTTTTCGCCATCCGCCTATCTGCCCGTGGTCGCGGGCTACTATGCCGACGCCGACGGCAACATGCTGTCGTTCCCGTTCAATGCCTCGACGCCGATCCTGTACTACAACAAGGACCAGTTTCGTGCGGCCGGGCTCGATCCCGCGGTGGCGCCGAAGACCTGGCCGGAGCTTGGAGACGCTGCCAGGCGGCTGCGCGACAACGGCGTTGCCTGCGGCTTCACCACGTCCTGGCCGGCCTGGATCCACGTCGAGAATTTCTCGGCCTTCCACAATCTGCCGATCGCCACCCGCGCCAACGGCTTCACCGGCCTGGACGCCGTGTTGACCGTCAACAATCCGCAGGTCACCCGCCACATCGCCCAACTGGCGGAATGGCAGAAGAGCAGGCTGTTCGACTATGGCGGACGCGGTCAGGCGGCTGAGCCGCTTTTTCAGAACGGCGAGTGCGGCATCTTCATCGGCTCCTCGGCGACGCGTGCCGACATCAAGGCGAATTCGAAGTTCGAGGTGGGTTACGGCATGATGCCGTACTGGCCCGACGTTGGCGGTGCGCCGCAGAATTCGATCATCGGCGGCGCGACGCTGTGGGTGCTGCGCGGTCGCCCGGCCGCAGAGTACAAGGGCGTCGCCAAGTTCTTCGCCTATCTGTCGCGACCCGACATTCAGGCCGCCTGGCACCAGAACACGGGCTATCTGCCGATCACACGCGCCGCGTTCGATCTGACGCGCGCGCAAGGGTTCTACGATCGCACGCCGGGAGCCGCGATCTCGATCGAGCAGGTCACGCTGCATCCGCCGACCGAGCATTCGCGCGGGCTCCGGCTCGGCTCGTTCGTGCTGATCCGTGACGCGATCGAGGACGAGATGGAGCAGGCCTTCAGCGGCCGCAAGCCGGCCCAGGCGGCACTCGATGCCGCCGTCGAACGCGGCAACCGGCTGCTGCGCCAGTTCGAGCGCGCGAGCCCCGACCGTTGAACATGGCATTGCCCTCAGTTGCGGGAAGTGCCGAGCTGCAGTGCCTGCGTGCCGATACGGCGCGCTGGCTGCCGGCCGCCTCCGACATTGCTCGCGGTCATGGCTACGACGAGGCCCCGCCGGTGCCGTTCGCCACGGGCACCAATCTCGTGGCTGCGCTGAATGGTGAGCTGATCCTGAAGATCTTCCCGCCGTTCCTCCGGCGTCAGTTTGTCTCCGAGCGGACGACGCTGCGCGTGCTGGCCGGGGGCGTCGGTGGTGTCAGAACCCCGGAGCCGCGCCACGAGGGGGAGCGCGACGGCTGGTCCTATCTGATCATGACCCGGCTCGACGGCGTTCCGGCTTCGGATGTCTGGGGGCAGATGCCGGAGCAGAACAAGCAGACCTTGCTCGGCGAGATCGGTCGCCTGATCGCCGCCGTGCAGCGCGTCCCGCCCGGTGAGTTGCTCGCGCTCGATCCGCGCTGGCTGGATTTCTTGCAGAAGCAGACGGCCGGATGCCATGCGCGCCACCAGCGGCTCGGCCTGCCTGCGGCGCTGCTCGCCCAGCTTGACGATGTCCTGCAGGAGGCCTCGGCCTTGCTGCCGTCGAATCCGCCCTTGGTCATCCTGACCGGCGAGTACATTCCGGAGAATTTCCTCGTCGCGCGCAGCGGCGATGGCTGGCATGTGAGCGGCCTGTTCGACTTCGGCGACGTCATGACCGGTTTTGGCGAATACGACCTGCTCGGACCGAGCGCCTTCATGGCGGCAGGCCGTCCCGGGCGCGTCCGCGCGCTGCTCGAAGGTTATGGATTTGCAGCGACGGACATCACCTGGCAACTGAAGCGACGACTGCTGGCGCTGATGCTGCTGCATCAGGCCAGCGATCCCCTCCGGCACATCTGCATTCCGGATTGGGCGGCCCGGGTCAGCAGCTTCGACGATCTGCAGGCGCTGATCTGGCCGGACTGACCAGGTTCATCAGCCCTTGGTCTGGATCAGCTTGGCCGCACGCGCGAGCACGTCGGAGACGGCGGCCAATCCTGATCCTGCTCCGGCGCCGCCACCCCAGCCGGCGACATAGCCGCCGCCCAGCGCCCGCACCTTCGCCAGCGCGCTCGTGATCAGCGCCCGGCACTGCGTGACGGCGGACAGCGCCTGTGCCTTGCTCGTCGCAGCCCGCAGCTTGGCTGCCGCGTTGCTGAGCGCGCGGCGCGTCTCCGGCACACCAGGCGCGGTGATGTCGTTGCTCAATTTGTCCAGGACATTGGCGACGCAGTCGTAGAGCGCTTTGCCGGTGTTGGCGGCGCAGGCGGACAGGCCGCCATTGGCCGTCATCGCTGCGGCGGCCATTCCGGCGTCCGCGCGCGCCGGAGGGCTGCCAAATGCGGTGACGCCCATGACGATGAGCAGCAGCGCGAGCGATCTGATCGAACGAAGCTGTCGCCGAAGCACGATCGTTGCGATCTCCACCGGCTCAGCCCTTGCTCTGGATCAGCTGGATGGCGCGCGACAGCACGCCCGAGATCGCGCTCACGCCGGCATAATCGCCACCGACGGCACGAGCTCGTTGGATCAAGGCGGATATGGCCGCCTTGCAGCGCGCAAGAGCGGAGATGGCCTGCGTCTTGGAATTGGCGGCGCGCAGCCCCTCGGAGGCCGCCTGCAATGCGCGATGCGTCTCCGGGACATTGATGGATGCGATGCGGGAGTTCAGCCGGTCAAGGACGTCGGCGACGCAGTTGTAAAGGTCTTTGCCCTTGTTGTTTCCGCAGGCGCCGAGTCCGCCGACGGCCTCGTTGGACGCGGCGATCAAGGCGGCTGATGCCATGGCCGGTCGCGCCGGCAGGGCGCCGACGAGCATGACCAGCGCCAGCATCGCCATGAGCAGCCAACGCCTCGATTGTGTCGTGGATCTGCCGGCCGCCGTCTCGAAAATACCGCCGATCGTCATGTCGTCCCCATGTGTTTCGCCGCGTTCACGGAGCGGCTGATGGCGTGATCGCGTTGCCCACGAGGAATTCGCACGGCACCGTCGCCATCTTCGGATCTCCCTTGAGCGCAAATAGTCGCTCCCACTGTGATCTACGGCACACAACGCCGCTTGGGGCATCCTCGACGATCACGACAGCATAGAGCCGGTCGCGCTTTTCGAACGCCTTGAGGCTGGTGTCGTCGGGAAAGGTCTGCAGCAGCGTCAGGATACCGTGGCCGCTGTCATTGTCGGCGGCGATTCCGGCGATGCCGCTGACCATGCGCGGCTTGCCGTTCTCGATTGACGTGCTGATGAAGACGCCTTCAGCGACGGTGCTGCGCAAGATCTTCTGCTTGATGAAATCCGGACCAAGTTCGGGACTTGTCCGCAGCTTGTTCTTCAAGGTGGCGGAGAAGAAAAGTTTGTCGGTGCCGCCTTGGAAGACGATCGTGGTGCCCTCCGGACCGCCGGCCAGCAGGTTCTGGAATTCACGGCCGCTCAGAACCTCGGCAGCAGCCGGAGCGCTGCAAACAAGGAGACCGATCAGGAGGATGACGGAAGACCGCGACATCGGGAGCGTTGCGCGAGGGATGAGAACAAACGGAAACACACAGCCGGACCGCCGTCAATTCGATGACGGTGGTGGGCTGCCGCCGCTTCGTTATAATGCGAACATGCAAACAGTATTTTTTCGGCGGGCGGCGAGGCACATTGCGGATCTCATCCTGCTTGTCCCGCTCCTCGTTCTTGCTGGGCCTGGCGCGAACTTGGCGGCCGAGACCCAGCGCAAGCCGGTGCCGAGCGCTGCGCCGCGCGTCGCGCTGGTCATCGGCAATGCCGCCTATTCCCGGCTGAACCCGCTCGAAAATCCCGGCAAGGACGCCGACCTGATCGCGGACAAGCTGCGACGCCTCGGCTTCGAGGTGACGCTGAAGGCAAATCGCGATCTGAAGGCCATGGGAGACGACGTCGAGGCGTTCGGGCTGGCCATCAAGCAGCGCGGACCCGACACCGTCTCCGTCTTTTATTACGCCGGGCATGGTCTGGAGAGCGACGGGATCAACTACCTCGTTCCGGTCGATGCCGACATCAAGCGCAAGGCGGACGTCGCCGGTCGGGCCGTCAGCGTCAAGCGCATTGCGGACCGGCTGGCGTCGGCTGGCAATCGCGTGAACATTCTCATCCTCGATGCCTGCCGCGACAATCCGTTTCCTGATGGCGCGGCGACAACCAATGCTCTGCTCGGCCTGGCGCCGATGGGGGCGGTGTATGGCGCCTTCATCGCCTCAGCCACCGGCTCGGGCAAGGCCGCCTTCGACGGTGAGAACGGCCACAGCCCCTACACGCTCGCGCTCGCCCAGGCGATCGGCACGCCGGGCGAAAAGCTGGAGGACGTCTTCAAGAGCGTGCGCCGCCAGGTCCGGCTGGCGACGAGCGAGCAGCAGATTCCATGGGAGTCCACCTCAATCGAAGCCGACTTCTATTTCGTGCCGCCGGCGCCGCCGCCGAGCCCGGCCGCGCAACTGCTCGCCGCGGCCACCGAGACGGACAGCCTCGCTCTGTTCGAACTGCTGGTCGACCGATTCCCCGGCAGCGAGGAAGCCGCTCGGGGACGGAGCGTTCTGGCGCAGCGCCAGCGCGCTGAGGCGAAGCAGGCCGGGGCATCCGGCGCCGGCGAGGTCTTGGCGCGGGCCCGCCAAGTGCGCACGCCCGACGCGTTCGACTTGGTGGCATCGCTGTTTCCGGATTCGCCCGAAGCAGCGGAGGCCCGCGCTTCGGCGTCGCGGCTGCGCGAAACAGCCGTGCTCGACAGCGCAGGGCCAACCTTCGAGGGGCGCGAGCTGATTTCCCGGCTTCAGGAGGAGCTGACCCGGCTCGCTTGTCTCGGCGGATCGCCGAACGGAGCATTCGATGCGCCGACGGTCGGTGGCCTGCGGCGCGCATCGCTGCTGACCGACGAGCATTATCTCTGGCACCGGCCGACCATGGCCGCGCTGCGGGCGCTAAAGAAGATCGACAGTCGGGACGGCTGTGCGCGGCAGAAGGTCGCGGCGAGCCCGCGATGCCTGCGCATCAACAACGAGGACTTTTGCCAGTAGAAGGCCATGCCGATTGGCGGAGCAGTGCGGATTTTCTGCCCATAAGTTGATCAAATTTCTCGATATGTATGCAATGAAGATTGCGGCAGCGTTGCCCGACTCCTGGAAAGTGCTTCCGCTTCAAAAGCTTGGCTCTTGCCTGCGATTGGCATGAAGCTTGCGATCATTGTTCCTGCCGGCCGTTGTCCGTGGGAGCATTTGATGAAGCGTCGTGATTTTCTGAAATCCGTATCCGGTCTTGCTGCAGGCGCCGCGCTGCCGATGGCGCCGGCGGTCATCTCCTCCGCCAAGGCCGATGCGCGGTCCGAAACGCTTCTGATCGTGTCGGAAGGCGGCCCCAACAATCTCGATATCCACGGCGTCGGCACCAACGTGCCCGGCTACGAGGTGTCTTGGAATTGCTACGACCGTCTGATCAGCCACGAGATGAAGACCGGCCCGGGCGGCGTGCCGTATTACGACCGCGACAAGTTCAAGCCCGAACTCGCCGAAGACATGACCATCAGCGACATGTCGGCGACCTTCAAGCTGCGCAAGAACGCCAAATTCCACGACGGCACGCCGGTGACGGCGAAGGACGTCAAATGGTCGCTCGACCGCGCCGTCAGCGTCGGCGGCTTCCCGACCTTCCAGATGAGCGCCGGCTCGCTCACCAAGCCCGAGCAGTTCGTCATCGTCGATGACCACACGGTGCGCGTCGACTTCCTGAAGAAGGATCGCCTGACGATCCCGGATCTCGCCGTCATCGTGCCCTGCGTCGTCAATTCGGAGCTGGTGAAGAAGAACGCCAGCGAGAAGGATCCCTGGGGCCTCGAATTCACCAAGCAGCAGACCGCGGGGTCCGGCGCCTACAAGGTGACGAAATGGACCGCCGGCACCGAAGTCATCATGGAGCGCAACGACGACTGGGTGTGCGGCCCGCTGCCGAAGATCAAGCGCGTGATCTGGCGCATGGTGCCGCAGGCCGGCAACCGCCGGGCGCTGCTGGAGCGCGGCGACGCCGACATCTCCTATGAGCTGCCGTTCAAGGATTTCCAGGAGATGAAGGCGAACGGCAAGCTCAACGTCGTGTCGCTGCCGTTCTCCAACGGCATTCAATATATCGGCATGAACGTCACCAAGCCGCCGTTCGACAATCCCAAGGTGCGGCAGGCGATGGCCTATGCCATGCCCTATCAGAAGATCATGGACGCGGTGCTGTTCGGCCTCGGCAATCCGATGTTCGGTGCGCCGGCCGACAAGGCAACCGAAGTGGCCTGGCCGCAGCCGACCAAATATTCCACCGACATGGAGAAGGCCAAGGCGCTGCTGGCGGAAGCCGGCTATGCCAATGGCTTCGAGACGACGATCTCCTTCGACCTCAACTTCGCGCAGGTCAACGAGCCCCTGTGCGTCCTGGTGCAGGAGAGCCTCGCCCAGCTCGGCATCAAGACCACGATCAACAAGGTGCCCGGCGCCAACTGGCGCACCGAGCTGAACAAGAAGGAGATGCCGCTCTACACCAACGTGTTCTCGGGCTGGCTCGATTATCCCGAGTATTTCTTCTACTGGTGCTATCACGGCAACAATTCCGTGTTCAACACGATGAGCTACAAGTCGCCGGCGATGGACAAGCTCATCGACGGCGCCCGCGATGCCGCCGCGACCGGCGACAAGGCGACCTACGATTCCGACGTGAAGGGCTTCGTCGATCTCGCCTTCGCCGAGGTGCCGCGCATCCCGCTGTATCAGCCGTTCGTCAACGTCGCGATGCAGAAGAACATCTCCGGCTATCAGTACTGGTTCCACCGTCGGCTGGATTATCGCGCACTGGTGAAGGGGTGAGATGGGCGAGTAGCGAATGGCGAGTAGGGAATAGCGAGGTGAAGGTGTGAACGTTCATGATGGATGCCCAGGTGAGGGCTACTATTCGCTACTCGCCACTCGCTATTCGCCGGCGCACCGCGAGGAGCGCCTGGCATGATCGCCCTCATCGCCAAGCGCCTCGCCTTCGCCATTCCCTCGCTGATCGGGGTCGTGATCGTCACCTTCCTGCTCACCCGCGCCTTGCCCGGCGATCCCGCGGCGTATTTCGCCGGTCCCGCCGCGACCAAGGAGGCGGTGGAGCAGATCCGCAAGAAGCTCGGCTTCGACAAGCCGCTGGTCGAGCAGTTCTTCCGCTACACCGTCGACCTCGCGCATGGTGATCTCGGCAGCTCGCTGACGACGGGCCAGCCGGTCGCCACCGAGATCCGCAACCGCCTGCCGGCCTCCGCCGAGCTCACGCTGCTCGGTCTCCTGGTCTCGGTCGCGATCGCGCTGCCGCTCGGCGTGCTCGCCGCGACGCGGCCGGGAGCATGGATCGACCACACCTGCCGCGTCGTCACCACGGCGGGCGTCTCGCTGCCGGTGTTCTTCACCGGGCTGGTGCTGGTCTATGTGTTCTATTTCCGGCTCGGCTGGTCGCCGGCGCCGCTCGGCCGGCTTGACGTGTTCTACAGCGCGCCGAACAATGTGACCGGCTTCTATCTGATCGACACGCTGATCGCCGGTGATGGCGAGGCATTCCGCTCGGCGTTGAGCCAACTGATTCTGCCCGCGGCGACCCTGGCGATCTTCTCGCTGGCGCCGATCGCGCGCATGACGCGGGCCTCGATGCTGTCGGTGTTGTCCTCTGAGTTCGTTCGCACGGCGCGCGCGTCAGGCTTGTCGCCCTCGACCGTCACGGTGACCTACGCGTTCCGCAACGCGATGCTGCCGGTCATCACCACGCTGTCGATGGTGTTCTCCTTCCTGCTCGGCGCCAATGTGCTGGTCGAGAAGGTGTTCGCCTGGCCAGGCATCGGCTCCTACGCGGTCGAGGCGCTGATCGCCTCCGACTTCGCGCCGGTGCAGGGCTTCGTGCTGACGATGGCCATCATGTACGTCGTCCTCAACCTCGTCATCGACATTCTCTATGGCGTCATCGACCCCCGTGTGAGGCTGGAAGGATGAGCACTGTCGCGCCGACCCTCGAACCCGCCGCCTCCGCCCGCACGTCCGGCCTCATGGCCCTGATCGGCCACACGCGCTATGTGCTCGCCGAGAACAAGGTCACGGGCTTTGCCGTTGGGCTGCTGGTCGTGATCCTGTTCGCGGCGATCTTCGGGCCGTGGATCGTGCCCTATGATCCGTTGGCCAGCGACACCGCCTCGGCGCTGAAGCCGCCGTCGGCGGCGCACTGGTTCGGCACCGACCAGCTCGGCCGCGACATCTTCAGCCGCGTCGTGGTCGCGACCCGGCTCGATACGTTCATTGCGGTTGCGTCCGTGGCGCTGGTGTTCTTCATGGGCGGCCTTGCCGGTGTCGCCGCCGGCTTCTTCGGAGGCTGGACCGACCGCATCGTCGGCCGTATCGCCGATACGATCATGGCGTTTCCGCTGTTCGTGCTGGCGATGGGCATCGTCGCTGCGCTGGGCAACACCGTGCAGAACATCATCATCGCCACCGCGATCGTGAACTTCCCGCTCTATGCCCGCGTCGCGCGCGCCGAGGCCAATGTCCGCCGCAATGCCGGCTTCGTCCAGGCAGCGCGTCTGTCGGGCAACAGCGAGATGCGCATTCTGCTCGGCCACATCCTGCCCAACATCATGCCGATCATGATCGTGCAGATGTCGCTCACCATGGGCTACGCCATCCTCAATGCCGCGGGCCTCTCCTTCATCGGGCTCGGCGTGCGGCCGCCGACGGCCGAATGGGGCATCATGGTCGCCGAGGGCGCGTCCTTCATGGTGTCGGGCGAATGGTGGATCGCGCTGTTTCCCGGTCTCGCGCTGATGATCGCCGTGTTCTGCTTCAATCTGCTCGGCGACGGTCTGCGCGACATCGTCGATCCGCAGCGCAGGACGTGAGGCGATGAGCAATAGGACCGCAGTCGGAGCTCTCTTAACCTCTCCCCGCTTGCGGGGAGAGGTCGGATTGCATCGAAGATGCAATCCGGGTGAGGGGGTACAGGTCTCAACATTTTGCACTGATCGGGCGTCTGCCCCTCACCCCAACCCTCTCAGCGCGAGCGCAGCTCGTCGCGGCCCCGTAAGAACGGGGAGAGGGAGCGCACTGAACTTGCGGAGCCATGCATGACCGCACAGCCGCTGCTCGACGTTCGTGACCTCACCGTCGAATTCTCCACCCGCCGCGGCATCGTCAAGGCGGTGCAGCATGTCGACATCTCCGTCGCCAAGGGCGAGACGCTGGCGATCGTCGGCGAGTCCGGCTCGGGCAAGTCGGTGACGTCCTACGCCGTGATGCGCATTCTCGACCGCGCCGGGCGCATCGCCGAGGGCTCGGTGATGTTCTCCGGCGTCGACGTCAAGTCGGCCGAGGAGAGCGCGATGCGCGACCTGCGCGGGCGCGAGATCTCGATGATCTTTCAGAATCCGCGCGCCGCGCTGAACCCGATCCGGAAAGTGGGCCACCAGATCGAGGATGTGCTGAAGCAGCACGCCCAGGCGGCTGCGGCCGACCGCGCCGAGAAGGCGATCGCCGCGCTCGAGCAGGTCAAGATCGCCCGTCCCCGCGAGCGCTATCACGCCTATCCGTTCGAATTGTCCGGCGGCATGTGCCAGCGCGTCGTCATCGCGCTGGCGCTGGCCTGCAATCCGCAGCTCCTGATCGCGGACGAGCCGACGACGGGACTCGACGTCACCACGCAGAAGGCGGTGATGGATCTCGTGGTCGAGCTGACCAAGAGCCGCGGCATGTCGACGATCCTGATCACGCATGACCTCGGTCTCGCGGCAGCCTATTGCGATCGCGTCGTCGTCATGGAGAAGGGCCGGGTGGTCGAGACCGCCAACGCCGCCGACATCTTCGCCAATCCGCAGCACCCTTACACGCGCAAGCTGATGCGCGCGACGCCGCGGCTCGGCGTGTCCCTCAGGGAATTGCTGCCGGAGGAGGAGACGGCTGCCACTTCAACCTCTCCCCGCTTGCGGGGAGAGGTCGGATCGCACAGCGATTCGGGTGAGGGGGCCTCACCGCGAGTCGTCCTTTCCGAGAGAGCCCCTCACCCCGACCCTCTCCCCGCAAGCGGGGAGAGGGAGAAGAAGCCGCTTCTTCTGATCGACAAGCTGGTCAAGGAATATCCCCGCCAGGGCGCCTCGGCGACGTTGTCGAAACTGTTCGGCCGGAGGCCTGCGGTCGAGCCGGACATGTTCCGCGCGGTCGACGGCATCAGCTTCACCGTCGGTCATGGCGAGAGCGTCGGCCTGGTCGGCGAATCCGGCTGCGGCAAATCGACCACGTCGATGATGGTGATGCGGCTGCTCGACCAGACCTCGGGCCGCATCAGCTTCGATGGCGAGGAGATCGGCAACATTCTGCCGCAGGCGTTTGCGCGGCTGCCGCAGCGCAGCCGCATCCAGATGGTGTTTCAGGATCCGACCGACAGCCTCAATCCGCGCTTCACCGCCATTCGCGCCATCGCCGACCCGATCCTGCAACTGGGCGACATCAAGGGCCGCGACGCGCTTCGAGCTCGCTGCGAAGAGCTCGCGACCATGGTCGGCCTGCCGCTGAACCTGCTCGACCGCTTTCCGCACCAATTGTCCGGCGGCCAGAAGGCCCGCGTCGGCATCGCACGCGCGATTGCGCTGCACCCCAAGCTCGTCATCCTCGACGAGCCGACCGCGGCGCTCGACGTCTCCGTGCAGGCGGTCGTGCTCAATCTGCTGCAGGATCTCAAGCAGCAATTAGGCATGAGCTATCTGTTCGTCTCCCATGATTTGAATGTAGTGCGGCTATTGTGCGATCGTGTGATCGTGATGCGGTCGGGCCGAATCGTCGAGCAGGGGACGTCCGAACGTGTGCTAGGTGATCCGCAGGATGCCTATACGCGCGAGCTGCTGACCGCGATTCCGCACCCGCCGCTGCCGGCGCATTGAACGGCAGGGCTTGAGAGGACAACGGATGGCCGAGCCATTGGACGACTACATCGACGCCGTCGGGCGCGCGCTCGGCCTGCCGATCGAGGACGCTTGGCGCGCCCCGATCCGCGCCAATCTCGAGGTCTCGCTGAAGATGGCGAAGCTGGTCGACGAATTCTCCTTAGCCGATGAAGCCGAGCCCGCCAGTGTCTTCACCGCTTGATCCCGCCGACATGACCGCGAGCGCCATCGCCGCCGCGGTCGCCACCCGCAAGCTCCCGGCCGTCGAGGCCACCGACGCCGCGCTGGCGCGGATTGCAGCCCGCGATGGCGTGCTCAACGCGTTCACGGACGTCACCGCCGAGCGGGCGCGCGCGAAGGCGCGTGCCGTCGACGCCGACATCGCTGCCGGCAAGCCCGTTGGCCCGCTCGCCGGCGTGCCGTTCGCGGTGAAGAACCTGTTCGACGTCGAAGGCCTGCCCACGCGCGCCGGCTCCAAGATCAATCGTGACCGCACTCCGGCCACCCGCGATGCGACGCTGATCGCGCGCATGGAGGCCGCCGGGGCCGTGCTGGTCGGCGCGCTCAACATGGGCGAATACGCCTATGACTTCACCGGCGAGAACGTGCATGACGGCCCGTCGCGCAATCCGCATGATCCGACGCGCATGAGCGGCGGCTCGTCGGGCGGCTCGGGCAGCGCCGTCGGCAGCGGCCTGGTGCCGATCGCGCTCGGCTCGGACACCAACGGCTCGATACGCGTGCCGTCGTCGTTCTGCGGCATCTTCGGCCTGAAGCCGACCTATGGCCGGCTGTCGCGCGCGCGCTCGTTTCCGTTCGTGATGAGCCTGGATCACCTCGGCCCGTTCGCGCGCTCGGTCGAGGATCTTGCGCTCGCTTACGACGTGATGCAGGGGGCGGATGCCGATGACGCCGCGTGCACGACGCGCGCGCCCGAGCCGGTCTCCGGCCTGCTGTCGCAAGGGCTCGACGGTCTGCGTATCGCCATCGCCGGTGGTCACTTTCAGACGAATCTGTTTCCCGAGGCGGCCGAAGCCGTCAGCCGCGTTGCGACGGCGCTCAGGGCGAACGAGGTGATCGAAGTGCCGGAAGCCGCGCGTGCCCGCGCTGCCGCCTACGTCATCTCAACGACGGAAGGCGCCTCGCTGCATCTCGACCGCTTGCGCACGCGTCCCGGTGATTTCGATCCGGCCGTGCGCGACCGCCTGATTGCGGGCGCGATGATTCCGGCGCCGATGGTCGACCGCGCGCAGAAGTTTCGTCGCTGGTATCGCGCGAAGGTGCTGGAGCTGTTCAAGTCGGTCGATGTGCTGATTGCGCCCGCGACGCCGTGCGTTGCGCCGAAGCTCGGCCAGGCGACGTTCGTGCTCGATGGCGTGGAGCTGCCGGTGCGGGCGAATATCGGTATTCATACCCAGCCGATCTCGTTCATCGGACTCCCCGTCGTCGCTGTTCCGATTCCGCTGGAGCCGATGCCCATCGGTGTGCAGATCATCGCTGCACCCTGGTGCGAACATGTCGCATTGCGTGTGGCCCACGCCTTGCAACAGCTTGGTGTCGCCGCTGCGCCGGCCCCGAGAGGAGTTCTGGAGAATGGAAGTCGATCTGCCTGACGTCGTTGCCGAGGTCACGGCGCAGTTCCAGCGCTATGAACAGGCGCTGGTCGGCAACGATGTCGCCGTGCTCGATGAGCTGTTCAAGCAGGACTCCCGCACGCTGCGCTATGGGATCGGAGAAAATCTCTACGGCTATGGCGAGATCGCGGCCTTTCGCGCCGCGCGCTCGCCGGCCGGTTTGATGCGTCGCACTGCGCGCACCGTGATCACGACCTATGGCCGCGACACCGCGGTTGCCTCCACGCTGTTCTATCGCGATACCGCGCCCGGCAAGGTCGGGCGCCAGATGCAGACCTGGGTCCGGTTTCCGGAGGGGTGGAGAATCGTGGCCGCCCATGTCAGCATCATCGACGAAGCAAAAGGCGGCTGAGGCATGAGCCTGGACGATCTCCCGCCGCGGACACGCGCGCGGGTCCTCCGTGAATCCGATGTGCAGCGCACCGATCGCGCGCCGCCGGCGGTGGCGAAGATCACGCGCGCCGAGGAGTTGCGCCTGCAGCTTGCCGACGACATCGTGCGCGGCACGCTGGCGCCCGGCGCGCCGCTCGACGAGACCGAGATCGCCAAGCGCTTCAACGTCTCGCGCACGCCGGTGCGCGAGGCGCTGCGGCAGCTTGCGGCGTCCGGCCTGATCGAGGCGCGCGCGCATCGCGGCGCCGTGGTGGCGCGGCCGTCGGCCGAGCGCCTCACCGGCATGTTCGAGGCGATGGCGGAGCTAGAGGGTCTGTGCGCGGGCCTTGCGGCACAGCGCATGACGCCGGTCGAGCGTCAGCGGCTGGAAGCCATTCATGACGAGCTGCGCACGCTCAGCCACGCCGGCAACCCCGAGCGCTTCCACGAGGTGAACGAGCGCTTTCACAACGCGATCTATGCCGGCGCGCACAACGCCTATATCGCCGAGATCACCTTGGCGACGCGGGTCCGCGTGCAGCCGTTCCGCCGCGCCCAGTTCCGCAATCTCGGCCGCCTCGCCAAGTCGCATGCCGAGCATGATCGCGTCGTGGTCGCCATCCTGCGCGGCGACAAGGTCGGCGCGGCGGGCGCCATGAAAGCCCATATCGAACTGGTCCGCGGCGAGTACGAGATCTACGCAGTGTCGGTGTAGTTCTTCGTTCGAAGGGTGGGCAAAGCAGCCGCCGTCAGGCGGCAGCGTGGCCACCGGCTGTCAGATACAGCGCCCTCTCCCCTTGTGGGAGAGGGCATGTAGGACAGAGCGGCAAGCTCGGTTGGGTGAGGGGTCTCTTTCCACGAGCGTCGCCGGCGGAGAAATACTCCTCACCCAACCGCGTTTGTTGAGAGGCCACACATGCCCTCTCCCACAAGGGGAGAGGGCGCATCAATGAGCACCGCACTTATCTTCCGACGATCATGAGCGGTGATGAGCTTATTAGTTGCTAAGACTTCGCCGTGATCGCAATGACGAGAGCTCTCAGCCCTTCTGCGCCATGTAGGCGCGCCAGCCGCCGAACTCGGAGATGTCACGCGCGCCTTCGAGCGCGGCGGGCTCGACGAGGAAGCCCTTTGCCGTGCGGCCGTCGGCGAGCCGGATCGTGCCGATCGACAGCGGCGGTGGAATCAAGTCGACGAACTTGCCGAAGCTGGCCGCCGACAGTGCCCAGAGCTCGACCGCCATCGCGCTCCCCTTGCCGTCGTCGATGCGCAGCATGCCCGGCTTGGGCGGCGTGGTCGATAGCGCATAGAGCTTGTAGTCGGGCGCGGTGGTCGTCGCTACCAGCAGGCGGCCGCCGAGGCTCGTCAACTCGTGGTTCAACGCCATGCCGGAGAGATGCGCGCCCACCACGACGATGGCGATCTCGTCGCCGTGCAGCGACGGTGACTCCGGCGCCAGCGCCGGCTGCGGGACGGACTTCGCGCCGACCGGCAGCGCCGTGTCCGCATGAAACGCGCGTCCGAGACTGGCGAGCGCGGCATCGCGTCCGGCCGGCGCCAGCAGCGTGATGCCGAACGGAATGCCGTCGTCGCGGATCGCGGCCGGCACGGCCAGCCCGCACAGGTCGAGCAGGTTGACGAAGTTGGTGTAGGTGCCGAGCCGGCTGTTGAGCAGGATCGGGTCGGCAAGCACCTCTGCGGTGGTGTAGGCGGTCGGCGCCGTCGGCAGCAGCAGCGCATCGACGTGCGCGAAGGTGCGCTCGGCGACCTTGCGCAGGGCCTGCAGGCGATACAGCGCAGCGAATGTGTCGGCTGCGCTGCCGCGCGCGCCGCCGATGGTGATCTCGCGCGTCACCGGATGGATCGCGTCGGGGTCGGACGCGAGGAGATCGCGGATGACGAGGTAGCGCTCGGCGACCCATGGCCCTTCATAGAGCAGCCGCGCCGTCTCGTAGAACGGCTCGAGGTCGAATTCGACGAGCTCGGCGCCGAGCTTGACGAAGCGCGCGGCGGCCGCGCCGAAGGCTGCTTCGGCGGCCTTGTCGCCGAAGAAGATCAGTTGGTCCGGGCGCGGAATGCCGAGCTTCACGCCCTGCGGGAATGTGGTCACGGCCGCCAGAGGTCGGTCGCGCGAGAACGGATCGAGCGCGTCGGGCGCCGCCATCACCGACAGCGCCGCGACGGCGTCGTCGACGGTGAGCGCAAACACCGAGATGCAGTCGAGCGTGCGGCAGGCCGGCACCAACCCTGCGGTCGAGATCATGCCGAGGCTCGGCTTCAGCCCGACGATGTTGTTGAGCATTGCCGGCACGCGGCCGGAGCCCGCCGTATCCGTTCCGAGGGAGAGCGGCACGAGACCGGCTGAGACGGCGACCGCCGAGCCGGAGCTCGACCCACCCGGGACCAGATCAGCGCGCACAGGGTTGTTCGGGATGCCGTAGGGCGAGCGCACGCCGACGAGGCCGGTGGCGAACTGGTCGAGATTGGTCTTGCCGATGATGATCGCGCCGGCCGCGCGCAGTCGCGCGACGGCCGTGGAATCCCGCGCAGGCGTATAGGCGAAGGCGGGGCAGGCCGCCGTGGTCGGCAGGCCCGCGACGTCGATGTTGTCCTTGATGGCGACGGGGACGCCGCAGAGCGGCAGCGCCGCGGTGTCCTTGGCCGCAAGGGCTTCGGCTTCGGCCAATGCGTCAGCTTCGTCGCGCAGGCTGATGAAGATGGCGGCGTCGTTGTGCGCGCGGATGCGGGCGAACGTGCGCGCGACCGTGTCCCTCGGCGTCATCAGGCCGGCGCGGTGGGCGGCGACGATCTCGGCAACGGTTTCGGTCACGCGGCGCACCGCGTCTGTCGTGAGCCCGCTCTCTCGCCTGCCATTCCCTTGCGCTCCGCGTCCGCCAATCCTGCTGCGAACGTAGCAAGGCACATGCCATTGTGTACACGGCGGGAGCGCCGATGCTGGGATGAAAATTCTTGTCTGTCAGAGGCTTGGCACGGCGCTTAGCGGGGGCTTGGCGGGCGGTGGGGCGCGCTTCTCAGCGATTTGCCCAATCGATAGGCAGTCGCGCCTCGCTACACCGAGGCCGTCTACCACCCGCGCCGCCCCGCGTCGCTGCCGCCGGTGATGCGGGCGAGTCGGGCTTCCGTCGCCGATCCCGCGCTGCGGGCGCTCCGGGACGGCGCGGAGGGTGTGCGGCTCACAGGGGGGCCACCGTAGGATGATGCGTCATCGGCGCCGCTCGGGAAGAACAGCAGCGCCACGCTCAGGCCGAGATTGATCAGCCCGCCGACCCAGGTGCCATGATGCGACGACGTGGCCGCATATTCCGGAAACCGGCCGGCGACGACGTAGTCCAGCACCATGATGGCGATCCAGGCCGGGATCACGCAGACCGGATCCCAGCCGATGTCGCGGAAACGCATCGCCTGCAGCATCAGGTTCGCGATCAGGAACAGGCCGATCATCGCGATGATCGGCCAGCCGAACGCCGCGCCCGAATTCTGTGTGGTCGCGCCCGCGAGCCCCATGACCATCACGACGGCCAGAATGGTGAAAACGGCACCGAGGCCAAGCGAGGCCAGGAAATATTGCAGCCGCCCGAGGCGCATATTGAAACCGAAGATGAATCCCAACATCCGCTTCACCCTGCCGGCCGCGCCACAGTTCACGAGGGCGCCGTCCCGATGAGGCATAGCAGGGCGAAATTGCCGCGCGCCTTCGCCGATGATTAAAAATGTAACGATCGCGCATCATGGGTTTGCCGCGCTGCGAAAGTCAGGCCGCCTGAATTTTATAGTTGCTAAAGCAACTAATCCGTGGAACGATCGAGACCGTGAAGAATGGCGGCTGCGGGATGACTGCGCCGCGAAGAAGAAGGGATGGAGACGCCATGCGCAGCCTGCTCGCCGCAGGCGCGGCAGCTCGCGCGCGCGCCGGCACGTATCCTGGGCGGACAGGTCAGCCGCTCGACGGCTTTTGTCACCGCGGCTCAACTCGCGCCGGTAACAGCGTCGAGATTGTCGTGGATGCGGCGCAGCAACGCGATCAGCACTTCCTGCTCATTTTCGTCCAGGCACGCCAGGAGGCGCCGCTCGCGCTCCAGCGCAGCGACGATGACCTTGTCGTGGGTCGCACGTCCCTTGGCCGTGAGCGAGATCGAATGGCTGCGGCCGTCCTGCGGGTCGTTGCGGATCGCGATCAGGCCGTGGCTCTTCATCGCCGCCAGCGTGCGGCTGACCGGCCCCTTGTCGAAGCCGATCACGCTGCAGATGCGCGAGGCCGGAATACCAGGCTCGATCGCCAGCAGCGACATGATCCGCCATTCCGTGACGTTGACCCCGAAATTGCGCTGGTAGAATGCGGTGGCGCTGTTCGACAGCTTGTTGGCGATGAAGGTGATGAAGGCCGGCACATAGCGGTCGAGATCGAGCGTGAGGCCTTGCCCCCGACCTTGACCCTCAGGCTCGCGCGGCGGCGCTTTGCGCGGCGTCCCGGATTTCTCGCTCATGACCAGCGTCCCTGCATCGTCCGACATAGGGATACGAAAAGCCGCATGACAAGGCCAAATTTCGGGAGCAACGCATGAACACAACAGGTCTTTCCGCCGATGCCGGCGCGCCGCCGTCCGCGATCCCGCATCTCGACATCGATCCGTTCTCCTATCCCTTCTTCGACGATCCCTATCCCGCGCATCAGGAGATGCGCGAGGCCGGTCCGGTCGTCTATCTCGACAAATGGAGCGTCTACGGCGTCGCGCGCTACGCCGAGGTCTATGCCGTCTTCAATGATCCCCAGACCTTCTGTTCCAGCCGCGGGGTGGGCCTCAGCGACTTCGCCAAGGAGAAGCCGTGGCGGCCGCCGAGCCTGATCCTCGAGGCCGATCCACCGGCACACGGGCGCACGCGCGCTGTGCTGAGCAAGGTGCTGTCGCCGGCGGTGATGAAGCGGCTGCGCGACGGCTTCATGGCGGCGGCCGAGGCCAAGGTCGACGAACTCGTGGCACGCGGCTCGTTCGACGCCATCTCCGCTCTCGCCGAGGCCTATCCGCTGTCGGTGTTCCCCGATGCGCTGGGTCTCCAGGCGGAGGGCCGCGATCATCTCATTCCCTATGCGAGCCTCGTGTTCAACGCGTTCGGGCCGCCCAACGAATTGCGGCAGCAGGCGATCGAGCGCTCGGCGCCGCACCAGGCCTATGTCACCGCGCAGTGCCAGCGCGACAATCTCGCGCCCGGCGGCTTCGGCGCCTGCATCCATGCCTTCAGCGACAGCGGCGAGATCACGCCGGCGGAGGCGCCGCTGCTGGTGCGCTCGCTGCTGTCGGCAGGCCTCGACACCACGGTCTATGGTATCGGAGCAGCGGTGTATTGCCTCGCGCGCTTTCCCGATCAATGGGCGCGGCTGCGCGCCGATCCGTCGCTGGCGCGCAACGCGTTCGAGGAGGCGGTGCGGTTCGAGAGTCCGGTGCAGACCTTCTTCCGCACCACCACCCGCGATGTCGAACTCGGTGGCGTCACCATTCCCGAAGGCGAGAAGATCCTGATGTTCTTAGGTGCCGCGAACCGCGATCCGCGGCGCTGGGAGCAGCCGGACAGCTACGACATCACGCGAAAAGTCTCCGGCCATGTCGGCTTCGGCTCCGGCATTCACATGTGCGTCGGCCAGCTCGTCGCCCGGCTCGAGGGTGAGGCGGTGCTGACGGCGCTCGCGCGCAAGGTCGACAGCATCACGATGAGCGGCGCGCCGAAGCGCCGCTACAACAACACGCTGCGTGGGCTCGAAAGCCTGCCGGTCATTTTCACGCCAGCCTGAGCAATGTCATGACGACGATTACCTTCATCCATCCCGACAACCGCAGCCAGACCGTCGAGGCCGAGGACGGCGCCAGCGTCATGCTGGCCGCGCTGACCCACGGCGTCGACGGCATCGTCGCCGAATGCGGCGGCAATGCCGTCTGCGCGACCTGCCACGTCTATGTCGACGAGGCCTGGACGTCGAAGCTCGATCCGGTCACGGACGACGAGGACGCGCTGCTCGACGGCACCGCCGCCGAGCGCCTGCCGAACAGCCGGCTGTCCTGCCAGCTCAAGGTGCAGCCGGCGCTCGCCGGACTCGTGATCCGGATTCCGGACCGGCAGAGCTGATTCCTTTGCTCACGACAACAATCAGAACAAGCAACACACGGGGAGGAACTTCATGAAACCACTCAATTCCTGCGCATTGGCGCTCGCGGCATCGCTCGGTCTGGCAGCCACGGCGTCTGCCGGAGAAATTTCGGACAACGTCGTGCGCGTCGGCGTGCTCAACGACATCTCCGGCATCTTCCAGGACACCAACGGCATGGGCTCGGTCGAGGCCGCCCGCATGGCCGCGGAGGATTTCAACGGCGGCGGCAAAGGCATCAAGGTCGAGATCGTCTATGCCGATCACCAGAACAAGGCCGATGTCGGCTCGGCGATCACGCGCAAATGGCTCGATGTCGACAAGGTCGATGCCGTCGTCGACGTGCCCAACTCGGCGGTGGGCCTGACTATCAACGAGTTGCTGCGCAACAGCCGGATGACGTTCCTGGCGTCGTCGACCGCAAGCTCGGATCTGACCGGCAAGGCGTGTTCGCCCAACACCATCCAGTGGGTCAACGACGCCTGGGCGACCGGCAACACCACGGCGGCCGCGATGATGGGCCGCGGCGGCAAGGATTGGTACTTCATCACGGTCAACTATGCGCTCGGCCAGGGCATCGAGGCCGAGGCGACCAACTACATCGACAAGCACGGGGGCAAGGTGCTGGGCTCGGCCAAGCATCCGCTCGGCACGACGGACTTCGCCTCGTTCCTGCTGCAGGCGCAGGGCTCGAAGGCCAAGGTGATCGGGCTTGCGAACGCCGGCGGCGATACGATCAATGCGGTCAAGCAGGCGTCCGAGTTCGGTATCCAGCAGAGCGGGCAGTCGCTGGTCGCGTTCCTGCTGTTCATCAACGACATCCACGGCATGGGCCTGAAAGCGGCGCAGGACCTGCAACTGCTCGAAGCCTTTTATTGGGACATGGACGACGACACCCGCGCCTTCGCCAAGCGTTTCGCCGCGCGTCCCGGAATGAACGGCAAGATGCCGAGCGGCAACCAGGCCGGCGTCTATGCCGCCACGCTCGCTTATCTCAACGCGGTCGCTGCGACCGGCAGCGATAATGCCAAGGACGTCGTGCCGCAGATGAAGTCGGTCAAGGGCAAGGACAAGCTGTTTGGCGACGTCACCATTCGCGCCGACGGCCGCGTGATCCATCCGATGTATCTGTTCGAGATCAAGAAACCGGAGGAGTCCAAATATCCCTACGACTACTATCGGCTGGTCGCGACGATCCCGGCCGAGCAGGCATTCCGGCCGATGGCCGATGGAGGTTGTGCGTTGGTGAAGTGATGCAGTCCGCTACCAATGGCGACGTATATGGCGTTGAGAGACAGATCCTCCGAGAGCTGCTGCTGATCAGTTGCTCCGTCATGCCCGGGCTCGTCCCGGGCATCCACGTTGGGCGGCGGTCGTCGAAAGACGTGGATGGCCGGGACAAGCCCGGCCATGACGTCGTGTGTGGGAGGCGTTTTCCCCTTTCACGAGCTTCTTCCCGCCCGCCTTCTGCTGTGCTGCAAAATCCTTAACAAGCACTATAGTTCTTGCGTTTGCCCGTTTCCGGGAATTATGGTGCATGGATCGGTGGCGCGCGGGACAAACTGGCGCGACGGGACGCTGCGGCGAAACGCCGCCGCCCGCCAGGGTGCTGCGTGCCGGTGACGAAACAACGATAAGAACTGAGCGTGATCAGGGGAGGGAAGACCATGAAGACGAGCTTCTGGCTGGCGGGTGCTGCGGCGCTCATCGTTTCAAATGCCGCCTTTGCCGGCGACACCATCAAGATCGGCTTCGTCTCGACGTTCAGCGGTCCGACCGCCGTGATCGGCAACGACATGCGCAACTCATTCGAGCTCGCGCTCGACCATCTCGGCCGCAAGATCGACGGCAAGCCGGTCGAGGTGATCTACGAGGACGACCAGCAGAAGCCTGACGTCGGCAAGCAGAAGACCGAGAAGCTGGTGCAGTCCGACAAGGTCGACTTCATCGTCGGCTACATCTGGTCGAATGTTCTGCTGGCCTCGCTCAAGACGGCGGTGGATTCCCAGACCTTCCTGATCTCGGCCAATGCCGGCCCGTCGCAGCTCGCCGGCGAATTGTGCTCGCCCTATGTATTCTCGACCTCCTGGCAGAACGACCAGACGCCTGCGGCAATGGGCCTCTACATGAACCAGAAGGGCGTCAAATCGGTGTTCCTGATCGGCCCGAACTATGCGGCCGGTAAAGACATGCTGGCGGGCGTGAAGAGCACCTTCAAGGGCCAAGTCGTCGGCGAGGAATATACGGTGTGGCCGAGCCAGCTCGACTTCTCGGCCGAGCTCTCCAAGGCCCGCGCCTCGGGTGCCGAGTCGATCTTCGTGTTCTATCCGGGAGCGGCCGGCGTGCAGTTCCTCAATCAATATTCGCAGGCCGGCCTCAAGGAGAAAATGCCGCTCTATACCGCCTTCACGGTCGACGAATTGTCGCTGCCGCTGCAGAAGGACAATGCGATCGGCGTGCCCGGCGCGCAGGAATGGGTCAATGATCTGCCGAATGAGCAGAACAAGAAATTCGTTGCCGACTACCGCAAGAAATACACCGGCCTGCGTCCGACCTATTACGGCGCCCAGGCCTATGACGCGGCGCAGCTGATCAACAGCGCCGTGGTTGCGGTCAAAGGCGACACCTCCAAGAAGGATGCGATGAAGGCCGAGATGGAGAAGGCCAGCTTCAAATCGCTGCGCGGCTCGTTCAAGTTCGGCAACAATCACATTCCGATCCAGAATTTCTACCTGCAGGACGTGGTCAAGGATGCCGACGGCCAGCTCTCGCTGAAGACCGTCGCCACCATCGTCGAGAACGACCAGGATCGCTTCCACGACAAGTGCCCGATGAAATAGGCGGAAAGAAAGTTCCTCGTCCGGCCCTGACCGGCCTGGAATTTGCTTGAAGCTTAAAACATCTCCGTTCTAAGATCGGAACGGGCATGGCGGCAGCGCCTGAAACGGTTCTGCCGCCGTCTTTTTGAGCGTGAAGTGAGGGGCATGCTGCTCGTCGTCGAACAATTCCTGAACGGGCTGCAGTTCGGACTGCTGCTGTTCCTGCTGGCTGCCGGCCTGACGCTGGTGTTCGGCATCATGGACCTCGTCAACCTCGCCCATGGCTCGCTCTACATGATGGGGGCCTATTTCGCGGCGACCTTCGTTGCCTGGACCGGCAGTTTCGTGTTTGGCGCGGTCCTGGCGCTTGGTGCCACGCTTCTGCTCGGCATCGTGCTCGAATATGCGGCACTGCGGCATCTCTATGGGCGGGACCATCTCGACCACGTGCTGGCGACCTTCGGTCTGATCCTGTTCTTCAACGAGGCGGTCCGGCTGATCTGGGGCCCGGCCGGGCTTGCGTTGCCGCTGCCGTACTGGCTCGCCTTTCCGGTGACGATCATGCCGGGCATCCAATATCCGGCCTATCGGCTCGCCATCATCGTCGTGGCGCTGCTGGTCGCGCTGCTGCTGTATCTCGGCGTGATGCGCACCCGCATCGGCATGCTGATCCGCGCCGGCGCCTCCAACCGCGAGATGATCGGCGCGCTCGGCATCAACATCAAGCTGCTCTACACGCTGGTGTTCGGTCTCGGCGCTGCGCTCGCCGGGCTTGCCGGGCTGATGCAGGCGCCGATCCTCACGGTGCAGATCGGCATGGGCGAGAACATCCTCATCCTCGCCTTCGTCGTGATCGTGATCGGCGGCATCGGCTCGATCCGCGGCGCCTTCATCGCCGCGATCATGATCGGCCTGATCGACACGATGGGCCGCGCCTTCCTGCCCAATCTGCTGCGCCAGGTGCTGAACTCGGCGGCAGCGTCCACGGCGGCGCCGGCGATGTCGTCGATGCTGATCTACCTCCTGATGGCGATCGTGCTGGTGGCGCGGCCTGAAGGTCTGTTTCCGGCCAATCGCAGATGAAATCCCAGCTCAACGTCCAGACTATTGTCGCCACTGCGGTCGTGGCCGGCCTCGTGCTGCTGCCGGTCTATTCGAACCTGTCCGGCAACATCTTCATCCTCACGCTGTTCACCCGGATCGTGATCCTGGCGTTGTCAGCCGTCAGCCTGAACCTGATCATGGGCTATGGCGGCATGATGAGTTTTGGCCACGCCGCCTATCTCGGCATCGGCGGTTACGCGGTGGGCATCCTGGCGCAGGAGGGCATCGGCTCCGGCTGGGCGCAGTTCGCCGTCGCCATCGCGGTGTCAGCGCTCTATGCGCTGGTGATCGGCGCGCTCAGTTTGCGCACCCGCGGCGTCTATTTCATCATGATCACGTTGGCCTTTGCGCAGATGGCCTATTACGTCGCCTCCGGCCTCGCCCGCTATGGCGGCGATGACGGCCTCACGGTCTACAAGCGCAGCGATTTCGGCGGCCTGATCAATCTCGGCAACCGCGTGCAGTTCTATTATCTCTGCCTGTTCTGTCTGCTCGCCGTCGTGGCGCTGGTCTGGCGCATCGTCAATTCGCGCTTCGGCCTGGTGCTGCAGGGTCTGCGCTCCAACGAGCAGCGCATGCAGGCGATCGGTTTTCCGTCCAAGCGCTACAAGCTCGCCTGCTTCGTCATCGCCGGCATGCTGTGCGGACTCTCAGGCGCGCTGCTCGCCAACAACACCGACTTCGTCAGCCCCGCCGTGATGTACTGGACCCGCTCCGGCGACCTGATGGTGATGGTGATCTTGGGCGGCATGGGCACCTTGATGGGGCCGGTCGTCGGCTCGGTGGTATTCCTGGTGCTGGAGGAAGTGCTGTCGCAGCTCACCGAATATTGGGCGCTGATCATGGGGCCGCTGCTGCTGCTGATCGTGCTGTTCGGCCGCGGCGGCATCATGGGCATGCTCGGGAGGTTGAACCGTGGCTGAACCTCTGCTTCGCGTCGACAATCTGGTGCGCCGGTTCGGCGGCATCATCGCTACCGATCACGTCTGCCTCGACGTTTTCAAGGGCGAGATCCACGCCATCATCGGCCCGAACGGCGCCGGCAAGACTACCTTGATCAGCCAGCTGACCGGCCATCTCGCGCCGCATGCCGGCCGTATCCTTCTCGGCGGGCGCGACATTTCGCATTTCCCGGCCTACAAGCGCAGCGCGCTGGGGCTGGCACGCTCGTTCCAGATCACCTCGCTGCTGACCGACTTCACCGCGGCCGACAACGTCGCGCTCGCCGCGCAGGCGCATGACGGCAAGCATTCGTTCCGCTTCTTTGCCAATGCGCGCAAGGAAAAGCCGCTGCGCGCCGCCGCCCACGCCACGCTGGAGCGCGTCGGTCTCAGTCATCGCGCCGAGGTTCCGGTGTCGAGACTGAGTCATGGCGAGCAGCGCGAGCTCGAACTGGCCGTGGCGCTTGCGACCAGGCCGCAGCTCCTGCTGCTGGACGAGCCGATGGCGGGCCTCGGCGTCACCGAGTCGCAGCGCATGGTGAAGCTGCTCGCCGAGTTGCGCCGCGAGGTGTCGATCGTGCTGGTCGAGCACGACATGGAGGCGGTGTTCGCGCTGGCTGACCGCATTTCCGTGCTGGTCTATGGCCGCATCATTGCGTCGGGATTGCCGGACGAGATCCGGCAGAACGACGAGGTCAAGCGCGCCTATCTCGGCGATCAGCACGTGGTGGTCGGCCATGGGTGATCAGAAAGCGAACGGCATGCTGCTCGAGGTCGACGGCATCGAGACCTGCTACGGCCTGAGCCAGGTCCTGTTCGGTCTATCTTTGTCGATCCGTCCCGGCGAGATGGTGTCGCTGATGGGCCGCAACGGCATGGGCAAGACCACCACCATCCGCTCGATCATGGGCCTCACCCAGGCCCGCGCGGGGACCATCCGCTTCAGCGGTCAGGAGACGCGCCGGCTGCCGGCCTACAGGATCGCGCAGCTCGGCATCGGCCTCGTGCCCGAGGGGCGGCAGATCTTCCCGAATCTGACCGTCACTGAAAATCTCGTGGCCGCCTCGACCAACCGGCTCGGCGCGGCCGATCCCTGGACGCTGGACAAGATCCATGCGCTGTTTCCGCGGCTGGCCGAGCGCGGCAGCAACATGGGCAATCAGCTCTCCGGCGGCGAGCAGCAGATGCTGGCGATCGGCCGGGCGCTGATGACCAATCCAAAACTCCTCATCCTCGACGAGGCGACCGAGGGGCTGGCGCCGCTGATCCGCGAGGAGATCTGGAATTGCCTGTCGCTGCTGAAATCGCGCGGGCAGTCGATCCTGGTGATCGACAAGAACGTCGAGCATCTGACTCGGATCTGCGACCGCCACACGATCATCGAACGCGGCCGCACGGTTTGGAGCGGGACCTCGGAGCAACTGATGGCCGAGCCCGAGCTGCAGCACCGCTATCTCGGGATCTGAAAGTTTCTCCCGTCATTCCGGGGCAATCGTCAATGCGAAGGCGCGGAGCGACGACGCGTTGACGATTGAACCCGGAATGACGAGATGGCGGAAAGTGGATGCAAAACAATCTCCAGATTCCGGGTTCAAGGCCTGCGGCCTTGCCCCGGAATGACGGCGGTTGACTCGCTCGGTTTGCATGCGGCTGGACTGGCGAATCCGGCGGTCATGCCGCCATGCGCCGTTTTTTCGCATTGAGATGCAGCTCAGGGAAGCCTATTCTCCAGGGTAGTGGTTTGTTTTTCCTTTTATCAAAGGTTGAGCAAATGCGTGCGCGTCATCTGGGAATCGAGGCGCCGAAAAAGGCCGCATCCGGGCTGCGCAACTTCTTGTCGGGTGACTCCGATCTCGAGACGGTGCTGTGTCTCGCCTTCATGCTGATCGTCGGAATCGTCGTGAAGTTCACGCCGCCACCTTAGGCGCGCCCGGCCGGCGCTGTGCCGGGTCCGATCTCAGCGGTCGAAGGGAATGTACTTCTGGTACTCCCTCGGTACCTGGCTGCGGTAGCGCGACGGGACGGTGCCGCTGCGAAGCGAGTCCTCAACTTCCTTGCGCGTGCTGGTCCGGGTCCGCTTCTTCTTCGGTGCGGTCGCTTCGCTTGCGGGCTTGGTGTCGCCGGCCTTGTCGGGGGAGGCCGCAGGCGGTGGCGCAGGGGGAGACGTCCCGGCAGGAGCGGGGCTCGCGGCGGGAGCGGGTTGGGCCGGCGCATCTGCGGCCGGTGCGCCCTGCGCCAAGGCTGCTCCGGCTGAGAGACCCAGGGCCAAGAGGGTGACTGCAATCCCCGAGAACTTGATCATAACGGCGAGACTCCGAACCAAGGCGGCTGACGTGGCCTGATGAGGTCGTTCGTACGCGTCGACGGGTTCATGCGCCCTGCGCATGGCGTCGCCTGCCTCCGGCCTCATCGCTCAAGATGAATTCCTGGTGCCAATTTTTTGAGCACATGCTGCGATTGGATTCCTTGAATCGCAAGCATTTTTCTCTGGCACAGGGATTGCTGACCTCAGTGCTCAGAGTTGGCAGCTAGGGTTCCGGTTCTCCTCGAGAACGCTGGTCCGAGAGCAGCCGCCGGGGGAGAGCCCTGGTGCACGGCGGGATAAAAGCCCGGGAGACCTCAGTGGCCGCGCTTGGCAGGCTCGAGGTTGTTCATGCCAGTCCGCGGTCAGAAAACCGATGAGGGACTGGACATGGGAAAAGCGCGAAATCTGTTGGTTGCCTTGATCGCTGCTACGACGCTGGCGAGCACGTCGCTGTCGCCGGCCTTCGCTGAGAAGAAGAAGGAATTCAACATCGCCTGGACGATCTATGTCGGCTGGATGCCGTGGCCCTACGCGGCCGAGTCCGGCATCGTTAAAAAGTGGGCCGACAAATACGGCATCTCGATCAAGGTCACCCAGATCAACGACTACGTCGAATCGATCAATCAATACACGGCCGGCAAGTTCGACGGCGTCACCGTCACCAACATGGACGCGCTGACGATCCCGGCCGCCGGTGGTGTCGATACGTCGGCCATCATCATGGGCGACTATTCCAACGGCAATGACGGCGTCGTGCTCAAGAAGGGCAAGACGCTGGCCGACATCAAGGGCCAGAAGGTCAATCTCGTCGAACTCTCGGTGTCGCATTATCTGCTGGCGCGCGGCCTCGATACGGTGAAGCTGTCCGAGAAGGCCATCAAGACAGTCAACACGTCCGACGCCGACATCGTCGCGGCGGCGAAGTCGCCCGACACGACCGCAGTCGTCACCTGGAATCCGCAGCTGCTGGAAGTGAAGGCCGAGCCGGGCGCGACGCTCGTCTTCGACTCCAGCAACATTCCCGGCGAGATCGAGGATCTCCTGGTCGTCAACAGCGCCACGCTGAAAGACAATCCGGAACTCGGCAAGGCGCTGACCGGCATCTGGTACGAGACCATCGCGCTGATGAAGGACCAGGGCGAGAAGGGCAAGGCCGCGCGCGAGGCGATGGCGAAACTGTCGGGCACCGATCTTGCGGGCTTCGAGGCCCAGCTCAAGACCACGTTCATGTACTACGAGCCGAAGGACGCGCTCGCCTTCATGACCGGGCCGGAGCTGCCGAAGATCATGGATCACGTCCGCACCTTCTGCTTCGACCACAATCTGCTCGGCGAGAATGTGAAGTCGAAAGACTCGGTCGGCATCTCGACGCCGGCGAAAGCGCTGGGCTCCGCGACCAACGTCAAGCTGCGCTTCGACCCGACCTACATGAAGATGGCGGCCGAAGGCAAGCTCTGATCGCGTTTCCGCTGAGCACCTGCGTCACCCCTCACCCTGAGGAGCTTGCGTCAGCAAGCGTCTCGAAGGGTGAGGCCCCAGCTGGGGCCTCATGGTTCGAGACGGCGCTGGCGCGCCTCCTCACCATGAGGAGTTAGGGAGGCCTCCATGCCGCGTGCCATGAACGTCGTTCCAAACCGGGGCAGCCGGCTGCTGCTGGCGTTGCTGCCGTTCCTGCTGATCGCGCTGATCTACGTGGTCGGCTCGGCGCAGCGGCGCGCGGACAATCCCGACGACAAGCTGTTGCCGCCGGTCTCGGAGATGGTCGCGACATCGAAGCGGCTCGCGATCGAGCCCGACCGGCGCTCCGGCGACTACGTGCTGTGGTCGGACACGGCGGCGAGTCTGCAGCGCCTCGCGCTCGGCCTCGGCATTTCCGCTGTCATCGGCCTTACCCTCGGCCTTGCGATCGGCCTGCTCCCCATCGCAGGGGCCGGCTTTGGCACGCTCGTCGCGGTGCTGTCGATGATCCCGCCGATGGCGGTGCTGCCGGTGCTGTTCATCGTGTTCGGCCTCGGTGAATTGTCCAAGGTGGTGCTGATCGTCATCGGCGTCACGCCGACCCTGGTCCGCGACCTGTCGCTCGAGGTGCAGAGCATGCCGCGCGAGCAACTGATCAAGGCGCAGACCCTGGGCGCGTCGACCTGGCAGGTCGCGATCCGCGTGGTGCTGCCGCAGGCCATGCCCCGCCTGATCAAGTGTTTGCGGCTGATGATCGGCCCCGCCTTCCTGTTTTTGATCTCGGCGGAGGCGATCGCCTCCGATGTCGGGCTCGGCTATCGCGTCTTCCTGGTCAGGCGCTATTTGTCGATGGACGTGATCCTGCCCTACGTCGTCTGGATCACGCTGCTCGCCTATGTGTTCGATCTAGCTCTGGTCTGGATCGGGCAGCGCGCATTCCCCTGGGCCTACCAGCAGGGCTCGCGCTGATGAGCACGCTGTCCTTCCGCAACGTCTGGGTCGAGTACGGCAACCAGGTCGTGCTCGAGCGCATCAATATCGAGATTGCCTCCGGCACGTTCCTGTCGATCGTCGGTCCGTCAGGCGCGGGCAAAAGCACGTTCCTGCGTCTGATCCTCGGCCAGGAGAAACCGAGCCAGGGCGCCGTTCTGCTCGATGGCCAGCCGTTTCCCGCCGAACCCGGACCCGATCGCGGCATCGTCTTCCAGCGCTACTCGGTGTTCCCGCATCTCACCGTGCTCGGCAACGTCCTGCTCGGCTATGAGCTCGCCGCCAGTCCGTTCACAGCGCGCCTGTTCGGCACGGCGCGCAAAGAAGCGCTGGAGAAGAGCCGCGCGCTGCTCAATGCGGTCGGGCTTGGTCCTCACGGCGACAAATATCCGAGCGCGCTGTCGGGCGGCATGCAGCAGCGGCTGGCGATTGCGCAGGCATTGGCGAAGCAGCCGCGCGTGCTGCTGCTCGACGAGCCGTTCGGCGCGCTCGATCCCGGCACCCGCGCCCAGATGCACGCGCTGATCAAGCCGCTGTGGCACGAGCACCGGATGACCATTGTGATGGTCACCCACGACATCAAGGAGGCGTTCGGCCTCGCAACGCGGCTGATCGCGCTCGACCGGCCGCGCAAGGACCCGCAAGCGCCTGAACGATTCGGCGCGCGCATCACCTACGACCTCGATCTCACCCGCGACAGCGCCGTACCCGTGCTCGGATTCATCCGCGCCAGCGTGCACGCGGCGCAATAACTGCACCAGAAGAAACGAAGGAGAATTCCATGTCATTCCCCGCCATGCGGCGCACCCGCCGTGCCGGCTTGCAGCCGCAGCGCCAGAGCCTGCGCCGTCACCATCCGGACTTTGACAAGATGGCCACGCAGGGCTGGCAGGCGCTGGAGGCCGAGGGCAAGCTGCCGACGAACGGCTGGCGCAAGGAGCGGCAATGGGCGCTCGATATGGGCCTGCCCGGCGCCGACACGCTGACGGATCGCGACATCCCGACCTTCGCGCGCGGCGAGCTACCGCATTTCGCGGGGATCAACACCTTCATGAAGGCGCCCTATGTCGAGAACGTCCGCGACGTGGGCAAATACGACGCCGCGGTGATCGGCATCCCGTTCGATTCCGGCACGACCTATCGCCCCGGCACCCGCTTCGGGCCGCAGGGCATCCGCCGCATCTCCGCGCTCTACACGCCCTACAATTACGAGCTCGGCGTCGACCTGCGCGAGCAGATGACGCTGTGCGATGCCGGCGATGTCTTCACGATTCCTGCGAATCTGGAAAAGAGCTTCGACCAGATCAGCCGCGGCGTCGCGCATGTGGCCTCGTCCGGCGCGCTGCCGATCATGCTCGGCGGCGACCACTCGATCGGCTTTCCCTGCGTGCGCGGCATCGCGCAATGCACCGACAAGCGCATCGGCATCATCCATTTCGACCGCCACATCGACATCCAGGAAAAGGATCTCGACGAGCGCATGCACACCACGCCGTGGTACTGGGCGACCAACCTGCCGAACGTGTCGCCGACCAATCTGGTGCAGCTCGGCATCGGCGGCTGGCAGGTGCCGCGCGAGGGCGTCGAGGTCGCGCGCAAGCGCAACACCAACGTGCTGACCATCGCCGATATCGAGAAGATCGGCCTGGAGAAGACCGCCGAGATCGCGCTGGAGCTGGCCTGGAAGGATGCCGACGCCGTCTACATCTCGTTCGACGTCGATTCCATTGATTGCGGTTTCGTGCCCGGCACCGGCTGGCCGGAGCCCGGCGGCTTCCTTCCGCGCGAGGCGCTGAAGCTTCTGGGACTCGTCGCAGCCGAGGGCCTGTGCGGGCTGGAAGTGGTCGAGGTCTCGCCGCCCTACGACACCTCGGATATCACCGCGCTGATCGGCGTCCGCGTCGTCGTCGAGGCGCTGGGCTCGATGGTCGCCCACGGCAAGCTCGGCAGCCATAAGCACATCATCAACAAGCCCGTCAGCTATTGAGGCCCGCGATGCGCCACCACCACCACCATCACGGCCATCCCCATGATCACCACCACGATCATGGCCATGACCATCATCACGACCATGATCACCCGCCGCACGGGCCCGGGCACAACCATGCGCACGGCCGCTCGCCGGTGCAGTGGCAGACGCCGCATCAGCCGGAAGGCGCCAAGCCCGCACCGGTGCTCGAGCCCGATCTCGACAAGGTCGAGGCGGCGTTCGTCGACGGCTTCATCGCCGCGCCGGATCCGACCAGCTTTCTCAGATTGGCCCGTGTGCCGTTCGAGATCCTGCGCGACGGCGAAAGCCTCAAGCTGCTGCGCGTGGAGATCGACGCGCTCACCGACGTCGGCAGCCTGACGCCGCATCTCGGCGGCAGCACCTTCCGCTACGATCCGCTGCCCTCGAACTTCATCTCCCGCCGCCGCCGCCTGCGCTTCATCTTTTTCGACGGCGCGGGCCTGACGTCGTTGAGCTATGCCGAGCTGCGGGAGATGGAGACGCGGGGCTAGATTATGATGCGCTTCCTCGGAATTGAATCATGATCTCATCTCTGTGTTCGAGCATGATCTTTTCGGAAAACCGGTTTCCATCTTTCCGGATCATGCTCTAGCGGATCGCGCCGTTCGGACTCACGGCGCAGTCCCAGTCCCCACGTCTGCCCCGGGGCTTGCTACGGAGACATTGCAACCAGGGCGCGATTTGGCTAACAGCAGAGCCCATGGAGACGAACTCTGAGGGGAGCGGTGGCGGCGGGCGCTGGAGATTCGCTCTCCTTGCGCTCGTGCTGATTCCATTCCTCCCCGAAATTGCGATATGGCTCGTCTCCTTCGGTGCGCAGCTGGGCGGCTGCGAGCCCTCCGCCAACGCGCCTTGCCATCTTGGCCCGCTCGCGGCCAGCGCCCTGATCCGCGGCGCGCTCCGGGCCGGCTCCATGGTTGCGATCGGCTTCTCGTTCGGTCTCTCCGCGGTATGGCTGGCCCTGTGCTACCTGGCGATCGTCCGGGGATGGCGGCGGCGTTGGAGCCGCATTCTGCTTGCGCTGGCAACGAGCCTCCCGCTGGCGGTGCTTCCCTATTTCGGGCCGATGTTGTCGATCTCGCCACTGGTGAACGCCGAGTGCCATCCCAATGAGGGCGGTATTCCGCCCTGGTGCAGAATCTACGGCGGAGACGTCGGCGATCCCGCGCATGAAGCCGTGCGGATCGGCTGGAATGTCTTCATCGGGGCCCCCGTGGCCTTGGTGGCGTTTCTCGTGTTCGTCGTCGCGTTGCTCGTGGCGGGCAGGCGGACGTCACCGCAGCAGGGTGAACGGGTGTCAGGGTAGGGTTCTGCAGCAGCGCCCCGGTCGAACCATATTGCCGCTCGCGAGCGGTCGTGTTCATATGCATCCCCAGATTGATTTCAATCGTGAGATGCTGCAATGCGCAGAAAATTCATTTCGGCGGCACACCTTGTCATTTCGATCTTCCTTGGATTGCTGATCGCCTGCCCGGCCCATGCGCAGAAGGCGTCCGATGAAGACGTCCAGCGGATCAAGGCCTCACCATTCGTGAAATACGCGCGCTACTATGCGCCCTATGCCATCCAGGCCGCGGCGGCCTATCTCGCGATCGATGATCTCGACCGCTACAGGTTCAAGCAGGACGATGACGGAGTTGGCGCCGACGTCAATTTCGTGGTCGGCAACATCTTCGAGCCAAAGGCTGCCCCGTTCGGCCAAGCCGCGCTGAAGGGATGGCAATATCAGTTCGGAAGCGACAGGCCGTTGACGTGCGTCGTGCCCACCGATGCCGCATGTCAGGCAGCCTTCAAGAACCGGGGATGGGAGTTCGGCAGCGGGCCCGCCTTCCAGGTCTGGGCCCGCAAGCGTTCGCCGGCCGTCGATCACACTGCGTGCAGCGAAGTCAATCTCGTGTTTCGCGGTACTGTCGGCCTCAGCACCGGCGACTGGCTGTCGAACGCCAACCGCTTCTATTCGCCCTACGATGACTACTATCAACAACTGCGCCGCAACATCGACGGCATTCTTGGCGTGATTCAGGGTCTCGACTGCTACCGTGTGGCGCGGAGGAAGCCGCAGATCGTATCGACGGGGCATTCGCTCGGCGGCGGCCTGGCGCAGTTCGTCGCGCTCGCTCACGACCCGAACGGCCCGAAGATCGTGAAGGTGTTTGCGTTCGATCCCTCGCCCGTAACCGGCGCGCATCTGCTCGCCAAGACGATCCGCACCGCCAACTCCCAGCAACTCGTGATCGATCGCATCTATCAGGAGGGCGAGATCCTGGCGTGGCCGCGCTGGGCGGTCCAGGAATATCCGTCGGCGAGTTCGACCTGCGGCCCGTTCGTCAGGACCGTCAAGGTCGACGCAGTCCCGGGCTCCGGACTGCTGAACCTTCATGGGATTCGCCCGCTCGCCGTCAAGACGGTCGAGCTATCCTATGACGGCGATCGCCTGAAGACCTATCAGGTGCCACCGTCGCCCGTGGACTGCAGGTTGAGATACGAGCCGCCTGGTGAGGATGGCGACGTGCTGGTGTCGATGGCCGATGGCCAGCAGCCGACGCGCTACGCCTCGACACATGTTCGCGCGCGAACGACCGTGGCGGTCTCGCCAGATGCGCTGCCGCCGGGATGGCGGACGCGGCTGGACGGTTCGACCGCACGGCTGGTGTCGATGCGTTCGCATCAGAAGCTCAAGCTCGGATCCTCGAAAGTTCGCAGGCAGCGCGTCGCTCACCTCTGAGCGTCAGTCACCCGCGCGCAAACATCCTGGCCTCATTCGCAATCACCGGCTTCACCGCGTCGCTGAGCCGCGCGGCCGCCGCATCCACCGTAAGTCCCGCCGTATCGACCACCGCATTGGCGCGGGCATAGAGCGGCTCGCGGCTGGCCAGGATGTTGCGCAGCTCGGCCATCGCCGAGCGGTCGTCGGCCATCGGGCGCAAATCGCCCTGGCGGCGCACGCGGGCCATGTGCTCCTCCGGCTCGGCCTTGAGCCAGATCGTGTAGAACGCATTGAGGATGAGGTCGAAGGTGACGGGCTCGGAGACGATGCCGCCGCCGGTCGCCAGCACCATCAGTTCGTTGCGTGCGAGCAACTGCACCAGCGCGGCCTGCTCCATGCGGCGAAAGCCTTCCTGGCCGTACAGCGCGATGATCTCGGCGACCGAGAGCCCGTTCTGCCGCTCGATCTCCTTGTTGAGCTCGACGAAGCTCCAGCCGATCCGCTCCGCCAGCATCCGGCCGAGCGTGGACTTGCCGGCGCCGCGCAGTCCGATCAGGGCAATGCCGGAGAACGTGCGCCGCAGCGGCGCCGACGGGCCGCCCGCCAGCAACTCCTTGACCTGCGCGATCTGGCTCGCGCTCGCCTTCTTCAGGAGATCACGGATCACGGGCCAGTCCTGGGACGGCTCACCACCGGGAATGATGTCGTCGAGCGGCGCGTTGATGGCATTGGCAATCCGGCGCAGTAGCACGATCGAGACGTTGCCTTTGCCGCTTTCGAGCTGGGCAATATAGCGTTCGGAAATACCGGAGACCTCGGCCAGCACCTTGCGCGACATGCCGGCGAGGCCGCGCATCCGCCGCACCCGCTGGCCCAGCTGGTCGAGGAAGTCGGTCTCGGCCGCAGACTGGCCGTCGTCGTCTCGCGCGGCGTCGCTGGGTAGCGTCATATGGCTGTGACACTCATGTGAATCGGAAACATAATGCCGGGCGGGATTGACAGCAAGCGCCGATAGTGGCCTTCTATGAATTATAATGCAAAAATCCGGGGAGAAATGCCGTGAAATCGTACAATGCGGTGTCGTGGTTGCTGGACCGCAATGTCGAGGCGGGCCGTGGCGACAAGCTTGCCTACACGGACACGGTCTCCGAGCTGAGCTATCGCGCTTTGCAGCAGCAGAGCTGCCGCGTCGCCAACATGCTGCGCCGCCTCGGCGTCCGCCGCGAGGAGCGCGTGGCAATGATCATGCTCGACACGGTGGATTTCCCATCCGTCTTTCTCGGCAGCATGCGCGCCGGCATCGTCCCGGTGCCGCTCAACACGCTGCTGACCTCGGAGCAATACGCTTATGTGCTCGCGGATTGCCGCGCCCGGGTGCTGTTCGTCTCCGAGGCACTGTATCCTGCCGTGAAGGATATCGTCGGGCGGATGCCCGATCTCGACTGCGTCGTCGTGTCCGGCACGAACGCCTTCGGCCACAAGCTGCTGGCTGAGGAGCTCGCGCGCGAGAGCGATCAGTTCGAGACGGTGGCGACCCACGAGGACGAGCCGGCGTTCTGGCTGTATTCCTCCGGCTCGACCGGCATGCCCAAGGGCGTGCGCCACCTGCACGGCAATCTCGCCGCCACCGCCGAGACCTACGCCAAACAGGTGCTCGGCATTCGCGAGAGCGACACCTGCCTCTCCGCAGCAAAGCTGTTCTTCGCCTACGGCCTCGGCAACGCGCTGACCTTCCCGCTCTCGGTCGGCGCCACCACGATCCTCAATTCCGAGCGGCCGACGCCGGCGCTGATGTTCAAGCTGCTCAACCGCTACAACCCCACCATCTTCTATGGCGTGCCGACCTTGTTCGCGGCGATGCTGCATGACGAGTCGCTGCGTCACGAAACTGCCGGCAGCGGCTTGCGCATCTGCACCTCGGCCGGCGAGGCGCTTCCCGAGTCGGTCGGCAATGCGTGGCGCGCGCGTTTCGGTGTCGACATTCTCGACGGCGTCGGCTCCACCGAGCTCTTGCACATCTTCCTGTCGAACGCGCCCGGCGACATCAAATACGGCTCCTCTGGCCGTCCGGTGCCGGGCTATCAGGTCCGCCTCGTCAACGAGGCCGGCGAGGGCGTGCCGGACGGCGAGGTCGGCGAGATGCTGGTGCATGCGCCCTCGGCCGGCGAGGGCTATTGGAATCAGCGCCACAAGACCCGCTCGACGTTCGAGGGCTATTGGACGCGCACCGGCGACAAATATGTCCGCGACGCCGAGGGCCGCTACACCTTCTGCGGCCGCTCCGACGACATGTTCAAGGTCTCCGGCATCTGGGTGTCGCCGTTCGAGGTCGAGAGCGCGCTGATCACGCATCCGTCGGTGCTGGAGGCTGCCGTGGTGCCGGAGGCCGATCCGGAGGGGCTGCTCAAGCCGAAAGCCTATGTCGTGCTGCGCCCGAGCGTCGATCGCTCCACCCTTCACGAGGCGTTGAAGGACCACGTCAAGCAGAAGATCGGCCCGTGGAAATATCCGCGCTGGATCGAGGTGGTGGACTCCTTGCCGAAGACCGCGACCGGCAAGATCCAGCGCTTCAAGCTGCGCGAGGGCGCTAATTAGAACGATATCTCGCCCGGGCGGCACTGCGCTCCCTCTCCCCGTTCTTCACGGGGAGAGGGTTGGGGTGAGGGGCAGCCGCACGGGTGGTGCGATTTGTTAGATCTCTCCGGGTCAGCCACAAGCGCCGACCGTGCGGAGAGCCCCCCTCACCCGGATGGCATCTGGCGATGCCATCCGACCTCTCCCCGCGCGCGGGGAGAGGCGAGCACCGAGCGCGCCGGGATGGCACCTTCCTTCATACGACCTCATTCAGTGCGGAGATCGCGATGACCTTGGCTGCATCTGGCTTCCTCACCATCGACGGCGCCCAGCTCGAATACCGCCTGATCGGTCCGCAGCCGTCCGACGCTCCATGCATCGTGCTGCTGCATGAAGGCCTCGGCTCTGTCGGCCTGTGGGGCGACTTCCCCGACAAGCTGCAAGCCGCGACCGGCGCTTCCGTATTCGCCTATTCCCGCGCCGGCTATGGCGCCTCCAGCCCGGTGACCTTGCCGCGTCCCCTCGACTACATGCAGCGCGAGGCGCGCGAGGTGCTGCCGACGCTGCTCGACGCGATCGGTTTCCAGCGCGGCCTGCTGGTCGGCCACTCCGATGGCGCCTCGATCGCCGCGATCTATGCCGGCAGCCGCGCCGACCATCGTCTCGACGGCATCGTGCTGATCGCGCCGCATGTCATCGTCGAGGACGTCTCGGTCTCTGCCATCGCCGCGATCAAGACCACCTACGAGACCACCGATCTGCCCGCCAGGCTGGCGCGCTGGCACAAGGACGTCGACAACGCATTCCGTGGCTGGAACGGCGCTTGGCTCGATCCGGCGTTCCGGTCCTGGGACATTACCACCGAGCTCGCCTACATCCGCGTCCCCGTGGCCGTCATCCAGGGCGTCGATGACCAGTACGGCACGGCCCGCCAGGTCGAGATCATCCAGGAGGAGTGCTATTGCCCGGTCGAGGTGGCCATGCTGCCGAAAGTCGGCCATTCCCCGCACCGTGAGGCGCCCGAGGCCACCCTGCGGGTCATTGCCGAATTCGCGGCGGCCACCTTGCCGGCGCCGGTATCACAAACATGAAACAAAGTGCATGTTTCGGCTTTTCGGCGTAGACGCCAGCCAAAACATGAATTATTGTGCATCTCAACGATAAGCACTCCAACGCAAGGGTGACTCATGGCCGGGGAAGACCGCGTGCTCGCGGGAGGCAAGACGTTCATCGATTTCCAGACTGATCCCTCCCGCTACAGGCATTGGAAGCTCTCGATCGACGGCGAGGTGGCGACGCTCGCCATGGACGTCGACGAGAATGGCGGCCTGTTCGAGGGCTACCAGCTCAAGCTCAATTCCTATGATCTCGGCGTCGACATCGAACTGGCGGATGCCGTCCAGCGTCTGCGCTTCGAGCATCCCGAGGTGAAGGTCGTCGTGCTGCGCTCGGCCAAGCCGCGCGTGTTCTGCGCCGGCGCCAACATCCGCATGCTCGCCGGCGCCACCCACGCCCACAAGGTGAACTTCTGCAAGTTCACCAACGAGACCCGCAACGGCTTCGAGGACTCATCCGAGAATTCCGGCCAGCGCTTCATCACCGTCGTCAACGGCACCGCAGCCGGCGGCGGCTATGAGCTCGCGCTCGCCACCGACCACATCATCCTCGCCGATGACGGCTCGTCCTCGGTGTCGCTGCCGGAAGTGCCGCTGCTTGCGGTGCTGCCGGGCACCGGCGGTCTGACGCGGGTCGTCGACAAGCGCAAGGTCCGCCGCGACCGCGCCGACGCATTCTGCACGACGGAAGAGGGCGTCAAGGGCAAGCGCGCCGTGCAATGGCGCCTCGTCGACGAGATCGCGCCAAATTCCAAGGTCGATGCCAAGGTCGCCGAGCGCGCCAAGGAATTCGCGGCCGCCTCCAAGCGCAACGGCAGCGGCAAGGGCGTCGCGCTGACGCCGCTGAAGCGCGTGATCGATGCGTCGAGCGTGCGCTACGGCTTCGTCAATGTCGACATCGACCGCGCCGCGCGCATCGCCACCATCACGATATCAGCGCCCGAAGCCGCACCGCCGACCGACATCGATGGCATGATCGGGCAGGGCGCTTCGTTCTGGCCGCTCCAGGTCGCGCGCGAACTGGATGACGCCATCCTGCATCTGCGCATCAACGAGCTCGGCATCGCGATGCTGGTGTTCAAATCGCATGGCGACCGCGCGCAGGTGCTGGCGCATGATGCCTTCCTCGAAGCCAACAAGGCGCATTGGCTGGTCAACGAAATCAGGCACTATTGGAAGCGCGTGCTGAAGCGCATCGACGTCACGTCGCGCACGCTGGTGACGCTGGTCGAGCCGGGCTCCTGCTTCGCCGGCACGCTCGCCGAACTCGTGTTCGCCTCCGACCGCTCTTACATGCTGATCGGCACCATCCAGGGCGACAACCGGCCGGCGCCGGCGATCGAATTGTCGGCGATGAATTTTGGGCCCTATCCGATGAGCCACGGCCTGACGCGGCTGCAGTCGCGTTTCCTTGACGATCCCAACGGGCTCGCGCGCGTGCACGAGCATGTGGGCAAGCCGCTGGAGGCGGAGGACGCCGAGGAACTCGGGCTCGTCACCTTCGCGCTCGACGACATCGACTGGGAGGACGAGATCCGCGTGTTCCTCGAGGAACGCGCCAGCTTCTCGCCGGACAGTCTCACCGGTCTCGAAGCCAATCTGCGCTTCGCCGGTCCCGAGACGATGGAATCGAAGATCTTCGCCCGCCTCACCGCCTGGCAGAACTGGATCTTCCAGCGTCCCAACGCGGTCGGCGAGGAGGGCGCGCTCCGGCGCTACGGCACCGGCGAGCGGCCGAGCTACGATATGACGCGCGTGTAAGGGAAGCGAATAGGGAGTGGCGAATAGCGACTAGGGAAGAATGTAGCGAAGCGCCATTCGCTACTCGCCATTCGCTGCTCGCCTCCAACAGATCAAAGCCCCCGGGAGGTCTCCATGAACATGAACATCATGAACGTCGACTACTCGACCAAGATTCCGAACAACGTGAATCTCGCCGAGGACCGTCAGGTCCTGAAGGCGCTGGAAGGCTGGCATCCGGGCTATGTCGACTGGTGGAACGACATGGGGCCCGAGGGCTTCCAGCAGTCGCTGGTGTACCTGCGCACGGCCTATTCGGTCGATCCGCGCGGCTGGGCCAAGTTCGACTACGTCAAGATGCCCGACTATCGCTGGGGCATTCTCCTCGCCCCGCAGGAAGAAGACCGCAAGATCCCGTTCGGCGAGCATTACGGCGAGCCGGCGTGGCAGGAGGTCCCCGGCGAATACCGCGCGCTGATGCGCCGCCTGATCGTGATCCAGGGCGACACCGAGCCGGCCTCGGTCGAGCAGCAGCGCCATCTCGGCAAGACCGCGCCGTCGCTCTACGACATGCGCAATCTGTTCCAGGTCAACGTCGAGGAGGGCCGTCACCTCTGGGCGATGGTCTATCTGCTGCAGAAATATTTCGGCCGCGATGGCCGCGAGGAGGCCGACGAGTTGCTGCGCCGCCGCTCGGGCGACGCGGATTCTCCGCGCATGCTCGGCGCCTTCAACGAGAAGACGCCGGACTGGCTGTCCTTCTTCATGTTCACCTATTTCACCGACCGCGACGGCAAGATGCAGCTGCACTCGCTCGCGCAGTCCGGCTTCGATCCGCTGTCGCGCACTTGCCGCTTCATGCTGACCGAAGAGGCGCACCACATGTTCGTCGGCGAGACCGGCGTCGGCCGCGTCATCCAGCGCACGGTGGAAGCGATGCGCGCTGCCGGCATCGATGATCCCTCCGACATCGCCAAGGTCCGCGCGCTCGGCGTGATCGACCTGCCGACCATCCAGAAGAAGCTGAACCTGCACTACACGCTGTCACTCGATCTGTTCGGCTCGGAGGTCTCGACCAATGCCGCCAACGCCTTCAATTCGGGCATCAAGGGCCGCTATCACGAGACCCAGATCCAGGACGATCACCAGCTCAAGAACGCGACCTATCCGGTGCTGAAGTTCGTCGACGGCGAGATCAAGCGGGTCGACGAGCCGGCGCTGACCGCGCTCAACATGCGCCTGCGCGACGACTACTCGCAGGACTGCATCAAGGGTCTGCTGCGCTGGAACAAGATCATCACCGCGGCCGGCTACCAGTTCGAGCTCAAGCTGCCGCACACCGCCTTCCATCGCGCGATCGGTGAGTTCAAGGACATCCATGCGACGCCGGATGGCATCCTGATCGACGAGGGCACGTGGGCGAAGCGCAAGGGCGACTGGCTGCCGTCGACCGACGACGGTGCCTACATCGCCTCGCTGATGAAGCCCGTCACCGAGATCGGCGAATACGCCTCCTGGATCGCCCCGCCGAAGGTCGGCATCGACAACAAGCCGGGCGACTTCGAGTACGTCAAGATCGAGACCTGATCCTCAACACAGGTGTCGTCCCGGGCAAGCCTGACGCCGCGGCAGCGGCGTCGGGCGCCGACCCGGGACCCATACCGAGTGATCTCGCGGTGTGAGCGTTGTGGCAGTCGCCGTGCGCTAAGATTGTCAGCGGTGGTTATGGGTCCCTGCGTTCGCAGGGACGACACTGGTTGTGTAGTTGCAGTCTTGGCCTCAACTATCCCATCCCGCGCCGGGAATGCCCGGGTTCGCGTAGACGATGCCGCCGTCCACTGCGATCGTATTCCCGACCACGTAGTCCCCCGCGCGCGAGGCGAGGAAGATCGCGGTGCCTGCCATGTCCTCGTCGGTGCCGATGCGGCCGGCCGGCACGCGCGAGGCGACCTCGTCGGCGTTGTCGCGCGCCGCCTTGTTCATGTCCGACTTGAACGGACCCGGCGCGATCGCCGTCACCACGATGTGGTCGTGGATCAACTTGGCCGCCATCCGCCGCGTCAGATGGATCAGTCCGGACTTGCTCGCCGCATAGGAATACGTCTCGAGCGGGTTGACGAAGATGCCGTCGATCGAGGCGATGTTGATGACCTTCGCCGGCCGTTCGGCGCTGGCCGCCGCACGCAGGGGAGCTGCGAGCGCCTTGGTCAGGAAGAACGGCGTCTTGAGGTTGAGGTTCATCACCTTGTCCCAGCCGCTCTCGGGAAATTCGTCGAAGTCGGCGCCCCAGGCCGCGCCCGCATTGTTGACGAGGATGTCGAGCTTCGGCTCGCGCGTCTTGATCTCACTCGCAAGCATGTCGATGCCGGCCATCGTCGAGATGTCGATCGGAAGCGCGATGCATTCGCCTTCATACTCGGCCGACAGCGCCTTGGCCGTCTCCTCGCACGGGCCGGCCTTGCGCGCGGTGATGTAGACCCGCGCCGCGCCATGGGCGAGCAGGCCGGTCGCGATCATCCTGCCGATGCCGCGCGAGCCGCCGGTGACGAGCGCGATGCGCCCCTCGAGCGAGAACAGGTTCCTGAGCATGACGCCTCCCTTTGATTGATTGTCGATTGCGCTTGTGGGCGTGGCGCAGCGGCACTGTCAAGTGAGACGCAGTCGCACGATCGCGCCGCAATCAGTCGGAGGGCGGGGGCGTCAAGCCAGGGTCACGCCGCGTCGATGCGGCGGAAACCGTTCCACATCGCGGTCGCGGCGCCGGAGGTCAGCACCGGCAGCACGCGGGCGTCCTGATAGTGGCCGTTGAGCGAGACGCGCGACAAGGCGGTGAGATGATCGGCGCTCTCGGCGAAGATCATGCCCGGGCGGGTCGTGACGGCGGTCTTGTAGCCGCTTGCGGCGGCCAGCACGAATTCGCGCTGCGCCGCGGCAGCGCGGTCGCCATAGGGGTAGGCCATGTGCCGCACCGGCCGCTGCAATTCGGTCTCGATCCGAGTTCGGCTTTCGGCGATCTCGATGCGGGCCGTCTCTTCGGTCTGCTTGGCGAGATTGCAGTGGCTGATCGAATGCGCGCCGATCGAGACGAGCGGCTCGGCGGACAGCGCCCTCAGCTCATCCCAGGACATGCAGAGCTTGCGACAGATCGACGCCTCGTCGACGCCGTGGCGCGCGCACAGCGCGCTGATCTCGCGCGCGACGTCGTGCTCACCTGGCAGCGAACGCAGCCAGTCGTGCAGGCGCTGGAACGTCACGCATTTGGCCGCCGGCGTCGAGGCGTCGAGCCGCAATGCGAGGCCGCCGATCGCGACCTCGATCTCGCGCGCCTTCGCCACCACGAGCTCCAGCGTGATCCACCACAGCCTTCCGCGGCCTGCCGCGAAATCGCTGGTGACGTAGATCGTGAAGGGCGCGTCGAATTCGCGCAGCACCGGCAGCGCGAAGTCGCGGTTGTCGCGATAGCCGTCGTCGAAGGTGAAGCAGGCGAAGCGGCGGGCGAAGTCGCGCTCCACCAGCCGGTGATGCAGCTCGTCGAGCGTGATGATGTCGATGTCGAGGTCGCGCAGATGCGACAGCATCTCGCGCAGGAAATCGGGCGTGATCTCGAGATGGCCGTTGGGCTGGAAATCGGCGTCGCGGCGCGGCCGCACGTGATGCAGCGTGTAGATCGCGCCCACGCCTGAGAAAATCGGTCGCAGCCAGACATGCGCGCCGCTCAGATAGAGCGCCTCCAGGCCGGCGCGAATGAATGTCTTGCGAAATCGTCTCATCTGAAACGCGCGGCCCGGTGCAGTGTCGGACGACATTACCGACGAAACGTTGAACAAAACCTTAGTCCGATCGCCGGCCCAATCGGGACGCCTGCGCCATTTCCGGTTTGACAGGCCCCCAAGGGTTTGTTTTCTCTCTGCTTCCTCGATGCGACGGATGACGAATGCGCGGACTTTTCAGGTGGAGCGGCAAATGGTGGCCTGGAGTCATCCCGCTGATGGTGCTTTGGGGCTTTGCGGCCTGGACCAGCACCGTTCCGCTCGAAAATGATCTCGCCGGCCGCAGTTCGGCCGCACTCAAGGGCTCCGTTCTCGACAGGACCAGCATCACGGTCGACGGCCGCGACGTCTATCTGCGCGCCAATGCCTTTTCCGAGGCGGGACGCCGCGACGCGGTGGCGGCGGTCGATGCGGTGGCCGGCGTGCGTCTCGTCAATGACGAGACCCGGCTGGTGCCCGAGGCCAAGCCGTTCGTGTGGTCCGCCGAACGCGACGTCGTCAGGGTGACGCTCGGCGGTAATGCGCCGCTGCCGGCGCTCAAGGGCCGGCTGGTGGAGGCGACACGCGCGGCGCTGCCCGGCGTCGAGGTTGCCGACCAGATGGGGCTGGCGCGCGGTGCGCCGCCTCGCTTGGAGGACGCCGCGCTGCTGCTGATCGGCCAGATCGGCAAGCTCAAGGACGGCAAGTTCACGATCTCCGACGGCGACGTCACGCTGACCGGCATGGCGCGCGAGCTCGGCGGCCGCGAGTCGATCGCAGTTGCGCTCGGCAAGCTGCCGGACGGCTTCAAGGTCGCCAGCAACGAGGTCAAGGCGCCGCCCTACATCTTCCAGGCCTACAAGGATCCGGTCGCCGTCACCGTGACGCTCGCCGGCAACGTGCCCGACGAGAACATCCATGCCGTCGTGGTCGGCTCGTCGTCGCGCAAATTCTTCAGCGAGAAGGTCGTCGACAATCTCAAGAACAGCATCGGCGCGCCGGCGAATTTCGTGAACGCGGCGGTGCCGGCGCTGGGCGCCTTGTCGCGGCTGTCGACCGGCACGCTGGTGGTGTCCGACCGCGACATCAAGATTTCCGGCGATGCCCTCTATGACGCCGCCGCCGCCCAGATCCGGACCGGGCTCGCCAAGGACGTCCCGCAGGGCTGGCAGGTGAAGGCCGACATCACGGTCAAGCCGGCGGCGGCGCCGGTCGACCCCACGGTGTGCCAGCAGCTGTTTTCGGACCTGCTCGGCAAGGCCAAGATCCGCTTCGAGACCGGCCGCAGCGACCTCGACCGGGATTCCACCGGGCTGCTCGATCGCCTCGCCGAGATCGCCTTCCGCTGCCCTGGTGCCAATGTCGAGATCATCGGCCACACCGATGCCGACGGCGATGCTGCGGCCAATCAGGTTCTGTCGCAACGGCGAGCCGAGGCCGTGGTCGACTATCTGGTCAAGGCCGGGCTGCCGGCGGACCGTTTCACTGCGGTCGGCTACGGCAGCACCCAGCCGGTCGCCTCCAACGACACCAGCGACGGCCGGGCGCAGAACCGACGCATCGAATTCCTGGTGAGGTGACGGACATGGCCTATCTCGTTGCCTTCCACTGGAGCTGGCTGGCCGGCGCGTTCGCCATCGGGCTGGCGATGGGCTGGATTGCCGTGGTTCACCGTGCGCCCGGCGTCTCGGGGTGGCTGACCTGGTCGCTGGCGGCGCTGGCCGCGGGTCTGGTGGCGGCGGCCGTGGCCAGCCTGATCCCCGGCCGGGCCGGCTACTGGCTCGAGCTGCTGCTGATCCTGTTCGTGCCCTATCTCGTCGGCTGCGCGATCGGCACCTGGCTGCGGGCGCTGGTGGTGAGGCGCAGCATGCGGCGGCGGTCCGCGGTCTGACGCCTGTTCGCTTCCGCGGCATTGAACTGGCCGGACCCTCGCCGCAGTGCGGTCGCGGGACACGAAGGTTTGACAGCGGCCGAGCCTGTGAAAGCGGCAGCGGACGCTTATCGTTGAGGCCGGCGTCTCCCCATCCTGTCGCCCCCGGACCGCCGGAGGCGCCGCTCCTCACCGAAGTTTAACCCCGGGGCGCGCAGGTTGAACGGGATCGCCGGCTGCCCATGTCCCCCTGCCTCGTCTGCTTGCCTCATGTGCGGCAAAACGGTGCATCGTATTTTTGCGAAGCCTGCTAAGTATATCCATGTGTACGCTTTTGTTCGCACGCCCCGTGTTCCCCAATGCGCCGAAACGCGCTACGAGGGCGTTGTATGCGCACATGACGAGGCGACCTCCAGGGCGCCATGTCCCCGGCCGTCGTGATTGGATCACGGTGAGAGGTGTAGATGCTTGAAGCCATACGCGGAGCGGTCACGTTCCTGCGCGAGAAGCAAGTGCTGCACAAGCTTGGCGTGCTGATCAGCATCGCGGTCATCGCGGCCGCCTGCTACGTCCTCTACCACATGCTGCGCGGGATCGACACCTACGAGGTGCTCGAAGCGATCAAGAGCACGGAGCCGCATCAGATTGCGCTTGCCGCCTTGTTCGTCGCCGCCGGCTATTTCACGCTGACGTTCTACGACCTGTTCGCGGTGCGCGCGATCGGACACGACCACGTGCCCTACCGCATCAATGCGCTGGCCGCCTTCACCAGCTATTCGATCGGCCACAATGTCGGCGCCAGCGTCTTCACCGGCGGGGCCGTGCGCTACCGTATCTATTCGGCTCATGGGCTGAACGCGATCGACGTCGCCAAGATCTGCTTTCTCGCCGGCCTCACCTTCTGGCTCGGCAACGCCGCCGTGCTCGGTCTCGGCATCTGCTATCACCCGGAGGCGGCGGCCTCGATCGACCAGCTGCCGCCCTGGGTGAACCGCATGGCCGCGATCGGCATCCTGGTCGGTCTGATGGGCTATGTCGCCTGGGTCTGGACCAAGCCGCGCGTGGTCGGCCGCGGGCCGTGGACCGTGGTCTTGCCGGGCGGCCCGCTGACCCTGCTGCAGATCGCGATCGGCATCGTCGATCTCGGTTTCTGCGCGCTCGCGATGTACGTGCTGGTGCCGGACGAGCCCAATCTCGGCTTCGTCGTGGTCGCCGTGATCTTCGTGTCGGCGACCCTGCTCGGTTTTGCCAGCCATTCGCCGGGCGGGCTCGGCGTGTTCGATGCCGCGATGCTGGTCGGGCTGTGGCAGATGGACCGCGAGGAGCTGCTGGCCGGCATGCTGCTGTTCCGGATTCTGTATTATCTGGCGCCGTTCCTCATTTCTGTAATCCTGCTGACGTTTCGCGAGGTTATTCTTAGCGCCAGGTCGAAGCGGCTGCGCCAGGCGGCGCTCAGCCTCGACCCGGGCCCCCCGCCTGAAGCCGCTTATGTGAGGAAGCGCAGCGATTCCGGTGCCTGACGCGACTTCAAGGGAACAATAGGACGCGATGGCCCTCGACGCTCCCTCCGCGACGCCACTCTCGATGTTCACCCCCTGGCCGGACCGGCTGCGCCATTCCGCGATCATCCTGCTCGCCGCGGCGCTCGCGCTGGCCGGGCTGGTGCTGCTCGACGAATTGCTGCCGCTGCGGGCTCTGGTGGTCTTCCTGTGCATCGCCGGCGCAGCCCTGGTGCCGTGGCGGCTGCACGGCGCGGTTGCCAAGCGGGAGGAGGAGCGCCACGCCAATCCGGTCGAGGCGCCGGCCGTCAGCGCCGTGGTCGAAGGCATTCCGGATCCCGCCGTGCTGCTCGACCGCGCCGGCCGCGTTATCCACCTCAATGCCGCCGCCGCCGAGCTCGCGCCCGCCTTGCGCAAGGGCGAGCTCGCCCAGTTCGCGCTGCGCATGCCGGAGATCATCACCGCATTGCGCGAGGCGATCGCCACCACCGAGATCCGCCGCGCCAGCTACCACGACCATGTCCCGGTCGACCGCTGGATGGAATTGGTCATCACCCCCGTTCCGGTGCCGACGGCGTTCGGCGGCACCGACAAATGCATGCTGATGACCTTCCACGATCTGACGCCGCTGCGCCGGGTCGAGGAGATGCGCGCCGACTTCGTCGCCAATGCCAGCCACGAGCTGCGCACGCCGCTCGCCGCGCTGTCGGGCTTCATCGACACCCTGCAGGGCCCGGCCAAGGACGATCCCAAGGCGCGCGAGCGCTTCCTCGGCATCATGCACACCCAGGCGACGCGCATGGCGCGGCTGATCGACGATCTGTTGTCGCTGTCGCGCGTGGAATTGTCGGCGCATGTCCAGCCGCACACCATGGTCGACGTCGTCGCCATCATCCGCCAGGTCACCGACGGGCTGGAGTCGCTGGCGCGCGAGCGCCAGGTCGTGATCGAGACCAGCCTGCCGGACGCCCCCGTCACCATCGCCGGCGACCGCGAGGAGCTGTTGCGCGTGTTCGAGAACCTGATCGAGAACGCGCTGAAATACGGCGCCTCCGGCGAGCGCGTGGTCGTGTCGCTGGAGCAGGCGGTCTCCGCCGACAACGCGCCGGAGATCCGGGTCAAGGTGCGCGATTTCGGCCCCGGTATTGCGCCCGAGCATCTGCCGCGCCTGACCGAGCGCTTCTATCGCGTCGATGTCGGCGACAGTCGCGCACAGGGCGGCACCGGGCTCGGTCTGTCGCTGGTGAAGCACATCCTCAACCGCCATCGCGGCCGGCTGCTGATCGAGAGCGTGCCGCGCAACGGCGCCGCCTTTACCGCGTGCTTCCCGCAGGCGAGATCCGCGCGCAGCGCCTGATCAGAACGCAATCGGCCCGGCGCAGGCCGGGCCATCGTGATCTCTGGCCGTTGGTCGACGCTTGCAGCCGCCGGACACGCGGCGCTGCGAAAGCGTCCTCATCGCCGGCCATCGCCGAGTGATCAGCGCGGGCTCGACTTCGACGGCTGGCGGCGGCGGTCGGCCGCAGGCTGATAGGCGACGCGCGAATGCTGCGCGCAATAGGGCAGGCCGGCGAGCGCCTTGCCGCCGCAGAAGAAGAAGTCCGGGCTCGACGGGTCGCCGACCGGCCAGTGGCAGGTCGCCTCGTTGAGCTCCAGCAGCGACAGCCGCTGATTCATCGGCACGACGTTGTCGAATGCAACCGGATCGGGCTCCGCTTCGACTTCGAAAACCTGTGCGAGTGCGGTGTTGCCGCGCGCCACCGGACGCGTCACCCGCATCATCGGCTGCGCCGGACGGGCGGGCTTGCGCTGGCGCGGTGCCGCGGTCGCCGGGCTCTTGGCACGGCCGGACAAGCCCAGCCGGTGCACCTTGCCGATCACGGCGTTGCGCGTCACGTTTCCGAGTTCCGCGGCGATCTGGCTGGCCGACAGTCCGGCCTCCCAGAGTTTCTTCAACTGCTCGACGCGATCGTCGGACCAGGTCAATACCGTCATCGAACCCTTCCCTTCGCGGTGCGCCGGCCAATTCCGGGACGGCGCTGCGATCTCTGTCTCAAGAAAATCCCTGACGGCAGAATCCCTTATCCCTCGCCGGGCACGCACATGGCACCCGGACGTTTACGCGAACAAAAACTCCTGAGGGATCAGAACTGCCGCACGAGATGTCGTACTCGACGTTGAAAACGCTACAATATGGCGTGACTCTCGCGCAAGAGTCGGCAAACACCGTCCACACATTCCGCGGTTCCGCGCGGCGTGTCTCGCGCGTGTCATGCGTCCGCAATCACACGGGTCCGCGCTGGCGCAGGGCAGACGACGCGTAGTTGACTCCGAGCGCCGCCAGCATACAATAGCTGTACGTGCCGCCTTGAAAAGGCGGCACATTTTGTTTTCCAGGGTGGGGTCCCTGATGCGCGATGGCGCCACGTGGCGCGTGTCTCGGCCAGCCCGTCAGCTCATGTGATCGCAATGACAAGTGTTGCTGCTACGCATCTTCTCCCCGTATTCGCCCGGGTCGATCTTTCCTTCGAGCGCGGCGAGGGCGCGTGGCTGATCGCGACCAATGGCGATCGCTATCTCGACTTCACCTCCGGCGTCGCCGTCAATTCGCTCGGCCATGCGCATCCGCATCTGGTCAAGGCGCTGCAGGAGCAGGCCACCAGGCTCTGGCACATGTCGAACCTGTTCAAGAGCCCGGACGGCGAACGGCTCGCCGCACGGCTGTGCGAGCAGAGCTTTGCCGACTACGTGTTCTTCGCCAATTCCGGCGCCGAGGCGATGGAAGGCGCGATCAAGATCACGCGCAAATATCAGGCGTCCAAGGGCCATCCCGAACGTTATCGTATCATTACGTTCGAAGGCGCGTTCCACGGCCGCACGCTGGCGACGCTCGCCGCGACCGGATCCGCGAAATATCTCGAGGGCTTCGGCCCGCCGATGGACGGCTTCGACCAGGTGCCGCTCGGCGACATCGAGGCCGTGAAGAAGGCGATCGGGCCGCACACGGCCGGCATCCTGATCGAGCCGGTGCAGGGCGAGGGCGGCGTGCGCACCGCGCCGCTGTCGTTCTACAAGGCGCTGCGCCAGCTCTGTGACGACCATGGCCTGCTGCTCGTCGTCGACGAGGTGCAGACCGGCATGGGCCGCACCGGCGATCTGTTCGCGCATCGCTGGCTCGGCGTCACCCCTGACGTGATGTCGCTGGCCAAGGCGCTCGGCGGCGGCTTCCCGATCGGCGCGGTGCTTGCCACCGCCGAAGCCGCCTCCGGCATGACACCCGGCTCGCACGGCTCGACCTTCGGCGGCAATCCGCTCGCGGTCGCCGCTGCCAATGCCGTGCTCGACGTGATGCTGGCGCCCGGCTTCTTCGATCACGTCCGCAGGATGTCGCTGCTGCTCAAACAGAAGCTCGCATCCGTGGTCGACCGTCATCCTGATGTCATTTCCGAGATCCGCGGCGAAGGCCTTTTGATCGGCATCAAGGCGGTGGTGCCGTCGGGCGATCTGGTGGCGGCGCTGCGCGACCAGAAGCTGCTCACGGTCGGCGCCGGCGACAACGTCGTCCGTTTCCTGCCGCCGCTGATCGTCAATGAATCCGAAATCGAACAATCGGTCGAGATGCTCGATCGCGCCTGCACGGCGCTGTCGGGCGGTCCTGGAAAGCAGGCGGCCGCATCATGAGCAAGACCATGGGCAACACGCCGCGTCATTTCCTCGATCTCACCGAGATGCCGGTCGAGGAGCTGCGCAACATGCTGGCGCTGTCCAGCGCCATGAAGAAGACGCTGAAGTCGCGCGAGCCGGCCCGGAAGCCGCTCGACGGCAAGGTGCTGGCGATGATCTTCGACAAGCCGTCGACGCGCACCCGCGTGTCGTTCGACGTCGGCATGCGCCAGCTCGGCGGCGAGGCGATCATGCTGACCGGCACCGAGATGCAGCTCGGTCGCGGCGAGACCATCGCCGACACCGCGCGCGTGCTGTCGCGCTACGTCGATGCGATCATGATCCGCATTCTCAGCCACGAGGCGCTGCTCGAGCTCGCCGCGCACGCCACCGTGCCCGTCATCAACGGCCTGACGCGGCGCTCGCATCCCTGCCAGGTGATGGCCGACGTGATGACCTTCGAGGAGCATCGCGGCCCGATCGAGGGCCGCACCGTGGCCTGGACCGGCGACGACAACAACGTGCTGGCGTCATGGGCGCATGCCGCCGAGCGTTTCAAGTTCCGCCTCAACGTCGCCACCCCGCCGCAGTTGTCGCCGGGCAAGCCGATGAAGGATTTCATCCGCGCCACCAGGGCCGACATCCATCTCAGCCACGACCCGGAGGCGGCGGTGACCGGCGCCGACTGCGTCGTCACCGACACCTGGGTCTCGATGGGCGACAAGGACGGCGAGCACCGCCACAATCTGCTCAAGCCCTATCAGGTGAACTCCAAGCTGATGTCGCTCGCCAATCCGGAAGCGATCTTCATGCACTGCCTGCCCGCCCATCGCGGCGAGGAGGTCACCGACGAGGTCATCGACGGCCCGCAGTCGGTCGTGTTCGACGAAGCCGAAAACCGCCTGCACGCGCAGAAGGGCATCCTGGCCTGGTGTTTCGGTGAGCGGGCGTAGATCGTCGCCAGCAGGCTCTAGTAGTTAAATAATCTTTGAGCCACGCATCCGGTGCACCCTCTCCCCTTGTGGGAGAGGGTGGTTTCCCCCTTGTGGGAGAGGGTGGTTTCCATGCGCAGCATGGAAACCGGGTGAGGGGTTGCCCCGGGCTCAGGCTTGAGTTTGTGGCACCAACCCCTCACCCGAGTGAGCTTGGAGTTGCCGACTGTGTAGCCCTCTCCCACAAGTGGAGAGGGCGCAGTCATGAGCGCTGCGATGGGGCTGATCGTTCGATCGTCATGGGCCGATGAAATGAGTTCAATGTGAGCCGACATCGCGCGGCATCCTCGGTGCACCCTCTCCCCTTGTGGGAGAGGGTGGTTTCCATGCGGGAGCATGGAAACCGGGTGAGGGGTTGCCCCGGGCGCAGGCCTGAGTTTGCGGCACGAACCCCTCACCCGAGGGAGCTTGGAGTTGCCGACTGTGTAGCCCTCTCCCACAAGGGGAGAGGGCGCAGTCATGGGCACCGTGAAGCAGCTGATCGTTCAATCAGCGTAGACGGACTACCACAATTTAGCAGGCTCGCGTCGAGATCGCGCGGCTTGCTCGGTGCACCCTCTCCCCTTGTGGGAGAGGGTGGTATGATCGAGCGAAGCTCGATCATACCGGGTGAGGGGTCTCCCTCCGCTCGCTGAGCTTCGCGAGAATGTCCTCGAGAACGGCCGTTCGTTGCTGGAGCACATCGTTGTTCCAGTATCGCGCGACCTCAAACCCCTCGCTGGAAAGAACCTCGTCTCTCGTTCGATCACTCATGGCATCGGCGTGCTGGCTGCCATCGATCTCGATGACCAGCCGCTGTTCGAAGCAGACGAAGTCGAGGATGTAGCTCCGGAACGGCACTTGGCGGCGAAACTTGAACTGCGACAATCGCCGGTCGCGCAGCAATCGCCACATCGCGGCTTCGGCTTCAGTTGGCTCTCGGCGCATCGCCTTTGCGAAGCTGCGGATGCGCTTGCCGGCCGGTCGATGATGCGGAATTCGTGGCATCGATTCACCCCCCCCGAAGCGGTCATCTCCTCCCGCGCGAAGGGTATACGGAGCCCGCCTCATGCGGTAGTTCCAAACCCCTTTCACTTTCCCCGCATCGTCCCCAAATAGGCGCCATGACAGGCTCTTCCCCCGACAACGACATCCATCTCGACACCGGCCGTGCGCCCTCGGCCGTGCCGGTCGACGACGCCGTGCTGCCGTTCGAGGTCGCGGCGCTCGATCTGCGCGGCCGCCTCACCCGCATGGGACCGGCGCTCGACGACATTCTCACCAAGCACGCCTATCCGGCGCCGGTCGGCAAGCTGCTCGGCGAGGCCATCGTGCTGACGACCCTGCTCGGCTCGCAGCTGAAATTCGACGGCCGCTTCATCCTGCAGACCCAGACCGACGGTCCGGTGTCGTTCCTGGTGGTCGACTTCCAGGCGCCCGATCGTCTCCGCGCCTATGCGCGTTACGATGAGGCGCGCCTCGGCGACGCCAAGGATTCCGGCAGCCTGCTCGGCAAGGGCCATCTGGCGATGACCATCGACCAAGGCGCCGACATGAGCCGCTATCAGGGTCTCGTCGCGCTCACCGGCGGCAGCCTGGAGGACGCGGCGCACGAATACTTCCTGCGCTCGGAGCAGATCCCCACGCGGGTGCGCCTCGCCGTCGGCGAGGAGTGGAGCGGCGGCAAGCATCGCTGGCGCGCCGGCGGCCTGTTGACGCAGTTCCTGCCGCAGGCGCCCGAGCGTCTGCGCCAGGCCGATTTGCATCCCGGCGATGCCCCCGAAGGCACCGAGATCCACGCAATCGAGGAGGACGAGGCCTGGGTCGAAGGCCAGTCACTGGTCGCGACCGTCGAGGACGTCGAACTGATCGATCCCGCGCTGTCCGGCGAACGGCTGCTGTACCGCCTGTTCCACGAGCGCGGCGTCCGCGTGTTCGACCTCGTGCCGCTGCAGGCGCGCTGCTCCTGCTCGCGCGACGCGGTCGCCAACATGTTGAAGAGCTTCTCAGCCGAGGATCGCGCCGACATGGTCAAGGACGACAAGGTCGTCGTCACCTGCGAGTTCTGCTCCTCGGTCTATCAGTTCACCCCGCACGAAGCCGGCGTGACGGAGAACTGAGCGGGCCAGTCTCTCTCTATGGGCCATGACGAGCGAGCGCCTTGCGCGCCTCGTTGCGAACGAAGCAATCCGGCATCTTTTTGCGTCGCCGGATTGCGCCGTCGCCTTCGACACTACGCTCTGACCAAGTCGGGTTCTCGATTCACGCGAGGTCGGCGTCTCTTGAACCCGCCGCAAGCGCGCCACCGCTGCCGCGGCCGCGCCCGCTCTCGGTTCGACCGGCCGGCTCGCACTCTCAGGATCGCTGTCCGTTTGGCGAACCAAGGCCTCGGACGCGTCGGTTATTGATCTCACGTTGTAGTTGCGTGTCGCGCATAAACGTGATCACATAGTTCCGCGGATTTTTTTTGAAAGATTTTTGCGGCGGTGACGCCGCACCGTTGATCTAGCTCGCTGCGTATTGGGGGAAACCAATGCCCGCAGGCACAATTGATGACGATGATGACGATGATGGCGCCGCTGTTGGGGCTGGCGCCGCGGAGCCCGTCCCAGCGGCTGGCACGCCAGAGCTCACGTCCGAGGCAAAGGACGAGGTGCTCCCCGATGCGGATGTGTTGGTCACCAGCAGGGTCCACAACGAGGTGGAAGAGGCGCTTGAGCTGGCCGAATACATCGTCAAGCACGGCGCGAAGCGCAACGACAGCAGCCTGCCCTCCCACATCCTCAGGACGATCAAGGTGACCGCAGGGAAGGTCGGCTTGTTCGAGCGCCAGCAGGCTCTGGAGCGAGGTGCATCCCCGGAGACGATCGCGGCGGTCTACATCAAGGCGTCGGATTGGACGCGCTTCGAACTCGCCTACTACGCACTGGCGGAATTCAGTGCTCCAATCACGATCGAAACCCTGCGCGACACGCGTTCGACCGGCAAGAGACAAGGTTCTCCGGCGCAGAGATTTACGCGTCTGCTGTGGGCGATCACGGGCCTCTTTGCCGTTTTAGTCGTCGGCGGCGGAATCATCACCACGGGTGCCGAGAGCTCCGCCAGGAACGCGTGGGTCCTGGGATTCCGGGCGATCAATGACTACGTACCGATCCTCGTGCCCTGGATGTATGGTGGGCTCGGCGCCTGCGCCTACCTGCTGCGCACCGCACATGACATGATTGCGAAGCGCTGCTTCGACGTGCGCCGCCAACCCGAATATTTCAACCGGATCCTGCTCGGCATGGTCAGCGGCGGGGCGATCGTCCTGCTGGTCAGTCCGTCGGACGACAGCGAGGCGGTCAAGATCAGCGCCGCTGCGCTGGGCTTCCTTGCGGGCTACAGCAACGATCTGCTGTTCAACGCCGTCGAGCGCGTCACCGCGGCACTGCTGCCGAAGGTCGGGCTCGAAACCGTTCAACGCGAGAACTTCGTCCCGAAACAGATCGAGCTTCCGACCGGCGGATTGACGCTCAAGGAACTGATGGAGCGCATGGAGCAGGCTGCCAAGCCGGAGGACAAAGAGCTCTATCGCTCCCTGATCGAGAAGCTGCGCGACCGCCTGTGAGGCGACGGTCGTCGAGAAGTCTCAAGGAGCGTGCCGGTGAAGAATCTGGTTCTGTGCTGCGACGGTACCGCCAACGAGTTTGCGGCGGATCGCACCAACGTGATCAAGCTCTGCTACACATTGGTTCAAGCTGCGGGGCAACAGCAGGTCTACTATCATCCCGGGCTCGGCACGATCGAGCCCGCCGGCGCGCTGACGCCTTTGTCCCGCCGCGCCACGCGGTTGCTCGGCCAAGCCATCGGTGCCGGACTCGGGGACGATGTCCGCGACGCCTATGTCTTCCTGATGCGGCATTTTGACCCGGGCGACCGCGTCTTCCTGTTCGGCTTCAGCCGCGGCGCCTACACGGTGCGCGCGCTCGCTTCACTGCTGCACATGTATGGATTGATCTCGGCCGGCAATGAGCCGCTGGTGCCCTATGCGATCCGCATGCTGACGGCAATCCAGAAGCTCGATGCCCGCGGCGACAGCGAAGGGAAGCAGCACTATTTTCGCCTTGCGGAGGAGTTCAAGGACACCTTCTGCCGCACAGTCTGCAAGCCCTGGTTCGTCGGCGTCTGGGACACGGTGAGTTCGGTCGGCTGGATCGAGAACCAGCTGCGCCTGCCCTTTGTTGCCGACAATCCCGACATCGCGATCGGGCGGCATGCGCTCGCGCTGGACGAACGGCGAGCGTTCTTCCGCACCAATCTGTGGCGGCCGCGGTCTGAGTCCGCCGACAGCGGACCGAAGGACCTCAAGCAGGTCTGGTTCGCCGGCGTGCATTGCGACGTGGGTGGCGGCTACCGGGAGGCCGAGAGCGGCGCCTCGAAGATTCCGTTGCAATGGATGATCAGGGAGGCCATGGACAAACATCTCCTGGTCGATCCGGCGCGGCTGGCCCTGGTGTTGGGCGGCAGTGGCGCCGGCTATGTCGCGCCCGACGTCGATGGGCCGCTGCATGAATCGCTCAGCCCGTCGTGGTGGCCTGCCGAACTCATTCCAAAGCGCCACTTCAATGCCCAGACGAAACTGTGGGAGCGCCGCGCCAATATGGGGCGGCGGCGCACCATGCCGAAGGCGCCGATGGTGCATGAATCGGTGTTCCGGCGCGCCGGTGACTACAAGTCGCGGCTGCCGCCGGACGCAGTCAGCGTGTCTTGAGGAGGACGGCCGCGATGAACGGATCATGTGTCGCGCGATCCCTCGTAGGAGCGCGGGCTGCGCTGCTGGCGCTGCTGCTCACGCTGTCGGCGTTCAGCAATGACGATGCGGCGCGCGCCGCCGATGCGCCGGTGCCGCTGATCGCGAAGGATCAGCCGGTCGACTGGTGGTTCGTCTACAAGTTTAATTCCGCCACTTTCCCGGCCTGCGGCAAGGAACTGACGGACGAATCTGCCGAGCGGGAGTGTCCGTTCGGCGGCGAGCCGATGGGCTATGCGAACAGCCAGCAATTCGTGGTCGCCAGCAGCAAGAAGGCCTCGTTCGACAAGAGTGACGGCTGCGCCGGCACCAGCGATCCCGTCGCCGTGACGTTCGAGCAGATCTATCGCGGCAAGTTTCGCTACCTTGCCTGGAACGACCAGTTTTACGGCGAGCCGCGGATGAAGGGTTGCGGCAAGACCGGCAACTGCACCGGTTCCTGGGGGCATTCGAAGGGCATCCTGGCATGGAACAAGGATGGGGATGGGCTCGTGATCCAAGTCACGACGCCGGCTTGGCCCGGTTTTGCGGCCAGGAAATTCCAGCGCGAGGCCGGCAATACGCTGGGCTGCATCAAGAAGCCGAACAATATCCAGAACGCCCAGCATTTCTTCGCGCTGAAACTGTCGAAGGCAGGCATCGTCAGCGTGATCGAGGCGTTGAAGAATGCCAGCGTGGTAACAGACGTCGCGCAGCTCGAGATCGTCGATGCCCGCGGCAGTCCGAAAGAGATCACGGATGCCCTTGAAGGGCTCGGCACCAAATCCGACAGCGTCGAAGTGAAGGAGTTTACGCTGCCTGGCGGTCCTACGCTCAAGAGTGATGTCAGGCTGATCTCGAAACCGTCGGCACTGCATGTGCCGCCCTGGCAGATGCTGTCGGCCAAGCTCGGCGGCATCGATCTGAAGGCTGCCACCTGGTGGTCGTCGCCGCAGATTCCGACCACGACGAGCACGCGGCGCATCGCCTGTTGGGACGATAGCTTGGGGCCGCCGGGCGCCGTGGCCATTGCGATCACGGGCCAGTGGGGCGAGCCGGGCAAGGAGGAGACGATCGGTCTCGTCGGCGGCCAGAACCACGCCAAGGTCGGCGTCTCCCAGTCTGGCGAGCAATCCCTGTCGATTTTTGCCGACCTCAACCAGCAGGGCGCGCTTAATGCCAATTGCAAGAGCAGCCAGAACGGACGTGGCGGCCTGTTCTACGTGGTCGACAATGACGACCTGTTCAACGACCTGACCAGGCTGCTGACCGGCAAGATCGCGTCCACGCGGGCGCCGCAGAAGAAAGTCAACGTGAAGGACGAGTAGGACCGGACTTGATGAGCGCGGCCGTCTTGAGACGCTGTCGGTCGCAACGGTCACAATCTCCGCGGCGCGATGCGTCCGATGCCTTTTGGCGCCACTGCTCAGCCGTTAAATCAAGCCCCGCCATCGATGTGCGCGGAGCCTGCACTATCGGCTTCGTTGTGCCGCCAGTGAGGTGTCTTTGCCTGTGCTAAAGACTTGCTTCGATGGCGCCATTTGCCCGACGGGTGTCATGCGTCGCGCTCCCCCAGCCCGACCTCTGTTAGTTGGTTCAATCACAAAAATAAGCCGGTCCGCGCGCTCCATTCCGCCTGCTTTTTTTTTCGCAGGCGGGCCTCAGCCGAGGCCTGGCCTTCCCTGCGCCCTCTGCTTGGAGAGGGCGGACCAATGGACACAGCTCGGGCGCGGCATGCGTCGCGACAACGATGGCGTGCAGCGTGAGGTCACGATCAGGTCGCGGGCTGATGCGTGTATGATGCACCCTGCCTCGACACCAATGGCGGCGTCCCCGCGAACGCGGGGACCCATAACCCCAGGCGGACATTGCTGGAAAGATCGGAGCTCCGGCCTTCGCCAAACCGGACCCCGTGGTTATGGATCCCGGGCAAGCTTCCGCCAACGCTGCGCGTGGCCGGAAGCTTGCCCGGGACGACAGCGGGGCAGACGCAACACCTCGGGAAGGCGGAAAGAGCAGGGTGCCGAGGATCAACGGCGAACAATCAAAACGACCGAAGCGCGAACGCTCCGTCGTGAACCGAAGGGAAGCGTCCCGGCTAATTCAACACCCGCTTGCCGCCATCCGGGCTGTCGAGCGAGAACGCCGGCACCGCGATGTCGAACTGCTCGCCGCTGTCGCTCTCCATCTGGTAGGAGCCGGACATGAAGCCGGACGCGGTCGTCAGCGGAACGCCGGAGGTGTATTCGAAGCGCTCGCCGGGGGCGAGCACCGGCTGCTCGCCGACCACGCCCTCGCCGCGGACCTCCTGCTGCCGGCCGACGCCGTCGGTGATGATCCAGTGCCGGCTGCGCAGCCGCACGGTCTCCTCGCCGGTGTTGGTGATGACGACGGTATACGACCAGAACCACCGTCCATCCGTGACCGAGGATTTCTCGGGCAGGAAGTTCGGCTCGACGGTCACTTCGATGAGGCGAGTCACGGCGCGGTACATGACTGCATTGTAGCGGAAACCGATGCCGGAACCAATCGTAACGCCATCGTGCTTTCAACACAGTTCCGCCGTATGGCACCCGAATCGCGGACTCTGCTGCCGAGTCCCATCCGCTCCTCAACATGCGCGGGGCGCCCGGCGGCTGGTGAGTCATCCCCTGTGATGCGTAGGGTCGCTACCGATCGTCCGCGACGGCCGAAAAACTGGGCACGGCCCAGCTGACAAGTCCTTCATCGCTTGCGCAAAAATTGCGCAGCCCTACATTTCTCCTGCCGGGCCTCTCCGGGCTGGCAGCCTTGACGTGGTGCCCGATGACGTCGATTGCCGATCGCCTTGCCGGACCATCCGTCCCCGCATCCCCGGCCGCACCTGCGCCGGCTGCGGAGACTGTCGCGGCCGAAGGCACGGCCGCGCCTGCCGTGACTGCCGCGCCCGCCGTGACGACCGCGCCGGCGATCACCTTCCCTGCTGTCGGCGAACGTGAGCTGCGGCTCGACCTGTTCCGCGGGCTGGCACTGTGGCTGATCTTCATCGATCACCTGCCGCCGAATTTGCTGACCTGGTTCACGATCCGCAACTACGGCTTCTCCGACGCCACCGAAATCTTCATCTTCATTTCCGGCTACACGGCCGCCTTCGTGTATGGCCGGGCGATGCAGGATGCCGGATTCATCGTCGCCAGCGCGCGCATCCTGCGCCGGGTCTGGCAGATCTACGTCGCCCACGTCTTCCTGTTCACGATCTTCCTCGCCGAAATCTCCTACGTCGCGACCAGCTTCGAGAACCCGCTCTACACCGAAGAGATGGGCATCATGGACTTCCTGAAGCAGCCCGACGTGACCATCGTGCAAGCGCTGATCCTGCGCTTCCGCCCCGTCAACATGGACGTGCTGCCGCTCTACATCGTGCTGATGCTGTTCCTGCCGCTGATCCTGTGGCTGATGCGGTGGCGGCCCGACGTGACGCTTGGGCTTTCGGTCGTGCTCTACGCGGTGACCTGGGAATTCGACCTCTATCTCTCGGCCTATCCGAACGGCTTCTGGGCCTTCAATCCGTTCGCCTGGCAGCTCCTGTTCGTGTTCGGCGCCTGGTGCGCGCTCGGCGGCGCCAGGCGGATGTCACGCATCATCAACTCGCCCGTCACGCTCGGGCTCTGCGTCGCCTATCTGGTCGCCGCGTTCTTCGTCACGCTGACCTGGTACATCCCGCAGCTCGGCCCGCTGATGCCGCGTCGAATCGAGCAATGGATGTATCCGATCGACAAGACCGACCTTGACGTGTTGCGTTTCGCGCATTTCCTCGCACTCGCAGCACTCACGGTGCATTATTTGCGCAAGGATTGGCCTCTGCTCAAATCCCGCTGGCTGCGCCCGCTGATTGTTTGCGGGCAACACTCGCTGGAGATTTTCTGTCTCGGCGTCTTTCTGGCGTTTGCAGGCCACTTCGTTCTTGCCGAAGTGTCCGGCGGCGCCATGATGCACGCGATGATCAGCGTGTGCGGCATCCTCGTCATGTGGGGGGTGGCATCGCTGATTTCGTGGTACAAGCGTGAGGCCGATAAGGGTGCGGCGCGAAAAGGTGCGCGCAGCAACGCCGATCTGGCGGGAGGGGGCTGATGAAGTCCGTCTCGTGGTTAAGCTTTGGTATCGCGGCGCTGGCGGTTTTGCTGGCGGCGTCCGCGCGCGCCGAAGACGCGCCGCAGACCTGCGAGGTGCCGGCCTACCTGCTCTCCACCGAGAGCCCGCTCCCGAAAGTTGCCGAGGCCGTCAAGAAAGGCCAAACGCTCGACATTCTGGTGGTCGGAAGCCGCTCCTCGGCGATCGTCAGCGCGTCCGATGCCAATGCCTACCCCGCCCGGCTGCAGGCGGCGCTGAAGGACAAGCTGCCCGCGGTCACCGTCAACCTCGGCGTCGAGCTGCAGCCGAAGAAGACCGCCGAGGAAATCGCCGCCAATCTTGTTAAACTGGTGGAAGGAAAAAGGCCTAATTTGGTCATCTGGCAGACAGGCACGGTCGACGCCATGCGCTCGATCGATCCGGACGAGTTCCGCCAGGCGGTCAATGACGGCGTGGTAACGCTGCAGAATGCGGGGGCTGACGTCATCTTGATGAATCTGCAGTACAGCCCGCGGACGGAGACGCTGATCTCCGTGCCGCCCTATATCGACAACATGCGGGTGGTGGCGCAGCAGCGCGACATCCCACTGTTCGATCGCTTCGCGATCATGCGGCAATGGAACGAGCAGGGCGATTTCGACCTGTTCAATCCGACGCACGGAATCGAGCTGGCCAAGCAGGTTCACGACTGTCTCGGCCGGGCGCTGTCGAAGTTCATCATCGACGCGGCGCGTATCGGGCCGGCGCAACAGAACTAAGGTTTGACGTGTTCATGACTTCCAATTTTTGTAACCGCGTATCTGGGACATGGGAGAAGCTGTCCGCCGTTGCTGCAACGGTGCTTGCACTCTCGCTGACACCGCAGCTGGCTCATGCGCAGAGCGCGGCGCCGACGGCGCCCTTCGAGGCCGTGCCGTCTCCCATCAGCGAATTGCGGCCGACGGTCGGTCACATCACCATAGCCCAGGCAGCCAGTCAGGCGCCCGGCCAGATCGCCGCCGTGCGTCCGTCGGGCGCGATCAATCAACCGCCGGTGACGATCACGCCGCCGGAGCCGAATGCGCCGGTGGCTGCAGCCGCGCAGCCCGTTGCGGCCGTACAGCCGCCGTCGCGCAGCATCACCGAGCGGGCGATCGACAAGGTCAAGCAGGTCGCCAAATCCACCAGCGACATCTTCAACCGCGTGCCGTGCCTGCCGCCGAAGGGCGTCGCGAAGAAGAACTTCATCTCGCTGCCCCATGTCGCCAACAAGCTCGCCTCGGGCCTGCCGGTCGTCATCGTCGCGTTCGGCTCGTCGTCCACGCAGGGCTATGGCGCGAGCGCGCCGGACTACACCTATCCGAACCGGCTCGCCGCGCAATTGCGCCGGCAATATCCGATGGCCGACATCAGCGTCATCAATGCCGGCGTCGGCGGCGAGGATGCGCCGGAGATGATGAAACGTCTGGAGACATCGGTGATCGACCGTCATCCGGATCTCGTGATCTGGCAGGTCGGCACCAATGCGGTGCTGCGCGACCTCGATCCGACCGAGACCGCGAAGCTCGTCGACGACGGGGTCGCCAAGATCCAGGCCGCCGCCTCCGATGTGGTGCTGGTCGACCTGCAATATTCGCCGCGCGTCAACGAGCGTTCGGAGAACGCGGGCCGCATGAACAGACTGCTCGGCCGCATCGCCGAGCTGCATCACGCCGGCATCTTCCCGCGCTTCGAAGTGATGCGCGACTGGCACGAGCGCCAGGCGATCCCGATCAACGAGTTCGTCATTTCGGACGGCCTGCACATGAGCGACTGGGGCTACGCCTGTTTCGCCCAGCTGCTGGGCGACGACATCATCCGCTCGGTCGGGCAAGTGAAGCTCGGCATCAACGCGCCGGCCGACGTGCTGATGTATCGGCCGATGTGAGGCGGGGGAATAGCGAGTAGCGAGTAGGGAGAGATCCTCCTATTCGCTACTCCCTATTCGCCATTCGCTACTCGCCCTTCGCTATGCCGCCCGCAGGGCGTCGTCGAGATCCTCGATCAGGTCGTCCGCATGCTCGAGCCCAGCGGAGAAGCGGATGAAGCCCTCGCTGATGCCGAGTTCGGCGCGCGCCTCCGGCGTCAGCCGCTGATGCGTCGTCGTCGCGGGATGCGTGACCAGCGTCTTGGCGTCGCCGAGATTGTTGGAGATGCGCGCGAGCTTGAGCCCGTTGAGCGTGCGGAATGCGGCCGCCTTGCCGCCCTTGACCTCGAAGCCCACCAGGGTCGAGCCGGCCCGCATCTGCTTGCGCACGGTCGCGGCCTGCGGATGGTCCTCACGGCCCGGATAGATCAGCCGCGAGACCTTCGGATGCGCGGCGAGGAAGTCCGCGACCTTGCCCGCAGTCTCGGTCTGCGCGCGCACGCGCACCGCCAGCGTCTCCAAGCCCTTGAGCAGCACCCAGGCGTTGAACGGCGAGATCGACGGGCCGGTCTGGCGCATGAAATTGTGGATGTGCTCGGCGATGAAGGCCTCCGACGACAGGATCACGCCGCCGAGACAGCGGCCCTGGCCGTCGATGTGCTTGGTCGCTGAATAGACCACGACGTCGGCGCCGAGCGCGAGCGGGCTCTGCCAGATCGGGGTGGCGAACACGTTGTCGACGATCAGCCGCGCGCCATTCGCATGCGCGATCTCCGCGATCGCGGGGATGTCCATCACGTCGAGCGTCGGATTGGTCGGGCTCTCCAGGAAGAACGTCTTGGTGTTCGGCCTGACCGCCTTCTGCCACTGGTCGAGATCGAGCCCGTCGACCAGCGTCGATTCGATGCCGTAGCGCGGCAGGAGGTCCTCGACCACGTAGCGGCAGGAGCCGAACAGCGCCTTCGCCGCGACGACGTGGTCGCCGGCGCGCAGGGGCGCCAGGATCGCTGTCGTGACGGCGGCCATGCCGGTCGCGGCGGAGCGGCAGGCCTCGGCGCCTTCGAGCTCGATCATGCGGCGCTCGAACATCGCGGTCGTCGGATTGGAGAAGCGCGAATAGATGAAGCCGGGATCCTCGCCCTTGAAGCGTGCCTCGCATTCCTCGGCAGTGGCGTAGACGAAGCCCTGCGTGAGGTAGAGCGCCTCGGCGGTCTCGCCGAATTCGGAGCGTAAGCCGCCGGAATGCACCAGCCGGGTTTCAGGACGATAGTGAGCGAACGACGCCGGCGCCTTCGCGGGGGACTTCGACATGTGACCTCCATCGTGACCACCGCCTGGGCGATGGGCACAAAAAAACCGGCCTGGGAAACTATCCTCACGGCCGGGATCACAATCGTCCCCGGCCTGTTTAGCGATTTATTTAACGTGGCTGCAAGCCGGCCGGCTCAAATCACCACGGGATAAGTGTCGCTCTTAGTCGCAACCGGCCTTTCCGTCAAGCCAGCCATCGGATAACCGGTAAAAAGACCCTATATAGGCTGGTCAGCCGCCGTTCCGGCGCCTGCAAAGGATCAGGTCTTGCCGTTTTCGCTTAGCCCCGACGCCCATGGCATCCTGCCCGATCGCATGATCGTGGCGATGGCGGAGGCCGGCCTGATCCTGCCGGCGTATGATTTCGTCGAGAGCCAGATCCAGCCGGCGAGCCTCGATCTGCGGCTCGGCGACGTGGCCTATCGCGTGCGCGCGAGCTTTCTGCCCGGGCCGGGATCGACCGTGGCCGAGCGCATCGACGAGTTGAAACTGCACGAATTCTCGCTCGCCGACGGCGCGGTGCTGGAGACCAACTGCGTCTACATCGTGCCGCTGCTGGAGAGTCTCGCGCTGCCGAAGGACATCGTCGCGGCCGCCAATCCGAAGAGTTCGACCGGCCGGCTCGACGTGTTCACGCGTGTGATCGCCGACGGCACCCGCCGCTTCGACATGATCGGCGCCGGCTATCACGGTCCGCTCTATGCCGAGATTAGTCCCAAGACGTTTCCCGTTTTGCTGCGCGAAGGCTCCCGCCTGTCGCAGGTCCGCTTCCGCTACCGCGATGCGGTGCTGTCGGAGGATGAGCTGATCGCGCTGCATCGGGCCGAGCGGCTGGTCGATCGCGACGATGCCGATCTCGCCGGCGGTGTCGCGCTGTCCGTCGATCTGTCCGGCACCAATGCCAATGGCTTTGTCGGCTACCGCGCCAAACGCCATACCGGCGTCGTCGACGTCGACCGCCGCGCCGGCTATGCGGTCGAGGAGTTCTGGGAGCCGATCAAGGCGCGACCCGACGGCAGCCTCATTCTCGATCCCGGCGAGTTCTACATCCTGGCCTCCAAGGAAGCCGTGCAGGTGCCGCCGGACTACGCTGCGGAGATGGTGCCGTTCGATCCCCTGGTCGGCGAATTCCGCGTCCATTATGCCGGATTCTTCGATCCTGGCTTCGGCTATGCCGGCGCCGGCGGGCAGGGCTCGCGCGCGGTGCTCGAGGTGCGCTCCCGCGAGGTGCCGTTCATCCTCGAGCATGGCCAGATCGTCGGCCGCCTCGTCTACGAGAAGATGCTGGCGCGGCCGAACGCGATGTATGGCAGCCGCATCGGCTCCAACTACCAGGCCCAGGGCCTCAAGCTCTCCAAGCACTTTCGCGTCTAGCTGCGGCCGCGCGCCGGAAGCGCACCCCCAATGCGTCAGCCGCACGGGCCGCGGTTCCGCAGTGTGCTAGGAACAACGACACCGGCGCGCAATCCAACGCGGCCGGGCGGGGAGCGAACATGTCCGAGATCGGCCTGGCCGACAATCCGGTCGGCGAGGGGCGGACCTTGCCGCCCATCGAAAAGCCGATGCGGAACGCAATTGCCGACGGGCCGATCCTGCGGACGCTGCTGTCGCTGGCCTGGCCGAACATCATCGCCAACTCTGCCGGTACCTGCGTCGTCATTGCCGAGACCTCCTATATCGGCCGGCTCGGGATCGAGGCGCTGGCGGCGATGGCGCTGGTGTTTCCGCTCGTCATCCTGACCATGACGATGTCCGGCGGCGCCATGGGCGGCGGCGTGGCCTCGGCGATCGCCCGCGCGCTCGGCGCCGGCGATACCGAGCGCGCCTCGACGCTCGCCGCGCACGCGCTGCTGATCGCGCTGTCGTTCGGCGCGACCTTCATGGTCGGGATGCTGGTGTTCGGCCCCGGCCTGCTCGAAACCCTCGGCGGCCGCGGCACGGTGCTGAGCCATGCCACGGCCTACCTGCAGATCTTCTTCGGCGGCGCCATGCTGCCGTGGCTGATGAACTCGATGGCGGGCATCCTGCGTGGCACCGGCAACATGAAGCTGCCGTCGTTCATGATCCTCAGCTCGGCGATGTTGCAGATCGTGCTCGGCGGAACGCTGAGCCTCAGCTTCGGGCTCGGCATGCGCGGGGTTGCCGCCGGCGCGCTGCTGGCCTTCAGCGTCAGCATCTCGGTGATGGGCTGGTACCTGTTCTCCGGCCGTGCGCGCGTGCGGCCGAAGCTGCGCGGGCTCGAGATCAGCCGCGCGATGTTCGCCGACATCCTCAAGGTCGGCGCGGTCGCCTGCTTCTCGCCGCTGCAATCGGTGCTGTCGATCGCCATCTTCACGCACATGCTCGCGGGCTTCGGCACCGCGGTGCTCGCCGGGTACGGCATCGGCGCCCGCCTGGAGTTCATGATGACGACGGTGGCTTTCTCGGTCGGCATGGCCTCGGTACCGATGGTCGGCATGGCCGTTGGCGCGGAACGGATCGCGCGCGCCCGCCGCATTGCCTGGACGGCGGGGATCGCCTCGTTCGTCTCTGTCGGCGCGCTGTCGACCGTGATCGCGTTCGTCCCGCAATTGTGGGTCGACATCTTCACACAGGACCAGAGCGCGCGTGCCGCCGGCGCCCATTACTTGCGGATCGCCGCGCCGATGTATGCCTTCATTGGTCTGGCGATCTCGATGTACTTCTCCTCGCAGGGCGCGGCCAACGTGCTCGGGCCGGTGCTGGCGCAGACGGTGCGGCTCATCTTCATCGCCGCCGGCGGCAGCTATCTGTTGCAGCATGCCGCGACCGAAGGCGAGTTCTTCATGCTCGCAGCGTCGTCGATGGTCCTGCTCGGGACGCTGACGCTGGCCAGCGTGATGCTGACCCGTTGGGGACCGAAGCCGGCCGCGATCGCGCTGCGCCCGGCCGTGCGGCTCGTGTCCGGGTCGGAGGCGCCGCCACCGGCGCGCCGCGCCGGCTGACCTGGCGTTATGTGCCGAGCTTGCTCATCGTTTCCCGCACGGCCGCCGCGCCGAGTTCCATCTGCCCGGCGATATAGGGCGCGATCTCGTTCGGCAGCACGTCGGTGATCCAGATCATCCGGCAGCTTGTCTCACCCTCCGGAATGATCTGGATCGAGGCGCTATGATGGGTCATGCGCTCGCTGTCGATGGTGTAGACCAGCCGTCGCCGCGCGTCATCGCAGTCGACCAATTTCTCCCGCACGACGCTGCCGTTGACGAAAGTCACGATGCGGACATCGCCATCGAGCGTCGTGTCGGTGACGAAGCCCGGCGCCAGCCTGGTATGAACGGCGCCGAAATCGCGCACCGCCTCCCACACTGCGGCCGCAGGGGCTGCAAGACAGATGTCCTTCTGAATGGAGGCCATGGCGTGACCTCACGGACACACGGCTTCGATGTTGTTGCCGTCGGGATCGATCAGGAACGCCGCGTAGTAGGTCGCGCTGTAATCCGCGCGCGGCCCTGCGCCGCCATTGTCGCTGCCGCCGGCCTTCAATCCCTCGCTGTGAAATCTGGCGACCGCCGCATGGTCCTTGGCGCGGAACGCGACATGCGCGGCGCCTCCCGTCGCGGCCTTGTCGAGATAGAGCCACAGCGCCGGCGCACCCTTGGGGCCGATGCCGGCCGAGGTCTCGTCCTTCGAGCAGAGGATATGACCGAGCGGCGCGAGCGCGGCCGTGTAGAAGCGCACGCTGGCGTCGAGATTGCCGACCTTCAGGCCTATGTGATCGAACATCGATGATCTCCATGTCTCGCACGCGGCTGCCGCATGCGCCGGGATCATCCAATCAATGGCGGCGCAATCGATCTTGGAAAATCTTGCGCTCGCCGCGCGATGCCTTGCGGAATTTCAGCGGCGAGACGCCTGCGGCGCGGGTGAAGGTGCGCGTGAAGTTGGACAGATCGGCAAAGCCGATGTCATAGGCGATCTCGGTGACCGGGGTATCCTCTTCGCTGAGGCGCCGGGCGGCGCGCCGCAAGCGGGCGCGGATCAGATATTGATGCGGGGTCACGCCGATCGTGGCCGCGAACAGCCGCAGGAAGTGGAATGGACTGACGCCGGCTTCGCGCGCCGCGTCCGCCAGATCGATGTCGCGCTCGGCATTGTCGTCGATCCATCGCGCGCCGTCGACGGCGCGCCGCCGGTCGCGAAGGCTCGGCTTTGACGGCCGTTCCTCCCGTCCGGTGGCCGTTGCGACGAAGCGGCGGGCGATGAGATGGCCGACCTCGTCGAGGCCGAGCGTCTGCTCGCGGGCGGCCGCGGCCTGCGCGAGCTCGCCGAGCACCATGAGTTGCGGCAGCGGCGGCATCGCCCCTGCCTGCCACGCCTGCTTGCTGCCGCCGATCTCGTCGATGATCGAATCATCGAAGGAGAACGACAGGCACTCGTCGCCGCAGACGTGATCGTGCGTGCACATGAACTCGTCGCCGGGATATCCGACCAGCAATGCGCCGGTGACCAGCTCGAAGAAGCGGCCGCGATGATGGCAGCCGAAGCTGCCCTTGCGCACGTAGGACAGCGAGTAGCCGGCATATTGCTCGGCATAGGGACGTTCGCCCGGCACCGCCGCACAGCGGAACTCGGACACGGTGACGGGGCTGCTCTCGAACAGGATGGTCGCGGTCATCCTGCAAATCTAGCGCATGGCGAACAAAAGGGGAGGGCGCCGTGCGAGATAATCCCGCACGACGCTACGAGCTCGTTACGAGGCGCGCGGCCGATCGAGCAGGGCGTCGAACAAGGTCAGGCCGGCATGTGACCGGGCGCCTTCGAGCGACAGCAGTCGCCGCTTGGAGATGCTGCCGCTATTGGGCGACGGCTTGTCGAGGCCGTTGCCGATGTCGCGCACGCGGTGACACGGCACGATCAGGACGAACGTGTTCTTGGTCAGGGCCTGCGCAAGCGAATTCAGCGCCCCGGGGACGTGCAGTCCGGCTGCGAGCTGGTCGGCGCTGCGTGTCTGGCCGCGCGGAATGGCGCGGATGGCGTCATAGACGCGCTGGTTGAACGGCGTCACGCCGCCGAGATCGAGCACGACCTCGGAGAAGTCGACGTCACGTCCGCGCAACGCGGCGCTGATGCCTTCGATGGCGAGTTCGACATTCGAACACGGGCGCTGTTCCCGTGCTTCGGGGAACTGGCGAAACAAGCGTCGCCGCGTTTCGATTTCCCGCGCTTCCGGCAACTGCACGCCGGTGATCCCGGCATCGCTCCACACGATGCCGCAACGGCCAAGGGCCGTATCAAAGATCGTATACAAACGCCCCATGACGCCACCCCAACCCACGCCACATCATATCACTGTCACGATCGCCCGCATCAACTTTGTTTACAAAGTGTTAACATGGCGGCGCGACCGGGGCGGGTTTGCCCTGATTTGGGTCATGGTTGTCAAGTGTGGTGTTACGATCTCTTTCATCGGTATCGCGATGATGAGACGCGGCGCAGCAACAGCCCCGCACGCGAGGCGAGCACGCGCGTCGCGGTCATCCGTTCAGGCGACGTCGGACGGCGCGGTGAAATCCGGTTCATGCGCAAGCCACAGTTCGAGCAGGCTCAGAAACGTAACGACGATGCCGATCGCGATGCTGACATGCATCGCGGAGGTGTGAACGAAGCCGAGCAGCCACGGGGCCGCGACCAGCCACAGGCCGAGCGCAACCTTCAGCCATTCTTCCCAGTCCGTGAAAGCGGCGAGGCCGGCCATCGACAACACCATCACGGCCACGCCGACGATCTCTGCATCGACCCTGCCGACGGAGCGGGCGAAGCCGAACAGAAACGGCGCGCAGACCAGGAACGCGCCGCACGCCAGCGTGTAGAGATCGAGCGCCGAAGGGCGCGTCATGATCAAGCGGGTTCTGGACGCGGCGGACGAGCGGGATGCGCGGCTGTGGCTCAGCATGATATCGACTCCTGGAGCTGGCCGGTCACCTGGAGCAAGCGCAGGCACGGCCTTGGACTGGCAGAAGCGCGACCCGGGCCATCCGTTCCGGCATCGGCTGCCTGCGCCGATCACGATCGGTCGACCGTCATCGCCGGGCACGGTCGATGAAGCGACCCCTGGCGACCCGCGGCGAACAAGCCGCTTGGCGAAACGCATCGTCTCGGCTAAGCATGGACCAGCGCGGGCGTAGTTCAATGGTAGAACGGCAGCTTCCCAAGCTGCATACGAGGGTTCGATTCCCTTCGCCCGCTCCAATGGTCCGCAGATCACCGCTGATTGTCAGCTCCTCGTGCCCGTCGCTGACGACGTGACCACGATCCGCAGTCGCGCAGGGATCGCCTCGATCTCCTTGGCGAACGCCCACTCGATCGCCGGGTGCTCGTTCTTCAATGTCGCGTGATGATCGGTGGGGTTGATTGCTGAACGCCCATCTTCGCGGATCCCGAATACGTCGCTGACTGGCCCGCGCAGGCGGCGCGCCGGACCGGAGCGCCGACCGTCGTCGATCAGGCGCCCTCGGGCACGCGGTCGAGAAATCCGGTGACGCGCCGGATGCGGCCGTCGGCGAGCTCCACGAAGTCCGTGCCCTGAATCGGGCCGTCGGCCGAGTCCGGACCGAGCGTCCAGGAGAAGCGGACGTAGTTGCCGTGGCCGTCGGCGGCGCCCAGCAGGCGGAAGCGGAAGTCAGGGAAGCGCTGCTGCACGCCTTCCACCAGCGCCTCGATACCGTCATGGCCGTCGCCGCGCATCAGCGGATCGACATAGCTGGCGTCGGTGCGCCAGTGAACGCCGAGCAGTGTGCGGCGTTGCGCGGTTTCGCGCGCGTTCCACAGTGCAATGTAGCCGTCGGCAATTGCGGCGGTGTCGGTCATCGGTGCTCTCCATGTTGTGAACGACGAGGAGGCGAAGATCGCGCCGCTCGCGCGACGAATCGATTACGTCCGGCGTCATCTCATTTGCCATGACAAAACTGTAAGTTGCCGGTTCTTCCGATGACGCTTAACAAGCGTACGGAGACTGTGCGGGGGAATTGCGTCGCATGTTGTCCGACACCTGGAAATGGATTGCCGTCGCAATCTGTCTCGTGCTGTTCACGGCGGATACCGTGCTCAAGCCGCACGACAAGCCCAATCGCATGGTGTTCTTCGAGCTGCATCGGGGCGACGGCCCGACGATGATCGGCATGATGCGCGACGATCTGCTCAAACTGCCGGGACGCGGCGCGAGCCGCATCCGCGACGCGTTGGCGCGCGGTGAGGCGTTAACGGTCTGGCAATACGCGTTGAGAAAGACTGAAGACGGCAGCTACCAGGAGGTGCCCGAGCGGCAGATCGAGCTTGGTGCCGCCGATGCGCCGCGCGTCACCTTCGGCGCGAGCATCCGCCTGCCCGACGATTAGTTCGATGGCGGCGGGGCAGGGCGAAGAAGTCGCGCGGTCCGCGGCGAGCGCGTTCCCGCGCTAGAGGGCATCGCATAGGACCATCCAAGGTTCGGGTTTGGCTCCTTTCGCAAGGTTGCGGCCGGGCTCCGTCCCGCCGGCGCGGCCGAAGCGGCTTCGGCTGGCCTGGGAATGATCCTCACGACAGCTTGAATGGCACCCTTGGGTTGCATCGGCCGTGACACTCGGTTCCTGTCGTCAGAGCTTCTCGCATTACCGTGATCGCGACCGTCATCGGCTGCATCGCCGCTCAGCCGTCTCAGGCGTGCCGGCGACCTCCGGAGTCTTACGGGGCTTTTTTCGCCGCCATGATGCTGAGACCGCGCGCCTCGGGCGAATCATGCCGGGCCGTTGCCCAGCTCGTGGCGCGACTGCCATGCTCGGAACCAGGGTGAGGCGATTTTCTCCCCATGACAACCGCATGGTGCAGCGGGCTTGCAACACTTGACCTGAATTTGGTTGGGGTCGCTGCACCGTCCTGGACAAAAACACGATCTCGCAACACGCTGCACCTGCGATTTGGATTTGGCTTTCGCGTTGCGGTTCTGGGGAAGGCGCGTGGTTGCAGGGTTCGTCGCAGTCCAAGCATCACAAGATACATCACAGTCGGTCAGATCGGTTTTGCCGGGTTGAACTGGGGCTCGACATGAAATTCTGGACGGGGTTGCTCGCGGTCGTATTGCTGCTCTCGGGGGTCGGCGCGAGTCAGGCCGTTGTCCGGATCGCCGACGACCGCGGCGGCCGGATCGGCACCTATGTCGACAAGTACCAGGGTCTGAGATCCGCCGGTGAGTATGTGATCATCGACGGGCTGTGCGCGTCGGCCTGCACGATCGTGCTCGGCGCCGTCCCCCACGACAAGATCTGCGTCACCTCGCATGCGAATCTCGGCTTCCATGCGGCCTGGGATTTCGGCGCCAATGGCCGCGCCGTCACCAATCCCGAGGCGACCCAGATGCTGTATTCGATGTATCCCTCGCAGATTCGCCGCTGGATCTCCCAGCGCGGCGGGCTCACGCCCCGGATGATCTTCCTGAAGGGCAAGGAACTGCAGGCGATGTACAAGCCCTGCTACATGGACGCCCAGGCGGCGTCTCCGGCTTCGCCGCAGGTTGCGCCCAATGCTCCGGCGATCTCGCCGGCCGCCGCCAAGGCCTCCGCCTCGCACTGATTCGGCTTCGGCCCCGCTCTCCGCACCATGTGACCGGCCGGAACCGCGCCGCGCTTGCCTTGCCTGCCGGCGCGGCCTATCTGGTTGGTATGGAGAGGCGGGCAGCGGCTTGTGCCATTTCTGGCCGGTTTCCCGCCGGATGAGCACGCCATCATGCCGCCAGTTTCAGCGCCGCAAGAGATATCGTTCGCCATGGCGGCCGGGGTCGTGGCCGTCGTCCTGGTCGGCGGCGCCGTGACCCTGTGGGCGCGATACGGGACCGCGGTGTTCTTCGAGACCATCGCGGCCGGCCTCAGCGCCTGCTTCTGAGACAGAATGAAGGAATTCGGCATGCCATCCAATGCCACCCGCCCGCTGGTGATCGTCGGAGCCTTTGCCGCAAGCCTGGTGGTCGGGCTGTCGCTGATGTTCCTCGTCATGGGCGGCGGCGGCCGCAACATCGCGGCGCCGGCCGCGATCGGCGGACCGTTCCAGCTCACCGACCAGAGCGGGGCCGTCGTCACCGAGAAGAGCCTCGAGGGCCGTCCGAGCCTGATCTTCTTCGGCTTCACCCATTGTCCGGACGTCTGTCCGACCTCGCTGTTCGAAATCTCCGAGGTGCTGCGCGCGATGGGCAAGGACGCCGACGGGGTCAACGCCTATTTCATCTCGGTCGATCCCGAGCGCGACAATCCGGCGGCGATGAAGGACTATCTTGCGAGCTTCGATCCGCGCCTGAAGGGCCTGACCGGCGATCCCGAGGTGCTGGCCAAGGTCCTCACCGAGTACCGGGTCTATGCCAAGAAGGTCCCCCTGAAGGACGGCGACTACACCATGGACCACACCGCCCTGATCTATCTGATGGACCGCAACGGCCGCTTCGTCGCGCCGTTCAACCTGAAACGGACCCCTGAGGAAGCGGCCGCGGACCTGAAGAAATACCTCTGAGCGCGTTAACGCTCGCGCCGGGGCGGCCGCCGCGGAGCTCAATCCAGCCTCGAATTTGCACAGGGATGGTCTATAAGGCGCGCTGACCATCGGGACCGCTGATGCCGACCGCCTCGTCACCACCCGTGAGATTCATCCGCCCGGCCCGCGCCGCGATCGCCGGCGTGCTGCTCTGTGTCGGCCTCGCCGCAGCCGGCTCCGAGGTGCGCGCCCAGGCCCCCGTCCGGCCCGCCGTCGAAGCGGCGCCGCAGGCCGTCCCCGGCTTCTGGGATCCGCGGCGCCGCCCCGAACGGCCCGATCTGTCGCGTCTCACCGTGATCCGGTTCCTCACCGAGACCGACTATCCGCCGTTCAATTTCACCGGCCCGGACGGCAATCCGGCCGGCTTCAACGTCGACCTGGCGCGCGCGATCTGCGACGAGATCAAGGTCACCTGCACCGTGCAGATGCGCCGCTTCGAGACGCTGCTGGACGCGGTGTCCTCCAACCGCGGCGATGCGATCATCGCCTCCATCGCCGTGACGCCGCAGATGCGCGCGCGCCTCGATTTCTCCGACCCCTATTACCGGGCGCCGGCGCGCTTCGCGTCGCGGCGCGATGCGGTCATGACCGAGATCCGCCCGGAATTTCTCGAGGGCAAGAAGATCGGCGCCGTCGCCGGCACCGCGCATGAGGCCTACCTCAAGGCGATGTTCACCGATGCCGAGATCAAGTCCTATCCGAACGACGATGCGCTGCGCCAGGCGCTGCGCCGCTCCGAGGTCGATCTGATCTTCGGCGACGGCATTTCGCTGGCATTCTGGGTCAACGGCACCGATTCCGGCGATTGCTGCGCCTTTTCCGGTGGACCTTTCGTCGAAAGCCGCTATTTCGGCGAGGGCGTCGGGATCGGGGTGCGCAAGGGCAACGACCTGTTGCGCCAGGCCCTGAACTGGGCGCTGTTCCGGGTCTGGGAAAAAGGCCGCTACACCGATCTGTGGCTGCGCTATTTCTCGATCAGCCCGTTCTGAAAGATTCACCCGTAGGGTGGGCTAAGGCGCGCAGCGCCGTGCCCACCATCACCAGCGGTGGGCACGCCTTCGCTTTGCCCACCCTACGTTTTCGAAAACCGGTACTTCAAATGTCCACGATCGATCTCGTCCCGACCAGCCCGAGCGACCTGCGCGCGCTCGCCGAAAACTCCAATGCCTGGCCGTTCGAGCAGGCGAAGGCGATCGTCAACCGGCTGAAGAAGACCCCGAAGGACGAGGTGCTGTTCGAGACCGGCTATGGCCCGTCGGGCCTGCCGCATATCGGCACCTTCGGCGAGGTCGCGCGTACCACCATGGTGCGCCATGCCTTCCGCGTGCTGACCGAGGACAAGATCAAGACCCGGCTGCTGGCATTTTCCGACGACATGGACGGCCTGCGCAAGGTGCCGGACAACGTGCCGAACAAGGAGATGCTGGCGAGCCATCTCGGCAAGCCGCTGTCGCGCATCCCCGATCCATTCTCCAACGAATATCCCTCGTTCGCCGCGCACAACAATGCCCGGCTGCGCGCCTTCCTCGACCGCTTCGGCTTCGACTACGAGTTTGCGTCGGCGACCGACTACTACACCTCCGGCAAGTTCGACGCGGCGCTCTTGCGCATGCTGGAGCGGCTGGAGAAGGTGATGGCGATCATGGTGCCGTCGCTCCGCGAGGAGCGCGCCGCGAGCTACTCGCCGTTCCTGCCCATTTGCCCGCGCACCGGCCTCGTGCTGTACGTGCCGATCGTCGCGCACGACGCCAAGGCCGGCACCATCTCCTACGACGATCCGGAGACCCGCGAGCGGATGACCGTCCCGGTGACCGGCGGCCATTGCAAGCTGCAGTGGAAGCCGGACTGGGCGATGCGTTGGCACGCGCTCGGCGTCGACTATGAAATGGCCGGCAAGGACCTGATCGATTCGGTGAAGCTGTCGGGCAAGATCTGCGCGGCGCTCGGCAGCACTCCGCCGGAGGGCTTCAACTACGAGCTCTTCCTCGACGAGAAGGGCCAGAAGATCTCGAAGTCGAAGGGCAACGGCCTGACCATCGACGAATGGCTGCGCTACGCCTCGCCGGAATCGCTGTCGCTGTTCATGTACCGCGAGCCGAAGGCGGCGAAGCGGCTGTATTTCGACGTGATCCCGCGCAACGTCGACGACTATCAGCAGTTCCTGGAAGGCTTCCCAAAGCAGGACCCCAAGCAGCAGCTCGGCAATCCCGTGTGGCACATCCATTCCGGCACGCCGCCGAAGGCCGACATGCCGGTTACGTTCCAGCTGCTGCTGACCTTGGTGTCGTCGTCGAACGCGGAGAACGCCGAGACCTTGTGGGGCTTCATCGGCCGCTACCGTCCGGGCGTCACGCCGGCGACGCATCCGAAGCTGGATGCGATGGTCGGCTACGCCATCAACTACTACCGCGACTTCGTCGCCCCGACCAAGACCTTCCGCGAGCCGACGGAGGGCGAGCGCGTGGCGCTGCAGGACCTGCGCGATGCGCTGTCCAATCTTCCGGCCGAGGCGACGGCCGAAGATATCCAGAACATCGTCTACGAGATCGGCCGCCGCGAGCCGTTCCTCGACCACGTCAAGAAGGGCAAGGACGGCCGGCCCGGCGTGTCGCTGGACTGGTTCAACATGCTCTACCAGGTGCTGCTCGGCCAGGAGAAGGGCCCGCGCTTCGGCTCCTTCGTCGCGGTCTACGGCATCAGCAATGCGGTCAGCATGATCGACGGGGCACTGGCGCGCAGCGCGTGAGGGGCACGTCGTTCACCGTACAAAAGGTGTCGTCCCGGCCTTGAGCCGGGACCCATAGCCACCGGCCAATGTGAGGTGACGGATATCCGCCACCTCGCAAGACAACTGAAATTCCGCGGTATGGGTCCCGGCTCGGAGGCCGGGACGACGGCGGAGTGCTGGGTGGCCGCCTCGCTTCGAAGCGACCAGCGGCGAGAGAACTACACCCCCCGCAGCACGAAGCGGCGGTCGAGCTGCTGCACCGGACGTGCGTTCATCGGATAGAGCTTGGCGAATTTCGCGACGTCGGCGTCCGCAACCGAGATCGGCGTGCTCAGCAGCAGCCATTCCACCACCTCCGAGCAGGGCGGCGTCGTCAGCGATCCGGCGTAGCGATAGTAGGAGCGGCGCGCCGGCAGCATCAGATTGGGATTGATGCGCGGATCGGCCTTGACCGCGGGACCTTCCTCGCCCGGCATCGTGGCCACGATCTGTGCGAAGGCGGGATTGGGGCGGCCGGTGGTCATCAGCACGCCGACCACGGCGAGGTTGCCCGACGCGGCGCGATGCACGAAATGGGCCTCCATCGGAAAATTCCTGCCGCCGATCTGGTGCTCGCTCGGCCGGTGGAAATGGACCTGCATCAGCTTGTAGGTGGTGCCGGCGAGGTTCAGCGTCCCACTGCCGTCGGCGAAGTTGAGCTGGATGGTGTGGCCGTTATTGACGATGGTGTCGGCGCTTCTGGTCCAGTTGATTCTGAAGTCGGGCAATTGGGCCCGGGTCGGATTCTCGATGTTGACAGGCGACTGCTGCGTACCGACGCCGCAGACCTTGTTCGCCGCATCGAGATCACCCCATTTGGCCGGGCCGGTGTTGCCCTCGTAACTCCAATGATGTGATCCGCCTTCGGCGGCGAAGCCTGGGGTGGCGCAGACGGGGCAGAGGGCGAGCCCGGCGAGGGCCTTCAAGACGTGACGACGGTCCATGGCAATCTCCAAAATTCAAGTGTGATGCTTGCTATCCGTGCGGCACGCCCGAGGGGCCGCACGAATCAGCAAAACCGAATCAGGTTAATCCTTGCTGAGGAACGCTACGTTCACGCCAGTTCCATCGGGTACCGACGCAGGCTGGCTGTCCGGTCGAGACAGTTCGGGCAAACGAGGCTTGAGTTCGCAGGCCCCTGCCGATACGGTCAGCCGCTCCCGAAAAACACCAGCAAACTCAAGATCAAGCCAGGACTGCACCAAGGTGCCTAAAATCTACAAAATCTGCTCAGCTTCGGCCTGGCGCGAGGCGGAGCGGCACGGCGTTTACCGCGGCAGCGTAGATGATCTGCGCGACGGTTTCATCCATTTTTCGACCGCCATGCAGCTCCCGGAGACGGCGCGTAAGCACTTCTTTGGGCAGAGCGCGCTGTTTCTGGTCGAGGTCGATTCGGATGCGCTGGGCGCCGGCTTGCGCTGGGAGCGCTCCCGCAACGACGAGCTGTTTCCGCATCTCTACGGTGAGCTCGATCTCGGCGCTGTGACGGCCGTCCACCAGATGCACAGCCGTGCCGATGGCGGCCACGACATTCCGGAACTCGTGCCGTGATCCGCGCCTTCGATACTGTTTCGCTGCCGTTGCTGCGCTGGCTCGGTGCCGAGGACGCGCACCGTCTGGCCATCCAGGGCCTCAAGCTGCTGCCAGCCTTCAAGCCGCGGCCCGACGATGCCAAGCTCGCGGTGCGCGCCTTCGGGCTCAACTTCCCGAACCCGGTCGGCATGGCCGCCGGCTTCGACAAGAACGCCGAGGCACCAGACGCTTTGCTGCGGCTCGGCTTCGGCTTCGTCGAGATCGGCACGGTGACGCCGCGGCCGCAGGGCGGCAATCCGCGGCCCCGGCTGTTTCGCCTGGAGCGCGACGAGGCCATCATCAACCGCATGGGCTTCAACAATGACGGTGCCGAGCAGGTCTTGCGCCGTCTCGCCGGCCGCGCCCATCACGGCGGCATCGTCGGCGTCAACGTCGGCGCCAACAAGGACTCGGCCGACCGCGTCGCCGACTATGTCCGCCTGATCGAGACCTTTGCACCGGTGGCAAGCTACTTCACCGTCAACGTCTCCTCGCCGAACACGCCGGGCCTGCGCAATCTGCAGCAGGCCGCGCAGCTCGATGAGCTGCTGTCCAAGGTGCTGGAGGCGCGCGACCGTATCAGGCGCAAGGCCGGCGACACCCCTGTGCTGCTCAAGATCGCGCCCGATCTCAGCCTCGCCGAGCTCGACGACGTCGTCCATGTCGCGCGCTCGCGCGGCGTCGACGGCATGATCGTGTCGAACACGACCTTGGCCCGCCCCGGCAGCCTGCGCGAACAGCTACGCGCCAAGGAGCAGGGTGGACTGTCGGGGCGGCCGCTGTTCCGGCTGTCGACCCGCATGGTCGCGGAGACCTTCGTGCGCGTCGAAGGCGCATTCCCGCTGATCGGCGTCGGCGGCATCGACACCGGCGGCGCCGCGCTGACCAAGATCCGCGCCGGCGCCAGCCTGATCCAGATCTACTCCTCGCTGGTCTACAAGGGCCTCGGCCTCGTCGAGAGCATCAAGGCCGACCTGACCTCGACCCTGCTGCGCACCGGGCGGGAGCAGCTGTCGGAGATCGTCGGCGCCGACGCGGCGGCGATCACGGCCGAGGACTGGCCGGTTTAGGTCGCTGCTGTCTCTGCTCGGGCCGATGCGTAGGGTGCGCAAGGCGCGCGGCGGCGATCAGCCGCGTCGCGCCGTGCCCACCAGAACTCTCTGCTCTATTTCCCGAACGACGCCTTCAGCAGCGCCGGATAGCGCGCGGCCTGGAAGCCGCCGCGGGCGGCGTAGAAGCCGAGCATCGCGATCCACAGGCCGGTATTGCCGAAGCCGCGCAGCGCCAGCCAGATCGCGAGGAACACGGCCAGTGCCGCCACCATGAGATTGCGCATGTCGCGCGCCCAGGTGGCGCCGATATAGACGCCGTCGAACGCGAAGGCGAACACCGACAGCAGCGGCGAGGCCACCACGAACGGCAGATAGTCGCGCGCGGCGCTGCGCACCGCCGGGCTCGCCGTCATCACGTCGATCAGCAGCGGCCCGAACAGCGCGAAGATCACGGCCACCACCAGCGCGAAGCCGAAGCCCCACGCCAGCACCAGCCGGGTCGCGCCGGCAAAGCCGTCGCGGTCGCGGGCGCCGAACGCATAGCCGCAGAGCTGCTCGGCGGCGTTGGCGAGACCGTCGAGAAAGAAGGCGGCGACCAGCAGGAAGTTGTTCAGCACGGCGTTGGCGGCGAGCGTGGTATCACCGGCGCGTGCGCCCTGCGAGGTGAAGAACAGGAACGCCACGATCATCGCCGCGGTGCGGATCATGATGTCGCGGTTGACCGCCATCATGTGCATCAGCTTGGCGCGGTCGAGCAGCGCCGGCCGCGAGATCCCGGCCGCCCCCTGCACCAGCCGTCGCGCGAGCACGACGCCGATCGCGACGCCGATGGCCTCGGCGAAGACGGCGGCGATTGCCGCGCCGGCAATGCCGGCCTGAAGCACCTGCACCAGCAGGATCGTCGCCGCCATGTTGATCAGGTTGATCGCGACCTGGACCGCCAGCGCCAGCCGCGCGCGCGCCAGCCCGACCAGCCAGCCGAGCACCACGTAGTTGGCGAGCGCCAGCGGCGCCGACCAGATCCGCACCATGAAATAGGTCCGGGCGGCGCCGAGCACGGCCTCGCTGCCGCCCATGACCTGGAAGATGACGGCGCCCAGCGGCAGCTGCAGCAGGATCAAGGCAAGGCCGATCAGCGCCGCCAAAGCCAGGCCGCGGATCAGCACCATCAGGACTTCGTCGGTCTCGCCGGCGCCGAGCGATTGCGCGGTGAAGGCGAGCGTGCTCGCGCGCAGGAATGCGAACAGCCAGAACAGGCAGTCGAAGATCACCGAGGCCATCGCGACGCCGCCGAGCATGGCGGCCTCGCCGAGCCGGCCGATCGCGGTGGTCGAGACGATGCCGATCAGCGGCGTGGTCAGGTTGGCGATCATCGCAGGCCCTGCGATGTCGAACACCTGCCTCGAGGTGACGGCCGGTTTGTTCAGCCCCGGTGAATGCAACGGAATGCTCGCCTTGCCGGCACAGCGCGCCGCGCGGGTGCGGCGGGTCTCAGCCCCGGTCCGGACCGAGCTTAACCGGGTTTCCGGGTATGAGGCTATAGATCAATCGTCATACCGTCATGCGCGGCCGCGTGAGGCAGGGTGCCGAGCCGCGCCAGCATGTCCTCGCCCATATGGGTGAGCACCAGCCGCTTCGGCCTGATGTCGTCGAGACGCGCCTCCAGCGCCGCAAGGCTGAGATGGTTCTTCACGGCCTTGTCGTAGGTGTAGGCTTCGGCGATGAGCAGGTCGGCGTCGCGGCCGAGCGGGATCAGGCTCTCCGTCCACTCGGTGTCGGCCGTGTAGCCGATCACGCGCCCCTCGGCCGCGATGCGATAGCCGAGAAACGGCCCGCCGGAGTTGCCGTGCACGACCGGATAGGGCGTCACGCTCACGTCGCCGAAGCGCGTCGTTCGTTCGGGCTGGAGCGCGACCACCGACAGTTCGAATTTGCGCGGCGTCGTCGACGAATGCTCGAACAGCGTCTCCATCACTTGGCCCAGTCGCGCCGCGATGCCGTCCGGGCCGGCGATCACCAGCGGCTGCGTCCGCTTGGAAAACTGCGCATCGAGCAGCAGGAACGGGAGGCCCGCAAAATGATCGCCATGGAAATGCGTGATCAGGATCAGCGCGACATCGTTGCAGGCGATGCCGAGCCGCTTCAAACCCGGCAGCGACGACGCGCCGCAATCGATCAGCAGATTGGTGTGCGCGCCGCCCAGGTGGAAGCAGGTGTTGGCCCTGCCACCCGAGCCGAACGCATCGCCGCAGCCGACGAAGCGGAGCTGCATCGGCTGCGTCTCCTCACCGCCCGCGCGGGGCGAACAGCCGCGACAGGAACCAGAGCGGGATCACGATCACGGCGCCGAGCAGGAAATAACGCCACAGCCAGTTGAAGGCGTCGAAGCCGAGCTCGTAGAGCCGGATGAACAGCAGCCGGATGCTGTAGAGGATGTTGAGCGGATCGAAGCCGATCGCCGACAGCACCACGCCGACCAGGATCGACAGCAGCACCAGCCGGAACGCCACCGACAGCGGTGAGCCGCCGAGAAAGCGATACAGGCCATCCGAGCTGCGGGCGCGGGCCGGATAGTCCCTGACGTCGTTCGACATGTCATCGTCTCCAGGCGGGTTCGTCGGATTCGCGACCCCGAGTATAAAGCACGGCAGGGCAGGTGGGGAACCCGCGTCACCGCCGCAAGCCGGTTACTGGCATTTAATGTTCCCGCGATGTCAGGCCGCCGTCTCGCTTTTCAGCATGCGCTCCAGCGTTTCCAGCCGGTCGGCGTCGCGCGGCGGCTTGTCCCAGCGCAGCCGGCTGATACGCGGGAAGCGCATCGCCACACCGGATTTGTGCCGCGGCGAGCGCTGCAGGCCCTCGAACGCGACTTCCAGCACCAGCCCTTGCTCCGGCTCGTGGACGACATGGCGCACCGGGCCGAACTTCTCGGTGGTATTGCGGCGGACGAAGCGGTCGATCTGCAACAGCTCCTCGTCGGTGAAGCCGAAATAGGCCTTGCCGACGGGCACGAGCTGATCGCCGGTCTCGCCTGCGGTCCACACCCCGAACGTGTAGTCGGAGTAATAGGACGAGCGCTTGCCGTGGCCGCGCTGCGCATACATCAGCACCGCGTCGATGATGTGCGGGTCATGCTTCCACTTCCACCATTGTCCCTTCGGACGGCCCGGCAGATACGGCGCGTCGCGCCGCTTCAGCATCACGCCTTCGACCGCTTCGGCATCGTCGCCGGCACCGGCCGACGCCGGATCGGCGCGCGCCGCCTTCAGTTCGTCCCAGCTCGCGAAGGCAATCGTCGGCGACAGGTCGACGCGCGGGTCGTCCAGCCGCCTGATGAATGCGTCCAGCTTCGCGCGCCGTTCGGCAAACGGCAATTCGCGCAGATCGTGATCCTCGTCGCCGAGCAGGTCGTAGGCGCGCAAATGGATCGGATACTCCTTCATCAGCTTCGGCGACACCGTCTTGCGGTTCAGCCGCTGCTGCAGCACGTTGAAGCTCTGCACGCGGCGATCGCGCACCACCAGCAGCTCGCCGTCGAGCGCGCCGGGCAGATGCAGCGACGGCAGCAGGTCCGGAAAGCTGGCCGTGATGTCCTCGCCGCTGCGCGAATACAGCCGTGTGACGATGCGGCCATCGGCGTCGCGGCCGCTGACCGCCTGCACGCGGATGCCGTCCCATTTCCATTCGGCGATGTAGTCGGTCGCCTCCATGCTCGCGAAGTCATTGTCCTCGACGGCATGGGCCAGCATCACGGGACGGAACGGCGCCGGGTCCTGGTTGACCGGCTTGTCGCCGCGGCCCTCCAGCCAGGCGAACAGGTCGAGATAGGGCGGCGACAGCCCGGGCCACACCAGTTCGACCTCGTGCGGATCCTTGGTGCCGAGCGCGGCGGCTGCGGTCTTGGCGAGGCGCGCGGAGATGCCGATGCGCAAAGCACCGGTGACGAGCTTCAGCAGTGCCCAGCGCCCGGTCTCGTCGAGCTCGTCCAGCCATTGCGCGAGCTGCCGCGGCATCTCGGTCTTGCCGAGCCTGCGCAAGGTGGTGACGACCTCGGTGAGCGTCGGCGGTGGCGGATTGTTGTGCCCAGCCTGCTCGTGCGCGGCTGCGCGCGGCTCTGCGCCTCCCCCGCTTGCGGGGAAGGGAGTCGAGCGAGCTTGCGGCGCCGGCTTCGGCCACATCAGCGCGACGGTCTCGGAGAGATCGCCGACATAGTCATACGACAGCGCGAACAGCACGGGATCGGTGCGCGCGGCGATCAGGTCGCGGATCAGCGCCGGCTTGGCGTGCTTGAACGACAGCGCGCCGGTCAGCGCGGCCAGCGCGTAGCCGCGGTCGGGGTCCTCGACCTCACGGAAATAGGCCGTCAGCAGCCGCAGCTTGTTGTTGCGGCCGGGCTCGTAGGCGAGACGGTCGAGCAGTTCGGCGAAGCGGTTCATGCCTCCGCGCCCTCGCTCGCCACCGTCTCGCTCTCCTCCTCGTCGCCATAGCCGACGAGGTCGAGCGGCCGCGCCGCCAGGCCCTTGCTCCGGCACCAATGCACCAGCGCATCCTCCTGGCCGTGGGTGACCCAGATTTCACCGGCACCGGTCGCCGCGATCGTCGCGGTCAGCCCGTCCCAGTCGGCATGATCCGAGATCACCAGCGGCAGCTCGATGCCGCGCTGGCGCGCACGGGCGCGCACGCGCATCCAGCCCGACGCGAAGGCGGTGACCGGATCGGGGAAGCGCCGCGTCCACAGATCGGAGGTCGCGCTCGGCGGCGCCAGCGTGATGGTGCCGGCGAGCTCGGCCTTCTTGACGCCCTTGACCGGCCTGAGTTCGCCGAGCGCAATGCCCCTGTCCTGATAGTAGCGCGTGATCTTCTCCATCGCGCCATGCAGATAGATCGGCTGATCATAACCGGCCTCGCGGATCAGCGCGATCACGCGCTGCGCCTTGCCGAGGGAATACGCGCCGACCAGATGCGCACGCTCCGGAAACAGCGCCACCGACGCCAGCAGCTTCCGCACCTCGACGGCTGCATCGCCATGGCGGAACACCGGCAGGCCGAACGTCGCCTCGGTGATGAACACGTCGCATTGCACGAGCTCGAACGGCGCGCAGGTCGGATCGCGCGCATCCTTGTAGTCGCCCGAGGCGACGATGCTGGTGCCGCCGGATGACACCTTGATCTGCGCAGAGCCGAGCACGTGGCCCGCAGGATGAAAACTCACGCCGACGTCGCCGAGCCTGACCTCCTCGCCATAGCGGATCGCCTGGGTCGAGCCGGCAAAGTTCTCGCCATAGCGCAGCCGCATGATGTCGAGCGTCTCCTGCGTCGCCAGCACCGCGCCATGGCCAGCCCGGGCATGATCCGAATGGCCATGCGTGATCAGCGCCCGCTCGACCGGGCGCACGGGATCGATATGGAAGCTGCCGGCCTTGCAACACAGGCCGGCGGGAACGGGCAGCAGGATGTCTTGCGGGCGCATCCCGGTCATATAGGTCTCGCGTGGGAGAATTTCAGCTCGTCGCATCCTCGGTCCGTCATGCGCGGGCTTGACCCGCGTATCGATCTCCTGGAATGACAGCCGCGCACCGACGATGGTTCCAGCATGCCCCACCGCCTGTTCCTGTCCTCCGGCGATCTGATCGCCGACCGCCGCTACGAGTTCGCCCGCGACCTGCATCTCAAGGGCGATCCGGTCGCGGCCGCCGAGGTGATGGAGCAGGCGATCGAGGTCGCGCCCAACTTCGCCTCGGCCTGGTTCGAACTCGGCAGGATCCGCGTCGAGCTCGGCGAAACGGACAAGGCGATCGCGGCCTTTCAAGGCGCCATCGCCGCCGATCCGGAGGACCGCCACGGCGCCCATGTGCGGCTGATGCAGCTCGGCGCCGTGCCGCTCACGGACATGCCGAAGGCCTATGTGCAGTCGCTGTTCGACCAATATGCGCCGCGCTTCGAGTCCGAACTGATCGAGCGGCTCAACTACCGGGCGCCGGCGATCCTGTTCAAGGCGGTGCTCGCGGTGTGCGCGGCCGAGAACAAGCCGGCCTATTTCCGGCGGGCGGTCGATCTCGGCTGTGGCACCGGCCTCGGCGCCGCCGCATTCGCGACCAATGTCGACAGCTTCATCGGCATCGACCTGTCGGCCGGCATGATCGTCGAGGCGCGCGCAACCGGCCTCTATGCCGAGCTCGAGGTCGATGACATGACGGCCGCGCTGCAGCGGCAGTCGGACGCTTCCGCGGACCTCGTTCTCGCGGCGGACGCGATGGTCTATGTTGGCGATCTCGCCCCGGTGCTGCGCGAAACGCAGCGTGTGCTGCGACCGGGCGGGCTGCTGACGTTCACCGTGGAGACCCATGACGGCGGTGGTGTGATCATGGGCAAGGGACTGCGCTATGCCCATGGAGCGGAATATATCACCGGCGTCATCGCATCCATCGGCTTGGCGCTGATGCATCTCGCGCCGGCATCGCCGCGAACCGAGGATCAGGCGCCCGTGCGCGGGCTCGTCGTCGTTGCCGGCAAAACTTGAGTCTACACGCTGGCACAGCCCCGGCATCGCATTGCACTGCGCCGGTTGGTCGCAACTTGGCTCTTGCGTGACTCTCCCGATCCCAGAAAGATGCGGGCATCTAGGGAGAGACAACAAATGAAAAACAATCTGACGCGGCGCGATTTCTGCGCCACCGCGCTCGCGACCATCGGTGCATCCACCATCGCTTCGCCTTCCGTCTGGGCGGCCGACAAGAAGTACGACGCCGGCGCCAGCGATACCGAGATCAAGCTCGGACAGACCGTGCCGCACTCCGGCCCAGGCTCGCTGTACGGCGTGCTCGGCCGCGTCGGCGAGGCCTATTTCCAGATGCTCAACGAGCAAGGCGGCATCAACGGCCGCAAGATCAAGTTCCTGACCATGGACGACGGCTACAGCGCGCCGAAATGCGTCGAGGCGACGCGCCGCCTCGTCGAGCAGGAGGAGGTGCTGGCGCTGTACGGCTCGCTCGGCACCGCGCCGCAAACCGCCGTGCACAAATATCTCAACTCCAAGGGCGTGCCGCAGCTGCTGCTCAACACCGGCGCCTCGAAGTGGAACGACCCCAAGACCTACAAATGGACCATGGCGGGCCTGCCGCTGTATCCGACCGAGGCGCGGATTCTCGCCAGGCACGTGCTGAGCGTGAAGCCCGAAGGCAGGATCGGCATCCTCTATCAGAACGATGATTTCGGCCGCGACTTCCTAGGGCCCTTCAAGAAGGTGCTGGCCGATGCCGGCGGCAAGGCGCAGGTGATCATGGAGCAGACCTATGATCTCACCGAGCCGACCGTCGACTCGCAGCTGATCAACCTGTCGAAGTCGGGCGCGGACGTGTTCTACAACATCACAACCGGCAAGGCGACGTCGCAGTCGATCCGGAAGGTGGCGGAGCTCGGCTGGAAGCCGCTGCAGCTGTTGTCGGCGGGCTCGACCGGACGCTCGATCCTGTCCGCGGCGGGTCTGGAGAACGCCAAGGACATCGTTGCCATCCGCTACTCCAAGGATGCCGGCGTGCCGCAATGGAAGGACGATCCGGACGTCAAGAGGTTCGAGGCGCTGCGCGCCAAGTACCTGCCCAACGTCGATCCCGACAACAGCATCGCCTATGCCGGCTACGGCCAGGCGGCGTCGATGGCCGAAATCCTGCGCCGCTGCGGCGACACGCTGACCCGGGAGAACGTGCTCAAGCACGCCACGACGCTCGCCGGCTTCCACTCGCCCTATTTCCTCGACGGCGTCAACTACGCCTACACGCCCGACGACTACACGCCGATGAAGACGCTCTACATCTCGATCTTCGACGGCAAGGACTGGCAGATCTCGGAGAAGCCGATGACGGAATAGGCGCTGCGGGCTCATCCGTCATTGCGAGCGAAGCGACGCAATCCAGATGCCATCCGCGGACGCAATCTGGATTGCTTCGTCGCCGCGCTCCTTGCAATGACGATGGGGCAGGGATGCGCCCCCGAGCACTGCTGTCGTCCCTGCGAACGCAGGGACCCATAACCACCGGTTTGGGTGGGACGATGACTGGCAGTTGCACCTCACCGATCGATTCCGCGGTATGGGTCCCTGCGTTCGCAGGGACGACAGCGCAATGTGATGCGGCGCCGATGCCATTTCGGTTCGTTTGATTCCGAAAAAAATAAATGACTTGCGTTTTTACAGAAGTTGTGGTTCTCTCTCCCCATCCCGCCTCAAGCAGAAGGGGCGTTGCGCGCGATCGTCACGACACGCGAGGCGGGGATGCGATGGCCGCGAGAGGTCGCAGCATGCCCTGTCGGGTGTGCGGACGAACGGCAGCTTGCGGACGTGAAGTCGCGTGGTCCTGGCGCCCCGATGCTGGCGTCAAGTCCGGGGATGATCCCCTGGGCGACGGTGGCTATCAAGCCGGACACCGGGGAGAGCGCGAAGTAAGCGTGAAAACCATCGCGCAGGGAAGGCCGGGCGTTTTCCGGCTGCACCTGTGGTACCTGCCGCCTGCATTTCTTTCGCAGGCGGGCCGCAGGCGTCAGCCGACGCCTGGCCTTCCCTGCGCCCTCTGCACTCGCGGAGGGAGACGTCATTGCAAATAAGCTCGGGCGCGATCCGCCGCGAGGCCGCGGTTGCGTGTCCTGCCGTGATCGCCGTCATGTTTCGTAGGGATCACGATGAGACCCGAAGTGAAGCCAAACACTCCGCTGTCGTCCCTGCGAACGCAGGGACCCATACCGCGGAATCTTTCTGTCAGGCACAACTGCCAGTCATCGTCCCACAGAGGACGGTGGTTATGGGTCCCTGCGTTCGCAGGGACGACAGCGGTGGGTGGCGCAGCGCGGGAGGGCTCCTCGATACGCTCGGCCTTTAGCCGTTGTTTCGGAGCCAGCCACACGTCATCGACCGCGACCCTCGACGAACCGGCGATGACTGCCTACCTTCCCCCGGTGCCGCCCCGCGTCTCACCAGCCCCGCAAGACGACCCCACCGCGCTGCCTGACCATTTCGTGAAATGGTTCGCTGCGCGCGGCTGGACGCCGCGTGCGCATCAGCTGGCGCTGCTGGACAAGGCGCGTGCCCGGCGCTCGGCGCTGCTGATCGCGCCCACCGGCGCCGGCAAGACGCTCGCTGGGTTCCTGCCGACCCTGGTGGAGCTGGGACCGAAGGCGACGGCCCGCTCAATTGCCCGCCCCGCCGGCCTGCACACGCTCTACATCTCGCCGCTGAAAGCGCTCGCCGTCGACATCGCGCGCAACCTCGACGCGCCGATCTCCGAGATGGGGCTGCCGATCAAGGTCGAGACCCGCACCGGCGATACGCCGGTGTCGCGGCGGCAGCGGCAGCGCCGCTATCCGCCGGACATCCTGCTGACCACGCCCGAGCAGCTCGCGCTGCTGCTGGCGTCCGACGACGCGCCGTTTCTGTTCTCGTCGCTGCAGCGCGTCGTGCTCGACGAACTGCACGCGCTGGTCACCTCCAAGCGCGGCGACTTGCTGTCGCTGGCGCTGGCGCGGCTGTGGCGGCTGGCGCCGGACATGCGCATGATCGGCCTGTCGGCGACCGTCGCCGAGCCTGATCAGCTCGCACGCTTTCTGGTGCCGCAGCCAGGCGGCACCGTTGCGGCAGCCGATGTCGTCGTGGCCGGCGGCGCTGCGCCGCCGGTGGTCGAGATGCTCGATACCCAGGAGCGCCTGCCCTGGGCGGGGCATACCGCGCGCCATGCGCTGGCCGAGATGTACGCGCTGATCAAGGCCAACAAGACCTCGCTGGTGTTCGTCAACACCCGCAGCCAGGCGGAGATGCTGTTCCAGGAGTTCTGGCGCATCAACGACGATAATCTCGCCATCGCGCTGCATCACGGCTCGCTCGACGTCGCCCAGCGCCGCAAGGTCGAGGATGCGATGGCGGCGGGGAAACTCCGCGGCGTGGTCTGCACCTCGTCACTCGATCTCGGCGTCGACTGGGGCGATGTCGATCTCGTCATCAATGTCGGCGCGCCCAAGGGCTGCTCGCGGCTGATGCAGCGGATCGGGCGCGCCAACCACCGGCTCGACGAAGCCTCGCGCGCGGTGCTGGTGCCGGCCAACCGCTTCGAGGTGCTGGAATGCTCGGTGGCGATCGACGCCATCGCCGACAATGCGCAGGACACGCCGCCGCTGCGCACGGGCGGCCTCGACGTGCTGGCCCAGCACGTGCTCGGCTGCGCCTGCGCCGAGCCGTTTTCTGCCGACGAACTCTATGCCGAGGTCCTCACCGCCGCGCCCTATGCATCGCTGTCGCGTGCCGATTTCGACGACGTCGTCGACTTCGTCGCGTCCGGTGGCTACGCGCTGAAGACCTATGAGCGTTTCGCCCGCATCAAACAGGATGCCCAGGGGCGCTGGCGCGTCGCCAATCCCAAGGTGCGGCAGAGCTATCGTCTCAACGTCGGCACCATCGTCGAGGAGGCGATGCTGAAGGTGCGGCTGGTGCGGGGGCGTGGCGGGGCCAAGGGAACGACAGGCGCGATCGCGCGCGGCGGCCGGTTGTTAGGTGAGATCGAGGAATATTTCATCGAAGGCCTGACACCGGGCGATACCTTCGTGTTCGGCGGCGAGATCGTGCGCTACGAGGCGCTCGCTGAAGATCAGGTCTACGTCAGCAGAGCCAATGATGCCGATCCGAAGGTGCCGTCCTACATGGGCGGCAAGTTTCCGCTGTCGACCTATCTGGCCGAGCGCGTGCGCGGGCTGCTCGCCGACCGCCGGGCCTGGGGGCAATTGCCGGAGCAGGTGCGCGATTGGCTGGCGCTGCAGACCGACGTCTCGCGCATCCCGGCACGGCGCGAGCTGCTGGTCGAGTCCTTCCCGCGCTCCAACAAGCATTATCTCGTCTGCTACCCGTTCGAGGGCCGGCTCGCGCATCAGACGCTCGGCATGCTGCTGACGCGGCGGCTGGAGCGGGCGCGGGCCCGTCCGCTCGGCTTCGTCGCCAACGAATATGCGCTCGCGGTGTGGGGCCTCGGCGACATGTCGCTGATGGTGGCCCAAGGCCGGCTCGATCTCGCCGCACTGTTCGATCCGGACATGCTGGGCGACGACCTCGAGGCGTGGCTCGCCGAATCGGCGCTGATGAAGCGCACCTTCCGCTCTTGCGCGGTCATTTCGGGGCTGATCCCGCGCCGTTTTACCGGCGAGGAGAAGAGCCGCCGCCAGGTGCTGTTCTCGACCGATCTCGTCTACGACGTGCTGCGGAAGCATCAGCCCGATCACATGCTGTTGCGCGCCGCGCGTGCCGATGCGGCCACCGGCCTGCTCGATCTGAAGCGGCTCGGTGATATGCTCCAGCGCATCGAGGGCCGAATCACCCATCGCCCGCTCGATCGCGTCTCGCCTTTGGCGGTGCCGGTGATGCTGGAAATCGGCCGAGAATCCGTCTATGGCGAGGCCGCCGACGAGCTCCTGGCCGAAGCCGCCGAGGAACTCGTGAAGGAAGCGATGGGGTAGCGGGAGGCGAGGACTTGCGGGGGACTTTCTGCGCATCGGGCATGATGGACGTCGCCGGCACCGCGCTGCGCGTCGATCTCTCCGGCGCGCTGGTGTGGGACGAGCAGCGCCTGCTCGTCGTCTCCGACCTGCATCTGGAGAAGGGCTCGAGCTACGCATCGCGCGGCACCCTGCTGCCGCCGTTCGACACCGTGGCGACCTTGCGCCGGCTCGCGACCGTCATCGCGCACTACGATCCGCGCACCGTGATCGCGCTCGGCGACAGCTTTCATGACCGCGATGCGCATCTGCGCCTCACAGGCGATGACCGCGCCTGCATCGCCAATCTGCAGGTCGGCCGCGACTGGGTGTGGATCACGGGCAATCACGATCCGGCCCCGCACGGCATCGGCGGCGAGGTTGCCGACGCGGTCACGCTCGGTGCAGTGACCTTCCGACATGAGCCAACCGGCGCGCGCGGCGAGATCGCCGGCCATCTGCATCCCAAGGCCCGCGTGGCGACCCGGGTGCGCACGCTGGAGCGGCGCTGCTTCGTCTCCGACGGCGAGCGCGCCGTGATGCCGGCCTTCGGCGCCTATGCCGGCGGCCTGAGCGTCTGCGACGCCGCCTTCGCCAAACTGTTTCCCAAGCGGGCCTTCATTGCGCATGTGCTCGGCGACACGCGCCTGCACAGCATCGCGGCGGCGAGGTGCTATTAGTTGAGTGAAGAGGTGTTGTTGGTTGGATGAATGATCGGACGTCGGATGGATCATTCGCGGGCGCGGAGGCTGCCCATTAGGCCGCCTTCGCCTGCACCTTCTCGCAGAACTCGGCCAGCCGGTCGGCCAGTCGCAGAGTCGCCGGGCTCGCGGCGGGCGAGGCGACGAGGGCGACTTCGGTGCGGTCGATCGGCGCAAAACCTTCGCGCGCGGTCAGCACGCGGTGGTCGGCCTGCACCGACATCTCGGAGAGGATGCTCAGCCCCATGCCGGCGGCGACCGCGGCCTGAATGCCCGCGAGGCTCGACGAGGTGTAGGCCATGTGCCAGGCGCGTCCGCCGCTTTCCAGCGCATGGATCGCGCGGCTGCGATAGAGGCAGCCAAGCGGAAAGCCGATCAGCGGCAGCGAGCGGGCGTCGAGGTTGACCGGATGGCTCCTGCTGGTCACCCAATGCACCTGCTCCGGCCACGCCGCGATCGCCGCGCTGGCGTCGTCGACGCCGCGCTTGAGCAGCGCGAGATCGAGGTCGCCGCGCTCGATGTCGCGCTTGAGGTTCAGGCTCTGGTCGGCACGGACGTCGAGCCTGAGATGGGGATGTGCGCGCGAGAACGCGGCGAGCAGCTTGGCGAGCCGGTAGGCGGCGAAATCCTCGGGGATGCCGAGCTTCACCGCGCCGTCCGGTCCGGGCCGTCCGACGACGTCGCGCGCCTCCTCGGCCAGCGCCAGCAGGCGGCGGGCGTAGGACAACAGCCGCTCGCCGGCCTCGGTCGGCGTCACCTCGCGGCCGTCGCGGTCGAGCAGCGTCTGTCCCAGATCCTCCTCCAGCCGCCGGATCTGCTGGCTGACGGTCGACTGGGTGCGGTGCACGCGCTCGCCGGCGCGGGTGAAGCCGCCGGCCTCGACCACCGAGACGAAGCTGCGCAGCAGCTCCAGATCGAGCATCGGGGACCTCCATTCGAAATTCCACTGAGTTTCAGTCTATCATTTAATTTCCAAATGAGAAAGAACGGCCCTACAGCGGCGGCAAAGGAGAGCCCTGATGTCGTCCGTCTCATCCCCGGTTGCCGTGCCCCGCATGACGTCAAGCCTGCTGCCGCTCGAGATCGCCCTGTTCTGCCTGCTGTGGAGCTTCGCCTTCGCCGCCGGCAAGATCGGCGTGACCTATTGCCCGCCGCTGCTGCTGCTCGCGGCGCGGTTCTCGCTCGCCGGTGTCCTCATCCTGGTGGTCCCGGCGATCCGCGGCGAGCTGCGGATGAGCTGGCGCGACGCCGCGGTGTTTGCGATCATCGGCATCGCCAACAACGCGCTCTATCTCGGCCTCGGCTATACCGGGCTGCAGACGGTGTCGGCGGGGCTCGGCGGTCTGATCGTCTCGGCCAATCCGGTGTTCACGGCGGTGTTCGCAGCACTGCTGCTGGGCGAGCCGCTGACCCTGCGCAAGGTCGCGGGCCTCGCGCTCGGCACGATCGGCGTTGCCATGATCGTCTGGCACCGCATGTCGGTCGGCACCGACCAGCTCGAAGGCATCCTCTACACTCTGGCGGCGCTGGCCTCGATCGTCACCGGCACCATCCTGTTCAAGCAGCTGGCGCCGCAGGGCAGCCTGTGGGTCGGCAACGGCATCCAGAACCTCTCCGCCGGCGTCGTGCTGTGGCCGGTCGCGCTCTCGATCTCCAGCGTCCACGACGTCGTGCCGAATGCGCAACTGGCCGGCGCGTTCGCCTTTCTGGTGCTGGGCGGCTCGATCCTGGCCTATGTGCTCTGGTTCCATCTGCTGAAGGTCTGTGGCGCGACCGCGGCCAGCGCCTATCACTTCGTGATGCCGCCGCTGGCGATGATCTTCGCCTTCCTGGTGCTCGGCGAGCACGTCGCGCTGCAGGATCTGTTCGGCGTCGTGCCGGTCGTGCTCGGGATCTATCTGGTGACACGGGCGCCGGCCCGGACAATGGGAGCACAATCATGAGCGTTGCGATCACCCTGATCGGCGGTCCGACCGCCTTGATCGAAATCGACGGCTTCCGCCTGCTGACCGATCCGACCTTTGACGGCCCCGGCACATATCAGCTGCCGCACGTCACCTTGGAGAAGCTCTCGCGGCCGGCGCTGACGGCTGATGCGATCGGCGACGTCGATGCGGTGCTGCTCAGCCATGATCAGCATTCCGACAATCTCGATCATGGCGGACGGGCCTTCCTCACCCGCGCGCCGCGCGTGCTGACCACCGAGATCGGCGCAACGCGGCTCGGTGCCAATGCCGAAGGTCTCGCGCCCTGGCGCGAAACCGAGCTGACGAAGGATGGGCAATCGCTGAAGGTGACGGCGACGCCGGCGCGCCATGGTCCGGCCGGCATCGAGCCGCTCGCAGGCGATGTCATCGGCTTCGTGCTGCAGCCCGACGGAGGTGCGCCGATCTATATCAGCGGCGACACTGTGTTCTACGACGGCGTCGCCGAGGTGGCGCGGCGCTTCAATGCGGGAATCGTGCTGCCGTTCGCCGGCGCGGCGCAGACGCGCGGGCCGTTCCATCTGACGATGGACACCAACGATACAATCGAGACGGCGCGCGTCTTTGCCGACGCTGTCATCGTGCCCGTCCACACCGATGGCTGGGCCCATTTCCGCCAGAGCGCGCAGGATCTGCGCAACACCTTCGATGCGCTCGGGTTCGGCGCGCGGCTGCAGCTGCTCGAGCCGGGTGTGAGGACGGTGATCGACAGATAAGCTCGATGACCGCGGATCGACTAATCCCTTCGGAACACGATCGAGGCCATCCAGCCCGTCATCAGCGCCATCGCAGCCGTGACCAGGCCATAGACGAAGCCGTTCTGCCGCGCGTTGGTCGCGACGAACTGCTCGAAGCCGACCTTGACGATCTCGAACGCGGTCTCGGTCTTGGTGACGAGCGCGCCGTCCGCGAGCAGCTTGATCTCGATCTCATAGGTGCCGATCGGCACCGCCGCGGGCAGCGGAATGCCGGTGCGGAACAGGGTCGGCGTCAGGAAGGTCACCGCGGACGTGTCCTCGCGGTACAGCCCATGCTGCGACTGCAGCCGCACGAAGGCGCTGCGGAAGACATCGTTCGGCACCACGTCGGCATAATCGGGCCCGACACGCTGGGTCAGCAGCACGTTGGTGAGGCCGAGTTGCTGCCGCCGCTGCACCTCGGGCGCGGCTATCGCATCGAACGGCCGGTTGGCGAACAGCGCGAGATAGCCCGGCACCTTCAGGAACTGGCGCGAGTCGGTGTTGATCCAGATGCCGAACCTGCGCTCCTTGCGCCGGGTCACCATGTCGGCGCGCGGCCCCCGCACGGTGACCACGAGATCATAGGCGGTGCGGCCCGGCGGCGTCTGCGCGTCCCTCTCGACCGAGCCGAACAGCACCAGTTCCTCGCCGGAATAGTTCGGCGTCACCGTGACGCGATGATTGGAGACGGAGGCGATCAGGCGTTCGGCGCGCGCCGATGCCGCGTCCGCCAGCAGGAGCAGCAATGCCAGGCCGGCGAGGCGGAACGGCCTCATTGGCTGCCTCCGGTCTCACGCACCGTGAACAGGTCGTCAGGCTTGATCACGAGCTCGATGGCGAAGCGGATGCCGACGGCGAGGATCAGCAGGCCGAGCAGCAGCCGCAGCTGTTCGCCGCGGATCATCTGCCCGGCGCGGGCGCCGAACTGCGCCCCGGTGACGCCACCGACCATCAGGATCAGCGCCAGGACGGCATCGACCAGATGATTGCTCAGCGCGTGCAGCATGGTCGCGATCATCATCGTGGCAAGCGTCAGCACCATCGAGGTGCCGATCACGGTCGAGGTCGGAACGCGCAGCAGATAGATCAGCAGCGGCACCAGGATGAAGCCGCCGCCGATGCCCATGACGGCGCCGAGAAAGCCGATCAGGAGGCCGATGCCGATCACGGGGATGACGGAGACGTAGATCTTGGAGCGCTTGAACCGCATCTTCAGCGGCAGGCCATGCACCCAGACGTGGCTGCCCGGCCGCCGCACCGTGGCGGCGGCGCCGCGCTGCGCGCGCAGGATGGCGCTCAGGCCTTCCCAGAACATGACGCCGCCGACGCTGGTCAGCAGCGCCACGTACGACAGCGCGATCATCAGATCGAGCTGGCCGAGCGAGCGCAACAAAGTGAAGGTCGCGACGCCGAGCGCGGTCCCGAGCGTGCCGCCGATCATCAGCACCAGCGCGAGCGAGGGATCGATCGCGCGCCGCCGCCAATACGAGAGCGCGCCCGAGAAGGAGGAGGCGGCGATGTGGCTGGAGACCGAGGCGACCGCGACCGCCGGCGTGATGCCGACGAAGATCAGCAGCGGCGTCATCAGGAAGCCGCCGCCGATGCCGAACATGCCGGAGACGAACCCGACCGCAGCCCCCATGGCCAGCAGCAGGAAGATGTTGACCGGGAGATCGGCGATCGGGAGGTAGATCTGCATCCGCGCGGCCCTGCGAGTTCAACCGGAGCATCCCGCGCATGCGAAGCAGGTGCCAGGGTCCTGCATAACCGAAAACGGGCGCGAATGGATCAGGGATTCCCTGCCCAGCCATCGAGATTCGAAGGTGCGTCTCGCCGGCGCGATCGGTCACCTCGCCGCGAGCGGCGCCGTGACGAGCTTCATCGATTCGGCTTCCCTCGGCTCCAGCCAGCGGATGTCGCGAGTCTCGGACATGGCTTCGATGACCTGGGACGAGACGCCCATGCGGGTCATGTAGCCGAGGATCGCGCCCGTCACGCGCTGGGTATCGGCGACGGCGTCCTCGCCCTGGGCCGCCGAGGTGAACCGGTGCACCCCGAGCGCCGATCCGTCGAGGCCATAGCGGATCTGGCCGCCGGCGAAGGCAAAGACGCAGGCGCTGGCGCAGCCGGAAGCGCGGATGCGGCCGGCATCGTCGACCGCCCCGACTGTCGTCGCGAGGCCGTGCGCACGGATGATGTCGCCCATGATCACGCCCTGGTCGAGATTGCCGCCCGGCGAGGACAGCAGGATCACGTCGCCGGGCTTCAGATAGGCCTCGTCGATCCGTTCGCGCAGCCAGCCGGCCGCCGCCGGGCCGATGCGGCCGCTGACGGCGAGCACGGTGCGCCTGTCGCGAAGCCCCGGAATTGCGGCATCGGCGATCACCGTCGACGACAGGCTCGGCGAGACGTACTGATCCTTCCAGAACGACCAGGCGTCCGGGCGCGACATGTCCCGATAGGCGCGAATGCCGGTGCCGAGCACGATCGCGACGAAGAAGACGACCGAGGCCAGCCGCCGCCATCTGAACGCCGCCGGATAGCCGTCGGTCACCTGCGGGGCGCGCGAAGGAGGTGCGGCGGTGACGTCCGCCGGTCTCTTTGGCGCGATCCGGGGGCCGGTGGGCGATTGTCGAAACGGCCGGCCACCGTGCTGGCCTTCGTCGGATGTCACGTCAGTTCACTCCCTCCACGCCGCAGGCCGTCGGGCGCCGCCGATGATCTGCATCGTATGGGTGCACGAGACTATGGCGCGCAAGTGCCCGCCGCCAGGAGGGGGCGTGGAGATGTCGCGCCGCTGCGGCCCGCAGTTCAGAGCAGGGCGTGGCCGCCTGGTGTGGCGAGGTCAGCGCGGTGCTGTCACCGCGGCCCGCTTGGCCAGTGCCGCCTTGGCGGCTGCGGCCTTGGCGATCGCCTGCGCGCCATCCCAGCCGCCGGCCGGCGTCGGCACGTTGATGGCGTCATCGGGCTGCGGTTCGACCGTGAAGGTCTGGATCGCGAGCTTGGCCGCCGCCAGCGACTGTGCATCGAGCCGCTTGGCGACGTCGTCGCGCTTGCGCCCGGCGTCGGCATCGCCCTGCGCTGCGGCCAGGGTGAACCATTTGTAGGATTCGGCAAGGTTCTGCTCGACGCCGATGCCGCGGGCATAGAGGATGCCGAGGTTGAACTGGCTGTCGGCAACGCCGCGCTCGGCCGCCTTGCGGAACCATTGCGACGCGCTCTTGTAGTTCGCTCCCTTGCCGCCGCCGTCGGCATCGAGCACGGCGAGGTTATGCATCGCCTTGGCATTGCCGCGCTCGGCGGCGACGACGTAATAGCGGCGCGCGACGTCGGCATCCTTCTTCACGCCGAGGCCCTTCTCGTAAAAGGTGCCGAGACGGAACACGGCTGGAATGAGCCCGGCCTGGGCCGCGCGGTCATACCATTTCGCGGCCTCCTCGTAGTTCGCCGCGATGCCCTTGCCCTCGGCAAAGCGCACGCCGATCTCGTAGGCCGCGGTCGGATCGCCCTTGAGGGCCGCATTGCGCAGCCCCATTCCGCCGATCGCATCCGGCAGCTTCTCGGACGCCGGCACCTGGACGAGGCCGAGCTTCTGGCCGTTGGCGGCGGTCGGGATCGTGCCGGTGACGTCGCCCGCGGCGGCCTGCTTCTCGGTGTCCTGCGGGATCGCAAGCATCGCGATCGTCTCCGACTCCGTCGGCATCGACCTGTTGTAGGACTGCCGATCGATCGGCGTCGGCGATGTCAGGGAGGGCACGTTCTGGTCCGGTGTGGCCGGCCGCGGCGACAGGCTGGGGGAGGCCGACGGCATTTGCGCGCGCGGCGCCTCGCTTTGGCTTTCCATCGGCGAGACGGGCGGGGGCGTGCTGCCGGTGTCGAGCAGCGACATCGCGAATTTGAAGGTGCCGAGCACGATCACCACGACGCTGGCGCCGACCAGCAGCGAGCGGATCTTCGAGCCGATGGTCGAGACCTCTTCGTCGCCCTCGGACGTCAGGGAGGCCGTCGGCTTCTCCTTGATCTTGGCCTTCGCCGGCTCCTTGGGAGCCTCCTTGGCGACATCCTTCGGCGGCTCCTTGGCCTTCTCCTTCGGCTTGTCCTTCTTGGCCTTCTTGGCGTCGACCGGTTGAGCCGCGGCGGCCGCCTGCGCCGCGCGCCGGGCGGCGGCGATGAAGCTCGACGTCGAGACGGGCTCGCGCTTGCCGGCCGGAAGCTCGCTCAGGGCATCCTCGGACGCCGCGATCCGCTCCGCGGGAGACGCGGTCCGGCCGGGCGGGCGGGTGCCCGGCTCCAGCGGATGATCCGGCGGCAGTTCGGGAACGATCGCGGCCGGACGGGCCGCCTGGGCCGCGTGCGGCTCCAGGATGTCTGCAATGGCCTTGGGCGGGATCGGCGGCGGCAAGGGAGCCGCCTGCGCCGCTGCAGCGTGGAAGTCGCGCGGGGCGGCTGCGAAGGCCGACGGCGGCGCTGCCGGGGAAGTCATGGGGACGGCGGCCTGCGCCGCCGCGGGGTTCGGCAGCTCCGGCCGATAGGAGGGTTCGGCCCTGGCCGGTTCGGCAAAGGCCTGCGGCACCGGCGCGCGAGCGGCCGGCATCGGCGGCTCGATCGGCGGGGCCAGCGGCGGCAGCGCAGCCGGTTGGCTGGTCGTCGCGCGCACGTTGCGCAGGTCGCCCTCGATCATGGCGAGGCGGTCGACGACGTGACCGAGCGTGTTGTGAACCGCCTCCAGCGAATCCTGGGTGTTGCGGTCGGTCTCGGTCTGGCTGAAACGGATGTCGGACAGCTCGCGCTTGACCATGTCGATCAGGCCGCCGTCCTGCGTGGACTCGCGCTGCGACCGGCTTTCGGCCAGCGCCGCAAAGGTCGCCTGCTGCCGCTCGAGATAGCGCAGGATGTCCTGCAGCCCGTCCTCGACGCGGGTCATGTTGCCGCCGCGCGGGTCGTTGGTGGCTTCGAGCCGCTCCAGCAGGTAGCCGATCCGCTGTTCCAGATGGGTGATCGCCGACGAGCCGTCATTGCCGACCTGCAGACGGTCGATGCGGTCGGACAGGCCGCGCAGGGCGTCTTCGATCTGGGCGGAGTTGTCGGGCGCAGCGACGGGGCGCTCCCGGCTCTCCAGGGTCGAGGTCAGCGCGGCGATGCGTTGTTCGAGCGCCGCAAACGAATCGTGGAACGAGTCGTGGCTGTCGCGCGCCTGCGTGACCTGGTCGACCTTCGAGGACAATTGCCGCAGATCGCCCGACAGCCGCTCCAGCGCGTCGTTGGACGCGACATTGGCCACGATGGTGCGCAACGCGGCGATGGCGCTCTCGAGCTGCTGAACCGTGCCGGGATCGTCATTGGCGCGCAGGATCAGATCCAGCTTGGCGCCGAGATTGCGAATGGCCTCGTCGTAGACGGCGAGCTGCTCGGCCGGCTTGAGCGCGCCGACGACCTCGCGAATGTCGGTGAGCGCGCGTTCGATGCCGGCCAGCGCCTGGCCATCGACGCCGCTCTGGCGGTTCTCGTCGATGCGGCGCGACAGCGAGCGGATCTCGTTCTCGATCGATTCGATCGCGCGTCGCGGCATCGCCTCGGTGATGGTGAGGCGAATCTCGGCGAGTTCGGTACGGAAGCCGGCAATCGACTGCTCGATTCCGTCCTCGGGGCGATGCAGCGCCTCGATCTGGCTGGTGATCTTGAGCAGATGCCGTTCGAGCAGCGAAAAATCGGGACCGGGCGCAGGCGCCGGCGGCGGCGGCGTCATCAGCGGAGCGGATGCGGGCGCCATCGCGGGCGCCGTCGGCGGCGCCTGATACGGCGGCAGCGAGCGGGCATTATCGAGTTCGCTCTGGCGGGCGCTGATCTCGGCCACGGCGACGTCGAAGGAGCCGGCGCTGAGCGGTTGCGCGGGACGATAGAGCTGGGCGGCGGCGCGCTCGACGCCGTCGGGACCGCGATAGTGGTCCTCGGTGCCGGGCTTGCGCATCGGTGTCGAGATCTGCGACAGGCGGGCGTCGAGCCGCGAGATGGCGTCGTTGAGCTGGCGGGCGACGCCCTGCTCGTCGCGTGGCGCGTCCTTGCGCGTTCCGGGACGCGACATGTGCTCGATCTGACGGGCGATGGAATCGAGCCGCTGATGAATGTCGGCGACTTCGCGGGCATCGCGATGGACCGGCGGCGCGCTGCGCGGTGCGGGGCTGCCGCGGAAATCCGGCGGGGCTGACGCGCCGAGCGTGGAATTGATCCAGTCGTTCAGCGTCATTCCCGCGCGTTGCGCCGCGGCCTCGGCCCTCTCGCGGACGGACGGGTCGATGCCTTCATTACTCCACGGTACACGCGAATTCATGTCTCGTCCGGTTCCGCTTCCGGCGCTCCACCAAGCGCCTCCAGCCTCCCCGCGCGTCCCGAAGCGAGCATGATCGGAATCCGCGCAGATCGCCTGCCACTGGTCCCGACTTTTGACTTTTACAGTAAATAACGGGTTAAGTTTACCGTCGAAGCGGTCAGAAGTTTTGCGGCACTATCAAGCGGCGCGCATCAGCCCGCATTTTCCCGTGGCGATGGATCGAGCGGCTGTACATTGCCGGGAGACGAGATGGCCGACAATGCAGTGATCGCCTCCTCGCACCATTCCGCGACCATGCGCTCATGACGCAGCCCGAGACGCAGGTTGAGCAGCTTGCCGAGGTCGGCCGGCGATGCCGTCTCGTCGGGAAAGCGCTTCTTGAGGATGCGGTCGTAGCGCTCGGCGCGATCACGATGATGCTCCAGCCGCGCCATCAGGTCGGCGCGCAGCGGCGCGATGTCGGTGGCACCCAGCGCGTAGAGGCGGACCAGGAGGTCGTCCTTGGTCGAGGCCGGCACGCTTGGCCGCGCGGCCCAGTTCCGGAACGCGGCGCGGCCTTCCGCCGTCAGGGTATAGACGAGCTTGTTCGGCTTGCCGGTCTGCACCACCTCGCGGCCCTGGATGTAGCCACGGTCGCGCAGCCGCGACAGCTCGCGATAGATCTGCTGGTGGTCGGTCTTCCAGAAGAAGCCGATCGAGGAGTCGAAGGTCTTGGCGAGCTCGTAGCCCGTCATCGGATGTTCGGTGAGACAAGCGAGGATGGCGTCGCCAAGGGCCATGGCCGGAAACTTCTCCCGTTTTTCTGATCGGCGTCTGCCCCGATGCACGCTTGACATTATGCACATTGGCGCATATGCGTCAATGTGCATATGGGGTGGTTGTGGTGCTGACCTGTCCCGCCCGAGGAGACGCCCAATGACAATGACCGGCCTCGACGGATGGTACGGCTATATGAGGTCTCACGATCATGGCGCACTTTGGGAGCTGCTGCATCCCGACGCCGTGTTCGAAAGTCCCGTCGTGCATACGCCGCAGCGCGGCCGCGACATCACGTTCAAATATCTCGCGAGTGCTGAGAAAGTCTTAGGCGGCCCGGGATTCAAGTATGTCCGCGAGTGGCGCAACGCCACGGGGGCCGTGCTCGAATTCGAGAACGAGATCGAGGGCATCCGGCTCAACGGTGTCGACATCATCAGCTTCGATCACGCCGGGCTGATCACTCACTTCAAGGTGATGGTGCGGCCGCTCAAGGCGATCAATCTGCTGCACCGCCTGATGGAGGAGCAACTGGCCGCCATGAGCAAACCGTCGTGACGCGACCACCAGCCGCAAACTAACGGCTGCCGCAAGCCCGGAGAAATCGCTACAGTCCGCGGCCACATGATTGCCGCGTCCGAGAAACGTCCCGTCTGAAACTTCAGCCTTCCTGCCGGAGACTCCGATGCCGATCTACAAAGCCCCCGTGGAAGATGTCACCTTCCTGCTCAACGACGTGTTCCAGATCGACCGCTACGACAATCTGCCCGGCTTCTCCGATGCCTCGGCCGACGTTCGCGAGGCCATCATCAGCGAAGCCGCCAAGCTCGCCGAAGAGGTGCTGCAGCCGCTCAATCGCGTGGGCGATCTCGAAGGCTGCAAGCGCCATGACGACAGCAGCGTGACCACGCCGAAGGGCTTCAAGGAGGCCTACAAGCAACTGACGGAAGGCGGCTGGCTCGGCCTGTCGGCACCGACGGAATATGGCGGGCAGGGCCTGCCGGTGACGCTGAGCCAGACCGTCAACGAATTCCAGTGCTCGGCCAACATGGCGTTTGCGATGTATGGTGGCCTCACCATGGGCGCGACCGCCGCGCTGATCGTGCATGGCAGCGAGGAGCAGAAGAAGACCTACGTGCCGAAGATGGTGGCCGGCGAGTGGACCGGCACCATGAACCTGACCGAGCCGCATTGCGGCACCGATCTCGGCCTCTTGCGCACCAAGGCGGTGCGCCAGGACGACGGCAGCTTCAGGATCTCCGGCACCAAGATCTTCATCTCGGCCGGCGAGCACGACCTGGCCCCCAACATCATCCATCTCGTGCTTGCCCGCATCGAGGGCGCGCCGGCCGGCATCAAGGGCGTGTCGCTGTTCGTGGTGCCCAAGTTCCTCGTGCAGCCGGATGGCACCGTCGGTCCGCGTAATGGCGTCAGCTGCGGCTCGATCGAGCACAAGATGGGCATCCACGGCAACTCGACCTGTGTGATGAACTACGACAACGCCACCGGCTGGCTGATCGGCGAAGAGAACAAGGGCATGCAGGGCATGTTCGTGATGATGAACGAGGCCCGGCTCGGCGTCGCCGTGCAGGGCCTCGCGCAATCCGAGGTCGCCTATCAGAACGCGGCCGCCTATGCGCGCGAGCGCATCCAGGGCCGCTCGCTGACCGGCGCCAAGGCGCCGGACAAGGCGGCCGATCCGATCATCGTGCATCCCGACGTGCGCCGCACGCTGCTGTCGATCCGCGCCTTCAACGAGGCGGCGCGCGCGATGGTGGTGTGGACCTCGCTGAAGAGCGACGTCGCCCATCGCTCGCAGGACCCGAAGGACCGCCAGGCGGCCGACGACCACATGGGCCTGATGACCCCGGTCATGAAGGGCTACATGACCGACATGGGCTTCGCCAACGCCGTCCAGGCGCAGCAGATGTATGGCGGCCACGGCTACATCGCCGAATGGGGCATGGAGCAGTTCGTTCGCGATGCGCGCATCGCCATGATCTACGAAGGCGCCAACGGCATCCAGGCGCTGGATCTCGTCGGCCGCAAGCTGCCGCGCGACGGCGGCCGTGCCGTGATGGCGTTGTTCAACGAGGTCGGCTCCTTCGCCAAGGAGCATGGCGGCAGTGAGGAGATGAAGCCGTTCATCACGCCGCTGTCGACCGCGCTCGGCCATCTGCAGCAGGCCACGACGTGGCTGATGCAGAACGCGATGACCAAGCCGGACAATGCGGGTGCTGCCGCGACCGACTACATGCATCTCTTCGCGCTGGTCACCTTCGGCTACATGTGGGCGAAGATGGCCAAGGTGGCGCAGGACAAGATTGCGGCCGGCGACAGCTCGACCTATCTCACCACCAAGCTGGTGACCGGCCGCTTCTTCATGGAGCGCGTGATCCCTGAGACCGCCGCGCATCTCGCCCGCCTGCAGGCCGGCTGCGCGACCGTGATGGAATTGCCGGCGGAAGCCTTCTGAGGACGAGACGACAGCCGGTGCTGTTCGTGCGCCGGCTGTCGTCGTCACTGCCAACAAGAACCAGACCAGATGAGGAGGGCGTGATGCCTGAGGCCTTTATCTACGACCACGTGCGTACTCCCCGCGGCCGCGGCAAGGCCGACGGCGCGCTGCATGAGGTGACCGCGCTCGCGCTCGCCACCGTTCCCTTGAAGGCGCTCAAGGACCGCAACAACATCCCCGAGGACGCCGTCGATGACGTCGTGCTCGGTGTGGTCGATCCCGTCGGCGAGGCCGGCTCCGACATCGCGCGCTTCGCGGCGCTGAACGCAGGCCTCGGCGAGGCCGTCCCCGGCATCCAGATCAGCCGCTTCTGCGCCTCGGGCCTGGATGCCGTGAACTTCGCCGCCGCGCAGATCATGAGCGGCCAGCATGAGCTCGTCATCGGCGGCGGCGCGGAATCGATGAGCCGCGTCGGCATCGGCGCCTCCGGCGGCGCCTGGCCGATGGACCCCTCGATGGCGGTGCCGTCCTACTTCATGCCGCAGGGCATCTCGGCCGATCTGATCGCCACCAAATACGGCTTCTCGCGCGACGACGTCGACGCCTATGCCGTGCAGAGCCAGCAGCGCGCCGCGAAGTCCTGGGAGGAGGGCCGTTTCGACAAGTCGGTCGTGCCCGTCAAGGACATCAACGGCCTGACCATCCTCGCCAAGGACGAGCACATGCGGCCGTCGACGACGATGCAGTCGCTGGCGCAACTGCAGCCGTCCTTTGCGGCGATGGCGCAGATGGGCGGCTTCGATGCGGTGGCGATCCAGTCGCATCCGGAAATCGAGCGCGTCAACTACGTGCACCACGCCGGCAACTCCTCAGGTATCGTCGACGGCGCCGGCGCGGTGCTGCTCGGCAGCAAGGAGGCCGGCGCGAAATACGGCATGAAAGCCCGCGCCAGGATCCGCGCCTTCGCCAATATCGGCTCGGAGCCGGCGATGATGCTGACCGGCCCGGTCGACGTCACCGAGAAGCTGTTCGAGCGCTCCGGCATGAAGAAATCGGACATCGACCTGTTCGAGCTCAACGAGGCCTTTGCCTCGGTCGTGCTGCGCTACATGCAGGCGTTCGAGATCGACAAGGACAAGATCAACGTCAATGGCGGCGCCATCGCGCTCGGCCACCCGCTCGGCGCCACCGGCGCGATGATCCTTGGCACCGTGCTCGACGAATTGGAGCGCACCGGCAAGGCCACGGCTTTGGTCACGCTGTGCATCGGCGGCGGCATGGGCACCGCGACGATTATCGAGCGGGTATAATTGCCGTAGGGCGGGTTAGCCGAAGGCGTAACCCGCCGTGTTGCGAGAATCGGTGGGTTACGCTGCGCTAACCCACCCTACGAATACAGGACAACGCCGCGCCGATCGGCTGCCGGCACCGAGGGAGATCAATATGGCCTTCAAGAACTTCAAACTCGAAACCGATGCGGACGGCATTGCGCTGATCACCTGGGACATTCCCGGACGTTCGATGAACGTGCTCGACGAGACCTCGGCGATCGAGCTCGAGACGCTCGTCAAGGACACCACCGCTGACGCTGCCATCAAGGGCGTCGTCGTCACCTCGGCCAAGGAGGCGTTCTGCGCCGGCGCCGATCTGTCGATGCTCGAGGGCATGAATCGAACCTATGCCGAGCTGCTGAAGAGCAAGGGCGACGAAGCCGCCAACCAGATGCTGTTCGACAACAGCCGGCGCTTCTCGCAGATCTACCGGGCGATGGAAACCTCGGGCAAGCCGTGGGTCGCGGCGATCAATGGCCTCGCACTCGGCGGCGGCTTCGAGCTGACGCTCGCCTGTCATCATCGCGTCGCGGCCGAGAATCCAAAGACCCGCCTCGGCCTGCCCGAGATCAAGGTCGGCCTGTTCCCCGGCGCCGGCGGCACCCAGCGCGTGCCGCGCATCGTGCAGCCACAGGACGCGATGAACCTGCTGCTGAAGGGCGAGGCGTTGACGCTCGACAAGGCCAAGGCGCTCAAGCTGGTCGATGCGATCGTGCCGGCCGCGGATCTCATCAAGGCCGCGAAGGACTGGATCAAGGGCGGCGGCAAGGCCGTCGCGCCGTGGGACGAGAAGGGCTTCAAGCTGCCCGGCGGCCCGGTGTTCTCCAAGAACGGCATGATGATGTTCCCGGCGGGCAACGCCATCTATCGCCGCGAGACCTACGACAATTATCCGGCCGCGCGCGCCATCATGAGCTGCGTGTATGAGGGCCTGCAGCTGCCGATCGACGCCGCGCTGCGCGTCGAATCGCGCTACTTCACCAAGATCCTGCGCTCGAAGGAAGCGGCCGCGATGATCCGCAGCCTGTTCCTGTCGATGCAGGAACTGAACAAGGGCGCACGCCGCCCCGCCGAGGTGCCGGCAACCAAGATCAAGAAGATCGCCGTCATCGGCGCCGGCTTCATGGGCGCATCCGTCGGCTACGTCTCGGCCCGCGGCGGACTCGAGGTCGTGCTGATCGACCGCGACCAGGAGAGCGCCGACAAGGGCCGGGCGCATGCGCAGAGCGTGATCGACGGCCTGGTCAAGAAGGGCCGCGCCAAGCCGGGCGAGGCCGAGGCGATCATGGGCCGCATCACGGCGACCGCCGACTACGCGGTGCTCAGGGATTGCGACCTCGTCATCGAGGCCGTGTTCGAGGACCGCAAGGTCAAGGCCGAGACCTACGCCAAGGCGCAAGCCTATCTGAAGGACGGCGCGATCTTCGCCTCCAACACCTCAACCCTGCCGATCACTTCGCTGGCCGAGGAGTTCAAGGACCAGGGCCGCTTCATCGGCATCCACTTCTTCTCGCCGGTCGAGAAGATGATGCTGGTCGAGATCATCATGGGCAAGGCCACCGGCGACGTCGCGCTGGCGACCGCGCTCGACTATGTCCGCACCATCGGCAAGACGCCGATCGTGGTCAACGATTCCCGCGGCTTCTTCGCCAACCGCTGCGTGATGCGCTACATCGCGGAAGGAAACGAGATGTTCCTCGAAGGCGTGCCGCCGGCGATGATCGAGAACGCCGCCAAGATGGCCGGCATGCCGGTCGGCCCGCTGTCGCTGTCCGACGAGGTTGCACTCGATCTCGGCCTCAAGATCATGAAGGCGACCGAGCACGATCTCGGACCCAACGCGATCAACCAGGACCACAAGAAGCTGATGGTCGAACTGGTCGAGAAGCAGGGCCGCTTCGGCCGCAAGAACGCCAAGGGCTTCTATGACTATCCCGAGAAGGGCAAGGGTCAGAAGAGCCTGTGGCCGGATCTTGCCAAGCTGCAGCCGAAGCACCTCGATCCCGATACGCTCGATGTCGAGGAGCTGAAGCAGCGCTTCCTGGTGGTACAGGCGGTGGAGGCCGCGCGCACCGTCGAGGACCACGTCATCACCGACGTGCGCGAGGCCGATGTCGGCTCCATCCTCGGCTTCGGCTTCGCGCCGTTCACCGGCGGCACGCTGTCCTACATCGACTTCATGGGTACGAAGACATTCGTCGAGCTGTGCCACAAGTACACGGCGAAGTACGGCTCGCGCTTCACCCCGCCGAAGCTGCTGGAGGAAATGGCCGCCAAGAACGAAACCTTCTACGGCCGCTTCCCGCCGAAGAAGGCCGCGGCCTAAGCTGTGATCCCTGGCGAGCCCTCGTGACGCTCACGCGGGGGCTTGCCGAGATGCCGCAGACGCCCGCTATCTTGGGGTCGTCTTTTCCGGTCTGTCGCGCTATATTGGGGTCATGGCCGACACGATCGACATCGCCAAGCTGACAAAAAAGGAACGGCTCGATCTCATTGGCGAGCTGTGGGACAGCTTGGCGCCCGAAGACGTCAGTCTGACTCCTGCTCAGGAGGCGGAACTTGCCCGCCGCATGGTGACCTTCGAAGCCGATGTACAAGGAGCCATGTCCTGGGACGAGGTCGAGGTCGAGCTGAATAAGCGGCGCTGATGGGATGCCGCAGGTTTTCTTGACGGCCGCCGCGCGTGGTGATCTCGAAGACGCTCTGGCCTGGTACGAAGCGCACGCGCCCGAGATCGTTTCCTCTTTCCGCGAGGCGCTGCGAGTTACCGTCTTGAGGATCGGTGATAACCCCAAACAATTCCCCGCCTCGCCCTATCGAACGCGGCGGGCGCTGCTCCGGCGCTTTCCATATCTGCTCATCTTTCGGGAGACCGGCGCGGTCGTATACGTCGTGGCCGTCTTTCACACGAGCCGCAATCCGCAGGTGTGGCAAAGCCGTACTTCTTGAGATCCATCCGCTAAGATGACGATCCCTCTGCCAGAGAACAGAGGGATCGCATCGCCTGCACTGTTCAAGTCTTCGAGGACGCCGAGACAGGCCTCACCCCGCCTTCATCAGCCCTTCCTTCGTCAGCGCCTCCTGCACCTTCGGCCGCGCGGCGACACGGTTCTTGTAGGCCGCCAGATTCGGCATCGCCGACAGGTCGAACTTCATCCGGTCCGCCCAGGTCAGGATGGTGAACAAATAGCCGTCGGCCACGGTGAACTGCTCGCCCATCAGGTAATCGCGCCCGGCGAGCTGGCCGTCGATATATTTGAACTTGCCCATCACGCGGTCCTTGAAGAACGCCTTGGCGTCGTCGGCCAGCGCCGGCGAGAACATCGAGCCGAAATTCCTGTGCAGCTCCGAGGTGATGAAGTTCAGCCACTCCAACAGCTTGTAGCGCTCGCCGCTGTCGCGGGCCGGGGCGAGGTTCTTGACCGAAGCCTGGTCGGCGATCATCTGGACGATGACCGGGCCTTCGGTCACGGTTTCGCCGCTCGGCAGTCCTAGCGCCGGCACTTGGCCCCCGGATTGACCTCGAGATAATCGTCGCCATTTTCCGAGGTCTTGGCGCGCAAATCGGCCTTGACGAGCTCGTAGGGCAGGGCGGCCTCGAGCAGGGCGATGCGGGGTGAGAGCGAGCAGGCGCCGGGTGAATAATAAAGCTTCATCTTGTATTCCCGCCGTGAGACCGTCGTTGTGGGTGGAACCGATCGGCGGGCCAAACGCGGTCGTTGCATGCATTTGCATGGAATCGTCGAGATTGATGCAGCTGCATCGAATGCGCTAGAACGGGGACCCCTGAGGACACGAGCCGGCCCATGAGACGCAAACCATCGACCGAGGCGACCGCCGCCTGGATCCGCCTGATGCGGGTCCAGAGCCGGGTGCTCGACTGTGTCGAGCAGGAGCTGAAGAAGGCCGGTTTTCCGCCGCTCGCCTGGTATGATGCGCTTCTGGAGCTGTCCCGGGCGCCGTCGGGTGAGCTGCGTCCGGTCGAGCTCGAACGGCAGATGCTGATACCGCAATATTCTACCTCCCGGCTGATCGACCGGCTCGTCGACGAAGGTCTGGTCGTCAGGCGCGAATGCAAGATGGACAAGCGGGGCCAGTTCGTCGAGATCACCGAGGCCGGGCGCGAGCTGCAGAAGCGGATGTGGTCGGCCTATTCGGCCGCCATCGAGAAGCATGTCGGCTCCAAGCTGTCGGATACCGACGCCGCCAAGCTCTGCGCGCTGCTCGACCGGCTCGGCTGTTCCTGCGGTCAGGCGGTCCCATTGTCTGCCGGAGAGGGCGCGTCGACCCGATGAAGCATCCGTTCCCATTCACATCCGCGGCCCCCTCGGGGCCGCGGCCTTTCCTGTCACCACGCGCGACCCTCGAAGCGCTTCTGAACCGAGACTCCCATGGCGCGTGACCAGATCGATATGACCCCGCTGCAGTCGCGCGACGAGCTGGTGGCGTGGCTTGCGGCCGGCGTGAAGCCGCCATCCGCCTTTCGCATCGGCACCGAGCACGAGAAGACGCCGTTCACGCTCGATGGCCACCATCCGGTGCCTTACGAGGGCGCGCGCGGCATCGGCGCGCTGCTCGAAGGCATGAAGCTCCTGCTCGGTTGGGAGCCGATCATGGAGCGCGGTAACATCATCGGGCTCTATGACGTCACCGGCGGCGGCGCGATCTCGCTGGAGCCCGGCGGCCAGTTCGAGCTGTCCGGCGCGCCGGTCGAGACCGTGCACCAGACCCAGAGCGAGCTGATGGCGCATCTGGCCCAGGTGCGCGAGATCGCGACGCCGCTCGGCATCGGCTTTCTCGGGCTCGGCATGACGCCATCCTGGTCGCGCGAACAGATTCCCGTGATGCCCAAGGGCCGCTACAAGATCATGACCGGCTACATGCCGAAGGTCGGCCGCTACGGGCTGGACATGATGTACCGGACCTGCACCGTGCAGACTAATCTCGACTTCTCCTCGGAAGCCGACATGGTCAAGAAGCTCAGGGTCTCGGTCGCGCTGCAGCCGATCGCCACCGCTTTGTTCGCCAATTCGCCGTTCACCGAAGGCAGGCCGAACGGCTATCTGTCGTTCCGCTCCGAGATCTGGCGCGACACCGACAATCAGCGCTCGGGCATGATCCCCTGGGCGTTCGAGGACGGCATGGGCTTCGAGCGCTGGGTCGACTACGCGCTCGACGTACCGATGTATTTCGTCAAGCGCGACGAGACCTATATCGACGTCTCCGGGACCTCGTTCCGCGATTTCTTCGAGGGCAGGAATCCGGCGATGCCGGGTGAGTGTCCGACCCTGTCGGACTGGGCCAATCATCTCTCGACCGCGTTTCCCGAGGTGCGGCTGAAGCGCTATCTCGAAATGCGCGGCGCCGATGGCGTGCCGTGGGGCCGCCTACCGGCGCTGCCGGCCCTCTGGGTCGGCCTGCTCTATGACGACACCAGCCTCGATGCCGCCTGGGATCTGGTCAAGGGCTGGAGCGCCGGCGAGCGTCAGGACCTGCGGGACGACGTGCCGCGGCTGGGCTTCAAGGCCAAGATCCGCGGCCGCTACGTGTTCGAGATCGCCAAGGAATGCCTGACCCTGGCGCACCACGGCCTGCGCCGGCGCGGCCGCATCGACCATCTCGGACGCGACGAAAGCCGCTATCTCGAGCCGCTCGACCAGATCATCGATTGCGGCCGTTCACCGGCCGAGGAGATGCTGGAGAAGTTCAACGGCCCCTGGCGCGGCTCGGTCGAGCCGGCCTACGACGAATACGCATTCTGAGCCACGACGGCCGGGGCCGGGCGTCTTTTGTGGAGCCGAGCCTGCGGTTTGTCGCAGGTTTGGTGAGGTCCTGTGACATGTCCGCCGGGCGGCCGACGCGTGCTTTTTTGTTGCGGTTTGTGTCTCCACCTCCGGACCGGCGCTCGGGCGCCGCTGTCCTGCCTTCAGCGCGGCCCATCCGCCGGGCCCGTTCATCCGCCATACAGGTTCGTGGCGATCAAATGACGGCCCAAGAACAGTGAAGAAAACTCAAGCGTCAACAATGGGTCGGATGTTTCAGCGGCGGCGCGCGGGGCGCTTCATCGGGGCATGGTTGCGGGCATTTGCGTGCCCGCTCGCTGCTGCGTGCCTGCTTGCCGCTGCGTGCCTGATGCCCGTGGCGGCGCAGAGCTATTCCGACCGTCCGGGTGGCGACTACATGAGCGCGCCGATCGCCTCGGGCGATCCGGCCGATTGCGCGCTGCTGTGCGAGCACGACCGGCGCTGCCGCGCCTGGAGCTTCAACTATCCGACGGTCATGGAAGCGGGCGCCGTGTGTTGGCTGAAGAACAGCGTGCCGGCGCGCGTTCCCGACAATTGCTGTGTCTCCGGCGTGCGCGGCTCCGGCGTCGTCGAGATCCGCAACGACGCCGTCGAGACCTCGATCGACCGTCCCGGCGGTGACTATCGCAGCTTCGACATCAAGACCTCCGATCTGAAGGCCAACGACAAGGTCGCGGACAAGGGGGGCGAGAAGAGCAGCGACAAGGCGGCCGACAAGAGCGCGGAGAAATCAGCCGACGCGGAAGAGATCTGCAAGGCCGCCTGCACCGGCGACAACAAATGCCGCGCCTGGACCTTCGCCCGCCCGGGCTATGCCGGCAAGGAGGCGCATTGCTTCCTGAAGAAGGAAATCAAGCCGCCGCGGCGGAGGGCGGGATTCACGTCGGGCGTGGTGCGCTGACCTGTTCAGGCCCTGGGGACGCCAGAATGTTTTTCTCCGCCGCCTCGTAACATTGCATCGGCTGCGCTCGTATTCGAGTTGCGGCGCTGGACGGCTCTGGCCGTCGGCTGCCTGTCGCAACGCAGAGATCGGGGTTTGCCATGACGTATTCGCGCAGGTTCTTCGTCACCGCAGCGCTTGCTGCCACAGTCGCCGTCGGAGGGCTTGGGACGGCATGGGCTGTCGAGACCACGCCCTACTCAGACGCGGCCTTCAAGGCGGCGCAGACCGCCGGCCAGCCGATCCTCATCAAAATCGATGCCAGTTGGTGCCCGACCTGCAAGGCGCAAAAGCCGATCATCGACAAGCTCGCGGCCGAGCCGAAATTCAAGAGCCTGAAGATTTTCCGCGTCGATTTCGACGACATGAAGCCGGTCGTCAAAGCGTTCGGCGCGCAGATGCAGTCGACCCTGATCGCCTTCAAGGGCGCAACCGAGGCCGGACGCTCCGTCGGTGATACCAAGGAAGCCTCGATCGCGGCGCTGCTCGACAAGAGCCTGTAACGCGACATGATCGCGCTGGTGCTGGCGTTCGTCGCCGGCCTGCTCTCGATCCTGTCGCCCTGCGTGCTGCCGCTGGTGCCGATCGTGCTGGGGGCGGGGGCATCAGCGCATCCGCGCGGCACGCTGGCGCTCGCGGCCGGCCTTGCCCTGTCGTTCACCGGCATCGGCCTGTTCATCGCGCTCGCAGGCAGCGGCATCGGCCTCGATGCCGGAGCGTTCCGCCTCGTCGCGGCGGTCATCATGCTGGCGATCGGTGTGGTCCTGTTGGTGCCGTCCTGGCAGGCGCAACTCGCCGTCGCCGGCGGCCCGGTGCAGCGCTGGGCCGACCGGCACTCGCAGGACTTCACTGCCTCCGGCGCCGGCGGTCAGTTCATGATGGGGCTGCTGCTCGGAGCAGTCTGGTCGCCCTGTGTCGGGCCGACATTGGGAGCCGCGTCGCTCCTGGCCTCGCAAGGGCGCGACCTCGTTCGCGTGACTCTGACTATGCTGGCGTTCGGGTTCGGAGCGGGCTTGCCGCTGGTCCTGCTCGGGGCGGTGTCGCGAACGACCATGGCGCGGCTCCGTGCGCGGCTGCTGTCCGCCGGCAAGCTCGGCAAGATGCTGATGGGCGCTGCCTTCGTGATCGTGGCGGCGGCGATCCTCAGCGGCGCCGACAAGCAGCTGGAGGCGTGGCTGGTCGATGTTTCACCCGCTTGGCTGACGGAACTGACGACGTCGATCTAGTTAGTGTCGGGCAAGGGCGCACAACACACTCAATGTCATTCCGGGACGTGACGGGCGGAGAGAGCGATGGCTCCTCCCTAAGCGCCGGTCATTCCTCTGCGGCGATCACCGTGATCTCCGGCCATAGTGCCTTCCAGCGTTCAGCCTTGGCCGCGTAGTTCGCTGCCGAAAAGTTAGCTGTGTAGTTCGGCCGTACGATCATCTGCTCGATGTCAGAGAGACCTTTGGGTGCATGGAGCTCGTATTTGCCGGCGACAGGACGCAGGCCGACCTGAGTGTTCGCCGTAAGGAAGCGGTCTATGCCGTCCGTGGAGCGCATCAGCGGCGGGTACGGGCGGCCGTGCTTGGCGGGATACCAGAGGTGGACGCGGGCCTGGTTGCGCACTTCGACCTCGGCGTCGATACCATCGAGGCGGGATGCGATACGCCGGATGACCACGTCTTCGGCCTCCCAGGACGTGTCAGGGTCGAAATAGAAGATGTCGTAGTCGTTGATGCCATGGTCGATGGGACGGCCGGTGCGCATGTTCCACACGGTTTGCGTCAGGCATCCCGCGACGATCCAGGCGTCGGGCAGCGCCGTTTCGCGCAGCACGTCCATGATGGCGAGGTTGACGGGATTGCGGAGCGCGGCCGCGATGAAGTCGTCTTCGGTCATGGCAACGGAGGGCGATGCTATGCGGGCTGATCGCAGTCTACCGTTGTCGATCGGCTTCGTCATGGCGAGCGTGCTCGCAATGACGTCATCGCGAAAGCCGCCTCGCCCTTCAGCGCACCGCAGTGAAGAAGCGATCCAGCCGGAAGCCCGACAGCCAGGCCCAGACCGGCTGGTTCTTGAAGCCGAGATCCCAGGACCCGACCACCGCGTCAGCGCGGCCGACCAGATTGTCGATCGGCAAGAAGCCGACGCCGCCGTCGCGCAGCGAGACGCGACTGTCGGCGGAGTTGTCGCGGTTGTCGCCGAGCACGAACAGCTTGCCGGTCGGCACCGTGACCTCCGGCGTGTTGTCGAGCCGGCCGTTGTCGCGCATCTTGAAGATCAGATGTGACACGCCGTTCGGCAGCGTCTCGACGTAGCGATAGGCCGGCTCGTTGCGGCCGCTGTCGTCCTCGGCATCGCCGATGCCGTCCGGCTTCAATCCGGCGGCCTCGCCGTTGATGTAGAGCTGGCCCTGGCGCATCTGGATGCGGTCGCCGGGCAGGCCGACGACGCGCTTGACCCAGGCCTGCGAGGTGTCGCCCGGCCAGCGGAACACCACGACGTCGCCGCGCTTCGGCGTCTCGCCGAACAGCCGGCCTGTCTCCGGCAGCGTGATCTGCATCGGCAGCGACGAGGTGCCGTAGCCGTAGGGGAATTTCGACGCCAGCAGGGCATCGCCGATCAGCAGCGTCGGCTCCATCGAGCCCGAGGGCACATAGAACGGCTCGGCAATCGCGCCCTTGGCGAGGAAGACGACGGCGACAACGGCGGCGAGCTGGGCGATCTGCCCGCCCCAGGTCGTTTCCTTGCGCGGGGCCTTCGTGCTGATCTTGTTCATGCCGATCTTGTTCGTGGACATCTTGTCGAGGCTCATCGGCCCGTGCCTCCAACCGTGATCTGGTCCATGCGCAACGTCGGCTGCCCGACGCCGACCGGGACGCCCTGGCCGTTCTTGCCGCAGGTGCCGATGCCGGTGTCGAGCGACAGGTCGTTACCGATCATGCTGATGCGGTTGAGGTCGGTCGGGCCGTTGCCGATCAGCATCGCGCCCTTGACCGGCGCGCCGACCTTGCCGTTCTCGATTCTGTAGGCCTCGGTGCACTGGAAGACGTATTTGCCCGAGGTGATGTCGACCTGCCCGCCGCCGAAATTGACGGCATAGATGCCGTTCTTGACGGACGCGATGATCTCGGCCGGGTCGCGTTCGCCGGCCAGCATGTAGGTGTTGGTCATGCGCGGCATCGGCACATGGGCATAGCCCTGACGGCGGCCGTTGCCGGTCGGCGCCATGTTCATCAGCCGCGCGTTCTGGCGGTCCTGCATGTAGCCGACCAGGATGCCGTCCTCGATCAGCACGGTGCGGCTGGTCGGCGTGCCCTCGTCATCGATCGACAGCGAGCCGCGGCGCGAGGCCATGGTGCCGTCATCGACCACGGTGACGCCCTTGGCGGCGACCGGCTTGCCCATCAGTCCGGCAAAGGCGGAGGTCTTCTTGCGGTTGAAGTCGCCTTCCAGGCCATGGCCAACGGCTTCGTGCAGCATCACGCCGGGCCAACCGGCGCCGAGCACGACGTCCATCTCGCCGGCAGGGGCGGGGACAGATTCGAGATTGACCAGCGCTTCGCGCAGCGCGCCGTCGGCGGCCTCGCGCCAGGCCTTGGTCTCAATGAAGCGGGCGTAGGGCTCACGGCCGCCATAGCCCTTGCTGCCGCTCTCCTGGCGGTCGCCCTGGCCTGCAACCACGGAGACGTTGACGCGCACCAGCGGACGGATGTCGCGATAACTCTCGCCGTCGGGCCTGAGAATCTCGACCACCTGCCACGTCGCGCCGAGGGATACCGTCACCTGGCGTACGCGCGGATCCTTGTCGCGGAGATAGGCGTCGATCTCGCCGAGCAGTTTGACCTTGCTCTCGAAGCCCGGCGCATCCAGCGGATTGTCGTCGCCATAGAGGCGCACATTGGTGTGCGGCGGCGCGCTGGCGAACGTGCCGGAATAGCCGCCGCGCACGGCGCTGACGGCGTCCGCCGCGCGCATCAAAGCGGGCAGCGACACGTCGGAGGAGTGGGCGTAGCCGACCGCGTCATCCTTCACCGCGCGCAGGCCGAAACCCTGGCTGGTATCATAGGTTGCCTGCTTCAGCCGGCCATTGTCGAAGGTCAGCGCCTCGGTCTGGCTGTATTCGAAGAACAATTCGCCGTCGTCGGCGCCGGCCAGGCCGCGCGCGACCTCGTTCCGGACCGCATCACGATCCAGATTGGCGCGCTCGAGCAGAGAAGTCGTGGGAGCAGTCATGGGTCAATCCGTTGTCGGAGCGTTCATTCCAAGATAGTTGTTTTGACGCGGGGGCGCGAGGGGCTGGATGATTACCGAACTGACATGGTTGAGATCGTTCCCATCACGTCCGCTCACATCGAGAGCTTCCACCGCACGCTCGACTTCGTCGCGCGTGAGCGGCGTTACCTGTCCTTCGTGCAGGCGCCGCCGCTCGACTCGACGCGCGCCTTCATTCTGAACAACATCCACGAGGGATATCCGCAATTCGTGGCAATTTCGGCCGGGGAAGTGGTCGGCTGGTGCGACGTAACGCCCAAATCAGGGCCGATCGATGCCCGGATCGGTGTGCTCGGCATGGGTCTATTGCCGCAGCACAGGCACCAGGGCATCGGCCGGCGCCTCATGACCGCAGCGCTGGAGGCGGCGCAGGCAGCCGGCTTCTCGCGCGTCGAGCTCACGGTTTACCGCAGCAACACCAATGCGATCAGGCTCTACCAGAAGGCGGGATTCCTGCTCAAGGCGGTGCAGCCGCGGGAGGCCGGCGATGACGGGTTCGACAAGACCCTGCTGGTGATGGCGCTGGCGCTCGACAGCCGCCGCTGAACCGGCATCCGGCTTCACATCGATCCGATCACGGCAATGTGCGATGAGGGGCGCTGTCAACTGGTCGTGACGTCAGGGCAGTTTGTCGAAGCCATCCGCGAGCCCGTTGAGGCTCAGCGGGAAGCCGATGCCTTCCTCCGGGGTCTCGAAGATGATGAAGGTGGCGGTCTTCGCCGTCTTGAGCTGTCCGAGCAGCTTGTCCTCGAGCACCACCTCGGCGACGCAGCCATTCGGCAGGCAGCGCACGAAGCCGGCGCGGCCGACGTCCTGATTGTCGAGCTTCAGGCCGAGGCCCGACGGCAGGAGCACGCCGAGCGGCGCCACCACGCGCATCAGCCGGCTCTTCTGGTCCGCGGTCTTCAGCATGATCACGGTGAGGCCGGCATTGGAGCGGTCCTCGGCCACCACGCTCTGGATCAGCGCGCACTGCTCGGCCTGCGCGCCCGGCGGCGTGTCGCAGCGGATCTGCCAGTCGCCATGCACCGAGCGCACCGCGCCTTGCGCCAACGCCGTTCCCGGCATGCCGATGACCGTCGTCATCACCACCGTGATCGCAGCCGCCGCGGCAGAGGTCATCGCGGCGATGCGCGTGAGTCGCGCGCGGGCCGCGCTGAATCGGCTCAAACGGCGCGAGTCACTCGCAGCTGGGGTCGACATGTCAGCTGCCCTGTCCGTTGAAACCCTGGTCCGGGTCGGTGCCATGACAATTTCCTGTGGGTGGTCCGCGCGTCAGACGCCATGATACGGCAATGATGGCGTCATGAGGACAGCGTCACCAGCGTACGGCACGAAACGACACGAAATATGGCCGCACCCCGGTGCACTGCCGCTGCGCTCGCCGAATCAGCCTCTCGCAAACGGCCGTATTCCGTTGCCTACATCGCGCCGCACGTCTGTCAAGCGCTCGTTGTCCGCGAAACCACGGCATGCGGCAATTTCCCGGAAAAATCGCTGCGTGGCGACGGCGAACGCCGCACGCGACATCCGGCACAAGACTGCATTGCGATAGATCAAGAATTATGGTTTGAGAAGAAAGATTTCGTCATTCCAGTGAACTGGCCCAGGTGCTTTTCTATGCATCCGCCCGAAGGCCATTTGTCAGGAGAGCGGATCGAACGGCGCGCCGCGTGAATCGGCCGGCGCGCCGAGGGGGAAAGTTCTGAAGGGAGCGCGACGGCATGAAGATGTCGAAAGGCCAGTTGAGCGCCTGCTTGCTGGGGTTGGCCGTAGCGGGCGTGACGCTCGTGTCGGGTGGATCGGCGTTTGCGGAGACCGGGCAGCCGGCGCCGTGGGAATACAAGCTGCAGGAGGCGGCGACGCCGGTGATGGAGAACATCACCTGGTTCCACGGACTGCTGCTGGCGATCATCACCATCATCACGCTGTTCGTGCTGGCGCTGCTCGTCGCCGTGGTCGTCAAGTTCAACGCGCGCGCCAATCCGGTGCCGTCGCGGACCACGCACAACACGCTGCTCGAAGTGGCGTGGACGCTGATCCCGGTGCTGATCCTCGTCACCATCGCGGTGCCGTCGTTCCGCCTGCTGTTCCTCGAACTCGACATCCCGAACGCCGATCTCACGATCAAGGCCACCGGCAAGCAGTGGTACTGGAGCTACGCCTATCCGGACAACGGCAAGTTCGAGTTCGACTCGCTGATGGCGCAGGACAAGAAGCCGCGCCTGCTGGCGGTCGACAACGAGATGGTCGTCCCGGTCAACAAGGTGATCCGCGTCCAGACCACCGGCGCCGACGTCATCCACTCCTTCGCGGTGCCGTCGTTCGGCATCAAGATCGACGCCATTCCCGGCCGCCTCAACGAGACCTGGTTCAAGGCGACCAAGGTCGGCATGTATTACGGCCAGTGCTCCGAACTGTGCGGCAAGGATCACGCCTACATGCCGATCGCGGTGCGTGTCGTGAGCGACCAGGAATTCACCGCCTGGGTCGAGGACGCCAAGAAGAAATACGCCAGCGCGCCCACGAGCACCTACGCGTCGGCTGCGGACATGTCGCAGTAAACGCGCCGGGACGAACGCGAGAGGATTGAGGGCCGCCCCGAGCGGTCCATGGGGACACTGAGGATTGGACAATGGCGACGAACGTAGCGACCCATATCGGCCATGACGATCACGCGCACGACCATCCGACCGGATGGCGGCGCTGGATCTATTCGACCAACCACAAAGACATCGGCACGATGTACCTGATCTTCGCGGTGTGTGCCGGCATCATCGGCCTCGCCATGTCGGTCGCGATCCGCATCGAGCTGATGTATCCGGGCGTGCAGCTCTTCCACGAGAACCACACCTACAACGTGTTCGTGACCTCGCACGGCCTGATCATGATCTTCTTCATGGTCATGCCGGCGATGATCGGCGGCTTCGGCAACTGGATGGTGCCGCTGATGATCGGCGCGCCGGACATGGCGTTCCCGCGCATGAACAACATCTCGTTCTGGCTGCTGCCGGCCTCATTCGCGCTGCTGCTGACCTCGACCTTCGTCGAGGGCGAGCCCGGCGCCAACGGCGTCGGCGCCGGCTGGACGATGTATGTGCCGCTGTCGACCTCGGGCCATCCGGGACCGGCGGTGGACTTCGCGATCCTGTCGCTGCATCTCGCCGGTGCGTCGTCGATCCTCGGCTCGATCAACTTCATCACCACCATCTTCAACATGCGCGCGCCGGGCATGACCCTGCACAAGATGCCGCTGTTCGTGTGGTCGATCCTGGTGACGGTGTTCCTGCTGCTGCTGTCGCTGCCGGTGCTCGCCGGCGCCATCACGATGATGCTGACCGACCGCAATTTCGGCACCACCTTCTTCGATCCGGCCGGCGGCGGCGACCCGCTGCTGTTCCAGCACCTGTTCTGGTTCTTCGGCCATCCCGAAGTGTACATCCTGATCCTGCCCGGCTTCGGCATGATCAGCCAGATCGTGTCGACCTTCTCGCGCAAGCCCGTGTTCGGCTATCTCGGCATGGCCTACGCCATGGTCGCGATCGGCGGCATCGGCTTCATCGTGTGGGCGCACCACATGTATACGGTCGGCATGTCGTCGGCGACGCAGGCCTATTTCGTCGCCGCCACCATGGTGATCGCGGTGCCGACCGGCGTGAAGATCTTCTCCTGGATCGCCACGATGTGGGGCGGCTCGATCGAGTTCCGCGCGCCGATGCTGTGGGCGGTGGGCTTCATCTTCCTGTTCACGGTCGGCGGCGTCACCGGCGTGGTGCTGGCGAACGCCGGCGTCGACCGCGTGCTGCAGGACACCTACTACGTCGTCGCGCACTTCCACTACGTGCTGTCGCTCGGCGCGGTGTTCGCGATCTTCGCCGGCTGGTACTACTGGTTCCCGAAGATGTTCGGCTACATGTACTCGGAGCCGATCGCCAAGGCGCATTTCTGGGTCACCTTCGTCGGCGTGAACCTGGTGTTCTTCCCGCAGCACTTCCTCGGCCTGTCGGGCATGCCGCGCCGTTACATCGACTACCCGGACGCCTATGCCGGCTGGAACCTGGTGTCCTCGCTCGGCTCCTACATCTCGGCCTTCGGCGTGCTGATCTTCATCTACGGGGTCGTCGATGCCTTCATGCGCAAGCAGCAGGCGGCGGCCAATCCGTGGGGACCGGGCGCGACCACGCTGGAATGGACGCTGTCGTCGCCGCCGCCGTTCCACCAGTTCGAGGTGCTGCCGAAGGTGCAGTGAGCCCCGACGGCTTTCGATGCGGCGCCGCTCCGGTGCCGCATCGCCATCTGCCGGCCGGCGCGTCCCGTGGCGTGCCGTCCGGATCTCCGAAGCGAGGTTCGTATAGCGCTTTGCTTCCGCCCCCTTTGAATTGAAGTCTGGATTCGCCGTGTCGGTCATTGATCAGAACGCCATCGCCGTCGGTCCGCGGATTTCCGAGGCCGATGTCGGCGATTACCTCGCACTGCTGAAGCCGCGGGTGATGTCGCTCGTGATCTTCACGGCGCTGATCGGCCTCTTGATCGCCCCCGGCCATTTCCACCCGGTGCTGGCGATCACCTCGCTGCTGTCAATCGCGGTCGGCGCCGGCGCTTCCGGCGCACTCAACATGGCGCTGGAAGGCGACATCGATGCGCTGATGTCGCGCACCGCCAACCGTCCGATCCCGCGCGGCCGCATCACCCGCCAGGAGGCGCTGGCCTTCGGCATCACGCTGTCGTTCTTCTCGGTGCTGACGCTCGGCATCCTCGTCAACTGGTTTGCCGGCGCGCTGCTCGCCTTCACCATCTTCTTCTACGTCGTGATCTACACGCTGTGGCTGAAGCGCTGGACCGCGCAGAACATCGTCATCGGCGGCGCCGCAGGCGCGCTGCCGCCGGTCGTCGCCTGGGTGTCGGCCACGGGATCGATTGCACCCGAGCCGCTCTGGCTGTTCCTGATCATCTTCTTCTGGACGCCGCCGCATTTCTGGGCGCTGGCGCTGTTCCGCAGCGACGACTATGCCCGCGCCGGCGTGCCGATGCTGCCCGTGGTCGCCGGTCCCGATGCGACCCGGCTGCAGATCCTGCTCTATACGATCGTGCTGGTCGCGGTCGCGTTGGCGCCCTGGCCGCTCGGCTATTTCGACGCCGTCTACGGCATCGTCTCGCTGGCGCTCGGCGCCGGCATGCTCTGGCTCGCGATCGAGGTGTTCCGCAAGCGCGAGCGCAGCCAATCGCTGCGCGCCAACCGCAAGCTGTTCGCGTTCTCGATCCTGTATCTGTTCGCGCTGTTCGCGACGCTCGGGCTCGAGGCCGTCGCGCGCATGATCGCGCCGCTGATCTGGTAAAGGACGCATGGCAACCGCAATGGCCGATCCGAACGAGCCGGAGGGCGTCGTCCTCACCGAGGCGCAGCTGCGCAGCCGTCGTCGGCGTTCGATCGCGATCGCGCTGGCGCTCGGCGTGCTCGTGGTGCTGTTCTTCGCGGTGACCATGGTCAAGGGACCCGTCGTGCTGAAGCGGCCGATGTAGACGGCCATGCAGAGACGTGACGCAGGATTTGTGAAGCAGGATTCGTGAAGCAGACCGAGGCGATGGAGCGAAACGACCAGACCCTTCCGACGGCCGCCCAGGCTCCGACCGAGCCGGCCGCGTCGCGCCGTGGTCTCGGCCGTGATGCGCTGGTCGGCGGCATCTGCGGCGCCGTCGTGGTGCTGATGGTCGGCGCCTCCTATGCCGCCGTGCCGTTCTACAACTGGTTCTGCCGCGCCACCGGCTTCAACGGCACCACCCAGGTCGCGACCTCTGCGCCATCCTCGGCGCCGCTCGCGCGCCGCATCGGCGTCCGCTTCGACGCCAACGTCGCCGGCGGGCTGCCGTGGAAGTTCGAGCCGGAGCAGACCGAGATCGAGGTCGCGATCGGCGAGGTGGTCACGGTCTACTACAAGGTCACCAACCAGTCGGCGCGCACCACCATGGCGCAGGCCGCCTACAACGTGACGCCGCTGACCTCGGGCGCCTATTTCCAGAAGATCAATTGCTTCTGCTTCACCGAACAGACCATGGCCGCGGGCGAGACCCGCGAGATGCCGGTCGTGTTCTACGTCGATCCGGCGATCACGGCTGATCACGAGAATGACGGGCTGAAGACGATCACGCTGTCCTACACCTTCTATCCCGTCCGCGACGCCGCCCCGAAGCCGGTTGCCGCGGGCGAGCCGGACAAGCCGCGGGGCAGCCTATGACCGCGCGGCCATCCAGGATCCGGGGACCATCGCCGTTGAACGACACCGTGCCGGGGCGACCGGCAACGATCTGGGGAGAGACCTGCCATGGCTGAGGCGCACGCCAAGCATCACGACTACCATCTCGTCGACCCAAGCCCCTGGCCGTTCGTCGGCTCGGTCTCGGCTTTCATCATGGCATTCGGCGCCATCGGCTGGATGCACAAGATGTTCGGCGCCGCGCCGATCGTGTTCGGCATCGGCACCATCGGCGTGCTCTACACGATGGCGAGCTGGTGGGGCGACGTCATCAAGGAAGCCCAGTACAAGGGCGACCACACCCGCGTCGTGCAGCTGCATCACCGCTACGGCATGATCCTGTTCATCGCCTCCGAGGTGATGTTCTTCGTCGCCTGGTTCTGGGCCTATTTCAATGTCGCGCTGTTCCCGGGCTATGAGGTGCAGGCGACCCGCGACGCGCTGATCGGCGGCGTGTGGCCGCCCAAGGGCATCGAAACCTTCGATCCCTGGCACCTGCCGCTGCTCAACACGCTGATCCTGCTGACCTCGGGCACCACGGTGACCTGGGCGCATCACGCGCTGCTCGAAGGCGATCGCAAGGGCCTCAAATATGGTCTGATCCTCACCGTCCTGCTCGGCGCGACCTTCACCTGCGTGCAGGCCTACGAGTACGGCCACGCGACGTTCTCGTTCGCCGGCCACATCTACGGCTCGACCTTCTTCATGGCGACCGGCTTCCACGGCTTCCACGTCCTGGTCGGCACGATCTTCCTGATCGTCTGCCTGGCGCGCGCCTATGCCGGCCACTTCACGCCGAAGCAGCACCTCGGCTTCGAGTTCGCCGCCTGGTACTGGCATTTCGTCGACGTGGTGTGGTTGTTCCTGTTCATCTGCATCTACGTCTGGGGCCACGGCGCCGAGAGCATGGCGCACGGCGCGCACTGAAGCCGCGCACCGCGTCCGTCGAACGTGTTAAGAGGGGCGGCCGTCGGGCCGCCCTTTCGCGTTGGGGCGGCATCCGGCGGCTGATCCAAATGTGATCCGCGTTCGCAGCCTCCGGATGGGTTCACCACGAGGCGTCGCGTCCGGCAGCTCAGGGGGCAAGACACCATGACCACGCATCCGCCCGTCACGCTGACCCAGACCGTGCTGCGCGGTCTCGCCTGCCGCTGTCCGCGCTGCGGCCGGGGCAAGCTGTTCGAGGGCTTCCTGACCTTGCGCAAGCGCTGCGAGGCCTGCGATCTCGACTACGCCTTCATCGACACCGGCGACGGTCCCGCCATCTTCATCATGATGCTCGCCGGCGCCATCGTGGTCGGCGCCGCGCTGATCGTCGAGGTCAAGTACCAGCCGCCGTTCTGGGTCCATGCCGCGCTGTGGGGACCGCTGATCCTGGTCACGACGCTTCTCCCCCTGCGCGCCATGAAGTCGCTGCTGATCGCCCTGCAATTCCACCACAAGGCCGCCCCCGGCCGACTCGTGGACAAGACGCCGCGATGAGCGGTGGCTTCGCCGGAAGAGGGCGAAGAGGGAAAATATCTGCTTGGGGAATGCCGATGTCAGCGGCGCAGACGGTGCGCTCCCTCTCCTTGTTCTTACGGGGAGAGGGTTGGGGTGAGGGGCAGCCACACGCACCGGCCGAGCGGAGAGCCCCCTCACCCGAATTGCATCTGACGATGCAATCCGGCCTCTCCCCGCACGCGGGGAGAGGCGGAGACCGAGCCCGCCGTGCCATCCGCGTACAAATCCCAACCGAGAGATGGCTCGATCAGAAGAGCTCCATGACCACATGACCACCACCCTCCCCAAAACCTCCTCCCGCGCCTTTGCCGCCTTCACCGTCGTCATGGTCGCGCTGTGCATCGGGCTCGGCGTCTGGCAGCTGCAGCGCCGCGCCGCCAAGCATGCGCTGATCGCCGCGCTCACCGATCGCGTGGCGGCTGTGCCTGCGCCGCTGCCGCCGCCGGGCGAATGGCCCGCGCTGACGCCGGAGCGCGACGAATTCCGCCGCGTCGGCTTCACCGCGACCTACGCCAAGCTGCCGGACGCCATGGTCTACAGCGCCGGCTCTGCCGTGCGCGAGGACGTCTCGGGCCCTGGCACCTGGGCATTTCTGCCGGCGCGTGTTGCCTCTGGCGAGACGGTCGTGATCGACGCCGGCTTCGTCGCCAACACGATGCAGGAGCGCAGCGTCCAGGACCGCCAGGTCGGCAAGCTCGTCACCGGCGAGCCGGTCACCCTGACCGGCTATCTGCGCTTCCCCGAGGCCGCCGGCCTGCTCACCGCCGCCGAGAACCGCGACAAGCGGCTCTGGTTCACAAGGGATCATCACGCCATGGCCAAGGCGCTCGGCTGGGGCGAGGTCGCGCCGTTCTACATCGATCTGGAAACACCGGTGCCCGACAACGGCATCCCCAAGCCCGGCCCGCTGTCGCCGCATCTGCGCGACGAGCACATGCAATATGCGATCACCTGGTTCTCGCTGGCTGCGGCGCTGACGGTGGCCTTCGCGGTGTGGGCGCGAGGACGGCGTGCGGTACGCGAGAGAACTTGAGGCTCGCAGCCCGCATGAGCGTCAACGACATGCGGGGATCGGTCCCCCCAGTGTCACCTCCCCCAGCGGGACGGATGAGACTATTCGACCGGACCGAGATCGTTGTCCGAGCAGCGCGAGCACTGCCCCACCGCCAGACGGCGGCACAGGCACCGTCCGTTATCCGATCCCTCATCGGTCGCGCAGTGCGACTGCTATTGCTTGTCTTGGCTGATAATGTTTTTTTCCGTGCCGCGCGGCGTTTCCTGAGTTCCCAGCGATTGCTGGCCAGCATTGGCCCATGCACGCATTCGCGCGGTCTGAATATTCATATATTTTTGCATGTACTTCTGATGAAGTCCTCGAAGCTTCTTTTGGATCTCCGGATCGAGAGGCTTTCCTTCAGAATTGAGGATAGCGTTTTCGTATTCTGCGCGGTCGACGAAGTAGTCTGCCTCAAGAAGCACAAGATCAGCTGATGATTTTATGAACGTCTCGATATTCTCACGAACGTGAAAGGTCGATTGCACTGACGCTAGTGCTGCGGTAACCGACGTGAGGAGAACGGACCATTTCTTTATTTCCTCAGCGTTGTCCCTCGTCGTTATCGACGCAAATACCGTCGCGAGCGGTGTAGTGAAGATCAGGGTGCACTGGATCACCATGTTTGATTTGTACCAAAGATCGAAATTTGCTGCATTCCGCTGGAGCGACTGATCGATGGCAATTTGAAATACGTCGCCTGATCCGTCGCTGACCAGCGTGGGCGTCGGTAAAGCGAGCCATGCGACGATGAGAAACAAAATCAGGATGAAGATGGCTGACATCACGATGCGAGACGTGTAGCTCAGGCGGGGGCGGTGCTGGCGCGGGGTATCGGCCTTGGCAGTGTCACCATTCATAGCTGCAGTCTCCAATCAATAGAGCGAACATTCAAGAATGTCGCGCGCCGACGACTGATCGGCAACTTAAAATAGTATCAATCCTTGGTCGCCTCTCGCGCATATTTTCGCGATAGCGTGCATAGTGAACTGCTCTGACGTGAGCGTCGCGTCCGCCTTCTCGCCCATCGCTTCGCTCATGCTTGTGTGTTCCGCTTACGATGCGTCCCGCCGCCCGCAAATCGGCGCTTGACTTAGAGCGCACTCGAACCCGTAGCCTGCCGGGCGTCGTGAATGGAGACGGGTGCGCATGAAGATCGGCGAACTGGCCAGGCAGTCTGGACTGACACCCCATACGATCCGCTACTATGAGCGGATCGGGCTGCTGCCCAGGGCCGATCGCGATCGTCAGCAGCAGCGGGACTACGACGCATCGATCCTGACCTGGATCGAATTCCTCGGCCGGATGAAAGCCACGGGAATGCCGATCCGGGACATGCTGCGCTATGCCGAGTTGCGGGCGCGCGGCGCAGCCACCGAGCCCGAGCGGCGCCAGCTCCTGGAGCGGCATCGCGATGCGGTCCGGGCGCAAGTCGCCGCGTTGCAGGAGTGCCTTCTCGTTCTCGACGGCAAGATCGCCGGCTATGCCGGTTCGAACGAGAGGACGAATGATCATGACGCAAGCAACGCCCAGCCAATCCACGACGACGAGCCCGATGCCGGGCGGCACACCATCCGGCGCCAACACCGATCAGGATCGGCTGTCGCGCGGCCGGCGCGCGCTCGATAGGATCGACGGCGAGGCCGGCCACAACGTGATCGCGGCGCTCGCCGACATCGCGCCGGACTTCGCCACCTATGTGATCGAGTTTTCGTTCGGCGACATCTATTCGCGCCCCGGCCTCGATCTGCGCAGCCGCGAGATCGCGACCATCGCGGCCCTGACGGCGCTCGGCAATGCCAGCCCGCAGCTCAAGGTGCACATCCAGGCGGGGCTCAACGTCGGCCTCAGCCGCGAGGAGATCACCGAGGTGATGATGCAGATGGCGGTCTATGCCGGCTTCCCCGCCGCGCTCAACGGCCTGTTCGCAGCCAAGGCGGTGTTCGCCGAGGCCGACGCGAAGGCCGATCAGGCCGGATCGGTCTGAGCGGCCGGCGTTACGCGCCGGGCTGGATTGATCGTACGCTGCCGGACACCCGGACCGGCGCGCCGGCGGTGTCGTCGAGGTCGACCTGCAGGCCGCACGGCACACCCATGTCCTCGCCCTGCCTGATCACGATCGGCGCCTCGGCCGACCAATTGAGCTCGCGCAGATACCCGGCCAGCGCGGCAGCCGCGGCGCCCGTCGCCGGATCCTCGTAGACGCCCCCGAACGGAAACGGGTTGCGGGCGTGGAAGAGTTGCCGCGTCTCGGCGTGCACGAGAGCGAAGGTGCAGAAGCGCTCGCGCTTGGCCAGCTCCTGGCCCCGGCCGAAGTCGTAGCTGATGGCCGCGAGGCGGCTGCGCTCCCGCAGGGCGATGACCGGATGATCCATCCCGGCATGGGCAATGACGGGCGGGATGCCGGGATCGAGGTCGTCCTGCGACAGCCCGAACAGCGCCAGGATTTCGCCGAGCGCAACAGACGGCAGCGCGCGTGTCTGCGTCGGCGGCGAGCGGAACGACGCGCTCCACTCCGTTGCGGAATGAAGGCCATCGACGGTGATGTCGGCATGATTGAGCCGCAACGCAAAGCTGCCGGACCCCTGCTGCCGGGCCAGCGCCGCGCCGAGCGCAATCGTCGCGTGCCCACAGAAATCCACCTCGGCCTGCGGCGCAAAGTAGCGCACCCGCCATTTGCCGTCATCTGCCGGTGCTGCGAACGCCGTCTCCGAATAGCCGATCTCCGCCGCCATCGCCTGCATCGATGCGGGATCGGGCAAAGCTTCGTCGATGACGACGCCGGCCGGATTGCCGCCGCGTGGGCCGTCGGTGAAGGCTGCGATGTGCTGGGTGATCATGGGGGGCTCGCACTCGATCTCTGTGTTGGCGATGCTAGGCCTTCATCGCTCGCAAGTGAAGATGCGCAAGACGCGACTTCACGCACCGCTGTCGTCCCTGCGAACGCAGGGACCCATACCGCGGAGTCGATCGGTGAGGCACAACTGTCAATTGTCGTCCCACCGAAGCCGGTGGTGATGGGTCCCTGCGTTCGCAGGGACGACAGCTGAATGTGGCGCGGCGTCCCTGGGTCGTCGGGTGCGATCCCGCGTTCGACAGCTGCTACACGGACCGTCCCGCCCGCACATACGCCCGCTCTCCGGACTTCGGCTCAAACCACACGTCCAGCGTTTCGCCGCTGCTGGGGTCGACGAAGCGCTCCTCGGTCTTGACCCAGTCCGGCCCGGGCGGCGCCGAGAGCGCATCGCGCTTGTAGCCGCCCTGGCGGAAGAAGAACCACACCAGCACGACGGCTGTGATGACCGCGAGCCAGACCACGAGACCGATCACGGTGCGGGTTCGATCACCGCCGCCGTGCCGTAGGCGACGATCTCGCTCATGGTCTGGCCGATCTCGGCGCTGTCGAAGCGCATCATCAGGATGGCGTTGGCGCCCATCGAGGTGGCGTTGGAGACGAGCCGGTCGAGCGCATGGCGCCGCGCCTCCTCCAGCATCTGCGTGTATTCGTGGATTTCGCCCCCGACGATCGAGCGCAGGCTCGCCACCAGATTGCCGCCGAGCCCGCGGCTGCGCACCACCACGCCAAAACACTGCCCCAGCATCCGCACCGTGCGGTGGCCGGTCACGTTTTCCGTCGTCACGACGATCATGGAAGGCTCCGTTGTCTGCCGGCAAACTGGGCCGGCGCTCGATTGGACAACCGAGCAGCCGTTCCGGTTCAAGCGGGCTACGGACCTGCGCCCGCAAATTCCGTCGTCGTCCCGGGCAAGCGCGACGGCGCGACAGCGCCGGCGTGCGCCGACCCGGGACCCATAACCCCGATCGCTTGTGAGGCGGCAGGCTCGAGCAACACCGTGCCTCACACGAATGATGGTGGCTATGGGTCCCGGGTCGAGGCAGCTCTGCGGCCCGCATCGCGAGGCCGTGTTCGTGGCACTCGTCGTCGGTGCTGAGTCGCCCGACGGGCTGTCAGGATCCAAGCCTACGCGCACCACGAACTAACAAATTCGGCTGTACCGAAGTTTTCTTTTCGCGAGCAGATCCAGCGTGATCGGCCGATCCAGCCCCGTTCGCACGAAAATTCTTCTTTCATATTTTCCGAAATCGTGGTTGTCTATCCCCATCCCGCCTCAAAGCGAGGGGCGTACGCGTCGTCACGGACGTGAGGTGGGATGCGATGGACGTGGTGGCTGCAACTGACGAGTGCGGCCGGCACGGACGGCGAAGTCGCGTGGTCCTGGCACCCCGACGCTGGTGTCCCGCGGCAGCGCGCAAGCGTTGTCGCGCACGGTGGCCAAAAAGCCCGGTGCACCGAGGAGAGCGCGTATAAGTCGTAAGCCATCGCGCAGGGAAGGCCGGGTCGCTTTGGCTGAACCTGTGGTTCCTGCCCCGTGCATTCTTGTTCGCACGGGGGCCGCGGGTGCCAGCCGGCATCCGGTCTTCCCTGCGCCCTCTGCTTCGTGGAGGGAGAATGTCTTGCAGAGCTCGGGCGCCGGTCGCGCCGCGGGAAGGTAAAGCTGCGCGGATCGGGAGAAGACGGTTCCGCGGGCGGGCTGTCTGTGAAGTCGTCGGCTCTCTCCAAGTCATTGCGAGGAGCACAGCGACGAAGCAAGCCAGAATCCCGCCCACCACCCTGATTGCTTTGCTTCGCTCGCAATGACGGAGGAGCAGCAGTTTTGACGAGCAGTCTCGACTGGAGCCCGGCTGGAAGCCACATTCCCCGCCATCATCCCCGCGCAGGCGGGGATCCAGTACGCCGCGGCGGCGCGGTCGACCACGGCCGTCGCGGCGTGCTGGATGGCCCGGTTGAACCGGGCGATGACAGCGGAGTGGGGAGGGGCATCGGCCCGGCGCGACATGCCGCCTGCCGCTCCAGGACCCGCCCGTAACGCCGCCGTAACCCGCCGCCGTGACCATCCCGCGGCAACAACCGGTTTCGCGCGCGGGGCAAAACCATTATGGTGCCGGACCATGTTGCCGCCGGGCGGTTTCGATCTCGAATTCAATCAACGGGTTATGGCCTGGTGACCCAGGTCTGGAGAGCGGTTTGACGCGCTATGTTTCGACCCGCGGGGAAGCCCCCGCGCTCACCTTCTGCGATGTGATGCTGACCGGGCTCGCCCGCGACGGCGGCCTGTACGTGCCCGAGACCTGGCCGCAGCTGACGCCCGCGACCATCGCCTCGTTCTTCGGCCGGCCCTATTGGGAGGTCGCGGTCGAGGTCATCAAGCCGTTCGTCGCCGGCGAGATCTCGGACGCCGAGCTCGGCCGCATGGCCAACGAGGCCTATGCCACCTTCCGCCACCCCGCCGTGGTGCCGCTCGACCAGATCGCGCCGCATCAGTTCGTGCTGGAGCTGTTCCACGGCCCGACGCTCGCGTTCAAGGATGTGGCGATGCAGCTGATCTCGCGGCTGATGGACCACGTGCTGGCCGAGCGCGGCGAGCGCACCACGATCGTGGTCGCGACCTCCGGCGACACCGGAGGCGCCGCCGTCGACGCCTTCGCCGGCCGCGACAATGCCGACCTCATCGTGCTGTTCCCGCATGGCCGCATCTCCGAGGTGCAGCGGCGCATGATGACGACGTCGGGCGCGGCCAACGTCCATGCGCTGGCGATCGAAGGTCATTTCGACGACTGTCAGGCGCTCGTGAAGGGCCTGTTCAACCATCACGGCTTCCGCGATTCCGTCAAGCTGTCCGGCGTCAACTCGATCAACTGGGCGCGCGTCGTTGCCCAGGTCGTCTACTACTTCACCTCGGCGGTCGCGCTCGGCGCGCCGCACCGCGCCGTCGACTTCACCGTGCCCACCGGCAATTTCGGCGACGTCTTCGCCGGCTATGTCGCCAAGCGCATGGGCCTGCCGGTGCGCACCTTGCGCGTCGCCACCAACGTGAACGACATCCTGGCCCGCACGCTGACAACCGGCATCTACGAGGTGCGCGAGGTGCACGCGACGGCCTCGCCGTCGATGGACATCCAGGTGTCGTCGAATTTCGAGCGGCTGCTGTTCGAGGCCGGCGGCCGCGATGCAGGCACGGTGCGGCGGCTGATGGAAGGCCTGAAACAGTCGGGCCGGTTCGTCCTGCCGGATGCGATGCTGGCGGCGATCCGGGCCGATTTCGAGGCCGGGCGCGCCGACGAGACCGAGACCGCGGCGGCGATCCGCGCGGCGTTCCGCGAGGCCGGCGATCTCGTCGATCCGCATACGGCGGTGGCGCTCGCCGTGGCCGACCGGGACGGCACCGATACATCGGTGCCCAACATCGTGCTGGCGACGGCGCATCCGGCCAAATTCCCCGATGCGGTGGAGGCCGCCTGCGGAATGCGGCCGCAGCTGCCGGTCTGGCTCGAAGGGCTGATGAGCAAGCGCGAGGATTCGAAGATCATGCGGAACGATCAGGCCGAGGTGGAGACATTCATCCGCTCGGTCAGCCGGGCCGCCAAACAGGGAATGGCATGATGGGCGTGGAAGTCACCAAGCTGCCGACGGGTCTGACTGTCGTCACCGACACGATGCCGCATCTGGAGACGGCCGCGCTCGGCGTCTGGGCCGGCGTCGGCGGCCGCGACGAGAAGCCGGACGAGCACGGCATCTCCCATCTGCTCGAGCACATGGCGTTCAAGGGCACGACGACGCGCAGCGCCCGCGAGATCGTCGAGTCGATCGAGGCCGTCGGCGGCGATCTCAATGCCGGCACCTCGACCGAGACGACGGCCTATTATGCGCGCGTGCTGAAGGCCGACGTGCCGCTGGCGCTCGACGTGCTCGCCGACATCCTCGCTAATCCGTCCTTCGTGCCGGAGGAGCTGGAGCGTGAGAAGAGCGTCATCGTGCAGGAGATCGGCGCGGCGCAGGACACGCCCGACGACGTCGTGTTCGAACATCTCAACGAGCTCTGCTTCCCGGACCAGCCGATGGGGCGTTCGCTGCTCGGCACGGCCAAGACGCTGGAGGCGTTCGACCGCGACAAGCTGCACGGCTATCTCTCGACGCATTATCGCGGACCCGACATGGTCGTCGCCGCGGCCGGCGCCGTCGACCATCAGCGCGTGGTCGAGGACGTGACCCGGCGCTTCGCCAGCTTCAATGGCGGCCCCGCGCCGAAGCCGCAGCCGGCGGCGTTCGGCAAGGGCGGCTCGCGGGTCGTGCATCGCGACCTCGAGCAGGCGCATCTGACCCTGGCGCTCGAGGGCGTGCCGCAGGCCGATCCGTCGCTGTTCTCGCTGCAGGTGTTCACCAACATCCTCGGCGGCGGCATGTCGTCCCGGCTGTTTCAGGAGGTGCGCGAAAACCGGGGACTCTGCTACTCCATCTACACGTTCCACGCGCCCTATAGCGATACCGGGTTCTTCGGCCTCTACACCGGCACCGATCCGGCCGACGCGCCGGAGATGATGGAGGTCGTGGTCGACATCATCGGCAACGCGGTGGAAACGCTCGGTGACGCGGAGGTGGCGCGGGCCAAGGCGCAGATGAAGGCCGGGCTCTTGATGGCGCTGGAGAGCTGCAGCGCCCGCGCCGAGCAGCTCGCGCGTCACATCCTGGCCTATGGACGGCCGCAGACCCTGCAGGAGATGATCGCCAAGATCGAGGCCGTCAGCGTCGAGAGCACGCGCGATGCGGCCCGGGCGTTGCTCGCCCGCAGCAAGCCCGCGGTGGTGGCGCTCGGCAGCGGCAGGGGTCTGGACACGGCGGTGACTTTCGCCGAAGGTCTGACCGGGCCGAAGTCGAAGGCCCAGCTGCATTGAGCACGCGTCCCAAACTGCGGTGCACCGGGCGAATCGCCGCCGTCAGGCGCGCCGATCGCGGATTCGGCTGCTGAAAGGCAGGGGGAGCATCAGCGATGGCCCTGTTTCGCTTACCGTCCAGCGGACCGGCCGCGCTCGCTCCGCGCGGCAACGGCCTGATGTTGCGCGCGCCGCAGATGGCGGACTACGCGCAATGGGCGCGGCTGCGCGAGATCAGCCGGGACTATCTGACGCCCTGGGAGCCGATCTGGCCGTCCGACGACCTGACGCGGTCGGGCTTTCGCCGGAGGCTGCGCCGCTATGCCGAGGACATCTCGGCCGACCGCTCCTATCCGTTCATCGTGTTCCGCGAACAGGACGGCGCCATGCTCGGCGGCATCACTCTGGCCAATGTCCGCCGCGGTATCGTCCAGGCGGGAACGATCGGCTACTGGATGGGCCAGCCGCATGCCCACCACGGCTACATGACCGCGGCGCTGCGGCTGCTGCTGCCGACCTTGTTCGGCGAGCTCAATCTGCACCGGGTCGAGGCGGCCTGCATCCCGACCAATACACCTTCCATCCGCGTGCTGGAGAAGTGCGGTTTCACCCGGGAAGGGTTGGCGCGGCGCTATCTCTGCATCAACGGGGTCTGGCAGGATCATTACCTCTACGGCCTGCTGCAGGAGGATTTTCGGGGGTAAATTGTGATCGGGCGGTGAATGGAGGCCGCGGATCGGGGCTGGTCCGGCGCTCCGAAATGGGTATAGACGCCGTGTGCAGCTGCCTGTGTTCCGCCGTCATCGCGTCCGAGCGTGTGCGGCGGTACGCTAGGCGGCCGAGATGCCGGGGACTTCGAGAATGCGACAGACGCGTGTGATTCGGGTTGGGACATTGGCAGCATTGCTGCTGGCCGTGGGCGCCGCTGGCGCCGCGCCGCCAGCCGCCGCGCAATCGCTGACCGACCGTTTCAAGAGCCTGTTCGGCGGTGGTTCGGACGACAAGGGGCAGCAGAACCTGCCCGCCGGCGGCCCGCCGGTCGATCCGACCGATGGCTTGACCTGCCCGCCTGTAAACATCCGGGCGGGAGCCTCGACCTATGCGGTGGCCGCGCCCGGCAAGCAGGCGGTCGGCAACGATGTCCGTTTCCAGGCCTCGATCACCAAGACCGCCCGCGAGTGCAATCTCAACGGCGCCGAGATCGTCGCCAAGATCGGCATCCAGGGCCGGGTCGTCGCCGGTCCGGCCGGCGCGCCGGTAACCGTCGACATTCCGATGCGCATCGCGGTGGTCCAGGGCGGCATCGGCGAGAAGGTGGTCGCCACCAAGGCCTATCGCACCACCGTGCAGATGACCGGCGAGGGCAGCGTGCCGTTCACGATCGTGGCCGAGGACATGGTCTATCCGGTGCCGGCGCCCGGCACCAACGCCGACAACTACGTGTTCTACATCGGCTTCGATCCGCAGGCCCTGACGCCGGAGCGGGGGGCCAGGAAGCGGAAGTGAGGCCGGCCTTCGCGCTGGCGCTGCTGCCGATCGCCATTTCCGGTCGCAAGGACGGAGGTGGCCGGACCAGGTTCAGAAAGCAAAAGGCCGGCGCATGGCACCGGCCTTTTGAAAGATGTTGGAGGATGATGGACCGCGGCTCAGTTCAGCTTGCGGCCGACTTCCGCGATGCCCTTGGCGACGAGGTCTTCGCCGAGAGCGCCCTTGACCGATTGCGACAGCACGGTCGCGGCGGCCTGGACGGCGGCTTCGGCTGCCGCAGACCTGACGTCGGCGAGCGCCTGGGCTTCGGCGAGGGCGATCTTGCTCTCGGCGGCCTTGGTGCGACGGGCGACGAAGTCTTCCATCTTGGCCTTGGCGTCCGCCGCGATGCGCTCGGCTTCCGCCTTGGCGCTGGTGACGATCTCCTCGGCCTCGCGTTCGGCGCTGGCGCGGCGGGTCTTGTAATCGGCGAGCACCTTGGCCGCCTCTTCCTTGAGCCGCTTGGCCTCCGCCAGCTCGGTCCTGATGCGCTCGGAGCGATTGTCGAGCGCCTTCAGGACCGTGCGGTGGACACCGAGATAGGCGAACAGGCCCATCAGGATCACGAAGGCAATCGCAACCCAGGTTTCCGGATCAGCGAGCAAATGCATCAGGCTGTTCCCTTCAACGATGCATCGACCGCAGCGTCGACCGTCTTGGCCGTGGGGGCCTTGCCGGTGAGCTGCTTCACGATCGCGCTGGCCGCCTCCGCAGCGATGCTGCGGACGTTGCTCATGGCGGTCGTGCGCGTTGTGGCGATCGAGGTCTCGGCAGCGGCCAGCTTGGCCGCCAGGCTTTCTTCCAGTGCCTTGCGTTCGGCGTCCGAAGTGGCCGCAAGCTTTTCGCGGGTCTCGGCACCGATGGCCTGGGCGCGGGCGCGGGCCGTCGCCAGCTCGCTCTCATACGCCTTCATCGCGGCTTCGGATTCATCCTTCAGCCGCTGCGCTTCGGCCAGGTCGCCGTCGATCGACTTCTGACGGGCGTCGATGACGGCGCCCACCTTCGGCAGTGCCACACGTGAGACGATCACGTACAGCGCCACGAAGGCGATCACCAGAGAGACGATCTGGGAGGGAAAGGTTTCCTTCTGGAACGGAGGGAAACCATGCCCGCCTTCGGCCTCCGTATGGGCGCTTGCGGTGCCCTTGGCCTCGCCGCCCTTGGCCTCGCCATGACTTTCAGCCACGGGCTTCTCCTGTCCGGCTCGGGCCGTCTTAGACGGCGTACAGCAGGAGCAGGGCGATCAGCAGCGAGAAGATGCCGAGCGCCTCGGTCACCGCGAAGCCGAAAATCAGGTTGCCGAACTGGCCCTGGGCGGCCGACGGATTGCGCAGAGCGGCCGACAGGTAGTTGCCGAAGATGATGCCAATGCCGGCACCCGCGCCACCCATGCCGATGCAGGCAATGCCCGCGCCAATGTACTTCGCTGCGACCGGATCCATGAAACGAACTCCTTTGAGAGGTTTGGTAGGGTGGGCCGGATCAGTGGCCCGGATGGATAGCATCGTTGAGATAGATGCAGGTGAGGATCGTGAAGACGTAGGCCTGAAGGAACGCGACCATCAGCTCGAGGCCGGTCAGGGCGACCGTGAGACCGAGCGGCAGCAGCGCGCCGACCTTGCCGACGAAGCCGAGCGCGCCCAGCATGGTCACGAAGCTCGCGAACACCTTCAGCGTGACGTGGCCGGCCAGCATGTTGGCGAACAGACGGACGCTGTGCGAGATCGGGCGGGAGAAGAAGGAGATGATTTCGATCACGACTACCAGCGGCAGGATCACCACGGGAATGCCGGAAGGCACGAACAGCTTAAAGAACTTAAGGCCGTTCTTGTAGAAGCCGTAGATGATGACCGTCAGGAACACCAGCAGCGCCAGCGCGAAGGTGACGATGATGTGGCTGGCGATGGTGAACGTGTAGGGGATGATGCCGACGATGTTCGAGACGAAGATGAACATGAACAGCGAGAACACCAGCGGGAAGAACGTCATGCCGTGCGAGCCGGCGCTGGTTCTGATGGTGTTGGCGACGAATTCGTAGGACAGCTCGACCACCGACTGGAAGCGGCCCGGCACGAGCTGGCGCCCGGCGGCCATCATCATGACGACGATGAGTGCGACCGCCAGCAGCATGTATGCGGTCGAATTGGTGAAGGCGATCTCCTGATTGCCGATATGGCCGATCGTGAAGATCTTGTTGAGGTGGAATTGATGGATCGGATCGATCATCCGCGTGGCGTCTCATTGTTGACCGGCCACGCCGGCGCTTTGCAAAATCACTCGACGGTCTTCCGCGCGCGTCTCATTGACGGGGCCTGTCCGGGGCAATGCCTGCGGATCTGACCACGTTCAACACGCCGGCGGCGAAGCCGAGCAGGAAAAACACGATAAATCCGAAGGGCGATGTCGACAGCAACCGGTCGAAGCCCCAGCCAAGCAACGCACCGACGAGGACACCGGCAATCAACTCGGACGACAGTCGCAGGCCACGCGCCATGGCCGAAGCCCGGGCTGCAGTGTCACCGCTGCCGATTCCAGGTTGATCAGTCCCGATGCTGCGGCCGTCACGTAGTTTGGACAGCCGCTGGTCGAGACTTCCGAGCCTTGCGGAAAGCGCGGCCTCATCCGGCGACTCGTCGCGATCCCCATGTCCGCTGCTCTCGTTCGTGCCGTCCGCCATGTGCCATCTGCCACGTGTGGAGACCCGACGCGTTGCCGCGAGTGTCAGGAAATAGCGCCCCATCGCCCTTTGAAGCCGCGCGGACCATACTGACCGCATCCCCCCAAGTCAAGATTGCGTGTTGATCTGCTAGATACCTGAATTTGCACGCTTTCTCGGCTTTTTCGTCAGATCGGTCGCACGTGTCACCGCGCCGCATCAACAGCGTTCTCTGCGGTTGTGACCTTGCGCGCCTGCGGGCCGTCTGATCCGATACCGCTCGACGCCAACCCGCGCAGGAATCCGCATGTCGCGCCAGATCGACTATTATTTCTCGCTGCAATCGCCGTGGGCCTATATCGGGCACCGGCTGTTCCGTGACATCGCCGCGGATCATGGGGCGGGCGTGACCTACAAGCCCGTGATGCTGGTCGATCTGTTTGCCGAAACCGGCGGGCTGCCGCTCGCCAAGCGCCATCCGGCGCGGCAGCGCTATCGGATCGTCGAGCTCAAGCGCTGGCGCGACAAGCGCGGTCTCGATTTTCATCTGCAGCCGAAGAACTGGCCGTTCAACGCCCGCCTCGCCGACGGCGTCGTCATCGCGACGCTGCAGGCGGGGCTCGATCCCGAACCGTATCTGCAGCGCGCCTTCCCGGCGATCTGGGAACAGCAGCTCAATCTTGCGGATGCTTCGGTCATCGCGGGCCTCGCCGATGCGGCGGGCTTGCCGGGCCGCGACCTCGTGGCGCGGGCGGCAACGGATGCCGTCGGTGCGGTCTACGAGCAGAACCGCCAGGACGCCATTGCAGCCGATGTGTTCGGTTCGCCGGCCTATGTTCTCGATGGCGAGATGTTCTGGGGCCAGGACCGGCTCGAACTGCTGGCCGACGCGTTGAAATCCGGCCGTTCCGCCTATACGTCCGAGGTCTAGGGGCGGCCCGTGGCAGGTGACCGCACCCGAGGCAATGTCATGGCGTCGACACAATGCGGGCGTGCATGACGGCCTCTGCGAAGGTGCCCCGTCACGTGCCTTGGAGATCCAGCCATGAGCCTCACGAAGCCATATCGGCGGCCCCTGATTGCCCTCCTGGCGATGGGCTGCCTGGGCGGAGAAGCGCTGGCCGTCGAGGACGCCGCGCCCGATGGTGACAAGGGGCGCTACACGATGTCGACGACGCCGGACGGCGTGGTCCGGCTCGATACCCGCACCGGGGCGGTCTCCACGTGCAACAACAATGCCGGCACCGGCTGGGCCTGCTACGCGGTGCCCGACGAACGTGCCGCTTTGGATGCGGAGATCGGGCGTCTGCAGGCGGAGAATGAAAGGCTCAGGTCCCAGCTCGCCTCGCGCGATCACAGCATTTCCGGCAAGATCGACGAGCCGCTGCCAAAGGATCAGGCGCTGCCCAAATCCGATCAGTTGAAGAAGTCCGAGCCCAGAGTCGGCGAGCCGAAATCCGCCGACGGGACGCGCAAGCTCGAGATTCCGTTGCCCAGCGACCAGGACATGGACCGCGTGATGGGCTTTCTCGAGCAGGCCTGGCGCCGGCTGCTCGACATGGCGACACGGGTGCAGAAGGACGTCTCGGGCAGGATCTGAGGCGAGGCCGGGGAGGCCGCCAGCATGCATGCAAGATCGACCTCGCGCAGTGTGCCCGTGGCCGCCGCCGTCACCACGGTCGTGACGTCGGTCCTGACGGTGCAGACCGCGGGCCGCGGCTTCACCGACCTCACGCGCGAGGTCGAGGCGTTCCTGCGCCAGATCGCAGCGAGCGAAGGCGCGGTGACCGCGTTCATCCGCCACACCTCGGCGTCGCTGACCATCCAGGAGAATGCCGATCCGACCGTGCTGCGCGATCTCACCACGGCCCTGGCGCGGCTGGCGCCCGAGAATGCCGGCTGGGTTCACGACACCGAGGGGCCGGACGACATGCCGGCCCACATCAAGACGATGTTGAGCGCGGTGTCGCTGCAGGTGCCGGTGCATGACGACCGCATGATGCTCGGCACTTGGCAGGCGATCTATCTGATCGAGCATCGGTCTCGCCCGCATGTCCGCGAGGTGGTGTTGCAGTTCATCGGTGCGACCTGACGCCAAAAAGAAAAACTCCCGGCCTGAAATGCGGAACGGCCGCGGAGTGATCCGCGGCCGTTCGTCGTCGAAAGAGATGCGAGCGGCGTGCCGCTCGCGTGGTGAATCAGGTCGACTGGATGTCGACATCCTTGGTTTCCGGCAGGAGCAGGAAGCCGACGACCGCCGTGATCACCGCGAAGAAGATCGGGTACCACAGGCCGGCATAGATATCGCCGGTCGAGGCCACGATCGCGAAGGCCGTCGCCGGCAGCAGGCCGCCGAACCAGCCGTTGCCGATGTGATAGGGCAGCGACATCGAAGTGTAGCGGATCTTGGTCGGGAACAATTCGACCAGCATCGCGGCGATCGGGCCATAGACCATGGTGACGAAGATCACCAGGATCAGCAGCAGGCCGATGATGGCCGCGACCTGCGGCCGGAAGACGTCGAACGGATGCGCCATCTTCACGATGGCCGCGTCGCCCGCCTTCGGGTAGCCGACCTCGGCGATTGCGGCCGTCAGCGCCGGATTGCTGGTCTTGGCGTCGGTGTAGGGCACGTCCTTGCCGTTGAAGGAGACCTTCACACCTGAGCCGGCCGGGCCGGGCACGGTCGCGTACTTGACCGACGACTTGGCCAGGAAGTCACGGGCGGTATCGCACGGCGCGGTGAAGACGCGGGTGCCGACCGGGTTGAACAGGGAGCCGCAGCCGGCGGGATCAGCCGCCACTTCCACCTTCACCGATTCGATCGCCTTCTCCAGCGCCGGGTTGGCGTTGCTGGTGATCATCTTGAAGATCGGGATGAAGGTCAGCGCCGCGATCAGACAGCCGCCCATGATGATCGGCTTGCGGCCGATCTTGTCGGAGAGGATGCCGAACACGATGAAGAAGCCGGTGCCGAGCAACAGCGACCAGGCGATCAGGAGGTTGGCGGTGTAGCCGTCGACCTTCAGGATCGATTGCAGGAAGAACAGCGCGTAGAACTGGCCGGTGTACCAGACGACGCCCTGGCCCATGGTGGCGCCGATCAGCGCCAGCAGCACGATCTTGCCGTTGTTCCAGTTGGCGAACGCTTCCGTCAGCGGCGCCTTGGAACTCTTGCCCTCTTCCTTCATCTTCTGGAACACGGGCGATTCGTTGAGGCGCAGACGGATCCAGACGGAGACGCCGAGCAGCAGCACGGAGACCAGGAACGGCACGCGCCAGCCCCATTTGGCGAAGTCGGCCTCGCCGATGATGGTGCGGGTGAACAGGATCACCAGCAGCGACAGGAAAAGGCCCATCGTCGCGGTGGTCTGGATGAAGGAGGTGTAGTAGCCGCGCTTGCCCATCGGAGCATGCTCGGCGACATAGGTGGCGGCGCCGCCATATTCGCCGCCGAGCGCGAGGCCCTGGAGCAGGCGGAGGCCGATCAGGATCACCGGCGCGGCGAAGCCGATGGTGTCGGCGTTCGGCAGGATGCCGACGATGAAGGTCGACAAGCCCATGATCAGGATCGTGACCAGGAAGGTGTATTTGCGGCCGACGATGTCGCCGATGCGGCCGAACACGATGGCGCCGAACGGACGGACCAGGAAGCCGGCGGCGAAGGCCAGCAGCGCGAAGATGTCACGGGTGGCCGGCGGATAGGCCGAGAAGAACTGCGCGCCGATGATCGAGGCCAGCGACCCGTAGAGATAGAAGTCGTACCACTCGAACACGGTGCCGAGGGAGGACGCCAGAATGACGAAGCGTTCGTCCTTCGTCATGCCTCCCGATCTCGCTTGTGTGGCTACCATTGTTGACATCGGCATTCGCTCCCCAAGATCGTTGTGATGATGGCTTCGCCTCCGCATGCCGGACTTGGACGGCGCTCGTCGCGGAGACATTGGCGCTTAAGTAACATTGCAGTGAAAGTCGGCCCAATACGACTTTCGGCCCTGGCCGGCTGCGGCGCACAGGACGCTCGCGGCCGTGACGGCGACTCGCGTTCGCTGATTGGCCGTCGCGCAATCGATGTTGCGTTGCACAAGGCGCGGATTAACCGCCTTCCCCGCGCGTGGAATTGCATGCTTGCATGCAACCGTTCGCCGGGCGAGTATTTCCGGAAACGAAGGCGGCGCGCAGCCGACGTGCGTGGCCGGAGTCGCAAGGTCAAGTCAGCATTCATGGCGGTTGCCAGCACCCATCTCGTCATCGCCGATGATCATCCGCTATTTCGCAATGCACTGCGGCAGGCGGTTGCGAGCGTGCTTGCGGAGGCCGTGGTCGACGAGGCCGGCTCATTCGAGGACCTCACCGCTCTGCTGGAGAAGGATTCCGAGGTCGACCTCGTGCTGCTCGACCTGACCATGCCCGGCATCTCCGGCTTTTCCGGCCTGATCTATCTGCGCGCGCAATATCCGGCGATCCCGGTCGTCATCGTCTCGGCGAGCGACGATGGCGCCACCATCCGCCGCTCGCTCGATTTCGGCGCGTCCGGCTTCATTCCGAAGCGTTTCGGCGTCGAGACGCTGCGCGACGCCATCAAGAAGGTGATGGAGGGCGATATCTGGGTGCCGCCGGACACCGATCTCGCCGCCGGCGCCGATCCGGAGATGACGAAGCTGCGCGACCGCCTGGTCACGCTGACCCCGCAGCAGGTGCGGGTGCTGATGATGCTGTCGCAGGGGCTGCTCAATAAGCAGATCGCCTACGAGCTCGGCGTCTCCGAGGCGACCATCAAGGCACATGTCTCGGCCATCCTGCAGAAGCTCGGCGTCGAGAGCCGCACCCAGGCGGTGATCGCCGCGGCCAAGATCGCAGGCAGCGCGTGGCGACAGGACACGCCGACGGGGAAGTGAGGGGATGATCATTTCCATGCTCCGGTGTGCAGCGGCCTCTGGCGCTTGACCCTCTCCACGAGCGCGCGGCTGACGATCAACCTGCAGCGCCGGCCTCGGAACCCACTCCTCTCCATGAACACGGCTCTCGGCGTGTTCATGGTCCGGTGTGCAGTGCCTCGGCTTTTGCTCCTCATGGTGAGGAGCGCCGCGCCGCACATGTCTGATGTAAGGCGAGACTGCCTCGGCGCGGCGCGTCTCGAACCATGAGGCCACCGAAGCCAAGGTCCGGGCCTCGCCCTTCGAGACGCCCGCCCAGGGGCGGGCTCCTCAGAGTGTGAGAATGTTTTGTCGTTTCCACCAGTTTGCGACTGTTGGGTGGGGTTTTCCAAGAAACTCTCGGTCAAGCGGGTTGCGAGGCAGCATGCCTCGTGGAACGAGGTGGTGGGATGCTTGGTTTGCGCTTTTGGCATTCGTTTCCGCTGTCATGCCGTTGCTTCCGCGCTCAAGGCAAAGAGACGCATCATGTTGTGAGCGATCGCAAACCAGAGCAACTGTATCCGAGCCTTGACCCGGCCGCGGAGGGACAGCTGCCGAAGGCCCATGCGGCGGGCTTGGGCGTTGATGCATTCGTGCTGAGCACGCAGCCGATAGAGCGCCTCGTCTTTCTTCCCTTGCTCGGCCTTCATGCGTTCTCGCCAGTCCGCAACGCCGACACCATCATCCTTCTTCGGAGCATAAGGGTCGCTTCCGTGCTTAGTCTGCCCCGGCGGGCACCACATTTTTATGCCGTTGGCATGTGCCCACTCGATGTCGTCCTTTTTGGTGAAGCCGCCGTCGACCAGATAGTTGCGGGGATTGTAACCCTGGGCCTGCACGGTCTCGATCCCTGGCCGGCCCAGACCTCGATCCGAACCGGTGGTGTCGATGTCGACGGCGACGATTACCTGATACGCGGGCGCCGATATGATCTGCATATTGTAGGAGGGGCGCCAGCCGCCATCCGCCATCTTGATGACCCGTGCCTCGGCGTCGGTGGTGGAAGCGCGTGGCTCCTTTTGCTTGGCCACTTCCTTCTTGTTGGTCTTTTCCCGCCGCTCCCGTTCGGCCTCCAGCTCCTTCATTCGCTCTTGGGCCGCTTTGATCCGCGCCTCGCGCTCGCGAGCGCCCCGCTCCTTTGCCGCGCGCTGTCGCCGATCCCCGGCAGCTGGATCCGTCTCGACCTCCGCACGCAGGCGTTCCACACGCTCCTGTGCCGCGGCGAGCAGCTTATCAAGTCGCTCATGCCGCCGGAACGATCCGGCGCCAGCACCCGCGCGAACCCGCAAGCCATCCTGCGCCAGAGTGTCGGCCGACACCAATCCTGCCTGGACCATCGCGGCGACGCCCTGCGCCAGGAGCCGCTCCAGAACCGCCATGTGGGCAATCCGGAAGCTCGACAGCGTATGGTAGTTCATCGATACGCCGCCGCAGAGCCAGCGGTAGACCAAGTGATCGCGGCACAGCCGATCCAACTGACGGGCGCTGCCCACACCTTCGACCGTCGCCCACAGCCAAAGCGCAACCATCAGTTCCGGCGCTGCCGGAGGATGTCCGGGGTGACCTTCCCGGGCTTTGACGAGGTCGTACAGATGCGACAGGTCCAGACCCTCGACGAACGCCCAGACCGAACGCACCGGATGATCCTCTGCAATCAGATCATCCAATGCCGCTACCTGCATGGCGATCTGGCTACGCTCCGGCACCCGCAGCCGAACCGAACCGCGCCCGCCGGGCTGAGACTTATCCTGCTCAGGCAAGTTCTCGAACAATTGCTCGTCACCCATGGCCCGCCCACCACCGCTACGATTGACAGCGAATCACACCGGTCATCCCCTGGCAAACCCGAAATCTTTGAGAAAGATTCACACCCTCTCAGGGTGAGGAGCGTCACTGTCGGCGCGAAAGCCGTAGGGCCCGCACTGTGCGGCAATCCCAAGAAGCCCAAGTCATCTGGCAGATCCATCGCGACACACCAACTCGACCTCGCGGCGCCATCAGCGTCCGAGCTTTGCCAGTCATCCGCCCTCTCGAAACAGAGGGCGCAGGGAAGGCCGGGCGCTGGCCGCGCCCGTGGCCCGCCTGCGAAAAAAATGCAGGCGGCAGGAACCACAGGTCTGGCCTGGAACACCCGGCCCTCCCTGCGCGATGGTTTTGACGGCTGCTCCGTGCTCTCCCCGGGGACCGGCGTTCTTGCCCCCGTCATCCGCAACATCGTCGTCACGGACTTGGCATCAGCGTCGGGATGCCAGGACCACACGGCTTGACCGTGCGCGCCGGATCGTTCGTCCGCGGGACAAAGCCCGCTGCGACCCGACGCGCCCACCGCATCCCGCGCCCCACGTTCGTGACGATCGCGAAGCGCCCCTCATGGCGGGCACGGGATGACGCGACTCATAGCATGATTTCGGGGAAAAAGAAACAGAATTTCTGGGAAATTCTGAAGTCCAGATAGATGGCGTTTGGTGGGATTTCGATCGGCGTTCGCTGGCGGGGCGACGACGCACAGTCCGGCTGCGGTAACGGAAAGCCGGCGACCGCTCGCCGTGCCCGATCAGGGATTGACGTTGTGTAAGTAAAGTATATTGTACTAGATAATGCATACACAGCTGATGAAATCGCTTTGTCTGGAGGATTCGGGGGTCCCGATCTACGTCCAGCTGCGCGACCAGATGCTGCGCAGTCTCGGCGCGGGCGTTCTGCGCCCAGGTGACCGGATGCCGACGATGCGCGAGATGGCAGTCGCGTTGAGGATCGACCTCAATACGGTTCGGCACGCCTATGACGAGCTGGAGCGGATCGGCGCGATCACCCTCATCAGAGGGCGCGGCAGCTTCGTCGCCCAGCCGCCGCGGCCCCCGAATGCGCGTGCGCTGGCACAGCAGGTCGACGGTCTCGCCAAACAGACGCTCGCGACGGCCGCCGCCGCCGGCGTCGATCCAATCGCATTGGCTCAACGAATGATCGCGCTCGTCAAACAGGAGGCCTCGAATGACTAGATATCTCGGTACAAGGGGGGCCAACCAACCCGCCATCGTGCTCGCCATCCTGATGCTGGGGCTCGCCGCATGGATCGCCTCGTCTGGTCGCGAGGCCGGTTCAGTCGTCCCGTACGTGGTCGCTGCGTTGTTGGCCGTGACCGCAGTCCTGATCCCGAAGGCCATCATGATCGCCGATCAGTGGGAGCGGGCCGTCGTGCTCCGGCTAGGGCGATTGGCGGCAATCCGGGGACCCGGCCTGTTCGTCATCATACCCTTTATCGACCAGGTGGCCGTCTGGCTCGATCAGCGCATCCAGACCACGGAGATCGATGCCGAGCAGGCCCTGAGCAAGGATACCGTGCCGGTCAACATCGACGCCGTGGTGTTCTGGCAAATCCACGATCCCGAGCGCGTCGCGCTCGAGATCATCGATTATCGTCAGGCGATCACCCGTGTGGCGCAGACCTCGCTGCGGGAGATGGTCGGCTCGTCCTTGCTCTCGACCCTCTTGTCCGAGCGCAAGCAGGGCGACGCTTTGCTGCGCGAGGAGATCGGGCGCAAGACAGCGGATTGGGGCGTGGCGGTCCTGTCGGTCGAGATCAGGGATATCGGCGTGCCGCCAGCGCTCCAGGATGCCATGAGCCGGCAGGCGCAGGCCGAGCGCGAGCGGCTGGCCCGCGTTCTCCTGGGTCAGGCCGAGCAGGAGGTCGCACAGAAATTCGTCGAAGCCGCCGACATCTACGCCCGCAGCCCCGCAGCGCTGCAGCTACGCGCGATGAACATCATCTACGAGACCACCAAGGAGCGTGGCGCAACCATCCTGATCCCGACGGCCATGGTCGACAGTATGAACCCGGTCAACGCGCTGGGGATCGTTGCTGCGGCGAGCTAGATTTAGGAGGCGATGAGGGCCCATGTGTCATGGTTTTCCCGAAGCCATGCCTGGGACCGTCGCCCGGACAAATTCGGCCTCGCCGAACCAGTCGTGCCATCGGAGTCGGTCGATTCGATTGCTGGCCGGTTGAAACCGGATTTGCGCGCGCTCACCTCTCGGCGCCGTCGGGATGGCGATCGCCGGCCAGGCCATGGCGTCGCGGTCGCCCTGGTACTCGAAGCTCAGGCCGGAATAGCGCATCAGCGGGCCATCGAAGCCTGACAGGCCGTCGATGCGAAACCACAGGTGATCGGCGCTCGGCTCGACATGCAGCGAGCCGAAGCCCTGGTGATGGTAGGTGCCGACGAAATCATCCTGCGACCAGCGAGATGCCGAAACAGGGTCGCTCGATCTCTCCCCCTCGAACCGGGCGACGCGTTCGCGGATCTCTCTGTTAGCCATGTCGTCGAAATGTTTGATCCAGTCAGTCACCGTCTCGCCGCGCATCTCCTGGATGATGCGATAGGTGACGGCGAGGTGAGCGAAGCCGGCGCCGAGATTGGTTGCCACGAAGATCGCGAGGTCGCCGTCCAGATCGCACCAGACGTTGGCGCGAAAGCCGCGGATGGCGCCATCATGCTGAATGCGTCGGTTGCGCACATGCCAGCCGAGGCCGTATCCGTCGTTCGCCGTCCGATCCCTTCGCACGGTTTGCAGCAGATGCGTCTCCCAGAGCTGAGGCGCCGAGACGGGATGGGCTTCGCGCGCGCCCTCTTCCAGATGGAGCCTGAGCCAGTTCGCCGCTTCGCGGGCACTCATCGAGCGGTCGATCGCCCCCTGAAGGTTATCCGTCGCCATCGGCGGCACCGTCTGAACCTTGCCGTCGATCTCGTAGTGGGGAGCGGCGAAGTTGGACGTTGCTCCCGTTGATCTGCTCCGGTCGAATTCGAGCCGCTTCAGCAGACATTCGTTGATCAGCCCGTCGAACGACTGACCCGCAGCCGCGGCCATCGCCTCCGCAGCGACGACGAAGCCGACGTTGCAATAGGTGAACTGATCGCGAAATTGCGCGATCGGCTGAATGAAGCGGGCGCGGCGCAATGTTTCCGCCCGTGTCAGGTCGGAGCCGTATTCGCCAATGCTCGCGCGCGACAGGCCGGTCCGATTGGCGAGGACATCCCGGAACGTCAGCTGGTCGCTGATCCAGGGATCGTACAGACTGAACGACGGCAGATATTTGCGAATCCGATCATCCCATCCGATCACGGCGGCATCCACCAGCACCGCCGCCAGCGTGGCGGTGAAGGCCTTCGAGCACGAGCCGACCGCAAAGGCCGTATCGATGTCGGCGGGAGCGGAGGTCGCGACATCACTCACGCCATAGGCTTCAACGAGCAGCGGACCGTCGCGACGCACGACGGCGACGGCCATGCCGGGGATCCGCCAACGCTGCCGCACTTCCGCAATGAAGGGATCGAGCCGGGTGGACAGGGACACGGATGGAATCTCCGAACCTGAGACCGTCGATGCTATACGCCGAGTGGTTGCAGGCTGTTCCGCCTCGGGAAGCGATCGACAGATTCCATGACATATCCCACGGAGGCCGGCCGCAGTATACTGCAGCTGTTCAGGAGTGCGACGATGCGGCGAAGAGATTCGTGGCTGCCTTCGGTTGGGCGGCGGCTTGGTCTCTGGCTTGGCCACCCCAGGCGCAGGCGCAGCCGTTGCCGACGCCGGAACGCCTGGCTCGCCCTCCCGGCTCATCAGAGCTATCAGCTCGTCGAGATGGAGCGGGAATGACGAGAAGCATCACGGCACGGGCGGCCCTCAACAACGCCATCTGGTGCGATGCGGTGTGCCGGGCGCAGGATCATCCCGGCGAATTTGGCGAAACGCTCTGGCTGACCCGGCTGGGAGCGCCACGCTTCTATCCCGACGTGGTGACGACGGCCGGCGTGGAGGCCGCGGCGGCCCAGCTGAAGGCCATCGCCGACCTGGTTGGCTCGACGCGACCAAGGGAGTGGTTCGTCAAGGACAGCTTCAATTGCCTGCACTTGGAAGCGCTCGGCTTCGCGCCGTTGTTCGATGCCGATTGGATCGCGCTGACCCGGGCGCAGCCCGACGTCAGGCCCGATCGGTCAGGCTACCGTTCGACCATCGTGACCGACGAGGCCGGCTTGACCGCCTGGGAGCGGTCCTGGGCCGGCGACGCACCCAATCCGGTTGCGAGCCCGCCGCCACGCGTGTTCATGCCCGGCCTGCTTGCAGACGACAGCATCGTCTTTGTCTCCCTGCGGGGAGACGATGGCCTCGTGGGCGGGGGCATCCTCAATCGAGGAGCCGATGCCGTCGGCCTGTCGAATCTGTTTGGCTCACGAATGGAGCTGGTGTGGCAAGATCTCATCGCGCTGGCGGGCGACATCTTTTCCGGCCTGCCTTTGGTCGGCTACGAGCACGGCGATGATCTGGCCGCCGCCAAGCAGGTAGGATTCGAGAGTCTCGGTTCCTTGAGGATCTGGAGACGTCGTGCCGGGGCGCTATAGGTGGCTCGGGCGAAGGATTGCCATCACGTTCTGCTGCAGAGCGGACGCAAGGATCCGCGCGTGCATCGCTTCTATGAGAATTGCGGCTTCGAGCCGGGACGTCGGACCGCCTACGTCGCGCATCGCCCGGCACGCTGAGCCGCGCAGGCTCCCGATCCGCGCCTTGCGTTCGAGATGACCGCAGGCGCCCTCATGGGGCAGGGCTATCGCATATGAAGCTGAGGAACTGTCCCGGCGGGTAATCCTGCCGAATGAGCTACTCCGTCATGCCCGGGCTCCGTCCCGCCTGCGCGGCCGAAGCCGCTTCGGCGCGGCGAAGGCCCGGGCATCCACGTCGTTCTCAGCATGCCGGACGACGTGGATGGCCGGGACGAGCCCGGCCATGACGACGTCGAGAGAGACGAGGACAAACCGCGATCATCGTATGCGATAGCCGTGCTCATGAGGGATGATCCGCAGTGTGACGTCTTGAAAAAGAAATCAGGATAGGGATCGCTGCGCCAGGAGCTCCGATGTCTCTTGGCGGGCGCTGCAGCTTCCGGCCGCTTGGCAGCCTGATCTGTCATAAACAGGTACCTTGTAATACACACTACCTTGTGATACCTTCTCTCCATGACCGAACAGATGCAGGTGCAGCTCAAGAAGGGAGCGCTCGAAATGTGCGTGCTGGCGCTATTGGCGCGGGGCGAGAGCTACGCCTACGAGATTGCCAGCGAGCTCGCGACCGGAGTCGGCATGGGCGAGGGAACGATCTATCCGCTGATGCGGCGCATGCAGGACGACAAGCTGGTGGAAACGCGCCTCGCCGAATCCAACAGCGGCCCGCCGCGCAAATATTATCGGCTCACGCCGGCGGGCCGTGCCGCCTTTGCGGCGCAGAAGCGCGAGTGGCGAACGTTCGCCGACGCGGTCAACAGATTGCTGGGAGAACGCTGATGAACCGCGTCGCCTTCCTGGGCCTGCTCAAGGACGGTCTCGCCGGGTTGCCCGCTGATGACGTCGACGAGATCATCGCGGACTACATGTCCTATTTCGACGAGGCCGCCGCCTCGGGGCGCGACGAGGCGGAGGTGGCCGCCGCGCTGGGTGACCCGCGGCGCTTGGCGCGCGAGCTGCGCGCCGAGACCGGACTGCGCCATTGGGAGAACCACCGCAGCCTGGGCAACTCCGCCGCCGTGCTGCTGGCGCTCGGCGGCCTGGCCACCGTCGACATCCTGCTGCTGCTGCCGCTGCTGTTCGCCGTCATGCTGGTGACGCTGGCGGTTGGTCTCGTGGTCTTGGTGCTCGGCATCGTCGGCATCGGCTTGCTCCTCAGTCTCCTGAAGATCGGGCACTTCGCTTCGGTTGCCGCGATGGCGTTGCGCGCGGTGGCCGGCATCGGGTTCATCGCCGGCAGCGTCGGCTGCGGCGCGCTGCTGCTGTTGGCGCTCAATGCTGCGGTGAAGATGCTCGGCAATTATGCGCGGCTGCACTACCGGCTGCTCAGGCCGGAACACGACCCTGCTTGACCAAGATCGGAGGTGCGCAATGAGCGGACAACTCGGAAGGATCGCGGTGGTGTCATTGGGCATCGCCGCAGCGTGCGGGATCATCACTGCGCTCGCGTCGGCGGAAGATTGGACCGCCGGCGAAGATCTCCCTTGGGCAGGACGGTCCTGGATCGGCAGATCTTGGGTGGGAAAATCCTGGGCAGGCGGGCCAAGCTGCGGAGCGATGCCGTGGTCGACCAATTCGGCCTCGCGCGAGCGCCGGACCGTCGATCTCGCATGGTCCGGCGGCAACGCCGTCAAGATCAGGATTCCGGCGCATGTGCACTATTCGCCTGCGCCGACGCCAGGGGCCAGCCTCACGGGTGACGCCGATCTGGTCGGCCACGTGCGCCTGCGCGATGGGATCCTGGAGTGGGACGCGGCCGAGTGGGGCAGGCTGGTCGACTGCTTCCGCGCAGATGATCTCGTCGTCCAACTCTCGGGCCCTGCGGTCACGGAATGGACCGTCGATGGGGCGGCGGGCCTCGATCTTTCCGACCTCCGCCAGAATGCGCTGCGCGTCACCGCGCGCGGCAGCGGCGCCGTCACCGCCAGCGGCGAAGTCGGCGACGCCGCCGTCGATGCGTCAGGCTCGGGCCGGGTCGATTTCGGCCGCCTCGTCACCCGCGCCACCACTGCGAGCCTGCGCGGCAGCGGAAATCTCAATCTCGCCGACGTGCAGGAACAGCTTCGCATCACGTTGCACGGCAGCGGAGGCATCACTGCCAGCGGATCGGCGCATGAGGTGTCGCTCGCCTCCACCGGCTCCGGACGCGCCGATCTGGGCAGGCTGATCGCCGAACGCGCCACCGCCAAGGTTCACGGCAGCGGCGACGTCGATCTCGCGCCACGACAGGACGCCGATATCTCCGTCTCGGGCAGCGCCGCGGTGCGACTGCATGGTGCGGTCGCACGGCTCAACTCCCACGTTTCTGGATCAGGACAGATCAAGCAGATGCCTTGAGCCCCTCCGACACCCGTCGGATCACTCCAGGAGAGGTCGATGTCCCGTTTGATGAGTAGCTGCCGCGTCGTTTCGACGCTCGTCGTCTGTCTCACCGCAACGCTGACGCAAGCCGCCGGCCTGCGCTCGATCGACATTCCAGCTGACGCAGAGGGGCCGGCGATTCACGGCATGGTCTGGTATCCCTGCGACGAAAAGGCGGACGAAATTTCCGTCGGCATCTTCACCCTGAGAGGCGTGAAGGACTGTCCGCTCGCGGGGCAGCATCTGCCGCTCGTCGCGATGTCTCACGGACGCGGCGGCTCGTTTCTCGGCAATCACGATACGGCCGAGACGCTTGCCGACCACGGTTTCGTGGTCGCAGCGATCAATCACCCCGGCGATACCGCGCGGGATCTGAGCCGGTCCGGCGATCTCTCGGTGTTCGTCGAGCGGCCGACCGACATCAAGCGGCTGATCGATGTCATGACCGGCCCGTCGCCGTTTGCGGCCCACATCGACCGCGACCGGATCGGCTTCTTCGGCTTTTCCCGCGGCGGCTATACTGGGCTCGTGCTGCTCGGGGCCGATCCGGACTGGGCCGGCGAGGCGTCGCATAATTGTCAGCAAGCCCAGCGGCGGTTCTGCCAGGAGATCCTGGCCAAAGAATACCCTGCCCAACCGCTCGCGCATGATCCGCGGATCAAGGCCGCCGTGCTCGCCGATCCCTTGGCGATCTTCCTGTCCGCCGAGAGTCTGGCCCCGATCAAGGCGCCGGTTCAACTCTGGGCCTCGAGCCGCGGCGGCGACGGCGTGCTGCCCAGCCATGTCGCCTTTATCGACGCAAATCTTCCAGCAAGACACGACTATCGGGTGGTGCCGAACTCCGGCCACTTTGCCTTCTTCCCCTGTCCGCCGGCACTGATCCAGGCGCAGTCCGACCTCTGTGCCGATGCGCCGGGCTTCGATCGCGCCGCCTTCCACGCAGAATTCAACGCCGAGGTGCTCGCCTTCTTCCGGGCGCGGCTGGCCCGACCGGCGGAGTGAGGCCTCAATTCGGCTCCGTTCGTCACGACACGGAACATGGACGGCACCTTGCACGGCTGATCCAACTCGGCCGCCCCGCTCACTTGCCCCAGAAAACAGGACGCCTGCTCCATGACCGCCCACAACCGCGTCGTGCTCTCCAGCGACCACGCCGCCATCCCCTTGCGACAAGCCATTGCCGCTCATCTCGCGCTGAAAGGCTGGGTGGTGGTCGATATCGGACCGACGACGCCGGAGAGCACGCACTATCCGAAGCATGGCGAAGCCGCCGCGCGTCGCGTCGCGTCCGGCGATTGCCGGCTGGGTATCATCCTGTGCGGCACCGGCCAGGGCATCATGATGGCCGCCAACAAGATCAAGGGGGTCCGCTGCGGCGTCTGCGCGGACACCTTTTCGGCGCGGATGATCCGCCAGCACAACGACGCCAACATGCTGTCGATCGGTGCGCGCGTGGTCGGCGAGGGGCTGGCGCTCGATATCGTCGACGCGTTCCTCACTGCGGATTTCGAGGGCGGCCGCCATGCGGCGCGGGTGGATATGATCACCGCGCTGGAGGCGTAGTGCCGACGCCTGACTGCGAGCGGACCAGAAATTGCGGCAGACAAGGGCAGGTCCAGGTGCGCCGCGCTGCTGCGGGTCAGCGTTCCCGCCCTGGTGAACCTTTCACTTCTTCGTCTGACCTATTTCAAGACGGGGGAGGTAGAGGTCGCATATGACTGCCATGGCCAGGGCTCTTTCGAGGGCTTTTTCCGAGTCATCGGATGGTGCAAAAGACGAGTTGCTCAAACATCTGGTGCTGTTTTTCGCTGCTTCATTTTTCGTATGGATATTGACGCTGACCTACGGGCTGGATCTCAGTCCCGGTCTTTTCTGATCGTCTTGTTCGCCCGGCGGGGCTGCCTGTTTTTCGGGTGAGCCGCTACGCCTTTGCGAACTACTCCGCCGCCACCATCTGCTGGATCCGCCACTGTCCCAACAGCGCGCGCAATGAGGCCGGCTTCAGCGGCTTGTTGAGCACGGCGATGTTGTCGTCGCGGGCGGCGGCACGGACGTGGGGGCTGCGGTCGGCGGTGATCAGGATCGCGGGCAGCGCCTCGTTGAAGCGGCGGCGGATGTCGCGGATCGCGGCGATGCCGTTGCCGCGGTCGAGGTGATAGTCGACCAGCAGGCCTGTGACGGCGCCGCCGCGGGCCGCGATGGCGTCGACGGCGGATTCGGGGTCGGGCACGGCGATCACCTCGGCATCCCAGGCGGTCAGCAGCGTCTTCATGCCGTCGAGGATCGCCGGGTCGTTCTCGATGCAGACGATCAGCGCGCCGGAGATCGGCGTGGTCGCGAGCGGCGTCGCGCTGGTCACGGCTGCGGTGTGGTTGATCGCCGCGGCGATCGGCACCGTCACCGAGAACACCGAGCCGCCGCCGGGATTCGCGGCCAGCGCGATGCCGTGGTTGAGCACGCGGGCGATGCGCTCGACGATCGACAGCCCGAGGCCGAGGCCGCGCGCGATCCGTGCGCCCTGTTCGAGCCGGTGGAATTCCTTGAAGATCTCGCCGCGCTTGCCGGGCGGCACGCCGACGCCGGTGTCCCATACGCCGATCTGCAGCGATCGCCCACGACGGCGGCAGCCGACCAGCACGCGGCCGTGCGGGGTGTATTTGATGGCGTTGGAGATGAAGTTCTGCAGCAGCCGGCGCAGCAGCAGGCGGTCGGATTCGACCGGCAGTGATGACGGCACGAACACCAGTTCCAGGCCCTTGGCGCGCGCGGCCGGCGCGAACTCGATCTCCAGCGAGCGCATCAGGTCGGCCATCTTGAAGCTCGACACCTGCGGCGTCATCGCGCCGGCATCGAGCCGGGAGATGTCGAGCAGCGCGCCCAGGATCTCCTCGATCGCCTCGAGTGAGTCGTCGATGTTCTCGACCAGCCGCGAGTCTTCGCCGGCCGTCTGCCGCTCGACCAGGCTGGTGACGTAGAGCCTCGCCGCGTTCAGCGGCTGCAGGATGTCGTGGCTGGCGGCCGCGAGGAAGCGGGTCTTGGAGATGTTGGCGTCCTCGGCGGCGCTCTTGGCCAGCGCCAGCTCCGAGTTCAGCCGCGTCAGTTCCTCGGTGCGGTCGCGCACGCGCTTCTCCAGGGTCGCATTGGCGCGCTCCAGCGCTTCCGCAGCCTCGAACGACGGCGTCACGTCGGTGAAGGTGATGACGAGGCCGCCATCCGGCATGCGGTTGGTGCGGACCTCGATCACCATGTGGCGGTCGGCGAGGCGCTCCAGGTACGGCTCGCCCTCTCTGGTGTAGGCCGCGAGCCGGCGCGCCAGGAGCGCCTCGCCGTCCTCATCGGTCGGCGCGCCGATCGTGCCCATGAATTCGAGGATCTCCTTCAGCGGGCTGCCGATCTGCACCAGATGCGGCGGGAGGCCGAGCAGGTCGACGAACTGGCCGTTGGAGCAGATCAGCTGCAGATCGGCGTCGAACACCGCGATGCCCTGGCGCACATGGTTGAGCGCCGTCTGCAGGATCTCGCGGTTGAAATGCAGCGCGGCGTGGGAATCGTCGAGCAGCTTCAGCGCGGCCTTGGCGGAGACCGTGCGCTTGCGCAAGAGCAGCGACATCACGAGGCGCGACGAGGCGGCGCCGATCGAGGAGGCGATCAGGTGCTCGGCATGACGTAAGAGCTCGAAATCCGCCGGCGCCGATGGATCGAGCGACATGTTGCGCTGGGCCGCGAAGGTCTCGAACGAGGCGCGGGCGCGGTCGGGCCCGAGATATTGTCCGACCGTGCTCTGGATGTCCTGCACCGTCACGGTCGAGCGCCAACGCCGGAAGCTCGGCGCGCTCGGCGTCAGCTCGGCCGGTACGAACAAATCGGCCTGCAGCAGCTCGATCGACGACGGCTGCCGCGCCAGCGACAGCACGACGTAGGTCAAGAGATTGAGCGACAGGCTCCACAGCACGCCATGCAGCAGCGGCGGCAGGTCGGTGCCGAGCAGCGCCTGCGGCCGCAGCGGCTCGAAGCCGAACGGACCGTGCTGCAGGAACAGGATGCCCGTGGTCGAGGTGTCGAGGAAGCTCGGGATGAACAGCGTGTAGAGCCAGACGCAAAAGCCGACCAGCATGCCGCCCATCGCGCCGCGCGCGGTGGCGCGCCGCCACAGCAGGCCTCCGAAGAAGCTCGGCGCGAGCTGGGCGATCGCGGCAAAGGACAACAGGCCGATCGCGGCGAGCTGGGCGTTGCCGAGCGCGCGGTAGTAGAAATAGGCCATCACCATGATGGCGAAGATCGCGATGCGGCGGGTGCCGAGCAGGAAGCCCGCGAAGTCGCGGCCGACCTCGCGCTGCTCCTGCTGGCGCTGCAGCACCAGCGGCACGACGATGTCGTTGCAGACCATGATCGACAGCGCCACGCATTCGACGATCACCATCGCGGTCGCCGCCGACAGGCCGCCGACGAAGACGAGGATCGACAGCCATTGCGAGCCCGCCTCGATCGGCAGCGCCAGCACATACATGTCGCTGTCGACGGCGCCGAACGGGAAGGTGACGAGGCCGGCGAGCGCGATCGGAATCACGAACAGGTTGATCGCAACCAGATAGAGCGGGAACAGCCAGCGGGCGCGCGACACCTCGACATCGCTGGCATTCTCGACCACGCTGACATGGAACTGGCGAGGCAGCAGCATCGCGGCGCAGAACGACAACAGCGTCATGGTGAGGAAATTGCCGATGCCCGGCACATATTCCAACGCCCGCTCGGCCTCCGGCGATTTCATCGCGCGTTCGATCAGCTCGACCGGCGAGAACATCCAGAAGGTGACGAAGGCGCCCGCGGCGATGAAGGCGACCAGCTTGATGATCGACTCGGTCGCGACCGCCAGCATCAGGCCGTGCTGGTGCTCGGTGGCGTCGGTCTGCCGCGTGCCGAACAGCACCGCGAACACGGCCATCGCGAGCGTCACCATCAGCGCCATGTCGCCGACGAAGGGGATGTGGGCGAAGGCGCGGTCGTCGATCAGGATGGTCTGCAGCGAGGAGGCGACGGCCTTGAGCTGCAGCGCGATGTAGGGCACCGAGCCGATGATCGCGATCAGCGCCACGGTGGCCGCCACCGCCTGGCTCTTGCCGTAGCGGGCGCCGATCAGGTCGGCGACCGAGGTGATGTTCTGGGTCTTGGCGAGCTGGATCACCCGGCGCAGCAGCGGCGTGCAGGCGCCGACCATCAGAATCGGGCCGAGATAGATCGCCAGGAAATCGACGCTGGTGCGCGAGGCGAAGCCGACCGAGCCGAAGAAGGTCCAGGAGGTGCAGTAGATCGCCAGCGACAGCGGGTAGATCAGCCCGGACAGCCGCCCGCGCCCCTCCGCCGGCCGCCGGTTGCCGGCCCGGTTGCCGCGGCTGGCGACCAGGAACAGGAAGCCGATATAGCCGAACGCGGCGGCGATCACGCCCCAGTCATGCAGCATGGCCTAAGCGACCTCCTCAATCGCTCCGCCCCTTGAATTGGGCTGCGAACTTAGCGCTTTGCAGCAGGCGCGGCGATAGGGATGTGGCGGTTCGTGGTGTTGGGAGCCGAACTCGTTCGGTGCGGCCGGTCGGCTCCCCTCCCCGCAAGGGGGAGGGGAGCGCACCGCCTTGCGGCGGGAGCTGTGCGCTCACCAAAACAGAAGCTAGAACTACTCCGCCGCCATCGCCGTCTTGCGCAGCGGAAGTCCGAGACGCTCCCAGACCTGCAGCAGCGCCTCGGCGAGGCGGTCGATCAGGCCGTCGTCGTGATAGGGCGAGGGCGTGATGCGCAGGCGCTCGCTGCCCTTGGCCACCGTCGGGTAGTTGATCGGCTGGATGTAGATGCCGTGCTGTTCCAGCAGCAGGTCGGAGGCCTGCTTGCACTTCTCGGGATCGCCGACGAACAGCGGCACGATGTGGGTGTCGTTGGCCATCACCGGCAGGCCGGCGGCGTTGAGGATCGCCTTGAGGCGGGCGGCGCGGTCCTGATGGCGCTCGCGCTCCCAGCTCGATGATTTCAGGTGCTTGATCGCAGCCGTCGCGGCCGAGCAGATCGGCGGCGGCAGCGCGGTCGTGAAGATGAAGCCCGGCGCGTAGGAACGCACGGCGTCGATGATCTCGCCCCTGGCGGCGATGTAGCCGCCGAGGCAGCCGAACGCCTTGGCAAGCGTGCCTTCGAGAATGTCGATCCGGTGCATGACGCCGTCGCGCTCGGCGATGCCGCCGCCGCGCGGGCCGTACATGCCGACCGCATGGACCTCGTCGACATAGGTCATCGCGTTGTAGCGCTCGGCGAGATCGCAGATCGCAGCCAGCGGCGCGACGTCGCCGTCCATCGAATACAGGCTCTCGCAGGCGATCAGCTTCGGCCGGGCGGGGCCGGCGGCGATCAAGAGCTGCTCGAGATGGGCGAGGTCGTTGTGGCGCCAGATCTGGCGCTCGCAGCCGGACTGGCGCACGCCCTCGATCATCGAATTGTGGTTCAGCGCATCCGACAGGATCAGGCAGTCGGGGATCAGCTTGGCCAGCGTGGCGATGCCGGTCTGGTTGGAGACGTAGCCGGATGTGAACAGCAGCGCCGCGTCCTTGCCGTGCAGATCGGCGAGCTCGGCCTCGAGCTGGACCAGGGGATGGTGGGTGCCCGCGATGTTGCGGGTGCCACCGGCGCCGGTGCCGACGCGGGTCGCGGTCTCGACCATGGCGCCGACCACCTTCGGGTGCTGGCCCATGCCGAGATAGTCGTTGGAGCACCAGATCACGACGCTGCGCGGACCGTCCGGCGAATGCCACGTCGCATGGGGAAAGCGGCCGGCGATGCGTTCGAGATCGGCGAAAACGCGGTAGCGGCGCTCATCATGCAGACGACCGAGAGCGGCACTGAAGTACTGGCTGTAGTCCATCACGAAACCTGCGTGCTGCACTGCAGCGCAGCGCATGGAAACGGACCCTCGCAGCGGCGGGGTGTGCAGGCCTTATTAGAGCGTTTCCAGAGCGGCTGTCGAGCCGGAATCCCACGGTCCGAATTGGGCGATTTGTCCAAGAGGTTTGTCCAAGAGACATGATGACGGCCGAACCGCGTCGGCTTTGCGGCAACGCCGCGCATCAGCGCGAGCCCTCGGCCTCAAGAGCCGCTGTCGGGCTCCTCCGAGGCCGATTTCACCATCGGATGGGCGAGACGCTCCTGGTAACGGCGGATGTTTGCCACCACCTCCGGCGGCCATTCGCGCGAAGTCAGCTCGGCCGGATCCACGCTGCCGATGCGATCAGCCTCGCCTTCGGTTTCGAACGCCACGGCACCGCCGCCAAGATTGAGACGAAACATGGTTTCTCCTGAAGTCCCGTGGATCGATTCTCGCCGTGCACCCGCAGCCGACCAATTTACGATAATGGCCGATCCGCTGCGCCGCAAGACGTCGAGCCGTCCGCCTCGTCGCGCTCGCCGCGTACCGCACGGATGATGTTGTCCATCTGCGCCTGCGCCAGCGCGCGCAGCAACAGCCGCTGCTTGTCGTCCATGTCCTTGATAGAAGAAGCATAAGAGGATGAATCGACGGTAACCACGCCGATCGTGGCCCAGGGCGGCGGCCGTCGGGCGTCCTCGGTGCCGGTATGATAGACCGGCAGGGCGAGAACGTGGACCGCCTCGTCGCCATCCTCGGTCGGCGGATAGGGCACCGGCGTGATCAGGGACTGTGCGACCCCTTGGGGGTCGCTGATCACGCCACGATGGCTCCAGGCGATGGTCCGCCGCTGCTGGAAGGCGGCCCCGCTGACGCCGTCGCCATAGGGGATGCTGAAGCTGCGGGGCAGCTGCTCGCGCCGTGGACCGGAGCGCCGGCTGAGAACGGGCCGCAGGACCAGCTGCGCGGCGTCGTGGACCAGCAGCGCGATGGTCCATTTTTCGTCCCGGCTGGCGCGGCCCAGCCGCAGCTCTTTTTCCAGGGTCTGGATCAGAAGCCCGAACTGCCGGATCGCCTCGCGATCGTCATCGGTGGTCTCGCCATCATCGATGCGCTCGCCCAGATTGAGCAGCGTGCGATGCCATTCCCGTGTATTGCCCGCGATCGTAACATCCTCGGGCTCACCAGGCACCTGCCAGCGCAGTGAATATTGGTAGCCCACCAGCGGGTGGTCGATCACCAGCTTCCACGTCTGCGAGCGTGCGTCGTAGCTGAGGGCCGGCGCTTCTTCCTGCAACGTCCCGGAGTCGATCTCCAGCCCGGACGGCGCGTCGACGGCGCCGTCGTCGCCATCGAGCTTCGCATCGCCCCATTCGTCAATATCGTAGTTGGGATAGCGGGGAGGCCGCCGGCATTCGACGTAGGGCTGCACGTCGGCCAGACTCTTCGGAAACCGCACCTTCAAGATCAGTGTTCGTGCCGGAAAGGTGACACGCGTCGCGACCCATTCATCGTCGAAGCCTGGCGGATGCTGCTTTCGGGTGCCGCGTTCCAGCCGCTCGACGGCTTCCCACTGCGTCATCATCATGCAGTTGGCGCAGCCATGGCTGAACTCGTACGCCAGCGGCTTGTCACCCTTCGAGATGCCGCCGCCGGGAAATTTGAGCCAGTAGTAGTCGCGTTGCTGGTCGTTCCTCGCGCTCCTCGGATAGTCGGGCGCCGGAACGATCGCGAAACCCGCTTTCGCCGTCTCCGGCGCCGGCATGAGGGTGTCGTGCACGAAATGGCCGTAGGTCGGCAGATACATGATCAGTGGACGCTTTTCGTAGCGGCCGATGTCGCCCTGCACCCGCAATCCCTTGATCCGGTGGGTCAGCCAGAGATCGCCATTCTCGGTGATTTCGCAGCTCTGCTCGCGCTCCTCGCACTCGATCGGGTGCCGCTCGCGGGCACGCACATGGGCACGACGCTTCGCGGCCGCGAGCGGCTCCTTGTAGACGCGGTAGTCGGCGCCCGCCGTGCCGTCCGGTCGCGGCGACTGGCCGGCGCCATAGAACACGCTCTTGACCTCGATCTGGCCGGTCGGCGCCACCCTGATCAGGTTGATGCTGTTGTGGTTGGTATTGTCGGGCGTGGCCATGGCGGCGCTGCCGGCCGACACCACCGCCATCGGATAGCCGTCGCTGGAATCGTCGCCGAAGTCGATGCGCGCGAATTGCGCCTTGTGCCAGTGGCCGTGCAGGACGAGGTCGAACTGATGGTTGGCGAGAATTCGCAGCAGCGCGCCTGCGTTGCGGAACACCATCATGGGCTCGCCGGTCTTCTTGTTTCCGTTCGGCGCAAAGGCGATCGGCAGCACATGGTGGTGCACGATCGCGACGCGCGCCACATAGTTCTCCTTGGCCTGCTGCAGCTTGGCCGGCAGCGTCAGCAGCACGTCGTTGTCGACGGTGCCGGTCGCGAAGCCGAGATCGCCGCCTGGGCCGTTCGAGTCGAACAAGGCGAGCAGGATCGGCGCCGACCGGGCGACGCGGACCATCGGCATCGGCGCTGCGGCGGGCAGCAGCCGGGCGAAGTCGTCGGCCTGATCCCAGGGCATGATGGCTCGCCCGCCGAACAGCGCCGTCGTTCGTGCCCAGGCCCTGCGAAGCCAGCCGGCGTCCTCCGGCCGCATTCCGGCCGGCAGCCCGAGCGGTTGCGGGCCGAAGTCGAGCGCGGTCGTGCCGAGCTTCGTCTTCAGCGCCTGCTCGGCACTCGTGGTGTCGCCCCCGAAGAAGATGCGCTCGAACCAGGGCAGTCGCGGTATGCCCATGGCGATACCGCTTTCGAACACGTCGTGATTGCCGGGCACGACGAACAATTCGGCATTGCGGCCGTTGCCGCGCCAGCGCGTGTTCGAACCGGTGCGGGTGCGCTGCAGGAGCGCATCCAGCGCTCCCTTGGCGGCCAGCAGATGTTCCGGCGACGGATCGTCGACGAGGTCGCCTGATACCACGATGATATGAGGATCGAAGTCGGCCACGCAGGCGACGACCGCCTGCCACGTGGCCTCGCTGAATTTCTGTCCGAAATGGATGTCTGAAATATGCGCAATATGGATCATGACCGCTCCACCCGATCATTCTAGTTCGGGTTGAGCGCACGACGAAAGGGGAGTCTTCGAGCCGCGGGTCCGTTCCCGCCCGGCCCTCAGGTGGTGCGATAATGCAGCACGCCGTCGACCTCGCGGGCGGTCAGGCGGCCCTCGACCAGCATGTAGTTGACGTGGGCGATCAGTTCGCCGGCGGCGAAGCCCATCTGGTGCGGGTCGAGCACGTGCTTGTGGAACACGACCGGGACGAGCTGCGCCGACGTCTTGGTCTCGTCGCGGCAGGCGTCCGCGATCATGCGGCAGCGCTCCTCGTGATGGTCGGCGAGCTGCTTGATGCGGGTCTTCAGGCCGTAGAATGGCACGCCATGGCCGGGCAGCACCAGCACGTCGTAGGGCAGGGTGGTGGTGAGGCTCGCCAGTGACGCCAGATACTCGCCGAGCGAGTTCTGGTCCGGCTCGACCGCCCAGACGCTGACATTGGGCGAGATCTTGCTCAGCACCTGGTCGGCGGACAAAAACAGCTTGTCGGCCGCGCAATACAGCATCACCTGGTCGAGTGCGTGGCCGCCGCCGGTGATGATCTTGAAGCGCCGGCTGCCGATCTCGATCTCGTCGCCATGGGAGATGCGGCGGTAGGACGCCGGCAGCACCGAGACGCGCTGCAGATAGTCCTGGCCGCGGCCGAGCAGCTTGTCGGTCAGGGTCTCGTCCATGCCGTGGCGGCGGAAGAACAGCCGCTGCGCGTTGCGGCGCTCCTCGGTGCCGCGGCTCTGGTGATATACGGACTGCAGATATTCGACCTGCGACATCACCAGCGGGCAGTCGAAGCGCTCGACGATCCAGCCGGCGAGCCCGACATGGTCGGGGTGGGAATGGGTGACGATCAGCCGGCTGATCCTGACGTGCTTGAGCGGTCCGTCGAGCAGCCGCGTCCAGGCGGCGATCGACTCTTCGTTGCCGAAACCGGAATCGACTGCGACCCAGCCGTCGCCGTCGGCCAGCAGGTAGATGTTCACATGGTTGAGGCGGAACGGCAGCTTCAGCCGCAGCCACAACACGCCGGGCGCGACCTCGACGACCTGGTCCTCGCCGGGATGCTGCTCCCAGGGGTACCGCAGGGCTTCGGCCGAGGAGTGAACGGTGTCTGTCTTGGTCATGCCTCATCGATTAACGGCCGCCGCGGGCGAGCGCCAGCCGAAAAACACGCCGACAACACATGGCTGGACGGCATTACATGGCTGGACGGCATTCCGGGACGCGGCAGGCGGGGCCTCATGGTTCGAGACGCGCCGCGAGCGGCATCCTACCTTAGATTGGCGCAATCGGCGCGGCGCTCCTCACCATGAGGGGCAAAAGCCGAGGCACTGCACACCGGACCATGAACACGCCGAAAACGCATTTAGGGGGAGCGGAGAATTCTTGCTTCGATCTTTTCTGTTGCCATGTGTCGAATTCAAACCCTCACCCTGAGGGCCCGCCGCAGGCGGGCGTCTCGAAGGGCGAGGCCCGGATGGTAACTACGCCGCCCTGATGTTGCTCAGGAACGCATCGACCTCGGCGCGCAGCGTGTCGGCCTCGCGGCGCAGCGCCGCCGAGGCGCTCAGCACCTCGCTGGCGGAGGTGCCGGCCTGGGCCGAGGCGCTGGAGACGCCGGTGATGTTGTTGGAGACCTCGCTGGTGCCCGAGGCCGCCTGCTGAATGTTGCGGGCGATCTCGTGCGTCGCGGTGCCCTGTTCTTCGACGGCGGCGGCGATCGCGGTGGTGACGTCGTCGATCTCGGCGATGGTGCCGCCGATGTTGCGGATCGCCGACACCGCCGACGAGGCGACCTGCTGCATCCCGGCGATCTGGGTGCGGATCTCGTCGGTGGCCTTGGCGGTCTGGCTGGCGAGGCTCTTGACCTCCTGGGCGACCACGGCGAAGCCGCGGCCGGCCTCGCCCGCGCGCGCCGCCTCGATGGTGGCGTTGAGCGCGAGCAGATTGGTCTGCGAGGCGATCGCCTGGATCAGGTCGACGACCACGCTGACGCGGCTCGCATTGTCGGCGAGGCCCTGCATGGTGGCGTCGGTGGCCCCGGCCTCCTCGACCGCCTTCTTGGCGATCTGCGCCGAGGTCACGACCTGGCGGCCGATCTCGGCGATCGACGACGACAATTGCTCGGTGCCGGCCGACACCGTCTGCACGTTGACCGACGTTTCCTCCGCGGCGGCCGCGACCGCGCTGACCAGCGCGTTGGACTGGTCGGCGGTCTGTGACATGCTCTGCGCCGTCGTCTGCATGGTGGTGGCGGAGGTCTGCAGATTGGCAAGCGCGCTACGCACCGTCGCCTCGAATTCGGCGATCCGTGCCTCCATGCGCGCGGCGCGCTCGGCCTTGCCGGTGTTCTCGCGATCCTGCTCCGCGGCCAGCGTGCGGGCGCGGACCATGTTGTCGCGGAACACCTGCAGGGTGTCGACCATCGCGCTGATCTCGTCGCGCTGCTTCGAGACCGCAATCTCCGTCTCGAGATCGCCGCTCGACAGCTTCTGCATCGCCTGCTGCAGCCGCCTGATGCGGCGCAGGATGTTGCGGCCGACATAGAGCGAGACGAACAGGAACGAGCCGAGCAGGGTGGCGGCCCCCGCACCGATCATGGCGAACGTCGCCAGTTCGATCTCGCGGCCGGCGGTGCCGGTCGCGCCTTCCGTCGACCTGCGCACGCCTGCGACCAGCTGCTGTACGCTGATGTCGAGGCCGACATTGAGCTTGCGCGTCTCCTCCAACACGGTCTGTCCGTAGTCGTTGGCGTCGAGCTCCTTCTCGCGCGTCTTGAACACGCGGGTCTTGCCTTCGCCGAGCGCGGCGAGCTTCAGCGCGGCCTCACGGATCGCCTTGGTGCCCCGTCCGCTCGGCAGCAATTCGAGATTGGATTTCAGCTGGGCGAGCGAGTCCTTGAACTGGCGTTCGATCGTCTCCAGCGTGTCGCTGTCGTTGGCCGAGAGCGCGGCAGCCATCTGCGCGACGATCAAATTGCCCGATGCGATGACGTTGCCGAGCTGCTCGACGAAGCGGGCCGCGGCGGTGGCGTCGTCGGCCGACACTTCGGCCGCGCCGAGCACGGCGTTGAGCTGGGTCTGGGCGTCCAGCATCGGCTCACTGGCCGCGACGGTGAACTCCGCCTGCGCCTTGCGCAGCGCATCATACTGCTGGTTGTGCATGGCCGCGACCGCGAGGCGCTCGCGCGCCGCGGAGACCAGGCTCTGGTTGGCCTCGTTGATGTTCTTGATCGTCTCGGCCAGCGGCGCGACCACGCTCTTCTCGGCGCCGAGCGCGCTGATGTCGGAGAGCCGCTGCTGGGTGGCCTTCTGGATGTCCTGCATCGTCTTCAGGCGTTCGTTGAGCGCGTCCTCGCTCTGCGAGCCCAGCAGCGCAGGCCCGAGGCTCGCGAGGCTGGAGCTCTGCGCCAGCAGTTGCAGGCTCGCGGTCAGCCGCGGGATGTCACGGCCCGAGAGCTCGACCATGGTGCTGCCGATATGGCGCAGCATCAGCCCGGCGCCGATGCTGATGACGATGGCCATGCCGGCGATCACGCCGAACGCTGCGAACAGGCTGCCCCGGACGCCCCATTTGGGTCGCAGGACTCCGAACACCCTGCCGAAACTGAACCTCATCGCCATTTCTGTTTCCCCCGATACGCGCTACTTGTAGCTGAAGCTTTCGCGCAGTATCGCGGGAGGCGGTTAACAAATCCGGGAAACTACGGGATCGTTGTTGAACTTTCGCGCATTTCTGCATTTCATCGTGCGGGATTTAACGGTGCGGAAAGGATTGCTGGGGCGCGCATCGCTTCATCCATGACGGAAAAAGGCCGGCATCGCTGCCGGCCTTTGCCCTGGTTTCTTGTTTGACGCCTGCGGATCAGTAGCGGGCCGCGACCGGTGCGCCCCAGTTGAAGCGGTAGTTCACGCCGGCCTTGAAGGTGTGATCATCGGTGGTGAAGCTGCCGGTCGGGATCAGTGCGGCCGGGCCTGCGAAGCTGGCTTTGCCGAAATTGTAGTACTGATACTCGGCCTTGGCCGACCAGCTCGGTGCGAACATGTATTCCAGGCCGCCGCCGACGGTCCAGCCGTTGCGGTGATCGCCCGACGTGGCGAAGCCGATCGGCGTGCCGGCCAGCGTCACCTTCTCGTTGTTGTCCGAATAGGCGTAGCCGCCCTTCACGTAGAGCAGGCCCGGACCCCAGGTGTAGCCGAAGCGGCCGGTAATCGAGCCGAGGCCGCGCTGGCTGTTGGTGTAGGTATAGCCGCCGGGGAACGCCGCGCCGACGCTGCCGCTCAGCCAGCTGTACTGGCCTTCCGCACCGATCACCCAGGTCGGGGCGAACTGCCAGTCGGCGCCGACCTGCACGCCGCCCAGGAAGCGGCCGTTGGAATTGTTGCCGGTGGCGAGGCCGGAGAAGTTGTTGTCGCTGGAAAATGCGCCGCCGAGATGGGCGCCCAGATAGAATCCGGTCCAGTTGTAGATCGGCGCCGCATAGGCCGGCGCCTTGGTGGCATAGGGATAGTTGCGCGCGCCGAGATCGGCGGCGAAGGCGGACGGGGCTGAGGCGAGCGCGGCAAGTGCGGCGGTTGCGAACAGGAACTTCTTCATGGCGGATCTCCAACTCAGACTAACAAGGCTCGCGCATCGCGCGCCGTCGATGGATTGGAGATAGATCGGATTTGAGTAAAATGCTGTCACTCGCGCAGCACACCGGTCCCGAAGCCCGCTTGTTCGCGACCAAACGTTTTCGCGTAGTTAGCAAAGCGTAAACGAAGCCGCGAGCAGGCGTTGAGGACGTGCGCCGCCGTGCCGCCGTGGCACAACCGGTTAACGCGCGTTAAGAGCCTGGTGCAGCGTCGCGACGGCGTCGCGCAGCTGGGCGCGGTGCAGGACGTCGTCCTCGGGAATGGCGCCGATGCCTGCGGCGATCTCGTTGAGGATCGCGGCGAGCAGCCCGTAGTTCAGATGCATGTGGATCGACTTGCGGACATCCTCCGGTCCGGGCCGCTCCAAGGTCAGCGCCAGCCCGGCGGGTTCGAGGTGGGCCTCGAAGCGTGAGGACCGTTCGAATGTGCCGACATAGAACTTGTCGGGGTATTCGAGCGCGATCTCGGCCTTGTCCGGGACGGGTTTCGACATCGGCATTCCTCGTTGGCGGAGGCTCGTATCCTGGCAGACGCGCCAGGGCGCGCCTTGCGCCAGATCAGACGGCCGCAGCAGCGCAGGCTGGCCTGGAACGGTGGACCCCAACCTGGACGAGGAGGCCGCAATGCTACGGGGTCGAAAATTTACAATCCTTGAAAACAGGCCGTGCACGCTGATCGCGGCTCAAGATCCAAGACGGGCGCGAATGGAGACATGGTCTGACCGGCGGCTTCGCGCGAAATCCACGCTGAGGGTGTCCCCGACATGAATATGCGCTTCTCGACGTCCGCGATCATTGCCGGGCTACGCGACATTCTGGACAAGGTGGCGCACACGCCGGACGCCGATCGCCGCCGCTCGCCTCGTATCCGCACCAGCCTGCCGATCAAGGTCATCGACGACCGTACGGGCCCCGTGAACGCCGAGCTGGTGGATATTTCCGAGGGCGGTGCCTGGTTCCGGTTCGACCTCGAGCCCGGGATCGGCGATCGCGGCATCCTGCAATGCGCGGGTTTCGACGCCGACATTCCCTATCACGTCCGCGCCCGCGACAATGACACGCTGCACGTCGAGTTCGAACTCGGCGATCAGCGCGAGGCCTACCTGGCCTGGTTCAGATCATCGTTTGAGGCCGGCGGCGCGATCCCGGTGCGAAAGCTCATGAAATGAGAAGAGCCTCCGTTCCGGTCGAGGAACGGAGGCTGCTGTGTCCTGCAAAGGCGCGCCCTACGCTCAACGGCCGGAGCGCAGGAGATCGCTGATCCGCACCGGGAAGCGCCGGACGCGAATGCCGGTCGCATGCGCCACGGCATTGGCGACGGCACCGGCCGAGCCGGTGATGCCGATTTCGCCGACGCCCTTGATGCCGAGCGGATTGACGAACGGATCATGCTCCTCGACCGTGAACGCCTCGATGGCGGGGACATCGGCGCTCACCGGCACATGATACTCGCCGAGATTGGCGTTCATGATCCGCCCGCTGCGGCGGTCGGTGATCGCCTCCTCGTGCAGCGCCAGCGAGATGCCCCAGATCATGCCGCCGGTGAGCTGGCTGTTCACCAGCTTCGGATTGATGATCCGCCCCGCAGCGAAGGCGCCGACCATCCGCGTGACGCGCACCTGGCCGAGATCGGGATCGACCTTCACCTCGGCAAAGACGGCGCCGTGCGAATGCATCGCGTATTGCGCGTTGGCGGCCGGATCGGGCACGCCTGCGCCGGAGCCCTCGACCTCGGCAAGCCCGGCGCGCGCGAGGATGTCGGCATAGCTCTCGCCGCGGCCCTCGTCGTCGCGCCGGAGCAGCCGGCCGTTGCGGGCGATGACGCCGGCATTGCCGGCGCCGTAGAGCGGCGAGCGCTGGTCCGCCGTGGCCAGTTCGGCGAGCTTGGCGATGACCGCGGCGCCGGCATTGTGGATCGCGGTGCCGACGGTGGCGGTGTGGGCCGAGCCGCCGGCGATGCCGGCATCCGGCAGGTCGGAGGTGCCGGCCTTGAACGTCACCTGATCGAGATCGAGCGCCAGCGCGTCAGCGGCGATCTGCGCGAACGCGGTCCAGGCGCCCTGGCCCATGTCGTGGGCGCCGCTCTCGACCACGCCAGAGCCGTCACGCCGGATCACCGCACGTGCCTGGCCGGCGAACATCAGCGCATGGAAGGTCGCGGTGCCCATTCCCCAGCCGACCAGGAAGCCGTCCTTGTCGCGCATCGTGCGCGCTTTCAGCGGCCGCTCCCACCAGCCGAACCGCTCGGCGCCTTGCGTGTAGCATTCGCGCAGCGCCTTGGATGAGAACGGCTTGCCCGTGGCCGGCTCGACTTCGGCGTAGTTCTTGACCCGGAAGGCGAGCGGATCGAGGCCGCAGGCTTCGGCCATCTCGTCGACCGCGCTCTCCAGTGCGACAGATCCTGGCGCAATGCCGGGGGCGCGCACGAACAGCGGCGTGCCGGTGTCCATGCGCACCGCGTCGTAGGTCGTGGTGATCGCCGGCGCCGCATACAGCGTGTGGGTCAGATGCGCCGCGGATTCGTAGAAGTCCTCGAAGCGCGAGGTCGCGATCCGCGCATGGTGATGGATCGCCGAGAGCTGCCCGGTGGTGCTGGCGCCAAGCCGCAGCGTCTGCCGCGTCGGCGAGCGATGGCCGAACGGGCCGTAGAGCTGCTCGCGGCGCACCACCAGCTTCACCGGGCGGCCGACCAGCTTCGCGGCGAGAATGCCGAGGATCTGCGGGCCGGCGACCAGCCCCTTGCCGCCGAAGCCGCCGCCGAGATAGGGGCTGCGGATCAGGATGCTCTCCGGCGGGATGCCGAACAGCTCGGCGAGGCGCCCGCGCATCAACACCAGGCCCTGGGTCGGCGTATCGATGACGAGCCTGTCGTCCTGCCAGTCCGCCACGATCGCATGCGGCTCCATCGCATTGTGATAATGCGCCGGCGTCTCATAGGTCGCCGTGATCAGCTTGTCGCTGGCTGCGAGCGCAGCCTCGACGTCGCCATGGCGCTCTTCGGCCGGCGAGCCCATGCCGACGGCGGGCGGGACATAGGCCGCATCGGAATCGAGACCGATGCGCGCCGGCTCGGCCTCGTAGCGCGGCGCCAGCAGCGTGGCTCCTTCGGTGGCCGCTTCCAGGGATTCGGCGACGACGACGGCGATCGGCTGGTTGGCGTAGCGCACGCGATCGTTCTGCAGCGCCTCGAACCTGAAGGCGAACGGGTTCGGTTTGCCGTCGGGATCCGCATGCAGCGGCGGACGGTTGGCGGAGGTCATGACCTCGACCACGCCGGGATGGGCCCTGGCGGCGTCGACGTCGAGCGCGACCACGCGGCCACGGGCAATGCTGCTGACGGCCAGCACGGCATAGAGCAGGCCGGGCGGATTGTTGTCCGCGGCGTAGCGCGCCGTGCCGGTGACCTTGGCGCGGGCGTCCACACGCGTCAGCGACTGGCCGATGTTGGAGCCGTGGCGCAGATGGGCGGGATCGCGGGAGAGATTGAGCTCAGGCGTCATGGAGCACTCCTGGAACGGAGGAGAAGGGAGAGGCCGGCAGCGCCGGCATGCGCGCCGGCGTGCCTTGGGCCGCGGCCGTGAGCGCGCGCACGATCAGGCTGCGCGCCAACGGGATCTTGTAGGCGTTGTCGCCGGAGGGTTTTGCGTCGCGCAGCGCCGCCGCGGCGGCACGTTCGAACACGGGCACGTCCGCCGGCTGTCCTGCGAGCAGCGCTTCCGCCTCATGGGCGCGCCATGGCTTGGCCGCGACGCCGCCGAGCGCCAGGCGCGCCTGGGCGATGCGGCCGTTCGCGATCACCAGGCCGGCTGCGGCCGAGACGATCGCGAACGCGTAGGAGTTGCGCTCGCGGACCTTCAGATAGCGCGCGTGCCTGGCGAAAGCCCGGGCCGCTGCCGGCAGCCGAATCGCGACGATCATCTCGCCCGGCCCGAGCGCCGTCTCGCGCTCCGGCGTGCTGCCGGGCAGCAGATGCAGCGCTTCCAGCGCGACCTCGCGCCGGCCGCCCGGACCTTCGATCTCGACGACGGCATCGAAGGCCGCGAGCGGCACGCAGAAGTCCGAGGGGTTGGTGGCGATGCAGGCCTCGCTCCAGCCGAGCACGGCGTGCTGATGATTGTCGCCGCCCCGCGCATCGCAGCCCGCGCCTGGGGTGCGCTTGTTGCAGGCCGAAGCCACATCGTAGAAATAGGCGCAACGCGTCCGCTGCAGCAGATTGCCGCCGACGGTCGCCGCGTTGCGCAGCTGCGCCGATGCGCCGGACAGCAGCGCTTCGGCCACCGCTGGAAAATCGCGCGCAAAGACCGCATCATGCGCGAGATCGGCATTGCGCACCAGCGCGCCGATCCTGACATCGCCATTGCCTGATGTCTCGATCCGCGTGAGCTCTGTGAGCTGGGTGATGTCGACCAGCCGCGACGGCCTGACGACATCGCCCTTCATCAGGTCGAGCAGGTTGGTGCCTGAGGCGAGATAGGCCGCGCCCGGCGCGCTGGCGGCTGCGATCGCGTCCGCGATCGTCGACGGCTTCACGTAGTCGAACCGGTTCATGCCGCGCGCTCCTTCGCATCAGTGAGCGTCGCCTGCGCGTCGAGCACCGCCTCGACGATGCCGACATAGGCGCTGCAGCGGCACAGATTGCCGCTCATGGCCTCGCGCACGCGCTCGGGATCAGCGCCGGCCTGGCCCTCGCTGATGAGGCCGACCGCGCTCATGATCTGGCCCGGCGTGCAGAAGCCGCATTGCAGGGCGTCATGGGCGACGAAGGCCTCCTGCACCGGGTGCAACTGGTCGCCGGTGGCGAGCCCTTCGATGGTGGTGATGGCGGCGCCGTCGAGACTGACGGCGAGCGTCAGGCAGGAATTGATGCGGCGGCCGTCGACGAGGACTGTACAGGCGCCGCACTGGCCGCGGTCGCAGCCCTTCTTGGTGCCGGTGAGGTGGAGGCGCTCGCGCAGCAGGTCGAGCAGGGTGACTCGGGGGTCGTCGAGCGCAAGGGTTCGCGGCTCACCGTTGACGGTGAGTCTGACAGTCCAATTCATGCGTTGTTCCGATCGAAGCAATGGCCTAATCGGATCGCAGCGGACACCGCCTTACGGGCAGTGCTCCGTCCAGATCCAGCGCACGGGGGACGACGGCAGGAAAGTTGGCGGTCCCGGGTGGCAGGTCTATGTATACGGAGGATGCCTCCGTTTAGCAAGGGGCGATCGGGAGCCGCCGTTCAAGAGCTGGTGAGATGACCACGAATTCACAAGAGCGGTCGCGCAAGCCTCGCGCGGATGCGCAGCGCAACCGCGAGCGCGTGCTGGAGGCGGCGAAGGCGGTGTTCAGCGTCGGCGGCGCGGAGGCGAGCCTCGAGGCCGTGGCTCGTCAGGCCGGCGTCGGCATCGGCACGCTGTATCGCCATTTCCCGACCCGCGAGGATCTGTTCGAGGCGGTGTATCGCCGCGAGGTCGAGCAGCTCTCGGAACTGGCGGAGGCGCTCAAGAGCGAGCCGTCGCCGGTCGAGGCGCTCCGGCGCTGGCTGCGCTCGACGGTGCAGTTCGTCGCCACCAAGAAAGGCATGATGGCCGCGCTGGCGATCGTGATGACCGCGAACTCCGAACTCGCCGCCTATTCGCACGGTCATCTCATGCGCGCGATCGGCGCGCTGCTGGCGCGGGCCGTCGACGCCGGCGAGATCCGCGCCGACATCAGCGCCGACGACGTGCTGCGCGCGCTGATCGGCATGTGCTACATGCACGACCAGACCGGCTGGCAGCAGAGCGTGCTGCGGCTGCTCGATGTGTTCGTGGATGGGATGAAGGTGGGGAAGGCATAGGACCGTCGTCGGGCTTTGATTGAGGACGACCCGCGGACCCTCGCGCGATTGAAGATGCTCTGGGCTACGAATCGCCGCCTGCGATCGCTTCGTCTTCGGTGGTGTATTCAAGGAGTGGAAAGCGATCGTCGCCCGCCTCTTCCAGGCGTTGCCGTATTTGCACCAGCGTGTCGAGGACTGCTTCACCCTCGATCTTGGCACCAAGAGCCGGGCGCAGCACGGATCGTGATCCGCAGGGCTTCGCGGCCTTCGGAGTCCGCACGGGGCGATGTCGTGACGTCTGTGACGGCGGCGGAGCTGCCCAGATTCGTAGTGGCGACCTGACGGGCGATGTTGGCGATCTCAGCGTTCTCCAGCATTGGTGGTTTACGCTGCATTCGGAGAGTTGCCATCGGCGACCGTCCTGAGTTTCGATTGCGGCAACGGAAGCCTCACCCCCGCAGCCACTCCATCAGCGCCTGGGCCGTCTCCTCCGGCTGCTCGGGCTGCGGCAGGTGACCGCAATTCTCGAGTACGACGAGCCAGCTGCCGGCGATCTCGTCGGCCATCTCCTTGGACAGGCTGTTCGGGATGGTGTTGTCGGTGTCGCCGGTCAGGATGAGGGTCGGGCAGCGGATCGCGGTCAGCGTCGGCCGCGAGTCCGGCCGCGACATGATGGCCGTCAGCTGCCGGACGAAGCCGTCGACGCCGACCTCGTCGGCCATGTCGTGCACGAGTTGGCGCAGCCGCGGATCGTCCTGGCGCGAGGGATGGACGAAGCCTGAGAACAGCTCGTCGACCACGCCGTGATAGTCGCCGTCGCGTGCGCGCGTGATCATGGTGCGGCGGCGTGCGCTCGCCTCCGGCGTATCCGGTCGCGCCTGGGTGTTGATCAGCGCCAGCTTGGAGACGCGTTCCGGCGCCTGGCGCATGATCTCGAAGGCGATGTAGCCGCCCATCGAATGGCCGGCGAGCGCAAAGCGCAGCGGCGCCTCGGCCAGGATACGGCGCGCGATCGCGGCCATGGCGTCATCGCGGATGTGGTTGGCGATCATGACGGGGCCGAGCCGCCACAGCGCCGGGATCACGGGCGCATAGATTCGGGGCGACGAGATCAGTCCGGGAACCAGCACGAGCGGCAGCGCGTCTGTCATGGCTTGTCCTCTGGAACGGCGTTTCCCTGTCGGATCGGGCGGCCGGAGTGCGTCCGGCGCCGAGTACCATTACGCGCGAGGCGCGGCCGATGTCCAATGAAGTCGTTCACTTCGATCCGAGCCGCCGGGGCGATGATCGGGTCGACGGCTTGACGCGGCCGGCCCGCGCCGACCGCGGAATTCGCTTTCTCACCATCAGGGCGCGGCTGGGCGCCAAATCGTATGTCTATACCTTGGTCCGCCTCGCATGAGCGCGGGCCATCGCGAGATGGCGGCCGCCGCTGTTCGCGGCTTTCCGGTGGCGGCGCCCAGAGCTCGCCGCGATCGCCGCATCTCATTAGTTTCATTCCGGATCAGGTCACCGCCGCAGGCGGCGCAATGTTACCTGGAGAGCCCGGCAATCGTGGCGAGGCGGTCCGCTCGTCACGATAAGATCACGTAATTGGCAGCCCATCCCGCGATGAACCGCGTCCGGTCAGAGCGATGCGTTGGCGGGACGGGTAACCTCACGCGGCAAGGCACAACGCTCTGCTTCCCGCGCCGCGCCAGCGGGCCAGTGGTGGCATCTCTCATCACCGCCACGCCGGCGGAGCGCTTGTCACAGGTGAGGCCCGATGAGCGCCTCGACGTCGCCTCGCGCAGCTCGACGGTCGGTGAGACGCGATGCCGATGCCTCGCGTCGGAGATCAAACGAGCAGCGGCTGGGCCGTTGCCGACAGCCTCGTCAGCAGCGGCAGGAAGCGCTCCTTCATCTCGTCGACCGTGATGCGGTCGACATGGCCGCCGATGTTCGCGGCAGCGACGATGCCGCCGTCGTAGCGGCGGATCGGCACGGAGATCGAGCGAAAGCCCTGCTCCGCCTCGCCGTCGACCAGCGAGTAGCCGTCGTCACGGACAGCGATGATCGCAGCGATCAGCGCCTCCCTGTCGGTGACGGTCTGCGGCGTCATCTCGGTGAGCGTCATGCGCCCGATGGTCTGCCGGAGCTGATCGTTGGGCATCCGGCTCAACAGCGCGCGGCCGACGGAGGTGCAGAACGCCGGCAGGCGATAGCCGATTTCGAGCCCTGACGAGAACACCCGTGTCGGCGCCGCGCGCGCGATGAAGACGACGTCGTCGCCGTCGAGGACGGCGAGCGAGCAGACCTCGCGCGCCTCCGTCGCGGTGCCGTCCATCAGCGGCTGCATCACGCTGTTGATCTGGTTGGAAGCGAGATAGCTGGAGGCCAGCAGCAGCACCCGCGGCGTCAGCGAGAACAGCCGGTCGTCGCCATGGACGAAGCCGGAGGCTTTCAGCGTCAGCAGGATTCGCCGCACCGTGGCGCGGGCGAGGCCCGTGAGTTCGGCGGCCTTGCTCAGCGTCATCGGCCGGCCTTCGCGGCTGAAGGCTTGGATGACGCGCAATCCACGGTCGAGCGCCTCGACGAATTCAGGCCCGTCGCCGCGCGCCTGCTTCTTCTCCTCATCAGTCCGCTTGAGTTTTGGCATCGGCCTGACACGATCCGCTGTTGTTGTTTTCGAGCGCAATGAAGCCGCTGCCCGTCCGCCCTTCGGCTTGGGTTGTAGCTTTTTCACTTGCCCTTCTCCCGTTTTAAAGCGAATCTAATCGAGGCGAACATATGTTCGTCTAGCGAACATTATTGGATCATCGCGTGACGCTCAACGCCCGACTTGCGACGGAACAGGAGAGACGGCCATCATGATGAGCAAGGAGCAGAACGACCTGATCACGCGCATCGGTTCCGACGCCCCCGCCGGTAAACTAATGAGGATGTACTGGCAGCCGGCCGCGCTGGTCGATGAACTCGTAGGCGAGCGGCCGGTGCGCGCGGTCAAATTGCTGGGCCAGCAGTTTGTGCTCTTCAGAGATGCGCAGGGCCGCTACGGACTACTAGACCGCGACTGCCCGCATCGCGCCGCCGATCTCGCCTTCGGCCGTCTGGAGCAGGGCGGGCTGCGTTGCGCCTTCCATGGCTGGCTGTTCGACGTGGAGGGAAATTGCCTGGAGACGCCAGCTGAACCGGTCGGGTCACCGCTGTGCAAGAACGTCAAGCAGCGCTCATACCCGGTGGTCGAGAAAGGCGGCATCCTGTGGGCCTGGCTCGGCGAGGGCACGGCCCCGGCGTTCCCGGATCTCGATTGCTTCACCGCGCCCGATACCTACACCTTCGCCTTCAAGGGCCTGATCGAGTGCAACTGGCTGCAGGCGCTCGAGGTCGGCATCGATCCGGCGCATGCCTCGTTCCTGCACCGCTTCTTCGAAGACGAGGACCCCTCGACCGCCTATGGCAAGCAGTTCCGCGGCGCCTCCGCCGACAGCGAGCTGCCGATGACCAAGGTGCTGCGCGAATACGACCGTCCGATCATCAATGTCGAGCGCACCGAATACGGTCTTCGCATCATCGCGCTGCGCGAGATCGATGCCGAGCGCACCCATGTCCGCGTCACCAATCAGCTGTTCCCGCATGCCTTCGTGATTCCGATGAGCACGGAGATGACGATCACGCAGTGGCACGTTCCGGTCGACGACGAGACCTGCTATTGGTACGCGATCTTCACCTCCTATGGCGCGCCGGTCGACCGGGCGAAGATGCGGGCGCAGCGGCTCGAGCTCTATGAGTTGCCGGACTACCGCTCGCGCAAGAACAAGAACAACGATTACGGCTTCGACCCACGGGAGCAGGCGACCGTGACCTATACGGGCATGGGTAACGACATCAACGTGCACGACCAGTGGGCGGTGGAGTCGATGGGCCGGATCCAGGACCGGACCCGCGAGCATCTCGGCCAGTCCGACAAGGCCATCATCCAATATCGCCGGCTGCTGCGCGAGCAGATCGAGACGGTCGCGCGCGGCGAGACGCCGATGCTCCATCTCGATGCGGCCGCAGCGCGCAGCGTCCAGGGCCCGGCGACGATGGACGGCATCGGCCCGACCCGCGGCTGGGAGACCTACTGGATGGAGGTCGACGTCCGCCGCCGCCGCGGCGCGCCGTGGACCGCGCCGGTGCCTGCGGATATCGTGCGTCTGGCACCGCATCTGAGCGCTGCGGAGTGATCAGCCGCGTGTTCGGAAGACGATCAGTTGAAGTGATTGGCGAGCGCTCGCCTCGACCGCGGTGCGCTCCCTCTCCCCGTTCTTCACGGGGAGAGGGCTGGGGTGAGGGGCAGCCACGCGCACCGACCTTGCGGAGAGCCCCCCTCACCCGGATTGCATCTGACGATGCAATCCGACCTCTCCCCGCACGCGGGGCGAGGTTGCATCGTGCTCGCGGTCAGACCGCACGAACGATCTCTCAATCCCACATCGTATCACGGAGTCATCGTTGAGTTTCGTTGCCAAGCATCAGTTGTGGACCGCCGAGCAGGCCGAGGCCGCAGCTCGCATGCGCCGTCTCGCCGAGGAGCACGGCCTCACCACGATCCGCTTCTCGTTCCCGGACCAGCACGGCATCCTGCGCGGCAAGACGCTCACCGTCGATGCCGCGCTGTCCTCACTGGAAGACGGCTGCTCGATCACCACGACGTTGCTCGCCAAGGACACGTCGCACCGCACCGTGTTTCCGGTGTTCACCGCCGGCGGCGGCTTCGGCATGGCCGAGATGCAGGGCGGCAGCGATGCACTGATGGTCGCCGATCCCACCACCTTCCGCGTGCTGCCCTGGGCGCCCGGTGCGGGCTGGGTGCTGTGCGATCTGTATTTCGCCAACGGCGCGCCCGTTCCGTTCGCCACCCGCAATCTCTATCGGTCAGCGTTGGCGACGCTCGCGCAGCGCGGCTATCAGTTCAAGGCCGGCCTCGAGGTCGAGTGCCACATCTTCAAGGTCGACGACCCGCGTCTCGCGCCCGGCGATGCCGGCTCGCCCGGGCAGCCCGGCACGCCGCCGGCGGTCAGCCTGCTCACCCAGGGCTATCAATACCTCACCGAGCAGCGCTTCGATCAGATGGAGCCGGCGCTCGAGATCATCAGGGCCAATCTCACAGCGCTCGGTCTGCCCCTGCGCTCGATCGAGCTCGAATATGGCCCGAGCCAGTGCGAGTTCGTGCTGCAGCCCGGTATCGGTTTGGAGCCGGCGGATACGATGGTGCTGCTCCGCAGCGCCGTGAAGCAGATTGCGCAGCGCCACGGCTATCACGCCACCTTCATGTGCCGGCCGCGCATTCCCAACGTGATGTCGTCGGGCTGGCACCTGCACCAGTCGCTGGTCGCGCGCGACGGCAGCAACGCCTTCATGTCGGAGGATGCCGACGGTCTCTCCGCGCTCGGCCGCGCCTACATGGCGGGCCTGCTCGCGCATGCGCGCGCCGCCGCGGTGTTCTCGACGCCGACCATCAACGGCTATCGGCGCTACCGCGCCTATTCGTTAGCGCCGGATCGTGCGATCTGGGGCCGCGACAATCGCGGCGTCATGATCCGCGTGCTCGGCGGTCCCGGCGACCGCGCCACGCGGCTGGAGAACCGCATCGGCGAGCCCGCCGCGAACCCCTATCTCTACATGGCCTCCCAGATCGCAGCCGGTCTCGACGGCATCGACCGCAAGCTCGATCCCGGCCCGTCGGCCGACGTGCCCTATGAGACCAAGGCGAGCCTGCTGCCGAAATCGCTGCGCGAGGCGGTCGACGCGCTGAAGGACGACGCGTTCTTCCGCGAAGCCTTCGGCGCCACCTTCATCGACTACTACACCTTCCTCAAGAACGCCGAAATCGAGCGGTTCCAGGCGGAGGTCTCCGACTGGGAGCAGCGCGAATATTTCGAGATGTTCTGATGACGGTCGCAGACCATCGCAGTGGCCGAAGCCAGGTCTGTCTCCGTCGTCATGGCCGGGACAAACCCCAGGCATGACGGCGAACTATCCGTGAGGCCTGTCCCTGGTCGCCCCTCCCGTCGCAGGCGCGTCGTCGGTCAAGTGTCGCGCCTCACACGCTGCGCGTCAGCCCGCCGTCGACGCGGATGTTCTGCCCGGTGATGTAGGCCGCGCCGTCGGAGGCGAGGAAGGCGATGGTCGCGGCGATCTCCTCGGCCTTGCCGTAGCGGCCCATCGGCACGGTGCTGCGGCGTTCCTCGGTGGCCGGCAGGCTGTCGATCCAGCCCGGCAGCACGTTGTTCATGCGGACGTTGTCCGCGGCATAGGTGTCGGTGAAGATCTTGGTGAAGGACGCGAGCCCGGCGCGGAACACGGCCGAGGTCGGGAACATCGAAGACGGCTCGAAGGTCCAGGCGGTCGAGATGTTGATGATAGCACCGCCCTTCTGCGCCTGCATGATCGGCGTCACCATGCGCGCGGGGCGGATCACGTTGAGCAGGTAGGTGTCGAGGCCCGCGTGCCACTGCTCGTCGCTGAGTTCCAGGATCGGCGCCCGCGGGCCGTGGCCGGCACTGTTGACGAGCACGTCGATGCGGCCCCAGCGGCTCATCGCGCCATCGACGAGGCGCTTGAGATCGTCGTTCGACTTGTTCGAGCCGGTGACGCCGAGGCCGCCGAGCTCCGCCGCAAGCGCCTCGCCCTTGCCCGACGACGACAGGATCGCAACGTCGAAGCCATCTGCGGCCAGACGGCGCGCGGCGGCCGCGCCTATGCCGCTGCCGCCCGCAGTAACCAGTGCGACCCGTTGTGTGGCCATGACGATGACTCCCGCCCTTTGAAATGATGCCGACAGCGATGTAGCGCACCGGCCCCGGCGGCGTCGAGCGGCAGGGTATCCGAATAGACCTCGGATGTGTTCCGGCGGCCAGCATCGTTTTTTCGTGAGCATGGGTCCGCTGGTCACGACGCGCGCCGGCGCATCGCCGCGTTGCGGGAACCCGATCCCATCGAGCGGCATATCGAAGGGCAGCGTCGGCAGGAGCCCCGCTGTTGCGTGACGATGCGTCTCACCATTCGGGAAGGGCGGAGCACTATCAGATGTCAGACCAGCAGCCGCAGCGCGATCGGGCGGTCGTCGACAGCGGCGATGCGTCCGATCTGTCATCGGAGCGCCACGACATCTTCTTTGCCGCGGTCGAGACGACGCGGATGCCGATGATCGTCACCGATCCGCGCCAGACCGACAATCCGATCCTGTTCGCCAACCGCGCGTTCCTGGAGATGACCGGCTACGCGCTCTCCGAGATCGTCGGCGCCAATTGTCGATTCCTGCAGGGGCCGGACACCGACCACGACACCATTGCGGCGATCCGCGCCGCGATCGCCAACCGGCAGGACGTCGCAGTCGAGATCCTCAATTATCGCAAGAACGGTGCCGCATTCTGGAATGCGCTGTTCATCAGCCCGGTCTACAACCGCGACGGCGATCTCGTCTATTTCTTCGGCTCCCAGCTCGACGTGTCGCGGCGGCGCGATGCCGAGAGCGCGCTGATCCAGGCGCAGAAGATGGAGGCGATCGGCCAGCTCACCGGCGGCATCGCCCACGACTTCAACAACATCCTGCAGGTGATCGTCGGCTACACCGAGACGCTGCAAGGCGCGGTAGCCGATCTCGCCCCGCGCCATCGGCGCGCCGTCGACAACATCCGCGCCGCCGCCAACCGGGCCGCGACCTTGACGCAGCAACTGCTGTCGTTCGCGCGCAAGCAGCGGCTCGACAGCCGGCCGATCAACCTCAACAACATGATCGAGACCCTGGTGCAGATGGCGCGCCATACGCTCGGCGAAAGCGTTCGCATCGTCGTCAAGGCGCAGCCGGGGCTGTGGAACAGCCGCGTCGACCAGACCCAGGCCGAGGTCGCGCTGCTCAATCTGTTCGTCAATGCGCGTGACGCGATGCCCAACGGCGGCACGCTGACCATCCGCACCGAGAACAAGGAAATTGCGGACGAGGACATCGTGCAGTTCGGCGTCCCCAAGAGCGGCCGCTATGTCGCGCTGAAAGTCTCCGACGACGGCGTCGGCATTCCGCACCATATCCTCACCCGCGTCGCCGAGCCGTTCTTCACCACCAAGGAGGAGGGCAAGGGCACCGGTCTCGGGCTCGCGATGGTTTACGGCTTCACGCGCCAGTCGGGCGGTAGCACCTACATCTACAGCGAGGTCGGGCAGGGCACCACCGTTCAACTGCTGTTCCCGGCCACCGAGCAGGCGATCGCCGCGCCGTCGGTACGGGCGCCGATGGCGATGGACCGCACCGGCAGCGAACGCATCCTGATCGTCGAGGATCGGGCCGAAGTCGCCGAGCTTGCGCGCTCGATCCTGGAGGATTTCGGCTATCGCACCGAGGTCGCCGCCAACGCGCATGCGGCCTTGGAACTGCTGGATTCCTCGGTTCGCTTCGATCTGCTGTTCACCGATCTCGTGATGCCCGGCGGTATGAACGGCACCGTACTGGCGCGCGAGGCGCGCAAGCGCCAGCCGAAGCTGAAGGTGCTGCTGACGACCGGCTATTCCGATGCCGCGGTCGAGCGCGCCGATGCCAACATCGGCGAGTTCGAGATCATCAACAAGCCATACCGGCGCACCGACCTGGTCCGCCGCGTGCGGCAGCTGCTCGACGGCCCGACGGGGGTCACTTGACCGGACGAGTCCGCGTGCCGAGAGTCGGCGCCGACAGCGGAGAGCCACGATGCGCCATGTGACGATGCAGACGCCGGCCGGCGCCCCCGCAGGCCCGGTTCGCAGCGAACCTCGCGAGCCCGGCGTGGTCGCGGCCGGCGTCTATGCTAATGGCCGCCGCGTCGCCGACATCCCGATCGAGGACGCCGGCACCTGGAGCAAGCGCCCGGGTCACGTGGTCTGGATCGGGCTGCACGAGCCGGATGCGGCGCTGCTGCAGCGGGTGGCCGATCAGTTCGGCCTGCACGAACTCGCCATCGAGGACGCGTCGAAGGCGCATCAGCAGCCCAAGGTCGAGCGCTATGGCGATGCGCTGTTCATCGTCGCCCGCACCGCGCAGCTCGTCGACGGCCACATCGTGTTCGGCGAGACCCACATCTTCGTCGGCCCGGGCTTCGTCGTGTCGGTGCGCCACGGCGCCTCGACCTCTTATGGCGCGGTGCGCGAGCGCTGCGAATCCTGCCCGGGTTCGCTTGCCAAGGGCGAGGACTACATCCTCTATGCGATCCTCGATTTCATCGTCGACAACTACCGCCCGGTGACCGAGAGCATCATGGCCGAGGTCGAGACCCTGGAGGAGGTCGTGCTGCAGCGTCCCTTGGCGCGCAGCGAGGTCGACCGGTTGTATCGGCTGCGGCGTGACTTGCTGCGGCTGCGCCGCGCCGTCGGGCCCGTGGTGGATGTCTGCAAGCGGCTCGAACATGCCGACAATGTCGCGATTGATGCCGAGATGGCGCCTTTGTTCCGCGACGTCCTCGACCATGCCAGGCGGTCGGAGGAAGATGCGGATTCGCTGCGCGAGATCCTCGCCTTCGTGTTCGAGGCCAGCATGATGGCCGGCCAGGCGCAGCAGACCGACATCGCCCGCAGGCTCACGGCCTGGGCCGCCATCCTCGCGGTGCCGACCGCGGTCGCCGGCATCTACGGCATGAACTTCGATCACATGCCGGAGCTGAGATGGCAATATGGCTACTACGCCGTGCTCGGCTTCATCGCCACGGTCTGCAGCGTGCTGTATTGGCAGTTCAGGCGGAGAGGATGGTTGTGAGGGCGCGGTGCAATAGCAGACGCTCAATATATCAGTAAGGCGATATGCAAGCCACAGCGACGGTCACCCTCTCCCCTTGAGGGAGAGGGTGACTTCGATGCAAAGCATCGAAGGCGGGTGAGGGGTCTCTCTCCACATCCGACCGGGCCGATGGAGACCCCTCACCCAAGCGAATATGCGGTTGGGCCGGCGATGCCCTCTCCCAAAAGGGGCGAGGGCGCAGTATCGGGCCGTCCCGCTGCGGCGCTGGTCGAAGCAGACGGCGTCCAATCGGATCAGCGCAGTGGCCGTGACTGCGCCCTCTCCCCTTGTGGGAGAGGGCCTGCAAGGTAGAGCGGCAAGCTCGGTTGGGTGAGGGGTCTCTCTCCACATCCGACCATGCCGATGGAGACCCCTCACCCAAGCGAATACGTGGTTGTGCCGGCGATGCCCTCTCCCACAAGGGGCGAGGGCGTTGTATCGGGCAGCCTTGCTGCGGCGCTGGTCGCAGCAGACGGCGTCTATCGGATCAGCGCAGTGGCCGCGACTGCGCCCTCGCCCCTTGTGGGAGAGGGCCTGCAAGGTGGAGCGGCAAGCTCGGTTGGGTGAGGGGTCTCTCTCCGCATCCGACCATGCCGTTGGAGACCCCTCACCCAAGCGAATACGCGGTTGGGCCGGCGATGCCCTCTCCCACAAGGGGCGAGGGCGCAGTATCGGGCAGTCCTGCTGCGGCGCTATCTAACGAACAAACACCTACCCCTTCGCGAACTGCCGGTAGTCCGGCTCCCGGTGGAACCAGAACTCGTAGCCGCTCACGGCCCTCTGCATGGCGACGTCGTGGATCGGCTGGTTGAGCGGCACCACCGGGACCTCGCGCATGCAGAGCGCGATGAAGGCCTTTACCGTCGCCTCGTATTCCGCCGCGTCCGTGGTGAAGCGCGCCTTCTCGATCAGCGCGTCCATCTCCTTGCTCTGATAGGACGAGATGTTGAAGATCGAATTGCGGCCGTGGAAATTCCAATAGAAATAGTATTCGGGATAATCGAGCCAGCCTGAGAACCGGTTCAGCGCGATCGGCAGCTCCTTCTTGTTCAGCGTCGTGCGCCAGTTGGCGCCGGGGATCTTGTCGATGCCCGCCTTGATGCCGATCTTGGCGAGGCTCTCCTGGATCAGGATCGCGGTGGGCTCGCCGACCGTCGCGGTGCCGGCGTCGAGCGACAACGTCGTCTCCAGGCCGGATTCGAAGCCGGCCTCCTTCATCAGCGCCTTGGCCTTGTCGAGATCGGTCACATAGGGAAATGGTTGCGGCCACACCGGCTTGGTCACGTCGGCGTTGCCGCCATACATCGGCACCGCGCGGCCGAAGAAGGCGCTCGACTGGATCTGCTCATAGGGCATCGCCCAGGCGATCGCCTGGCGCAGCTTGACATTGTCGAACGGCGGCTTCGCGGTGTTGAGCGCGACATACCACAGCGCGTTCGGGATCGGCACGCCCGTGACCTTGACCTTGCCCTCCTTGATCAGCTGGTCGAAATCGCGCGGCGCGAAGCCGCTGGAGAGATCCGCATCGCCGCGCTCGAGCATCGCGCGTCTCGTGCCGGCGGAGGGAATGTCGCGCGCGATCACGCGCTTGATCTTCGGCAGCGGACCGCACTTCCAATTGTCGAACCGGCTCAGGATGGTCTCGGTGCCGGCCTTCCAGCTCTCGACCTTGTAGGCGCCGCTGCCGGCCTCGTTGTTCTTGAGCCAGGCCAGCGCCCACGGATCCTCGGCCGTCGCATTCTTCTTGGCGAGCTCCGAATTGATGACGAAAGGCACGACGACCGCGACGTTGAACAGCAGCATCTTGTCCTTGCGGATGTAGTCGATGCGGAAGCTGTGGTCGTCGACCACCACGAACTGCTCCGGCTTCTCCAGCGATCCCGCCGACATCTGGAAGGTCGGGAAGCCGCCGACCGAGACGGCGCGGTCAAACGACCATTTGACGTCCTTCGCCGTCACCGGCGTGCCGTCGTGAAAGGTCGCGTCCTTGCGCAGCTTGAAGGTGCAGGACATGCCGTCGGCGGCGACCTCCCAGCTTTCGGCGAGCTCCGGCGCCAGCGCGGCGCGGTCGTAGGAGGTGGTGCCGTCGGGCAAGGTCTTCGCAGCGTAGCTCAGCAGCCGGTCGTAGCAGTTCCAGGCGAGCCCGTTGACGGTCTGGTTCGAGCCCACGCCCTGCATGTCCAGCGAGTTCGGCCCGAGCTCCTGCACCACCAGCAGCGTCTCGGCGCGCCCCTGCGACCACGCGAGGCCGGGCGCCAGCGCGGTCATGCCGGCGGCGCCCAATCCTCCGAGCAGGACGTTGCGGCGTGTGACGTCGAAATCCGAGCTGCTCATTGGGCCCCCCTGTGGCGTGATCGATTGCCGTCAGCGAGGCAAGGCGCATGCCAGCGTCCGCAGGAGCCGGCGGCCGATTGGTCCCGACAGCGCGGGCCACCTTTGCTACGATGGTCCGCAAATCACGATGGAGGCGGGCGATGACGACGGATCTCGAAGGCAAGGTGGCGGCCGTCACCGGCGCAGCTTCCGGCATCGGGCTTGCCAGCAGCGAGGCAATGCTGGCCGCGGGCGCGCGCGTCGTCATGATCGATCGCGACGCCGCGGCATTGGCCGCTCTCCGCGACAGGCACGGCGCGGCGGCGATTCCCGTGGTCATCGACCTGCTCGATGCCCAGGACTGCGCCACCGTGCTGCCGCGCGTGCTCGACGCGGCCGGCCGGCTCGACATTTTCCATGCCAATGCCGGCAGCTATCTCGGTGGCGACCTGATCGAGAGCAGCGGCGAGGCAATCGACCGCATGCTGACCCTCAACGTCAACGTCGTCATGAAGAACGTGCGCGACGTGTTGCCGCACATGATCGCGCGTGGGGCGGGCGACATCATCGTCACCAGCTCGCTGGCGGCGCATTTCCCGACGCCGTGGGAGCCGGTCTATGCCTCGTCGAAATGGGCAATCGACTGCTTCGTGCAGACGACGCGGCGCCAGGTGTTCAAGCACGGCATCCGCATGGGGGCGATCTCGCCCGGCCCCGTCGTCACCGCGCTGATCGCCGACTGGCCTGCGGAGAAGCTGAAGGAGGCCCGCGAGTCCGGCAGCCTGCTCGAGCCGTCCGAGGTCGCCAACGTCGTCATGTTCATGCTGACCCGCCCGCGCGGCATGACCATCCGCGACGTCGTGATGCTGCCGACCAATTTCGATCTGTAGGAAAGCAACATGTCGTCATGAGTTGGAATCAGCCCGAAGTCATCGCTGCCCGTCGGGAGATCCTTCAGGCTGCGAGGGAAATCCTGTCGGGGGCTGTGTCTCCGATCGAGGGCGCGCGAATCATCGCAAGGCTGCGTTTCGCCGCGCGGCTCGAGACCGACGCCGACATCCTCGCTTTTGTGGGAATCGAGTCCGAAACGGACGCGCTCCCGATCGGCGGCGGGCGCGCGCACTGGCAGGCGCAGGCGCTGATCGACCTGCAGGAGCCGATCGATGACCTGCAACGCTCGGCGCGCGACGTTGGAAGCAGCCGTTGCCGCAACCTGTTGGCGCGCGCGGACAGCCTGCTGCAATGGCCGCCCTGAGGTGGGTCCACTTGCGGATCGGATTTTGTGACGCCCGCCTCTTCTGTCAGTCAGGCTATCTCACTCCGGCACCGGCACGTCGAACGTGTTCAGCGTGACCGACACCATGCAATAGATGCCGATCAGGTAGGACAGCTCGGCGGCGCCATGGGCGCCGAACTGCGCCACGGCGGCCTTGTAGGTCAGCTCCGGCAGCACGCCGCCATTGACCAGCGCCGAGGCGAAGTCGTAGGCGACGGCCTCCTCCTTGGTGAGGTCCACCGGCCGCTGGCCCGCGACGATGGTGGCGAGCTTGTCGTCGGACAGGCCGCGCTGCTCGGCGACCAGCACATGCGCATAGAGTTCATAGGCCGAGCGGAAATGCGCGCCGGTGACCAGAATCGCGACCTCGCGCACCGCCGCCGGCAGCGACGGCTGGTTGGCGATCGCCTTCACCAGCTCCCACACCGGCTTGCCGAATTTCGGCTCGCGCAGCCACGGATTCCACGGTCCGAGCAGCGCGCCGTCGTCGCGGATGTTGATGAAGCCCTTGAAGCTCGCCTGAATGCCCTGCTTCATGTCGGCATAAAGCGGCTTCTGCTCGTCGCTCAACGCGTCCGGGCTGAGAATCGGGAGGCGCATGATCGATGTTCTCCTGTTGCGGTGCATCAAGGATAGGGACCCAGCGCAGCAGGGCAAGTACCGGACCGGTCACGATCAGGGCCGTTTCGACCTCGTTGATGAACTTTTGGGCAGATCGGGCTGTAGTGGCCGCGTGCAGTGGACGATGAGAGTCGACGCTGCTCCGCGATTGCCCTGATCGCGCCGAGCATGCGCCGACGATTGAGGCCGCTCGCGGGCCGGATCGACCAACACGGCAGGACCGTCGGCCGCGACGCACGATCCCGACGGTCGACCCGCGTCTCGGTCACGCGGCACGTCCACTCGCTTTCGGATACAGTGGATCCGAGCGGTCGCGCGGCAGCTCCAGGTCTGGATGAGATCCGACAGTGCGCCGGGCATGCGCATGACGTTCGCCGGATTGGTAGTTCGGAAGAACGCGATCGATCGAGACCATGAGGCGATCTTACAGGACGTCGCCCACCCGAGCGCGAGCGGCCTGCGGAACGGCCACGTCCAGGAGGCGTCCGCGACGCACCCGCGCTGCGCGACTTCGCATGCCCGCCATGCCGAAGCCGCTCGTCGTTGCAGTTTTCTGCAGGACTTCTGCTTGCGCCGCGGGGCAAATCGCTCCACACTTGCCGGCACCGCGCGAACATCGACGATGTCGTGCGCCACTTCAAATGACACCCTGCGCTGGTTCGAAATTTCTCCATCCATCCGTGTTGGACAGCTGAACCTCGGTCGCCTGGATCGAGGAGGTCAACCACCGGATACTTTTATGTTCGTTTCACCCTGAATGGGCCTTCGGGCCCTTCGCAACCAAAGATTTAGACTAAGGATTTTTCCCGTTATCGTCGGTTCGACATCCGGCGGTGACCGCAGAGGCAGCAGAGGTCGAACCGGGCTCGCCCGGATGGCTCCGAACATGGACCGCAACTGAAGCCCGAGAGGTCGCTCCTCTCGGGTGCGGCGAATATGACGGGCCGACAACCTCAGCCGTCGGATTTCAACCGCCCGGGCACGCTGCTCGGGACAATTAGAGGTGCAGGGGCAATGCTTGCGACGTATGGGGCCAAGATCAACACGGTGCTGAATGCCGTCGGCCTTCAGCTCGTCCGTCGGTCGACGCTGGATCGATTGATCTCCGAGCGGGATCGCGACGCATCCCCCACCGCCGTCGCGGCACCTCCCGAGCCCGTGGAGCTCGCCCCCGTGGAGCTCGATGGCGCGCTGCGCTTCAATGAGGCGTCACATAATTTCAGAAAGGTTCCGCGGAACGGTGAGCCGGTCGAGGCTGTCCCGGTCTGGTATCTGCAGAACCTGCAGCGTGAGAGCCTTGCCCTGCGCGATGCCACGGCCGAACTGGTCAGCCTGCGGCTCCAGCTTGCAAACGCAGCCGGTTCTCCAACGTCATCTTCGCCCGGGCCGGCGACGGCACCGCCGCAAGACGGGCTCTACACCCCGGTCTACGATCATTGGGGGCTGCGGACCGACCCGGCCATCGTGCACAACCACGACTTCATGCGCGACCAGCGCTTCGTTACGGCCTATGAGCGTGGCGCGATCGCCGAGGGCTATGATCCCAAATATTTCTGGCGCACTCACGTCGCCCTCTGGTGCGCCAGCGTCGCGCGGGCCTTGGGTGGCGACTTCGTCGAGTGCGGTGTCTGCCGCGGGATGCTGAGTTCGTCGATCATGACCTATCTCGACTGGAACAACATCGACCGGCGGTTTTTCCTGTTCGATACCTTTACCGGCCTCGACGAGACCCAGTTGACCGAGGAAGAGGTCGGCTCCGGAAATCTCGCCAATTTTCGCGAGATGTACAAGGAAGACATCTATGAGAGGGTCGTAAAAAACTTCGCCGAGTTCAAGAACGTCGAGATCGTTCGTGGCAGCGTCCCCTCGTCTCTCTCCAATGCTGCGGTCGGCGACGTCGCCTATCTCTCGATCGATATGAACAATGCCACGCCTGAAATCGCGGCCGTGAACTACTTCTGGGACAAGCTGCAGCCCGGCGCCCCGATCCTTCTCGACGACTATGGCTTCGTCCGCTACGAAATCCAGAAACGGGCCTTCGATGCATGGGCAGCGCAGCGCGGTGTCGAGATCCTGGCACTGCCGACCGGGCAGGGCTTGATCCTCAAACCGCCCGGCTAGGATCGGCAGCAAGTTCCGGCTCGTTGCTATCTTGCTATTTCGTCAGGCCGAGATGATTTCGACCGGATCTTGATCGGCCTGGCCTTCGGATGTGATGACATCCTTGCGCGAAACCTCGCGCCGTCTCCTCGCTCCTGAGGCGACGACTGATGCGCTGCCTTGCGCGTCGAGGCATTTCGAGCGGAGCGGCTCGCGTGTCCGTCGTCTTCACGGGCGCGGGCGACGTGCGGGTGCGTGGCGATTCCGGGTGTTGCAGAAACTCGCCTGGTCGGCATCGCGGCCACGCCCCTTGATTTGCGGGGCGCAGAGACCAGAACAATGCTGAAGCTCGATCATCTCACGGTCATCGCGCCGAGCCTCGCTGAGGGCGTGGCGCATGTCCGTCATTGCATCGGTCTCGATGTCCCGTTCGGGCAGCGCCATGCCTATATGGGGACTCACAATCATCTGCTGCAGCTCGGCGATTCGGTCTATCTGGAGATCGTGGCCGTCGATCCCGCGGCGGCAGCGCCGCGGCGGGCGCGCTGGTTCGGTCTGGATGACCATGAGCGGGTGAGGGCGGATTGGGACGAGGGACACCGCCTGCGCGGCTGGGTCGCAAGGACCGATGCGATCGATCAGGTGATGGCCGGGCATCCCGACGTGTTCGGCGAGAAACTCGCATTGCCCGACCGCGATCCGGTCTTCGATTTCACCGTTCCGAACGACGGCTCGCTGCCGCGCGACGGCGCAGCCCCCTCCCTCATCGACCGGCGCGGCCGGCCGCGTGCGATGGCGGGCATCGCCGATCTCGGCGCGCGCTTGCGGTCGTTCACGCTCGAACATCCGGACCCCGGGGCGCTGCAAACTTTCTATCGCGCGCTCCCGGTGGATCGTCCGCCCGAGATCAGGCCCGGGCCGCGGTTGCGCTATCGCGCGCAGATCGAAACACCGGCCGGCTTGAAGGAGCTGACGTGACCGGCAGCGATGTCACCGTTCCGGCTCGCCATCGCACCCAGAGCGATCGCATTTTTGAGAGAATGGAGCAATCGCGACACGGACGCCTGCTCATGAGTTGCTCCGTCATGGCCGGGCTTGTCCCGGCCATCCACGTCGTCCTACGCCCGTGGAATGAAGTGGATGCCCGGGCCTTCGCCGCGCCGAAGCGCTTCGGCCGCGCAGGCGAGACAAGCCCGGCCATGACGGCGTGAAACAGACGAGCGCGATACGTAGAGCGCCATATGCGATCCCCCGCCATCGCACCGTGGTTTTCGACGTGGGATTTGATCCAGCTGGCCTGCTCGATGTGACGCCAGAGGCGCGCTAACTAAGCCGGCCTGCGCTGCTCCGCGATCGCCCTGATCGCGCCGAGCATGCGCCGGCGAATGAGGCCGCTCGCGGGCCGGATCACGAGCCAGTACGGCAGGAACCTCAAGTAGGACATGCGGTCGGGACAATAGACCCGCGTCTCGGTGATCAGTCGTGTGAGCTCGCCCTCCGGCTCCGCCATGAAGCCGAGCACCAGCTTCGGCGTGCGCGGCGCGTTGAAGGCGATGAACGCCTCCGGGCTCGCGATGGGCACGAGCCCGAAATCGTTGCGCCAGAACTGCCCGATCAGCCCGCCGACCATGGCGCCGTCGCCGTCGCGGCCGAGCGGCGCAAAGCTCTTCAGGCCGAACGGCTGCGGCGCCGCATGCCGCCCCGGCGCCAGCCGATGCATCAGCCGCGCCGGCATCTGGCGTAGCGTCATCGCGATGTCGGAGAAGCGGTCGCGCGGCGGCTCCCAGCTCTGGATGAGGTCGAGCAGTTCGCCGGGCGGGCAACGCACCCGCGTCTCGTGGCGTTCTGAGAATTGATAGTTCGGCAGAAAGCGGTTGAGCAGGCACATGAGGCGATCTTACAGCATGTAGCCTGCATGTGCGTCAGCGATATGCGGGTGTCGCTGACCCGATCCGGGCTACGGGCCAGATCAGGTCATCCACCTTGATCCGTGGCACGCGGGCGACTGTCTTGAGCGTGGCGGCGTATATTGCGGCCTTGGTCAGACGCTCACATGCGCCGCGCTCGTCATCTTGGAAGCGCTTCCGTGGCACTGGTCATTCGTCGTCAGACCAGGTCGTCAATACGGAGCTTCAGCACGTCGGCGAGCTTCTTGAGCGTCGCGGCCGTGCCCGGCTTGTTGCCCGCCTCGATCTCGGAAATGACGCCCTGCGCGACGCCCGACGCTTTGGACAATGCGCCTTGCGTCAGACCACGCTTCTTCCGCCAGAAGCCCAACGGGATCGGGGCGGCCAACAGCTCCTTTGCTTCGTCGCTGGTCAGGGTTTCCAGTTCGCCGCGCTCGATCGCCAGCCGGGAGCGCTCGGCGAGCGCGCTGTCATGCGCGTCTTCGGCGGCCTCCACCAGGCGCTCATAATCGGCGGCCGCCATGATCACCATGTCATCGCCGCTCGGGCTCTTGATGCGCTGTACCTTCATCGTCCCGTCTCTCAATCGTAGATGCCGCCGCGAGGGCCGACGCCATGAATGGTGATGGTATCTGCCGTTTCCGTGAAGACTATCCGGAAGTCGCCGACCCGCAACCGATAGTCGGGGCGGCCCTTCAGCTTCTTGACATTGTTGGCCTGCGCGGCCGGGTCTCTTGCATAGGCGTCGATCTTCGACATGATCAAGGCCTTGCGGTTTGAATGCTTCCGCAAGTCTCGGATGGCATCGACGCTGAAAATGACCTGTTTCACGGGCGGTGCAATACCGTAACCCTTCCGCCGCAATCAATCCCATTTCAGATATATATTATCTCCTATTTGGAGATCTCATGCAAACCCATACCTTCCTGCGATAAGTGACTACCGCTCGATTTCGATGAAGTAGGTACGGCGGCTCGCCACGAAACCAGAAGGCAATACTTTGGTGTTCAACAGGTAGGTTGGTGAAATTCGTTATCACAGTCATATCTTTCCTTCGCAAAATCAGAATCTCGCATCCTGATGTATACGTCAAAACGAAAATGATAACCTGGGGCACATGGGTGCTTAAGAGAGCATAAAAAAGGGGGCCGGACTGTTCTGCGAAGAAAGGTCGGCCCTTGATCACCACCCCATGGTCTCGACGAAGGCATCACGTGCACAGGTTGGGAGTCTCGTCAATCTCGCTGCCGGTGGTTTCGGCTTTCGAGCTTCTGACCCGCGATAACGCCCCCGCATGCTGTCACGCACGCGAACATGATATCCGCCAGTTTCTTCACAAGAAAGTCGGCTAGAGGGATATGAAACCACGCATCGAGCCCGGCCAAAGCGCCGGCCAACAAAGCGCTAACTAGGAAAATGGTGCTGAATAGACGCAGCACTCTTTGGAAGTCAGACACGACGCTCTCCCATGAGTTGGAGAAAGCGTAGGGCGGACACCCTAACAAAAAGGTTAATGCGCGTTAGGGATTGTGGCGGGGAGAAAATACCAAACATGTCGGCTCCGACAGTTTGGCCTCTTTCGCAGGGGTGTGGTCTTGAATTGTCAAGGCACATCGAACCCCGGCTTCGAGAAGCCAGTAGTTTGAAGTGCTTGACGGCGCTTGTCCCCTCAAAACCGTAAGCGGATGAAAGTCTTAGTGTCGGGACACCTTTCCGCGAACCTCGCGGCGGCGAGTCTAGACAAGCTGGGCCACAGCGTGTGGCCTGATGATTATGTATTGGCCTGTTCCTCTCCGCAAGAGGTTTAACCGAAAATCCCGGCCTAGGCGGCCGGTGTCGTCTCAATGGGCGCCAGGATCTGGCGGCTGTAAGGTAGGAGGGTTGGGCAGAAGACGCCAACCGGACGTCCGTGGATTACGGTGACGGTGCTGGACTGCACCAAACAAAGCCGCTCCGCCGTCTGCATCCCAGCTCTGCTAAGACTGCCCGTCGTGCCACTCTGCCGCACTCATTCCCCTTGCACCGTCGGGCAAATCACCTTCACATTTCCGCCCGTCCCGCGCTCATCGAAGAGGGGCGCTTCGCGAATCGTCACGAGCGTTGGGTGTGGGATGCGATGGCCGGATTGAAGTTGCAGCTACGCATTCGCGGGCGGACGAACGACTTCGATGCGGACGATGAAATCGTGTGGTCCTGGCCTCCCGACGCTGAGGCCAAGCTCGCTGGTGTGCGTCACGCGCATCGCGGGTGATGGGGGCAAACAAGCCGGTCCCCAGGGAGAGCGCGTATAATTCGTAAGCCCATCGCGCAGGGAGGGCCGGGTGTGTTCGGCCAGACCTGTGGTACCTGCCGCCTGCATTTTTTTTCGCAGGCGGGCCACGGGCGCGGCCAGCGCCCGGCCTTCCCTGCGCCCTCTATCGAAGAGGGCGGTGCTCACCGTAAAGCTCGGACGCAAAACGCGCCGCGAGGACGCGGGTCCATGACCTCCAACTCGCATGCACCGTGATCCCAATCCTCTGCACGAGAACGCCGGGAACCTTCGGCTGCGCAGGATTTTGATTCGGCCGCGACCACCCGGCGCGGGTAACACGTATCAAAGCCTCATCCGATGGGCTTCCCGTGCCTCATCACGTCAAGGACATTCTCAGCATGACAACCATTGCAGACCAGATCGTCGACACGCTCGAAATGGCCGGCGTCAAGCGCATCTACGGCGTCGTCGGCGACAGCCTCAACGGCCTCACCGAATCGCTGCGCGTCCGCAAGACGATCGACTGGGTCCATGTCCGCCACGAGGAGGTGGCGGCGTTCGCGGCGTCGGGCGAGTCGCAGGTCACGGGCCGACTTGCGGTGTGCGCCGGCTCCTGCGGGCCCGGCAATCTGCATCTCATCAACGGCCTCTACGACGCGCAGCGCAGCCGCACGCCGGTGCTGGCGATCGCGGCGCAGATCCCGTCGGCCGAGATCGGCGGCGGCTATTTTCAGGAGACGCATCCGCAGAATCTGTTCCGCGAATGCAGCGTGTATTGCGAGCTGGTCTCCGATCCCGCGCAGATGCCGTTCGTGCTGGAGAACGCGATCCGTGCCGCGACCGGCGAGGGCGGCGTGGCCGTGATCGTCATTCCCGGCGACGTCGCGCTGAAGCCGGCGCCCAAGCGCGCGCCGTCGCCGGCGATCGGCCTGCTGCCGCCGAAGCCGCTGGTGCGGCCGGCCGAGCCGGAGCTCGACGCGCTGGCGGCGTTTCTCAACAGAGCAAGCCGCGTCACGTTGTTCTGCGGCCGCGGTTGCGCCGGCGCCCATGCCGAGCTGATGCAGCTTGCCGAGACCCTGCAGAGCCCGATCGTGCACGCGCTCGGCGGCAAGGAACATGTCGAATACGACAATCCCTACGACGTCGGTCTCACCGGCTTCATCGGCTTCTCGTCGGGCTATCACGCCATGCATAGCTGCGACGCGCTGCTGATGCTCGGGACTGATTTTCCCTACAAGCAGTTCATCCCCTCCGACGTTGCGATTGCGCAGGTGGACATCCGGCCGAGCCAGCTCGGCCGCCGCGCGCGGCTCGATGTCGGCGTGGTCGGCGATGTCGGCGAGACCCTGCGCGCGCTGTTGCCGAGGCTGACGGCGAAAACCGATCGAAGCCATCTCGACGACAGTCTGGCGCGCTATGTGTCGGCCCGCAAAGGCCTCGACGATCTCGCCGTCGGCACGCCCGGCCGCCTCCCGATCCATCCGCAATATCTGACGCGCGTCATCAGCGATATGGCCGCGGCCGATGCGGTGTTCACCTTCGACGTCGGCACGCCGACGATCTGGGCCGCGCGCTACCTCGCGATGAACGGACGCCGTCGCCTGATCGGCTCGCTGGTGCACGGTTCGATGGCCAATGCGATGGCGCAGGCGATCGGCATCCAGGCGGCGCAAGCCGGACGGCAGGTGATCTCGCTGTCGGGCGACGGCGGCTTTGCGATGCTGATGGGCGATCTGATCACCCTGACGCAGGAGAAGCTGCCGGTGAAGGTCGTGATCTACAACAACGGCACGCTCGGCTTCGTCGCGCTGGAGATGAAGGCCTCCGGCTTCGTCGAGCACGGCACCGATCTGGAGAATCCGGATTTCGCCGCCATGGCCCGCGCGATGGGTCTCCATGCCCGCCGCGTCGAGGATCCCGGCGAACTGCCGGGCGCCGTCGCCGACTGGCTCGCGCATGACGGCCCCGCCGTGCTCGATGTCGTTACCGCCAAGCAGGAGCTGTCGATGCCGCCGACCATCGCGCTCGAACAGGTCAAGGGCTTCAGCGTCTGGCTGATCCGCGCCGTCATGAGCGGCCGCGGCGACGAGGTGATCGACCTGGCAAAGGAGAATCTGCTGCCGCGGTGAGGCGAGGTGCTGAGCTGCGATGACAGCGCGGAGCCGACACTGGAGGCCATGTTGCATCTGGGGCGCACAGCTGGCGCCACGACGACGCTGCACCTCTCCCGCTTGCGGGTGGGGGAAGTCTCTCCACACCAAGAGTTTCGCTTGGAGCTGCCCCCACCCCAACCCTCCCCCGCGAGCGGAGGAGGGGGCGCATAGCCGGTTTGGCGGGCGTCTCGACTCAAACTCGCGGTGACGCCATCGCCCCTCATGGTGAGGAGCGCCGCGCCCTGGTCGAGGCGGTTAGTCGCGATACCAGAGGCGGCGCGTCTCGAACCATGAGGCCGAGATGGTGAAGGCAAGCTGGGGGAAATTGAATGGTGCTGCCGGACAGGATTGAACTGTCGACCTCTCCCTTACCAAGGGAGTGCTCTACCACTGAGCTACGGCAGCAAAGGGACTCGGCGGTGGCGGGCCCGAAGGCCGCGACCGAACGCGGGCGGTTCTTGCCACAAGGTCCCCGCCTGCGCAAGCGCGGCTCGTCCGGTTTTCGGGGAAAGACGGCAGGCAGATCCATCGAAACGGATCCAAAGACCTCCGAATCGGACCGAATCGCCCGTTCACAGCGGATTCTCGCGGGTTTGTCGCCGGAGGCGGCAGATGACGGCGACCGCCGCGGCAACTCCCCATCCGGGCAGGCGACGTCGCGCGGCGCGGAACCTAGCGTCTGCGTCGCCAATGCCTCTTGGCTTTCGCACCCGTGGCCCCAATTGTGCGTCTGGTATGGGATGACCGGGAGACGGGGATGGCGGATCAGACCGGCAAGGCGGCGCCTAAGGGCTCGCGGGAGCAGCGGCTGAAGCTGGCGCTGCGCGAGAACCTGAAGCGGCGCAAGGCGCAGAGCCGCGGGCGCAGCCAGGCGGTGGCCGCCACGGAGGCCGGCTCGGACGAGGCCGCGGCGTGCGGTCCCGAGGAATCGAAGCGTTGAGCAGATGGGAAGCGGGGACAGTGATGGCGAATGACGGGATGGCGGATGCGACGGCACAACGGGCGGAGCTAGCGAAGATGCTGCCGCGCTTCGAACAGACTTTTCCGGACCTGACGCCGCAGGAGATCGCGCGCCTGCGCGGCTTCGGCGAGATTCGCAGCTACCACGACGGCGAGCTGTTGTTCGAGACCGGCAAGCCCGGCCCCGGCATGTTCGTGATCCTCAAGGGCCATGTCGCCATCACCCAGCGCGACGGCCTCGGCCATGTCACCCCGGTGATCGACCAGGGGCCGGGCCAGTTCGTGGCCGAGATCGCCCAGCTCTCGGGCCGCGCTGCGCTGGTCGACGGCCACGCCGAGGGCGATGTCGAGGTGATCCTGATTCCCCCGGAGCGGTTGCGGGCACTCCTGATCGCCGAGGCCGAACTCGGCGAGCGCATCATGCGGGCGCTGATCCTGCGCCGGGTCAATCTGATCCAGGGCGGCGCCAGCGGCCCGGTCATCATCGGCCCGCCGCAATCGGCGGCGATCGCGCGGCTGCAGAGCTTCCTCACCCGCAACGGCTTTCCGCACCATCTGCTCGATCCCGCCACGGATCATGACGCCGCCGAGCTGATCGCGCGCTATTCGCCGACGCCGGCCGATCTGCCGCTGGTCGTCCTGTCCGACGGCAGTGTGCTGCGCAATCCGGGCGAGACCGAAATCGCGCGCGCGATCGGCATGATCGGCGGGCCGCGCGGCGAGAAGATCTACGATGTGGCGATCGTCGGCTGCGGGCCGGCGGGGCTCGCCACCGCGGTGTATGGCGCCTCCGAAGGTCTGTCGGTGGCGGTGCTGGATTCGCGCGCCTTCGGCGGCCAGGCCGGCGCCAGCGCCCGCATCGAGAACTATTTCGGTTTCCCCACCGGCATCTCGGGTCTGGCCCTGACCGCGCGCGCCTTCAACCAGGCGCAGAAATTCGGCGCCGACATCATGATTCCCGTGTCGGTGTCGGCGCTCGACTGCGAGCGCAAGAACGGCGCCTTCGTGCTGGCGCTCGACGGCGGCGACGAGGTGCGGGCGCGATCGGTCGTGGTCGCGAGCGGCGCGCGCTACCGCCGCCCCGGTCTCGACCGGCTCAAGGAGTTCGAGGGCCGCGGCGTCTGGTACTGGGCCTCGCCGATCGAGGCGCGGCTGTGCGCGGGGCAGGAGGTGGCGCTCGTCGGCGGCGGCAATTCCGCCGGCCAGGCCGCGGTGTTTCTGTCCGGGCATGTGAAGAAGGTGCGGATGATCGTCCGCGGCGGCGGGCTCGCCGCATCGATGTCGCGCTATCTGATCGAGCGCATCGAGGCGACGCCGAACATCGAGCTGTTGTTCAACACCGAGGTGGTCGCGCTCGATGGCGGCGCCGACACCGGGCTCGAGCAGATCACCCTGAAGAGCCGGCTGTCCGGCGAGCAGACGCCGGCCGAGATCCGCAATCTCTTTCTGTTCGTCGGCGCCGATCCGGCGACCGCCTGGCTCGGCGATTGCGGCGTCACGCTCGATCGCGCCGGCTTCGTCGTCACCGGCGCGCAGTCGGAGCAGAATGCCGGGCGGATGGTGTCGCCGCTGGAGACCTCGGTGCCCGGCGTCTATGCGGTCGGCGACGTCAGGTCGGGCTCGGTCAAGCGCGTCGGCGGCGCCATCGGCGAGGGCGCCCAGGTGGTCGCCGCGCTGCATGGGTTCTTGGCCGATGCGCTGGTGCCGCCCGTCTGATTCGCGGCCGCTGCCGCGACGGGCTGCATCGCCGTGGGATGATTCCCAGGGCGATGCGACCTGCCGTTGCGAACCCATCAAATCGCCGTAATGTCGGTCCTGTTGCGCCAACCTCACTCCGATTTCCCGGCCAGCTCCACAGGATCAGCATGGATCGCATTCGCATCGTCGGCGGCACCCCGCTTCACGGCATCATCCCGATTTCGGGCGCGAAGAACGCTGCCCTGCCGCTGATGATCGCGGGCCTTTTGACGCCGGAGACGCTGATCCTGGACAACGTGCCGCGGCTGGCCGACGTCGCGCAGCTGCAGCGCATTCTCGGCAATCACGGCGTCGACATCATGGCCGTCGGCAAGCGCCCGGGCGATGGCCAATACCAGGGCCAGACCCTGCAGATCTCCGCGGCAAACATCATCGACACCACTGCGCCCTACGAGCTGGTGTCGCGGATGCGCGCCAGCTTCTGGGTGATCGCGCCGCTGCTCGCGCGCATGCACGAGGCGCGGGTGTCGCTGCCCGGCGGCTGCGCCATCGGCACGCGTCCGGTCGATCTCCTGATCATGGCGCTGGAGAAGCTCGGCGCCAGCATCGACATCGACGCCGGCTATGTCGTCGCCAAGGCGCCCGGCGGCCTGCGCGGCGGTCGAATCGAGTTTCCGAAGGTCACCGTCGGCGGCACCCATGTCGCGGTCATGGCGGCGAGCCTCGCCAAGGGCACGACGATCATTGCCAACGCGGCCTGTGAGCCTGAGATCACCGATCTCGCCGACTGCCTCAACAAGATGGGCGCACGCATCACCGGCGCCGGCACCCCTGTCATCGAGATCGAGGGCGTGGCGTCTCTGCATGGTGCGCGGCATACCGTGCTGCCCGACCGCATCGAGGCCGGCACCTATGCGATCGCGGCCGCCATGACCGGCGGCGACGTCCAGCTCGCGGGCGCGCGGCCGGAGCTGCTGCAGTCGGCGCTCGACGTGCTGGCCGAGGCAGGTGCGGAGATCAGCAGCGACGCCGAGGGCATCCGCGTCGTCCGCAATGGCCACGGCATCCGCCCGGTGCAGGTCACGACCGCGCCGTTTCCCGGGTTTCCGACCGACCTGCAGGCGCAACTGATGGCGCTGATGGTCCGCGCGCAGGGCGCATCCGCAATTACCGAGACCATCTTCGAGAACCGCTTCATGCACGTGCAGGAGCTCGCCCGCTTCGGCGCGCGGATCAGCCTCGATGGCGAGACCGCGCGGATCGAGGGCATCTCCACCCTGCGCGGCGCGCCCGTCATGGCGACCGACCTACGCGCCTCGGTGTCGCTGGTGATTGCGGGCCTTGCTGCGGAAGGCGAAACCATGATCAATCGCGTCTACCATCTCGATCGCGGCTTCGAACGGCTGGAGGACAAGCTGAAGGCCTGCGGCGCCACGATCGAGCGCATCCGCGAGTGAGGGCGCAGCCCAAGGGAATGATGCCGTGACCGACCGGCTGAAACTGATCGCGCTCGATGCCGACGACCTCGCCGTCATCTCCGCCCATGTGCAGGACGCGCGGGTGCAGGCGGCCGACATCATCTGGCGCCAGGCCGAGAAGCGGCTGGTGATCGGCATGAACCGGCTCGACTGGAATCAGGCGCTGCATGGCGAGAGCGAGCCGCGCCGTCTTTTGGCGGCGCTGCGCTTCGACCGGGTGCTGGCCTGCAAGTCGCGCCGGATCGACCTCGACGCGCCCCAGACCGTGCTGGAGCTGATCGGCATCGAATTCCATGCCGGCGCCGAGCCGCCGGCGGGTAGCGCGCTGCTGCTGTTCTCTCACGGCGGCGCGCTGCGGCTGGATCTCGAATGCCTGGAATGCGAGCTGACCGATCTCGGCGAGGACGATCTCGGCACCAGCGACATCGACGACGTCCCGCCGCTGACCGGGTAGGCGCGGGTTCTGAGGGTTGACGGCCCCGCGCTGCCGCGCCATTGAGCAGGAGGTCGGGGGCCAGCCACCCCTTCGGAAAGTGCCAGAGATGTCCATTCGCCTGTCCCGTGCCAGCACCGATTTCGACGCCCAGTTTCGGCAGTTTCTCGCCGCCAAGCGCGAGACCTCCGCCGACGTCGAAGCCGCCGCGCGCGCGATCGTCGACGACGTCGCCAAGCGCGGCGATGCGGCGCTGCTCGAGGCGACGCGCAAGTTCGACCGGCTGGAGCTGACCGCATCGTCGCTTCGCGTCACGGCCGCCGAGATCGAGGCCGCAGTGAAGGCCTGTGATGCCGCGACCGTGGATGCGCTGAAATTCGCCCGCGACCGCATCGAGGCGTTTCATCTCAAGCAGCTGCCGGTCGACCAGCGCTTCACCGATGCCGCCGGCGTCGAGCTCGGCTGGCGCTGGAGCGCGATCGAATCCGCCGGTCTCTACGTGCCCGGCGGCACCGCGGCCTACCCGTCCTCGGTGCTGATGAATGCCATTCCCGCCAAGGTCGCCGGCGTCGGACGCCTCGTGATGGTGGTGCCGGCGCCGGACGGCAGGCTCAACCCGCTGGTGCTGGCGGCCGCCTATCTCGGCGGCGTCTCCGAGATTTACCGCGTCGGCGGCGCCCAGGCGATCGCGGCGCTCGCGCATGGCACCGCGACGATCGCGCCCGTCGTCAAGATCGTCGGTCCCGGCAATGCCTATGTCGCCGCGGCCAAGCGGCTGGTGTTCGGCAAGGTCGGCATCGACATGATCGCCGGGCCCTCCGAGGTGCTGGTCATCGCCGACGACAGCGGCAATGCCGACTGGATCGCTGCCGATCTGCTCGCCCAGGCCGAGCACGATGCCAGCGCGCAATCGATCCTGATCACCGACAGCCGCCGCCTCGCGGACGACGTCGCCCGCGCCGTCGAGGGCCAGCTCAAGACCTTGCCGCGGGCGCAGATCGCCGCAGCGTCCTGGGCCGATTTCGGCGCCATCATCGAGGTCGACGATCTCGATCAGGCGGTGCCGCTGGCGGACGCCATCGCCGCCGAGCATCTGGAGATCATGACCGCCGACCCGGACGCGTTCGCGGCCCGGGTGCGCAATGCCGGTGCCATCTTCCTCGGCGCGCACACGCCGGAGGCAATCGGCGACTATGTCGGCGGCTCCAATCACGTGCTGCCGACCGCGCGCTCGGCGCGGTTCTCCTCGGGCCTCGGCGTGCTGGACTTCATGAAGCGCACGTCGCTGTTGAAATGCGGTCCGGAGCAGTTGCGCGCGCTGGGACCAGCGGCGATGACTCTGGGCAAGGCCGAGGGTCTCGACGCCCATTCACGCTCCGTGGGAATACGCCTCAATCTGCCATGACCCAGCACCCGCCAGGCGACGACCGGACCAATCGCATCGTGGCGGTGACGCTCGACGAGGAGTCGATCGGCCGCTCTGGTCCGGACATCGAGCATGAGCGGGCGATCGCGATCTACGACCTCGTCGAGGAGAACCTGTTCGCACCCGAAGGTGCCGACGGCCAGGGCCCCTTCACCCTGCATCTCGGCATCACCGCCAACCGGCTGATGTTCGACATCCGCCGCGAGGACGGCACGCCGGTGGTGACGCATCTGTTGTCGCTGTCGCCGTTCCGGCGGATCGTGAAGGACTATTTCATGATCTGCGACAGCTATTACAACGCGATCCGCACCGCGACGCCCGACAAGATCGAGGCGATCGACATGGGCCGCCGCGGCATCCATGACGAGGGCTCGCGCACGTTGCAGGAGCGGCTGAAGGGCAAGGTGCGGGTCGATTTCGAGACCTCGCGCCGGCTTTTCACGCTCATCACCGTGCTGCACTGGAAGGGCGAGGGCCAGTGACGCCGCGGGCCTGCGATCGCGCCGTGCCGACCGCCGCCGAGGGCGCGTAGGCATATGGCCGATCTGCCGCCGCGCGCCCGCCAGCCGCAGGCGGTGCTGTTCGCCTGCGGCCAGAACAGCGTGCGCTCGCCGATGGCCGAGAGCCTGCTGCGCCAGATGTTTCCGAAAGGCCTCTACGTCCGTTCCGCCGGCGTCAAGAAGGGCGAGCTCGATCCGTTCGCAGTGTCCGCGATGGCCGAGCTCGGCCAGGACATCTCGCAGCACAAGCCGACCACCTTCGAGGAGCTCGAGGACTGGGAGGGGTTGAATTTCGACCTCATCATCACCCTCTCGCCCGAGGCGCACCACAAGGCCCTGGAGCTGACCCGCACCATCGCCGCCGATGTGGAATACTGGCCGACGCCCGATCCGACCGGCGCCGACGGCAACCGCGAGCAGAAGCTCGCCGCCTATCGCGAGGTCTGCGACGGCCTGTTCACGCGGATCCGCAAGCGCTTCGGCAAGCCGGGCCCCGCCGGCCTGTAGGAGCCTGGTTCCCGCACGGGTGTCATCGAACCGAAATACCAACGTCGTCCGCCGCTCAAACTGGCGCCGTACAGCAAGCCTGTCGCAGCCTTGTCGCACCCGGCGGGTTGTGGAATGGCAGCCCTTCCGATAGGTTCCGCGCGCCCGCCCCACAGCTTTCGAATCCCTCAGCGAAATCAGCATGCTCGGCCGTCCCAAAATCGTTCTTGCATCCGGTTCGCCGCGGCGGCTGGCGCTGCTCAACCAGGCCGGCATCGAGCCCGACGCGCTGCGCCCGGCCGATGTCGACGAGACGCCGAAGCGCGGCGAGCTGCCGCGCGCCTGCGCCAACCGTTTGGCGCGCATCAAGGCCGATGCCGCGCTGAAATCGGTCCAGCTCGACGACGAACTGCGCGGCTCCTTCATCATCTCCGCCGACACGGTGGTCGCCGTCGGCCGCCGTATCCTGCCGAAGGCCAACCTGGTCGACGAGGCCTCGCAGTGCCTGCGCCTGCTGTCCGGCCGCAACCACCGGGTCTACACCGCGATCACCCTGGTGACGCCGAAGGAGGCGTTCCGCCAGCGCCTGGTCGAGACCCGCGTCCGCTTCAAGCGGCTCAGCGAGGACGACATCCAGGCCTATATCGGCTCCGGCGAATGGCGCGGGAAGGCCGGCGGCTACGCCGTCCAGGGCATCGCCGGCTCGTTCGTGGTCAAGATGGTCGGCTCCTACACCAACGTCGTCGGCCTGCCGCTCTACGAGACCACGACGCTGCTCGCCGGCGAGGGGTTCCCGATCCGCTTCGGCTGGCTCAACACCGTCGGCGTCTGACCATTCGCGTACGGGGGTGCATCCGCGCGTCCGGCCCATTAAATAGCCGCCGATGTCCGACGAATCGCCCAGCCGGAGCGCCCCCGCTTCGAAATCCGCCAAGCCCATCCGCCGCTGCCCGATCTGCAGCCGGCCCGCGGCCGAGGCCGTTCGCCCGTTCTGCTCGCCGCGCTGCCGCGACGTCGACCTGCACCGCTGGCTGAGCGGCTCCTATGTCATCCCGGCCACCGAGGGCGACGAGGACGACGTCGAATAGCCCCGTTTCTTCATGGCTTTGCCCTTGCGGCATCCACCGCCGCAGGCGGGCCTGCGCCGCTGCTGCGCGACTGCAAAAGGAATGTGAAAACTTCGCCTCAGGGCGGTAGACAGCGCCGGCCGGTCCCACTATAACCCGCCGGCTCGCCGGGCTTTTCCGCCCGCAAGAGACCTGCCCAGGTAGCTCAGTTGGTAGAGCATGCGACTGAAAATCGCAGTGTCGGTGGTTCGATTCCGCCCCTGGGCACCACGCTTCGCCCTGCGGGCTACGCGTGGCGCAGCCGCGCAGTAGCCCGCAGGGCGAAGCGTGCCCGGCGTAGCCTCTTGGCGAAGCCGGGCGTTTGAGCCCGCCAAGTGCCAGCTTGAGCCGCGCTCTCTGATCTCCGATCAACCCTGTCAAACAGCCTGCCGCGCATCGCAGCTCGCGCCCACGCCGCCGCGATCCCGCAGGCTGATCGCCCCGAGCTCTGCTGCCGATGGCGTCCTCATCGATTGAGAGGGCGCAGGGAAGGCCGAGTGCCGACTGGCACCCGCGGCCCCCGTGCGAAAGATAAGCACGGGGAAGGAACCACAGGCTCAGCCGGAAACAACCCGGCCTTCCCTGCGCGATGGTTTGAACGGCTGCTCCGCGCTCTCCCAGGGGACCGGGCTTGCTTGCCCCCGTCATCGGCATCGTCGCCGACCAAGACACCAGCGTCGGGGTGTCGGGACCACACGGCTTGACCGTCCGCACGACGACGTTCGTCCGCACCCCCAATGAGATGCTGCGTCGCCCCACGGCCACCACTCCCCGCCGCAACGTCCCGTGACGATCGCGATACGCCCCTCTCAGTGCGGGCGGGATGGCGCGAAATGTGGAGCTGATTTGCCCGACGGTGCAAGGGGAATCAGCACGACGGGCAGTTTGTGCAGGGCTGAGATGCTCTGGCCGATGACATGTGAGTTGGCAGAAATAGCGCGAGCAACTCAGAGACATCGCCATCGTTTGACGTATGTATCATTAGATGATACATACGTCAGCATGATCAGAAGCTTCCGGGACAGGATCACCGAGGCTGTCTTCGACGGTGAGAACCCGAAGGGCTTTCCGTCCGATCTGCTGAAAGTGGCCCGCCGGAAGTTGCGCTACCTCAACGCTGCGGCAGATCTTGGCGACTTGCGATCGCCGCCCGGCAACCGGTTGGAGGCGCTGATGGGCGATCGCCAGGGGCAGCATTCGATCCGCATCAACGATCAATTCCGGGTATGCTTTACCTGGACGGTGGACGGCCCAGCGAACGTCGAGATCGTGGACTATCACTGAAAGGCGCTGCAATGACCAAGAAGTTGAAGCCGATGCATCCCGGTGAAGTTCTGCGCGAGGAGTTTCTCACTCCGCTCGGAATGTCTGCCGGCGCGCTCGCCAAGGTGTGCGGCCTGCCGCGGACACGGATCGAGCGGATCGCGAGCGAGCAGACCGGCATCACCGCAGACACCGCGCTCCGGCTCGCCAAGGCGCTCGATACGACGCCCGAACTCTGGCTCAACCTGCAGACGGACTACGACGTTCAGATCGCGAAGCGCAGCATCGGCAAGACGCTCGACCGGATCGAGACGGTGAACAAGCCGCGGGCGGCGTGACCGGGCCGCGGGCGCCGAGCAGTCGCGCATGGCGGCCCGGAGTTTTGTGCGTCACCGCAACTTCCACGAGATGAGGACACCGCGTGGTGGCCGCCGGTATCAGTTCTCGGTGGCGAACCTGCTGCGGAGGCTTGAGGTAGTCTGACCGTCAGAGTGCCTTGACCAATTCGCCCCATGCTGGGCGCCACAGGCGGGATTCGTCGACTACCAGGACATGCTGCACGCCGTGCCGCCGTGCGATCTCATTCACCATCGAAATGGCTCGTTCAATCGGCGGGTCATTTGGAAATGTTGAGCCCATGGACGGAAGCCCGGAGGCCACGATGCGTCCGTTGACGGACCCGTCTTCCGCTTGGAGCACGCCCAACGTGAGAGGTGACTGCGGGCCTTTCCCCTCTGTCCAATCGATCAGTGTAACCACAGGCCAATCCATTCCCGCTGTTTGCTGCTGCAACAGATATGTTGCCCCCCCCCCCGAGAGTTTCAAGGGTAGGACAGGCTACGGAGGCGCCGGGTGGTGCAGTCTGGGACTTCCATCGTTCATTCGCTGAGCCTGTCGTCCAGGCCGCCCTCGTGGCGAGGTATGCGGGGGAAGTCGCTTTGAAGCTCCCACGCCGTAGCCTTCGTAATTTGAACCACTTAAATGTGGTGGAAGGGTCGAACCTATATTAGTTCTGCGTGGCGTAGGAACTCTTCGACTACAACGCGGAGGCCCGTCTCAAGCTTGTCAATGTCGGAGGGCTGCGCGGTGAAGTAGCGACCGTGCGCGGACATGTGTCCCACTGTTTTCAGCTTGGGCAGCGCGGACTTGGCGTTGCGGCTGAGTGCGAATTTTGGCTCATTTAGCGCTCGATCAATCAATGCTGTCAGTTGGAAGTAATCGTCATTGGCATCTTTGATTTTTGCGGCAATCCCTTTCTTCTCGAAAGCTTCGATAATTGCAATTTCGATCAAGCGCCTCATCATCACCGCGCAGGCGTCCAGCCATCCCTCTCTTCGGCACCCGTTCATCTGCTTAGCAATCGTGGTCAAATAGCCTCGATTAGCCTTGGCGATCAATGCGAACGGGAATAGCTCATTACCTGGTGGCTTTGCCTCCGTAGTACCAACCCACTTGGTGCGCAACAAATGCGACAGCTCGCGGAAAGCATCCAACCTGTCGGATGATTTGGTGTCGGGGCTGAAGCACGTATCTATTAGCTCCGCTAGATCGGATGTGTCATCAACCGAATGACGTGATAGCGCTGCGAGCTGTATCGTGGCATCACTTCGAAGGCTGGCAAATTTGTTGCCATAAAAGTTGTCACCTTTGAGACTATTTCGATGTCGGCGAGCGGTCTTGGCGACATTCAGTGCATCCTTGGCCAGCTTCTCAAGCGATGCGCTCGGCGAAGCCGTCTCGTTATTGGTAGTCTTCTGCTTCACCCTCTCTCGCTTGGCCATCGAAGTCGGCTTCAATAATTTGAGTATGCGAAGGTTTTCTTGCTGCCCGACCCGCCAGTCTTCTGTCGCCGAAGCACTTTCTCTTTGCAGAGGGCCTGGAGAGGGCCACTAAGCGAGGTGCGTGGAATATGGTGCCCTCGGTTTTCTAGTTCGTCCTTCACCTCCCCCATCGTCTTCTGCTTCTTGAAGAACGCATCCTCCACCATCTCCAGAATATAGGCTTTTGGACCGGTGGCCGCCTTGGCTCCCTTTGAGGTGGGACGATGCCCTGTGCGAGGCGCCTGCGTCCGCCTTGACGAAGGAGTTGATGAGCCCCCTCCAGCCAGCAACTCATCCAGCACTTTCTGAAAAGCGATCCGCTTTAGCTCCGGGTCTTTGACGCCTGCCACGGCCTTTTCAGCCTGTGCAACTAAGGCCGCAAAATCTGGTGCTCCGCTCACGGCAACTCGCTCCGACAATCGCAATACGTGCATCAGTAGGAACGTGCGCCTGATTCGCAAGCGACTGCGCCCGTGTACTCTCGATGTTCACAGGCGCCTGCCTGAGGGGAGTGATCTTAGGTGCGTGACGTTACAGGTAAACATTTGCGCCGTTCCGCTAGAAATTCACTAGATATTTCAATGGTAAGATTGTCGGAAAGCGCAATCCGCGCCTGGGCACCACGGTTCGCCCGGGCTACGCGTGGCGCGGCCGAGCCCGGTTCCTTGACCCGCAAAGCGGTGAAGCGTGCCCGAGCATAGCCTCTTGGCGAAGCCGGGCGTTTGAGGCCCCCTTTGCTCGCCATTGAGTTGCGCTTGGATCTCCAATCAACCCTGTCAAACAGCCTGCCGCTCTTCGCAGCCTTGTCCACGCCGCCTTCTATGAGTTCAGTTCAGTGCGCTACAGTCACCAGGATTACCGTGACGGTGCACGAAATATCCTGCTGGGCTTTATGCACTTCAATTTGGAATCCGCCCGTCGCCGCGCGCAGGATGGCGCATGGCTCGCCTTGCCCGTGTCGTCATCCCCGGCCTGCCGCACCACGTCACCCAGCATGGCAATGGCTGTGCGCGGACGTTCTTCGGCGATGACGATTATGCGCTCTATCGCGACCTGCTCGCGACCCATTGCCGGGCGGCTGATGTCGCCGTGTGGGCGTGGTGCCTGATGCCGAACCACGTGCATCTGATCCTGGTGCCGTCGGACGCCGATGGCCTGCGACGTGCGCTGTCGCGCGTGCATCGCACCTACGCCGGCGTTGTCCAGGCGCGCCGCAAGCGCAGCGGCCATTTCTGGCAGGGGCGGTTCGGCGCCGTGGCGATGGACGAGGCGCATCTCGCCGCGGCGTTGCGCTATGTCAGCCTTAACCCGGTGCGGGCGCGGCTGGTCACGCGCACCCAGAACTGGGCGTGGTCGAGCATGCGCGCGCATCTGCGCGGCCGCGACGATGGCGTGACCGCGCGCGAGCCGGTGAAAGCGATGGTCCCGGACATCGCGGGGCTCCTGGGCGGCGGGCTGGACGACGAGGAGGCTCTGCTGGCCCGCCTTCGCGCCGCCGAGAGCATCGGCCGGCCGATCGGCAGCGATCGTTTCCTGAGCCGCATCGAGAAGATGACCGGTCGCGTGCTCAAGCCGGGCAAGCGCGGGCCGGAGCCGGCCGAGGGGATGAGCGGGAGCGGACTTGGCAAGCTGGCTCTGCGGAGCTTTATGCACCGTAACGATTGAGGTATATGGAACATTCTCCGCGTGTTTCGTGCACTGCGACCCAGTCTCGCGCGTCGAGAAGAAAGCCATGGTTGGTTCCTCTCCAAAGATCCCATTCGACGAATACTGCGCGATGCTGCTGGAGTTCGTCGAAATGCCGGAGGCGCGTGAGCGGCTTGCGGCCTGGGACGCTGCGGAAGAGCGCTATTTTGAGAAGGGCGGTGAATCCGACTCGCCCTATGAAGATGATGACGACGTCTATGATGCGCGATCACGCTTTCAGCATGTAGGCTTTCTCGTCTTGAAGCGCCATGGCTGGGGTGCCCGTCAGGATATGACGGGCGATAAGACTTCGCAGGCCGTCGCATTCTGTGGCCTTGGCGAGATGCTGCTCAGAGGGCGGCTGCCGGGTTGGGCGGAGGATGCTCCAGCGCCGAATCATCGTGACAAGGCGGAGGTCCGCTCCTTCGTGAAGCAATTCATGCTGCGCTTTCCGAACAGTCGTAGCCGGTTTCCGATCGACTTCGGGGACGAGGGGGACATCGGACCCGAAACATGGTGGCCAATCCGATGCGGTGAGCGAGACTCGGACTGATCGCCAGCTTCCGCCTGCTCTCGAACTCGCGGCCTGCCGCCGGATTGTGGCGATAGTGCTGGACTGCACCCTCAATACGGTCAGACAGGCGCGACGCCGCGCCTGAGACTTTCAAATATCACCGGCAATTGCCTCTTTGCGTCATGAGGAACCGCAGCTACCATGATGACGATGGCGGAGGAGATGGCGCCGAAGCCGATGCGTTCCGGCGCGGCCGCTTGATCGCGGCTATCATGTATTTTTCACGTAACTATCTTTGCCGGAGGGACGAATATGCGTGCCCTCCCTCGAAAAAATCTCGGGAGGGATCGCTCCGTTCCAGGCCGTCCTTATGAACCTACGGCATTGTCACGGGTGCTCAGCTATCATTTATTCATCAATACTAATGGAGTAATGATGCGCCAACCCAGAGACTTTGATGCAGATCTAAAAGCGCTCGAAGACAAGGCGCGCGGACTAAAAACCCGCAAGTTGCGCCAGCTCGGCGAACTGGTCATAGCAACCGGAGCTGATGCACTCACCGTTGAAGAGCTGGCCGGTGCGCTGATCGTGCCGGCCGAGACGAAGGAGGCCGGAAGGAGGGAGGTATGGGCGAGACGCGGGGCTACGTTCTTTCAGAGCCGATCGCGGCGAACTGCTCCGGCAACTGACCGCGACGCTGGCGGCGCTCCGGCGCAACTGGGCGGCACGCAACCGGCATCAGGCCGCAAGGGCAAGATGTGATATGCGCACGTGGCAGGTCAAGCGCCGCAAGCGCACGCGGCATCTCATCGAACTCGGCGGTCTCGTCGTCAAAGCCGGGATCATCGAACTGACCAGTGACGATCGCGTCATCATCCTCGGCGCGCTGCTGTGGATGGCCGAAAAGCTCCAGAGTGACCAAAGCGAACAGGCCCGCGCGCTCAAGGTGACGTAACAGTCGCGACATCGCTCCGCACTGGCCTGCAAGGGCCAAATTCTATCAAATCGCCACCGCCATCGAGTGTCGGTATCGGTGGTTGCGCCGCAACCAACGACACTCCCGTAGCCTTCCAGGCTGCGGGAGTTTTCGTTTGAGCTCGAAAAATCTCGGGAGGCGCCGTCCCGATGACTTTCCAGCATTGCGCAGGTCGTCCAGCTTTCGATTCTCCGTCAACACGATGAAGATGAAGAGACGCAAATCGAGGCCCCCGGCGGCTGCACGACGTGAGCGTGGCTGGGCGATGCAGGATAGCTGCAGGGCTGCTCAGCGCTCCGGCAAGCCCGCGTCGACCATGAGCTGAACGATACGGCTCGCGGCCTCGCGATACACCGGACTTGTGTTCTTCATCGGCGGGGCGACGTTGAGCGCCGTCGTGCCTGGCCGCAGCTTCAGGCCCTTCTCGATCGCGGCCTTGGCCTCCTCCGTCTGGCCAGCTTTCTGATACGCGGCAGCGAGGAGCAAATACGGACGCCCGGACGCGGCCGTAATGGCGATCGAGCGCTGCAGCCAGGGCAGGGCGTCATCGGCACGATCCATCGTCATGTAGGCCCACCCGATGCCGAGAAGCCACGTCCACCGCGACACCGACGGCGTGTCGTAGCGGTCAGCCTGCTGGAATGTCGCAAGCCCATCCTCGAAGCGGCCAAGATGCAATTGTCCGAGACCGACGAGATAGAGCGCGAGCCCGTCCCATGGATCGAGACTCAAGGTCCTGGCGCAGATGACGAGGCTTTCGACGAAATGATTGGTCGCACTGAGGAAGCGGCAATAGGTTTCGAGCACTGCAATGGAGTTCGGCTTGGCGCGCAACGCGCGCTCCATGCTCGCGGCCGCCTGGGACTCGGCCGCCGCGGCGGCATCGGGATCGTACCAGACCATCTGGATGCCGCGCATTTGCAGCGCTGCAAGCGCGACCGCTGCGTCGACATTGTCGGGCTGCTCGGCGAGAGCATTCTGCAGCATCGTCTGGGCCATGACGAAGCGCTCTTGCGTCACGCTGTTGATCGATGCGGTCGCCTGTTCGATGGCGACCTTGACGCGGCCCGACGTGGCGGGACCGTCCGCAGCAGACGTCCCAGCCTCCGTCAATTCGTTGAGGCGGCGCGCCAGCACGTCGCCCACGCCTGCAGCGAGCCGCGTATGTTGCAGCTGCGGGTCAAGTTCATCCGCTTCGACGGAGATGGCCGCGACGGCTTCAACCTTGCCCGTCGCGGTCTGGAGTAGGCGGCTGCGCAAGGTCCAGGACGATCCGCTGCGCTGCAGCTCACCACGAATCTCGAAATCCGGCGGCGCCAACGATGCGGCCGCCAACTCCGGCTGCGGTGCGGCCGAGCGGGGGGCGATCACGCTGATGGTGTTGATCCTGGCGAAGCCGTCGGTCAGGCGGCCGGTGACTTCCGCTGCCATCGCTGTCCCGAGCGGATTACCGCTTGCGTCGGCCACTGCCATCACCGCGACCACCGGCGGCGTGCGCTTGAAGATGAGTTCCGATTTCAGCAGCGGCGCGGCCACTGCAAGCCCTACGACGGCGCAGAGTCCGACAACCGCGGCGGCCGCCATCCGTCCGGTGAGCGCCGACAGCCATGAGACTCGCGACGGCTCAGCCGTTCGATCCATGGACGGCGCGGCATCGGGGTCAACCCCGGCGGCCGTGACGGCTTCGGGTGGGGCGTTATCGGGGGACCGTGCGGGGATGTCAGCCGCCGGCGACACGTCGGCCGTGAAGATGTATCCGCCTCCGGACGCCAGCTTGACCGTCTGACGGCGGTCGTCGCCGAGTGCGCTGCGGATCTCCCGGATGCACTGAAACAGGTTGTCTTCGCCGACATGGACGTCTGGCCAGATCGCCTCCATCAGCTCCTGCTTGGTGAGCACCCGGCCAGCATTGGTCACCAGCAGGCGCAGCATCTCGAAGGTCTTCGGTCGTAGCCTGATCGGCGCACCATCGGCGCCGCGCAGCTCGGCGCGCTGCTGGTCGAGCTCAAACCCGGCAAAGCGGAATATCATTCAGCAGACTCTCGGAACGCACGGCTGTCGCGGCGGCAAGGTAGCAAAGCGGGGTGCCAATAGGTCGGATGACCATAGGCTGAAATCAGGCTGAGGTGAAAATTTCAGAAAACTTCAGAAATGCCATCGCTATCATATTACCGTAAAAACCCCGGGAGGTGACCCTGTCCCACCTCCATCCTGCCTCCGTTTGCGTGTGAGCCGAGGGCAGCCGTCAACGGTGCGCCATCGTGTCGCGACAGGCCGCCGTTCGCAATTGAGGCGGTCTTTCCGGGTGCTCCGGCTCGCATGGCTTTTCGGGTCGCAGGGGAACGGGGGGCTTCACACGGCGATTTCATCAACATTTCAGAAAATTTCAGAGTCCCCACGGCCGCCCCCTCAGGACATCTCATCGTGCAGATGAGACACGATGCAAGGAAGGAATGCCCTGTCCGGTGATGACCTGAAGGGGGACATCCGGGGCATCGCCGCGACGCGATGACGGCAGGGGCATGACGCTGACGATCGATGAGATCCCGGATCCTCCAGCCCTGGCGCTGAGCGTTCGCGGTCGGACACCGCGGAAGCAGCTTCCTACGCCAGGGGAGCCAGCGCCGGTGGCTGACAAGGCGGCGCTCGCATGAGACCGGATTCTCACTCGGGCCAAGTTTTTTGAATGTCGGGGCGAGCGACCCGCCCAGCGCTGAGGGCGCGTTGTGACGCTTGAATACGTGCCCGACGCATTGTCGACGAGGATATTTAAATGTCGGAAACGACGCTCGGGACGGCTGGTATTATCTCGTCGGATACGTCGCACGTCCCGTTGATTGCGAGTTCATCAACCGGCCAGGCCGGCACGCTTGCCGACGCGGGAGCCCTGGTCGATCCCGTCCATCGAGGCCCGGACCAGCGTCAGGCGAATTCGGTCGGGCCGGTCGACGCCGTGAGCAGCCCGCCGTGGGGAAAGCAGCCTTCGGCCCGGCCGTCCGCCAATGCAACACGCAGTGACGACCGGTTCATTCCTCTCGCCGGCCGCCAGGATGTGGCCGGACAGGTCCCGCCGCATCTCGCCACGCAGGTCATTGGACGCGTTGTCGAAACCAAAGGACACGTGGTCGTCGTCCGCAACGGCGTCGAGATCGCACTTCACGATGGAGACCCGCTGCGGAAGGGTGACGTCGTCCAGACCGATCGCGACGGCGGCGCCAGCCTCGTCTTCAAGGACGGCAGCGTGTTTCAGCTCGGGCACGATTCGCGCCTGGCGCTGAGCGAATTCGATTATGGCCGCCCAGGTCAGGCCAATCTGGAACTTTTCAACCTCCTGCACGGCGCGTTGAGCTTCGCTTCCGGCGCAATTGCGCGCAGCGGCGACATGCGCATCGGCATGGCCTCTGCTTCGGTCAAGATCCTCGGCGGGATTGGCGGCGCCGAGATTGCTGATCTCGACGGCGCCGTCACGTTGTCCATCTTCCATCAGGACCGCGGCCTGAGCCGCGCAACCATCTACGACCAGAATGGCGAACCCATCACGGCGATCAGTGGCGACGGCGGCAAGCTGACCTTGACGCCCACCAGCTTCTCGCATCTCGACACCGACATGCAGGCCAAGTCGGATGCCGACAGGGCGTTCGAGTTCGACTCGCTCAATCGAATCCTGCAGATCAGGACTCGCGCGGGAGAGTTCGTCGCTATCGGTACGCACGGCTCATCATCTGCATCGATCGGTGACGATGGTGGCAGCCAGGCTCAATCTCCCCATACGTCCGTCGGATATACTCCGGCCCAAAATTTTCCAGGTGCAGAGAGTTTCCTCCCGCGCGACCGCGATGGCCTCTCTGCAAATCAGCCCGCCAACCCGCCTGTCACCATCGGGCCGGTCAACCACGCGCCGGTGCTCGATCTCCATGCCAATGCGATCGGAGTGTCCGCTGTCGAGCAGGTGCCGATCGCGGTCGTGCCGCGACTGACGCTGACCGATGACGACAGCAAGACGCTGCTGCAGGCGACGGTCAAGATCACCGGCCATTTCGAGCCCAGCAAAGACACCCTGTCCTTTGCCGGCACGCCCTCGATCGAAGGCAGCTTCGACGCCGGCACGGGGACGCTGACGCTGCGTGCCGTGCCGGGCCACGCGCCGAGCCTGGCCGACTTTCAGGCTGCGCTTCGTACGGTCATCTACACTTATGCCGGCGATGCGCCTTCGACCTCGCCGCGCACACTCACCGTCACCGTGCAGGATTCCGACGGCACCGCGCACGGCGGGCACGACATCGCGTCCGCCTCAATCACGCTGATCGTTAAGGGCATCAATGACGCGCCGACGCTTGCGTTGGGCGAAGTCTTGGTCGTCGCCGCCGAGCAGACCGCGACGGCCGTTGCGCCGCACGTGTCGCTGTTGGACGTCGACAGTGCGACGCTCGATCATGCCACGCTGCAGATCACCGGAAACTATCTGCCCGGCGAGGATGTGCTGTCGTTCACCGCCACGACACAGATCCACGGGTCCTTCGACGCTGCGACCGGCACGCTGACCTTGACCGCGCGCCCAGGTCAGTCGCCGACGGTTGCCGATTTCGAGGCCGCGCTGCGATCGGTCACCTATACCGACATCAGCGATAATCCGTCGCCGCTGACCCGCACGCTGACCATCACCGTACAGGATGCGGATGGAACTGCCAATGGCGGGCACGACACGACGGTGCGCAGCGTCACCCTGACGGTCGTTCCCGTCAACGATCCGCCGGCCATCACCGGCGGGACCAATCCGGCCGCGGTGTCTGAACTCCTGGACGCGCGGGCGCAATTGCTTGGACCGATCACGGGTACGCTGTCGGCAAGCGACCGCGATATCGGCGACGTTCTGACCGGGCACGTGGCGGTGTCCGCCACGGTGAGCTACAGCGCTGGAGCGCTGCCGGCCGGCGTCAATCTAGACGCGTTACGCGATGCTTCAGCGATCTCGTTCGACAGCGTCACGACCACGATCAGCGGCGCCGCCAACACGCTGACTTGGACCTATCATCCCGCCGCGGCCGACCTGGACTGGCTGGCCTCCGGAGAGACGCTGACGATCACCTATCTGGCTGAGGTCACCGACGGGACGGCAAGCGCCGGCAGCCAGCCGCTCACCATCACCATCATCGGCAGCAACGACACGCCGGCCATCATTGCCGCGCAGACGGCGGCAACGGTGACGCAGGATGTCGCTGTCGATGCGCAAGGACAACTGCATGCTGGCGGCAGCTTCGGTTTCATCGACCTGGATCTCTCCGATGCGCATTCCGCCTCGGCCACGCTGCTGAACACGACCGCTTCCGGCGGCGTGGCGCTCGGGACCATGAATGCGCTGGTCGACAACGATACGGTCAATGGTGTCGGCGGCGAGGCGGCCTGGAGCTACCACGTCGACAACAGCGCGGTGCAGTTCCTCGCGGCCGGCGAGAGCGTGGTCGAGACCTACCGGGTTACGGTCAGCGACGGACATGGCGGATCGGTGAGCCGCGACGTCAGCGTCACCATTACTGGCGCCAATGATGCGCCCGTGATCACCGCTGCGCAGACGACGGGCGCGGTGACCGAAGACAGTACCGCCGATGCGCAGGGGCGGCTGCATGCCAGCGGCGTCATCGGCTTTGGCGATGTCGATCTGACCGACACCCACAGCATCTCGGTCGCCCTTGTCAGCTCGAGCCATGCCGGCGGCGTCGCGCTGGGGACGATGAGCCCGCAGCTGACCGCCGAGACGAGCCACGGTCTCGGCGGTGAGATCGCGTGGACCTACCAGGTCGACAACGGCAGCGTTCAATTCCTGCAGGCTGGTCAGACCGTCACCGAGATCTATGCGGTGACGGTCAGCGACGGTCATGGTGGACTCACGACGCAGAACGTGACGGTCACGGTCACCGGCACCGAGGATGCGCCGACGCTGGCTGCCGGCGGCTCGGGCGCCGTGACCGAAGCTGCCGATGCCAGCGCTCAGGACATCGCACCGATCACCGGTACGCTCGACGTGACCGATCGCGACATCGGCGACACGCTCGTCGCGTCCATCGTCGGTTTGCCCGCCGTCATGCTGGACGGCCGCGCCTTCTCGCTGCCGGCCGGGGCCGCATCGCTGATCGACCACGCACTGTCGTTCCAGACCGGCGTCACATCGAACGGTAGCGCGGCGAGCATCGGCTGGAGCTACGATCCCGCGGCCGCCAATCTCGATTTCCTGCGGGAGGGACAGCAGCTTGTCCTGACTTACACCATCGCCGTCAATGACGGGCATACCGGCAGCGGCACGCAAACCGTCACGATCATCATCACCGGCACCAATGATCTGCCGGCCATCAGCGGCAGCGCTGCCGCGATTGATGAGGCCGGCGACGCCCACGCCCAGACGATCTCGCTGGGCGGTACGATTGCTGTCACCGATTTCGACACCGGCGACATGTTGACGGCCTCGGTCACGGGCGCACCGGTCGTCATGCTGGATGGCCACGCCTTTACTCTGCCGACCGCGGCGGCTGCGCTGATCGACAGCGCGGCCTTGTCGTTCGACAATGCCGGACACCTGTCGAATGGCGGCGCCACCGGCATCGCCTGGACCTATCAGCCGGGCGCTGCGGATCTGGATTTCCTGAAGCAGGGCCAGACGCTGACGCTCACCTACGACGTCGATGTCAGTGACGGCACCGGGACCAGCGCGCCGCAGACCGTGACCATCACGATCAGCGGTACCAACGATGCGCCGGTGGCGACCGGGGACAGCTATGCGACGGCCGAAGACACCGCGCTGATCGTCCCAGGCGCAGGCGTGCTCGCCAACGACCGCGATGCCGACGGCGACGCGCTCAGCGCCATCCTGGTCAATGGCCCCAGCCACGGCACGCTCGCGCTGAATCCCGACGGCTCATTCACCTATACGCCGTTCGCCGACTACAATGGCACCGACAGCTTCACCTACAAGGCCAATGACGGCGTCGCCGATTCCGGCAACTCGACCGTCAGCATCACCGTCACGGCGGTGAACGACCCGGCCGTGATCTCTGGTGTCACCACCGGCTCGGTCACGGAAGCCGGGGGCGTGAACAACGCCGTCGTGGGGACGCCGACCGCAAGCGGCATGCTGACCGATACCGACGTCGACAATCCGGCCAATACTTTCACCGTGGTCACGACGCCGGCCGCGAGCGCGGGCGGTTACGGCACCTACACGATGACCTCCGGCGGCGTGTGGACATATACGCTCGACAACAGCAATTCCGCGGTTGAGGCGCTCGACGTCGGTGCGACGCTGACCGATACGTTCACGGTGACCACCATCGATGGCACCGCACAGCTGGTGACGATCACCATCAACGGCGCTCATGATACGGCCACGGTGACGGGGGCAATCACCGGCGCGGTCACCGAGGCCGGCGGCGTCGCTAACGGCACGCCGGGAACGCCGGTCGCGACCGGCACGCTGACAGTCGCCGAGGGCGCTTTCGTCGCGGTGGCTGCCGCCACCTCCAGTGCCGGCGGTTACGGCACCTACGCCCTGACGTCGGGTGGGGTATGGACCTACACGCTCAACAACAGCAATCCGACGGTCCAGGCGCTCAATGCGGGCGCCTTTCTCACCGACACCTTTACCGTGACCACGACAGGCGGCAGCACGCAGGTCGTCACCATCACGATCGCCGGCACCGACGATGCGCCGGTTCTCTCCGGCGATGCTTCGGCCTCGCTGCTGCAGGGGACGTCGACGGTGATCACCACCGCCGACCTTAGCGCTGCTGATATCGACAACACGGCGAGCCAGCTCACCTTCAACGTCAGCAGCGCCGTTCACGGCTACGTCGCACTGGCGAGCGCGCCGGGCGTGGCGGTCTCGAGCTTCACCCAGGCCGAGCTCGCGGCCGGTCAGGTGATCTTCGTCCACGACGCGAGTCAGAACCCCGCAGCGAGCTTCACAGTCCGCGCGACCGATGGCAGCCTGAGCACGGCAGGAGTCACCTTCAATGTCGCCGTCAGCAGCGACTTCGTCATTGCGAGCAATGTCGATCTCGGCGGCGTCTCGGAGACGATCCACAGTCTGAGCCAGTCCGGCGGCACGTTGTCAGGCACGGGTACGCTGATCGACAGCGGCGGCGCGACGTTCACCGGCGGCACCGAGAGCGGTAGCGGCACGACGGTCGTCAACGGCCTGGCGACGTTTTTCGATGCCGGCAACCAGACATTCACGCTGGACGGTCGAACGATGCAGTTGCACGGCTCGGCGCAGAGTGGCGCGTTCGCCGGCGATACGCTGCATCTCAACAATGGCGCGGTGCTCGAGATCGACGCCGGCGCCACCTTCACCGATGCATCAGCCAGCGGCGCTGCCTTCAGCATTTCCTCCAGCGCCGGCACGGGCGCGGTCAATGTCGCCGGCAGCTACGAAAAGACCGGCGCCGGGACCACGGCGATCTCGACCGCGCTCACCAACACCGGAACGATCGACGCCAAGGCCGGCACGCTCGACCTCGCCGGCAGCGTCGCCAACTCCGGTACGCTGAAGGCGGAAGGCGGCGGTACGCTGCTGGTGACCGGCAACGTCACCGGATCGGGTGTCGTGGTCGTCGACGACAACGGCACGGTCGAGTTCGGCGGCAATGTCGGCGCCGGGCAGACGATCACGTTCGGCGGCTCGTCGGGCACGCTGAAGATCGATCATCCCGCCAGCTTCGCAGGCACTATCACCGGCTTCAGCGGCGCGACCGATTCGATCGACCTTGTCGGGATCAACCACAACTCGGCGCAGTTCGCGCAGTCGTTCAACGCGGCGACCGGCATCCTGACGGTGACCGACGGCATCAACACCGCCAGTCTGCATTTCAGCGGTGCCACCTACGGCTTCGCCGCTACGAGCGACGGCGCCGGCGGCACGGTCATCAAGCCGGCCAATGTCTACACGGTCCACAACGCGGCCGAACTCAACGCGGCGCTGCTCGCGGTCAGCCAGGGCGGCTCGGCGGCCGCTGCCAACACCAGCTATTCGATCGAGCTCGCCGCCGACATTTCGATGGCCTCGCTCGGCGCCAATCTGACCGCGATCAATCTGGCGAGCGGCAGCTCGCTCGTCATCCACGGCGCGGGACATTCGCTGGATGGCGGCAACGCCTATCGCGGCCTGTTCGTCTATGGCGGCAATGTCGCGATCGATAATCTCGCCATCAACCACATGCTGGCGCAGGGTGGCGCCGGAGGGCGACAGGGTGGCGGTGGTGGCGCCGGATTGGGCGGCGGCCTGTTCGTCGCTGCGGGCGCGACGGTGTCGATCAGCGACGTCAGCTTCAGCGGCAACAGGGCGGTCGGCGGCAATGGCGGGGGCCTCGACGGTGGCGCCAACTGGGGGGCCGGTGGCGGCGGCATGGGATCGGCCGCCAGCGCCAACAGCGGACAATATCGGCACGACACGACACAAGGGCCGCAGGGCCATGCCACCTACGTCGCAACAGCGATTGATGGCACCGCCGGCGGTGGAACCGGACTCAACATTCCCGGTCAGCCCGGCCTCGCGCATGGTGGTGCCGGCGGTGCGTGGAGCGGCGGAAGCCTCCGCAGCTACACGGCGGCTGCCACCGGTGGGTTCGGCGGCGGCGGCGGTGGCGGCTTCTATGCGTACGCGAACAGCATCGAAAGTACCCCCCAAGGCTCGGTTGATCATATCTCGCGGGTAGGCTCAAACGGCGGCAATGGCGGCTTCGGCGGCGGCGGTGGCGGCGGGGCGAGCGGCTCGGCCCGTTTGCACACCACCGGCGGCACCGGCGGCTTCGGTGGTGGCGGCGGCGGCGGGTATTATGGGGGCGCCGGCGGCTACGGCGGCGGCGCCGGTGGTGGCCATGGCAGCCCCGGTCTGCTCGGGGCTGGCGGCGGTGGCCTCGGCGCTGGCGGCGATATCTTCGTCCAGGAAGGCGGACATCTCATCGTCGGCGGTGGCTCGCTGTCGGGAGGCACCGTTGCCGGCGGTGCGGCAGGTACGAACGGTACGGCCGCGCAAGGCGGCCAGGCGCTCGGCTCCGGCATCTTCATCCAGGGCAACCAGACGGTCACCTTCGCGCCGGCCTCGGGCGATGACCTCACCATCTCTGACGTCATCGCCGATCAGCATGGCAATGGCGGCACCGGCAATGTCGAGATTTCCGGCGCCGGCATCGTGCATTTCGCCGCGGCCAACAGCTATGTCGGCACGACCACCGTCGACGCCGGCGCCACGCTCAATATCGACACGAGCGGGGGACTGGGAACGGGCGCGGTGACCGACAACGGCATCCTGAACGTCAACGCCGCGACGACGTTTGCCAGCGGGGTCACCGACGGCGGGGTCCTCAACGTCAACGCGGCGACCACCTTTGCCGGCGCAGTCACCGACAGCGGCGTTCTCAACGTCAATGCGGTCACGACCTTCGCGAGCACCGTCACCGACAACGGCGTGCTCAACGTCAACGCAGCGACGACATTTGCAAACACCGTCACCGACAACGGTGCCCTGACAATCAACGCGGCAGCGATCTTCCAGGGGACCGTCGTCAACAACGGCACCGTCACCATCAACGCCGCCAGCGCCGATTTCGCCGGATCGATCACCGGCAGCGGCACGATCAACTTCGGGACCTCGGGCGGCACGGCCGTGTTCGAGCACGGCGTGCCGACCCAGACCATCACGGGATTTGCCAATGGCGACGTCATCGACCTCAGGTCGGTGGTGGCGACCACGGCTTCCGTCGAGGCCGGCAACGTCGTGACGTTGAAGAACGCCGGCGGCACTGTCGTCGCGACGCTGCACTTCGATCCGTCGCAGACGCTCAGTCCCTTCGGCGTGACGAGCGACGGGCAGGGCGGCACCAAGGTCGTCGCGATCCGCACCAGTTTCGACGTCGGCTCCGCCGCGGAGCTCAATGCCGCGCTTACCGCGATCAGCCAGGGCGGCACGTCCTACGCGAAGAACGTCGCCTATACGATCCACTTCTCCGGCGACATCTCGCTGGCCTCGCTCGCCACCTCCGCGCAGCTCGCCGCCATCAATCTCGACACCGGCAGTTCGCTGCTGATCGACGGCGCCGGCTTCACGCTCGATGGCGCCGGCGTCCATCGCGGCTTCTTCGAGTATGCCGGCAATGTGAGACTCCAGAATCTCACGATCGCGCACACGCTGGCGCAGGGCGGCGACGGCGGCATCGGTGGTGGCGGCGGCGGCGCCGGGCTCGGCGGCGGCCTGTTCGTCGCAGCCGGCGCGTCAGCGACGATCGCCAACGTGACCTTCCTGGACAACGCGGCCCATGGCGGCGACGGCGGCGGCGTGAACCCGGCCGGCCGGATTTTTCAAGGCGGCGCCGGCGGCGGCGGCATGGGCATCGACGGAGCCGCTGGCGCCACGACCGGGGTGCAACATCTTTATGGCTATCGGGGCTACACCGGCTGGGGTTATGCAGGTGGCGGCGGCGGCGGGCTCGGCCTGTCGAATCTTCCGGGCGGAGGCGGCGCGGGAGCGACGTCGTACCGCGGATCGTCCCCGGCCTCCGGCAGCTTTGGCGGTGGTGGCGGCGGCGGCAACGGCTATCTCGCCACACGGAAAGCCGGAAGCGCCGGTGCGAACGGCGGCTTCGGCGGCGGCGGCGGTGCCGGTGGCGGCTACAACAGCAATGATTCCTACGGCGGTGGCGCCAACAGTGCCGGCGGCAATGGCGGCTTCGGCGGCGGCGGTGGCGGTGGCGGGTTCCGCGGTCACGATGGCCTGGGCGGCTTTGGTGCCGGCAACGGCGGCGCCGCGCTCGCCTATCTTGCCGACGGATCGTTCCAGGCGAGGATCGGCAATGTCGGTGGCGGCGGGCTTGGCGCAGGCGGCGGCGTCTTCGTCCAGGAAGGCGGCACGCTGATCTTCGAGAGCGGCTCGCTGTCCGGCGGCTCCGTGGCCGGAGGCGCTGCGGGTGCCATCCAGGCGGCCCATCAGTTGTATGACATGCCCGGTGCGGGGCAGGGGCTCGGCAGCGGCATCTTCTTCCAGGGCAATCAGTCGATCGTGCTCGCGCCGACGTCGGGCAACGCGATCACGATCGCTGATGCGATCGCCGACCAGGGCGGCAATGGCGGCAGTGTCTCGATCGAGATCAAGGGGCCGGGTACCGTCGAGTTCGACGGCGCGAATTCCTATGTCGGCGGCACCACGATCGATGCGGGTGCCAAGCTCACGCTTGGCGGCCAAGGGACGCTCGGCAGCGGCGCCGTCGTCGACAATGGCGACCTCGTCATTGCCCATTCCGGCACGTTCGGCAATGCGTTCACCGGCAGCGGCGATCTCGCCTTCGGCGCCCAGATCATCACCGTCACCTTCACCGCGTCGGTCTCGCTCGGTGGCTCACTCGACCTCGGCAACGGCGACAATGTGGCCGCCTTCAACGGCGGGCTGTCGGGCGTTCAATCGATCAATTTCGGCACGGGGATCCAGACGCTGTCCGTCGCGGGCGCGATGCCTGGTGCCGTCGTGCACGGCTTCGGTGCCGGCGACACCATCGATCTGACCACGGTCAATGCAACCGGCATCGGCAGCTTCGTCAATAACGTGCTGACGCTGACCGGGCCCGGCGGCACGCCGGTCGCAACCATTCATTTCGATCCGGCCCAGCAGAATCTCGCGCCGCACGGCTTTCTGCTGGTGTCCGATGGCGCCGGCGGCACCGACGTTATCCTCAACGAGGTCCCAGTCTATCACGTGTCGACCGCGGCCCAGCTCGCTCGCGCGATCAACGAGATCAGTGTCGGCGGTGTGTTTTCCTCCACCAATCAGAACTACGAGATCGACATCGTCGGCAGCTTCACGCTGGATGGCGCGCTGCCCGACATCAATCTCGCCAGCGGCGACACGCTGACGATCCATGGGCTCGGCCATGAGATCGACGGCGCCGACACCTATTCCGGCTTCGTTCTGCGATCCGGCGATGTGACAATTGATCACCTGACCGTCGCCGACTTCGTCCGGCACGGCGGTGACGGGTCGTCCCCGGGAAGTGAGTCGAAGTTTGGCGGCGGCGGTGGTGGGCTCGGTGCGGGCGGCGCGTTGTTCGTGGGTGCCGGTAGCTCGGCGAGCCTGACCGATGTCGCTTTCACCGACAATCACGTCGTCGGCGGACATGGCGGTCAGGGCGGCTACTACGCACCAAGGGTGCCGAATGGCGATCAGGGGATCTCGACGGGAGGCGCATCGAGCCCGGGGCAGGTGGGCTTCGGCTATGGCGGGGCCGGTGGTCATTTCACTGCCAACGGAGGCGGCGGAAGCTTCGGCGGTGGTGGTGGCGGTGGCGGCGGTGGACGCAGTCCGGTCTCGTCGTTTCCGCCCGGTGGTGGCGGCGACGGCGGCTATGGCGCCGGCATGGGCGGCACTGGAACCTCTGGTGGTGGAGGTGGTGGCGGCGGCGGTGGCGGCGGCGCGGGCCTCGGCGGCGCGGTCTTCGTCGCCTCCGGCGGCGAGTTGAACATCACCGACTGGACCTTCTCCAACAATGGTGCAACGGGCGGCGCCGGCGGCGGCAGCCTATGGGCCGGCAGCGGGACGGCGGGCCAGGGCATCGGCAACGATCTCTTCAACTACGGCGGCACCATCGGCTTGAGCTCCAGCGCCGGACAAACGCTCACGATCGATCAGTACGTCGCCGGCACGCAAGGCACCTTCAACATCTACGCGTCCGGAATCGTCGTGCTGTCGCAGGGCATCGGCACCGGCGTGCTCAACATTTCCGGCGCCGGCAATGTCACCGTGCTCAACGACATCACGGCCACCGCCATCAACGTGACGGGAGCGGGCAATGTGCTGTTGCAGGGCGAATTCCACGGCCAGCAGTCCATCACCCACACCGGCGCCGGCACGCTGACGATCAAGCCGGTCTACACCGTCTCGACGGCGGCCGAGCTCGTCACCGCCATCCAGACCATCGACGGCAATCCGATCTCGGGTCTGCCGGTCAACTACGTCATCAACCTCACCGCGGACCTGAACCTGAGCGCGGTGCTGCCGTTCCTGTCGATCGCAGCCGGAGACACGCTGACCGTCGAAGGCAACGGCCACATCATCGACGGCGGCAACCTCTATGGCGGCTTCTCAGTGCAGTCCGGCGTCGTCACCTTTGACAACCTCACCATGCAGCACATGGTCGAGCGCGGTCAGGACGGCTCTGCCGGCATCACCAACCTCGGCCACGCGTCGGCGGCGGGTGGCGGCGGCGGTGGCGGTCTCGGCGCGGGCGGCGCGTTCTACATCGGCGGCGGTGGCTCGGCGACGCTGACCAATGTCAACGTGCTGAGCAATCAGGCCGTCGGCGGCAATGGCGGCGCCGGCATCGGGACCTACTCGAGTCCCAATGGCGGATCCCGGGCCGGTGGTGGTGGCGCCACCAATGGCGGGCTGACCGGAATCAAGTCGGGCGGCGATGGTGGCAACTGGAACACGGGCGGCGGCTTTGGCAGTGGCGGCGGCCTCGGTGGGGGCGGCGGAGGCGGATATGGTCCCTGGCAGGCGGCGGGCATTCCCTGGGCTTTTCAATATCCGGGAGGCGCCGGTGGTTACGGCGCTGGCGCCGGCGGCAGGGCCGCTTTTGACGGCAACAACTCCGAGCACGGCGGTGGCGGTGGCGGCGGCGCCGGCCTTGGCGGCGGCATCTTTGTCGCGTCCGGCGGCTCGCTGACCATTGGCGGCAGCACATCGGTTGCCGGCAACGCGGTGCAGGGCGGCCTCGGCGGCGCGGGTGGGAACGCCGGCGCCAACGGAGCCGGCATCGGCGCGGGTCTCTTCACCGCGTCGAGCAATGTCACGCTGGCTCCTTCGCTCGGGCAGACGATCCATATTTCCGATTCGATCGCCGGCAACATGACCGGCACGCTCCATATCGATGGCGCCGGCATCGTCGTGCTGGACGCGATCGCGGCGACGGTCATCGACATCACCGGCAGCAGCGCGCTGACGCTGCCTGCCTCGCTGATCAACGACTCCCTGACCGTGTCGGGTTCGGCCACCTACACCATCACCTCGACCGGGTTCAGCGGCGCCGGCCACTTCGGCGCCAATGGTTATGGTGTGCTCACGATCGCGGTTGCGGAGACCGTGACCGGTGGTGTTCAACTGGCCGAGCACGGCACGGTCGAGCTTGGCGCCGCCAATGCGGCCGGCAGCGGCGCGATCACCTTCCAGTCGGGCGCGCAGGCGACCCTGATCATCGATCAGGGCGCGACGCCGACCAATGAGATCGACGGCTTCCTTCCCGGCGACACGATCAAGTTGGCCGGCTTTGCCGCCGGCGCGACCGCTGTGCTCGGCGCCGGCAATGTGCTCACCATCAGCGACGGCGCGCACAGCGCCCAACTCCATCTCGACCCGAGCTTCAATTACTCGACCACCCAGTTCAACGTGACCGCCTATAATGGCGGCATCGCGCTGACCGGGATCATCTCGCCGAAGATCACGCTGGTCGGCCAGCCGTTGAACGGCAACCAGGTCGTGCTCAGCGGCAGCGGGGCGCCCGACAGTACCGTCCAGATCTTCATCGACGGCAATCAAGTCGGTACCGCTACGCCTGATGGCTCCGGACGTTTCACGTTCTCGACCTCGGCGCTCGCCGACGGCGAGTACCATTTCACGGCGACCCAGACGATCAGCGGCCAAGCCCCGATCACGACCTCGCTGGTCGTCGACGTATTGCCAAGCGCACCGTCGATCGCGCTGGCGCCCGGGCAGCCGCTGCTGGCCACCAATGTCGGCGTGCATCTGCAGGGCAGCGGCGAGCCGAACCAGACCGTCACGCTGCATCTCAGCGGGCCCGGCGGCAGCACTTTCACATACACCACGGCAACTGACGACAGCGGCAATTACGACTTCGTCACGCCAAATCTGCCTGACGGCCACTACACGCTCAATGTCACCGAGACCAACGCGCAAGGCCTGGTCAGCCCGGCATCGGGCGTGTTCGCCTTCGATGTCCATCCCAAAGCCCCGGTGATCGCTGTGGTCGGGCAGCCGCTCGACGGGGGCAGGATCGAGGTCGCCGGCAGCGCCGATCCCAACATCACGATCAACATCTGGGTCCGCAATCCGTCCGGCGACCAGTTCATCGGTTCCGGCAGGGCCGACGCCACAGGCCATTTCGATTTCACGGCGAGCCAGCCGATCGGCCACGGCAACTACACGCTGCTCGCATTGGCGCAGGATTCCGTAAACCTGATCAGCGACCAGGCGATCCCGTTCACGTTCCACGTCGATCCGCAGGCGCCCGTGATCACCTCGATCGTCGGGCAGGGCGTCAACGGCGGTACCGTCGAGGTCAAGGGCTCTGCGCTCGCGTTGAGCACCGTCACGCTCTATGAGGGCAGCACAGTGGTCGGATCTGGCGTCGCCAATGCCGCCGGTGTTTTCGACATCGTCACCACCGCCACCTTCGCCGAGGGCGTCCATTCCTTGCGGGCGACGGCCGCGGATGCCGACGGCCTGACGAGTTCGCTCTCCACCGCGATCAACGTCACCGTTCTGCCGACGGCACCGGTGATTTCGGCCGTCATCGCGACAGCGCCGCAGACGATCGAGGTTCAAGGCACCGGCGAGGTCGGAGAGACCATCAAGGTCTATGCCGATGGCTCCACGCTGTTGGGCTCTGGCGTGGTCGATCAGACCGGGCATTTCGATTTCAGCGTCGATGCACCCGGCGGTCATCACGTCATCACCACGACCGAGACCAATAGCAGCAATCTGACCAGCCCTGTCTCGGCGGGCGTCGCGATCGACGTGACACCGAAGGCGCCCGTCATCACGTCGGTAGCGCCGCTGGTCGCGACACAGATCGATGCCAGCCACGACTTCATCGTCAAGGGCACCGGCCAGCATGTCGGCGAGACCATCACGCTCTACGCTGATGGCGGCACAACCCCGATCGGCACGGGTGTCGTTGCAGCCGACGGTACCTTCACCATCACGACCACGGTGGCGCTCACGAACGGCAATCATACGCTGACCGCCACCGATGCGGCGGGCGCCGACGTCAGCGCGCCATCGAGCGGCTTTGCGATGTACGTCGATCCGGCTCCGGTCACCAATATCAGCCAGGTCGGGGTCGCCGCGGATCACGGCGTCATCGAGCTGCAGGGCACGGGCCAGCCGGGCGACACCATCACGCTGATGCTTGGCAACACCGTGATCGGAACCGGCGCGGTCGATGCATTAGGTCATTTCGACGTGACGACCGATCCCGCTGCGGGCGCGCTGCTAGGCCCCGGCCACCAGCATATCACGGTCATCCAGACCGACAGCCTCGGTCACGCCAGCCCCGGTACCACGTTCGATGCCGGTGTGGCGCCGGCCGCGCCCGTCGTCGCGTCCGTTCTCTCGGTGCCCGACGCGGTCGGCCGCGTGGAGGTGAAGGGCAGCGGCGAGGCCGGCACCATCGTCAAGCTCTATGCCGACAATGGCACCACGGTGATCGGCGCCGGCACGGTCGACGCATCAGGCCATTTCGACATTTACAGCGACTTCCAGTCTGTCGGCGGCGGCGCGCACAGCATCGCCGTGACCGCGACGACCATCGACGGCATCGTGGGACCGGCCTCGGCGGGCGCTGATGTCACGGTCACGCCGGTGGCGAACACCTGGACCATCACCTCGGCGGTCGATCTCGCCAAGGCGATCGCCGCGATCGACGTCTCCGGCGCGAGCGCGCAGACCGGCGCGCACTACACGTTCGATATCGTCGGTGATCTGCAACTCAGCGATCAGTTGCCGGCCTTCAATCTTCCGCCGGGCGCCTCGCTCACGATTGCCGGCCATGGCCATGTGCTCGATGCCCACGGCCTGCCGGGGCTGTTCGTCTATGCCGGCAGCGTCGAGATCGACGATCTCGGCATCGTCAATGCCGTGGCGAAGGGCGGCGACAGCAATTTCGGCGGCGGCGGCGGCGCGGGTCTCGGCGGCGGCCTGTTCATCGCATCGGCAGGCACGGTGACGCTGTCCAACGTCAATTTCGCCAACGACAAGGCGGTCGGCGGCAACAGCAGCGGCGCGTTCGGTTATATGGGACTTGCGCTCTATGGCGGCGGCGGAGGGCTCGGCGGGGCCGGCGGTTTCCAGGGCGGTGGCGGAATTGGCATTCATGCCGCCGGCGCCAGCGTTTCGCATGCGTTCTATAGCGGCACGCCTGCCGGGGCGGGCATCGCCCTTGGCGCGGCGTCCGGAGGTGGACAGGTCGTCGGTACGAACCCGGCCTATCTGGGCGGAGCCAATGGCGGCGGCGGCGGCCTGGGCGTTGGCTTCTACACCAGCGCGGCCATTTTCGGCGTTCCTGGATACGGCAACCCGGGCAGCGGCGGTGGCATCGGCGGCGGCGTCGGCACCGTCGATGGCAGCAGCGGGATCGCGACGGGCGGTGCGGGCGGCTTTGGCGGCGGCGGTGGCGGCGCCACTCTGGTGCTGCCGTCGAACGTCAGTGGATATGGCGGCACCGGCGGCTTCGGTGGCGGCGGCGGCGCCGGCCGGCATGGCGGCGGCGCCGGTGGTTTCGGTGGCGGCGGCGGTGCTGGCGGCTACGGCACGGCTGGTGCGGGCGGCTTTGGCGGCGGTGCTGGAGGCGCATGGGGCTATGGCGGCGGTGGTCTCGGCGCCGGCGGCGCGATCTTCGTGCAGCAGGGCGGCACGCTCATCTTCGTCGGCTCCGGCAGCGAGCAGAACGGCGGCGTGACCGGCGGCACCGCTACGACCTGGACCGGCGCCCAGGCAGGCGCGGCGTTCGGCAGCGGCATCTTCCTGCAGGGCAACCAGACCATCACCTTCGCGCCCGACGCAGCGCATATGATCACCATCAGCGACGTGATCGCCGACATGACCGGCTCGCATGATGCCAGCGGCCAGACCGGCGCCGGACATCTGCTGCTCGATGGCGGCGGCACACTGGCGCTTGCCGGTGCCAACACCTTCACCGGCGGCATCACGATCGAGAACGGCACGCTCGATCTGACCGCGCACGGCGCGGCAGGGTCCGGCGCGATCGTCTTCTCTCCGGCCGACCACGCCGCGCTGGAATTCAGCGCTGTGAACGCGCCCACCAACGCGATCGAGAATTTCGGCACCCGCGACCAGATCATCATCGATGGCTTCCATGCCACCAGCGAAAGCTACAGCAACGGCGTGCTGGTGCTGAACAGCGCGACCGGCTCGGTCAGCCTCACCGTCGGCGGTGCGGATCTGCACGGGCTGTCGGACTTCCAGTTCGCCTTCGACGCCGCCACGGGCAATACGATCATCACCGGCGGACCCGACCGGTCCGGCGCCGATGTGATCCATGGCGGCCCTGGCGCGCATGTCCTGACCGGCGGCACCGGCGACGACGTGTTCTACTTCCGCGCCGCCGATCTCGCCGCTGATGTCACCGACAAGATCGCCGATCTGTCGTGGGCAAACGGCAGCGGCGAGCACGACCGCATCCATCTCGAAGGTGTCGATCCGAATGCGGTCACCGTCACCAGCATTAATGGCGGCCATGACACCGACATCGCGATCGGCGTCAACGGCGGCACCGCGCATATCCTGGTCCAGGGCAGCGGCGCGTCGCCGCTCGAGATCGAATTCCAGAACACGATTCCGACCAGCGATGCGGATCTGAACACGCTGCTGACGCCGTCGACCATCAACGAAACCGTCGGCCAGTTCACGACCGGCGCCAATCCGCCCTACATCAAATCCCTGGTCAGCTACGGCGCCGATGGCGGCGTTGTCGCGCAGGACGTCACCAACAATGACGGCTCGCACACCATCACGGTGCAGGCGCCGAATGCAGCGCTCACCGCCTCCGCTGCCAACGACACCTTCGTGTTCCAGTTCGGCTCGCAGCCGGCCGGCAACGCAACGATCGGCAATTTCGATGTCGCGCACGATGTCCTGCAACTCAGCCACAGCGTCTATGCCGATGCCGCGGCGGCGCTGGCCGCGATCGCCGCGGATCCGCACAACGCCGGAAGTCCGGTTGACACGACCATCACGATCGACGCCAATCACATCATCACGCTGACGGGCGTGAACCCGACCCAGCTTGCACAGCACGATATTCTGCTAGTGTAGGGTTCACAATTGCAGGCTATCGAGGATCATGCAGGGCGACATTCACTTCATTTCCGGCCTGCCGCGCGCCGGCTCGACCTTGCTGTCGGCCATCCTGCGGCAGAACCCGCGCTTCCGCGCCGGCATGACCGGACCGGTCGGCTCGCTGGTCGACGCCATGCTGCGCAGCATGAGCATGAGCAACGAGACCTCGATCTTCATCACCGACGCGCAGCGCAGGGCTTTGATCGAAGGCATTTTCTCGGCCTATTATTCCGACGTGCCCAAGGGCGATGTGGTGTTCGACACCAACCGCAACTGGTGCACGCGCCTGCCGCTGCTGACCGAGCTGTTTCCGCGCGCCAAGGTGATCTGCTGCGTGCGCGACATTCCCTGGATTCTCGACTCGGTCGAGCGGCTGATCCGCAGGAACAAGTACCAGCCCTCGGGCATCTTCAGCTTCGAGCCGGGCGGCACGGTGTACTCGCGCGTCGACGGGCTGGCCGCGCCCAACGGCATGGTCGGCTTCGCCTGGAATGCGCTGCGCGAGGCGTTCTGCGGCGAGCAGACCGATTGCCTGCTGGCGCTCACCTATGAGACTCTGACGCGGCGGCCCCAGCAGGCGATCGCCGCCGTCTACGAGTTCATCGGCGAGACGCCGTTCGCGCATGATTTCGAGAACATCGAGTTCGACGCCGAGGAGTTCGACCGCAGGCTCGGCACGCCCGGCCTGCACAAGGTCGGCCGCCGCGTCGAGGCCGCGGGCCGCAAGACGGTGCTGCCCGGCGATCTCTGGCGCAAATACGAGAACGACGCGTTCTGGCGCGATCCGGCCCGCAACCCGAACAAGGTGCGGGTCATCTAGCCGGGTTCATCGCCGCGCCCTCGAGAACATGTCGCGTGCACGACGTGCGCACGAGCGGAGACGGCGCAATCTTTTTTTGCTGGATTGCGACAAGCAGGCGACGTCGGTATCGATGGTTGCGCCTCCCCTCAACCACCTACGGCATGAACAAAAAGCTTACACGGCGGCCGGGTTACGGCGAAAGCGAGCGGGTATACTGGCGGGTACACTACAGAGGAAGCATACAAAAAGTGCCTTGATTTCAAATCGGTAACTGGATGTTCGATTCCGCCCCTGGGCACCATCCCCCTTTTCCGGTTCCGTTCGTTCCCGGTGGTGCGCGTTCGTCAAGAAGGTCGGGCGCAGGCCGTCTCTCGCGAAGGAAGACGAAGATATATGGAGTTCTCGGTCGGCGCTCCCGCGCCATCGGTCCATGCTTTTCCTGCAGTCGCGCCATAGCTCATGACAGGAAGTCATAGCGGCGAAAGAATGCACGCAAGTGGATGCCGAGGGCGGGCTCCGGCATGGATGTCCGCTCCTGTGTCGGTTGATTTCAGATTGCCTCTGTCGAAGCCACCATATGCAAAACCGATGAGCCAATGCAATCTAAACGTGTATTTTAATATGATACCGCGCCGAGATGTTTGGTGATCTTCTAGCGCTCCTGCGGGATGCGCCTTGGGCATGATCTCAAGCAGCGCTGCCCGGGAAAAAGTCGCTCGACGATGTGGCTCTGGATTCAGGGCGCGTCGTAGCTCAGGTCGAGGAGCATCGGAGGAGGTGGAACCTTGTATTTGGGACCGCCTGTGCGGTGGCCGACATTCGATGTCGGCTCGGTCATTGTCGAATATGTCAGCTATTCAGGCGGAGCGAATGTGGATCGCGTACGAGTCGCAATGCCTCAAATGCTCGCGCTCGACGAATTGGCTGAGCCGCCGCCAATGTCGGTCGCTCTCGTGTGCTGGCCGGCCAAGACGCCGTTCGGTGGCCATGCAGCAAACGGCGGTTGATCGTGCAGAGGCCGACTCTCAGTGTCGCGAAACTGAAGCCTGTTCCTTCATACTACCTTAAGTTATGTCCCGTAGTTTTGCGGAGTGAGGATTTTGGCGGTCTGCGGGCCTTTGGCCGGGCTACGAAGCCCTGCCTGAGGGTTGCTGCAAGGATCTGCTCGGTGGGAATGCGATCAAATGCGCCTTGGCTTCCCTAGATGTCGTGCTCGATCATCGAAAGAGCTTCGTCGAAGGAAATGGCGGCCTGCCCCATGAACAGTGACGAAGCAAGCCTCGCATGGAGCACGTTCAATCTCAATTGGCTGCCGGTCGCTCTGTTGGGTGCGGCGCTGTTGAGCGCCATGGCATATTCCGACTTCTCGCTGGAGCCCAAAGGCTTCGGTTTTTTCGTCGGCATTGCGGGTTCGCTTGCGGCTGTCGCCTACACTTACGCTCACATCAAACGATCTTCCGCAGATCCAAAGCTCGTTTTCTGGTTCGGTGTAACCGCTCAGATCATGTTGCTCACGGCGATCGCCGGGCCTCTCAGCTACGTCGCAAACGCGACGAGTTGGCCACTGCAGGATCAAAGTCTGCTATGGATCGACCGGGCGCTCGGGGCTGATCCGCAACGAATCGCGGCATTTTTCAACGACCATAGTTGGATCGTGCGCTATCTCAAGGTTGCATACAGTTTCATCAAATGGCCCTTGCTGGGCATCCCGATCATTCTGACGATGGGATCGCGCTTCTTCAGACTTCAGCAGTTCGTTCTGACGTTGAGCGTTGCGCTCGCCGTAACGATTGTGCTGTCGGCATTCGTTCCGGCGATAGGGACCTACTATGGTCTGGGCTTGTCGCCAGGCGAGCAGTTTCCGCGGATCGATTCGACGAATTACGCGGCGCAGCTTCGAGATATTTATGCGCTCCGTGACGGATCGCTGCGACAGCTCGACGTGCTGAGGTTGGCGGGCATCGTTTCATTCCCGAGTTTCCATACGGCATCGGCGGTTCTCTATGTCTGGGCTCTGTGGCCGATCCGAGCTTTGCGGCCGGTGTCGATCGCGCTCAATGGCTGGATGGTCGCGGCGACGCCCTTGATCGGTGCGCACTACATCATCGACCTCATCGGAGGCGGTGGTGTGGCTGTCGGATCGATCATCCTGGTCAAGCATGTCCTGAGTTCTGCGCCCGCCGATTCGCAGGGCCGGGCGGAATGGGAGCCAGCCATGCAAAATGCGGAGCGAGTCTCCGACCCGACCCGGGTCACATCGTGATAGCAGCCATGGAGTCCGGAGGGGCTCAGTGCTCTGCCGGAGTTCGGATAGCGCGGATGTACGCCGCTGGTTGAGTTCTAAGTCAGTTCTTGTCGCCGCGGATGTTGATGGGCGCGCCATGGCAGATGTCGTTTCAGATTCGGGCCCGGTTGCAAACCAGCCAAGAGCAGCAACCATCGGTGTTCCGATCGCGCTGCTCGGGCTTGCTGCCGTGATGGCGTTCAAGCTGCTCTCGATCAGGAGCGGCACCTTCGACGCCATGTCGACCGATGATGTGATGCGCTTGGTCGAAGTCCGCGACTTTCTCGACGGCCAGGCCTGGTGGGATCTCCGGCAGTATCGCTTGGGGCCGTCCGGGGTGCTCATGCATTGGTCGCGGATCGTCGATCTGCCGCTGGCGATGTCGATCCTGGCGCTGAAACCTTTGGTCGGTTCGCACGAGGCCGAAGCGGTGACGCTGTTTGTCTGGCCGCTGCTGTTGTTTGGCGTGGCGCTCATACTTGTTGGAAAGATTGCGTCCCGTCTGAGTGGAGGCGCCTCGAGTTCCGTGCTGGGCGCCGCCGTCTTGGCCATGCTGGCCGCGCCGGCGTTGATTCATTTCAAACCGGGCGCGATCGATCATCACAACGTGCAGATCGACCTGTTGCTCCTGATGCTTCTCTCTGGCGTGCAGGCCGAGCGGAGTGCGACCATGGCCGCGCTTGCGGGAGTGACGGCAGCGGTGTCGCTCGCGATCGGGGTCGAGATCCTGCCGGTGATCGCCACGATATGCGCTGCTCTCGTCGGCCTCTTCATCTGGCGCGGCGGGCCGGTTGCGCGCCAGATCTCGGCGTTTGGCATCGCGCTGGCCGGATCGTCGGCCGCTCTCGGCCTGATGTTGGTTCGGCCGGAGGCGCTGACCTTGCCGGTGTTCGACGCGCTCGGAGGCCCGCTGCTGTTGCTGACCGTGGGCGGGGGGATCGGCCTGGTCCTGATGGTCGAAATCGATCGGTCCCGATCCGCGCTGTGGCTGCGTGCCGTCACGGCGACCGCAACCGCGATCGTCCTGATCGGGGCGTTCGTCCTGCTGTTTGCGAAATCGCTCGTGTCGCCCTATTCGCAGCTCGATCCCCTGGTCGTTTCGCTGTGGCTCGACCATGTTCAGGAGACCGTATCGCTGGTGACGATGGCCCGGCTCGGCCCGGAGGAGGTGCTCGGCTTCTACGCGTTTCCCTTCATCACGCTGGCAATCGTAACGGCGGCCTTCTTGCGATCCGACCCGGCCGATCGATTTCGTTGGGGTCTTTGTGGGGCTGCGCTCGCGGCGTTGATCGCGATCAGCGTCTGGGAAATGCGCGGAACGGGCGGAGCTGCGATGGCGGCCGCGCCGATATTCGCTGCGGCCGCCGTGTTCGTCTGGCCATCTCTTGCGCGGGGAAACAACCTCGTGCTGCTGGCATTCGCCGTCTCTCCGGTGATGTTGTCGATCCTTGGGCAAGGCGCGAAGCCACTGATTGAAACGATGGTGCAGCCGACGGACATCGTGTTCGATTCCGACGCGTCCCGTTGTCAAACTGTTTCCGACGCCGAGCCGATGAGGCGGCTGCCGAGAGGAAACGTCGTGGCGCCGATCGATCTCGGCCCGGCCATCCTGGCCGACACGACACATGTCGTGTTTGCGGGCCCGTATCACCGGAACAATGACGGCAATCTGGCGATGCTCAAGCTGATGCTGGCGTCGGCGGCGGCTGCGCAGCAGATTCTTCGGGACTATCACGTCGACTATGTGGTCGTGTGCCGGACATCTCCCAATCGGGACATCATCAAGCTCGCTCCGGATGGCTTGGAGTCGTTGTTGGTCCAAGGTGAAACGCCTGAGTTTCTCGAGCCGTTGGAGTTCGCGTCCTCACCCAAGATCGCGGTCTGGCGCGTGCGGCAATGACATCCAGAACCGAGCAATGGCTAGCCCTTCGCGGCGGGGGCCGGCGGCACCGGCAGGATGATTTCGGACGCGACCTTCCAGTCCTCGCCGACGCGCAGCCAATTGATGATCATCAGGAACGGCCTGGGTGTTCCATCCTGTCCCGCGTAGGAGACCGTGATGGTCATCGGCACGTAGGATTCCGCGACGTCGCGCGTCAGGCCGACGACCTTGAGCTTCGAATAATCCGGCTCAAGCACGACGGGACCGGAGCTACCGATGTCGTGCAGCTTTTGATCCACCGCTTCGTTGCCCCAGAAACCGGCCCAGTTGCCCTCGGACGGGATCGCGCTCTTCGCCACCAGCAGGGTCGATGGCGACTGCCAGAACATCCCATGCAGCGCCTCGAAGTCGTGCTTGTTGGCCAATTGCATCAGCCTGCCGAACTGCGATTTGATGGTGTCGAGCGCCGCGGCATCCAGCGGCTCGGCGCTGACGGCGAGAGGTGCCGCGACAGCCATGGTGGAAAGAACCGTGGCGGCGAGGGCGGCAAGGAGTGTCTTGGACATGTCGGGAGTCCCTTCCAGGTTGAACGGCCATGCGTCCGGGCCGCGTCACGGCGTTGCCGTCGTGCGTGGCGCGGCCGGACACGTCATCAGAGCGTCTCAGTTTGCACACTCGCGCAACAGGGTCGTAATTTTCGCATCGAGATTGCGGGCGACGGTGAGGGCTGCCGAACTGCCATAGGGCAGCAGATAGCTCTCCATCTTGTCGTAGGTGACGTGCACGCCGTCGGGACGTTCATCGATCAGAATCGTGACTGGCGCGTAGGATCCGGCGTCGGGGACGTGCTTGACCATGTCTTTCATGATGAGCGGATTGCCCACCACGAACCGCATGATCCTGGGCGCCTTGGCTCCCGTCTCGCGACGCAGAATGTCGCCCAGGTCGAATTCCGCGAACAGCATGAGGCCCGTGCGGCCGAGGCCGCGTTGGACAACGCGCTCCAAGTCCGGGAAGGAATTTGTCGCCCTCGTCGCTTTGAAAAATTCGACCATGTCGGGTTGCCCGACCGCCGATTTGAGCGCGGCCACGACGGCGTCGAACGGTTTCGAGCTCGTGAGACTGAACCGTTCCACTTCGACTCTTGCGCTTGTCATTCTCTCCTCCGTAACATCTCGCACGATGCCGCCGCGGATCACGCGGCCACGGGCGGTGCGTCCAGGAAGGTGCGGACGTGACTGACGAACGTCTCATGGTGCTGAAACAAGGCGCCGTGCCCTGAATCGGGATACAGCGCCAGTTGCGCGTTGCTGAGATGCTCGAACATTGCGTAGGCGTTGTTGGCGGGCAGCATGGTGTCGTGGCTCCCGCTGACCACGAGCGTGGGCTGGCGGATGGCCGCGCAGAAGGGCGTGCTCGGGATCGGGTGTGGCGCACCAGGTGATCAGCGCCTTGGCTTGCGGATCGGTGACTGCGCTGCCGTTGTCGGTGTCCCGATCGTCCTTGCGCAGCCTCGTCCGCGTCAGGAACGCCAGGCCGGACGACTGGCTGGCCGACGACTGGGTGAAGAACAGCGGCAGGCGGGGGTCGGGCGCATCGGTCTGGGCAAACGCCTCCTGGAGAACCGCCAACAGGTGTTCCTCGCCGCCCTTCGGCGCGGTGCCGACCAGGATGAGCTTGCGGACCAGCCGTCCGTGCTCGGCGGCGATCTGCTGGGCGACGCAGCCGCCGAGCGAAAAGCCCATCAGGTCGACCTCGGACAGGCCGAGCAGGGTGATGAAGGTGACCGCGTCTCGCGCCATCGCCTCGACGTTGTCCGGCGTCTGGCCGGTCGAGCGGCCGACCCCGGCATTGTCGAAGGCGATGACCGGGCGATCGGCGGCGAGGGCGTTGACGACGGCGGGATCCCACGCATCGATGTTGCCCGAGAAGTGCTGCAGCAGCACCAGCGGCGTTCCGAGCTGTGGGCCAAGACGGCGATAGGCGAAGCGGATTCCGCGGCCTTCGATGTAGCGGGTGGGCGCCGTTTCGAGCGTGGCGGCCCGGGTCGCGATGTCGAGTTCAGTCATGTCATTCTCCGGATGCTGGGCATGAAATGATCGCGTGGGCGCTCCCGGCCCGAACGTGCAGGGAGCGGCGCTGTCACTTCACGAAACTGGCCTTTTCGATCACCGCGGCGACGTCCTTCGCATGAACCACGAGCGACGCATGGCTGCCTGCGACATCCGTCGTCTCGGCCTTCATCTTGTCGGCGAAAAACTTCTGGGCCTCGGGCGCGATCACCTTGTCCTTGGTGCTGATCACGTAGAACGTCGGCTTGTCGCGCCAGGCGGCCGTATCGACCGGGGCCTCGAACGCCACGTGGTTCAACGGCAGCTGATGGTTCGCCAGGGCTTCGGCGATATGCGCGGGAAGATCAGCGGCGACCGCCGCAGGAAACACCTTGGGATCGATGGTGAGATCGCCCTTGTCGTCGGCATGAATCGCCGTGGCGCCTTCGGTTGCCGGACCGCTCTTGGCGAGGGCGGCCAGAGATTGTCCGACGTCGGGCGCGAAAGCGGAGACGTAGACGAGCGCCGAGACCTTGGGATCGTTGCCGGCCTGCGTGATCACCACGCCGCCCCAGGAGTGGCCGACGAGAACGGTCCTGCCGTTCTGCTTCGCCAGCGCGCGTTTGGTGGCATCGACGTCAGCAGCGAGCGAGGTCAGCGGATTTTCGACCAGCGTGACGTTGTAGCCCTTCTTCGTGAGGATGTCGGCCACCGGCTTCCAACTCGTCTGGTCGACGAAAGCGCCGTGGACCAGCACGATGTTGTGAGCCGCGCCCTTGGGCAGTTCAGCCGATGGCGCGGGGGCGGCAAAGGCCGCTCCGCCAAGGATGGTGGCGACGGTCGACAGCAGAAAATTTCGCATCAACAGCTCCTGTTGGACAATGGACGACGCAAGGTCGGGGGGATGGGCAGACGCTGAGTAGAGGCGCGAATGTTCCATCGGCCGCTTTGAAAATGGACGGCCGCATGATGCGTCCGCCCCTCGGGAGGACCTAATACGAGGCTTGATCGGACGGTAGAGCTCGATCGTCCAAGTGTTGTGTCGGATCGTCCGCGGGACTAGCATGACCGCCATGGACATCCTCGCCGAAGTACTCGACCGCGTTCGCCTGGGCGGGACTCTGCTCTTCCATTTCGAGCTCGGCCAGCCGTGGAGCCTGGCGTTGCCGCAACGCCCGTACGCCCTGTTCCACTATCTCAGTCGTGGCGCGGCGACCCTCGCGCTCGAAGGCGGGCGAGAACTCCGGATGACCGCCGGCGACTTCGTCGTCATCGCGCGCGGCGAGCCGCATGAGTTTTATTCGGATCGCGGCACGAAACCATTCTCGGTTCTCGACCTCGATCGATCGTCCGCGCATCTCGGCGTCGTTCGCCATGGCGGCAGCGCGCAGCCGGTGTCGACGATGATCTGCGGCAAATTCACCGTGGCGCGGCCGTCGCGCGGCAACGTGTTGCAATTGCTTCCGCCGGTGCTTCTCCTGAAGCCGACCGAGGACGGCGAATGGCTCGAGGCGATCCTGCGACGCATGGTGAGCGAGTCGGCGCGTCAGCGTCCCGGCCAGGGCGTCGCGCTGTCGCGGCTGACGGAAGTGCTGTTCGTCGAGGTGTTGCGAAGCTGGATCAAGTCGCTCGCTCCCGGAGAGGGCGGCTGGCTCGGCGCGATGGCGGATCCGCACATCGGGCCGGCGCTGCAGTTGATCCACGAACGGCCGGACCGGCCATGGACCCTCGACGATCTCGGGCAACGCGTGGGGCTCGGCCGCTCGGCGTTTTCGGCCCGCTTCACCAAACTCGTCGGCGAGTCCATGTATCGCTATCTGATCGCGCGCCGGATGTCGGAGGCGGCGTTTCTGCTCGAAACGAGCGACGAGGGGATTGCGCGGATTGCGAGCCGTGTCGGCTACGAGACCGTGGCCGCGTTTTCGAAGGTGTTCCTTCGACATCACGGCCTGTCGCCCGGCCGCTACCGCGCAGTTCGCGGCTCTGACGGCGACCGCACGCAGCAAGACGTTCTGGAAACGGCAGGCGCCGATTGATCGCGGCCGGGCGCGCGGCCTTGTCATCATCGATCGATGATCCGGACGAACGCCATTTGCTTCGTCGGTATCCGCCTGTCGACCTATCAATGGGAGCGGTCGGCGAGGGGGTATCAGATCAACGGGCAAGGCGTGCCCGGCGAGCCTCCGGCCAAAACGGCGGCGTGCGCCGAACCTCCTGATTTACGGATGTCATACAGCCCGCAGGCGTGCGGAGACGAGCTCGCGGCCCGAATTGCCCGAGTTGTTGTTGGATCGTGTCGCCCTCGCTTGCGAGAGGGTGCGGGAAAGGCCGGGTGCTGGTCGCACCCGCGGTCCGCGTGCAGCAAAAAAGCACGCGGCAGAACCACAGGTACGGCCGAACATCCGGCCTTCCCCGCGCAATGGCTTTACGGCTTATACGCGATCTCCCCGGGGACCGGCTGTCTTGCCCCCGTCGCCCGCAGCGCTCGTCATGAACGCTGCGACCTTGACGCCAGCATCGGGGCGCCAGGACCACGCGACTTCGCCGTCCGCACCTCATCACTCGTCGCGCAAGAGCGCCTGACGAGGCCGCGGCCACCGCATCCCCGCCTCACGTGCCGTGACGATCGCGATACGCCCCTCTCGGCGAAGCAGGATGGCGGGATAAGATCACTGATTTGGGGGCGGTGTCAACCGAATTTCTGGTATTCGGAATTTTTGGCGTGCGTGTTGACGCGCCGCACACGTCGATCGCTTCGTGTTGATCGCCGTCAAACTCATGTTGATGCCGACCAGCTTCCCAAGCACGACGAACATCGTCGTTTGCCGGCCCGTCAGAAACGCCACGAGAAAAGCTCCGTCACCGCGCCTCGAAAAAAAGCCCGTTCAAATAGGCAACAGTATACCTCGATACAGTTGCATATCCGACATTTCGCTTTTTGGTTGATATTGTCGATTTCACTATCCATAATTTTGATGCTGTTACAACTAAATCACCATTGCACCCGAGGCATCTTGGATGTTTCCGCTAGATATTCTCCAGATGATGAGCGACTGGGCGACAAATACTGTTCGGCACACAGGCGTCGACAAAATTTTCGTATTTGGGAGTCTAGTTCAGGACGAAGGCAAACAATTCGACGCAGCCACCAGTGACATTGACTTGCTCACTGTCTTGAAACCCAATGAGGCCCTCTACTCCAGAGTAGAAATTCTGAAGAAGTTGCGTCACTCCATGGAGGAGTTAGAGCTTATCCTACTAAAACTACTGAAGCGCCGTGATGCGGGACAATCGATAGTCAGCAATGTTGTCATGACGCCAACGGAACTTGAATACAGCATCCACAAATCTGGCGATCGCTCGCTTCTATCATTCCCTCGATTTGTCGACCTAGTTAATCCGACAAGTAATCCGCAAAGCTTGTCCTCGGGTGAGGATGAAGCACACTTCCTTAGCAAGAACTCTGATCAGCTGTCGATCATCAGACACTGCCAGGACAAACGAAACAAATTCTTGTCGACCTCCGTGAACGGATCAAAGATTTTCTTGGAATTTGACGGCTTGGATGCGATCCCGAAAGATATTATGCGAATGTCAGCAATTCTCTCCTGGAATCGCGGCGATTCAACTGACGATCGACGAGAAGATTTAATTGAAGGGATGTCGTTTTTTCAACGTCGACTGGATGATTTAGCCCCCAAGGATTTCTTCATTGAGAGGACTGGCATTCTAGTCGCGCGACGTCGGACTGACCGTGGAGTGCGCCCTCCGTTGCCCGACGAGCATGTACTGGCGCTCTACGAAATCCTTTTTGATGAGGCCGTCCTCCAGCTTTCACCCAGTTTGCGAAAGCGGATCGACGACTTCATCTCAGATACGGCAAGCAACAGCAGAAGATGATGTGATCATACAGAGAATTGTAGAAGTGAGGTGAAGTAAGCCTTGTTTTCATATTGTATTTTAGATTCGTTTCAAAAAAGCGATTGTGGAAATCGAAGTAGAATTTTACGTGATCCTTGACGCATGATGAGCCGTCGCATTTCTGCGATGTGAATTGGCTACAATGACATCGTACATGGTCATCGAACGGCGCAGAGCCGCCACCAGTCGTACCTAGAAACATAAGGCCAAGCTCAATCGCTACATCCTCGTTGACATCAACAATTTCAGCGAGGCTTTTGTCGACCGGGTAAGAAGGGTGCGCCGTTTCATAGGCTACAGAAATTGGCCTCAGGCGAGCGATCCAGTAAGTTAAGTATGCACAAAACTTGGTAACGGATAACTCGCCGTCTTCTGCGGATTCCACCCTGTACATATCCCTTAGAAAGTATCTGGCGACGTCGAAGATTCTCTCGCGGGAAAGGGTGAAATCGCTTGCCTCCTGCGCAAGAGCGCAACGAATGAGCTCCTCGAGGGTGCTAGCAAAATGAACGCTTTGCTTTTTCGGTGGGAATTCGGTCGAGCGGCGATCGCCAGCCATGCGAAAAGGGTCCCGCACTAGGGCAGAGAAGCATTGACAATGAAACTTTGGTCTACGAGGCGGACTTCTTTGGTGATGCCCGGAATAGAACAGCTCCGGTAGGTCGATAGTTTTTGACGAGCTCGTCTGCCCTTACAAGAAAGCTTGAGAGCGCTCGCCCGGCATTCTTGGGACGATCGTTCTTGATATTGTCAGCTATGTCTTGATAGTATTTTTCATATTTAATCTCTAAGTCATTAGGAAGTACGGATTTATCATCTGTCTTATTCATAGTTATTCCTCGCTACATGCCTTGTTGATTTGTGACTCGCAACCGAATGTTCCGAAATAGAGCGCCATGGGTATCGACCTGTCTTGCCGCCCGGCTAACGGTCGCGATGCTGACCTTCGCCATATTTCGCACCTCGCGTTGCGATCGTCCGTCTAGCAGTAAAGATATGGCCATCCATCGATGACTGACCTTTCGAATCTCGGCAGGGCTCAACAGGGCTGTCAAAAACTGGCGCCGATCGGTGTCGGTCGTGAGGCAAGCCAACGTCGCTACTAAGGCGTCCACGGCGAAGTTCCTGATGTTCTGCTGTACTAGTACACGCTCAGTTAGGGCCAGTATTGCCTCTTTTGATATTCAAGTGAATAGCCGTTGCTCAACCTGCGCGAGTAACTCTGTGCGTGAATATATCGTTCTCGATCAGAGGTTTACGGTTCGTTTCAATGCAAACCCTCCGTGAGGATGGTAAATCAAAATCACAGATTCGTTATCGATGTTGCCTAAAATCCACAGAAAATCGCGATTGTGAACGAAGCGCGGCTATTTGTTCGCCGCCTAAGTGCACTTGCTCGTTCGTCTAAGCCCCAATCGCTAGCCAGCAGGCGCCCTCCAAAGGAGGTGGTTGTTCTGAGCGCCCGACCATTTTTTGCCTGCTGTCGTCTGAGCTGGAGCGAAAGAACAAGTGCGCGGGGATTGCGGTGACGCTGCTGGACTGCATAAATTCCGCCGAGGCATCCGGCAAGCCGATGCCCCCCGCGAACAAGCGTCGGCTCAGGAGCTGAGATAACGGCTTGATGTCGATGTGACATCTCTGACGGCCCGCCCTGCGATCGCGCGTCAAACCATTCCCATGTGTTCCCGATACGTCGAACAAGGGGGGGTGATGACATGCGGTGGAGTGACTCAGCCTAGGGATTTGCGGTCGTCCTGATGGTGGCTGTCGCCGGATGCCCATATCAGGACCTTTGCCGCCGTTCTTGCAGCGAGGCATTTCGCCTCTCGGCATCGGTCGCCGATTGCTGCGGAGCAGGTGATGAGTAAGATACATCTCCCAAAATCGCGGCTCGGGCTGGCAGGAAAATTCCCTGCGAAACGCCGCGTCGGCGTAAAGCTCGTGCACCTGCCATGGACGTTCGAGTTCCGCCTTTATCAAGGCTTCGGTTTTGTATTCAGCAGCTTTGATATTGCGCGCACCCCTGGGTCGCCCCTTCGGCCTCGATATCAAATAGAGTCGTCGGGCGGTGCCGGCTCAGACCAGATCATCCACAGTGAGCTTCAGGACGGCGGCGAGCTTCTTGAGCGTCGCGGCGCCTCCCGGCTTGTTTCCGGCCTCGATCTCGCTGATGAAGCCCTGCGCTACGCCCGAAGCCTTGGACAAGGCGCCCTGCGTCAGGCCGCGCTTCTTCCGCCAGAAAGCTAACGGGCTCTTTGCCGCCAGCAGCTCCTTCGCCTCTTCGGAGGTCAGGTATTCGGACTCGCCGCTCTCGATTGCGCGGATGCGTCGCTCGCCGATTTCGATGTCACGCAGGTCCTCGGCGGCCTCCACCAGGCGCTCGTAATCGGCGGCGGACAGCATCACCATGTCCTCACCATTCGGTGTCTTGATCCGCTGTACCTTGTTCATTGCCGTGCCTCTCACTCGTATATGTCGCCGCGCGGGCCGATGTCGTGGACGTTAATGGCGTCGTCCGTCTCAGTGAAGACCACCCGGAAGTCGCCGACGCGGAGACGAAGCAGCACGCTACCCTTCAGCTTCTTCACGTTGTTCGCCTGCTCGGCCGGATCGCGAGCATACTGCTCGATCTTCGACACGATCACCTTAGCGCGGTTCGCGTGTTGCCGCAGGCTCTTGCCGCGATCCGGCAGTCAATCCCATTAGAGATATTGTTTTAATTCCCATAGAGATTAGGATTGCGGTGATGCTGCTGCACTAAATAATTGCCCAAGGGCGCCGAGGCATCCCGCAAGCCCAAGGCCGGCCCCCGCAAACAAGCGGGCCGATAAGGAGCCGAGACAGCGGCTCGATGTCGATGTGACCTCTCTCACAGCCCGCTGGGCGATTGCGCGTCAAACCATTCCCACATGTTCCTTATACGCCGAACACGGGGATTGATGACATGCGTTGGAGTGACTCAGCCAAGGGATTTGCGGTCGTCCTGGTGGTGACTGTCGCCGGATACGTGTCCACGACCTATGTCGATCACCGATTTGCCGCGCTCGACGCGACCTCGGAGGCGACAACGAGTCCGGCCCCAACAGGCTCCGCCTGCGTCGGCGACGATGGGCGCTGGCAGAATTGGCCGTGGGCGAATGTGCCGATGCTCTCGCCGGCGTGTCGGAGCGACCGTTAGTGCTGTGACGGTGAACTCAAAGAGCTAAGGTCAGGCACCCGAGATAGAGGTGGTTCGTCCGTATTGCTGTCGCGGTGGGACCGCGCGGCGGCGTGTGTGGATGGGTCTTGCCATCTGCCGCTCTTGATTCGTCGTGGGCCTGTTGATAATGCGCCGCTCGTCTGGTCATCGATACGCTGGGGCTTCCATGACTCGAAAGAACAAGCAACCGCTGTCCGACCGCGTTTCCCGCGCCGCCGAGGCGGCGTTGGCGCGCGAGCACTCCGTCAGCGTCGTCGACGTGTTCTGCGGGCTCGGGTGGCTCGATGCGTCGTTGCTGCAGCAGTGGCGGCGCGGGCAGGTCGGGTCGCTGGAGGAGGTGATGCGCGCGAGCCCGCCGCGCATCGGCGAGGCGATGACCCATCTTCGCGAGTGGGCCACGGCGAAGGGGCTGACGCCGAGCGAGACCGCCTATGTCGCGCAGACGCCGCGGCGCCAGACGCTCCGCTTCAGCCTCGGCGACGATCCCGACATCGAGACGGCCTACCGGACGCATTGGATGTCGCCGGCGCTGCCGGAGAAGAAGCGGGCGCGCATCGCCGCGATGGCGAGCCGGGCGCCGGAGCTCATCGCGATCGTGCCGACGCGTGACGACTGGACCTGCCATCGCTGCGGCGGCACCGGCGATCTCTTGATGATGGAGGATGGCGGCCCGGCGTGCCTTGCCTGCGTCGGGCTGGGCGATCTCGTCTTCCTGCCGGCCGGCAACGCGCTGCTGTCGCGGCGGGCCAAGGCGAACAGCAAGCGCCATGCGGTCGTGGTGCGCTTCAGCCGGACCCGCGGCCGCTATGAGCGGCAGGGGCTGCTGGTCGAGCCGCAGGCGCTCGCCGGGGAGACCGCGTGACGGCGGCGCGGCAGGTGCGGCGGATCGCCTCGCCGCCGCCTCGGCCGTAGGTCAAAACGCTCAGCGAGCGCCTGCAGCCATCGGCATGGATGGGCAAGCGGCGTCTCGATACCGGCGTGCGCTGCGGCGGGCCACCCGCTGGCGACGATCTTTGCATTGCTACACGTCGTCGGAGTGGACAACCTGTACGGGTTGTGAGACGCTTGTCGTGCACTCAGGCTTTCAGCAAGAACTCATTACTACTCCTTACTACTCTATTGATTGGTCGCCGTGACGGCGATGCCGGCAGGTTGATGTCGGCGAAGACGATGCAGACAAGCAACGACATTTGATCAGGGCGAGGTCAGCCCATGACTGTTTTTACCGGTCCTCCACCCGGTGCCACTCGAAACCAGCCGATCACGGACGAGCTGAAGCGCGTCCTCGACGCCGCGGCTCGGGCGGCCGGTGTCGATACGGTACGGATCACGTCGGGCGGCCAGGATCCGCCGGGGCCCGGCGCGCGCCGGACCGGGTCGACGCGTCACGATCACGGCCGCGCGGCCGACCTGCAATGCGTCGTCGGCGCCACGACGCTGACCTTCACCGATCAGTCGGCGCCACCCGGCATTCTGACATTCGTCACCGCCGCCGCTGCGGCCGGTGCGACCGGGATCGGCGCCGGCGTCGGCTACATGGGAAACAGGACGATCCATGTCGGCTTCGGCACCTCCGTGAGCGACAAGACGAGGCTGACCTGGGGGGCAGGCGGCCGGTCGGCGACGGCGCCGCAATGGCTGCGGGACGCCGCGGGTGCCGGATGGGCGGCCCCGGCGCCGATGCAGCCTGCTGCTGCCGGCGCCGACATGGCGCCCGGCCGCTATGCGGTGATCGCGCGCAATGGATTGAAGTTGCGCGGTGGCCCCGGCACCAATTTCGCTTCGGAGATCACGCTGCCCGCCGGCACCGAGCTGACGCTGGTCGAAAAGGCCGCATCGAATCCGGCCTGGGCCCGCGTCGACGTGCAAGGCGATGGCCTGCTCGACGGATACGTCTTCGCGGCCTTTCTGGCGCCGTCCGGTCCGGGCGGCCCTCATCAAGACGCGCTTGAAGACGCGCTTGGGCCCGGCGGCGGCAACTGATTGCTGACCGGCAAGGCCAGTCGCGAACGTCGAGTCTCGACCGTCTCGGGTCTCGAACCTCTCAAATCCTGAACGTCTCTTCCTGTGATGGAGCGTCCCGTGGTTACAGCTGACGACATCGGATGGTTCAAGCGGCAGTTTCGCACCCAGACCCAGGCGGCCCTGGCGGGGACGCCCTTCGATCTCGACATGATCGTCGCGATCGCATGCCAGGAGACGGGCTACATCTGGGCCGTGCTTCGCAAGAAGGAGCTTTCGCTGGATCGCGTCCTCGCGCTGTGCGTCGGCGACACGATCGATTTCCGCGGGCCCGGCAAGGGCCGGCAGGCGTTCCCGCGCAACAAGGAGGCGCTCGTCGCCGAGCCGAACGGGCAGGCGATGTTCGACATCGCGCGCAAGGCGCTCGAGGACATGGCGGCGTTCATTCCGGGCTACAAGGATGCGGTCGCCAATCCGAAGAAGTTCTGCCACGGCTTCGGCGTGTTCCAGCGCGACCTGCAGTTCTTCAAGGTTGACCCGGACTACTTCCTGCAGCGACGCTACGAGACCTTCGCCGACACGCTCGCGCAATGTCTCGGCGAATTGCGGCGCGGATTGAAGAAGCTCGGCTTCGAGTCCAGGACGAGCCTGACCGATCTCGAATTCGCGAAGGTCGCGATCGCCTACAACACCGGCGGCTTCAACCCGGCCAAGGGGCTGAAGCAGGGATTTTTCGACGGCGAGAAGTTCTATGGCGAGCGGATCTTCGACTATCTGGAGCTGTCGCGCACCGTCGAGACCGGCACCGCACTCGCCCCGGGGCGCTACGTCGTGGTCGCGCGCGGCGGCCTCAAGCTGCGCGGCGGCCCGGGAACGAACTTCCCCTCCGACCGGACGCTGGCGGCCGGAACGGAGCTGACGGTGGTCGAGAACGACGACCACGATCCGGCATGGGTGCGGGTGGATCTGGAAGGCGACGGCCTGCTCGACGGCTACGTCTTTGCCGGCTTCCTCGCGCCGGCCGAGCAGCATGTCGCCGCCAGAGAGGATGTCCCCGAGCCCGCATGACCGGCGTTCGGGCTTCGTCGGAAGTCGGCTAGACCTTCATGTCGATGACGGTGCGGCTCATCTCGTCGCTCGCCTTCAGCACCTGCGCGTTCGCGGCGAAGCTGTATTTGGCGAGGAGCTGGCTGATCATCTCCTGCGCGAGGTCGATATTGGGCGAGGCGACGAGGCCGTCCTCGTTGGCGAACGGCGCTGACGGATCGTAGCTCGCCGATGTCCCCTGGCTCACTTTGGTGATGGTCGCCTGCGTGCCGCCGCCGGCGACGTCGCTCTGCACCAGTTCGAGCGGCACATAGGCCATCGGCGCGCCTGTCGGCACGTTGCCGTTCGCGTCGGGCAGGGCGCCCGTGCTCCTGGCGTTGGCGACGTTCGAGGCGGACACTTCGAGCCGTGTCGAGGCCGCTTTCATGCCGGAGACTGCGATGGTGGCGATGCTGCTCATGGGCCGCTTGCTGCTGAGGACGAAGCCGCAGCTAACCCCTGGAGTCGCGAAGCAAGCGTCAAGCCGGAGGCGGACATTCGAGCGACCGGAGCAAGGTTTCGTTCACCATCGGTGCACCTTGCCGGTTGGCCCGGCTCAGCCCATCTGTCGCCACATCTTCCCGGTGGATTTGGCTCCGGCGGCGGTGTCCGCCGGACCCGATTTTGCGTTAGCTTCGCGAGAAGGAGCCGCCTCATGGCCAAACCGCACGCAAAACCATCCGGTCTCGACCATCACGCCAGGACGCTCGCGGCCGGGTTCGCCAAGGGGCGGCTGCCGCGGCCCACCCCGGACCTCGAGCGCTTCCTGCTCGCCAATGCCACCGAGATCTTCGCGGCGGCCGAGGGCGTCTGCCGTCACATGCCGCCGGCCGGCGACGACGAGGCGCTCGGCACCGGCTATCTGTTCCTGCTGCAGATCCTGCTGACCGGTTTGAACGAGCGGGCCAGGCGCGGCGCCAAGGACGCGGCCGATCTCATCGCGCGCTTCCAGTCCGATTTGGCCGGGCGCGCCGCAGCCGGCGAGATCGAGGGCACGCTGCTCGCTTATCTCGGTGGTGCGCTGCACCAGGCCGGCATCGCCGCATCGCCCGAACTCACCGCGGTCTCGGCCGCTCTCGGCGACGACGATGATGCCGAGGTGCTGCCGGCCGACATCATCGCGGTGCTCGACGAAATCCTCGAGGCCTGCGACGGCGATCCGTTCGAACTGGTGTCCTCGTTCGCCGACGGCGGGCACCTGCTCCCCGAGGAGGCCAAGCTGGCGCTGATCGGTCATCTGGCGCAGAACGAGCGGCCGGATGCCCGCGCGGCCGTGGTGCTGTTCCTGCAAGATGACAGCGCAGTGCTGCGCAAGGCAGCCGCCCGGGCGCTCGCGGAGCGGGCTTCGAGCTTGTCGCCGGTCGACCTGCGGCGCCTGATCGCGATCCGCAACTGGCGGCCGGAGCGCGAGCGTGCCGACGTCGACGCGGTCATCCAAAAGGCCCGCGCCGCCGGCGTGCCCTGTGCGCCGTGGCCCGAGGGCGCGGTCGACGAACTGAAGGCCAGCGCGATCGACGGCTCCGGCGCGCAGCTCCTGATGGCGGTCTCGCCGGTCGACCGCAAGACCAGGCGGATCTCGACGATCTTCACCCGCAGCGGGATCAACGAGGCGATGACCAGCCCGCCGCAGCCGGTTCGGACCATCAAGCAGGTGATGGGTCCGGGAACGGTCGGCCCGGTCCTGGGCGTCAGCCGCGCCTTCGTCGTCCGCATGATCGGGCATCATCTCGGGCTCACGGTCGGACGCGGCGAGGTGCCGCCGGCCGGGCTGTTGCAGGTCGCCGAGACGATCGGCGGTACCGACTGGCAGCCGTCCCGTCTCGACGTTCGCGAGGTCTTGAACGAGCTGATCGCTGACCTGCCCGAAGAGCTGCAGGACCCCGAGGACATCGCGCTGGCGCTCGCAGACAGCGACGATATCGCCATGCTGGAGGATATCCAGGACAGCTGGTTCGAGGACGACCCCGAGCTCGAGAAGAAGGTGCGGAGTGCGAGCCGCCGTGCCCGCGACAAGATGCCGGCCAAGCTGCTGCAGCCCGGCGGCGCGATCGGTGCCAACCGCGCGCGCTGGGCCGAGCTGTTCGTGTTCACGGCGCTGTGGATGCGCGAGGGGGTGCATGACGCAGGGGCCGACTGGGCCGATCTCGCCGTGGTGGCGCGGGCCGTGCTCGACGGCCACGATCTCGGCCAGATCGGGCTGATGCGCGCGATCGCCGAGCGCTCCGTCCTGGATCCGGTCGAGGATGACGACGCTTTTCAGGACGATCCGTTCTGATCTTTGCGAAGCAGGGTCAGGGCGGCGTCGACTTCCGCGGCGTCAGCGATCAGCACGTAGTCGCCGCGCGCCGCGCCGGGGCCGCCGGTGACGACGACCGCCCGCTTCGGACACAGGCCGAAGCAGGACGTCATGATGACGCGCGCCGGCTTGCCGCGCGAAGGGGCCGCGTGCGTCGTCGCTTTCTTGATCGCCTTCTTGATCCCTTTGGGGTCGTCGCTGCGCCCGAGGCATTTGCGGCAGACGAACACGGGAGCGGGGCGGCGCGGGCTCACGAGGGAGGGGGAAGCCATGCCCTCCAGGTGGGAGGCCGTGTGATGCGCCGCATCCCCTCGCCGATGCGCAGCCGGTGTGCGGCAGGCGGGGGTCCGCGCGCATGTGCGGGGGCAGACGATTACGGCGGGCTATTGCTCATGTCCGGAGCATATGATCTGGTTCGCAGGAATGGCGGCGGCGCGCGGGTTCGCGGAGCCAGCGCGGCTGGATGAAGGAGAGCGCTCGGCGTCATGGCGGGCAGCGACAACGACAAATCACGGCTCGACGACGCCGCGCGCGCCGGATGGCTGTATTTCATCGCCGGCCACACCCAGGACGAGATCGCGCGGATGCTGCAGGTGTCGCGCGCCTCGGCGCAGCGGCTGGTGTCGCTGTGCCTCGCCGAGCGGCTGATCACGTTCCGGCTCGAACATCCGATCGCCTCCTGCATGGCGCTGGCGGCGCAGCTCAAGGAGCGGTTCGGGCTGGTTCACTGCGAGGTGGTGCCGACCGATCCGGCCGCGCCCGCCGGCGCCGCCGGCATTGCCGAGCGCTGCGCCAATCTGCTCGAGACGACCTTGCGCGCCGAGACGCCGGTGATCATCGCGCTCGGCACCGGGCGCGCGGTGCGCGCGGCCGTCGAGCGCGTCTCGCCGGTCGACCGGCCCGAGCACCAGATCGTCTCGCTGGTCGGCAACATCCTCGCCGATGGCTCGGCGAGCTTCTTCGACACGGTCGGGCGGCTCGCCGACCGCACCGGCGCCCGGCATTATCCGATGCCGCTGCCGTTCCTGATGGGCTCGCAGGACGAGCGCGACCGCATGGTGCGGCTCGATGCCATCGCCAAGGTGAAGGCGGTCGCGGACAAGGCCGACCTCAAGCTCGTCGGCATCGGCCAGATGGACCAGAAGGCGCAGATGCATGTCGACGGCTTTGTCACCCGCGACGAACTCACCGAGATGATGCGGCTCGGGGCCATCGGCGAGATCACCGGCTGGGCCTATGACGCCAAGGGCAAGCTGATCGCCGGCGGCACCAACCGGCGGCTGACCAGCATTCCGCCCGACGTGCCCGCCCGCGCCATGACCATCGCGGCCGCGCTGGGCCCGGCGAAGATCGCCGCGATCCGCGCCGCGCTCATCGGACGGCTGATCAACGGGCTGATCACCGACGAGGCCACGGCGCGCGCCATTTTGGCGTAGCCGGCCGAGACGGGTCGCGAGCGCTCGATTTCAATCTCAGGACCTCTACCTCTCGCATCGCACAACCTGTGAGTGACGACGCATGCTTGACAAAGTCTAACCGTTGTTGTGAACATCAGCTCAGCCCGTGAGCATATGTTCAAAAGACACGGGAAGGGAGGGACATCGTGAAGACGATCTTCAGTCGGACGAGCATGCTTGGCGCCCTGATGGGTGCTGCCGCGCTGCTGACCGCGGCGCCCGTGATGGCCGAAACGGCGCTGACCATCGCCACCGTCAACAATGGCGACATGATCCGGATGCAGGGCCTCACGAGCGAATTCACCAAGGCCAATCCCGACATCTCCGTGAAATGGGTGACCTTGGAAGAGAACGTGCTGCGCCAGCGCGTCACCACCGACATCGCCACCAAGGGCGGCCAGTTCGACATCCTCACCATCGGCACCTATGAAGTGCCGATCTGGGCCAAGAAGAACTGGCTGGTGCCGCTCGACAAGCTCGGCGCCGACTATGACGCGGGCGACATCCTGCCCAAGATCAAGGATGCGGTCTCCGTCGACGGCAAGCTCTACGCCGCGCCGTTCTACGGCGAGAGCTCGATGGTGATGTACCGCACCGACCTTTTCGAAAAGGCCGGGCTGAAGATGCCGGAGAGCCCGACCTGGGACTTCGTGATCGACGCCGCCAAGAAGCTCACCGACAAGCCGGGCGGCGTGTTCGGCATCTGCCTGCGCGGCAAGGCCGGCTGGGGCGAGAACATGGCGTTCCTGACCGCGATGTCGAACTCGTTCGGCGCGCGCTGGTTCGACGAGAAATGGCAGCCGCAGTTCAACACGCCGGAATGGAAGAAGACGCTGTCGACCTATGTCGACCTGATGAAGGACGCCGGCCCTCCCGGCGCCAGCTCCAACGGCTTCAACGAGAACCTCGCGCTGTTCAATTCCGGCAAATGTGGGATGTGGATCGATGCGACGGTCGCGGCCTCGTTCGTGACCAACCCGAAGGAATCCAAGGTCGCCGACAAGGTCGGCTTCGCCCTGGCGCCGAACACCGGCCTCGGCAAGAACGCCAACTGGCTGTGGGCGTGGAGCCTCGCGGTTCCGGCCGGCTCCAAGAAGGTCGAGGCGGCCGAGAAATTCATCGCCTGGGCGACCAGCAAGGACTATCTGAAGCTGGTGGCCTCGAAGGACGGCTGGGCCAACGTGCCTCCGGGCACGCGCACCTCGCTCTACAAGAACGAGGAGTATCTCAAGGTCGCGCCGTTCGCCAAGCTGACCTTGGCCTCGATCGATGCCGCCGATCCGAACAAGCCGACGGTCAAGCCGGTGCCTTATGTCGGCGTGCAGTACGCGGCCATTCCTGAATTCCAGGGCATCGGCACCGCGGTCGGGCAGCAGTTCTCGGCGGCGCTCGCCGGCTCGATGACGGTCGACGCGGCGCTGGCTGCGGCGCAATCGTCCACCGAACGCGAGATGAAGCGGGCCGGCTACATCAAATAGGCGCGTCACGGTCATCAGCTCGAAGCCAAAACTCCTCCCGAGCTGATCACTGGCGGCCATCCCTCCCCATAAGGGATGGCCGCATTTTCTCTCCGCTCCAACGCGAGATCCGTAGGGTGGGCAAAGCGCAGCGTGCCCACCGCGGAGCGGCCAGCCGCGAGGACGGTGCCCATGAATGCGCCCTCTCCCCCAAGGCGAAGCGTAGCTTCGCCAGGGTGGGAGAGGGCATCTCCGGCCCATCCGCGCGCAAGGTTGGGTGAGGGGTATGTCTCCGCAAGCGGCGCTCGTGGAGAGAGACCCCTCACCCAACCGAGTTGCCGCACTTTCCTACATGCCCTCTCCCACAAGGGGAGAGGGCGCATTCACGGACACCGCCCCTGGGCTACGGTGAGAGTCATTTTGTTGCTAGTGCAAGCTATCACCTCGTCATTGCGAGGAGCGAAGCGACGAAGCAGTCCAGAGCCCCGCCTACGACTCTGGATTGCTTCCGCCTTCGCTCTTCGAGCTACGGCGGACAAGTCGCTTCGCTCGCAATGACGGCACTGCTGATTCAGCGAATGGGACAACCCGAATGGCCACCAGACAGACGCAACTCCTCGCCCGCGCGCTGCTGTCGCCCGCGGTCATTCTGCTGTTCATCTGGATGATCGTGCCCTTGGCGCTGACCATCTACTTCTCGACCTTGCACTACAGCCTGCTCGATCCCGGCTCGGAGCGCTTCGTCGGCCTGGAGAATTTCGAATACTTTCTGACCGATCCGGCCTTCCTCGCGTCGCTGCAGAACACGCTCGTGCTGGTCGGCTCGGTGCTGCTGCTGACCATCGGCCTCGGCATTCCCCTGGCGATCCTGCTCGACCAGCCCGTGATCGGCCGCAGCATCATCCGGCTGATGGTGATCGCGCCGTTCTTCGTGATGCCGACCGTCAGCGCGCTGGTGTGGAAGAACCTCTTGATGCATCCGGTGTCCGGCCTGTTCGCCTGGATCGCGACCTCGCTCGGGATGACGCCGATCGACTGGTTCACCGATGCGCCGCTGCTCGCGGTCATCTTCATCGTCGCCTGGCAATGGCTGCCGTTCGCGACACTCATTCTGCTGACGGCGCTGCAGTCGCTCGACGAGGAGCAGAAGGAAGCGGCGGAGATGGACGGCGCCAGCGCGCTGTCGCGCTTCATCTACCTGACCGTGCCGCATCTGGCGCGGCCGATCACGGTCGTCATCCTGATCGAGACCATCTTCCTGCTCACGGTGTTCGCCGAGATCTTCGTCACCACCGGCGGCGGGCCGGGCCTGCAGACCACCAACATCGCCTTCCTGGTCTATTCGCAGGCGCTGATCCAGTTCGATGTCGGCACGGCGTCGGCGGGCGGCCTCGTCGCCGTCGTCATCGCCAACATCGTCGCCTTCTTCCTGGTCCGCATCGTCGGCCGCAATCTGGAGGCATGAGATCATGGCGCGCAAGGTCACCGGACGTCATGTCGCAATCGCCACCGTGGCCGCGTGGCTGGCCGGGTTCGTGATCTTCTTCCCGATCCTGTGGATGGTGCTGGCGAGCTTCAAGACCGAGCTGGAGGCGTTCGCAACGCCGCCCTCGTTCCTGTTCTTTCACTGGACCACCGAGAACTACGCCACCGTGCAGGAGCGCAGCGACTATCTGCATCACGCGATGAACTCTCTGATCGTCGCCGGCGGTTCGACCTTGATCGCGATGCTGATCGCTATCCCTGCGGCATGGTCGATGGCGTTCTCGCCGACCAAGCGCACCAAGGACATCCTGCTCTGGATGCTCTCGACCAAGATGATGCCGCCGGTCGGCGTGCTCGTGCCGATCTACCTGATCTACAAGAACATGGGATTGCTCGACACCCGCAGCGGGCTGGTCTTCATCCTGTGCCTCGGCAATCTGCCGATCGTGATCTGGATGCTGTTCACCTACTTCAAGGAGATCCCGAAGGACATCCTGGAAGCGGCGCGGATGGACGGCGCCACGATCGGGCGCGAGCTGATCTATGTGCTGACGCCGATGGCGATCCCCGGGCTCGCCTCGACGATGCTGCTCAACCTCATCCTCGCCTGGAACGAGGCGTTCTGGACCTTGAACCTGTCGACGTTGAATGCGGCGCCGCTGACGACCTTCATCGCCTCCTATTCGAGTCCGGAAGGCCTGTTCTGGGCGCGGCTGTCGGCGGCCTCCACGCTCGCGATCGCGCCGATCCTGATCATCGGCTGGTTCAGCCAGAAGCAGCTCGTGCGCGGGCTGACCTTCGGCGCAGTGAAGTAACGAAAGGGCTGGGATCACATGGGACGGATCACGCTGGAAGGTGTGCAGAAATCGTTCGGGCCGGTCCACATCATCAAGGGCGCCGATCTCGACATTCCCGACGGTGCCTTCGTGGTGTTCGTCGGCCCCTCCGGCTGCGGCAAGACCACCTTGCTGCGGCTGATCGCAGGGCTGGAGGACGTCTCCGGTGGCCGCATCCTGATAGACGGCAACAACGTCGTCGACGTGCCACCGGCCAAGCGGGGCCTGTCGATGGTGTTCCAGTCCTACGCGCTCTATCCGCACATGAGCGTGCGCGGCAACATCGCGTTCGGTCTCAAGATGGCCGGGCTGCCGAAGGCCGAGATCAACCAGAAGGTCGAGGCGGCGGCGGCGACCCTGAACCTCACGCCCTATCTCGACCGCAAGCCGCGTGAACTCTCCGGCGGCCAGCGCCAGCGCGTTGCGATCGGCCGTGCCATCGTGCGCGAGCCCAAGGCGTTCCTGTTCGACGAGCCCTTGTCCAACCTCGATGCGGCGCTGCGGGTGCAGATGCGGCTGGAAGTCACGCGGCTGCAGAAGCAGCTCGGCACCACCGCGATCTACGTGACGCATGACCAGGTCGAGGCCATGACCATGGCCGACAAGATCGTGGTGCTCAACGCCGGACGCATCGAGCAGTACGGCTCGCCGATCGAGCTGTATCAGCGCCCGGCCAATCTGTTCGTCGCCGGCTTCATCGGCTCGCCGAAGATGAACCTGATCACCGGCGCGGAAGCGGCGAAGTACAAGGCTACCACCATCGGTGTGCGGCCGGAACATGTCGTGGTCGTCGATGAGGGCGGCGAGGGCTGGCCCGGCAAGGTCGTGATTGCCGAGCATCTCGGCAGCGACACCTTTCTCTATGTCGATGCGGGCGCGCTCGGCACGCTCACGGTGCGCGTCGTCGGCGAGAAACGCCTCAGCGCCGGTGACGCCGTGACGCTGCGGCCTGAGCCCAACCGCATCTATCGCTTCGATGCCGACGGCAATTCCATCTTCGCATGAGAGGTGACGTCCCCTCCGGACGTCAACGACAACAACGGACGAACGACCATGTATCTTGAGAAATTCAAGCTCGACGGCAAGACGGCGCTGGTGACCGGCGGGGGGCAGGGCATCGGGCTCGCCTGCGTCGAGGCGTTGGCGGAGGCAGGCGCGCGCGTCGTGATCGCCGATCGCGACGCCAAGGCGGCGGCGGACGGCCAGGCCGCGATGAAGGCCAAGGGCTTCGCCACCGAGACCGCGCTGATGGACGTCACCAATTCTGCGCAGGTGACGGCGGTCGCGGACGATCTTGTGGCGCGGTACGGCAAGGTCGACATCCTCGTCAACAATGCCGGCATCGCCCGCAGCGAGACGCCGGCCGAGACCGTCACCGACGAGCACTGGCTCAACGTGCTCGACGTCAACCTCAACGGCACGTTCTGGTGCTGCCGCGCCTTCGGCAAGCACATGCTGGCGGCCAAGAGCGGCACCATCGTCAACATCGGCTCGATGTCCGGCTTCATCGTCAACAAGCCGCAGGAGCAGTGCTTCTACAACGCCTCCAAGGCCGCGGTGCACCATCTGACCAAGTCGCTGGCGGCCGAATGGGGCGCGCGCGGCATCCGTGTCAACGCGGTCGCGCCGACCTATATCGAGACGCCGCTGAACGCCTTCGTGAAGAGCAATCCGCGGATGTATGACGCCTGGATCGGCGGAACCCCGATGGCGCGGATGGGGCAGGTCGAGGAGATCGCTTCGGTCGTGCTGTTCCTGGCGTCGGAAGCTGCAAGTTTGATGACCGGAAGCGTCGTCGTTGTCGATGGCGGCTACACTTGCTGGTAAGCTCACGTCAAAATTGACGGGAGCGGAACATGGGTCAGGCTTTTGCCGGTGTCGCCTCTGCTGGCGTCGCCTTTGTCGGTGTCGATGTCGGCACGACCAGCACGCGCGCCGGGATCTTCGACGGTCACGGGCGCCTGCTTGCCGCGGCGCGGCATCCGATCCAGACTTGGCATGAGGCCGGCGATGTCGTCGAGCAATCCTCCGACGACATCTGGCGTGCCTGCTGCGCCGCCGTCAAAGCCGCCTTGGCGGAGGCGGCGATTGCGCCGGAGCTGATCAAGGGTATCGGCTTCGATGCGACCTGCTCTCTGGTGGTGCTCGATCCATTGGGCCGGCCGCTGACTGTGAGCAGCTCCGGCGATGCCGCGCGCAACGTCATCGTCTGGATGGATCATCGCGCGCTGACCGAGGCGCGTGACATCAATGCCACCGGGGACGAGGTGCTGCGCTATGTCGGCGGCTCGATCTCGCCTGAGATGGAGATGCCGAAGCTGTTGTGGCTGAAGCGGCATCTGCGCGCGAGCTTCGACGCCGCCGGGCATTTCTTCGATCTCGCCGATTTCCTCACCTTTCGCGCGACGGACTCGCCGGCGCGTTCGATGTGTACGGTGACCTGCAAGTGGAACTATCTCGCCCATGAGTCGCGCTGGAGCGCGGCGTATTTCCGCCGCATCGGGCTCGACGACTTCGTCGCCGAGGATTATGCGCGGATCGGCACCGCGATCGTGGCGCCCGGCACGCCGCTCGGCCGCGGGCTGTCGCAAACGGCAGCGGCAGAGCTGGGCCTCGTCGCGGGCACGCCGGTCGGCGCGGCGCTGATCGACGCCCATGCCGGCGGCATCGGCGCGATCGGCGGCCGCGCCGCCGACGGCGGCGAGGTCGAGGTCTGCGACCGTCTCGCCTACATCATGGGGACGTCGGCCTGCATCATGGCGACGACGCGAACGCCGTCCTTCGTGCCCGGCGTGTGGGGGCCTTATTATCAGGGCATGGTGCCGGGGCTCTGGCTCAACGAGGGCGGCCAGTCCGCAGCAGGAGCTGCGATCGACCATCTCCTGCGCGCGCATCCAGCGTCTGCCGAGGCCGGCGCTGCGGCCCGCGCCGAGGGGCTCGACGTCATCAGCTTTCTCGAGAAGCGGATCATGGCGCGATCGCAGAGTGTCGGTGCGGCGGCGCTGCTGGCGCGTGACATCCACATCCTGCCGGAATTCCTCGGCAACCGTTCGCCTCATGCCGATCCGGGCTCGCGCGCCGCCATCGCCGGCCTCGATCTCGATTCGGATATCTCCGCGATGGAGCGGCTGTTCGTCGCGGGCCTGTGCGGGCTTGCTTATGGTCTGGCCGACGTGATCGACGCCTTCGCCGCCAACGGCGTCAGCAGCCGGACGCTGGTGATGGCCGGCGGGGCCTCGCGCAGTCCACTGGTCCGCCAGATCATGGCGGATACGACGGGATTGACGGTGGCGCTGCCCGGCACCCAGGAGCCCGTGCTGCTCGGCGCGGCCATGCTCGGTGCGGTCGCCAGCGGCGCATTCCGCTCGATCGGCGAGACGATGGCCTCGATGTCCTCGCTCGGCCGCCTCAGCGATCCGACCGAGCCCGGCATTGCCAGCTTTCATCACCGCAAGCGGCGCGTCCATCGCCTGCTGCAGACGCTTGATCGCGAGAGCCGTTCCGTGATGCATGGGGCCGATGGCCGGCAAGAGCACGCATCTTGACATCGGATTCAGGCTCTTGAAGGCAAGGACGGTGCGCTCCCTCGCCCCGCTTGCGGGGAGAGGGTTGGGGTGAGGGGGACTCTCAACGAGCGCGGTGCGTGGAGAGTCCCCCTCACCCGGATTGCATCTTTCGATGCAATCCGACCTCTCCCCGCAAGCGGGGCGAGGTGAGGTCCCGACGCCGCGAGGATGCGTGCTCAAACTAGGGCCGATGGGGAGGGCTGACCATGATCCTGAGCTGCGGTGATGCGCTGATCGATTTCGTTCCGGCCCGACTGGCCGACGGCCGCGACGTCTTGCGGCCGGTGGTCGGCGGCTCCTGCCTGAACGTCGCAGTCGGCGTCGCGCGGCTGGGCGCGCCGACCGGCTTCGTCGGCGGCATCTCCACGGACCTGTTCGGCACCATGATCGCGGCCCATGCGCAAGGCTCGAACGTCGACCTCGGCTACGCGACCCGCAGCCCCGACCAGACCACGCTGGCTTTCGTGCGCCATGTCGGCAGCGAGGCGCAATATGCCTTCTACGACGCCGAGACCGCCGCGCGGAAATGGACGTTCCGGCCGGGCAGCATTGCCTTCGCCGGCATCGACGCCATCCATGTCGGCTCGACCACGCTGATCCATGACCAGGGGGCCGCGGAGACCCGGGCCCTGGTCGCCGCCACGCAGGGCGCCGTGACGATCTCCTTCGATCCCAACTGCCGCCCGAACCTCGTGCAGGACAAGGCTGCCTATCGTGCACACATGGATGGGTTTGCCGCGAGCGCCGACCTGATCAAGATGTCGGACGTCGATTTCGACTATCTGCATGGCCACGATGATTATGCCGCGCGGGCCGCCGACTTGCTGGCGCGCGGCACCCGCCTGGTCGTCGTCACCCGCGGTCCGAACGGTGCGATTGGCTGGCATGCGCAGGCAGGCGCGGTCGAAGTCGCGGTCCCGGCAGTCGATGTGGTCGATACGATCGGCGCCGGCGACACCTTCCAGGCCGGCCTGCTGTTCGCGCTCCGCAAGCTCGGCCGGATCGGCAGGGACGCACTTGGCGCATTGAGCCAGGCCGAGTTGCGCAGGGCCCTCGCCTTTGCGGCGGCGTGTGCCGCCGTCACCTGCACGCGCGAGGGGGCCGATCCGCCCCGCTGGAGCGAAATGGCCGCAACCTGGAATCATCTTGGCTGAAGCTTCCCATTGCGCTCGGCATTGGGAACTGGTTGGCTAGTTTCCCGTCATATGTGAGGACCCGCGAACCGGCGCGCGCTCGCGAAGGCGCGCACGGCCCCGCCGCCGACATGACGCACAACGCGTTTGCAGGGAGGAGACACATGGCACCAGCCGCCAGGACTGAACCGCTGTCCCGTCATGCGCTGGCCTTCGTTCTGGCCGGCGGACGCGGCAGCCGGCTGCTGGAGCTGACCGACCGGCGCGCCAAGCCCGCCGTCTATTTCGGCGGCAAGTCGCGCATCATCGATTTCGCGCTGTCGAACGCGGTCAATTCCGGCATCCGGCGGATCGCGGTGGCGACCCAGTACAAAGCGCACAGCCTGATCCGCCATCTGCAGAACGGCTGGAACTTCTTCCGCCCCGAGCGCAACGAGAGCTTCGACATCCTGCCGGCCAGTCAGCGCGTGTCCGAGACCATGTGGTACGTCGGAACGGCCGACGCCGTTTATCAGAACATCGATATCCTCGAGACCTACAACACGAAATACATCGTCGTGCTCGCCGGCGACCACATCTACAAGATGGACTACGAACTGATGCTGCAGCAGCATCTCGACCAGCGCGCCGACGTCACCGTCGGTTGCCTGGAAATGCCGCGCGAGGAATCCTCGGGCTTCGGCATCATGCACGTCAACGAGGACGACACCATCCGCGACTTCATCGAGAAGCCGGCCGATCCGCCGCCGATGCCCGGCAAGCCGGACAAGTCGCTCGCCAGCATGGGCATCTACGTGTTCGACGCCAAGTTCCTGTTCGAGGAGCTGAAGCGCGACGCCGCCGACCCGAACTCCAACCACGATTTCGGCCGCGACATCATCCCCTACATCGTCAAGAACGGCCGCGCCGTTGCGCACCAGTTCTCGCGCTCCTGCGTCCGCGCCAGTCATGATAAGCACAGTTACTGGCGCGACGTCGGAACGGTGGATGCCTATTGGGCCGCCAATCTGGATCTGACCGACGTCGTGCCCGAGCTCGATCTGTACGATCGCTCCTGGCCGCTCTGGACCTATTCCGAGATCACGCCGCCGGCGAAGTTCGTCCATGACGAAGACGGCCGGCGCGGCGAGGCCACCTGTTCGCTGGTGTCGGGCGGCTGCATCGTCTCGGGCGCCTCGGTGCAGCGTTCGCTATTGTTCACGGGAGCTCATCTGCACTCCTATGCGAAAGTGCATAATGCCGTGCTGCTGCCTTACGTCACTGTCGCCCGCCACGCGCGGCTGACCAACGTGGTCGTCGATCGCGGCGTGCAGATTCCGGAAGGGCTGGTTGTCGGCGAGGATCCGGAATTCGATGCCAAGCGCTTCAGGACGACGGAGACCGGCGTGACCTTGATTACCCAGCCGATGATCGACGGGCTCAATTCATGACGTTGCGCGTCCTCTCGGTCGCGTCCGAGGTCTATCCCCTCATCAAGACCGGCGGTCTCGCCGATGTCGCCGGCGCGCTGCCATGGGCGCTGATGGCCGAGGATGTCGAGGTCCGGACGCTGATCCCCGGCTATCCCGCAGTGATGGCCGCGCTGGAGCAGCCCAGCGAGATCAGCTCGCTGCCGAATTTCTTCGGCGGCAACGCAAGGCTGGTCGGCGGCAGCCACGGCGCGCTCGACCTGTTCGTGCTCGATGCGCCGCATCTCTACGAGCGCGAGGGCAATCCCTATCTCGGGCCGGACGGCAAGGACTGGCCGGACAACGCCTACCGTTTCGCGGCGCTGGCGCGTGCGGCCTCCTATATCGGTCTCGGCGCGGTGCCGGCGTTCGTTCCCGATGTGGTTCACGGGCACGACTGGCAGGCGGGCCTCGTGCCGGCCTATCTGCTGTACAGCCACCGGCCGCATCCCGGCACGGTCATGACCGTGCACAATCTGGCGTTCCAGGGCCGCTTTCCCCGGCACTTCCTGCCGCCGCTCGGACTGCCGCCGGAATCGTTCTCGATCTATGGCCTCGAATATTACGGCGACATCAGCTTCCTCAAGGCGGGACTGCAGTTCGCCGACAAGATCACGACGGTGTCGCCGACCTATTCCAGGGAGATCCAGAGCGACGAGCACGGCATGGGCCTGGGCGGCCTGCTGCGCCAGCGCTCGTCCGACCTCGTCGGCATTCTCAACGGCATCGACACCGCGGTATGGGATCCCGGTAGCGACTCGGCGATCGCGTCGCATTTCGGCATCGAACGGATCGAAGCGCGGGCGCCCAACAAGGCCGCGCTGCAGGCGCGCATGGGCCTGCAGGTGTCGCCGGAGACGTTGCTGCTCGGCGTGGTCAGCCGGCTGACCTCGCAGAAAGGACTCGATCTCCTGCTGTCCTGCCTGCCGACGCTGACGAGCAGCGGCATCCAATTGGCCCTGCTCGGGGACGGCGAGGCCGAACTGCGCGAAGGGTTTCGGGCGGCGGCCGCGAACCATCCCGGGCAGATCGGCGTCGTCATCGGCTATCACGAAAACCTCGCCCATCTGATCCAGGCGGGCTGCGATGCTCTGGTCGTGCCGTCGCGGTTCGAGCCGTGCGGGCTGACGCAACTCTGCGCGCTGCGCTACGGCGCGCTGCCGATCGTCGCGGCGGTCGGCGGGCTTGCCGATACGGTGACCGACGAGACCGAGGCGGGTGTCGCCGCCACCGGCTTCAAGTTCAGCCCCGTCACCGCCGAGGCGCTCGACCAGACCCTGCGCCGCGCCGCCGCCGCCTTTTACGCCGCCCGCAGCAACGCCTCGAACTGGACCCGCATGCAGCTCAACGCGATGCTGACCGACGTGTCGTGGCGGCACCGGGCCGGGCGCTATGCCGAGCTGTACCGGCAGATCGTGGCGCAACGGCGCCCGGCAGGTTGAGCACAGCAACCATCTCAAGCCTTTCTCGCTGCACCTCGCTCCGCTTGCGGGGCGAAAGAGCGCACGGCCCGTGATGCCTAGAGCTCGCGTCCAAATGTGCTGATCGACGTCGCCTTCGTCAGTCTCCCGAGGGCCTGAAGGTCTACCATACCGACAGCCCAGCTCAGCGTGCGCCTCATGTGGATCGTGCTGGACGCATCGAGGTGCTCCGCGGATAGTCTCGCCACCTTCGACCCAATTCCGCGCGAGACCTCATGACCGATCCCCAGCCTTCCTCCGTCTCCTTCGATCTCATCATCCGCGGCGGCACCGTCGTCGACGGCACGCGGGCGCCGCGGTTCGAGGCCGATGTCGGCGTCAGGGATGGCCGTATCGTTGCGATCGGTGATCTCGCGGGCCGGACCGCGCCGCGCGTGATCGATGCCACCGGACGCATCGTTGCGCCGGGCTTCATCGATTCCCACACCCATGACGACGGCGCGGTGCTGATCGATCCCGACATGATCTGCAAGGTCTCGCAAGGCGTGACCACGGTGGTGACCGGCAATTGCGGTGTCAGCATCGCGCCGCTGAAGCCCGGCACCTCGCGGCCGATGCCGCTCGGCCTGCTGTCACCCGGCGAGGGCCCGCTGGTCGAGTATGCGGCGTTCGCCGATTACGTCGCTGCGTTGCGTGCGGCGCCCGCTGCGGTCAACGTCGCGCCGATGGTCGGCCACACGGCGCTGCGCGCCTCGGTCGTGGGCGATCTCGGCCGTGCCGCGACCGGGCCGGAGATGGACGAGATGCGCGGCTTCGTGCAGGAGGCGCTCGATGCCGGCGCCATCGGGGTCTCGACCGGGACTTTCTATCCGCCGGCAGAAGCAGCGTCGACCGAGGAGATCATCGAGGTCTGCCGCCCGCTGACCGGCAGCGGCGGCGTCTACGCGACGCATATGCGCAACGAGGCCGACGAGGTGATCCGGTCGCTGGAGGAAAGCTTTGCCATCGGCAAGGCGCTCGACGTGCAGGTCGTGATCTCGCATCACAAGGTGGTGGGACCGGCGAATTTCGGCCGCACCAAGGAGACGCTGCCGCTGATCACGAAGGCGATGAGCTGCCAGTGCGTCGCGCTCGACTGCTATCCCTACAACGCGTCCTCGACCATGCTGCACACCGATCCGGCCAAGCTGCAGGTCAAGGTCGTGGTCGCTGCGTCGAAGCCGCATCCGGAAGTCGCCGGGCGCGATCTCGCCGACATCGCAGCCGGCTGGGGCGTCGACCGGCTCGAAGCCGCCAGGCGGCTGCAGCCGGCGTCCGCGATCTACTTCGCGATGGACGAGGCCGACGTGCGGACGATCCTGGCGTTCGAGCCGACCATGATCGGCTCCGACGGCCTGCCGTTCGGCGAGCGTCCGCACCCGCGTCTCTGGGGCACGTTCCCGCGCGTGCTCGGCTATTATTGCCGTGAACTGGAGCTGTTCTCGCTGGAGACCGCGGTCTGGAAGATGAGCGGGCTGACCGCGCAGAATTTCGGCATCGGGGAACGCGGCACCATCGCGGTCGGCAATCATGCCGACATCACGATCTTCGATGCGGCCTCGGTGCGCGACACCGCGACCTATGACGACCCGTGCGTGCCCGCTGCCGGGATCGAGGCCGTCATCGTCAACGGCGCGCTGACATGGTGGCAGGGCCACCATGAGGGGACGCGCGCCGGGCAGGTGATCTCGCGCGCCGCGCGGCAGTGATCAGGATCGCTGCGCTGCCGTCGAGCCGCGCAGGATGAGGCTCGGGGTCAGCACGATGTGCTCACCCTCTGCGGCCGGATCGGTGATGCGGGCCAGCAGCAGCCGCGCCGCCGCTTCGCCCATGTCGCGCTGTGCAATCCGTACCGTGGTCAGCGGCGGCGACACCAGGTCGACGAACGGCATGTCGTTGTGTCCTACTACCGAGACGTCGCCGGGGCAGGCGAGGCCGTGCGCGGCGAGCGCGTCATAGACGCCAAGCGCGAGCAGGTCGTTGGCGGCGACGATCGCGGTCGGCGGCGTCCGGCGCACGAACAGGCGCAACGCCGCCTCGCGGCCGGCCGAGCGTGTATAGGCTTCGGTCGTTTCGACCGGCGCTTGGCGCGCGGACAGGCCGGCCTCCCGGACGCTGGCCTCGAACCCGGCGCGTCGGCGCGCACCGGTCGAGATGTGCTGCGGGCCCGCGACATGGCCGATGTGCCGGTGGCCGAGCGCGACGAGATGTTCGACGGCGAGACGCATGCCGGCGGCGTCGTCACTGGCCGCCGAGGGCAGCTGTCCGGCGGCATCGACGCGATTGACCAGCACCACCGGCAGCGCCGCGTCCAGGCAATGCGTCACGACCTCGTCGTGCAAGGTCACCGTGGCCAGCACCAGACCGTCGACGCTGCGGGCGATCAGGCGGTCGACCAGCTCCTGCTCCGACCCCTCCTTGCCGGCGTCGGCCACGATCGTTGCATAGCCTTGGGCATGGAGGTGGTCGGCGATGCCGGAAAGAACAGGCGGAAAGCCGGGGTCGGCGATATCGGGCGCCAGCACGCCGATCAGGCCGCTGCGTCCGGTGCGCAGGCCCTTCGCGGCCATGTTGAGCCGGTATCCGAGCGCGTTGGCCGCGGCCTGGATTTTCTCTGCGACATCGGCAGCGACGAGGTGCTTCATCGCCGGGCTGAGGGCGCGCGAGACCGTCGAGGGATGTACGCCGCAACGGGCGGCGACGTCCTTGATCGTCGGGCGCGAGGATGCCGCCTGCACGCCTGCTTCCGATCGCAATGTCTGCTTCATTCCCATCCCCCGATGTCGTCGCGAAATGACGTTTTGATCATGCTATACCTTGACGCGAGTCGCGTATATGCATTAAATCGGGCATTGCAATCGATTGCAATGGAACCATGGGAAACGTCCACATGACAGCGAGTGCGCTGAAGCCGCATCTTGTCAGCCCCGAGCATCTCGATCCGCATTGGCGCTGGACCCGTGCGATCCCCTCGCACGGCCACGTTTCGGTGGATTTCGAGCGCCGCGTCGACTTCGACCGGCTGAGGCGCTACCGGCTGGCGCGGGCGCGGGTGGCTCTGAAGAACTCCGGCTGCGGTGCGCTGCTACTGTTCGACGTCAACAACATCCGCTACGTCTCCGGCACCAAGATCGGGGAATGGGAGCGCGACAAGCTGTGCCGGTTCGCGCTGCTGGCCGGTGACGGCGAGCCGATCGTGTGGGATTTCGGCTCGGCCGCCGTGCATCACCGCATCTTCTGCGACTGGCTGGCGCCGGATAATTGCCGCGCCGGCATGCTCGGCATGCGCGGCACCGTGCCGCCGGCCGTCGGGCTGATGAAGGCGCATGCCGAGGAGGTGATGAGCCTGCTGCGCGCGGCCGGCGTCGCCGACATGCCGGTCGGGGTCGACCTGGCCGAAACCGCCATGTTCTTCGAACTGCAGAAGGCCGGCATGAAGGTGGTCGACGGCCAGCAGGTGATGCTGGATGCGCGCGAGATCAAGAACATCGACGAGATCATGCTGCTCAACCAGGCCGCCGCCATGGTCGACGGCGTCTATCATTCGATCTACGAGAACCTGAAGCCGGGGATCCGCGAGAACGACATCGTCGCGCTCGCCAACAAGATGCTCTACGAGATGGGCTCCGACGACGTCGAGGCCATCAACGCCATCTCCGGCGAGCGCTGCAATCCGCATCCGCACAATTTCACCGACCGCATCCTGCGCCCGGGCGATCAGGCGTTCTTCGACATCCTGCAGTCCTATCAGGGCTACCGCACCTGCTACTACCGCACCTTCAATGTCGGCCGCGCCACGCCGGCCCAGCACGACGCCTACAAGCAGTGCCGCGAATGGCTCGACAATGCGATTGCGTTGATCAAGCCGGGTGTCTCCACCGACGTCGTCGCCAAGGTCTGGCCGAAGGCCGAAGAGTTCGGTTTCCCGTCCGAGATGGCCGCGTTCGGCCTGCAGTTCGGCCACGGCCTCGGGCTGGCGCTGCACGAGCGCCCGATCATCTCGCGGCTGGTGTCGCTGGACAATCCGATGGAGATCAAGACCGGCATGGTGTTTGCTCTGGAGACCTATTGTCCGGCGACCGACGGCTTCTCCGCCGCGCGCATCGAGGAGGAGGTCGTGGTGACCGACAAGGGCTGCCAGGTGATCACGCTGTTCCCGGCGGAGGAACTGCCGATCGCCAACCGCTATTGAGCGAACACATCAGATGGGAGTGACGCAAATGTCAGCGACGCATTCGCTCGGCTGGATCGGCATGGGGCGCATGGGCTATCCGATGGCCGAGCGCCTGCTCAAGGCCGGCCACGAGGTGTCGATCTACAATCGCACCCGCGCCAAGGCCGAGCCGCTGGCGGCGAAAGGCGGCGTGATCGTCAACCAACCCAGCGACCTCGCCGGCTGCGACATCGTGTTCTCGATGGTATCGACCGGCAAGGACCTCGAGCAGGTCTATTTCGGCGATAACGGCGTCGTCGCGTCGCCTGCGGGGCCGCGTCCAAAAATCCTGGTCGACTGCTCCTCGATCGGGGTCGAGCAGTCGGAGGCGATCGATGCGAGACTGAAAGAGCTCGGCTGCGCATTCGTGCGCGCGCCGGTGTCGGGCAATGGCAAATGCGTCAAGGCCGGCAAGCTGTCGTCGGTGGTCTCCGGTCCAAAAGCGGCGTTCGATGTCATCGCGCCGTATCTGGCCAAGATCGCCGTCTCCGGCGTGTCCTATGTCGGCGAGGGCGAACTCGCGCGCATCTGCAAGATCGCCCACAACGTATTCCTCGGCGTCGTCATCCAGAACCTCGCCGAGATCACGATCCTGGCGCAGAAGGCCGGCGTGCCGCGCCATGCCTTCCTGAACTTCATGAATGCCAGCGTGATGGGCTCGACCTTCACCAGGTACAAGAGCAACGCGCTGGTCAATCTCGACTGGACCACGACCTTCACGCCGCCGCTGCTGCGCAAGGATCTCGATCTCGGCCTGTCGGCGGGGCGCCAGCTCGACGTCGCGATGCCGGTGACGGCGGCGGCGCGCGAGGCGCTGCAGGCCCATGTCGGCGCGGCCTCGCTGCAATCCGATCCCGCAGGTTACCTGGAGAAGGATTTTGCGGCGCTGCTGGAGACTGTCGCGCTTGCCGCCGGGCTCAAGCTGCAGCCTGAGAATGTGCCGATGCCGACCGGGCTGGAGACGGAGGGATAGCTTCCGTCATCCAACCGTGAGCGCCCGCCACCGCATGTCCCGCGCGGAGGGGCGGCGGTGCAGGCGGGCGTCGAGCACGGCGCGCGCCTTTTCCGTTGCGCCGCTGCGGATCAGGGCCAGGATCCAGGTATCCTCGATCACCTCGCGCTGGGCATGGCTGCCGCCGAGGCGGGCGAGATCGCCCATGACCGGCGTCAACTCGCGGGCGCAGCCGCGCCAGTTGCCGTCGGCAAACGCGCGCAGGGCCCGCAGCATGTGCGGCACAATGCGGCCGGCCGCGAGCTTGCCTTCGGCCAGCCGCCGCTCCATGGCCGCGAGCCGGCCCTTGAGGGCGGGGCCGTCGTGCATCGCCGCCGCAATCATCACCAGGTGCATCTCCGCGAACGGCAAGGTCGATCCGGCGAAGCGGTTCTGCGCGTAGGTCGCGACCTCGGTCCAGGCGTCCGGCGGAATCGGCTGCGCGTCGGCCATCAGCCGCCACAGCAGGGAGGCGCAGTCGGACAGCGTATTGAGCGGCGGCGCGGTGTCCATCGCCGGCCGCAGCACGTCGGCATAGATCGCCAGCGCCTTGTCGGCATCGCCCCGGTCGAGCGCGCCGAGCGCCTGGTGCCAGCAGATGTGACCGTGCAGCATCCCGGTGCGATCATAGTCGCCGATCCACCCCTCGACCAGCGCGTCGGCCTCGTCCGGCGCACCGGCCTCGAACATCGCATGCAGCAGCGCATGCACGGCATAGGCGTTGTGCCGGCGCAGCGCGAAGCTGCGTTCGGTGATCTTGCGGCCCTTGGCGAGCTCGCCGGCCTCGGTCAGCGCCCAGCCGTGGTTTGACATGAACCACCAGTCCTCGCCATAGGCGCTCGCAAAGCTGTCGCAGAGATCGCGGCGCGCAGCGTCGTGGTCGGCGCGGCCGGAGAAGGCGAGCAGGCCGAAGGCGCCGAGCGGCAGCGCCATGATCATGGCGTCGCGCGGCCAGCTTGCAAGATGAGTCAGCGTCGAGGCCAGCGCGTCCGTACCGCGGCCTTCGATCGCGAGCACCAGCGCCGCGACATGGCTCTGCTCGCGCGCAGTGCCACGCTTGGCGACGAGGTCGCGGGCGCGGGCGATGGTCTGCAGCGCCGCTTCGCGCTGCAAGTAGATGGCATGGATACGGGCACGCGCGGCATGCGCCAGCGCGAAATCCGGATCGAGCATGATCGCGCGCTCGAACGCTGCGGTGGCGCCCGGCCAGAACGCAAGCAGCAGATCGATGCCCTCGCGATAGGCGGCCGCCGCCTCGGCCGAGGCGGTCGACAGCGGCAGGCCGTAGCGATCCTCCTCCATCTCAGCCCACCCGCGGCCTGCGGCCTTCGATCGGATAGGCCGGATCGTTGTAGCCAGGGGTGGAGGCGTGGCCGGTGACGACCAGCCGGTCGATCAGCGCCTCGTCGTCGGCGGAGAACGGATAGTCCAGCGCGCGGATGTAATCGTCCCACTGCGCCTCGGTGCGCGGCCCGGCGATCACCGAGCTGATGAAAGCCGAGTTCAACACCCACGCGACCGCGAACTGGCCGGGCGCAAAGCCGTTGGTTTCGGCGTGGCGCTTGATCTCCTGCGCCAAATTCAACGACTCCGGCCGCCACTCGGTCTGCATCATCCGGGTGTCGTTGCGGCCGGCGCGCGTCTCCTTGTCCGGCGGCGCATCGGGGTTGTATTTGGCCGTCAGCACGCCGCGCGCCAGCGGGCTGTAGGGCACGACGCCGAGGCCGTAATAGCCGCAGGCCGGCAGGTGCTCGACCTCGGGCATGCGGTTCATCGCATTGTAATAAGGTTGGCTGACGACGGGACGGTCGATGCCCATCCCGTCACAGAGATTGCAGATCTCCGCGACGCGCCAGGCCCGGTAGTTGGAGACGCCGAAATAGCGGATCTTGCCGGCGCGGATGAGGTCGCCGATCGCGCGCACGGTCTCCTCCAGCGGCGTCGCATGGTCCTCCTTGTGCAGGTAATAGATGTCGATATGCCCGGTGCCGAGCCGCCTCAGGCTTTCGTCGGCCGCCTGCAGCACCCAGCGCCGCGACAGGCCGGAGCGGTTGGGATCGTCGCCCATCGGATTGGCGAGCTTGGTCGCGACGATCCAGCGGCCGCGCTCCCTGGCGATGGCGCGGCCGACGACTTCTTCCGAGGCGCCCTTGTTGTATGCGTCGGCGGTGTCGATGAAGTTGATGCCGGCGTCCCGCGCTTTCGCGATGATGCGCCCCGACGTCGCTTCGTCGGTCGGGCCGCCGAACATCATCGTGCCCAGGCAGATCGGCGACACTTTCAGGCCGGAACGGCCGAGCTGGCGATAGTTCATGAATGCCTCATTCCTGACCATATCCGCGCACGGACATGCATCGATACGATAACCGTCTCTGCCCGGCATTGCGAGCGCAGCGACGCAATCCAGTGCCGGGTCGGGACTCTGGATTGTTCGTCGCGGCGCCTCATCGGGCCGCGCTTGGCGCGGACCGGCTGGCTTCTCGCAATGGCGGCTTCAAGAGCGCGAGCCTCACTCGCTCTTCAAGATCTTGAACACGCCCGACGCCATCGCGATGACGCGGCTGGCCGCCGTAACCTCGGTGGTGATGAACACCAGGCTGCGAGTGATCCGGACGACGTGCGGCCGTGACACCAGCGTCTCGCCGATCTTTCCGGACTCGACGAAATGCGTATCGAACTGAATGGTCGCCATGTGCTCCTTGCCGGCGGCGTAGCGGGCGGTCATGCCACAACTGCGGTCGGCAAGCGTCATGATCACGCCGCCCTGGACCAGGCCGCGGCGGTTGTGATGCTTGTCCTCGGTGACGATGGCATATTCGTGGGCGCCGTCCAGGTTCCGCTGCCACAGCGGGCCGATCAGATGCAGGAAGCCGGAGGTATCGACGATCTCCCAGCCGTCGGACTTCATTTTCGCCGCGGCCGATTTGGTCATGTGGGGGCACCCTTCGAAGTCGCTGCCGCACGCCGGCACGTGGTCGTTTCATCCGTCGCGGGGCTGGTGTAGTCAAGCCGCATGCCCATGCCGTTCGACGATGCCACAAGGCGGAAAATCGAGAGACGCTGCGCCGGCTTCGTGCGCCGGGATGCTGGGGCGCCGACCACGCCGCTCAAGCGTGCAGCGGTGGCCCTCGTGCTGGCCCCGCACCCCGAGACCGACACCACGGCGCTGCTGCTGACCTTGCGTGCCGCGCGTCTGCGCAGCCATGGCGGGCAATGGGCGCTGCCGGGCGGACGTTGCGAGGCCGGCGAGACGCCTGTCGAGGCCGGCTTGCGCGAACTCGCAGAAGAGCTTGGGCTCAGCTTGGCGCCGGACGCCGTGCTGGGCCTGCTCGACGACTACCCGACACGGTCGGGCTATCTGATTACCCCCGTGATCGTGTGGGCGGCCGATGGCCGCACGCTGCGGCCGAATCCGGACGAAGTCGCCTCGGTGCATCGGATCGGACTGGATGCCGTCATGGCGGATGACGCATTCGATTTCACCGCGATCCCCGAAAGCACGCGGCGGGTGGTGCGTTTTCACGCCCGCGAGGGCGTGATTCACGCGCCCACCGCCGCCTTGATCTATCAGTTCCGCGAGGTGCTGGCCGGCCGCGACACCCGCGTGCACGAGCTGGAACAGCCGGTGTTTGCCTGGAAGTAGCCGCGGTTTCGGCTACAAGGGCGGCATGCTCCATCAGCCGATTCGCAAGCTTGCCCTGATTCTCGCCTGCGCCGTCTCGAGCGCGCCGCTCCTGCTGGCCGCGGAACCCGGCTCGCTGGCCGCGCCGCGCGAAGCTCTGGCGCAGATGGCCTCGCCTGCCGCGATCGAGGAGTACCAGCGCAGGCTCGCCGAGTATCAGCAGGCGCGCGCCGAATTCGACCAGGGGGCGGGCGCCTATTGGAAGGCGATCGCCGACAAGCGCCGCGCCCGCAATGCCAAGCGCCGCGATCGGCAGCCGATCGGTCTCGACGATTATGTGCTGGAGCAGCCGCCGGTCTACACGGGGCCGAAGCGGCCGGTGAATCCGGAGCCGGAGCCCGAAGGCGAACCGCGCGAGCGAAAATACATCCCTGTCGTCGCTGATCTCTTGAAAGCGGCGCAGGAGCATTTCCAATGGTCGCCGCAGCGCCCCGCCAACGACACCGATTTCAAGCGCGCCTATGCGCGGTTCGCGTCCGCCGCGGGGCTGACGCGCGAACAGGCGGTGCGGGTCTACGCCTTCGAAACCGGCGGCAACGGCAAGCATGACTCGCAATCGGGCTTCAAGGGCAACCGCGCGATCTCGACGGCGATCGGCTACAACCAGCTTCTGACCACCAACAGTGTCGAGTTGCTGGCGGAGCAGGGACCGCTGTTCATCCGCCTGCTCGGCGAGCGCGTGGCGAAATCATCGGGCCCGGCGCGGGCCGCGATGGAGCACAAGCTCGCGGTGCTGAAGAAGATGGTCGCGATCGCCCGTTCGGTGCCGGACGACTGGTCGGCGCATGAGAAGATCGGCAACACCCAGCAGGGCTGGGCGATGCATGCGATGGTGCTCGACATCGACGTCGGGCCGATGCTGCAGACCCACAAGCTGCTGACGTCGGTGCTGTTCGCGCGCGCCAAGGGCTACACGCGGCCGCTCTCGGCCGCGGAGCTCGAGATGATGAACCTCACCGGCGACGGCACCGGCTTCGACATGGTGACCATGCCGCTCGAGATGCGTGAGCAGGTACCGACCGCGAACTTCTTCCAGCGCGGCGGCTATGAGCGCAATCCCGTCGCGGTACGCCACAACACGGTGGCGAAACTGCTCGCCGTCACCGATGCCAGGATGGATTCGCTGAGCAACCTGCCCGGCGCCAAGGAGCTGGCGGCGGCGTTCTGAGGAACGGCCCGTGCCGTCGTGTCGGTGTACGACGCGCGACCGCGCCACATAGTCCAGTGTCGTCCCGGGCAAGCCCTGACGTCGCATCGCGACGGCAGGGCGCCGACCCGGGATCCATAACCCGAGGCGCTCGTGATTGCGACGAGCGTAGCTCCAGCGTGCTCAACAACCGGGGACGGTGGTCATGCTTTCGCTGGGGCTATCGCATGTGACAATCTGAGTTTTTCGCGAGTCTGTCTCCACATCGTCATGCCCGGGCTCCGTCCCGGGCATCCATGTGCTTCCCAGGATGCCGAACGACGTGGATGGCCGGGACGGAGCCCGGCCATGACCGTGTGGAGGGAGCCAAACTCAAGCTTGGATCACCACATGCGATAGCCCTGCTCTCCAGAGCTGCTTTCGCAGGGACGACACCGTCGGTGAAGCGAGATCAATCATCCGCGCCGAACGAGAAGCTGCCGTCGCCTTCGAGATAGGGCGCAGTGCGCATGTAGAGCTGGCCGTTCTGGCCGACGAAGAACAGCGTGCCCTTCGGCACCTTCTTGGCGCCCTTGAGCAGCATGTCGGCGTTCTTGGTGCCCATCTTGTAGGCGAGCGTCTTGCCGTCCTTGCCGTAGGCGTAGCCCGTATCGGGCTTCAGCTCCCACGTCTCCGGCGGGGCCGCACGGGTGACGCCGGTCAGCGCGCACAGCGCTGCCACGGCGACGAGGGCTTTCAAAACCGGGCTCTTCATGTCCTCCTCCAATAACGGCTCAGCATCACATTGAACAAATCACGAACATTGCTGCGGCGGCAACGTCGCCGACCCGCAGCGTCCGTAATCGTTTCCGGATTTCCCATTCCTGATCTCGCGATTATCGTGCAGCGTGGTTTAGAAACATACGTCAATAAAACACTTTGGGGATGATTCGGATGAGCCTCGTCACGAAGATCGGTTGGGTTGCGGCGCTGTCGCTGGTGACGTTGGCATCCGCCCGGGCCGACGACTTCAAGCTGTCGAACAACCAGCGCATCGCCTGCAGCCGCGGCCTCTCCGCCGGCAAGCTCAATACGGCCGTGTGCAAATCCTACGCCTACCTCTTCAACGTGAAGACCTCGGAATATTTCCGCTGCCAGGTTTCGCTGTCGCTGACGCGCGACAACAAGGAGGTCATCAACGTCCAGACCGACGGCGGCTGCGCCAAGAAGCCGCGCGTGTTCGACACCGACTCGAAATACGAGTTCGACGCGACCGAGACCGAGCCTGCGAACACCAATTCCTTCTTCGGCAATGGCGGCTACTCGATCTGGGTGGCGGATACGACCCAGCAGAAGGTGCGCGGCTGCATCACCATCTCCTCCGGGCTCGGCTCGGACATCTCCAAATGCCTCGACATGTCCTTTCAATGAGCGCATCGCGCTGGACCGGTTGCCCGTAAACCACCTGGTGAAGCGACTGCGGCCGTCAATGCAGGGGCGAAACCGAGCCGGCTCGGCTCCCGGCGCGCCGGACGGCGGTCCGGCCGCCTTTCGGATGGGTTGACCCCGCGCCTGCATCCGTCCAATTTGCCGCCAAACAATGGGAGGACCAATGCGTTTCTTGAAATCCTTTGGCACTGCAACCGGCCTGATCGTGGCCGCCGCCGGCCTGTTTGCGGCCCCCGCGGCGCAGGCGCAAAACTTCATCAACGTGCTGACCGGCGGCACCTCGGGCGTCTATTATCCGCTCGGTGTGGCGATTGGGAAGATCTACGGCGACAAGATCCCGAACGTGAAGACGCAGGTGCAGGCGACCAAGGCCTCGGTCGAGAACCTGATCCTGTTGCAGCAGGGCCGCGGCGAACTCGCCTTCGCGCTCGGCGACTCCTTGAAGGCGGCCTGGAACGGCGAGGAGGAGGCCGGCTTCAAGAGCAAGCTGGATAAGCTGCGCACGCTCGGCGCGATCTACCCGAACTACATCCAGATCGTCGCGACCGCCGAGTCCGGCATCAAGACCTTGGCGGACCTCAAGGGCAAGAGCCTGTCGGTCGGCGCGCCGAAGTCCGGCACCGAGCTGAACTCGCGCGCGATCCTCGCGGCGGCCGGCATGAGCTACAAGGATCTCGGCAAGGTGGAGTATCTGCCGTTCGCCGAATCCGTCGACCTGATGAAGAACCGCCAGCTCGGCGCCACGCTGCAATCGGCCGGCCTCGGCGTCGCCTCGCTGAAGGACCTGTCGACGTCGTCGCCGATCACGGTGGTGTCGGTGCCGAAGGAGGTGGTCGACAAGATCGGCGCGCCATTCGTGGCGGCGACCATCCCAGCCAACACCTATACCGGCCAGGACAAGGACGTGCCGACCGCGGCCGTGATCAACTATCTCGTCACCAGCTCCGCGGTGTCCGACGACGTCGCCTATCAGATGACCAAGCTGATCTTCGACTCGCTGCCTGAACTCGCCAATGCGCATGCGGCCGGCAAGGAGATCAAGCTGGAGACGGCGGCGCAGGACAGCCCGGTGCCGCTGCATCCCGGCGCCATCCGCTACTACAAGGAGAAGGGTGTCCTCAAGTAAGGGCGCCGTTCGGTTCGCAGGCCGGATCGTTCACAATCGGCTGCGCGGAAAGCTCCCGCGCAGTCTCGTCGTTCCAGGCGGTTGCGCGCATCGTCGGCAGCGCCTGATCGGGGCGCGTTTGGGGGGATCATGACGATTGAAGCCGTGAACATGGAAACGCCGGTGAAGGTCGAGTTCGATAATTTCGAGCACGGCTTTCCGGACGGCTTCGGTCCGGGCCGCTGGGGCTATCTCGCCTATGGCATCGGGCTCGCCTTCGCGGTGTTCCAGCTCTATGTCGCCGCCTTCAACTATCTGCCGAGCCAGGTCGTGCGCGGCGTCCATGTCGGCTTCCTGCTGCTGCTCACCTTCGGCCTGATCGGCAATTTCACGGCCAAGACCGATGCAGGCCGCATCGCCGGCTGGACCATCGGCACGATCGGCTTTCTGTGCGGCCTCTACCAATGGATCTTCTACGCCGACCTGATCGCGCGCGACGGTGATCCGACCCGTATCGATCTCGTGGTCGGGACCTTGCTCGCCGTGCTGATCTTCGAAGGCACGCGGCGGTTGATGGGGCTGGCGCTGCCGCTGATGTGCGGCGCCTGCCTGCTGTACTGGTTCTTCGGCCAATACCTGCCGGCGCCGCTCAACCATCGCGGCTATGATTTCGATCAGGTGATCACGCATCTCTCCTTCGGCACCGAGGGCTTCTACGGCGTGCCGATCTACGTCTCGGCGACCTACATCTTCCTGTTCATCCTGTTCGGCTCGTTCCTCGAACATGCCGGCATGATCCAGCTGTTCACCGACGTCTCGCTCGGCCTGTTCGGCCGCACCCGCGGCGGCCCCGCCAAGGTCGCGGTGTTCGCCTCGGGCATGATGGGCACGATTTCCGGCTCCGGCGTCGCCAACGTCGTCACCGTCGGCCAGTTCACGATTCCCTTGATGATCCGGTTCGGCTACCGCCGCGCCTTCGCCGCCGGCGTCGAGGCGACCGCGTCGATGGGCGGCCAGATCATGCCGCCGGTGATGGGCGCGGTGGCTTTCATCATGGCCGAGACGCTCGGCGTCGACTACTCGGTGATCGTCAAGGCGGCGGTGATTCCGGCCATCCTGTATTTCGCCTCGGCGTTCTGGATGGTGCATCTGGAGGCCGGCAAGCATGGCCTGACCGGAATGAAGCCGTCGGAGATTCCGAGCGCCTGGAAGGCGCTGGTCGCGCGCTGGTACCTCGTGCTGCCGCTGGCTGCGCTGGTCTACATGCTGTTCGAAGGTTTCACGCCGCTCTATGCGGGCTCGATGGGCCTCGCGCTCACGGTGGCCCTGATCCTCGGCACATCGATCACGATGGGCTTCTCCAACCAGGTGCTGCGCTACGTGTTCTGGATCGGGCTCGCGCTCGTGGTCGGCGCGCTGTCGCGCAACGGCCTGCAGATCGTCCCGGTCGCCGCCGTCGTGGTCGCGCTCGTCGTCATGACCGGCTTCGTCCGCGGCGGCATGGGCACGCTGCATGCCTGCCGCGATTCGCTGGCTGAGAGCGCGAAGTCGGCGCTGACCGTCGGCATGGCCTGCGCCATCGTCGGCGTCATCATCGGCATGATGACGCAGACCGGCGTCGGCTCGATCTTCGGTAGCTGGGTCATCGGCCTCGGCAAGACCAGCCTGTTCGCGGCGCTGATCATGACGATGCTGCTGTCGATCCTGCTCGGCACCGGCATCCCGACCATCCCGACCTACATCATCACCGCGGCGCTGGCTGCGCCCGCGCTCGCCAAGCTCGGTGTGCCGCTGATCGCGAGCCATATGTTCGCGTTCTACTACGGCATCATGGCCGATCTCTCGCCGCCGGTGGCGCTGGCGGCGCTGGCCGCCGCGCCGATCGCCAAGGAGAACCCGGACAAGATCGGCTGGGAGGCGATGCGGATCGCCCTCGCCGGCTACGTCATTCCGTTCCTGTTCGTCTACTCGCCGGCCTTGATGCTGCAGCCTGGCGATCCGATGGAGGCGCAACTCGGCTTCGTCGGCGCGGTGGCCTATGCCGGCATGAAGGCGCTGATCTCGATCGCGCTGTTCGGCATGGTCGCGATCGGCTTCCTGTACGTGCGCATGACCGTGATCGAGCGGCTGATTGCCTTCGTCGCGTCGGTCTGTCTGCTAGGCGAATTCCCCTACAGCGATCTGCTCGGCTTCGCGCTGGCGCTGGCCATTATGGCGTGGCAGTGGCGGCAGCGGCCGCCGGCCGCGGTGGTGGCCTCCGCGTGAGCCTCTGTCTCGCGTCGGCCGGCATCGTGAAGGCGCTGGCGCTGGCCGGCTTCACGCTGGCCTGGACCCATTCGGTCGAGAAGACGGCATGGCAGGAAGACTGGCGCGTGACCGCCGACGGGCTTCAACTCGTCGCGGCCCGCGTCAAGGGCTCGGGCGCCGGCATGGAGCCGCCGCCGGGGGCGCGGCTGGTGGATGGCTGGTTTCAGTGGCCGCTGGATCGCCCGCCGCTGTCGCGGATCGTGCTCGCCAATTCCGGCGCGGCCGGGGAGTGGCGGATCTGCGCGGACGGGCAATGCCGGACGATCTCGGAGATCTTCGGTCACGACGTCGGCGTCGCGACCATCACGATGAGCGCCTGCGACCAATAAACGAACAACAAAGGGAGGACGCGATGGATCGTCTCGAGGGCAAGGTGGCGCTGGTGGTCGGCGCCGGCTCGATCGGACCGGGCTGGGGCAACGGCAAGGCTACTGCCGTGACCTTCGCGCGGCAGGGCGCCAAGGTGTTCTGCGTCGACCGCAATACCGAGGCAGTGGCGGAGACGGCGTCGATCATCTCGGGCGAGGGCGGCCAGGCCGAGGCGTACACCGCCGACGTGTCGAAGGCGGCCGAAGTCGAGGCCATGGTCAAGGCCTGCCTCGCGGCTTACGGCCGCATCGACGTGCTCGACAACAATGTCGGGATCGCCGAGATGGGCAGCGTCGTCGACGTCGAGGAGGCCGAGTGGGACCGCGTGTTCGCGGTCAATCTCAAGAGCGCCTATCTCGCCATGAAGCACGTCATTCCGGTGATGATCGGGCAGGGCGGCGGCTCGATCATCAACATCTCCTCGGTCGCCTCGATCCGCCAGGTCGGGATCACCTATGTCAGCTACGGCGCCAGCAAGGCGGCGATGAACCAGATGACGCGGACGACCGCGGTGGAGTTCGCGCCGAAGCACGTCCGCGTCAATGCGATCCTGCCCGGACTGATGAAGACGCCGATGGTCGCGCATTCCGCGGGGCTGGCGGCGAGCTACGCCAAGGGCGATCTCGAAGAGATGTGGCGCAAGCGCGATGCGCAGGTGCCGATGGGGCATATGGGCGACGCGTTCGACGTTGCCAATGCCGCGCTGTTTCTCGCCTCCGACGAGTCGCGCTACGTCACCGGCATCACGCTCGTCGTCGACGGCGGGCTGACATGCCGGAGCTAGGTCTCGGCGGTGAGAGTGTCGCCATCATTGCGAGTGGCTTCTTGCGATGATGGCGATGATGAGACGGGGCGTCTATTGCGCCATCGCCAGCATGCCGCCTGCGATCGCATGCCACGCCGGGGTCATGCTGATCGGCCAGTTCAGGAGCTTCACTGCGATCAGTGCAAGCCCGCCATAGACATACACCGGATGCACCCGTCCGAACGTGCGGCGATCGTAGATGATCGCGACGACGAGCAGCAGATAGGCGACGAAGGCCGGCGGGATCGTGACTGGCACGGGGGGAGGGCCGAGCGGACCGGGCGGGGCCAGGAATGTCAGGAACCAGCGCGCCACGGCCGCATCGAGCAGCGAGATGCCGGCGAGCAGCATCAGCCGCTTGTGGGTTTCCGGCCGGCGCACCTGGGCGACCGCGAGCGCAAACACCACGGCGAAGAAGGCGATGCCGCTGAGCGGCACGATCGCAAAGGCGATGCCGGCATCGGCTTGGCCGATCGCTGCCGAGCGCTTCATCGCCTCCACGGCCACGAGAAAGCCGAAGATCGTCATGGCCGTGGCGAGCGACACGCCAAAGATGCCGAGCGAGCGATGCCACGCCGTGCGGCCCGATGCAGCAAGCCAGCTCTGCAGGGTGAAATACAGCGTCCAGGTGAAGAACAGGAAGCCGTGGAAATGAACCACGGGCGCGCCGGAAAATGAGCCGCGCGCCAATGGCAGCCAGTAGGTCGGCGCAAAGCCGAGCAAGGCGGTGGCCATGCAGGCCAGGGCCATGTTGAAATAAGAATAGCGCGCAGGGGACGCAATGACGCCGCGTGCGCGCGAATGGTCTGTCAAAATCGTCATGCCGGTTCTGTCTGCGTGAGACGCAACAGGTTCAATGCCGGCTCAACGGGCGATCATTGTGCCGATCCCGATCTCGCGAGAGCAGCGCATGGCAGGATCACGCGCATGTCATTTCGGGAAGACCAGTCGTTGGTCGGCAGGATGCGATTCGCGGGTGGCGGATTCGCAGGAGAGGACTGTCGCGGCGAGGCTGCCGCTGTATAGTTGTTGGAGCTGCGGCATCGATCAGGCTTCGCGGCATTTGTCATGATCGCCCGCCCCTCGAGGAAGCATCCGTCGTGTCTGTTGCCGTCCCGGCTCTTGCCACAGCCGTTTGCCATCGCTGGTCCCGTCGTCTTGCCGCGCTCGTCGTGCTGGGATGGCTGGTCCCAACGCAGGCCCATGCGGTTGGTGCTGCCGAGCCGGGCAAGGAGCCCGTGGCGGACGCCGGCGCCTGCATCGCCGCATCCGAGGCGCGCGATGCCGACAGGGTGCTTACCGAATGCAGCGTGGTGATCGACAACATCAAGGCCGCGAAGAGCGACCGCATCAACGCGTTGATCGCGCGGGCGTCGATCTTCATCACCAAGGGTGAAGCCGATCGCGCCATCGCCGACTACGACGTCGCACTCCAGCTCGATCCGACGCTCGCCGACATCTTCAACGCGCGCGGCGAGCTGCACCGGAAGAGGGGGGATCGTCCCAAGGCGCTGGCCGATTTCGCCGCGGCGCTGCGGCTCAATCCGGATCATGCCAGTGCGCGCAGCAACTATCACGTGCTCGCCGTCGAGCTCGAGCGTCTGGGCGCGCAGATGGCGGTCGCGGGACGGCCGAGCTTCAACTGCGCGACCGCGCGGCGCGCGGTGGAGAAGGCGATCTGCGCCGATCCGGAGCTTGCCAATCTCGATCGCGAGATCGACGGCTCGCATGCGCGTGTCGTTCGCGCGGCCGCAGGGCCGGCCGCGGCGCGCGCCCTGCAGCGCGACCAGGACGCCTTCATCGCTCGCCGCAACGCCGCCTTTGGCCAGCCCGGCTACGATCTGAAGAGGGCGATGCAGGATCGCCTGCGGCGGCTGAACGGCGTTGACGGCTATTAAACATCGTTCAGGCGGCTTGAACCCGGTTCCGGGCGGAGACGACAACGGGAGAGACCCGCGTCTCTCAACCATTGTCCGTCCACGCCACAGCCGAAAAGCCGACGACCATGCACGCTTCCGTTCATGCAAGCCCGCTCCGCCGATCGTACCGCACGTCCGCCTGCGCTCTTCGTCTCGCGGCCGGCTTTCTCCTCTGCCTGGGTGCCGTCCCCGCCTATGCCGCGGAGACCGAATGCGTGGTCGGCAGCAAGGCGCCTCCGTCCGAGCTGATCACGGCCTGCACGAGTGCGATCGAGCAGAGCGCGAGCTCGTCCCGGGATCAGGCGGCGGCTCTCGTGGCTCGTGCCGATGCCTATGCCCGAACGTCGAGCGGGATGACCCGCGCTCTGAAAGACCTCGACCGGGCAATCGCGCTGGACGGCAAGAATGCGCGCGCCTATCGGCTGCGCGGCGATCTGATGCGCGAGGGCGGTGGCGATGCCAGCAAGGCGGCGGCGGATCTCAGCATGGCGATCTCGCTCGATCCTGACGATGCCGAGGCCTATGAGCTGCGCGGCGTCATCTACACCGGCCAGCGCCGGCTCGAGCGCGCCCTTGCCGACTACGACCAAGCCATTCGTCTCAAGCCGGATTACGCCCAGGCCTATGCCGACCGCGGCGTCGCCTTTTATCTGCGCGGCGACAACGAAAAGGCCGTGCGCGACTATGACGAGGCCATCCGCCTCGATCCCGATCGTCCCCGCACCTTCACCAATCGCGGCGCCGCCTACAAGAAGCTCGGCGATCTGGACAAGGCGCTCGCCGATGACAGCGAGGCGATCCGGCGCGATCCGAAAGTGCCGGAATATTACGACAATCGCGGCCTGACCTACGCCGCCATGAAGGACTACGACAAGGCGATCGCCGATTACGACCAGGCGATCAGGCTGCAGCCGAAGCCGAACTTCCTGACCAATCGCGGCGACGCCTATCAGTTCAAGAACGAGCTGGGCTCGGCGCTGGCCGATTACGACGCGGCGTTGCGGCTCGATCCGAATTTTTCGCTCACCTACAACAACCGCGCCGTGCTGTTCAAGAAAATGGGCGAGCGCGCCAAGGCGCTGGCCGACTACGAGGCTGCGCTGCGGCTGAATCCTGGCAATGAGAACGCCGCGAGCGGCCGCCGCATCATGATCGCCGAGATCAAGAAGTTCGGCGCCGAACCGCCACGTCCGCTGAATGCGCCGTCGGAGCGCAGCGGCCCGTCGTTCGATTGCGCGACCGCCGGGCGCGAGGTCGAGAAGGTAATCTGTGCCGATCCGCAGCTGTCGGTGCTGGATCTCGGCATTGCCGAGAGCTACGCCCGGCTGGTCAAATCCTCCCGTGGCCGCTTCGCCGCAGAGCTGCGCACTGCGCAGCGCGACTTCCTCGCCGAGCGCAACGCCCGGTTCGGCAAGCCCGGCTACGACCTTCGTCTAGCCCTGCAGCGCCGCCTCGATACCCTGCGCGACGCAGCGCATTGATCTTCGCCGGAAAATGACCGGGCGTCGGGGGGCTCCTGATCTGGATCAATTCATGACGGCTTGAACTGTCGCTTTGTCCCGGACAATAGTCGGGAATAAACACAGATCTTGGGGAAACGTCATGAGCGCTGCGAGCCGCTATCACGAGGTCCATGCCCGGTCGCTGCGGGACCCGGAAGGATTCTGGGCCGAGGCCGCCCGCGCGATCGACTGGATCGAGCCGGCCGCGAAGATCTTCGATCCATCGATGGGCGCCTATGGCCGCTGGTTCGCCGGCGCCGTCGTCAACACCTGCTACAATGCGCTCGATCGTCACGTCGCCGCCGGCCGCGGCGAGCAATTGGCGCTGATTCATGATTCGCCGCTCACCCATTCCGTCACCCGGCTGACCTATGCCGAGATGCTGAAGGAGGTGCAGACGCTCGCCGCGATCATGCAGGATTTCGGCGTCGGCAAGGGCGACCGCGTGATCCTCTACATGCCTATGGTGCCGGAGGCGATGGTCGCGATGCTTGCCTGCGCGCGCATCGGCGCGGTGCATTCGGTGGTGTTCGGTGGCTTCGCGGCCAAGGAGCTTGCGACCCGCATCGATGATGCGACGCCGAAGCTGGTGCTGTCGGCGAGTTGCGGCATCGAGCCCGGCCGCATCGTGCAGTACAAGCCGCTGCTCGACCAGGCGATCGAGCTGGCCGACAAGCGCCCGCAGGCCTGCATCATCCTGCAGCGGCCCGAGCATGTTTGCGAGCTCAAGCCCGGCCGCGACTATGACTGGGCGGCGCTGCGCAAATCCGCGCTCGCCAATGGCAAGCGCGCGTCCTGCGTGCCGGTGCTGGCGACCGACCCGCTCTACATCCTCTACACGTCGGGCACGACCGGCAAGCCGAAGGGCGTGGTGCGCGACAATGGCGGGCATCTCGTCGCGCTGAAATGGTCGATGGAGAATCTCTACGGCATCAAGCCCGGCGAGGTCTGGTGGTGCGGCTCCGACATCGGCTGGGTGGTCGGCCACAGCTACATCATCTATGGCCCGCTGATTCACGGCGCGACGTCGCTGATGTATGAGGGCAAACCGGTCGGCACGCCCGATGCTGGCGCCTTCTGGCGCGTCATCGCCGAGCACAAGGCGGTGGCGCTGTTCACCGCGCCCACCGCGTTCCGCGCCATCCGCAAGGAGGATCCGGACGGCAACTTGCTGCGCCAATACGATCTGTCGCAGTTCCGCACGCTGTTTTTGGCCGGCGAGCGCGCCGATCCGCCGACTGTGGAATGGGCCGAGCAGCAGCTCAAGGTGCCGGTGATCGACCATTGGTGGCAGACCGAGACCGGCTGGTGCATCGCCGGCAATCCGGTCGGCCTCGGCCTGCTGCCGGTCAAGCACGGCTCGCCGACGGTGCCGATGCCGGGCTATCAGGTCGACATCGTCGACGAGGCGGCGAAGGCGGTGCCCGCCAACACCATGGGCTCGATCGTGATCAAGCTGCCGATGCCGCCGGGCTGCCTGCCGACCTTGTGGCAGCAGGAGGACCGCTTCAAGGAGTCCTACCTCAGCGAGTTCCCCGGCTACTACAAGACCTCGGACGCCGGCTTCAAGGACGAGGATGGCTATGTCTTCGTGATGGGCCGCACCGACGACATCATCAACGTCGCCGGCCATCGTCTGTCGACCGGCGGCATGGAGGAGATCCTGGCCTCGCATCCGGATGTCGCCGAATGCGCCGTGCTCGGCATCAAGGATGCGATCAAGGGCGAGGTGCCCTGCGGCTTCCTGGTGCTGAAGGCCGGCGTGTCGCGCAGCCCGTCTGTGATCGAGAAGGAGATCGTCGCGCTGGTGCGCGACAAGCTCGGCCCCGTCGCCGCGTTCAAGCTCGCCATCACGGTCGGGCGGCTGCCCAAGACGCGTTCCGGCAAGATCCTGCGCGGCACCATCAAGAAGATCGCCGATGGCGAACAGTGGAGCATGCCCGCCACGATCGAGGATCCCAAGGTGCTCGAGGAGATCGGCGAGGCGCTGAAGAGCCGGGTCTAACGCCGTTCGTTGCGGCCCATCCTTCGAGACGCCCGCCTGCGGCGGGCTCCTCAGGATAAGGGCTGTGTTTGCGGCAAAGCTGCAAGACCCTCTCCATGAACATGCCTCTCGGCGTGTTCATGGTCCGGTGTGCAGTGCCTCGGCTTTTACCCCTCTCCATGAGCACGCTGCTCATGGTCAATGTGCAGCACTGGTCTCCGTGCAAAACCCTCATGGTGAGGAGCCCGCCGCAGGCGGGCATCTCGAACCATGAGGCCCGGAAATTCGAACTCACGCGAGCGCCCCCCAGGCTTGACCCGGGCGTCCATTGTCGTCAAGCAACGGCTGAGAAGTCCGATTGACGAAGATGGAACGTTCGATGCGACAGACCTCCGCCCGCCTGGCTCTGGTGCTGATGGCCGCGCTTTCGCTCGCGGCCTGTGCCAGCCGCAATGCCGGTCCCGCCGTCGCGGTCGGCAATGATGACGACGACGCGGTGTGCCAGGCCGGCGGCAAGGTGCCGGCGGGCTCGCCCGAATATGTCGCCTGCCGCAAGGATCGCGACGTGCAACGGCAGCGCGCCGAGGCCCGCGCCGATCGCAGGCAGCGCGATCTCGGCGAGTACATGCTCAACCACCCCAACCGTCCCTGAGTCTCGCTGCAAGCGCTTCTCAGCGCGCGTGACATCAAGGCAACACTCTTGCGACATTGCCGCAACCGCAGCATCGATTGATCGAGATCAAATCCAAGCCAATGCCTGCGCTGCAACACCTTTGCGTGTAAGGCGCGGCTTTGCCCGGGCCGGAATGTGGCTATGGGGACCTTGATGAATACAATGCTGAAACTCTCGTCGTCGCTGCTCGTGCTGGCGGCGGTCTGCGGAGCCATGGGCTCAGCGCAAGCGGCCGACCTTCAGGCGGCGCCGGTCTACACCAAGGCGCCCGTGGTCGAGGCCTGGAATCCCTGGATGATTCGCGTGCGCGCGCTCGGCGTGCTGCCCGATGCCGGCGGCTCCAGCGTGAACGTGGCCGGCGTGCCGGCGCTGTCGTCGCCGAATTCGGGCCTGAAGATCTCCGACCAGGTCGTGCCCGAGATCGACATCAGCTACTTCTTCACCAAGAACATCGCGGCCGAACTGATCCTCGGCGTGACCCGGCACTCCATCAGCGGCACCGGCACGCTGGATGGCCTCAACGTCGGCAAGGCCACGCTGCTGCCGCCGACGCTGACGCTGCAATATCACTTCACCGATTTCGGCGCCTTCAAGCCCTATGTCGGCGCGGGCGTGAACTACACGGTGTTCTTCAACCAGAGCGCATCCAATCAGGTGTTCAACGGTCTCGCAGTGACCAACCTGCACATCTCGAACCAGTGGGGCGGCGCCGTCCAGTTCGGCTTCGACTACATGCTCGACAAGCATTGGGGCCTGAACGTCGACGTCAAGAAGCTGTGGCTGCAGCCGAACTATTCGGCGACCGTCAACGGTGCCATCCCGATCTCGGGACGCGCCAACATTGACCCCTGGCTGGTCGGCGCCGGCGTCACCTACAAGTTCTGATTTCGATCATTCCTCCCAAGACTGCGATGGCGCCGGCATTCCCGGCGCCATTTTTTTTGGAGGTTTTCTGCTGGCAGGCCTTTTAATTCGACGGGAGCTCGCGCCTCTCCACCGCTGTCGTCCCGGCCTTGAGCCGGGACCCATCACGCTGCAGCAGGAGTGAGGAAAGATGCGCTGAGTCACGACCAGCTTGGGCCGCTACGCAACCCTGTGGTTATGGGTCCCGGATCTGCGCCCACCGCCGCTACGCGCCGGGACGACCGAGTATTGTCACGCGCATCGGTGCAAGGGTCGAGGTCGGGATGACATGGAGCCGCGGACGACGACGCGCCCGCGCGTCCTTATTCCTCGTCGTCCTCGTGCTTCTTGCCGCCGATGGTCTTGAGCTTGGCGAACACGGCGTCGACGTTGAGGTCGTCCTCGTCGCGCCCCGCAGGCTCGTATTCGTCCTTGCGGGTGGTCTCGGAGGCCGGCAGCAGAGTGGCGCCGCTGTAATTGGCGTCGAGCGGCTTTTCCTTGGCGGCGCGCTGCACCTCGAAATCGAGTTCGATCTGCGAGCATAGGCCGAGCGTCACCGGATCCATCGGCGTCAGGGTCTGCGCGTTCCAATGGGTGCGGTCGCGCACGCTGGCGATGGTGGTCTTGGTGGTGCCGACCAGCCGCATGATCGACGCATCCTTGAGCTCGGGATGGTTCCGCACCAGCCAGAGGATGGCGCTCGGGCGCTCGTGGCGGCGCGACACCGGGGTGTAGCGCGGGCCCTTGCGCTTGGGCTGCGGCGGCAGCACGACCTTGCTCTCCTGCAGCCGCAGGCGATAATTCGGGTCGCGCTCGGCCTTCTCGATCTCCTCGCGGGTGAGCTGCCCGGTCGAGATCGGGTCCATGCCCTTGATGCCCTGGGCCGCGTCGCCGTCGGCAATGGCGCGCACCTCCAGCGGGTGCATCTTGGTGAAATCCGCGACCTGGTCGAAGGTCAGCGCGGTATTGTCAACCAGCCACACGGCAGTTGCCTTCGGCATCAGCGGGGCGTTGCTCATGGCAAATCTCCTTTGTGCTCCGCCCCGGCCCTGGAGGCGAAACCTGCGGTCATCGGCGATGACGGGAATTGGCCCTATATAAGCCGTCCGGGGGGCGGGGCGCAATGGCCTGAAGAAACGGCCTTGACAGCGCTCGAAAGCAGTCCCAAGTCCTACCCAAACGAGTTCTAGCTCCAAGCCGTGACGTATCGACCGCCCCCGCTTGCCGGCCCGGGGGCTCAGGTCGCCGCAACAAGCCCGCACAGATCAGCTCAGATCCGCCCCATGGCAGCCAAACCAGACCTCAAAATCGTGCTTTGTTCGCCGCGCGGCTTCTGCGCCGGCGTGGTGCGCGCCATCGATACCGTGGAACGGGCGCTCGCCATCTATGGCGCTCCGGTCTATGTCCGCCACGAGATCGTGCACAACAAATACGTCGTGGACAGCCTCAAGACCAAGGGCGCCATCTTCGTCGAAGAGCTGGCGGAGATTCCCGACAGTACCAATGCACCGGTGGTGTTCTCGGCCCATGGCGTGCCGAAATCGGTTCCCGCCGAGGCCCAGTCGCGCAATTTCTTTTCCCTGGACGCGACCTGCCCGCTGGTGACCAAGGTCCACCGCGAGGCTGCGATTCATTTCAAGCGCGGCCGCGAGATCCTGCTGATCGGCCATTCGCATCACCCCGAGGTGGTCGGGACGGTCGGCCAACTGCCGCCGGGCGCCGTGACCCTGATCGAGACCGCCGAGGACGCCGCGACCTTCACCCCGAAGGACCCCAACAACCTCGCCTTCGTCACCCAGACCACGCTGTCGATCGACGACACCAAGGATATCGTGGCGATCCTCAAGGGCCGTTTCCCGAACATCTCGGGCCCGCACAAGGAAGACATCTGCTACGCCACCACCAACCGCCAGCTCGCGGTCAAGAAGGTGGCGCCGGTGGTCGATGCCCTGATCGTGGTCGGCGCGCCGAACTCGTCGAACTCACAGCGCCTGCGCGAGGTCGCCGAGCGCGAGGGCTGCCGTATTGCGGTGCTGGCGCAGCGCGCCTCCGACATCGACTGGGCGCGTTTCGAGGGCATCAAGAGCCTCGGCATCACCGCCGGCGCCTCGGCGCCGGAGGTGATCGTCGAGGAGATCATGGGCGCCTTTGCCGAGCGCTACGTGCTCCACGTCGAGACGGTCTCCGCCGCCGAGGAGAACGAGTTCTTCCCGCTGCCGCGCTCGCTGCGCCCGGAAGCGGCCGCCGAATAGGGCAACTTCCCGGCGGCTGTCGTTTTCGCTCCGCCGGCGGCGCATCGGCCTTGAACACGGCGCCTGCATGCGCGATGAAGGCGCAACGGGCCTCCCTGGTCTCGAAGTTCGCATCGGGGAGGCGGGGGCCAGGCGAACTTCGACGATCAGGACAGGGCATGGCGGTCTATACCGATGTCGCCGCCGACGAGCTCGCGGACTTCCTCAGGACCTACGACATCGGCGAATTGCTGTCCTACAAGGGCATCGCCGAGGGCGTCGAGAACTCCAATTTCCTGCTGCACACCACCAAGGGCTCCTTCATCCTCACGCTCTATGAGAAGCGCGTGGCGGTGGATGATCTGCCCTATTTCCTCGGACTGATGGCGCATCTCGCCGAGCGCGGCGTGAGCTGCCCGCAGCCGGCGCGCAACCGCGACGGCGCGGTGTATTCGAGCCTCGCCGGGCGGCCCGCCGCGATCATCAATTTCCTGGAAGGCATGTGGCCGCGCAAGCCGAACGTGGCGCATTGCGCCGGCGTCGGCCATGCCCTGGCGCAGATGCATCTCGCCGGACGCGATTTCCCGCTGGTGCGCAAGAATCCGCTCTCGGTGTCCGGCTGGCGATCGCTGTTCGCCCAGGCAAGCGGGCGCGCCGACACCGTGCAATCAGGTCTGTCTGCGCTGCTGTCGACCGAGCTCGACCTGCTCGAGCGATCCTGGCCGACGCATCTGCCGGAAGGCGTCATCCACGCCGACCTGTTTCCCGACAACGTGTTCTTTCTCGGCGACGAGCTGTCGGGACTGATCGACTTCCCGTTCTCCTGCAACGACATTCTCGCCTATGACGTCGCGATCTGCCTGAATGCGTGGTGCTTCGAGCCCGATCATTCGCTCAACGTCACCAAGGCGCGCGCCTTCTTCAACGCCTATGGCCGCGCGCGGCCGCTGTCGGACGCGGAGCTGCAGGCGCTGCCGCTCTTGGCGCGCGGCGCCGCGATCCGTTTCCTGCTGACGCGCCTGGTGGACTGGCTCAACGTGCCGGCCGGCGCGCTGGTCAAGCCGAAGGACCCGCTCGAATATGTCCGCAAGCTGCGCTTCCATCAGACCGTCACCAGCGTGCGCGACTATGGCATCGGCGGAGCCGTGGCGTGAGTGAGCTTCCCGTTGTCAGCATCTACACCGACGGCGCCTGTTCGGGAAATCCAGGACCGGGCGGCTGGGGGGCTATCCTGCGCTTCGGCGACAAGGAAAAAGAGCTGAAGGGCGGCGAGCCGCACACCACCAACAACCGCATGGAGCTGATGGCCGCGATCTCGGCGCTGGAAGCGCTGAAGAAGTCGTGCCAGGTCGAGCTCTACACCGACAGCCAGTACGTCCGGCAGGGCATCACCGGCTGGATCCACGGCTGGAAGCGCAACGGCTGGAAGACCGCCGACAAGAAGCCGGTCAAGAATGCCGAACTGTGGCAGCGCCTCGATGAGGCGCTGAAGCCGCACAAGGTGAACTGGCACTGGGTCAAGGGCCATGCCGGCCACGCCGAGAACGAGCGCGCCGACCAACTCGCGCGTGACGGGGTGGCGATGGCAAGGATGCAGAAGAACGTGCGGGGCTGACCGGCTCATGAGCCGCCGTTGTTGCCACACTCTCCACTGTCATCGCCCGGCTTGACCGGGCGATCCAGTATTCACTGACAGTCGTGTTGTGCCGAGCGGCCTCGGTGTACTGGATTCCCCGCCTTCGCGGGGAATGACACTGTTGGTGCGGAGGCGGTGTGCCTCAACCGAGAGGTCGTCAGATCACAGCTGCCCGAGCAGCGTATCACCGCCCGAAACCTCGACCTTGCCCGGTGCGGCTTCGAGGTTGAGCTTCTTGACCACGCCGTCTTCCACCAGCATCGAATAGCGCTTGGAGCGGATGCCGAGGCCGGCGCCGGAGGCGTCGAGCTCCATGCCGATCGCCTTGGTGAAATCGGCATTGCCGTCGGCCAGGAACACGGCCTCGTCGCGCTGGTCGGTGTCGCGCTTCCAGGCGTTCATGACGAACGCGTCGTTGACCGAGATGATGGCGATGGTGTCGACGCCCTTGTCCTTGATCGCATAGGCGTTGAGGAAGATGCTCGGCAGATGCATCTTGTGGCAGGTGCCGGTATAGGCGCCGGGCACCGCGAACAGCGCCACCTTCTTGCCCTTGAAGATGTCGTCGGTGGTTTTGACCTGCGGACCTTCCTCGGTCATCACGCGGAATTGGCCCTGCGGCAGCTTCTCGCCAACCTGGATCGTCATATCGAAAACTCCTTCCCCTGGATGTGTCTTGTGCAATGTCTTGCGCGGTGCGCGCTACACTAGGCGGCGGGCCGGAAACAGCAACGGCCCGCCTCGTTCACGTGTCCGTCATCGCACGGCCGGTGGTCCCGAGCCAATGGGCTCAGGCGGCCGCCGCCGGATCCTTCTTCTCGTCGCGCAGCTGCCGCCGCAGGATCTTGCCGACATTGGTCTTCGGCAGCTCGGTCCTGAACTCGATCTGCTTCGGCACCTTGTAGTTCGTCAGCTGCTCGTGGCAGTGCTTGATGACGTCCTCGGCCGTGAGGCTGGAATCCTTCTTCACGACGAACGCCTTGACGACCTCGCCGGTCTTCTCGTCCGGCAGCCCGATCACTGCGGTCTCCAGCACGCCCGGATGCATCGCGATCACTTCCTCGACCTCGTTCGGGTAGACGTTGAAGCCGGAGACCAGGATCATGTCCTTCTTGCGGTCCACGATCTTGACCGAGCCGTCCGCGGCCATGACGCCGATGTCGCCGGTGCGGAAGAAGCCGTCCGCGGTCATCACCTTGGCGGTCTCGTCGGGCCTGTTCCAGTAGCCGGCCATGACTTGCGGGCCCTTGGCGCAGATCTCGCCGGCCTGTCCGAGCGGCACCTCGTTGCCGTCATCGTCGCGGATCGAGAGCCAGGTCGAGGGCAGCGGAAGTCCGATCGTGCCGGTGAACTCCGTCGACGTCGGCGGATTGCAGGTCAGCACCGGCGCGGTCTCGGACAGGCCGTAGCCTTCGGCGATGCTGCAGCCGGTCGCCTGCTTCCACTGCTCGGCGACCGCGCGCTGCACCGCCATGCCGCCACCGTTGGAGATCTTCAGCTTGGAGAAGTCGACCTTCTTGAAATCGGGATGGTGCAACAGGCCGTTGTAGAGCGTGTTGACGGCCGGGAAGTTGCTGACCTGGTACTTCATCAGCTCCTTGATGAAGCCGGCGATGTCGCGCGGATTGGGGATCAGCAGATTGGCGCCGCCGGCGCGCAGCGCCAGCAGGAAGCAGCAGGTCAGCGCGAAGATGTGGTAGAGCGGCAGCGCGCAGACGACGAGCAACTGATCGACCTGCGGCGGCCGGTCCAGCGCCGGCTGCAGCCAGGCGTCGTTCTGCAGCACGTTGGCGACGACGTTGCGATGGAGCAGGGTGGCGCCCTTGGAGACGCCGGTGGTGCCGCCGGTATATTGCAGGAAGGCGACGTCGTCGGGCCCGATCACAGGCTTCTGGAATCGCTTGCCGCGCCCGGCGGCGAGCGCATCGTTGAACGTCACGGCGCCGGGCAGCGAGAATGCCGGCACCATCTTCTTCAGCCGGCGGACGACGAGATTGACGATCACGCCCTTGAAGCCGAGCAGGTCGCCCATGCTGGCGACGACGATGTGCTTGACCTCGGTATGGCCGACCACCTGCTGCACCGTGTGGGCGAAGTTCTCCAGCACGATGATCGCTGTGGCGCCGGAATCCTTCAACTGGTGCTCGAGCTCGCGCGGCGTGTAGAGCGGGTTGACGTTGACCACGGTGTAGCCGGCGCGCAGCACCGCCGAGATCGCGATCGGGTATTGCAGCACGTTCGGCATCATCAGCGCGACGCGCGCGCCCTTCGGCAATCCCAGGCCCTGCAGATAGGCGCCCATCGCGACCGACATGTCGTCGAGCTCGCGATAGCTGATCGCCTTGTCCATGCAGATGAAGGCGCGGCGATCGGCGAATTTCTTGAAGCTCTCTTCCAGCAGCTCGACCAGCGATTGATATTTGCCGGGATCGATGTCTGCGGGAACGCCGGCCGGATAGTGCTTGAGCCAGATGCGCTCCATGAACCCTTCCTCTCTTGTCGTCTCTTATGGTCGCTCGACCCGTTCGCGCCGGTCGCAGCCGGCGGCCAATATCGAATCTCCGGCCGGGCAAGGCAAGCGGCGCAGGCGTAGACGAAAGAGGAAGAGACGACGGCCGTCCGGCCGGCGGCGAGGATCAACGCCGGCCGCGCGTGCGGCGCGGGATCAGCCGTCCTTCGGCGCCGGCTTGCCGTCGGCCTTGGGCTTGCCGTCGGCGTTGGGCTTGGCGGCCGCCTTCGGCTTGGCGGGCTTGGCCGCGGCGTCAGACCCGGGTTTTTCCGCCGATTTCGTCCCGTCATGCTTGGCCGCGACATGGCGTGCGGCGGCCGGCTTCGCCGGGGTCGACTTTCCATCGGTTGACTTGGCATCGGCCGACTTGACGTCGGTCGACTTGGCACTGGGCTTTCCGGCCGGCTTCGCGTCGCCGTCGGTCTTGGCCGCCGTCCGGGTCGCGGGCTTGGCATTCGTCCTGGCGGCGGCATGCGCCTTCTTGCCGCGCTGCTTGGGCGGGGTCTGGGCGTCGGCATCGGCAGCCACCGCTGCGATCAAGGCCGCACCGGTCCGGGTCGGGCCGGTATAGACGACCACCGGTTCCGACGGCGCCTGGGCGGCAGCGAGGATATCCGACGGCTTCAGCGTCGGGGCCTGCAACCCGGCCAGCAAGGTGCCGCCGGTGGCTTCGCCGTCGGCGCCGGCGATCGTCTCCTCGTCGTCGTCGCTCGCGGGCCGGTGCCGCTTGCCGCCGCACATGTCGTCGCGCAGATTCGGCGGGGTGGCATCGACCGGCGCCAGCTGATCGACATTGCCGAGCGGCGCCTTCAGCCAGCCGAGCTGGTTGGTGTTGAAGCCGCGATCGAGCATCTGGATCGCACGCACGGCGCGCATCTGTCCCGACGAGGCGCCGAGCACGACAGCGATCAGGCGCTTGCCGTTGCGGGTCGCGGACGCGACGAGATTGTAGCCGGAGGCGCAGATGAAGCCGGTCTTGAAACCGTCGGCGCCGGGGTAGCGCCCGATCAGCCGGTTGAAGTTCTGCACCACGCGGCGGCCGTAGCGGATCGAAGGGATGTGGACGAAGTATTCGTACTCCGGCAGGTCGCGGATGATGGCCCGCGCCAGGATCGCGAGGTCGCGCGCCGAGGTGATCTGTCCGTCGGCCGGCAGGCCGTTCGGATTGACGTAGCTCGTCTGCGTCATGCCGAGTTTCTGCGCGGTCTCGTTCATCATGATCGAGAAGCCGTCAATCGAGCCGCCGACGCCCTCGGCGAGCACCACCGCCATGTCGTTGGCGGACTTCACCAGCATCATCTTGAGCGCGTTGTCGATGGTGAGCTGCGTGCCCGGCCGGTAACCCATCTTCGACGGCGATTGCGAGGCCGCCGTGGGCGAGACCGTCACCAGCGTGTCGAGCGACAGCTTGCCGTCCTTCACCGCCTTCAGCGTTACATAGGCGGTCATCAGTTTGGTGACGGAGGCGGGATACCACGGGTAGGTCGCGTTCTGCGCTTCCAGCACCTTGCCGCTGTCGGCTTCGACGAGCAGCAGCGCTTCGGCATTGGCCCCACGGGGAGCAAGCACGAGAGTCGCAGCGAGCAGAAGGATCGTGATGGGGGTATGGCGGAACAACAGGCGAAGCGTCTGCACTGGTCGGGTCCGGTCCTTTGAGAACCCGCCTCGCGCGGCGAGGTGGGCAAACGGGCTATCGGGTTTCAAGCGTGTCCGGCGCCGCTATGCTCGCGGCAGGCCGCGAACCTATACCGGGTCGATGCGCCAGAACAGGGGCCAGCCGTTCAATTCACGATGAAAGCGTACCGCTACCGGACCTTGACGGGGGCGGAGTCGTGCTCGATTGCGCCGAGAGTCGCGCGCGCGTTTTCCTGCACCATGAACTGAGCCTTGGCGAGTTCCGCAAAGTGGCCGGCCTTGGCAACGAGTTCATCGAACGTTCCGCTTTCGATCACGCGTCCGTTCTCGAACACCAGGATCTTGGTCGCGTTGCGGATCGTCGAGAGCCGGTGTGCGATCACGAAGGTCGTGCGCCCCTTCATGACCTCGTCGAGCGCGGCGTTGAGCTTGGCCTCGGTGACGGCATCGAGCGCCGATGTCGCTTCGTCGAGAATCAGGATCGGTGGATCCTTCAACAGCGCGCGAGCGATCGACAGCCGCTGCCGTTCGCCGCCCGACAGCATGCGGCCGCGCTCGCCGGCATTGGTCTCGAAGCCCTGGTCGGCGCGCTCGATGAAGTCGAGCGCCTGGGCGCGGGCAGCCGCGCTGCGCAGTTCCGCCTCGGTCGCATCGGGCTTGCCGACCAGCAGGTTCTCGCGGATCGAGCGGTTGAACAGCAGCGCCTCCTGGAACACGACGCCGATGTTCCGGCGCAGCGCCGCGAGCTTGAGACCGCGGACATCCATGCCGTCGATCCTGATGAAGCCGGACTGCGGATCGAAGGCGCGATGCAGCAGTGCGATCGCGGTCGATTTGCCGGCGCCGGTCGGTCCGACCAGCGCGATGGTCTGGCCGGGCAGCGCCGTGAAGCTGAGGTCCTGCACCGCCGGACGCTTGCCGTCATAGGAGAACGAGACGTCGTTGAATTCGACGAGGCCCGAAAGGCGTCCGACATCGATCGCGTCGGGGCGGTCGCGCACCGCGGGCACGGCGTCGAGCACGGTGAAGAACTCGGCCAGCCGCGGCGCTTCCATGAACACGTTGTTGATGAACGACACGACCTGCTCGAGCTTCTGGATCAGCATGGTCGCGAACGACACGAACATCACGATCTCGCCCACCGACGTGATTCCGGCCTGATGCAGGGCGATGCCGAGCGTGAAGATCGCGAGCACCGTGATGGTGGTGGAGGCGCGGGTGATGACCGTCACCAGCGCCCACCAGCCGAGCACCGGCATCTGCAACGACAGCAACTGGCCGACGACGTTGCGCAGGCCCTGCACCTCGGCATCGATCCGCACGAAGCTCTGCACCAGCGCGACGTTGCCGAGCGCGTCGGAGGCACGCGCCGACAGGTTGCTGTAGTGCTCCTCGACCTCGCTCTGCATGCCGTAGGTCTTGCGCACGACGAGCGTCGTCAGCACCGTGAACACGACGCAGAGCACGAACAGCAGGATCGCGAGCCGCCAGTTCAGGTAGAGCGACAGCGGCAGCAGCACGACCACCGACATGATCGCACTGAAGTGCTCGCGGAAGAACGACAGCCACAGGTGCCACAGCCCGTCGGTGCCGTTGATCATCACCTTCATCAGCCGGCCGGAATGGGTGCCGGAATGGAACGTCAGCGGCAGCTGCAGGATGTGCTCGAAATAGCTCGTCAGCACGGCGTGGCGCTGGCGGTGGGCGAGACGGTCGGCCTGCAGCGCCACCCAGGCGCTGGCCAGAATCGTGAACAGGCCGAACCCCGCCCAGGCCGCGAGCAGCGGCCACGCGGTACCGGTCGACGCGTTGCCGGACAGCGCATCGACGATGCGTCCGAACAGCACCGGCTCGGCGAACTGCGCCACCGCGAGCGCGAGGTTGGCGAACGCGACGATCCAGGCCAGCCGCCCCTCCTTTCCGAGCAGATGGAGCACGCGGACATAGAGGCGGAGCAGGGACATGGGCGAGGGCTTCGTGCAGGCAGAGACGGAATCGGGGCGCAGCGCCGCGACATGTTAGCAAGGGATCGCCATCGAGCGACAGCGCAATCGCGGCGCGTCAGTTGACGAGGCGGCTGTCGGCGGGCGGCAGGAAGCTGTCGTCGAAGATGTCGGCCGGCAGCGGACGCTTGTGATGGAATTTGCCGTCCTCGGCGAGTTGGTCGAGGGCGCGCTCGAACCGGGTCGGATCGATGCCGCCGATGCCGTCACGGCGGACGTCGGATGTCAGCACGTTGTCGGCCAGCACGGTCTGCAGCCGTTCCAGTTCGAGCTCGCGCGAGGCATCGTCCATCCGGCTCACCACGTCGGCGACGGCGCCGGCGGGATCCTTGATCGCGAGCTGGAGTCCGGACGTCAGTGCCCGCAGCACGCCCTTCACCGCAGCCGGCTGCTTGGCCGCAAAGCCGGGACTGACGATCACCGCATGACCATACGCCTCGCAGCCGTAATCGGCGAAGCGCAGCACCACGAGATCGGCGGCCGGTACGCCGCGGTCCCGCAGATTGAGCGCCGAGAGGTAGGAAAATCCGCTGACGGCATCGACCTGGCCGGCCGACAGGATCGGCTCGCGCAGGGCCGCGCCGACGCGCGACAGCTTGATCGTCTCGGTCTTGAGATGATTGTGCCGGGCCACCGCCGGCCACAGCCGGATCGCGAGGTCGCCCTCGGCGACGCCCAGCGTCTTGCCCTCGAGGTCGGTCAGCCCGCCGATGCCGCGGCTCCTGCGGGCGATGATGGCATAGGGCGCCGTGTTGAACAGCATGAACACCGCCTTGACCGGCTGACTTCCCGCGCCGTCGCGATAGCGGATCAACTCGTTGATGTCGGCGAGCGCAACGTCGCTCTCGCCCGACGCTACGCGCGCGATCGCATCGGCGGAGTTCTTGGCTGTGGTCAGGGTGACGGCCACGCCCTCGGCGCTGAACAGCCCGCGGCTGGCTGCGAGCACCAATGGTGCCATGCTGCCATCGATCGGACGATCGAGCGCGAACATGACGGCGACGGGGCGCTTCGGCTCCTCCGCTGCGGCGACCTGCGGTGACAGCCATGCGGGCACGACGAAAGCGGCGAGAAGCACCATGGCAAAGAGGGTGGCTGGTCTTAGCATACGCATCAGGTCACGCCGGTATTCGCAGGTCGCACCGGTCTTGTCACGCCGGTATTCTAATCAGTTCACCGGCCCCTGTGGCACGCGACGTGTCAATTTCGTGACGGGCCGCTCGGCACCGGCGGTGCCTGATCATGTCCGATCGAATCTGAATGGTCCATGAGCGAGGCCTGCGGCTTTTTGCGGCTTCGACTCATGGTTTCCGCGAGGGAACTGTAGGACGGGTTCGAGAGTTGGTTCGCGAGATTGATCAATGGAGGATTCACATGATCGCACAGCGGGGAAGTGTTTCACGCTTCGGCCGTGCCACCGTCCTAGCGACGATGGCCGCGGTGGCTCTAACGGCAGTGCAGCCGACTCTCGCTTTTGCCGGCTCTGCGCCGGCCGAGAAGGGCGCCGTCGCCAAGATGGCTCATGATGGCGGCCTGACCGACGTCAGTGCGCGCCGTCGGCACTATCGCGGCAATGGCGGCGCGGCCGCAGCGGCCGCCTTCGCCGGCATCGTCGGCACCGGCCTCGCCATCGCGGCGGCGCAGAACCGCCGCTCCTATTACGAGGACCACTACTATGGTCGCCCGGCCTATTACGGCTACGGTGGTCCGAGCTATCAGTATTACGGCGGTGGCCCGTATTACGGTGGCGGCTACTACAATCAGTGGTGATAACGGACCCAGGAACAAAATCCGCCGGCCCTGCGCCGGCGGATTTTTTCATGTCTGCTGCAAACGTTAACACCCGCGCCACCGTTTTTAACTATTGTGGCTGAATGACCGATTCGATCGAGCGGCTCTATCGCGCGGTTCTGGCAGCCAGGGATCTGGATCCTGCGCGCTCGCGCACGGCCAAGCTGATCCGGCAGGGCGCTCCCAAAATGGCCAAGAAGCTCGCCGAGGAGGCCATCGAGGTGGCGATCGATGCGGTCAATGGCGACGCCCAGGCCGTCGTGCGGGAAAGCGCCGACCTGATGTACAATCTGGCGGTGCTCTGGGCCGAACTCGATATCCGGCCCGAGGATGTCTGGCGCGAGATGGATCGGCGTGAGCTGCTGCTCGGCATCGCCGAGAAGCTGCCGAAAGCGGAGATGAAGCTCGCGAAGGCCGCGCCCGAGCGCCTGTCGCGACCGATCGTCGCGCTCGGGGAGCGCACGATCCGCAAGCGGAATTAGCGGATTCGCATCCGTCCGCAGGGATCGGCAGCGACTTCGGCACATCGCCATGGACAAACCCGGCCCGGTTTGCTTCATCGCGGACCATGCTCAGACGGATCTATGACTGGTGTATCGACGCCGCCCACAAGCCGCATGCCCTCTGGATCATGGCTGCGATTGCCTTCGCTGAAAGCTCGTTCTTTCCGGTGCCCCCGGATGTGATGCTGATCCCGATGTCGCTGGCCAAGCCGCAACGGGCCTGGCTGTTCGCGGGCGTCTGCACTGCGGCCTCGGTCGCGGGCGGCCTCGTCGGCTATGCGATCGGCGCGCTGCTCTACGACTCGCTCGGCCAATGGCTGATCCAGCTCTACGGGCTGGGCGACAAGGTCGAGGCGTTTCGCGCGTCCTATGCCGAGTGGGGCGCCGTCATCATCCTGCTGAAGGGGCTGACGCCGATCCCTTACAAGCTCGTCACGATCACGTCGGGATTCGCCGGCTACAACCTGTTCCTGTTCATCCTCTGCTCGATCGTGGCCCGCGGCGGCCGCTTCTTCATCGCTGCGATCCTGCTCAACCGCTACGGCGAATGGATCAGGGTGCACATCGAGAAGCACCTCGGACTATGGGTGGCCATCGGCGCGATCGTGCTGGTGGCGGGCTTCGTCATCGCGGTGAAGCTGATCTGATGACGCTGCGGCGCCCAGGGCTGGTGGCGGGCTCGGCGTTGATCGCCGTCGCGCTCTCCGCTGCCGTGGCATGGGCTCAATCGCCGCCCGCCGCCGGCCTGCGCGAGGCGCCGCAACCGCCGCCTGCCGCCGCACCTGCGCCGCAGCCTTCCAACCCGGGTCTGGTGGAGGAACTCGGCAAGCTGTTCGAGAAGATGTCGATCATTCCGCTGAAGCGCCCAAGCGACGCCGGCGCGGAGCCCGCGGCCGCCGGCGCCGAGGCGGCGGCACCTCCCGCGGACCAAGCCGGACCCGAGCCGCAGCCAGCTGATCGGCCAGCCGCGCCGAAAGGCGGTGGCAACCCGACCGGCGTGCTGAAGGAGACCGGCGACACGCTCTCGCGGCTCGCCAGGCCCTCCACCATGATCTCCGGCCGCATGGCCTGTCCGGTTGCCGCCAACGGCACGCCCGATTGCAAGCTCGGCGCCGACCGGCTGTGCCAAGGCAAGGGCTACAAGGAGGGCAAGAGCCTCAACACCGATTCCGCGGAGAGCTGCTCGGCCCGAGTGCTGATCCCCGGCCGACAGCGCAAGCCGGGCGATTGCCGCATCGACACGTTCGTGACCTCGGCGCTGTGCCAGTGAGCGGGCGCGCGCCAGCGCCTCAACGCAAGACCACCCACGGGCTTTTCCGGTCCCTCTGCGAGCGAATTGCCATCACGGCATGATGTCGGGCATGCTCGCGACACGAGCGTTTCCGCATTTCAACGCAAGAGGAATTCCCGTCCATGTCCATGCCCGCCTTGTTCAAGGGGCGTCTGTCGATCCCCGTGATCGGCTCGCCGCTGTTCATCATCTCCGTGCCGGATCTCGTGATCGCGCAGTGCAAGGCCGGCGTGGTGGGCTCGTTTCCGGCGCTAAACGCGCGGCCGGCCGCGCTGCTCGACGAATGGCTGGCGCGCATCACCGAAGAACTCGCCGCCCATGATCGCGCGCATCCGGAAGCGCCGTCGGCGCCGTTCGCGGTCAATCAGATCGTGCATCGCTCCAACAATCGGCTCGAGCAGGATCTGGCGCTGTGCGAGAAGTACAAGGTGCCGATGATGATCACCTCGCTCGGCGCGCGCGAGGAACTCAACCAGGCGGCGCATCGCTGGGGCGGCATCGTCTTTCACGACGTCATCAATCAGAAGTTTGCCCACAAGGCGATCGAGAAGGGCGCCGACGGCCTGATCCTGGTCGCGGCCGGCGCCGGCGGTCATGCCGGCACGATCTCGCCGTTCGCCTTCGTGGCGGAGACGCGGACCTGGTTCGACGGGCCGGTCGCGCTGTCGGGCGCCATCGGCAACGGCCGTGCCATCCGCGCCGCGCGCATTCTCGGCGCCGACTTCGCCTATGTCGGCTCGGCCTTCATCGCCACCAAGGAGGCGAACGCGGTCGAGGGCTATAAGCAGATGATCACGAGTTCAGGCGCCGACGACATCGTCTACTCGAACCTGTTCACCGGCGTGCACGGCAACTATCTGAAGCCGTCGATCGTCGCCGCCGGTCTCGATCCGGACAACCTGCCGACCTCGGATCCGTCAACGATGAGCTTCGGCACCGATGCTTCCGGCGAGCGCGCCAAGCCGAAGGCGTGGAAGGAGATCTGGGGCTCGGGCCAGGGCATCGGCGCCATCAAGGACGTGCTGCCGGCCGCCGAGTTGATCGCGCGCTTCAAGAAGGAATATGACGAGGCAATCGATCCGCCGTTGTGAGGCGAGGCGGTCCCGGCTCTCCCGACCGAGCGCGAGCCTGCCGCTACGGGGAGCCGCGCTTGCGTCCCGGCTCTCTCCCGATGCGTCACGTTGCAGGCACCACCGCGGCTGCTCGATCGCGCCAAGGGCTTCCGAGCCGCGGCGCGGCTCCCGCCGACGCTCACACGTCGCCAAGACGGCAGAACGGCTCGAAAACAGAACGGCCAAAATCAGAACGCGGCAACCAGGGGCTGCCGCGTTCTCGACGTTGAAGTTCGCCTCGGGGCGGGCGGGCTATTCCAGCTCGATCGCCTGGAACTTGCCGCGCTCGTCCAGCGCCGTACCCCAGATCTTGTGCGAGGCCTGGTGTTCGGCGCGGCCGAAGCCGAGCTTGGCGCCGAGGCCGAGATCGAGGTCGCGCATGTTCTCGAGCGTATCGATCAGCGCCTCGGTATCGAGCTGCGGGCCGACCTTGCGGAGCGCCTGGATCAGGACGTTGGCCGCGATGTAGCCCTCGAACGAGACGTAGGACGGAGCCTCGCCCGGGAAGTACTTCTCCAGCGCATTCTTGTATTCGAGCACGGCGCTGGAATACCCGCCGACCGCCGGCACCACCTGGGTGACGATGACGCCGCTGGCGTAGCGCGGGCCGAGCAGCATCAGCTCGTCGGACAGCTCGGTCGAACCCACGAACGATACGTTGGTGTAGATCATGCTCGGGTGCTGATCGCGGGTCTTCTCGATGAACTTCGCCGCCGCCCGGTAGGTCGCGACCATGACGATCGCCTTGGGCGGATTCTTCATCGCCCGCAGCTGGTTGACGGCCTCGTCGACATCGACCGTGTTGCGCTTGTAGTTGAAGCGCACGATCGAGGTGTCGGCCAGTCCGAGCGAGCGGAACGCCTTCGCCACGCCGGAGAAGCCGGCATCACCGTAGGAGTCCTGCTGCGCAAAGACTGCGATGTCGCGCGGCTGCAGACGGCGCAGTTTCACGAGATAGCGCACCACCGTGTCGGTCTCTTCCGCATAGCTGGCGCGGTAGTTGAACACGTAGCGATCCGGCGGGTCGTTGCGCAGGATGTTGGCGCCGGTGAACGCGCCGTAGAACAGCACCCGGCGCTGCAGCGCATAGGGCATCGCGACGGCGGAGGTCGGTGTGCCGACATTGCCGACGAAGCCGAACACCTTGTCCTTATCGTAGAGCTGTTTCATCGCGTCCAGCGTCCGCGACGGCTCGTAGCCGTCGTCGGCCGAGAACAGGCGCAGCGAGCGGCCGCCGATGCCGCCACTGTCGTTGGCGCGGTTGAAGGCCGCCTCGATGCCCATCTTCATCTGCCGGCCGAGCTCCTTGGCCGCGCCCGAGAACGGTGCGGCAATGCCGAACCGGATCTCGTTGGGGGTGACGCCCTGGACGTTGCTGGCGGCCGGCGGCGGCAGTGTCGCCGTCGGTGCGGTTGCGGCAACCGCGGCGGACGGAGCGATCACCCCGGCGAGGCTGGTGGCGGTCTGGCTCGGCGCCGTCTGCCCGAGCGAACGCTCGAGCTCGGCGAGCTGGCGGCCCGCGGTGTTGCAGTCGGTCTGGGACGCGCCCACGCGATTGCGGCCGTCGGCGACATAGCCGTTGAACACGCGGGTCAGTTCGTCGCGATCCGAGCCGCCGGTGGAGGCTTCCCGGATCACCTCGCGAAACTTGTCGACGATGGCCTGAACGCGGCCTTGGTCGATCGCCTGACAGGCGGACGCTGCTCCCACGATCGGCCCGACCCGGCTCGCGAGATTACGCACCACGTCCGCATTGGTGCCCGCCGCGCTGGCGGGCGTTGCGAGCAATGCCGCAACCAAGAATACGCTAGAACGAAAACTCATTGCCACTATCCCACTATGGACCCCATCCAGGTCTTCCGCCTGGTGATTTGACGCTCTGTGTCTGCGATGGAGAAAACGCGAGACCGCCACCATGCACAGACCAGCCTTCCCTAAGAGCATGACCATTTCGGTAACCCGGCACGGCTTTTTCCGATCATACTTTAGACTTTGCTAATGCGTCGCGTACAACCAGTTCGTCCCCTCGATCTCGGTCTATTCCAATTCGATTGCCTGATACGTGCCGTTTTCGTCGAGCGCGGTGCCCCAGATCCTGTGCGAAGCCTGATGCTCCGCGCGCCCGAATGACAGGGGAGCGCCGAGGCCCAGATCGAGGCTGCGCATCGATTCGAGCGTGTCGACCAGCCGTTCGGTGTCGAGCGGGTTGGTCTGCTTCAGCGCCTGGATCAGGATCGTCGCCGCGATGTAACCCTCCAGAGACGTGTAGTCCGGCGCTTCGCCGGGCGCAAATTTCGTCAACGCATTCTTGTAGTCCAGGACAAGGCTCGAATAGCCGGAAACCGCCGGGACGCCCTGCGTCACGATGACGCCTCGGGTGAAGCGTGGTCCGAGCAGCTTCAATTCTGTCGCGAGCGCCGTCGATCCAACGACGGAGATCGTAGCACAGATCAGGTCGGGCATCGCATCCCGTGTCTTCTCGATGAACTTCGCGGCCGCGCGGCTGGTGGCCACCATGATGACGGCCTTGATCGCGGGCTTGTGGGCCTTGATCTGGTTGACGGCGTCGTCGACATCGATCGTCGCGCGTGGATAGTTGAAGCGCGCCACGGGCTCGCTGATGTTCAAATGCCGAACGGCCTTGGCGACACCTGCGTAGCCGTCGTCGCCCAGGGCGTCCTGCTGCGTGAAGACGGCGATCTGGCGCGGCGGAATCCGCTTCATCTTGACCAGATAACGCACCAGCGCTTCAGCCTCCTCGGCATCGCTCGGCCGGTAGTTGAAGACGTAGCGGTCCGGCGGATCGCGCCGCACCGAGGCCGCGCCGGTATCGGGGGCGAAGAACAGCATCCGCCGCTCCAGCGCATAGGGGATGGCCGCCTGAGCGTTGGCCGTGCCGATATTGCCGATGAAGCCGAACACCTGCTCCTTCTCGTAGAGCTGGGCCATCGCCGCGGCGGTGCGGTTCGGATCGTAGCCGTCGTCGGCCACGACCAGCCGCAGCATGCGCCCGTTGATGCCGCCGCCCTCGTTGGCGCGGGCGAAGGCGGTCTCGATCCCCAGCCTCATCTCGTGACCGACCTCCTTCTGGACGCCGGAGAACGGCAGGACCATGCCGAAACGGATTTCGCGGTCGGTGACGCCGCGCACCTCGGCTGCGGTCACGGCACCGGTCGTCGCCTCGGCCGGAGAGGACGGCCGCGGGCCGGCCGCCGCCGGCTGACTCAGCGAACGCTCGAGCTCGACCAGCTGCTTTTCGGCGTTCGCGCAGCTCGCCTGCGAGGCGCCGATGCGGCTGCGGCCGTCGGCGATGTAGCCGTTGAAAGCGCGTGTCAGCTGATCGCGCTCGCCGTCATTGGTCGACGCCTGGCGAATGACTTCGCGGACCTTGTCGACGATGGTCTGAACGCGCCCCTGCGCGATGTCCTGGCAGGCGGAGGCCTGCCCCACGATCGGGCCCACGCGGCCGGCAAATTCCCGCACGGCATCGGGCGCGGCTGCCAATGCAGGGCCCAAATATGCTCCAAAAAAGCTAACGACTATCAACGCAGACCACTGCACCGTCATCTGGACTATCCGCTTCTCTCGTTAGACTGCTCCTCGTCACTCGTTCATTCGTGCCATTTCGAATTAATGTCGGGTTTCTCTGTCGCGCTTTTATCGTTGGTAGCAGGTGCCGGTTTCTTCCCGGCGGTATTCTAGTCAAGTTCGATCGGCTGATAGCTGCCGCTTGCGTCGAGCGCGGTTCCCCACACCTTGTGCGAGGCCTGGTGCTCTGAGCGGCCGAAGCCGAGCTGGACGCCGAGTCCGAGATCGAGGTTGCGCAGGGTCTCGAGCGTCTCGACCAACTGCTCGGTGTCGAAACGGGGGCCGACGCGCTTCAATCCTTCGATCAGGATGCTCGCCGAAACGTAGCCTTCGAACGACATGTAGTCCGCCGGCTCGCCCGGGAAGTACGTCGCCAGCGCGTTCTTGTAGTCCAGCGCCAGGCTGGAATAGCCCGAGACGCCCGGCACCGTCTGCGTGACGATGACACCCTCGGTATAACGCGGGCCGAGCAGCATCAGCTCGCTGGCGAGCGCGGAGCCGTCGACCGCCGAGATGTTGGCGAAGAGAGCGCCAGGAAAGACGTCGCGCGTCTTCTCGATGAACTTGGCGGCGGCGCGCGTGGTGGCCAGCATGATCACGGCGCGGACCGGCGTCTTCAGCAGCTTGAGCTGGCTGATGGCGTCGTCGACGTCGACGCTGTTGCGCGGATAGTTCACCCGCACGATCGCGTTCTCGTTGGCGCCGAGCGTGCGGAACGCCTTGGACACGCCGGCGAAGCCGGCATCGCCGAAGGTGTCGTTCTGGGCGAACACGACGATCTGCCGCGGCTGCAGCTTGCGGATCTTCACGAGGTAGCGGACCAGCGCGTCGGTCTCCTCGGCGTAGCTCGGCCGGTAGTTGAAGACGTAGCGATCGGGCGGATCGTGGCGCACCACGTTGGCGCCGGTGTAGGGCGCGAAGAACAATGCGCGCCGTTCGAGCGCGTAGGGGATCGCGACGGCTGCGGTGGCCGAGCCGAAATTGCCGATGAAGCCGAACACCTGGTCCTTTTCGTAGAGCTGCTTCATCGCGTCGAGCGTGCGCGCCGGATCATAGCCGTCGTCTGCGGTGACGAGCTTCAGCACGCGGCCGTTGACGCCGCCGGCTTCGTTGACGCGGTTGAAGGCGGCTTCGATCCCGATCTTCAGCTGTCGCCCGCTTTCCTTCACGGGGCCGCCATAGGGGATGACCATGCCGAACTTGATGTGGTTCTGCGTGATGCCGTGGGTCTCGACCGCGGGCGGCAGAATCTGCGCCGGCATCGTGGACGCGACGGCGCTCGTCGGGCCGATCGTCACGCCCGGAAGGTTCGGACGCGTCGGGGCCGGCGCTGCAAGGGATTGCTCGAGATCGGCGAGCTGGCGGTCCGCGGCGCGGCAATCCATCCGGCCTGACGTGACCAGGCTGCGACCTTCCGCCACATGTTGGTCGAGCAGGCGGGTCAATTCGTCACGGTCGGCCACACCCGTGGCGGCTTCGCGGATGACGACCTGGAATTTCTCGATGATGGCCTGGACGCGCGGCCGTGAGATGTCGCGGCAGGCGAGCGCCGAGCCGATGATCGGGCCGACGCGGCCGCCGAGCTGGCGCGCCACGCTCACGGACTCGCCGGGTGCGGCATAGGCCTCGCCGGGCACGGCAAAGGCTCCGCTCGCCACGAGGGTCCCGAGCAGCAGGGCTGCAACACGGGCGTGAGCCAACGGACCGCGTGCTGCCGCTTTCTGCGGTAGGACGTCGATCATGATCGCCTTGTGCGAGATGTTTGAATTCGGCTCGGAAGGAACGCGTTAGCGAACCCGCTCCATCTGACCCGACTTCTGGTTCCACTGCATGAATTGCTGCAGCATGGGCTTTTCGGCGGTCTCGGCTTCGGCCGCCGGTGCCGGGGCATCCGAGGCCAGCAGCGACTTGAACTGCGACAGGGCCGGGGCCTGCGGTTCGGCGCGCTCCGGAAGCGCGCTGGTCTGGTCGGCCTTGGCGTCCTGCACGTCGGCCGCGACCGCCGGCAGCGTCTTCATCGATTGCACGGCGGCGACGAACGACGAACTCGCATCGGGCTGGCGCCACACCGGAACGATGTTGACGAAGAACAATGCGACGACGGCGGCGACACCGGTTGCCGCCGCGAACCGGCCGGCGATCTTGAACACGACCGAGCGGCGGTCGCGCTCGCGCTCGAATTCTGGCGGCTCCCGCATCACCTGCGGGTTCAGAGACTGACGGAGGGATTCGAACACGGCGGTCTCCAAACGAGCATCGAGTGGACCTTGCTGTCCCGAAGCGGGACGCTCGGCCGCCTCTGCTGCTGCCTTGGCGTTGTCACCGACGAGAGATAGACGTGCGGCTTCCGGACGTTCACGCAGCCACCGAGGTGCATAGTGCAGCGGGTCCTGCGGGTTCATCGGATTTTGTTCACTCAACGAACTCATACGCTACTCCTCTGACGCTCGATTCCGGTAAACTGATACGCTTCTGCTGCGGTCGTATGAGAGCTGGTTCAAACGAAGAGCGGGAGCGCCTTGCCACTTCAGTTCACACGGAATCACTTGCAGAATCAGACGTTTCGCGTCGATCACCGATCGCACGCCAGCAGTCCCTTCCTGCAAGGCGCCCTGGCACTTTGACCGTGCCTTCAGCGCCTCTATCGATCCCATGCCCCGCCCCCTGACGAGTGTCAATCGACGGAACCGCCTAAAGCCGTCGGTTCCAAATTATATGTACGTTAAAGTTATCATCATGATGTGATTAAAATGAGGCGCGACGGGGCTTGACGCAGATGTTCGGGATTTGCGTCTCATTCGTGCCGGATTTGCGCCTTGATTCGATCATCATCGAACTGTGTCGGGCGGGCCGCTGTCGATTTTCGAGCGACTTAGCGTCGATTTAACCCTCCGTTAACCATCTGGCGCCGACAGTTAACCATTCGCTAAGAAGGGTTGTCGGATGGTCATGAGTGCCAGCGCTGAAACGGTGCGTCCTGTTATTCGTCTGCGCGGGCGCTCCTACGTCGCCTTCGTGTTCTCGCCGGTCGTGCCGATCGCCGACTGGCTCAACGAGCTCGATGCCACGCTCAAGGGCTCGCCCGGCTTCTTCGTCGGCAAGCCGATCGTGCTCGATCTGTCGGCGGTGGATCTCAGCCCGCTCGCCATCACCCATCTCGTCAAGAGCATCGAGGCACGCCACATCCGCGTGCTCGGCCTCGAAGGCGTCGAGCAGGGGCGGCTGTCGCCCGGCATGCCGCCGTTGTTGTCGGGCGGCCGTCACTGCGCCGTGCAGGAGATCGAGCCGGAGAAGCCGCAATTGCAGCAGCCGACCTCGCTGCTGCTCGACCAGCCGGTGCGCTCGGGCCAATCGATCGTGTTTCCCGACGGCGACGTCACCGTGCTCGGAGCGGTGTCGTCGGGCGCCGAGATCGTCGCCGGCGGCTCGATCCACGTCTATGGCGCGCTGCGCGGTCGCGCCATGGCCGGCATCAACGGCAATTCGGCGGCGCGCATCTATTGCCAGAAGATCGAGGCCGAGCTGGTCGCGATCGACGGCTACTACCAGACCGCGGAGCAGATCGACGCCGCATTGCGCGGCCGGGCCGCGCAGGCGCGGCTCGACGGTCATTCCATGAAAATCGTAGCTTTGAACTGAGTACCGGGAGGATTCGTAAGATGGCGAAGGTTCTTGTTGTGACGTCGGGCAAGGGTGGGGTCGGGAAGACCACCACGACGGCGGCGATGGGCGCGGCGCTGGCGCAGGCCGGCGAGAAGGTCGTGGTCGTCGATTTCGACGTCGGCCTGCGCAATCTCGATCTCGTCCTGGGCGCCGAGCGGCGCGTCGTGTTCGATCTCATCAACGTCGTGCACGGCGTCGCCAAGCTGCCGCAGGCCCTGATCCGCGACAAGCGGCTGGAGAACCTGTGGCTGCTGCCGGCCTCGCAGACCAAGGACAAGGACGCGCTGACCGAGGATGGCGTCGGCCGCGTCATCCACGAACTCCGCAAGACGTTCGATTGGGTGATCTGCGACAGCCCCGCCGGCATCGAGCGCGGCGCCATGCTCGCGATGCGCTATGCCGACGAGGCGATCATCGTCACCAACCCGGAAGTGTCGTCGGTGCGCGATTCCGACCGCATCATCGGCATGCTCGATTCCAAGACGGTGCGCGCCGAGAACGGCGAGCGCGTCGAGAAGCACATCCTCATCACCCGCTACGATGCCGGCCGCGCCGCGCGCGGCGAGATGCTGTCGATCGACGACGTGCTGGAGATCCTGGCGACGCCGCTGCTCGGCATCGTGCCGGAGAGCCAGGACGTGCTGCGCGCCTCCAATGTCGGCTGCCCCGTCACCTTGAACAGCCCGGCGAGCGCGCCGGCGCGCGCCTATCACGATGCGATGCGCCGCCTGCTCGGTGAGGAGATCGAGATGCAGATCCCGACCGAGCGCAAGGGCCTGATGAACCGGCTGCTGGGACGGAGGGCTGCATGAGCGTGCTGCGGCTCTTCAAGGGGCGAACAGCCTCGGCGCCCGTCGCGCGGGAGCGGCTGCAGATCCTGCTCGCGCACGAGCGGAGCCTGCGCGGCCAGCCCGATCTGCTGTTGCAACTGCGCGAGGAAATCCTCGCGGTGGTTTCGCGCCATGTGGTACTCGATCCGGACAAGGTCATCGTCCGCATGGACCGGGGGAAGCATGTCTCGACGCTCGAGGTGGACATCGAACTGCCCAACGGCGCCGATCGCGCCTTTGCCAGCGCCGGCTGACGCGTGGCGAGGCGCGCGCTGATGCGGCCGATCTTCCACGTCGCGGACGGTCAGGTCGCGGTCAGTGCGGATGCCGCGGGTCCCTGGGACCCGACGATGCAGCATGGCTCCGCGCCGTCGGCGCTGGCCGTATGGGCGGCCGAACGCATCGCCACCAAGTCGCCGATGCGCATCGCCCGCGTCACCATCGATCTGATGCGGCCGGTGCCGCTCGCTGCGCTCACCGTCGAGACCGAGGTGCTGCGCGAGGGCCGCAAGATCCAGCTTTGCGCCGTGCGCCTGCGCGCCTCCGATACGGTCGTGGTGACGGCGACCGTGCTCAAGATCAGGCAGGACGCGGTGCCGCTGCCGGATGATATCCGCGGGCTGCCGGTCGATCTCGTCGGGCCTGACGACGCCGAGCCGGAGCCGGCCGATTTCTCCACCAGCCCGTTCGTGCGCGGCATGACCCTGCGCGCCGCGCGCGGCCGCTTCGGCGTCAAGGGGCCGGGCGCGATCTGGTACCGCGTCGACTGGCCGCTGGTCGAGGGGCACGCCGTGTCGCAGGCGATGCGCGCGGTGGTCGCCAGCGACTTCTGCAACGGCACCTCCGCCGCGCTCGACTTTCACAGCTACACCTTCCTCAATGCCGACCTCACCGTGAACATGGCGCGCGAGCCGGTCGGCGACTGGATCCTGCTCGACGCCGAAAGCTGGATCGGCCCCGATGGCGCCGGCCTCGCAATGGCGCGGCTCGGTGACGTCAGGGGCTATTTCGGGCGCGTGGTGCAGAGTCTTGTGATCGAGAAGCGATCGTCGTGATATGGCATCAATCTTCGGTCGCTTGGATTCGACCTCTCACCGCGACGGCAGTGCGCTCCCTTCCCCCTTGCGGAAAGGGGAGCTCACCGCATCGCGGTGAGTGCATCGATCCCAGCCCCCAGCTTCGCATGTTCGCCTCTTGCGTCGCCTCCGCGTACTCAGGAGACCAGTTCAGGACGGCGGTCGCGGGCACTTCCTCGGCGACGCATTGCGCTGGATCAGCGCGGCGGACCCGCGCCGCCGTGTAGTCTCGGTCGCGTTGCTGAGACTGTGCCGAGGCCCGCCATGAAGATCGCCATCCCCACCAAGGACTGGACCGCCGTCAGCGGTCACGCCGGGCAGGCGCGATGCTGGCTCGTCTATGATCTCGCGGGTCAGGGCCAGGACGCCCCGCTGCCGCAGCCGACGCGGATCGAGCTCGCGAAGGAGCAGGTGCTGCATCATTTCAACGACGACGGGCCGCATCCGCTCGACGGCGTCGCGATCGTGCTGGCCGGCAGCGCCGGCGACGGCTTCATCCGCCACATGAAGGCGCGCGGCGCCGACGTGGTGCTCACCGGCGAGACCGATGCCGCGACCGCGCTCGCACGCCTCGTCGCCGGCGAGCCGCTGCCCGAACAGCGTTTCGATATCACCACCTCGCTCTGCAAATTGCGCGATCTGTTCTCGCGGCATTGAGACCTGTTGCACAGGTGCAGCAGCGCTATCGGGCTCGCACGGGTTGCCACGATCGTGTATCGGTGTTGCTCGTGGGAGGACCAAGGCCATGGCGAAGGCACCGCTCGCCTCGAAGCCGACGGAGGCAAAGGAATCCGCGTCGGACCTGATCGATGCCCGGATCAAGGAACTCGGCGACGGGCGCGGCGCAACGCTCGCCCGTATCCGCGATCTGATCAAGCAGGCTGATCCGGAGGTGGTCGAGGAATGGAAGTGGCGCGGCGTGCCGGTGTGGTCGCATGCCGGCATCATCTGCACCGGCGAGAGCTACAAGGCCGCGGTGAAACTGACCTTCGCCAAGGGCGCCTCGCTGCCCGACCCGGCCGGCCTGTTCAACGCCAGCCTCGACGGCAACACCCGCCGCGCCATCGATCTCCACCAAGGCGACGAGATCGACGCGGCCGCGTTCAAATCACTGATCCGCGCCGCGGTGGCCCTCAACATGGCGAAGGGAAAACGGTAGGCCCCGACGCGAGCAGGCTGCTCACGGTTGATGTGCCGCGCCGGTTTTGGGACCGTCCCCTCTCCATGAGCATGCGGCTCTCATGGTCAATCTGCAGCGCCGCCCTGGGCGCCAAACCCTCATGGTGAGGAGCGCCGCGCCGATCGGGCCGGTGTTTGGTACGATCGCCGTCTGCGGTGCGTCTCGAACCATGAGGCCGGGACGTCGTCGGATCGTAGTTGTCGCCGCAGGGCTTTGCGGGAAGGCCGACAGGATGTCGGTCGCGCACGAGCCGGCGCGACGTCTCTTCTCGACCGGCCGGAACATCGCCGCGTGCGGGACGTTGCCGCCCCATCATGAGGAGCATGGCCATGCGCAATTCGACGGCTTTTTTCACGGGGGCTGGAACGGTTGCCATCGCCGTCGCGGCGGGGCTGGGCGGCGGACTACTGATCGGCGAGAGCATGAATCCGAGGACCGCCTCGCTGGACCCTACCCGGATCGAACGTCCCGCGCCATCGCCGAGCCCGACCGGCACATCCTATCTGGCTGCGACGCAGGCGGCTGCATCGGCACCGATCAAGGTGACCCCCGCGGCTGCGGCAGACACGGCCACGAAAGCTCAGCCGTCCGCCAATGCCTCGCCGCAGCCCGGGGTTGCGCCGGCGACGACGGAGACGGCAGCCGCATCCTCGTCTGACGCTCTGGCCGGTGCGCCGGACAACGCGCCGACGAAAGCGCAGGATACGGCGCAGGAGAAGGCCCAGGACGCCGACGTCAAATCGCGTGACGCCGAGCGCAAGCGTGTCGCGGAACAGCGGCGCGCCGAGCGGCATCGCCAGGTCGCCGAGCGCCGACGGCAGCGACGCGAGCAGGATCTGCGCGACGTCGAGCGGGCGGTGCGAGACGATTCGTCGCCGCGCGCCTATGCGGCGCAGCCTGTCGACATGGACGGTCCGCGCTTCCGTTTCTTCGGCGACAACTGATCGCCGCGCGGGCATTGCCGAGCAGGCGAGCATCGCTCGTGGTTGACGTTTTGATGCCGAGCCAATCGAGGGCGGGCAAGTTTTCGGGTGGCAGGAGAATCTCGATGCTCCGGGGAATACCGGGCTGACGAACGAACCCGTGGCATTGGAGGGGGACGACGCGAGATGGCGCTGCATGTCGGTTTCGGCGGGTGAGCGCCCGAACATGTGCGCGCGGGAGTCGATGAAGTCAGGTGGTGCCCTGCTTCTCGGTGGAATGCACGCCTGATTATTGACTCATCGCTGGATTCGTCCCGGCCTCCGACAAAGAGGCAAAGCATGTATGTACGTCGGGTCGAACTGAGCCACGCCGAGCGGGACGAACTGATGGCGCTGCTCGGGGACGGCAAGCATGCCACCCGCAAGCTCGAGCGGACGCAGATTTTACTTGCGGCTGGTGCCGGCAGCCGCGACGAAGAGATTGCCCGGACCGTGAGCGTCAGCCTCTCCACCGTCGGTAGGACCACGCGCCGCTTCGCGATCGCGTCCTTTGGGATTCAGTGCCACGCTTCCGGATACGTCGCCTGCGAGCGTGAGGGTTCTATATAACCTTCTCTGTCCCGCTCTTGGTTGTTTGCGATCGCCTCTCCAGATCTCTGATTTTTGATTGCCTGACGCTGCACAGAATTTCGCACCCAAAGCACCGACGGTTTCATGCAGCGTCACCATGACGAGCCGCATTGCGGGCAGCTTCGTTCGTCGAATACCGCTGTCATCTAATAATATGACTAGCGGGGCTCAAAAAATAACTACACCAGCGGGCGCATCGTCCCCGGTCCCTCACCTGCTATTCGCGCCTGGGTGTTGGAATACGCCGGTACCCGATGCGCTGATCCGGGTTCGAACTACACGTCGTGCGAAGGCTGCATTTTTGCCAAAGTGTTGATCTTCAATCGACGCATCGCGGCCCGATACGCGGTGCTGAAAAGTTGGCCGTGCTGGCGATCATGCGGAAACTTGATCTCGGCCTCGGTCGATTGCGATCGATTGCGCGACCAAAAACAAAGGAGGAAAACACGCCGGGACCAGCTAACGAAGCACTCCCCCTGACTCATTCGAACGGATTCAAGATCACGCGCCACAGCTCACCGACAAGGACCGGATCGTGCCAATGACGTTTCGCTGGACTGCACTGCTGATCGGGACTTGTGTTGCGACGTCTGCAACTGCCGCTGCTCCTCGACACATCGAAACTGTTGGCGCTCTTGCCACGCGTGTCGGGCTGATCGTTGGTTCGGCGCTGGCCTGTAGCGAGGTCTCCCGCCCACGGGTCCAGCTCATCGTCGAGAAATTCCAGGCCGTCATTAAGGAGGTTTCGGACACAGAAGCCGATCGCAGCGAGTTGACACGCTTGTTCGACCGCTATCTCGCCGACGGACGCAGAGCCACGAGCATCGGGCTCGTGGAATGCCGCTCCGCAGTTCGTCAATTCGCCGACCTTGAGCAGTCGGTCAAGGACCCGCCACCCCAGATTACCTACGCGCTGCCTCAGGTGGCTTTCGCTCCGCCGGATGACATTACCACGATTGCTCCCTTGCCGATGTTGCCGCAGCAGTTGAACGTCCCTGGCGTGACCCGCGACGAGATCAAGTTCGGCACGGTCATACCGTTCTCGGGCCCGGTGAAAGATACCGGTCGACAGCTCAAGCTGGGCATCGATGTGGCTTTCAACAGCGTCAACGACCGCGGCGGCGTCAACGGCCGCAAGTTGAAACTGATCGCCGCCGATGACGCCTATGAGCCGACCCGCACCCTCGCCGCCATGAAGCAGCTCTATGACAACGAAAAGGTTTTCGGCTACATCGGCAATTTCGGAGCCGCCACGGCCGAAGTCGCGGTCCCCTTTGCGCTGGAGCGGCGGGTTCTGTTTTTCGCCGCCTTTACCGGCGCCAATGTTTTGCGCCGCGATCCGCCGGACCGCTACGTCTTCAATTACCGGCCAAGCTTTGCAGAAGAAACCAGCGCGATCGTGCAGCATCTGGTGAAACGGCGGCAGCTGCAGCCGCGACAGATCGTGGTGTTCGCGCAGAACGATTCCCTCGGCGATACCGCCGCCGCAGGCGTGGCCAAGGCGCTCCGCGCGCTCGGCGCGAACGGGACTGCCGTGACGCGGCTTAGCTACAAGCGCAACACGGTCGATGTCGACGAGGCGGTCAATCAGCTGCGAGCGTCGAAAATCCCGGTCAAGGCCGTGGTGATGGCGGCGACCGCCCGGGCAGCGGCGAAGTTCATCGAGAAGACCCGCGACCTCTATCCCGGCATCATCTACAGCAACGTGTCGTTCGTCGGCTCGACGGAACTCGCCAACGAACTGATGCTGCTCGGCCCGCGCTACACTGAAAATGTCATCGTTACGCAGGTCGTTCCGGGGGTATCGGGTTACTCGACCCTGGTCCTCGAATACAAGAAGGCGCTGGGCAAGTACTTTCCCGGCGAGACCCCGAGCTACACCTCGCTTGAAGGATACGTTGCTGCGAACATCCTGATCGAGGGCCTGAAGAACGCCGGGCCGATGATCGATACCGAGAGGCTGGTCGACGCGCTTGAAAAGCTGCGCAACTTCAATCTCGGCCTCGGCGTCAATCTTGCTTTCGGGGACACCGAGCACCAGGCTTCGCACAAGATCTGGGGCACCGCGCTCGACAAGACCGGCAACTACCAACCACTCGAACTCGACTGAGGCCCGCGTCTCGACAGCGGCGTCGGGGGGAAACAGTCGGCGAGGAACCGCCCGATCGATTGCCGGTCAAGCGCTTCATCGGAACCCCATTGCGAAGGCATGACGGCCAGATGCGCTGGCGACGACGGCGAAATAGACCCGAGACCCCATCAAATGGATGTTCACAACCGACGAGGCACGCGCCAAACTCGGCCGCGCCTATCCAACCTCCGCCAAAGAGTCAAAATCACCAGAGATGAAACCACGAGTTCAGTGAACGCCCGCGCTGTGCTTAAGGCCGCATTAACCATCCCGTTCCACAATCAGCCGAGTTGAACTTGGCGGAATTGCGCAATGGGAATCGCGGTTGGGCAGGTCAAGGAGCGTGCGACGCTCGAGGAGATGCGCATCCGGGTCGGGCATGCGCTGCAGCGGCATCCGCTGTGCCGCAACGTCCAGTTCGACATCATGAGTGTTCCACGCACCGCCCGCGGTGGGAACTGGACCATCAGCCTTCGTTCCGTCGAACCCGCCGCCTTGTGGGAAGCCTCCGACATCATTGCCGACATCCAGGCCGCCTACGATCTGCAGATGCCAGCCGAGCTGTCTTCCGCGGCATGAAAAAAATATCCCGCCATGGTCCCAGGGCGGAATGGTGGTCGGCGTGTTTCTGTGGCATCGTATAGCCTTAATTAACTCCCACTTTTCGGCCAAGTGCGGTGTTTCCGCCGGGATACGGAGATTTGCGTGACGAAGTCGATCGCTTTTGTCGCTTTGCTGGGGGTATTGATCGCAAGCGCGGCCATGACGAGCGTCCTGATGCGTGACAGCGTACCGTCAGCGGGTGCGATGATGCCGCCGGTGGTGGTAAAGAGCCCGATCTCCAACCGCGAAGCCAAGGGTGACCGCCTTGCTATGGTCACGTTTGCGGCACCCGAGGAGAAGCAGCAGCCGAGCGCTCCGGCGAGCACGACGCTGCGCCAGGCCTATGCCTATGCTCCGACCGAGTCCGAGATGCCGAAGGCGCCGGCCGCCGCGGCTGTCGCCGTCGAGCCGGTGGTGCCGAAGTCGAAGATCCTGGCCAGGAGCGAGCCGGCACCGGCGCCGCTGAAGCCCGAAGTGCAGAAGGCCTATTCGCTGCTGTCGGATACCCAGATCGCCAGCATCAAGGAGCGGCTGCGGCTGTCGTCGAGCCAGGAATATTACTGGCCGGCGGTCGAGACCGCGCTGCGCGCCGTCGCCCGCAAGATTCACGTCGCCCGCCAGGGCGCCGCCAAGCCGGGCGCCGTGCCGATCGATCCGGATTCCGACGAGGTGCAGCAGCTCAAATCGGCGGCCATGCCGCTGCTGTGGCAGCTGCGCGACGACCAGAAGGATGAAGTGCGCCGGCTCGCCCGTACCATCGGCCTCGACAAGGTCGCCGCCGCGATCTGATGATCGAGGCGGGCGCCTGACAAATAGAAAAAGGCCGCGCATGCGCGGCCTTTTTGATTCTGGGTCTCTGTCTTGTTCGGGTCTGCGCTCTCACCGGGCCGGCGGAGCCGCCTCGGGATGCCCGCCGCTCTCGGCACCGGCGCCATTGGCTGATCCCGTCGGCGCGACGCGGGTGTCGGGGGCGGGCCGCATCGGCTGGGTCATGGTCGGGGATTGCGGCGGCGTGATCGCCGCACCGGCACCGACCGTGGTGCCGCGATCGGTGTTGGTGGGGGCGGTCGGCACCGGCGTCGGCTTGTCACCACCGGCAAAACGCGTCGCACCGCCGCTCTGATAGCCGGCGACCAGCAGGCCGCAAACGAGCAAAGCGAGCACGAACACGCCGCCGAGTTCGGGCAGGGCGCCCGACGGCGCGATGCCGCGGCCGCGGCCATCACCTTCGAGCGCGACCGCCGCGATGTCGCGGTTGCGCTGCGAACGCAGGAACGCCAGGAACGCCCCGGCCGCGATCAGGATGGTGGCCGCCAGCGTGAAGAACATCAGCCAGCTGATCGGTTGGTCGCTTTGCATGTCGAACGTCCTTTGTGTGTGAGCGGTGTGCGACGTCAAATCGCGTCAAGCCCGCATGACAATCTCTGTTCGTAGCAATCGCCGATCCCGGCAAAGGTTTCTGCAAGGCGCGCGAAAATCTCGCAGCTCAGCGTCCTTCGCCGGCCGCCCACAGCGCATCCAGCCCGGCGCGATAGGTCGGGTGGGCGAAGACCAGCCCGAGGTCCTGCTTGGCGCGGATATTCCGGATGCGCCGGTTGCTGGCGTAGAAGCTGCGCGCCATCGGCGACAGCTCGGCGCGGTCGAACGGCAGCTCGGGCGGCGGGTCGATCCCCATCAGCGCGGCGGCGTAGGCGATGACGTCCTGCGGCGGCGCCGGCTCGTCGTCGACGATGTTCCAGGCGCCGCCCTGCGTGCGGCTGATCGCGCCCATGATCGCGCTCGCGGCGTCGTCGACATGGATGCGGTTGAAGACCTGGCCCGGCTTGACGATGCGGCGGGCGCGGCCGGCGCGCAGCTCGACCAGCGCGTTGCGGCCGGGACCGTAGATGCCGCCCAGCCGGAGCACCGCGAGCCGGTCGCCGATCCGCGCCCGCCAATCCTGCTCGACGCGGACACGCGCCTGGACACGGTCGTGCTCCGGCGCCAGCGGGGTCTCCTCGTCGATCCAGGCGCCCTGATGGTCGCCATAGACGCCGACCGTGGACAGATAGACCACGCGCCGCGCCGGCCCCGTCGTGATCGCATCGCCGAACGCGGCGAGGGCCGGATCGTCGCCGGATCCCGGCGGCACCGAAATCAGCACGACATCGGCCGCGGCAGCCTTGGCCAGCGTCGCGGCCGCGGGGGTCGTGCCGTCGAACAGATCGATGTCGTGAGCTGGCAATTGCGCGCGCTTGTCGGCGCTCCGCACCGTGCCGGAGATGCGCGCGAAGGCGCCGCCGTGACGATCGACGAAGCGCTGGGCGGTGTAGCCGAGGCCGATGACGAAGAGGTTCATGCGTACGGTCGACCGGATCTGCTCGAATGCGTAGGCCCCGAATTAGCCGGCATCGGGCAGCGCGCGCAAATCAATTGACGCGCGCCCGAGCCGGCTGGGCCGCCGCCGCCTGCGGACCGGGCGGTGCTGACCTGCCGCCCTTGTTATGGCTCCCGTCATGGTCCATGTCGTATGATCGGGCGACAGGAGATGGACGGCCACGATGAATTTCCACTCGATCTACCGCCACGGCTTCGCCCGCGTCGCAGCCTGCGTCACGGCCTCCAGCGTCGCCGACCCCGCCGCCAATGCGGCGGCGATCCTGGCGGCGGCGCGCGCCTGCCACGACCAGAATGCGGCGGTCGCGGTGTTTCCGGAGCTGTGTCTGTCCGGCTACGCGATCGAGGACCTCGTCAAGCAGGACCCGCTGCTCGACGCCGTGCAGCGCGGGCTGCTGACGCTGGTCGAAGCCTCGCACGATCTGACGCCGGTGCTGATCGTCGGCGCGCCGCTGCGCTTTTCCCATCGCGTCTACAATTGCGCGGTCGTGATCCACCGCGGCGAGGTGCTCGGCGTGGTGCCGAAGATCTATCTGCCGACCTATCGCGAGTTCTACGAAGGCCGTCACTTCGCCTCCGGCGCCGGCATCCGCGGCGAGATGATCGAGGTCGCCGAGACCGTGGCGCCGTTCGGCATCGATCTGTTGTTCGCTGCCGCCGACGTCGCCGGCCTCGTCATCGGCGTCGAGATCTGTGAGGACATGTGGGTCCCGGTGACGCCGGCATCCCAGCTCGCGCTCGCCGGCGCCACCGTGCTCGTCAATCTCTCCGGCAGCCCGATCACCGTCGGCCGCGCCGAGTCCCGCTCGCTGCTGTGCCGTTCGACCTCGGCGCGCTGCCTCGCAGCCTACATCTACGCGGCCGCCGGTGTCGGCGAATCCACCACCGATCTCGCCTGGGACGGCCAGACCTCGATCTTCGAGAACGGCGTGCTGCTGGCCGAGAGCGAGCGCTTCCGCCAGACCGGCCAGACCATCTTCGCCGATATCGATCTCGACCTGCTGCGCCAGGAGCGGGCGCTGATGGGCACGTTCGACGACAATGCGCGCGCGCAGGACGCCAACGTGCATTATCGCCGCATCGGCTTCGAGCTGCAGCCGACCGAGGGCGACATCGGTTTCATGCGCGCGGTCGAGCGCTTTCCCTTCGTACCGAGCGATGCGGCGCGGCTCGATCAGGACTGCTACGAGGCCTACAACATACAGGTCGCCGGCCTGACGCAGCGGTTGCGCGCCACCGGCACCAAGCGCATCGTGATCGGCGTCTCCGGCGGTCTCGACTCGACGCATGCGCTGATCGTCGCCGCCAAGGCGATGGACCTGCTCGGCCTGCCGCGCACCAACATCCTGGCCTACACGATGCCGGGCTTCGCCACCGGCGCGCAGAGCAAGTCCTACGCCCATGCGCTGATGGCCTCGCTCGAGGTCAGCGCAGCCGAGCTCGACATCCGTCCCGCGGCGACGCAGATGCTGAAGGACATCGGCCATCCGTTCGGCCGCGGCGAGGCGGTCTACGACGTCACCTTCGAGAACGTGCAGGCGGGCCTGCGCACCGACTATCTGTTCCGCCTTGCCAATGACCGCGGCGGCCTCGTGCTAGGCACCGGCGATCTCTCCGAGCTCGCGCTCGGCTGGTGCACCTATGGCGTCGGCGATCAGATGGCGCACTACAACGTCAACGCCGGCGTGCCGAAGACCCTGATCCAGCATCTCATCCGCTGGGTCATCGCCTCGCATCAGTTCTCCGCCGATGTCGACCGCACCCTGGAGGCGGTGCTGTCGGCGGAAATCTCGCCGGAGCTGGTGCCGGTGAAGGAGGGCGAGACGCCGCAGAGCACGCAGGCCACGATCGGCCCCTACGAGCTGCAGGACTTCAATTTGTTCTACACGCTGCGCTACGGCATGCGCCCGTCCAAGATCGCCTTCATGGCGCATCACGCCTGGAAGGATGCCGCCGCCGGCGCCTGGCCGCCGCACTTCCCGGCCGACAAGCGCAACGCCTACGCGCTCGCCGACATCAGGAAATGGCTGGAGGTGTTTCTCAAGCGGTTCTTCGCCTTCAGCCAGTTCAAGCGCTCGGCGATGCCGAACGGGCCGAAGGTCGTGGCCGGCGGTTCGCTGTCGCCGCGCGGCGACTGGCGCGCGCCGTCGGACGGCAACGCCGCGGCGTGGCTCGAGGACCTCGATCGCAACGTGCCGAAGTGAGGCCATCTTGCCCCACGGCGCCGCTTGCCATATCCGAACAGGCAAGCGTGCGGCGGCGTCTTTCGCGCTGCACAACATCAAACGGAGCCCATCATGAGCGTGACCGCCGCCGGCATTTCCTCGATGGCGACGAGGCAGATTCTCGCCGAGCTCGCCGCCGCCTATGAGGAGGCGACCGGCGAGGTGATCACGATCGACTCCGTCGGCGGCGTCGACGCGGCCAAGCGCATCCGCGCCGGCGAGGCGTTGGACTTCGCGGTGCTCGCCTCCGATGCGCTGCAGAAACTCGAGGCCGACGGTCATCTGGTGCCAGGCAGCATCATCGAGATCGCGGAATCGCCGATGGCAATGGCGGTGCGTGCAGGGGCGCCCAAGCCGGATCCGCTCGACGAGGCCGCGGTGCGCCAGGCGATGGAGAACGCCAAGGCGATTGGCATCTCCACCGGGCCGAGCGGCACCCATGTGCAGAAGCTCGCCAGCGAGTGGGGCCTGGAGAACGAGGGCGCCTCGCGCCTGGTCCAGGCCAAGCCGGGCATTCCCGTGGCAAGACTGCTGGCCGATGGCGAGGTCGAGGTCGGCTTTCAACAGCTCAGTGAAATGCTGGGCGCGCCCGGCATCGAGATCGTCGGCCTGTTGCCGGAGTCGCTGCAGCCCGGCACGGTGTTCGCCGCGGCGCTGTGCAAGGCCGGCGCGCATGCCGAGGCGGCGCGGGCCTTCATCGAATATCTCGTCTCGGAGGAGACCGCCGAGACCAAGCGCCAGCACGGCATGACGCCGGTGTGAGGCGAGGGATTGAGGCGAAGGGTTAAGGCGCAGACGAAGACATCGCTTCGCGGCGCGTCGTCAGGCCGCCCGCAACGGTTGGCATCAACAGGGCAATGACGAACTCAGGAGGAGCTGTCTTCCCGGCTCGTCTCGTTGTCGTCGGCGCTGCTTCGGGCAAGGCGCTCCGATCGGAGCCGCTCGCGATTGTCGTGAAACGCCTTCTGCAGCTCGGAATATTCGGAAGCTTTCGGCTGAACGGGCTTGAACAGCCTGTTGGCCTCGACGACTGCGCGGCTGGGGGGCTTGCGGTGGAGCATCTGGTTGGTCCTGTGCGTTGTCATGTGTTCTGTCACGTCTGGAGTTGTCGATCGCCGCGATCATGGTGACATCCGCGAATGCAGACCGGCATCAAGCCGTCGTTCTGCGGTCGATTTGACCTTGACCTGGGTCGGCGGCGTCAATTGAGAGGCTAACGAGGTTTGCTGGATTTGGTTCGCCACGGCGGCTAAAGCGCCGAGCAAAACACGCTCCGCGGTCCAACGCTCTGCAGCCGAAAGGAGCCGAATTGTCGAGAAGCGCTTGTCAGAACGCATCCGAGGGTGCTCAAGGCACCACCATGCATCATCTACAAGAACAATTAGTATAGCACCGGCCCGCATAACGCAAGGACCAACGCCGAACCGCTCGAGTCCTAGCGAACGACGCTCACCATCGTCCGATCGCCTCCAGCAGGCTGCCCGTGTTCAGCGGCTTTTCGAGGAATCGCGCGCGTTGGGGCAGTTCGTCGCAGGTCGGGCGCCTCTTACCCGACATCACCACGATCTCGACCGGCGGCCACCCCTCCCGCACCGCGGCGGCAAGCTTGAGACCGTCCATGGAACCCTCCATGTCGATGTCGGTTAGAAGCACGTCCACCACGCGGTCGGCCAGCACTTCGATCGCGCGATCTGCGTTGCGAACTGATATGACCTCGTGTCCCGCTCCCTGCAGCTGGAGTTCGATATCCATGAGAATGAGCGGCTCGTCTTCCACCAGTAGCACTCTCAAGCGCAATCTCCTGCAGGCCAAAAGCCTTTAAACGTTTAGAGTTGCAAGTTTCCCACGCAGCATACGTTCCGAGCCCGCTCGAATGTTTCCCCGCGCCATCGCCGACATCATCATCACCGACGAGCTCGCGCAGCGCAGTTCGGGCAATCCCGACTATCTGCGTGAGAAGCTCGCGTTTCGCGATCTCGCCCATGACATGGCCAACAGCCCCGACGAGGTGTTGCCGCGCCTCGTTCGGCTGGCCATGGAAGCGAGCCAGGCCGTGTCCGCCGGCATTTCCCTGCTCGACCGCGATGACCGGACGTTTCGCTGGTTCGCCGTTCACGGCTCCCTGGCCGCGTTCGAAGGCACGCGCACGCCGCTGGATTTCTCTCCGTGCGGCGTCACGCTGGCGACCGATGGGCCGGTGCTGATGAAGCACCCGGAGACCGTCTATGGCTGGATCAGCGATGCCGGCATCGTCGTTCCGGAGGTGCTCCTGTTGCCGCTTCAGCTCGGCGCCGCGGGCGCGGCCAGCGCGGTGGGAACGCTCTGGGTCGTCGCTGGGGACGGCGGGCATTTCTCGCAGGAGCACGCGCGCGCCCTGACCGAGCTCGCCGCCTTCGCGGCGGTCGCGCTGCGCATGGTCCAGTCGGAGGAGCGCCTGCAGACGGCCTTGCGCGACCAGGAGCAACTGACGCAGGAGATGGCACATCGGGTCAAGAACCTGCTCGCCGTCATCGGCGGCATGCTGCGACTGACCGCGCGAAGCTCGAGCTCGAAAGACGAACTGGTGAGCAAATTGTCCGGTCGCCTCGATGCGCTGTCGACCGCTCAGGAACTGGTCAGAGGATCGTCCGGGCCCGGCAAGATGTCGGGCGCGAGCCTGCAGCAGGTGCTGGCGACGGTGCTGCGTCCGTATGAGCGCGTGCTGCTGACGGGGCCGGATGTTCGCCTCGGCGATCATGCGACCAACAGCATGGCGCTGATCTTTCACGAGCTCGCCACCAACGCCACCAAATATGGCGCGCTCAGCGCCGAGCGCGGCATCGTCGAACTCAGCTGGTCGGTGGAGTCCGAGCAGTTGAGCATCGTGTGGAAGGAGACCGGCGGCCCGGCCGTGGCAGAGCCTGCCATCGCAGGCTTCGGCACCTCCCTGGTGCGTTCCACGGTGAGCCGGCATGGCGGGCAGATGACATGGCAGTGGCTCCCCGAGGGATTGACGATCACGATCGACGTCGCGACGACCAGCCTCGTCAGGTGATCTCACGCGCGTCGCCTTCCCGAACGGGCCGGGGTTGGTGCGGAGGCACACGTCGCAACAGCCATCGAGACCGTCATGACGGGCCGTGCCGTGGCCCATCAAAAAGCCGTTCGCCCGGTGTCGTCTTCGTCGGCTTCCATTCGTCTTCCAGCAGATGACGAGGGAGACGAGGATGAGCATAGAGCGCTATCGTTGGGTGATCGTTGCGGCCGGCGGCCTGCTGGGCTGCGTCGCGGTCGGCGGCCTGTTCTCGTTGCCGGTGTTCCTCAAGCCGATCGTCCAGGAGACCGGCTGGTCGGTAGCCGGGGTGTCCAGCGCGATGACGATCGGCTTCCTGGCCATGGCGGTCACAAGCATGGGCTGGGGCACGCTGTCCGACCGTATCGGCCCGCGTCCGGTCGTGCTGACCGGCTCGATCCTGCTGGCCGCGAGCCTGGCGCTGGCGAGCTTGGCGCCGTCGCTGCTCACGTTCCAACTGCTGTTCGGGCTGATGGCGGGCAGCGCCACGGCGGCGATCTTCGCGCCGGTCATGGCGACCGTCACCGGCTGGTTCGACACCCACCGCGGCCTCGCCGTCTCGTTGGTCTCCGCCGGCATGGGCGTGGCGCCGATGACGATGTCGCCGCTCGCGGCCTGGCTGGTTTCGACCTGGCACTGGCGGACCTCGATGCAGTGCATCGCCGCCATCGTCGCCGCCGTCATGATCCCGGTGTCGCTGCTGGTGCGCCGCCCGCCTTTGCCCGCGCAGGGTGACGCCGTCGCGTCCGGTCCGGCGGAGATGACGCGTTCGGCGGCATTGCGCTCGCCGCAATTTGCGATCCTGCTCGCCACCAACTTCTTCTGCTGCGCCACCCATTCCGGCCCGATCATCCACACCGTGAGCTACGCAGTTTCCTGCGGCATCCCGTTGATGGCGGCGGTGACGATCTACAGCGTCGAGGGGCTCGCCGGCCTCGGCGGCCGCGTCGCCTTCGGCCTGCTCGGCGACCGCTTCGGGCCTAAGCGCGTGCTCGTGCTCGGCCTGCTCGCGCAGGCGTTCGGCGCGCTGGCCTATGTGGTCGTGCGCGACCTCGCCGCGTTCTATGCCGTCGCGGCGATTTTCGGCTTCCTCTATGCCGGCACCATGCCGCTCTACGCCGCGATCGCGCGCGAGAATTTTCCGCAATCGATCATGGGCACGGTGATCGGTGGCACGGCGATGGCCGGCAGCTTGGGCATGGCGACCGGCCCGCTCGCCGGCGGCCTGATCTACGACAGCTTCGCCAGCTACTCCTGGCTCTACGTCGGCTCCTGGATGATGGGCCTCGGCGCCGTGCTGATGATGACGATGTTCAGGCCGTTCCCAAGGACCTCGCCGCAGCCCGGGTCCACGCCGATGCCAGCATCGGCCTGAAACGCTGCAGCGCACCCGGTGCGTCGTCGCGGTCTGACAAGCGGTCTGACAACAAGGCTTGATCGGCCGGCAGGAACGCACCGGTCGCGGCCGGGTTGGGCGAGCGTGGAGTTCAACCCGCTGGAGATCCGACCCATGAAGAAGACTCAACTCGCCATCGCCACCTTCGTCGCCGCAACCCTCGCCGCCGTTCCGCTCGCGGCGCAGGCGAAGCATCACAAGAAGCATAACGCCGCGAACTCGGCGACCTCGTCGCAGACCAGCGGTCAGACTACCGGCAGCAACATGAAGTCCGGCCGCGATTCCACCTCGTCGAGCCAGGGCAATGTCGGCCCGGGAACGAACCAAGCGGGAAGCATGAGCAAGTAGGGGGCGGCATCGGTCGCCTGTTAGCATTGGAGAGCCCAACGGCTCTCCAATGCCGGAGTTTGATCCGGAACGTGCAACGATTTGAGATTCGGTGCGGTGCCTCAACTGTCCGTCTCGGAAGGCTTCCGATATGCAAGTCGAAGGGGCTTGAGGAGGCTCGCAGTTTGAGCGTCAGGCAGGCGGTGCCAGTTTGGCGACGGCGGTGCTCAGCCGTTTCGTGGCGGCGATCAGATCGGCGAGTAGCTTCTCGCCGATATCGATCCGGCCCTGGTAGCTCGCAAGGTTGCGTTCGTTGTGCGCTTTCAGAAAAATCTGAATATCGGCGTTGCTCACACCGATCGTGTGCGTCAGTGTTTGATAGACCGTGATCCGATTTTCAGAGCGATAGCCCTCGCGCCGAAGCGCCGCGAGCGCGAACTTATGCGCAGCTTCAACGGCAAGATCAAATTGGCTATCCGTTTCGATGCTTTCATTCTGCGCATCGGCGAGGCCGCGCTGCGCCGATTTCAGCATGCTGTCATACTCTTTGCGCAACGGCGGCTCGGCCTTGAGCTGGTTGATTTTGACCAGATTTCGAGTTCGGGCCTAGCCATGGCGGAGCTCGTTTTCGGAGCCGATGAAGAAGAGCTTGGGCGATTGGCTGATCTTGTTCATCACAGATCCCTCATCGCAGACATGACGTTGCCAATCCTGTGATGACACGAACAGCGGATGAACGGGACGCTTCAACGTCAGTTCGGCTTCTTGAGCCGCGGCGTAGAGTTCCGAATAATTGAGGTCGTCTCCAATCACCATGATGTCGACGTCGCTCTCGGCGGTGTCGGTACCTTTGGCCACGGAACCAAATACAAAGGCCGATTGGATTCCACTCGCATGCCGCTCGAACGATTTCTTCAGCGGCTCGGTCACGTTGACCGTTTTTTCGAGTAGACCGCGCAAGTCCTCGAAGACCGGCGCCTCTTTGTTCGCGCGGTAATGCTTTTGATTGCCGACGCGTTCGACGGTCACAAGTCCAGAGCGATGCAAGCGGCGCAGCTCACGATCCACTGCTCCTACTCCTGAATCGACATGGCGGAGGATCTCCGAGGTGTAAAAGCTGCGCTCCGGGTGGCCGAAGAGGAGCGCCAGGACGCGTTGCTGCACTTTCGAGAACAGCGCGTCGGATAAGCCGAAATTTTTAGGTGTCGTTCCCATATTGGGAAGTATAGTACCGCAAACGATGAACAATCAATCATCGCGAGTTAAACGCAATCAGATCAATGGCTTGAAGGCGCGGCGAATTTCAGTCCGAGATGACGGCGACAGTGCACAAATCGCGCCGATCGCCCGTCTAGCCTTGCCCTCTCACGCGCCGCAGCCAGCAAGGTTCGCACGAGACCAGCGGATTGCTCACGCTATTCGTGCGAACGGACGCAACGGTTCGCCAAACTCACCGATCACTTCGAAGCCTGCCTGATCTTGTGATCGAGATGCCCGGTGCCGTGGTCGCGGCGCAGCTGGCTCAGCGAGGTCTCGTTGAGCTGCAGCAGCACCTCGCCGAGCTGGGTCGACTCCGGGTAGCCGGCCGCGAACGTTTTGCCGTAGATCTTGCGCAATGTGCCGACCAGCGTATTGCCGTGCTTCTTGCTGATTTCGCCGTCCTTGTCCCGATGGCGGCCGTCGAGGCCCGTTTCTTTCATCCGTCTCTCCCCTTGCGACTTCTGCGGTCGTGACAGCCTGCGCTCAATCAACGGGATTGGCAACGCTGCAGCGCGATAGATGGCGTCGCGTGAGCTTTCCGCGTGCCGGTCCGGGTCACGGCCTCTTTATCAAGGCGGCGGTCAGAAAGATTTCTGTTGCCGTTTTTCCGAAATCGTGCTCTACTCCGCGCATCCCGCCTCATGCAGAGGGCGTACGCGTCGTCACGATACGTGGAGGTGGGTTGCGATGGACGTGGATGCTGCGCCAGACGAGCGTGGTGTCGCGGACGGCGAAGTCGTGTGGTCCCGGCCTCCCGATGCTGAGGTCAAGCCTGCTGCGGATGCGCGAGCGTCCCGCGGGTGATGGGGGCAAGAAAGCCCGGTCCCCAAGGAGAGCACGAAGGACACCGTAACACTATCGCGCAGGGAGGGCCGGGTCGTCCGGCTGGACCTGTGGTACCTGCCGCCTGCATTTTTTTCGCAGGCGGGCCACGGGCCTCAGTCGAGGTCCGGCTCTCCCTGCGCCTCTCGCAATTCGGGGCGCGCGACCAAGGCATCTCTCGGGCCGATCCAGCCGCGAGATCGCGCGCGCATGCCCGAGGCGGCTGCGGCCGGCTGTTTCACAGGAGCAGGAGGGAATCTCATGCTGCGCTGCGGGATGTGCGCGCCGCGGAGAGCGATGCAGGAGTGGACGGCGACTTGCCATCGGAGACCGTCGTGTCGGCTTGACAGCGTGCGAGGGGCGTGTGGGATTCCGCACATTTTCCTCCCCGTGAGACGGATCGGCTGCGGCCGGCCAATTTGTCTCAGTTTTTGCGCCGGCTTCCGCAGCAAACGTGCCACGCCGAACTTGTCAGCCGCGTTTAATTCTGCTCATTGCTCCTTCGAATGCGTTTGCATGCGCGTCCAACGATCGACCGAAGTCGACAGTCAGTGAGGAAACCGATATGCGCAGATTAAGTTTAGTCATTGCCCTCGTCCTCCCCATGTTCGGTCACGCGGCCTCGGCCGAGGACACCCTCAAGATCGGATACATCGATCCGCTGTCCGGAGGCGGCGCCAGCGTCGGCGAGGGCGGCCTGAAGACGTTCCAGTATCTGGCCGACGAGCTCAACGCCAAGGGCGGCATCCTCGGCCACAAGATCGAGATCGTGCCGTTCGACAACAAGACCAATCCGCAAGAGAGCCTGGTGCAGGCCCAGAAGGCGATCGACGCCGGCGTTCGCTACGTCACGCAAGGCAACGGATCGTCGGTCGGTCTGGCGCTGTCGGATTTCGTCACCAAGCACAACACGCGCAACCCCGGCAAGGAAGTCCTCTACTTCAACTATGCCGCCGTCGATCCGAGCATGACCAACGAGAAGTGCAGCTACTGGCATTTCCGCTGGGACGCCAGCTCGGACATCAAGATGGAGGCGCTGACCAACTACATGAAGGACATTCCGTCGATCAAGAAGGTGTACCTGATCAATCAGGACTACTCGTTCGGACAGTCGGTGCGCAGCGATGCGCGCAAGATGCTGACGGCCAAGCGGGCCGATGTCCAGATCGTCGGTGACGAGCTGCACCCGCTGCTGAAGATCACGGATTTCTCGCCCTATATCGCCAAGATCAAGGCGTCCGGCGCCGACAGCGTCATCACCGGCAATTGGGGCCAGGATTTCGCCCTGCTGCTCAAGGCCGCTGCGGACGCCGGCCTGAAGGTCAACTGGTACACCTACTACGCCGGCGGCGCCGGCGGGCCGACCGCGATCAAGCAGACCGGGCTCGATCACCAGGTCTTCCAGCTCACCGAAGGGTTCGCCAATTCCGGCCATCAGGCAGCGATGGATTTCGAGAAGGCGTTCCGTGCGAAGGTCAACATGTCGCTCTGGTATCCGCGCGCGGTGAACGAGATGCGCATGTTCAAGGCTGCGGCCGAGAAGGCCAATTCGATCGATCCGGTGAAGGTGGCGGCCGCGCTGGAGGACCTGAAATTCGAGGTTCTCGACGGCGGCACTGGCATCATGCGCAAGGATGACCATCAGTTCTTCCAGCCGATCTACATTTCGTCGTTCGGCAAGCTCGCCGCGAACGAACCGTTCGACGAGGAGAACACCGGTTGGGGCTGGCACCTGGTTTCCAGGGTCGATACGCCGCAGGCCATGGTGTCCACGACCTGCAAGATGGCGCGGCCGTAAATCGTCCACGCCGCCGGCCCGCGGCCGTTGGTCGCGGTCGGGCGGCGTCCGGACGTTCCAACGGCGGCGACGACGCCGCGGGCCTCGAGACCATCGATTCACGAGTGCGCTGTGCTTGAACTCATTGTCATATCGACCCTGAATGGCGTGCTGTTCGGCATGCTGCTGTTTCTGCTGTCGAGCGGTCTCACGGTCATTTTCAGCATGATGGGCGTGCTCAATTTCGCCCATGCGAGCTTCTACATGCTCGGTGCCTTCTTCGGCTTCCAGCTCACCAAGCGGATCGGCTTCTGGCCGGCGCTGCTGCTCGCGCCACTGCTGGTGGGCGCGATCGGGATGGCCGTCGAGCGCTATGGCCTGCGCAACACCCATCGGCACGGCCACGTCGCCGAGCTGCTGCTGACCTTCGGCCTCGCGTTCGCGATCGAGGAGATCGTGTCGATGATCTGGGGCCGGAGCCCGGTCGACTACCGCGTGCCGCCGCTGCTCGACTTTCCGGCCTTCACCGTGTTCTCGACCAATTATCCCGCCTACAAGATCTTCATGCTGGCGGTGTCGATCGTGATCTTCGTGGCGCTGCTGATCGTGCTCAGGCGCACCCGGGTCGGCCTCGTCGTCCAGGCGGCGTTGACCCATCCGCATATGGTTGGGCATCTCGGTCACAATGTCGGACGGGTGTTCATGGCCGTGTTCGGCGTCGGCAGCGCGCTCGCGGGTCTTGCCGGCGTGATCGCCGGGCCCGCTCTGGTGACGCAGTCCGACATGGCGGCGTCGCTCGGGCCGATCCTGTTCGTGGTGATCGTCTTCGGCGGCCTCGGCTCCCTGCCTGGGGCGTTCATTGCCTCGCTGGTCATCGGGCTGGTGCAGACCTTTGCAGTCGCGATCAACGGCTCGCTGGCGAGCGCGTTCGGTCCGCTCGACCCGGCGGCGGCGCCGTCCGTGCTCGGCGACATCTGGAACGTCTCGGTCGCCCAGGTCGCGCCGATCATTCCCTATCTGCTGCTGGTCGTCGTTCTGATCGTGCGCCCCGTCGGGCTGTTGGGGACGCGTGAATCATGACCGCTGCAGCGACTTCGACGCCGAGCATCCCGGCGAAGCCCGCAGGCGACCAACTGCGCTTCTACGCCGTCTGGCTGGTCGGCGTCATCGTGCTGATCGTTCTGCCGCTGCTGTTTTCGTCCGGCGGCTCGCTGACGTCCTTCAGCCTGATCGGGATCGCGATCGTGTTCGCGCTCTCGTACAACATCCTGCTGGGCCAGACCGGGCTGCTGTCGTTTGGTCACGCCGTTCACTACGGCCTCGGCGGCTTCGCGGCCTGTCACATGATGAATGCGGTGGTCGCCCACGGCTGGCCGATTCCGCTCCCATTCATTCCGCTGTTCGGCGGCCTCGGCGGCCTCGCCTTTGCGATCGTCATCGGCTGGGTCATGACCAAGCGCGCCGGCACCGTGTTCGCGATGATCTCGCTCGGCATCGGCGAACTGGTGGCGTCATCGTCGCTGATCCTGCGCTCGGTGTTCGGCGGGGAGGCCGGCATCACCACCGACCGCACCGCCTTGCCGCGCATGTTCGGCTGGACGTTCGGGCCGCAGCTTCAGGTCTATTATCTGATCGCCTTCTGGCTTGTGATCTCGGCGATCGCGATGTACGCGCTGACCCGGACTCCGCTGGGGCGGATCAGCAATGCCGTTCGCGACAATCCCGAGCGCGTGCAGTTCATCGGCTATGATCCTCACGTCGTCCGCTACCTCGCGTTCTGCTTTGCCGGATTCTTCGCCGGCATCGCCGGCGGCCTGGCTGCGATCAGCTTCGAGATCGCGAATTCCGCCTATCTCGGGGCGATCCAGTCCGGCCTCGTGCTGTTCGCAACCTTCATCGGTGGCACCGCTTATTTCTTCGGGCCGATCCTCGGCGCGGCCCTGGTGACGTATCTGCAGCTCGGACTGACCAACGTCACCAGCGTGTGGCAGCTCTATTTCGGCATCATCTTCATCGGCATCGTGATGTTCGCGCCCGGCGGCATCGCCGGAATCCTGATGATGCACCGGCCGCTGGCGCGCGCCGGAACGTTGTGGTCCGTGCTTCCGTCCTATCTCGTCGCGATCGTGCCGACCGCGGCGCTCGCCTGCGGCATCATCCTGACCATCGAGACGGTCGCGCGTTCTTCCGGGGGAGAGGGCAACCCGATCAACCTGTTCGGCATCGCCTTCAATCCCGCATCACCGGTGACCTGGATCGCGGCTGCGGTTCTTCTCGTCGGCGGCTTCTTCGTCGCGCGACTGACGTGGCAGCGCCTCGCGGAGGCGTGGGATCGCGCCGCCAGCGCCGCGCGTGAGCGGGAGGATCGGGCATGACTGCAGCCATCGAAGTCCGTGCCGTCGAAAAGCGCTTTGGCAATGTCGGGATCATCCACGACCTCAATCTCAGCGTCGCACAGGGCGAGCGGCATGCCATCATCGGTCCGAACGGCGCCGGCAAGTCCACCACCTTCAACCTGATCAGCGGTCACATCAGGCCGACCTCGGGCGAGGTGAGGCTGAACGGGGACGTGATCTCCGGCCTGCAGCCGTTCGAGATCAATCGGCGCGGCCTGTCGCGCTCGTTCCAGGTCACCAACGTGTTCGCCCGCATGACCGTGTGGGAGAATGTCCGTTGTGCGGTGCTGTGGGCGACCGGGCACCGCTACGCGTTCTGGAAGAACGTGGACAGCCTGCCCGAGGTGCGCGAGCGCACCGCGCATATTCTCGAGGACATCCATCTGACGCACCGCCGCGACGTTCCGGCCGGCCTGTTGACCTATGCCGAGCAGCGCGAGCTGGAGATCGGCATCACCATCGCGAGCGGCGCCACGGTCGTCATGCTCGACGAGCCGACGGCCGGGATGAGCCATGCCGAGACCGAGCGCGCGGTGTCCCTGATCCGGCGGCTGACCGAGGGCCGCACGCTCGTCATCGTCGAGCACGACATGAGCGTCGTGTTCGGCCTCGCGGATCGCATCTCGGTGCTGGTCTACGGCCACATCATTGCGTCCGGGACGCCCGAGGAGATTCGGCGCGACCCGAAGGTGAAGGAAGCCTATCTGGGCCAGGAAGCGCACTGATGCTCGAGGTCAGAAATCTTCACGCCTATTACGGCAAGAGCCACATCCTTCAGGGCGTCGATCTCGATGTCGGGGCCGGCGAGGTCGTGAGCCTGCTCGGCCGCAACGGCGTCGGCCGTTCCACGACGGTCAAGGCGATCATGGGGGAAGTCCATCCGCAAGGCACCATCCGCTTCAAGGGCAAGGACATTGCGGGTCTGCCGAGCTACCAGATCGCGCGCCTCGGCCTCGGCTACGTTCCCGAGCATCGCGACATCTTCCCGAGCCTGACCGTCCGGCAGAACCTCCTGCTCGGGATCAAGGACACGCGCCGTCCGGGCAAGTGGCGGCTTCAGGACATGCTCGACATGTTTCCCAATCTCGCCGCGCGTGCCGATACGGCCGCGGGCGTGCTGTCCGGCGGCGAGAAGCAGATGCTCACGACCTGCCGCACGCTGATGGGCGATCCCGACCTCATCATGATCGATGAGCCGACGGAAGGTCTGGCGCCGCTGATCGTGCAGCAGGTGGGGGATCTCATCGCGCGTATCGCGCAGGCCGGCGTCTCCATTCTGCTCGTCGAGCAGAAGCTGTCGATCGCGATGCGGATCTCGAAACGCGTCTACATCATGGGCCACGGCCGCGTGGTGTTCGAGGGTACGCCCGATCAGCTCAAGGCGAATGCCGCGGTGCGGCAGGAGTGGCTCGAGGTCTGACGGCCTATCGTCGGCGCAGCTCGGACGGGCTATGTCCGAATTTGCGCCGGAACACGGTGCTGAAATGCGACGAGCTGCTGAATCCGAGCTGGTAGGCGACCTCGGTCACCGACAGCGCGCGCTGCGCCGGTCGCGTCAGCATGTCGTACCCGCGTTGCAGGCGACGGTCGAGGATCCACTCCGACACCGACATGTCGGTGAGCCGAAACAGATAGTGCAAGTGCCGGAGCGAGACCCCGTTATTCCTGGCAATCTTCTCGAGCGAAAGATCATGGTCGGTAAGATGTTCCTCGATCCAGGCCTTGACCGAGCGCAGACGGGCTTTCCGCGCCGTGGCATCCTCGGAAAACTGGTCCTTGTCGCCCATGTCCAACGCAAGCGCCAGCACGTCCATCAACTCGTCGCCGAGCCGCGATCTCGCAGCTTCGTCGACCGACGATGCTTCCGACGCCAGCGTCGCGCAGAATTCGGCGGCGATCCGACCAAGCCCGCGTCCGGTCGCGATCGTCATCGCGACCGGAATCCGGTTCTCGCTGAACCGCAGCGAAAAGTCCTTGCGCGGGATCTCGAGGTAGAGCGATCGGACCTTCCCGACGCATTCCAGATCGTAGGCTTCGGCCGCGGAGAAGATGGCACCTATGTGCGCATTCGTATTCAGCGTCTGGCCCGCCTGAAGGACGTTGACCTTGCCCTGCTGAACGAATTCGACGTAGTAGCAGTCCTTGTCGAGCCTCGCGATATGCCGCCGCCGTCGTGATATCCGCTGCTCTGACAGCAGGACGTCGGTCATCGTCAGCACGCCAAATCGTGCCTCCCGGATGAAGCCCTGATAGTCGGAGCGTTGCTCGGCCTCGACGTCGACATGGACATAGACGTCGCAGATGGCGCCTTGCCAGGCAGCGTAGCGCTTGGAAGGCTCGAGGCTTTCCGTCGTGAACACCAGCTCCATCGGTCATCCATCGCGTGCAGCCCGAGCTGCATTTTGCATCGCACAAGGACCGTTCCGCAATTCTAGTTGCCCAGCGGCTCTACGCAAGCCAACTTTGCGCGGGCATGAAAAAGCTTTGCGCTCCGACGCAAGCGTCACTCGGGACGGCAAGCTAAGACAACAGAAACGGGAGGAAGCAGTCGCGGATGCCAATGTGGGCGTGCGTGATTTGCCGTACCAGGAATGCAGCAATGGGGGGAGGTCTGCCTTCACCGATGACGACGAGGTTCACGCGTCCTGTCGGCTCCATTGCCGACATCGCGGCGCTGGAGCGGCTGTCATATGACGCCCTCGTCCCTGCTCGAAATCTCCATCACCTGTTCGAGGCGACCGCCCGATTGCATCCGGACCGGCAGGCACTGACCGTTCTGACCCCTCGCGAATCCCGCGACGTCAGCCTCACTCACCGTGAATTGCTTGTCGACATATCCCGCGCGGCGAACTTGTTCAGGGTGTCCGGCATCAGACCGGATGGACCGACCGTTGCATTCCTCTGCCCGAGCCTGCCGCAGGTCTTTCCGGCCTTGCTCGGCGCCCAGGTCGCCGGCGTCGCGAGCTCGATCAACTATCTGCTGAACGAGGACGCGATCGTCGATCTCCTCGAAGCGCAGAATGCAGCGCTGCTTGTGATCCCTTCTGAAGCCGACGATCCGGCGCTCTGGCACAAGGCGAACAAGGTCGCCGCGAGGGTCAAATCTTTGCGGAAGATCCTCGTTCTAGGCGAGGGCTGCGACGCGAACGGCCGAATGGCCGGCTTTGACGAAGCCGCTTCGAAGCACCGGGATGCGCTCGATTTCGAACCCTCGAATGATCGGCAGTCGGTGTGCGCGCTCTTCCACACGGGAGGAACGACCGGACGTCCGAAGCTCGTCCGCCTGACCCATGGCAACCAGATCCACGCCGCATGGGGCTTCGCCCAGGTTCACGGCCTCGACGAGTTTGACATCGCGCTGAACGGGTTTCCGCTGTTTCATGTCGGCGGCACCATGACCGCAGGTCTATCGATTCTCGCCGCTGGCGGCCACGTGATCATTCCATCGCCCTACGGTCTGAGACTCCCGGAGGTCATCCGCGACTATTGGCACACCGTCGCGCGACATCGCGTGACGATCGTGAGCGGCGTGCCGACCTCCATTGCGGCTTTGGCGGAGGTGCCGATCGGGTCCTGCGATATCAGCTCGGTCCGGATGGCGCTGACCGGGGGGGCGGTGCTCCCGAAGGCGGTCGGTGACCGTTTCCAGGCCAGGACGGGAGTGAGGTTGTTCGAGACCTACGGGATGACGGAGACCGCGGCGGCGATCGCGTTCAACCCGGGCCGCGGCGAGCCGCTTCAGGGCAGCGTCGGATTCAGGGCGCCATTCTCGAGAACGAAGATCGTGGCGCTCGATGACCCGGATCTGAGAAAGGCGTGTCCTCCGCTCACGAGCGGCTTGGTGCTGGCCAAAGGCCCGCAGGTATTCCCCGGGTACGTCGACCCCGCGCACAATGTCGGTGTCCTGACCGACGATGGTTGGATCGTGACCGGCGATATCGGCTACCTCACCGCGGACGAGCGGCTGGTTCTCACAGGTCGGGAGAAGGACCTCATTGTCCGGAGTGGCCACAATATCGATCCGGCCGCCATCGAAGATGTCGCCAATGCATTTCCTGGCGTGCAAATGAGCTCTGCCGTTGGCATGCCGGACGCCTACGCCGGCGAGGTGCCGATTCTCTTCGTTGTGCCATCGCCTCAGCAGACGATCGAGGTGGCGCAGCTCTGCGAGTACCTCGAGCAGAATGTCCACGAGCCCCCCGCGCGCCCGAAGCGCGTGGTGGTGCTGGAGGCGCTTCCGGTCACCGCCGTGGGCAAGATCTTCAAGCCGACACTTCGTGATCTCGCCGTTCGGGAGAAGGTCAGGACGGAAGTCGATCGGATATTCGGTCCTGCAACCGCGGCAGACATCCAGGTCAGCAAGGACGACAAGCTCAACACCGTCGTCTGCGTTTCGGTCGAAACGATCGACGAGGTCGCGCTGGGCCGGCTTGCAGAGAGCCTGTCGGCGTTGCCGCAGACCTATCGCATTGAAGGGACACCGCCACGCGGGCGGGCATAGTCGGGAATTGGTGAGAGCGACAATGAAGCACTTTCGGCTGGGTCAACAGGAGATCGTGTTCGCCGTCTTCGCGGTGCTCTTCCTGGCCTTCTCGATCTTCCTCAAAGGCTTCCTGACTGCCGACAACATGCTCACGCTGCTGCAGAACGTCGCCGTTCTCGGCATTCTGGGCCTGGCGATGGCCGTTGTCGTCATCGGGCGCGGCATCGATCTGTCGCTAATCGCCGCCCTCGCGGTCCCCGGCGGGCTCGTGCTGCAGATGGTGCAGAACGGTCACTCGTTGCCGGCCTCCTTGCTCGCCGCCGGCCTTCTGGCGGTCGCCATCGGTCTCGTCAATGGCTGGCTGATCGCCTATGCGGAGGTGCCGCCGCTGTTTGCGACGCTCGCGACCGGGCTGTTTGTTGCGGGTCTAGGGCAGGCGGCCCTGTTCCAACTCGACGTCGTCCAATGGAGCGACGGCATGGCGGGATTCGAGCGGCTCGGGCAGGGCAGCATCCTCGGCATTCCGACCTCGATCGTGATGTTTGCGATCGCCGCGGTCGCGGTGTTCGTGCTGCTGCGTCAGACCCGTTGGGGAGCCTTCATCTATGCAGTCGGCGACAATCCGTTCGCCGCACGGGTGACCGGCATGCCCTCGCGGCCGATCGTCGTGCTGCAATATGTGCTTGCCGCCCTGATCGGCTGCTTTGCCGGTCTCGTGATGGCGGCATCCGTCAACTCCATGCCGACCCGGATCTTCAACTCGACCATGATCTATGACGTGATCCTCGTCGTCGTGCTCGGTGGCATCGGATTGTCCGGCGGCCGCGGCGGCGTCGTGAACGTCATCATCGGCACGCTGCTGATCGGGACCATGCTGAACGGCATGACGATTCTGGATATCCCGTATGCCGGGCAGAACCTGATCAAGGGTGTCGTCCTGCTGATCGCGGTGATCACCGATACGATCTTGAATCCGCGTAACGAAGAAACGGCCCAACAAGGCGACATCTAGTCCAGTACGAAGAATGAAAACATCAAAACGGGAGAAAACGATGATGATGCGCACGCACAGCTTGGCACTCGGAAGTCTGGTGGCGGTGACGCTCGCTGCAGCGCCAGCGCTCGCGCAGCAGGGACTCGACGAGCCCTTTCAGAAGACGTTTCGCGAGGCGCTCGCCGGCAAGACCGTCGCCTATGTACCGGTCGCCATGAATTTCGATCTGACGGAGGGCTGGTACGCGGGCCTGAAGAAGGAGCTCGAACCCTATGGCGTCAAGTTCGAGATCCGCGATCCCAACTGGAACACCAACGCGGGCGCGCAGGCCGTCACCTCGCTGATCTCAGAGAAGCCGGCGGTCATGGTGATTCACAATCCCGACGTCCAGACCTACGCCAAGCTGTTGCAGCGCGCAGAAAACGAAGGGATCTACGTCATCCAGATCAACATGGGATCGGCCTATCGCAGCTCGGCCTTCGTCGGCGCGAACTGGATCGAGATCGGCGAACGCCAGACCGAGGGCGTGGTCAAGGCCTGCCAGGGCAAGTCGAACAAGATCGCGATCATCCAGGGGGCGCTGTCGGCGGCCGCCAGCGCCTACACGCTCAAGGGCGTCGAGAACGTTCTTGCCAAGCATCCTGAAATCAAGGTGGTGTCGAGCCAGGCCGCCGATTGGGATGCGGCGAAAGCCAAGGCCATCACGCAGACGGTCCTGAAGCAGAATCCCGACCTGTGCGGCATCGTCGGCTTCTGGGACGGCATGGATATCGGCACGGCCGCGGCGATCAAGGAGGCCGGCCTCACCGGGAAGGTCTTCCTGGCGACATCGGGCGGCGGAGAGCGCAAGGGCGCCTGCGAGCTGGTGAAGAACGGCTCGTTCGATCTGAACATGAGCTACGACGTGCCGACGCAGGCGGCGCAGATGGCCGGGACGATCAAGTGGCTGCTGTCCTCGGGGGTGAAGGCGGGTTCGGTCAAGGGCTTCGAATACAGCACGCTGATTCCGATCACCAAGGAGAACGCAGACTCCCAGACGTCGTGCTGGAACCTCTCCGATCTCAAGAAATGACGGCGCTCCACGGCGCGCGTTCCGGCCCGGCCGGGACGCGCTTCAGGATTTTTGCATTGGCAATACCCATGGAAGGCAGATGCGCGAGACATTGACCAGGCTGCGATATCGCTACTGGCCCGACCATCTCCTCGGCGAGATCTTGTCCAAGAGGTGGACCGAAACCGCCGTTCCGGTGCTTCTGCTCCTGATCGTCGGCTTCGCATTGAGCCGGGTGCTGGAGCACTTTCTGTCCCCCGCGAGTCTCGCCGACACCGCGCGCCAGGCCGGAGAGATCGGTTTCATCGGTCTCGGAATGGGGCTCGTGGTCATCGTCGGCGGCATCGACCTCTCGGTCGGGTCGATGTTCGCCCTGACGGATTTCTGCGCGCTCTATCTGCTGGACGTTCTCAACTGGCCTGTGCCGGCCGTGGTCGTCGCGACGATGATTGTCGGCGGGCTGCTTGGCGCAGTGAACGGAATCCTGATCGGGTATCTCAGACTTCGCGCCTTCATCGCCACGCTGATCACGCTGATCATCTATCGCTCGGCGTTCGATCTGCTGATTCAGCGCTATTCGAACGCCATCGCGTCGTCGCTTCCGGATATCCCGTCGTGGGATTTCATCGGCGGCGGGGATGTCCTCGGAATCCCGAGCGTGGCGCTGCTCTATGTCCTCGTTGCCATCGGCGGCCACGTGTTCCTGACCCGGCTGCGGCCGGGCTGGCACATCACCGCGATCGGCGGATCGCGCCGCTCGGCCTACAATTCCGGCATTCCGGTGCGGCGGACCATCGCGCTGTGCTACGTCGCGAGCGGCGTCCTGACCAGCATTGGCGCATTGTTCTTTGCCGCCCGCCTCGGAACCGTGGGCGGCGATATCGGCGTCGGCCTCGAGGTGATCGTGCTGACGGCAACCGTCCTCGGCGGGATCACGCTCGGCGGCGGCAAGGGGTCGGTCGTCAAGTCGCTGGTCGGTGTCCTCATCGTGCTGCTGATGACCAATGGCTTGACCGCGATGAACGCGCGCGGCGGCGTCAACCGCATGGCGCTCGCGACGATCCTCCTGGCCGCCGCCATGGTCGATATCCGCTGGCAGAAGAACCGCACGCGGATCATCAGCAAGGTCTACGTCGCACCGACCTATCACGCGCTGCCGCCGCCACCCCCGACCGAGATCGGCAAGGGCGGACCATTCGAGCAGAACGACAAGCTGCGCGACGTGTCTCTCATCGGGCTCGGACGCATCGAGGCGCCCGAGGATGTCATCCTCGACCGCAACGACGTGCTCTATGCCGGCTCCCGTCACGGCGACATCATCCGGTTCTTTCCGCCGGACTATGAGCGGATGGAGGTGTTCGCTCATATCGGCGGCCAGCCGCTCGGGATGGCGTTCGACCGCCAGGACAATCTGTACGTCTGCATCGGCGGCATGGGCCTCTATCGCATCACGCCTGACGGGACCGTGGAGAAGGCCACCGACGAGACCAATCGCAGCCTGTACTCGGTGAACGACGACAGCCGTCTGCGGCTCGCCGACGACCTCGACATCACCGACGACGGGCTGATCTTCTTCTCCGAGGCAACGGTCCGCTACGAGATGGACGAGTGGCCGGTCGACGGGCTGGAGGCCCGCGGCAACGGGCGCATCATCTGCTACGACACGAAGAGCGGAACGACCCACACCGTGCTGCGCGGCCTCAAATTTCCGAACGGCGTCGCGGTGGCCAGTGACGGTCAGTCGATCCTGTTCGCGGAGACCTTCGGCTGCTCGATCAAGCGATACTGGTTCGCTGGCCCGAAGAAAGGCGCGGTCGAGACCGTCATGGACAACCTGCCGGGCTATCCCGACAACATCAACCTGGCGTCGGACGGCAATTATTGGCTGGCGCTGGTCGGCATGCGCAGCCCGTCGCTGGACCTCGCCTGGAAGATGCCGGGCTTCCGGCGGCGCATGGCCAAGCGGGTGCCGATCGACGAATGGCTGTTTCCGAACATCAACACCGGATGCGTCGTCAAGTTCAACGAGCAGGGGCAGATCCTGGAATCCCTCTGGGACCTCAAGGGCGTCAATCACCCGATGATCACTTCGATGCGCGAACACCGCGGCTATCTCTATCTCGGCGGCATCGCCAACAACAGGATCGGGCGCTTCAAGCTGGAGAACGCCGATCCCGACTTCGTGCAGTACGACAGGCGCTGGAGGAAGCAGTCGTGATCGCGGCCATCCGTGAATTCGCAGGCCGCCTGCTCGGCCGAGGCGAAGCGACCATCACCGTGCCGTCGTTCGACGGAGCGTTGAAAGCCAATCAAATACTGGAGTCGGCGGAGACGCTGTTCGAATGCGACGCACCGGAGGACGTTGCGTCCGACGGCCATACGCTTCTCATCGCCGATGGGGCCCGTCTCCTGCGTTGGGACGGATCGGCGGCCGCGGAGATCCGCAGCTTCGCGCGGCCGATCTCTGCGCTCGCGATGCTGCCGTCCGGCGGCCTGGCCGTTGCGATCGGCGGCACTGAGGTTCATGTCTATGGCGACGTCATCGCCAAGACGCCGGTCGCGACCTTCACGGGTGAGTTGCGCGCCGTCAACGCGCTTGCGCCCGCAGGCGACGGCACCCTGATCGCAACCGACGGTTCGTCTTTGTACGAGGTCGGCGATTGGGCGCGCGACCTGATGGAGCTCGGTGATACCGGCCGTGTTGTCCGGCTCGATCCGAGGACGCAGGCGACGCAGCAGCTTGCCGGCGGGCTTCGCTACGCCTTCGGCGCCGTCGCAAACGGCAATGACGTGCTCGTCAGCGAGAGCTGGCGGCACCGCCTGGTCTCGATTGTACCCGACGGCACGCGCAATGTCGTGCTCGGCCACCTGCCGGTCTATCCCTCCCGGCTTGCACCGGCGCACGGCGGCGGCTTCTGGCTGACGGCCTTCGTCGCCCGCACGCAATTGGTCGAGTTCGTGCTGCGCGAACCGGCCTACCGGCGCCGCATGATCGCTGAGATCGAGCCCGACTATTGGGTGGCGCCACGGCTGAGGTCCGGCCAGTCGTTCAAGGAGCCGCTGCAGGGAGCGCACATCAAGACCATGGGGATCATGAAGCCATGGGCTCCGCCGCGGTCGTACGGACTCGTCATCCGCCTTGGTGCCGACGGGCTGCCGCGCTATTCGCTGCATAGTCGCGCTGATGGCGTCAATCACGGCATCAGCGCCGCGGTCGAGTTCGGCGGCGATCTCGTGATGATCGCGAAAGGGCCGGGCAGGGTGCTCAGGCTGCCGCTTGCAAACCTCGGCCAGGAGGTCCGTCCATGAGCGAGGTCATCCTGTCTCTGGCGAAGGCAACCAAGCTCTATGCCGGTGTGCCGGCGATCGAGGGGGTCGATTTCGAACTTCGCCGTGGCGAAATCCACGCGTTGGTCGGCGAAAATGGCGCGGGCAAGTCGACGCTGACGAAGGTCATGGCGGGGGTCGTGGCCTTGACCTCGGGAGCAATGACGGTCGACGGCGTCGCGGTGTCTCCCAGGACGCCACTGGAAGCGCGGCATCTCGGCATCGCGATGGTGTTTCAGGAGAACAGCCTGGTGCCGACCATGACGGTGGCGCAGAATCTCTTTCTGGGCCAGGAGAGATTCTACAACCGGCTGCGCGGCATCTACATCGCCGCTCAGCAGTTCCTCCAGTCGCTCAATTTCGACGTGGCACCGACGGCCACCGTCGGCGGCCTCGGCGCGGCCAAGAAGCAGATGGTCGAGATCGCGCGCGCCGTATTGCATAAGGCCAAGGTCATCATCTTCGACGAACCCACCGCCACGCTCACGCCCGAGGAGAAGAAGTACTTCTTCGACCTCATGCGGGATCTGAAGAAGCGCGGTGTGTCGATCGTCTTCATCTCGCATGCGCTCGAAGAGGCGCTGCTGCTGGCCGATCGCATCACGGTCCTGCGTGACGGAAAGCACGTCGTGACCGACGACGCATCGGCGTTCGATCGTGCGCGCATCGTTCAGGCCATGGTCGGACGGGATCTCTCGAATACGCTCTATGGTGTGCGCAAGGAGAGAGTGCGTCCGGCAGGCAAGCGCGTGCTGACGGTACAGAATCTCAAGATGGCGCCGATGGTCAGGAACAACTCCCTGTCGGTCTTCGCGGGCCAGATCACGGGCGTGTTCGGACTTGTCGGTTCGGGCCGTACCGAGACGTTCAAGATCGTCTCGGGCGTGTTGAAGCGCGATTTCTTTCACGGCGGCGAAATTCTGCTCAACGACAAGCCCGTACGCTATCGCGTGCCGGCGCCGGCCGTGAGGGCCGGCATCGCCTACGTGACCGAAGATCGCAAGATGGAGGGATTTTTCGAAACGGCCTCGATCGTGCGCAATATATATCTGGGCCTGCTCGCCAAGTTTCCCTCGGGGCGCGCCTGGTTGTCGCGACGGGAGCGGAATGAGGTCGGCAAGACCTGGATCGAGCGGCTCAAGGTTCGCGCCATCGGCGACGAGGTCAAGGTCGTCGAGCTGTCCGGCGGAAATCAGCAGAAGGTCGTCATCGCCAAATCCCTGATTCAGGACCCGGAGCTGATCATCTTCGACGAGCCGACGCGCGGGGTCGACGTCGGAGCCATCGTTGAAATTCATGAGTTGATCAACAGGCTCGCCGATGAAGGCAGGGCCGTGGTCGTGATATCATCCTACCTGCCGGAAATCATGGCCCTGTCCGATCGGATTCTGGTGTCGCGGCAGGGCAAGGTCGTCGAGGAATTCTCCGCGCTCGAAGCGACCGAAGAGAAGATCATGTACGCCGCCATCCACTGAAAGCGCGCGGGCAACGTCAGGTGGCTGTTCGAACCTGCAATAACGAGACGTGGTGCCGACGGCGCACTCGCCAAGGTCGGTCGGGATCGAGAGCGCGATAACCGACGGCCCACCAAATCCGAGAAATTCGCGTCCATCACGGCCGCGCCACGCGCAGCCCGCAGGGCGAAGCGTGGTGCCCCTGGCCGGAATCGAACCAGCACTCCTTGCGGAACTCGATTTTGAGTCGAGCGCGTCTACCAGTTCCGCCACAGGGGCATTCGCGCGGGCCCGTGCAGGAACCGGCGAAGCGGGCGGACTATAGCGGGCGGCCGGGCCGGGTCAACCCGCACGGACGTGATGGGCGCGCATCTCGACAGCTTTCGCTGGCGGGAGTAGGAGCCGGAACGGCCCGGTGTGGGGGCCGGACGCTTGCCCGTTGGGGGAGGACCGATGACCAATATGTCTGTGATGGCGCGCCCGGCGGCGGGGGCCATGAGCCCGGCGGTGACGGCGGCGCTGCTCGCGGCCGGCATCGCAGCGGCGGTCCTGGCGGGGGCCTGGTACATGCAGCTGGTCTGGGGCCTGCAGCCCTGCGAACTCTGCCTGAAGCAGCGCTGGGCGTATTATGCGATCGTCCCGCTTGGGCTGGTGATCGCGCTGCTGGCCGGCCGCGGCGCGCCGCGCGGGCTGGTCTGGGCCGGGCTCGGCCTGGTCGCGCTGGCTGCGCTCGGCAATGCCGGGCTCGGCGTCTATCACGCCGGCGTCGAATGGGGTTTCTGGCCGGGGCCGACCGAATGCACCGGCCCGATCGGCAATCTCGGCAGCGCCGGCAACCTGCTGGAGCGGCTCGACAGCGTCCATGTCGTGCGCTGCGACGAGGTGCAGTGGCGCTTCCTCGGCCTGTCCTTGGCCGGTTACAGCGTGCTGATCTCGCTGCTCATCGCCGCCATCGCCGGCTGGGGCGCGATTCGGAAGCCGATCGCCACCTAATCGTCGACATCCTCCTGCGGCCGTCCGAACAGATGGACGATGCCGGGGGTGGCGATGGTGACGAACACGAAGCGCGACAGATGATGCGCGCCGACGAAGATCGGGTCGATGTGCAGGGTCAGCGCCAGCGCCATCATCGCATCCATCGCACCGGGTGCGAAGGCGACGATGGTGTCGGAGAAGCGGACATGCGTCGTCAGCACGATGACGGTGACGAACGCAGCCGAGATCACGACCGCGATCGCGAACGAGCCGAGCGCCGCTCTGAGATGGCCGACCAGCGTCTTCACCCGCATCCGCGCGAAGCGGCTGCCGATCAGGGCGCCGATGCCGATCAGCGCCACGCCGCGCATCCAGTCCGGCAGGCCGCCCTCGACGAGATCGGTGCCGTGCAGGACTCCGCTCGCGACCATGGCGCCGAACAGCCAGCTCGCCGGAAACTTGATCAGCTGCATCAGCATGGCGGCGGCCAGTGATGCCACCAGCAGCGCGAGCAGGCCGAGCGGCGAGGCGACAGCCTGACCGAGCGAGATCGGCGCGGCCGGCGCCACGCCGGCGAGCGCCAGCACCAGCGGCAGGGCTGCCGTCAGGATGATCACGCGCAGGGTTTGCACCACGGCGATCGCCGGCAGGTCGGCGCCGCGCTCGACCGCGAGCATCGTGATCTGCGACAGCGCGCCGGGGCTGCCGGCGAGCAGCGCCGAGGTGCGGTCCCAGCCATGGACCCGCTGCAGGTAGAGGCTGGAGCCGAAGGTCGAGCAGAATGTCGCCAGCGCCAGCAGCGCGATCGTCACCGGATAGGCGCTGACATGGGTGATCAGCTCGCGCGAGACGACCGCGCCGATCGAGATGCCGAGCAGCAGCAGCACGGTCTGGGTCAGGATCGGCGGCATCGCCAGGGGACGGCCAGCGATGGCGGCGATCGCGGTCGCGATCATCGCGCCCGAGATCAGCCCGCCCGGCAGGTGGGCGACGAGGAAGATCAGGCCGCCGGCGGTGCCGAGGGCGAGCGTCTCGAGCGTACCCAGGGTCTTGGCACGGCTCGGCAGGTCGAAGGGGAGGGAGGAGATGATCTGGCGCACGACGCGCTTTATGCCAAAACCGAAGCGCGGGAACAATTCCCGCCGCTGCGATGCGGCCATGCATGCCGCAGACGGCGGCGCCGGATCATTTCGGCTTGTCCGCCGGTGGCGTCGGCGTCGGCGCTGCTGCGGCCGCGGCCTTGTCGCGCTTGCAGGCGGAGCGGAATTTGCCGCGGGCCTTGCCGCGCAGCCCCTGGTCGTCGGCTTCCTTGGAGCAGGCCACGGAGATCGCGCGGCGCGCCGGCTTGTCCATGGTGGCGAATTTGTCGGTGGCGGCATCGGGCCTTGTCGGCAAGGTCAGTGCCGGCTGCGCCGAGGCCGAGCCCGCGGCCAACAGGGCGGCGATGGCAGCAGCGGCCGCTGCTGCGCGGGCAGAGAGAGTCATGCTGAAGTCCTCGAAAAACGCGTGGCGCGAAGCCCGATGATGCTGAACCCGGTGTGAATGCCATGAGCCGGATCGGTCCGCGAGGCAAATTATATTTTCGCGCGTGTCCCGGCCCGCCTGCCTTGTCGTGGAACGGCCGCCCGCTAAAATTGCGGTCCCATTCCATCATGCTCCACAGGGAGATCGAGGATGAGTTTTTACGCAAAATCATTGGTTGCCGTCGCAGCTCTCAGTCTGGCTGCCTTCGCCGCCGCGCCGGCTCAGGCGCTGACTGCGCAGGAGTGCAGCGCCAAGTACAAGCAGGCCAAGGAGGCCGGCACGCTGGGCGGCCAGAAGTGGAACGACTTCCGCAAGGCCCAGTGCAGCGGCGATGCCGCGGCCGCAGCCCCCGCAACGCCTGCAGCCCCGGCTGCTCCCGCCGCCGAGACCAAGCCCGCCAAGGAAACGAAGTCCGCTGCCAAGGAGGCCGCGCCGGCGGCGGCACCGAGCGGTCCGGCCGTCTATCCGAATGCGGTGGATCCGAAATACGCCAAGGAGACGCCCGGCAAGGCCCGCATGCACACCTGCGTCGATCAGTACAACGCCAACAAGGCGGCCAACGCCAATGGCGGCCTGAAGTGGATCGAGAAGGGCGGCGGCTATTACAGCGAGTGCACAAAGAAGCTGAAGGGCGCCGCCTGAGCCGGCGCCTCCCGACATGCGCGTGACGTCCGGATACCACGGTGTCCGGCCGTCGCCGTCGCAGCGTGAAGCCGATGGTTTGCAATCTGCACCGACCTGAGCGAGAGCCGCCAGATTCTGAGCCGACGATCGCAAGCCTCGGCATCATTGACGTCCGCGCCAGGGGGCTTGCGGCCGACTTTGCCGCGCGCGGCCTCGGGACCGTGCGCGCGTTCCGGGTCGATGCCAGCTGGCACCTCTCCGGGATCGCCGTGAGCCTCAGCGCGCTGGTCGCCTCGTTTCTCGTTCCCCTCGCCATCGCACTGTTGGTCCGGTGATTTTGGGGCTTGCCTTGGCGCGCGGGAAGTGAACGTGCTGCCGCCATGATGTCTGCTAGCCAAGGTGTGCTCGGCCTGTTGTGCGGCGCGATGGTCGGGTTCTCGCTCGGCCTCGTCGGCGGCGGCGGCTCGGTGCTGGCGGTGCCCCTGATGGTCTATGTCGTCGGCGTGCCGGAGCCGCATATCGCGATCGGATCGAGCGCGATCGCGGTTGCGACCAATGCCGCGATCAACCTCGCCAATCATGCGCGCGGCGGCACCGTGATCTGGCCGATCGCGGCGCTGTTCGCGGCGGCGGGCATCGTCGGCGCCTTCACGGGCTCACTGCTCGGCAAGATGGTCGACGGCCAGAAGCTGCTGGCGCTGTTCGCGCTGGTGATGATGGTGATCGCCATGCTGATGCTGAAGACGCGGGCGCGCATCGGCATCCCCGACGTGAAGATGAGCATGGCCAATCTCCCGGCCATCGCCGGCTTTGGCCTCGCCACCGGCACGCTGTCCGGGTTCTTCGGCATCGGCGGCGGCTTCCTGATCGTGCCGGCGCTGATGGCGGCCACCGGCATGCCGATCATGAATGCGGTGAGCTCGTCGCTGGTCGCCGTGACGACCTTCGGGCTCACCACGGCGGCGAACTATGCGTGGTCGGGTCTGGTGGCGTGGGACCTCGCCGGTCTGTTCATCGCCGGCGGTATCGCCGGAGGCCTTGCCGGCACGCGGCTGGCGCGCCATCTGTCCGAGCGACGTGGCGCACTGAACGTGGTGTTTTCGATCGTGATCACAGCCGTGGCGCTGTACATGCTGGCGCGCAGCCTGCTGCATATCTGGAGCTGACTTCAATGAAACGCACGACATCGAACGCGCTCACGCCCGCGACCAGCCGGCGCGACCTGCTCACGCTTCTCGGCGCGGGTGCCGCGCTCTCGATGTGGCCGCGCGCCGGCCTCGCGCAGGATGCGGACGAGCCGGACGAGGCCTCGGTGCTGCGCGATGCCGATGCGCCGGTGCTCGGCAACGCGTCGGGCGACATCGCGATCGTCGAATGGTTCGACTACAATTGTCCGTATTGCCGCAAGCTCGATCCCGAGCTGCAGCAGGTCGTGCATGACGACGGCAAGGTGCGCTGGGTGCTGAAGGAGTGGCCGATCCTCGGGCCGGTATCGGTCGTCGCATCGCGGATGGCGCTGGCCTGCAAATACCAGGACAAGTACGCGAAGGCGCATGACGCGCTGATCGGGACCAGCTCGAAACTCACCGAGCCGCGGATCGACGAACTGCTCGCGGAGGCCGGAATAGATGTCGATCGCGCCAGGCGCGATCTCGCGACCAACGCCAAGGCGATCGACGCGATGCTGGCGCGCAACGACAAGCAAGCGAGGGGCCTGCGCTTCCGCGGCACGCCGTCGTTCATCGTCGGCAAGTTCAGGGTGCCCGGCGTGCTCACCATGGCGCAGTTCGAGCAGGTCATCGCCGATGCGCGCAAGGCCAAGGCGGCCAACTAGTCGAATCCGTCAGGCACGCAAAAGGCGCCTCGACACGAAGCCGGGGCGCCTTGAGCGGAGGTGAAGCGCGGGTTACTTGGACGAGATGCGAACCCAGTCGTCATGGGCGCGGGTCTTCAGCGAATTCCAGCTGTCCGCAGCGACGTCCCAGTTGACGATGGTCCGGCGCGTCTGTGCCGTTGGCCCGTTGGCAACTTCCGATGTCTGCATCGAATCATGGATGTAGACGCCGAATCCCAGGATGAGCGCGCCGAGGATCATTCCCACGAATGTCCGCATAGTCTTGTTCTCCAGTGTGACGGCCAACAACGCCGCGGTCGAAGCTTGGTTCCGCAGTTTCGCGGTGCCCGGTCCGTTGCGATCAGGACATCCTAACTGCGCGATTTTTCGGGCCGGGAATCAGGCACGGAGGTGACGAGATTGAGCGCTTTCAGCTCGTCGGGCTTGAAGATGAACAACTGGTCATGTGGCGTTTCCATCGCATGCACCCAGACCTTAAGGTCGATGCCCATGTCGCTGAGGTAGCGCTGGCAGCGCGCCGAGACGTTCTGCGCAAGGCTCATGTCGTTGTCGGAGCGGGCCGCGTTGGCGGAGCGGACCGCGGCGACCTGATGTACGCCGATGGTGGCGCGCTCGCCGGCACGGCGCTCGAGTCCTCCGGCGAACATCAGCGGGCACGACGAAACGCAGGTCTTGCCGGCCTCGATCTCCGTGGCGAATTTGCGCGCACGGATCAGCCTTCCCATCGCGAGCGCATCGGCCACCGAACCGCCTGGCGAGTTCAGCACGACGGTCTTGATGTATTCGCCGTGCCGATCGACTTCGTCGGCGAAGGCGCGGGCGCTGCCGGGCGTGATCGTGCCGGTGGCATAGAGCCGTCCGCCGCCGCGCAGCTCGAGGCTGATCGGCTGCTCCAGAGCGGGATCGCTCTTCGGCAGCGGCATCAGCCGTTTCAGCAGCGGCGCCAGCACCGAGGGTGCCTCGGCCGGTGCATCCGGCTCTTTCCGAATGTCGAACTGAGGTGATGCGGCATCGGACGAGACATGCGGCTCATTCAGCCCGATCAGATCCGCGACGAGGACCACGACCGTGACGACGACAATCGTGCGGAAGACCCAACGCAGGATGCTCTCGTCGGGATTGCCGGCGAGCCAGGCATGGATGCGTCGGTTCAGCGCCGAGCCCACCGGACTACTTTCCGATCCTTGCGGAGGACAGCGAGGTCACGTTCTCCTCCGCGCTCGCCGCCGGGACGGGAGCCGATGGCGGTTCGAGCGGCGACGCGGCCGGCGGTTCATCGCGCGCAACAGTCGGCCGCATCTCGGCGGCGCGCCGTGCGTCTTCGACCTCGCGTGCGATCTGCAGCGCGGTGACGAGGTCGCTGGCGGTCAGGCTCGACGCACTCACGGCCGGCAGTCCTTCGCGGCGGATCGCGGCATGCACGACGCAGAGAATGAGGACCAGCACCGCCGGCATCAGGTCGATGGAGATCGCGCCGGCCCAGCTCGGGATGAAGTCGCCGGCATAGCGCAGCACGGCCTCCGCTGGCGACAGCGTCTGGAAGCGGGTCGGCTCGATGCGCGGCAGCGCCAGGATCTTGTCGGCGGCGTCGGCGAGCGAGGCGGCCTGGGTCGCGATGGCGCCTTCGACCTTGCCGACGACGGCCGTCTGCCGCTCCGCCAGATCGCCGCTGCGTCCGCCTGCGGCGGGCGCGATGAAGCCGGCCGAGAGCGATGTCGCCGTTCGCCTCACGGCAGGTGCGACCGAGGTCTGCTGCAGATTGGCGATCACGCCCATCAGGTTCAGAGATTCGGTGGCAAAGGCGTCGCTGCGCGTGGCGATCGGGCCGCGGTCGGAGATCAGCTCGCGCATCTTGGCGAGACTCTTGCTGCCCTGCTCGTACAGTCCTGAGACGCGTTTGCCGGAATCCTGCACCTGCTGCCCGAGCCCGTCGAGCTGCGTCGACATCTGCGTGAGCAGCTGCACCACCGTGCCCGAGCCTGAGGTGCCGGTGAGCGAGCCGGCGCGCTCGGCCTCCGCCAGCTTGGCGAAACGCGACGAGGCGAGCTGGATGTCGGGCAGCAGGCTCTGCGCCGCGATCGCCTGGCTGTTGGCGCGGTCGAGGTCGCGCGTGTAGTTCTGCACGGTGATGGCGAGATGCTGCTGGATGGCCGCGGCGCCGGCCAATGCCGAGGCATTCAGCCAGGACGACATCGCGACGATCATCAGCGAGCCCAGCAGCATGCAGCCGGCCATCAGCAGGCGGCCCATCATGCTGGTGACGTGCGGCATGAACTGCATCATGAACACCCAGAAGGCGTAGATGCCGACGGAGACCGCGACCGAGTAGATCACCGCCGCGAAGAACACCGTGGTCGGGCTGCCGTTGAGCAGTTCGCGGACGCCGAGATAGGTGTAGACGCCGGCAGCAAGTGCGAGGATCGCGGTCGTGAGCTTGAGCGTGACCTCGAGACGGGTCACGCCGTCGGCGAGCACAACGGAGGTGGGACGGGCGGAGGACAGACGCGCGGCGGGCGCAGTGGGCGAGAGCATGGGCGGTCCTTCGGCGGTGTCACATCCGCCCTGAGCAGCGCCCCCGCTGTTTGGCCAAGCCGTAACCAATGCGGAGAAAATCCGTCGAAATTACGTCGCGGATCCCGGCCGATCGGTCCTCTCGCGAGATATGTGCAAAAGCAGACATGCGCAAGACAAGGCCGCGTCAGCTCATCAGCCAGCGCAGCAGCTCCACATTCACCTCGCGCGGATAGCAATGGCTGAGATCGTCGATCTCGCGATAGACGACATGGGCGCCGGATTTGGCCAGGGCATCCTGCGTGTGCCGTGCGATTTCGACCGGGAACATCCAGTCGAGCCGGCCGTGCACGATCTGGATCGGCAACCCGCGCAGCCGATCCCGATCGGCGATCTGCGCCATCAAGGGGTGGAACGTCGCCGCGACCGGCGCGAGGTGGGTGAATGGCGACGTGCGCTCGAGGCCGCTGACGTAGCAGAAGGTGCCGCCGTCGCTCATGCCCGTCAGCAGCATCCGCGCCGGATCGATGGCGACGCGGCTGCGCACCAGATCGAGGATGCGCACCAGATTCGGCGTATCGGCGTCCTCGCCCATCAGCGCCCAGGTCGGGCCGGTCGCGGTCGGCGCCACCAGGATGGCGCCGAGGCTGCGCGCGGCGCGCAGCCAGCTCCACAGGAAGTCGCGTCCATTGCCGCTGCCGCCGTGCAGCGCCATGACGAGCGGCCAGGCGCGATCGGCCGTATAATATTCCGGGACGTAGAGCGAGAAGCCGCCGCGGTTGCCGATCTCGTTGTGGTCGTGAAACACCGCATCCTTGCCGGCGGACGCCGCCAGCAGCTGGCGCAACGTGCCGTCTCCCTCGACGGCCGGATCGAGGAAGAACTCGCTCAGCGGCGGCAGCGTCGCCGCCAGCGGAAACAGCGCCTCGAGTGCGCGCGGCAATTGACGCAAGGCGCGGAAGACGTCGAGCAGGTCGCCTTCGCCGCGCTGGACGGCGCGCAGGCCTGCGAACGACATCAGCGCGGCGTCGGCCGCGCCGTCGAAGGCGATGCGGATCTGCGAAAAATCCGCCGGCCACGACGTGAGATGGGATCGCGCCGTATGCAGGGTCTGCTCGGGATCACCGAGGTCGGCCATCACGCGATCGAAATCCGGCGGATTCAGATAGCGCGCGACGAAGGACAGGGCTTCGAGCGTCTGCAGCAGCGGCGGCAACATGATGAGGATGTCGTCCACCACGGCGTCAGTCATGCGCGTCTCCCTGTCGAGCGGTCGAATTTGCCACCCGCTGGCCCGCGAGCGCTCCCATGCAACGCAAAATCGGCCGCGTGAGCAATGATCATTTTCCGAACGCGTGTTCGCTACGCGTAGCGCGAACTTGGAGGCATCAAATTCAAGTCAACAAGATGGCTGATCAACTCGCCAGCCGGCGCGAATACATGGACGCATCGCGATCAACGACAAATCAGGCGCGAGGACCGCTCCTCAGGAAAGCCGGTGCGCAGCACCAAGTTCCCGAACGGCGCGCATCGCTGCCGAGCGGCCAACAGATGCGGATCATGATGACGTCGCCGTCGGCTGCGCTGGCCGACGCCGTACGCGATCCGATGAGTCTGCACGCGATCACGCCGCGCGTTGCGGCCGCCTGGCTCGTCACCCCATGATGCGCCGCGCCGCGGCTGTCTCAGTGCAGCCGCGGCGCCTTCAGCAGCTTAGCGCGGTCGGTCGACGCCACCGTAACGTCGAAGTCGACGCCGTCATGGTGCACGGTCAGCGGCACGTCGACGCCGGCGTTACCGAGCGCCCAGAGCTTGCGATAGAACTCGCTCTGGCTCGTGACCATGTCGCCGTTGATGCCGAGAATGATGTCTCCGGCCTTCAACTCGGCGCGCGCGGCCGGCCCGTTGTTGGACACGCCGATCACCACCACGCGATCGTCGACCTCGGTCGCGAACATGCCGAGCCAGGGCCGCGCCGGCTTGTTGACGCGGCCGAATCGCTTGAGATCGTCGATGATCGGATTCAACAGATCGATCGGCACGATCATGTTGACGTGCTCGGCCTTGCTGTCGCGTTCGCGTTCGAGCTGCAGCGACCCGATGCCGATCAGTTCGCCCTTGGCCGAGAGCAGGCCGGTGCCGCCCCAGTTGGGATGCGCGGGATGGGTGAAGATCGCCTCGTCCAGAAGATATTCCCAATAGCCGGCGAATTCCTGCTTGGCGATGATCTGGCTCGCGACCGACCGCGTCCGGCCGCCGGCGCCGCCGAGCACGACCTGATCGCCGACCTTGGTGGCTGCCGAAGATCCAAGCGGCAGCGCCGGCAGGTCGAGCTGACCGAGCGCCTGCACCAGGCCGAAGCCGGTGGTGAAATCGAATCCGAGCACATGGCCTTCGACCACCCGGCCGTCGTTGAGGTGCAGCCAGACGGATTCGGCCTCGGTGATCAGATAGCCAATCGTCAGCACCAGGCCGTCGTCGATCACGACTGCATTGCCGGCGCGCTCGGTGCCCAGCGTTTCCGCGCTGAATGCATCCGATGGAATGATGGAATGCAGGCCCACGATCGAGGACAGAGCATGGTCGAGATCATATTGGTAGTCTTCGGCGCGAGGCTGGAAGGCAAACGGCACTTTCCATTCGGTCAAAGAAGGCATTTCTTTCTCCTGCTCTGTCGATACCCGTGGGAGCATCGACCAAGCTTCTGTTTGGTGTCGCGTGATTTCGCGTCTCGGCCTCAGCGTTGACGCGAGCTTAACATTTTTGGGCGCGGGCGCCAGTTCCGAGGGCCTCGCCGTCCCGCGGGCCGAGGCCTGCGCGCGACTATCCGCGGCCGCAACCCCTGGCCATGATCGGCCAGACCAACCACGCCCCGGCCGCATAGAGGCTGCCGACGGACGCTGCCCCCGTTCGTGCCGACACGTGGAAGCGCCCGGCATCGAGCAAGGCGCCATCGGAGGCGATGATCGCCGGAATCATGCGGTCTGCCGGTCCGAAGATGACGACCGCGTCGGGCTTGACCACCAGCGCCATCGCGGCCATGCCCGCGAACCACGCGAAGGCGACCACCAGCAGCCCCCGCATGGGCAGGGCGCGCAACGAAGGCGGCGTGTCAATAGTCGTAGGCATGCTCGAACGTATAACCGGCGGTTTCGAAACGGGCGATGTCCTGAACCAGCGAGCGGACCGGTACGTCGACGCCGATGCGGCGGGCGCCGGGACGGGACTGGATTGGGATACTGAATATAGGCAGTCCATCGAAGGCTGCCAGCCGCCGATCGCCGGGAGGCACCACGATCGTGACCAGGATGCGATGGTTGCCGGCCACTTCCGCGAGCGCGGCGCCGGCATGGCGTCCGAGCTCCCTGGCGAAAGCATCGAACTTGGCGTAGCGCTCGGTCTGCACCAGCACGCCCTTGCCTCCCTTGGCGTCGGTCACCTCGCGGATCACCCTGACGCCCGGGATCGCGCCCAGTTCCGTAGCCGCCACGCCGGTGACGACGCTCTGGATCGTCAGGATCGCGGGATCATAGCCGGCCGCATAGCCGATCACGGCTGCATAGGCGGCCCGCCCGGCATATTGCAGGCTCAGCGAGCCGCGCCGTTCCACCGCGCGCACCGACGGCACGAACGGCGTCTCGCGCCAGAACTGCTCGAGCTTGGCGGTGAACGGATATCTGTACCACGGCGTCTGATAGAGGAATGCCGCGTAGTCCTTCAGCAGCGCCAGGTTGAAGGCGTCCTCGGCGGTCTTGACGCCGTCGGTGGTCTCCGCAGTGATCGCGCCGATGGATTTTTCATAGGCGCCCTGCAGCGCCATCTCGGCGGTGAAGCTGAAGCCGATGATGTAGTTCGTCAGCTTCTGGTCCTGAGTCGCGGGGCCCGATCCCGCCGCCTGCCGCGTCGCGCGGCACAGGCTGCGCCAGAAGCCGGCGATGCTCGACAGATAGCGGAAGTCCGACTCCGAGCCCCGTGCGGTCACACCGGCGAGATCGCTGTAGGCGTGAACGATGTACCATTCGGGAAAGGTCAGGAAGCTGTCGCCCTGCGACCTCGCATAGCCGGGATCGGTGATGCCGAATGCCGACGTCACCGAAGGCGTCGGCACGTCGGCCGTGCAGACCGCTTCGACGCTGATCACCGTCGCCGTGATGCCGAGGGCTGCTGCGACCACGACCGCACCGGCCAGATAGAAGATCTTGCGACGCAGGCTCATGCAAGTGCGGGCCTCGCGCCCCAGGGCGACCAGCCGGCCGCGATGCCGAGCGCACCGAGCGCGAGGTGCGGCACGCTGGAGAGAAACTTCACCAGCCAGGACGTGTCGCGGATGCCGTCGATGAAGATCGAGAGATCGAGGTAGCCCGAACCGGTTAACACGCCCATCATACCGTCGAGGAAATAAAGCGTGCCGAACACGCGCAGGAAGAACACGGCGCTGCGCCGCGACAGCGTTGCCGCCAGCGCCCACAGGCCGGACGCAACGTGGAGCGCATCCTTGTAGATGTCGAGCTGGAACAGGCCGAATACGCGGCCCTGCGCGTCGATGAAGGCGGGGATGTAGTCGGTCGCGGCGGCGAACAGCAGTGCAATGGCGAGCGCGAGTGCCGCGATGCGATAGCGGTCCAGGGCGAACCCCTCCGTGGCTGATGGCGTCATGCGAAATAAGCGTCCCACATCGCGTTGCGGAACAGGAGGTTCGGATCATACTGCCGCTTGGCGGCGACGAAACGCCCGACCGCCGGATAGGCCGTCTCGACCTGGTCGCGGCGGGCATGCAGACGATAGGGCAGATAGAACGCGCCGCCAATGGCCGTGATGCGATCGATCAGCGCCTCGGTCGTTCTGAGCATGTCGATCTCGCCTTCCGGCGTCGTCATCTGCGAGAACGACATCACGGCGGCGATGCGGCGCACCGGGGCGATGGTGAGCGCCGGCGTCTTGTCCTCGGCGACGTAGCGCAGCGTGACGTTGAGGAACTCGGCGCGCGCCTTCGGAATGATCTCGCGGCAGGCGGCGAGGAACTCGCCGAAGCGCTCGGGCGCGACGAAATATTCGTGCAGGATGTCGGTCCGGTGCATGTCCTTCTGCGCGAGATTGGCGACCGGCTCGGCCATCAGCGAGTTGCGGGTGTAGTGATTGTCGGAGATGGCGGGGCCGAGCCGCGTCTCCATGAACCAGCGCAGGCCCTTGGCGACCTCCCACCCGGTCTGCGCGCGATAGATCGTATTGGCGACGCCGGTGAGCTTGCCCGAGCTCGCGACCGGCGGCAGGGCTGACGGAGCATTGGGAGCGGGGCGGAAAGTGACCAGCAGCGCGTCGTCGAAGAACGCCTTGCGCGACACCGACATCCGGCCATAGGCCATCCTTACATTGGCGTCTCCATCGATGCTGCGCGTAAACGCCTCGGCGAATTTTTCCGGCGCCATGCGCTCGAACCGCGGCTCCAGCAGCAGGTTCGGCGCCATCTCGACCTCGAGATCGACGATGATGCCGAACAGGCCGTAGCCGCCCATCGCAAGGCCGAACAGCTCGGCATTCTCGCTGCGCGAGCACTGCACCAGGGTGCCGTCGGCCAGCAGCATGCGGATCGATTTCACCGTCGAGCCGAACGGGCCGTAAGGCACCGGCCAGCCATGGGCATTGACGCTGAACGTGCTGCCGACGCCGAAATCGCTGTTGGACTGCATCACCGCCGGCGAGAAGCCCTTGGCATCGAGCGCGGCAATGACGTCCCACCAGCGGTTGCCGGCTGCTGTGCGATAGGTCCGCGCCGCCGTGTCGAGTTCGATCGCGCCGCCGTCGAGCGTGATGGCGGTACCGTCGCGCGGCAGGCTCTGGCCGCCCATCGAATGCCGGGCCACGGCTGCGGTCACCGGGCGCTTTGCTGCGGCAGCCTCCTTCAGCTCGGCGCGCAGGCGTGCGATCAGGTCGTCCGTTGCGGGTTTGGAGATGACCACATGCTTGGCGACCGGGGTCGGATTGAGACGGCTGGCATCGTTGAGGATGGTGCGCAATTCGGCGCGCGCCCGCGGCATTTGCGCAAAAGGCAGCGCCGCAGCCGCACCTGCGGTGCGCAGAAACCGTCGTCTTGAGATCATGCGCAGACTCTCCTTGCCCTCTCGGAGTCTACGCCAGCATCGTAAACGTTCGAAAAAATTTGTGGCCCGCACTCCGAAGCCGCTCGTGCGCGCCGGCGGCGGATGGACGTTGCGGCCGTCCTTGATCCACGCCGCCCGCTCGTCGCGCAGCATCACGTCGATCAGCTCGTAGCTCTCCGTATGCTTGTAGCGGCCGAGTTGATCAGCGAGGAACGCGCCCATGCCGTCGACGATCGTCTGCGCATTCCTGGAATGGTCGATCTCCACGAGCGCATGCACGCGCTGGCCAAGCTCTGGCTCGGGCAGGCCGGCCACTTCATGGCAGCGGAGACATGATTGCGCATCCGGCTGTCCCAGGAGAGTGCATTGACGCAACGTCCGTACGACGACAGCGGGCGACAGAAAAGCAAAGGCCGGGCGCGAGGCCCGGCCCGTCCGACCATGGCGACCGGATTGCTCCGGTCCTGAGAACGCCATCCAGACGAAGTCGATCGATCAGCCACCGTTCAGTTTGGTCAAGAGGGTCGTGAAGATGCCTTCGAGTGTCAGGCCGAGCTTGTTGAGGATCGTGATGATGGCAAGCGCGATGCCGACGGCGATCAGGCCATATTCGATGGCGGTCGCACCTGATTCATCTTCGTAAAATTTGACGAGCAATTTCCTCATGACCCCCTCCGCACGCCCGTCGATCCAACCCCGAGACGACACCCGCGAAAATACGGATTGGAACCTAAGGTAGTGTGAACGGCATTTCGCGAAGTTTCCGGATGATGCCGAATATGTCGTTATATTCCGTATGCCTCGGGATCCGCTGCACGCCATCGGTCCAAGCCGGCGCGCCCGTGGTCCGCAGAACCTCCGCATAGGTTGCAGCCTGAGGCGCCGGAGATTGCGTCATGGCCGCCGGCGTTGCAGCCACGTCTCCCGCCGCACGATCCACGTCTCGGATCGTGTCTCGCCATTGTGGTGGGCGAGTTCGATCAGCCCGACGAATTCGGCGCCGGTCTTCTGCTTGACCCGGCGCGAGGCGGCATTGGTCGCGACATTGCAAACGGTGAAGTGATCGAGGCCGAGCGGACCGAAGGCGAAATCGTTCACGGCAGCGATAGCCTCGCTCATCAGTCCCCGATTCCAATAGGGCTCGGCGAGCCAGAAGCCGCGATGGCCTTTCACGGATTGCATCCGCGGACGGAAGTGGATGTTGCCGATCGCCTCGCCATCGCCGTCACGCAGCACCGGGACCCACTGATAGATCTCCTCGCCGGCCGCGATCCTGCCGAGCTGCAGCCTGACGAACGTCTCGGCGCCGTCGGCAGGGTAGGGCCACGGCACAACCGCCGCGAGGTTACGGATGATGTTCCAGTTGTCGAAGTGACGCTGGATGGCCGGCGCATCGGCGAGGGCCAGCGGCCGCAGAATCAAGCGATCTGTATGCAATTTGGGCGTGAGCATGGAGCCGGTCGCCGTTAACCACGTTCTGCCGCGAGCCGCGGCGGCTTTCGTCGCCCCCGTGATATCTCATTGGTCCATCGACCGCGATCCCCGTTAAGGTTGCCAAGAGCTTTCGGTCGCGCGGTGGAGCCGGATACCGCTCACAACGCTGCATTGCAGTGCATGAGTCGACTACACGCAGTTGCAATGGATGCAGCCTGTGTACAACCCGCCGCAGGTGGCTGTGACGGTTCTCGCGCGGTGTTGCGCCTGAACGTCCGCGATCGCGCCAGCGGGATCAGAACGCAGGTCTTGGGTGGATTCGATTCGGAGTGCCGTCGACATGAAGCGCGGAGAGACCGTTCCTCACTTCAATCGTTTGCAGGCGGAGCAGACGGTTCGTCCACGCGCATGGCGCGGACGGCAGCACAGCCGCGCCGTGCCGTTCTATGGCTCGGAGTTGTTCCAACTGTGTTGTCCGCCGCTGGCCTCCTTCATTGCCGGCTTCATAGGCTGTCTGATGACGCTGCATCTGAGCGCGTCGGGGCTGTCGCCGCTGGTCTCGTCCGCCATGGTCGCGCTGCTGCTGTGCGCGTCGCTGATCCTGACGCGGACGGCCCATCTGGTGCCGGGCGCATTCTTCTCGTCCGCCTATGGCGGCAGCCTCGTCGGCATGACTCCCGTGACCTTGTTGAACGCGAGCGCGCTGCGGGCCGGTCTGGCGCTCGATGCGGTGTTCGTGCTGCTGGCGCTGTTCTGCGGCCTGGTGTTCTGCCTCGCCTGCGCGCTCGACCTGTGGCTGCGGGGTGGCCTGGCCCGTGGCTATGGCGGCCGGTTGGGCGCGCTCGCTGCCGTCGCATCGGTGCTGTTCGTCGGCCTGGCGCAGATGCTCGGCGCCGAGGGCGAGCTGTTTCCGATCCTGCGCAGGGGCATGCTGGAGCAGCGACCCGGCGGGGCCGCGATCACGTTCGCACTTTGCACGGCGGGAATGTTCGCGACGATCGCCGCCTTGCGCTGCCCGCCGGTTGCAGCATCGCGGCGTGCGGTGCGCATCTTCGCCGCCGCCGGCGTGGCGCTCGCCGGCCTCGTGCTGTTGCAGCAGTTCGTGCCGACCGGGACCTGTGATCCCGACGCCTATTATGCCGGCTGCTTTCTCGGCATGTCCTCGCCGCGCCGGCTGCGCAGCCTGCTGCAGGCGATGGCCGCGGTGGTTCTGCTGACGGCGCTGCTGGTCCTGACTTGTCCGATCCTGCCCGCCGTCGGCGGCAGCCTCGGATACGTTGCCTTCGCTTCGGTCCTCTTCGTTGACGCGGCGGTACGGCTGTTTGTCGAAGCCGGAGATTCACCGCACCAGACCATGATCGCGTGGACGCGCGGCCTCGTCGCTGCGCTCGCCATTTTCGGCGTGCTGCTGCCGAGCGAAATTCTGCTCGAGCAGGCGTCCACCGGGGCAACCGCTGCGATCGTGAACGCAGACGAGCACATCGGACCTGTGCCCGTGCGGCTCTCTGCTCGCGCGGAGCCGGATGAGTCTCGCGACGGTTCGAGCGGCGGATCCGGCGAGCCGGCGCCCGGTGTCGGAGCGACGTCTGATCTGCCGCTACAGAAATTGCGCCCGGACGACGGCGAACACGGCCGCGGCGACGATGCCCCTGGCGCGACGCTGCCGATGTCCGCGGAGCCGCCACGGCGCATCATCCGCTCCGGCCAGGGCATTGCAACGGGACAGCCACCACGTGTCAGGCGCAGCCAGGCGCATGTGGTGCCGCGCGCGACACCGCGGCCGCGCCTGGTCGCGCGGCAGGATGTGTCGCGCGCGGAAGAGTGGCGGCCGGACCCATCGACGTTGGCAGGGCCGTGACGGCCGAACATTTATCCGAGGCGAGGAGCCCGATGTGGCCCCACTCCGGCATAGTTTTGGCGCATTCCTCCGCCCTTTTGTCACATCAAGGATCTCTTCAGCTTCCTGTCGGTGCCGCGACTGTCGGCTCCTTCCAGGGCGCAGCCTCTTGAAGGCATCGTCCCGGTGCGTCTCGCGGCGCTGATGACGCATGTGTCGGGGCGGAACAGGGCTCTCGTCGGCTTCGGCCCACGACGACGGCCTGCAAGCGAGGTCGCCGGACAGGATGTGCGGCGTTCACCCAGCCATCGCGCGCCAGCGCCCGATGGCCGTGAGGACGTGAGGGGCGAATGGCCGATCTTCATGCGGGTGGTTCGCAAGCGCCGCAGGCGTTCGATCCGCCTGCATGGCGGGAGGATCTGCGGACGCCGCTTCTGGCGCTCTTCCTGGTCCCGCTGGCCTCGTTCGCGGGCGCTTGTCTCGGCTGCCTCGCGACCTTGCATCTGAGCGCATCGGGCGTGCCGCCGGCACTTGCGTCCGCCACCGCCACGTTGTTGCTCTGCGCTGCCTTGGTCATCGAGCCGATCAGGGATCTCATCCCGACGACCTTCTCGTCGTCCGCCTATGGCGGCAGCTTCAGCGGCATGACATCGATCGTGATGCTCAGCGAGAGCGTGACGCGCGCGGGCTTGCCGGCGGGCGCGTCGTTCATCCTGCTGTCGCTGTTTTGCGGCCTGGTGTTCTGCACCGTCTGCGCGATCGAGATGCGCATGCGCGTCGTGCTGTTGAGCGGCTATGGCGGCCGGTTCGGCGCACTCGCCGCGGTCGGGTCGTTTCTCTTCCTCAGCCTTGTGCCGCTGCTCGGCCCAGGAGGCGAGGCGCTCCATCTCGGGCGTCTCGATCAATTCGACAAGGGTCTCGGCGATTCCCTCGCCATCTTCGCATTGTGCATGGCCGGAACGTCCTTGACCATCGTCGCGCTGAGGTCGCCTGACGTCGCCGGCTCGGGGCGGGCGCCGCGCATCTTCACCTCAGCCGCCGTGGCCTTCGTGGGCCTCGCGATTCTGCAGCAACTGCGGCCCGGCGATCGCTGTCTGGCCGATGCCTATTATGCGGGATGCTTCCTCGGGATGTCGTCGCCGCAGCGGTTGAGCGGTCTGGTCCAGCCGGTGGTGGCTGCGGCGGCGCTCACACTGTTTCTGGTCCAGGCCTCGACGATCCTGCCCAGCGTCGGCGGCAGCCTGGGCTTCGCCGCCTTCGTCGTCGTGGTCGGCGTGGATGTCGCGTGCCGGGTCGGCCGCCTGCTTCCGCTGGATGGCCCCGCCGTGACGGTCGGGCTCGGCCGGGGCCTTGCGGTCGCGCTCGCCACCGCCGGTCTGCTAGTGCCGAATGCCGTGTTGCGTGTGCAGTCGGTGGTCGAGACGACCGGCTCGGTCCAGAGCGTGGAGATGCCCGTCGAGGCGCCCGCTCCGGCGCCTGCGGCGGTCGATCCGGTCGCCGAGCAGGTGGCGGAAGTGACCGTCGCGGCGGCTCCGAGCAGCGCGCCCAGCGATCCGCCGCCGGCCGCAGACCCGGACCCCGATGTCGTGCCTCCGATCGTCCCGTCTCCTGTCGTCGTGGCTCCCGTCGTCCCGCCGCCGGTTGCGACACCCGTGCATGACGAGCCGCCGCGTCCCCGCGCGCGCCGCGCGGGCCGAGCCGCGTCGGTTGCTCCGCGTCCGCCTGTGGATGATCCGGAGCCCTGGCGCATCATTCGCACGGCACGGCCGGCGCCTCCCGGAGCCGGAACGACGGCCGCTCCCCCGCCGGCGCCCGCGAAGCGCAGCCCGGTGCGCGTCGTGGTCCCGACCGCGACGTCGTCCCGTCCCTCGGCGCGCCCTGAACCGCAGCGTGTCCGGGAGAGCCAGCCGGCGGCCGCAGCGACCGCCGCGCCGCAATGAGCCGACGGCTCAGCCGAACTTGCGCCGGGCGTCGAGCGCGAGCCCGAGGCCGACGCTGCCGAGCAGGTCGGTTTCGGCGACGCGGCCATCCGGAAACAGCGCCAGGATCGCCTCGCGCAGCGCCGGCACCATGCTCGAGCCGCCGGTGAGGAAGATCGTGTTGATGGCTGCGGCCTCGACGCCGGCATCGCGGAGCAGCGTCGTGACCGTGCGCAAGATTCGCTCGATGGAATCGGCGATGGCGCCGTCGAACGCCTTGCGCGTGAACTTGATGCGCGCCCAGTCGTCCTTCTCGGACAGCACCGGCGTGATGGACTTCGCCGCGGTCAGCGCGATCTTGGCCTGCTCGACGCCGATCGCCAGCGTGTGGCCGCGATGCTCCTCCACCACCTTGATGAAGCGGTCGACGAGGTCGCGCCGCTCCGCCTCGTAGCGGATCTGGCGCAGTTCGTTCAGCACGTTCTTCTTGTAGAGCTGGTTGATGCGGTGCCAGGTCGCGAGCTCGTGATAGTACAGCGTCGGCAAATTGCGCTTGCCGTCGACGGTCAGGCTGCCATAGCCGAGATGCGGCATCACGCTTCTGAGGCTCAACAGCCGGTCGAAATCGGTGCCGCCGATATGGATGCCGCCATTGGCAAGAATGTCGGCCTCGCGATTTGCTTTTCTGCGCCGTTCCGGCGAGACGCGGACGATCGAGAAGTCCGAGGTGCCGCCGCCGATGTCGACGATCAGCACCAGCTCCTCGCGCGTCACCTGCTGCTCGTAGTCGAGCGCCGCGGCGATCGGCTCGAACTGGAAGGCGATGTCCTTGAAGCCCTGGTCGCGCGCGATCTGTTCGAGCGCAGCCTGCGCCTCCGCATCGGCCTTGTCGTCCTTGTCGACGAAGCGCACCGGACGTCCAAGCACCACCTGCGTGACCTCCCGACCGAGCTGCGTCTCGATCTGCGTCTTCAGATGCGCGAAGAAGAAGCCGAGAATACCGGCGAACGGCACCGCCTTCTGCCGGATGTAGGTCTTCTCGTGGATCAGCGCGGTGCCGAGAATGCTCTTCAGCGCGCGCATGAAGCGGCCGTCATGGCCGGTCAGATAGCGCTCGATCGCGGCGCGCCCGAACTGCACGCCATGGTCCTCGAAATCGAAGAACATCGCGCTCGGCAGCGTCCGCTGCTCGCCCTCGAGCGGGATGAGCTGTGCGGAGGCAACATCGCTGAGGCCGACGGTGGTGTTCGAAGTGCCGAAGTCGATGCCGCAATGGGCCGCTGCCGCCATGCTCGTCTCGTTTCAGTCCGGGGGGCGGTCCGCTTAGCCGTTTCGCAGTGCAATGTCATGTGCGAATGTGAGGCATGACCGGCATGAGAATTCCTCACATGATGCATGGCTCCTTCGTCGCGCGACGGGGTGAGCCCGCTCGGCAGGTGACCAGCGCGCCGCGGTGCTCACGAGCGCGAAAAGGGCGTTGCATTTCGCCGTACGACCGGATGCCGTGGATGCCGGTCGTGATGAGTGCCGCGACCGTTTCCCCGGCGCTGATGCGCCCATATCAATCATTCAGAACGTAGCAGCCGAGCTGCTGACACCGGCTCGGCCAGGGGAGAGGTGACGGTTCGACCCGGCACCAGTGGCACCGGTGCGAGCCGTCACCTTCGTGCTGGACGGCGGATCTGTGGGCGGGCGAACGAGATCGGTGAGGAATGTGCAGGCCGTGCCGAGAAGGACTGCCGCGTGCATTCCTACGCGTTCATCGCGCCCATCGCGACGAATGAGAAGGTGCGGGGCACCCAGGTGCTCAAGCTGTTTCCCGTCTCGACGGTGGCGGAGTTCGCCGTCACCTGCGGGAACACCAGGCCGTCCTTCGTGCTTTCGTTGATCGGCGCGCCGGGCTTGTCGTACTGACACTGGGTCCCGACGATCGCGGGCGGGGCCGTGAACGGCGGATCGAAGTTGATCGTGTAGACGCCGGGTTGCGAGCTCTCAACGGTGAAGTTCGTTGACGATCCCGGCTGGATCGAGGCGTCCGCATTGACGACTCCCCAAACCGTGTAACCAGGTGCGTTTGCCATGTGATGCCTCCTCTGGCTGCATTGTGAATGTGCCGATGTGCCGGCGCTGCGATCCAGGCCCGGGAACGATCCGTCTCTGGATCTGCCGAGGAGATTACACGTCGCGTCGGCCGACGTTTGCGCGGGCGTCTCAGATTGCTGTTCAATCCGTGCCAAATGCGATCACCTCGCATTGGATGCGCCGACGATGATGGCTGGAGGAAGACGGCCCGCCGCACGCAATCCGGCGCCGGCTTCGGCGACAGGCGGCGTCGGGCCTCGGTCATGCACGGGCCGGCAGTCCGGCGTGGGCCGCAGAGGATCGCGATGTGGTCACGGATCCCGAAACGATGCAGGTATCGATCCGTTGCGGTTAGGCTCCGCCGTGCAAGTGTCGAGTCAAGGAGGTTGCCCAACGCGCCATCAGTTCGGCGGTGCCGAGCGCGTTCGTCCCCACGGGTGGCGGCGTGATTGGGCCGGATTCCCGAGCCAGGCCTGCTTCGCGGGCCTGGCTCGGCGTCATGCCGAAATGGTCGTGGAACATCCGACTGAATTGGCTGGCGGAGTCGAAGCCGAAATCGACGGCAATGTCGAAGATGCGGCGATGACGCATCTTCGGATGCGTGATCGTCAGCATACAACGGATCAGCCGGCGATTCTGGATGTGGTGCCACACGCCCCCCTGCGGCTTGAAGAGCCGGTAGACCGTCGAGCGCGAGCAGCGAAAATGCCTGCAGATCTGCTCCGTTCCCAGATCGAAGTCGCCCAGATGCCTTTCGATATAGCGACAGATGGCTGCGAAGGACGCGTCCTTTGCGGCTGCCGATTCGAGGTCCCCGGACATCGCCAGGGAATCCATCAGTCCCATGGTCGTGCGAATGAGACTCTCTGCCTCGTCGGGCCCGGCCATGGGCAGATTGCGGTAGAGCGAAACCAGGTAGTCGACGAGTATCCGGGCCGCGGCGGAGCCATCGGGCAGCAAGGCGCCACTGGCATCGCTCAGATAGGGAAGATGCTCGCGCAGCAGGGTGCGCGGGAGCACCAAAGTCATGACGCTGGCGTCGGTCGATTGTGCGTCGAGCTGCCGTGCCAGGTTGACGGCATATACGTTGCCTTGTTGTTGCGTGAACTCGGCGTCTCCATTCACCACCCTGTTGCGGCCCTCGAGGAGAAGCTGAAACAGGATATGGTCGCAGTCTTCGAAGCGAGCCATCCAGCGACGGTCGCGCTTGAAGCGCTGCGCCGGGAAACTCGAGCTGGCCAGAACCGCAACGCCGAGATGGTACTGATGGATATCAGGCAGCTTGTGGCCGGGGGCAGGCCTCTCGACTGGTTCAGCATCAAAATAGGGCGCGATGCTTTGACGCCATAACAGGCGATACTGGTCGTCGGGCAGCCCACCCGGCACCAGACTCGCCTTGGTAATCCCGTCTCCCATGACCCGTCGCTCGTCCGTTGGGAAAACCTGTCCCTCGTTACAGGACGGCATGTGCGCATTGCCATCCGGCTCGGTCACCCGTCCGGGGGCGCAGCTTTGCCGCGGCCTCGGCCGTCCTGCCAACGAAGCCGCCGAACGCCAAATCGACGATCATCGAGGCCAGGTGCGCGTCTGACACCATGTGCATGTCCGCCTCCGGGAGCACCTCTTTTGAGCGCCCAGCCCCCGTTGGACGACAAACTAACGGGAGCCGTGCTGGCGGCCTGGGATAATGAAAGTGAAGGGTCGCGCACCCGAACGGCGCGTTATGAATGGATCGCGACTTTTAATAGAAGGCGCCGTAGCTCGGGCAGACGGTGTCGCGAGATCATGAAGCGTGGCGCGGTGAGACACCGCGGCCGCTAGGGCCATGTGCATGCAACGGCGCGGGCTACGCGCTGTGCGGCGAAGGCTCGACCGCGGCGGCAGCGTGGCGATGGCGGACGAGCCAGGCGAGCGCGTCGTCCTCCTTCATCGGCCTGCCATACAGCCAGCCCTGGCCGTAGGAGCAGCCGAGCATGCGCAGGCACTCCGCGTCCGCCTCTTGCTCGACGCCCTCGGCGATGATGCGGTGGCCGAGCGGCAGCGCCACCGCGGTGATGGCGGCCACGAGCTGCTGATCGCGTCGATTGCCGGCGATGCCGTGGATGAAGGAGCGGTCGATCTTGATCGTATCGATCTCGACCGCCATCAGGTTGGCGATCGAGGAGTGGCCGACGCCGAAATCGTCGATGGCGAGACCGAAGCCATATCGGTCGATCAGCTTCAGCTCGTCGGCGCAGCGCCTGGGATCGAACATCGCCTCCTCGGTGACCTCGATCTCGATCCGCGTGGGGTCGACGCCGTAGCGCTCCGAGACCAGCTTGAGCGTCTGCGCCGGCGAGTGGATCGGGAATTCGCGCGGCGAGACGTTGATCGATACCCGGATGCCGTGCGCCTTCTTGCGGTCGAGCGCGCGCAGGAACGCGCAGACGCGCTCGCCGACGAACTTGGTGAGCTGTCCCGACAGGCGCAGCCGGATCGCGGCCGAAACGATGTCCGGCGGCGGGATCAGTCCAGCGCTTCCGTGCTGCCAGCGCAGCAGCGCCTCGAAGCCGATGACCTCACGGGTCGCCATCGCGAGCTGCGGCTGGAATTCGACATGCAGCTCGCGCCGCGCCAGCGCCGCCGGCAGCTCGGCATCGAGCCTTCGCTGCAGCGTGAGCGCGCACTGCATCCTCGCATCGAACACCCGCATGCAGGCGCGGCCGTCGTCCTTGGCGCGATACAGCGCGGCGTCGGCCCGCGCCGAGAGCTCTTCCAAATCGATGGCGCCGTCCGGATGCGCCGCGATGCCGACCGAGCAGCTGACGCCCAGCGGCTGGCCCGCGATCATGATCGGCCGCAGCAGCGCGCTCATCAGCCGCTCGCCGAGGGCAACGGCGCGGCCGGCCACGTCCTCGCCCTGCAGCACCACGATGAACTCGTCGCCGCCGAGGCGGACCGGGAGATCATCGTCGCCGCAGGCCGCGCGCAGCAGGGCGGCGATCGTCTGCAGCACGCGGTCGCCGGCATCATGGCCACGGGTGTCGTTGATGGTCTTGAAGTTGTCGACGTCGAACAGGAGGAAGGCGACGCCGTGTCCCGCGGCGCAGGCAGCGCCGGCGACCGTGCGGAAGTGGCTGCGATTGGCGAGCCCGGTCAGCGAGTCGGTCCGCACCAGGCGCTCGAGCGCATGGTTGGCCTCGGCCAGCGACTCTGCCAGCACCGTCGCCTCGATGGTCGTGCTCTGGCTGGCGATGAAATTGCGTTCGCCGAGCCGGGACGCGCGGAACAGCATGACGGTGAGGAACGCGATGTCAGCGGCGACGATGTGGCCGACGTCACCCCCGGAGAGCAGCATCCGCAGGATCGTCGCACCCATCAATGGCGCCCCGAAGGCGATCGCCATCGGCGAATAAGCGAGGCTCTGGATGATCGCGCCGGTGGTCGTGCCGGCCATGATGAAGACGACGTCGTTGACGTTGTGCTCGTTCGTGAACGCCGGGAGCCCCAGCGGGACCACCGACCACAAGAGGCCGCTGGCCAACGCCATGACCGTCAGGCTGCGGAGCACACGGTGCGGATCCCGTTCGATGCGTCCCGAGGATTTGAGGCGCGAGACCCATGCGGTCCGCAGCACCGCAACCGCCACGGCCGCAGCCAGCCACCACAGGATCGGCGCGCTGCCATCCCGCAGATAGATCAGCAGGGCCAGCGACGTTGCAATGGCGACGTTCGCGAACAGGGTCAGGAAGATGTTCTGCAGTGAGCTCGCCGCCTGAGCCTTTGCGAGCGCCGCCGCCTTGCAATCGGTGGGTGCGGTCTGCATGCGCGAAAGAGGAGGGCCCGATTGGATTGGTGACGAGACGCGGTTGCTGCCCACCGCGCGTGGCAATACGCGAAAATACCGAAAAAGGGCCTAAGGTGCAGTTAATCCGGAATATTATACCGTTGAACCAGCATGCTCCCCGACAGCGCTGCGGCCGGATCATGCGATGGATGATGGCCCGCTGACGTTCGAGCCGATCGCATCGGCAGCCGTTGTCCGCCGCCCTGCAAGCGAGCCGGGCGGCGGGCGATGTTCTGGCCGGTCATGGGAGCGTCCAGGATCGGGTGGCGACGCCACTGTCTCGGGCGCCGCTATCGGACCCGCAGCGAGCTCGGGCCCTTGGGCTTCTTCAGGCCGCACAGCGGATCGTTGTTGGGGCAGTCGATGGTGATCGGCGTCTTGCAGACCGTTTCTCCGTTGCCGCCCCTGGCGTTCTTGAACGCGCAGACCTGCCCTTTGGGACAGGGCGGATCGCAGCCTTCAGCCGCCGTCGCAGCCGTCGACATCGATGCGAGCCCCGTCACGAGGATTGCGAACGTGAACGCGGTGATCGGAATCCGGAGCAATGCCGGGACCAGACACGTCATTTTGGCCGAAAGCTTCATGTCCTTCTCCTGTATCCGTTTGATCAATGGCGAGATGTCCGGCGTGGTCGCTTCGGACCACCGTCTCGCGCCATGATCTTCGGTCGTGCTGGAGAAGGGCGGCGTTCGGGCCAAGCCACCGAAAGTCGTGCCCAACGGCTCGGTGTACGTGATCTAGGTCACCTCCACGAAGTGCAGGTGCTGGCTGGACGTGAGCCATCTCGTCGTCGCCGACGATCCGAATTCGCACGCGACAATCTCATCGGGACGCAGCCGTCGCTACGGATCGAGCTCGGTGTCCCAATAGAGATAGTCGAGCCAGCTGTCGTGCAGGTAGTTCGGCGGAAACAGCCGGCCGTTGCGGTGGAGCTGGTGGACGGTCGGCGCGTAGGGCGCCTGCTTGGGAAACATCTTGGCCTGCTGCGGCGTCAGATTGCCTTTTCGCAGATTGCAGGGCGAGCAGGCGGCGACGACGTTTTCCCAGGTGGTCTGGCCACCCTTGCTGCGCGGAATGACGTGATCGAAGGTGAGGTCGTCGCCGGAGTGGCAATACTGGCAGACGAAGCGATCGCGCAGGAAGACGTTGAAGCGGGTGAAGGCCGGGTGCGTGCTCGGCTTGACGAAGGATTTCAGCGACACCACGCTGGGCAGCTGAATCTCGAACGACGGACTTCGGATCGCACGGTCGTAATACTCGACGATGTTGACGCGATCGAGGAACACCGCCTTGATCGCGTCTTGCCACGACCAGAGAGACAGCGGGTAATAACTCAGCGGCCGGAAGTCCGCGTTCAGCACCAACACCGGCCAACCGCCTTGCGAGACATGTGCGTTCAAGTAACGCTCCTGGCCTCCATAACGGCTGCGAAGCAGCATGCCCTCACATACTACATGCAGCGTGACGGGATTGTGAAGCCCCAAGAATGGCTTGACATCACTTCTCCCGGCTTTCGAAGGTCCGTCCAAAGCGTGTCGAAAGCATGGTGTCGCAGCGCTCCGCCGCAGTGCAACTCAGTTGCAGAAGGGACTTCAGACCGGCACCCGCTCCAGCTTCTGCAGGCAGCGATGGATCCTGACCTCGTCGGGCATCGGCCGGTCCGGGAAGCTCGTGCTCCAATTGGTGACGCCGACCTCGCCGACATAGATGTCGCCGCGACTGTCGATGGCGAGACCATGCGGCGCCAGGAAACGCCCTGTTTCCAGCCCCGGACCGTGCTCGCCGCCGAGCCGCGCCAGCCGCTTGCCGGTGGCATCGGCGATCGTCAGGCGCGGACCGAGATTGGGGACGTTGAGATTGACCGGCAAGCCGGGACCGAGTTCGCCGATGATGAAGGTCTTGCGCTTGGCGCCGCAGGCGCACAGCGCGCACGGCCGGTGCAGGTTGTTCCACTGCGTCTCGTAGCGGCCGTCGCCGTCGAAGATCTGGATGCGGTGGTTCTCGCGGTCGGCGACGTAGACGAAGCCGTCGGCATCGGTCGCAATGTTGTGAACGATGTTGAACTGCCCGGGGTCGGAGCCGGGCTCGCCCCAGCTCCTGATCAGCTTGCCATCGGGCGTGTATTTGTGGACCCGTGCATTGCCATAGCCGTCGGAGACATAGATCTCGCCGGAGGGCGACAGCGCCGTGTGGGTGCAGCGGTTGAACGGCTCGCCGCTCATGAACGGCGTGGGCCGCTCCGGCAGGCCGATGGTCAGCAGCACCTTGCCGTCATCAGTGCACTTGCGCACGGTGTGGTCGCCGTCATCGGTGCAATAGAGATTGTCGTCGGCATCGATCGACAGGCCGTGGGCGCGGCTGAACAGGCCTTCACCCCAGCTCCTGAGAAAATTGCCGTCGCGGTCGAACACGATCATCGGATGAGCGCCGCGGTTGAAGGCGTAGACGCGGTCCTTGCTGTCGACGGCGACCGACGCAACGTCGGTCAGAGCCCAGCCCTCGGGCAGCTTCGCCCAGTCCTTGACGACACGATAGGTGAAGTCGCCGGTCCCGAGTCTAGCCATCGCCTTTGTTCCCCATGCAAGCTGCGTTTCCGCAACGCTACACGGGTTCGGCCGCCGGCGGAAACCCGCTCAGCTCGCCATCGACAGCATGTGGGCTTCATGCGGTGGAATCAGCCCCTGCAAGGTGTCGAGATAAACACGCTGCACGGCCTCCGGTCCGCGTCCCTCCGTCACCGTCAGCCAGCCGTCGAGGCGCGGAGCGAAGTCTCGCCACGCCGCGCCGAGCCGCGTCTCGATGCCACCCGGTCCCCACTCCCTGGCGCGCTTCCTGATCTGGTCGGGCGCGAAGAACCAGGTGGGCCTCGCGCCGGGCAGGGGTTCGGCATCGTCGCTGCCGTCCTGATGCGTCAGGCCGACGCGGCCCGAATAGACCAGATGATCGCCGAAATGCCGATGCAGCGCGGCGCGCAGGCGCGCGTTGCCGGCCATGTCGACGAACGCCACGCGAGCGGCCGCGTCGAGGCGGTCCACTGCATCATAGGTCACGACCTCGTCGTAGCAGCCGAGCGAACGGACGAACGCCGTGTTCGACGGCGAGGTCAGTCCGACCACGCGGATGCCCGGGCGCTGCGTCTGCAGCAGGTGCGCAAGCCCGAACGCGGTCTTGCTCGAGGCCGACGACAGGATCACCGCCGACGCGCCAAAATGCGCCTGCTCGGCGAGTGCGTCGTCGACCAGGAACGACAGCATGAACAGCGGACGCAGCAGCGCCTGGTAGTCGCCTTGTCGGCCGCTGAAGGCGGGATCGTCACCGACCCGCGCATAGGCATTGTAGACCGGGGCCACGCTTTGGCGGTGCGCGGCGGCGTCGCGCAGGCCGCGCTTGCTGACATCGGCCGCCCCGATGACGAGATGCGTTGCCATCGGAAAATAGCCGAACAGGCGCGCGCCCGGGGCCACGGCGGGATGGCGCGAGGCGATCACGTCACCGAAGCCCCATGCGGGAATGATGCCGAAGCCGGTGGGTGCTGGAAACAGCTGCCAATATTTCAACGGCTCGCCGAGCAGCGCGTAGGTGATGTTGTTGGCGGTGAAGGCAAAGCGGTCGACCTTGACCAGCAGCCCGTCTGCGGGGAGCGCATTGCCCTCGGGCAATTCGGTGACAATCGTCCGGCAGGTCTTGAGGTCGTTGCGCGCGACGATGAAGTCGGTCGATTGCATGGTGATGACCTCGGGCGTTGGTGGATGTCTCCCATGCGATCCTGGCCGAGATCGATGACCGTTTTGCAACCCCAACTTTGTTTCAAACGGCGTTCGCGAAGGTTGTTAGTTGGCCGAAGCGATCACGCCCTCGCGGTTCTTGATCACGCGATAGTAGCTCCACCACAGATGCGCCGCGGCGCCGCGCAGCGGCCGCCAGACTTCGGCCAGCGGCATCATCTGCTTGGTCGTCGGGCGCGCGCTGAGGCCGAGCCCGACTTTCACTGCCTCCTGCACGGCGAGATCGCCGGCCGGCCAGGCATCGCCATGGCCGAGGCAGAACAGCAGATACACGTCGGCCGTCCACGGCCCGATGCCGGGCAGGTCGGTGAGCGTCGCGTGCGCGGCGTCGGCATCCTCGTTGGCGAGCACGTCGAGGTTCAGCCGCCCGGCACTGAGCTCGCGCGCGATGTGCTTCAGCGTCTTGATCTTGGCGGCGGAGAGCCCCAGGCGTCCCAGCCGGTCGGCGCGGGCGCGGCGGATCGCATCCGCCTCGAACGGATCGAACGCCGCCTGCAGCCGGCCCCAGATCGCTGCGGCGCTCGCCGTCGACAGCTGCTGGCCGCAGACGATGTGGGCGATCCCCGCAAAGCCCGGCTCCCGCCGCCGCAGCGCCGGCATGCCGGTGGCGTCGAGGATCGGCGCCAGCCGCACGTCCTGTCTGACCAGGTCGCGGATCGCATCCTCGAGGATGGCCTGGCTGTCGAGATGGAGGGTCATCGTGGCAGGACTTTCTGGATCGTTATGCGCGGGCTTGACCCGCGCATCCATCTCGGATCGAAGGGGCCCGCGAAAGCATGAGTGTCGGATCACGCGAGCTCAAGTCCGGCAAGGACGATCTGCCATGCCACCCGTTTTCCGATTTGCCCCCAGCCCCAATGGCTATCTCCATCTCGGCCATGCTTTTTCGGCGCTGCTCAACTTCCAGCGCGCGCAGGAGAGCGGCGGCCGCCTGCTGCTGCGCATCGAGGATATCGACCCGACCCGTTGTCGTCCCGAATTCGAGCAGGCGATCTACGAGGACCTGGCCTGGCTCGGCATCGCCTGGGAGCAGCCGGTGCGGCGGCAGTCGGAGCATCTGTCGGAGTATCGCGCGGCGCTGGCGCGGCTGCAGGCGATGGAACTGGTCTATCCGAGTTTCGAAAGCCGGGCCGAGATCGCCCGGCTGGTGGGACAGCGTGACGCCGACGGCGGCTGGCCGCGCGATCCCGACGGTGCGCCGCTCTATCCGGGACACGCCAAGATGCTCTCTGAAGCACGGCGTGCAGAGCTGATGGCGGGCGGCGCGCCCTATGCGTTGCGGCTGGACATGACAGCGGCGGTCGCGCGCGCCGGCCGGCTGAGCTGGGATGAAGTCGGCCGTGGGCCCGGTGGCGAGGCCGGGACGGTCGAGGCAAGGCCGGAGGCGTGGGGCGACGTCATCCTGGCGCGCAAGGAAACGCCCACCAGCTACCATTTGTCGGTGGTCGTGGACGACGCGCTCCAAGGCGTGACCGAGGTGGTGCGCGGCCAGGACCTGTTTCATGCGACCAGCGTGCATCGGCTGCTCCAGGTCCTGCTTAGCCTGCCGGCCCCGGCCTATCGGCACCATCGACTGATTCGCGACGATCAGGGCCATAAGCTGTCCAAGTCCAGTCAGGCGACCGGATTGCGCGCCCTGCGCGCGGGAGGCATCTCGCGGGCTCAAATCCGACACAGGATCGGCATGGTGTAGCCGCGTCCTGGCGCAAGTCCCGATGTCGTCGCATGTTTCCGGCGGGGACAACCTTTGCGGCATCGTGACACCCGGAAACGACCGTGCCATGCTGAACAATGGCGCGGGTTAATCGGGAGCTTCAATCGAAAGCGGCACGACAGACATGACAGTGGGAGTGCCCCTTCGTTTTTCGGAGTTCATGTCACAGGGGCCATGATGAAGCGCGTTCGGAAGATGAGTACGGGGCGTCGGGCCCGACCGGCCACGGCGGCTGCGCCCAGGCCCGCCGGCGCGTCAAGCACGGCCGCCGGCAAGACACCTCTCGGCAAGAAACCTCTCGGCAAGACGTCCCCCGGGACACCCAAGTCCAGCCCACCACGGTCGCAGACGCCTGCGGCCAAAGCGGCGCCGGCCAAGGCGGCGCCGGCCAAGGAACGCGCGAAGGCGCGGCCGCTGAAAAAGCACGTTCCACAGGTCACGGCGAAGGCGGGGGGCCGGCGAAGTGCCTCCAAATCGGCAGTCACGAAACCGCAAGCGACGCCGCAGGGAGCCAGGACCGCCGGCCCGGGCGCGCCGGGCGTCGTCGAAGCCGCGCTGGCCGTGTTCGCGCACGAGGTGCGCACGCCGCTGACGGGCATTCTCGCCATCAGCGATCTGCTCGCGACCTCCGAACTCGGCGAGCGCGAGCGGCGCTGGGTCGACACGATCAAGGCCGGCGCGGAGCACCTGTCGAGTCTCGCGACCCTGTTCGTCGCCGCCGCCAAGGACGAGACCACGGGGGCGCTGCTGCGCGAGGATCTGTTCGATCTGCGCGTGCTGGCGCGAGCTGCCGGCGACTCGCTCGCCGGCCGCGCCGCTGCGAAGGGGTTGGATGCAAAGATCGAGGTCTCCGACGCGTTGCCGGGGCTCGTGATCGGCGACCCCGTACGTCTGCGCGCGGCGCTGGAAAACCTGATCGACAACGCCGTGAAGTTCACCGAGCAGGGCGGCGTCGGTCTCCGGATCTCGCTTGCGGGCCGTGGCGGTCGCGCCAAGGGCGGCGGCAAGGGGCGTGTGGCGGTTGCCTTCCACGTCTCGGATTCGGGCATTGGTCTGACCCTGCAGGAGATCAAGCGGCTGTTCCGCCCGTTCAGCCAGGCCAATGTCTCGATCGCATCGCGCTTCGGCGGCGCCGGCCTCGGCCTGTCCTCGGTGCGGCAGCTGGCGCGGGCGATGGGCGGCGACGTCGCGGTGGCGCCGCATGAGGGAGGCGGGACGACCTTCACGCTGACGGTCACGCTGGCGGTGGCGGCGGAGCCGCACACGACGGCCGGCGGCGGCGAGGATGGCGTCACCCTGGCGCCGACGCGGCCGCTGCGCATTCTCGGGGTCGAGGACAATCCGTTCGGCCGCGTGGTGCTCAACACCATCCTCAACGAACTCGGCCACCAGGCGGAGTTCATCGGCCGCGGCGAGGCCGCGCCCGAACGGATCGCGGCGGGCCACTACGATGCGGTGCTGATGGACATGGTGCTGCCGGGCATCAACGGCGTCGAGGCGATTGCCCGGGTGCGCAAGCTCGATGCGCCCCACGGGGCGATTCCGATCATCGGGGTGTCCGGCCGTGGCGAGGACGAGGCGGCCTCGCGCGCCGCCGGTGCCAACGCGTTCCTGCTCAAGCCCGTTTCGCCGCGGGCTCTAGCGACTGCGCTTCTTGAAGCGTCACGCCGCGCGGCAGCCGCGACTTGATGATCGATGCGTTCAACTCGCCGCCATAGACGAAGATCGCGGCGATGAAATACAGGAACACCAGCGCGATGATGACCGAGGCCAGCCCGGCATACATCGTCACGTAGTTGTTGGCGAAGCGTGCCAGATACTGGCCGAACACGATGCCCGACACCAGCGAGGCGACGAAGGTGAAGACGATGCCGGGCATGATCTGCATGAAGCTGCGCCGCCCGGCCGGCAGCCAGGCGTGCAGGATGAACAGCGCCACGATCAGGGCGCTGATGGTGATGCCGTAGCGCGACAGGTTCACGAACCGCTCGTTGGCTTCGACCGCCAGCGGCAGATAGCGCCGGGCCGTGGCCACCATCAGCGGGCCGAGCACGATCAGGAACGACATCGCCAGCGCGGTGAAGGCCGCAACCAGCGTATAGCCGATCGATTCCAGCCGCAGCCAGTACCAGCTGCGCTGCTCGATCACGCCATAGGCGCGGTTGAGGGCGACCCGCAGCGCCTCGACGCCGTTCGAGGCGAAGTACACCGCGAGCACGGCGCCGATGGTCAGCGCATCGGTTCGGGTCGTGGTCAGCACGTCGTGGATCTCGCCGGTCAGCGCATCCGCCACCTGCGCCGGCCAGGTCTCGAGCATCAGGGTGGCGGCCTGGTCGGCCAGGTCCTTGGAGCCGAGAAAGCCGGCGAGCGAGGTCAGGACGATCAGGAACGGAAACAGCGCCATCAGGGTCGACAGCGCGATATGGCTGGCGATCGCCCAGCCGTCGTCGGCGAGGAAGGTGTAGAACGCATCCATGACGACGTGGACGATGTAGCGAAGCGCCTTCACCTGTTCCTGCACTCCGCGAAAGAACGTGATTTGTACAATCCGATATTACGGGCCCAAAAGCCAGAAGTTGCAGGGGCGGGCGTCCCGATCCGGCATGGCGCTCCTGCGTTTGCGGTGTTATCTAGCCAAAATGGCTTCGCTTCTCGGTAAATTCATCCTTCCTATCGCCGTCGGCGCGGTCGCGCTGGTGCTGTTTCTCGGCCTCGTCAACATGACGCGCGGCGGCTCGCCGAATCTGTCGCAGAAGCTGATGCGCTGGCGGGTGATCCTGCAATTCGTGGCGATCGTCATTGCCATGGCGGCGATCTGGGCCATGGGGCGTTGATGACGGGACGTTGACGAACTGCGCCGTTGAGACAGTGGGCGCTGAGACTGGACGTTGAGAAAGCATCATGGTTGTCCTCAATCGCATCTATACGCGGACCGGTGACGACGGCACCACCGCGCTCGGCAACGGCGAACGCCGTCCCAAGTTCGACCTGCGCGTTTCCGCCTATGGAACCGTCGACGAGACCAACGCCGCGATCGGCGTCGTCCGGCTGCATCTGGCCGACGCGCCGGAGATCGACGCGATGCTGGGCCTGATCCAGAACGATCTGTTCGACCTCGGCGCCGATCTGGCGGTGCCGCAGCGCGAAGGCAAGGCCGAGCGGCTGCGCGTCGTCGCCAGCCAGGTCGACCGGCTGGAGCGCGACATCGATACGCTGAACGAGCGGCTCTCGCCTTTGACCTCGTTCGTGCTCCCGGGGGGGACCCCGGCGGCGGCGCATCTGCACGTCGCGCGCACCATTTGCCGCAGGGCGGAACGGATCATGGCGGAACTCGCAGGCAAGCCGGATGAGCCGGTCAGCGAGGCCGCCATTCGTTATATGAACCGGCTGTCGGATTTCCTGTTCGTCGCCAGCCGCGCCGCCAACCGGAACGGCGCCGGCGACGTGCTGTGGGTGCCGGGCCAGAACCGCTGAACGCAGAACCGTTAACCCGGCGACGTGCGAGCTTGCTTTTTTCACCCCTCGCGCGTTGACCGGGGGGTACGGGCGCTTTAGGTTCCGCGCCCGAAAGGTCAACCCCGGAAGATTGAGAGCGAAAGAGGATCGATGAAGGTTCTGGTGCCGGTCAAGCGGGTGGTCGACTACAACGTCAAGGTCCGCGTCAAGAGCGACGGATCGGGCGTTGAGCTCGCCAACGTCAAGATGTCGATGAATCCGTTCGACGAGATCGCCGTCGAGGAAGCACTGCGGCTGAAGGAAGCCGGCAAGGCGACCGAGGTGGTGGTGGTTTCGATCGGGCCTGCGCAGGCGTCCGAGACGATCCGCACCGCGCTCGCCATGGGAGCCGACCGCGGCATCCTGGTCAAGGCCGAAGGCAACGTGGAACCGCTGGCGGTCGCCAAGATCCTCAAGGCTGTCGCCCAGGAGGAGCAGCCCGGCCTGATCATCCTCGGCAAGCAGGCGATCGACGACGACAGCAATCAGACCGGCCAGATGCTGGCCGCGCTGCTCGGCTGGGCGCAGGCGACCTTCGCCTCCAAGCTCGAAGTCGAAGGGTCCGGCTTCAAGGTCACCCGCGAGGTCGATGGCGGCCTGCAGACCGTGAAGCTCAAGGGACCGGCGATCGTTACCACCGATCTCCGCCTCAACGAGCCGCGCTACGCGTCGCTGCCGAACATCATGAAGGCGAAGAAGAAGCCGATCGCGGAGAAGACCGCGGCCGACACCGGCGTCGATCTCACGCCGCGGCTCGAGATCCTCAAGACCTCCGAGCCGGCCGGCCGCAAGGCCGGCGTCAAGGTCAAGGACGTCGCCGAGCTCGTTTCCAAACTCAAGACCGAGGCGGGGGTGCTCTGATGGCCACGCTGCTGATTGCCGAACACGACAATGCCGTCATCAAGGATGCGACCAACAAGGCGCTGACGGCGGCTGCCGCGCTCGGGGCCGACGTCGACGTGCTGGTCGCGGGCCAGGGCGCCAAGGGCGCGGCCGAAGCGGCTGCCAAGCTCGCGGGTGTCAAGAAGGTGCTGCTCGCCGATGACGCGGCCTACGCCCATGATCTCGCCGAGCCGCTCGCCGACCTCGTCGTCAAGCTCGCGGCGAACTACGACGCGATCGTCGCGCCCGCGACCTCGCGCTTCAAGAACGTGATGCCGCGCATCGCCGCCCTGCTCGACGTGATGCAGGTGTCGGAGATCATCAAGGTGGTGGCCCCCGACACGTTCGAGCGGCCGATCTATGCCGGCAACGCGATCCAGACCGTGAAGTCGAAGGACGCCAAGAAGGTCATCACCGTGCGCACCTCGACCTTCGCCGCCGCGGCGGGCGAGGGTGGCAGCGCGTCGGTGGAGACCGTCGCCGCGGCCGGCGATCCGGCGCTGTCGACCTTCGTTGGCGAGGAGGTCGCCAAGAGCGATCGTCCCGAGCTGACCTCGGCCAAGATCATCGTCTCCGGCGGCCGCGCGATGCAGAGTCGCGAGAACTTCGCCAAGTACATCGAGCCGCTCGCCGACAAGCTGGGCGCCGGTGTCGGCGCCTCGCGGGCCGCGGTCGACGCCGGCTACGCGCCGAACGACTGGCAGGTCGGCCAGACCGGCAAGGTGGTGGCGCCGGAGCTCTATGTCGCCATCGGCATTTCAGGCGCCATTCAGCATCTCGCTGGTATGAAGGACTCCAAGGTGATCGTCGCGATCAACAAGGACGAGGACGCACCGATCTTCCAGGTCGCCGATTACGGCCTGGTGGCCGATCTCTACCAGGCGGTTCCGGAACTGACGGAAGCGCTCGGCAAGTGACGTTGTGGACGCCGGCCGCATGGGACCGTGGCGGCCGGTGTTCTATCTTCTAGGACATGGACGGACGCAGATGGCGTGCCGTTCCGGTGGATGACAACATGGCTCAGATCAACAAGCTCGGTGTGATCGGCGCAGGACAGATGGGCAACGGCATCGCGCATGTCGCCGCGCTGGCCGGGCTCGACGTGGTGCTCAACGACGTCAGCGCCGACCGCTTGAAGTCGGGCATGGCCACGATCAACGGTAATCTGACCCGTCAGGTCGCCAAGAAGGTCATCGCCGAGGAGGCGCGCAGCCAGGCGCTGGGGCATATCTCGCTGGCCCACAGCCTCGACGGTCTGGCCGACTGCGATCTCGTCATCGAGACCGCGATCGAGAAGGAGGACGTCAAGCGCAAGATCTTCCACGATCTCTGCGCCGTGCTGAAGCCGGAGGCGATCATCGCCTCCAACACCTCGTCGATCTCGATCACCCGTCTCGCCGCCTGCACCGACCGGCCGGAGCGCTTCATCGGCATCCACTTCATGAACCCGGTTCCGTTGATGGAACTGGTGGAGCTGATCCGCGGCATCGCCACCGACGACACGACCTTCGAGGCGGCCAAGGAGTTCGTCGGACGGCTCGGCAAGCAGGTCGCGGTGTCCGAGGATTTCCCGGCCTTCATCGTCAACCGCATCCTGCTGCCGATGATCAACGAGGCGATCTACACGCTGTATGAGGGCGTCGGGAACGTCGAGGCGATCGATGCGGCGATGAAGCTCGGCGCGCACCACCCGATGGGTCCGCTGGAGCTGGCGGATTTCATCGGCCTCGATACCTGCCTGTCGATCATGCAGGTGCTGCACGAGGGGCTCGCCGATTCCAAATACCGGCCTTGTCCGCTGCTGGTAAAGTATGTCGAGGCCGGCTGGCTCGGCCGCAAGACCCAGCGCGGCTTCTATGATTACCGCGGCCCGAAGCCGGTGCCGACCCGCTGAAACAATCTGAAACGATCCACACGCTTCGTTAAGGCTGATCGGTTACTGTTCGGCTCAACGAGGTATAAGCGTATGGATATGAGCTTGGTCGCTGCGGTCATGGCGCAGCAGGCGAGTGCGACCCAGCAGCAGGTCGCGACATCGGTGATGAAGCAGAACCTGGACGCGCAGAAGGATGCCGTCCTGACGCTGCTCGGCGGCGCGCAGCAGACGCTCTCGCTCGCCAATGTCGGCCCCGGCGTCGGCGGCAACCTGAACATCGCCGCCTGAGCGCGACGCTTCCAACCAATCAGTTGCTCGTTGTGCCCGGGCTTGTCCCGGGCATCCTCGCGGTTCTGCGCATGCCGGCCGACGTGGATGGCCGGGACAAGCCCGGCCATCACGACCTGGGAACAGCTTCGCGCACAATGCCGAGCGTCAGAGCCCCGCGGCGGCCTTCGCCGTCACCGCCTGGATCAGCTTGACCGCATCGGCGCTGTCCCATTCGGCGGGGCCGGCGATGGTCGCGATCTCGCAGCCATGGCCGTCGACCAGCACCGAGGTCGGCATCCCCAGCGCGCGCCCGACCGCTTTCAGATCCTGGAACACCTTGGCCTTCTGGTCGCTGAAATAGGCGAGCTTCGTCAGCTTGGCGTCGGCGAGGAACGTCTTCGGCTTCTCCGGATCGCGGGTGTCGATGTTGACCGCGACGACCTGGAAATCGTCGCCGCCGAGCCTGGCCTGCAGCCCATCCAGCGCCGGCATCTCCTTGCGGCAGGGCACGCACCAGGTCGCCCAGAGGTTCAATAGCACCGTCTTGCCGCGGAAGTCCGACAGCTTCTTTGCCGCCCCCATGCCGTCCTCGAAGGCGAGGTCCGGCAGCCGCAGCGGCGCCGAGGCCGCCGTCAGCGCGGCGACCTCGCCCTTGATCAGCGGCGCGATCCGCTTGGCGGTCGCGACTGCTGCCTGGCAGGCCTGGTCGCCGGCCGGCTTGCCCTTCAGAAGCCCCCCGAACGCCACCGCCGCGAGGCCGGCCACGGCGACCACCGCCACGGTGCCGGCCAAAAGCAGCGTCTTCCGCGAGGAGGCGGGGCGGGCAGGGGACGGCTCTGGCTTATCGTTTGTCATGGCGGGTCGGTTGCGGCTATCAGGAGCGCGGGTTTCGGGAGGTCGCCGGACGGTGTCCCATCCCGTGGCGATCAGCAAGTTCAAGAGCAGTCAGGCATGAGCAACAAGATGTGGGGCGGCCGGTTCTCGGAACGTCCGGACGCCATCATGGAGGACATCAACGTCTCGATCGACGTCGATCGCCATCTCTACGCGCAGGATATCGCCGCGTCCAAGGCTCACGCCGCCATGCTCGCCGCCCAGGGCATCATCACCGCGGGTGATGCGAAAAATATGGCCAAGGGTCTAGACACGATTCTGTCAGAGATCACCAAGGGGTCGTTCGAATTCAAGCGGGCGCTCGAAGACATCCATATGAACGTCGAGAGCCGCCTGTCCGAGCTGATCGGGCCCGCCGCCGGCCGCCTGCACACCGCGCGCTCGCGCAACGACCAGGTCGCGACCGATTTCCGCCTGTTCGTGCGCGACACGCTCGACGACATCGACGCGTCGCTCGCCGCCTACCAGCATGCGCTGGCGAGCCGCGCGCTCGACCATGCCGGAACGGTCATGCCCGGCTTCACCCATCTGCAGACCGCCCAGCCCGTCACCTTCGGCCACCATCTCATGGCCTATGTCGAGATGGCCGGCCGCGACCGCGGCCGCTTTCTCGACGCCCGCAAGCGGCTCAATGAATCGCCGCTCGGCGCCGCCGCGCTCGCCGGCACCTCGTTCCCGATCGACCGCCATGCCACGGCGGAAGCGCTCGGCTTCGACCGCCCGATGGCCAATTCGCTCGACGCCGTGTCCGACCGCGATTTCGTGCTGGAGACCTTGTCCGCCGCCTCGATCTGCGCCGTGCATCTGTCGCGCTTCGCCGAGGAGATCGTGATCTGGACCTCGCCCTTGGTCGGCCTGATCAAGCTGTCGGACAAGTTCACCACCGGCTCCTCGATCATGCCGCAGAAGCGCAATCCGGACGCCGCCGAGCTCGTCCGCGCCAAGACCGGCCGCGTCATCGGCGCGCTGAACGGGCTCCTGATCGTGATGAAGGGCCTGCCGCTCGCCTATCAGAAGGACATGCAGGAGGACAAGCAGGGCGCGATGGAGGCCTTCGCAGCACTCTCGCTCGCCATCCGCGCCATGACCGGCATGGCGCTCGACCTGGTGCCGGACGAGGCCCGCATGAAGGCCGCCGCCGGCGAGGGCTATGCCACCGCGACCGACCTCGCCGACTGGCTGGTCCGCACCCTGAAGATGCCGTTCCGCGACGCCCACCACGTGACGGGGCGCATCGTCGCGCTCGCCTCGAAGCAGGGCGTCGCCCTGCACGAGCTGCCGCTGACGGCGATGCAGGAGGTCGAGCCGAAGATCACGGCTGACGTGCTCGGCGTGCTCTCGGTCGAGTCGTCGGTGAAGAGCCGCACCAGCTTCGGCGGCACCGCGCCGAAGAACGTCGCCGCGCAGGCCAAGGCCTGGCTGAAGCGGCTGGAAAAACAGCGAAAGTAGGGCTCCCGGCCGAAATTTGATCGTCCTGGCGTGGCACTCCGGCACTCGTCATGTCCAGCCGATCTCTGTATGGTGCCGCCCGCATGGGGATTTCACACGTGAATCGCGCTCGCCGTCCAATGTCCGCTGCCCGGGTCGTTCTGGTCCTGGGCGCCACAGCCCTCTCGCTCGCCGCCTGCGGGCGCAAGGGCCCGTTGGACCTGCCGGCCAACTCCCCGCCGGCGCCGCAGATGTCGGCCGCTCCCGCCGACACCGCGACCGAGGCCGCCAACAGGCCGGGCGTGTTCAACTCCGGCTACGGCGCCGACGCCGCCCCCGCCGCCTCGCGCGGCCAGAAAAAATCCTTCATCCTGGATCCGCTGCTCGACAGCAAATAGCGGCTGCGGCCGTTTCGGCCTGCCACGTGCAGGCCTGATGTGCTCTCCGGCTCTCCGATCGTAAGCAGCTGCCCGCCGCGAAGCCAGTCTTCGCCTCTCCCGCGCGCGGGGAGAGGCCGGATTGCATCGTCAGATGCAATCCGGGTGAGGGGGCTCTCCGCGAGTCCGGTGCGCATGGAGAGCCCCCCTCACCCCAACCCTCTCGCCGCAAGCGGGGCGAGGGGGCGCACCGTCACCGAGGCGACAGCCCGAATCCGACTATCCGGTGATCGGCGGTCTTATCGTCGTCCTCTGAAGAGGAGGACACATGCCGTCCCCGGCCGCCTCAATTGACATTCCGCCGCATTTCCCGGCAATTCGCCGCCACAATCACTCAATCTCGCAAGCCGTGCGCGGACCCGACCCATGAACCATTTCGACTACCGCGACGGCGTGCTGCACGCCGAGGCCGTCAATCTCACCGCGCTCGCAGCCCAAATCGGCACGCCGTTCTACTGCTACTCGACCGCGACCCTGGAGCGGCACTACCGCGTGTTCACTGATGCCTTCGCCGGCCAGGACGTGCTGATCTGCTACGCGATGAAGGCCAATTCCAACCAGTCGGTGCTGCGCACGCTCGCCAAGCTCGGCGCCGGCGCCGACGTCGTCTCCGGCGGCGAATTGAAGCGCGCGCTGGCGGCCGGCATTCCGTCGCGCAAGATCGTGTTCTCCGGCGTCGGCAAGACCGAGACCGAGCTGCGCGCCGCGCTCGCGGCCGACATCCACTGCCTCAACATCGAATCCGAGCCCGAGCTCGACCTGCTGGCGCGGCTCGCCAACGAGACCGGCCACACCGCCCGCATCTCCATCCGCGTCAATCCGGATGTCGATGCCGGCACGCACGCCAAAATCTCGACCGGCAAGTCGGAGAACAAGTTCGGCATTCCGCTGGAGCACGCCCGCAAGGTCTACGCCCGCGCGGCCAAGATGAAGGGCATCAAGGTCACCGGCGTCGACGTCCATATCGGCAGCCAGATCACCGATCTCGGCCCCATGGAAACCGCGTTCCGCATCCTCACCGAGTTCGTGCAGACCCTGCGCGCCGACGGCCACGACATCTCCCATGTCGATTTCGGCGGCGGCCTCGGCATCCCCTATCACATGGACCGCGCCGTGCCGCCGGAGCCCGCGGCCTATGCCGCGATGGTCAAGCGCGTCTCGCACAATCTCGGCTGCACCCTGATGTTCGAGCCCGGCCGCATGATCGTCGGCAATGCCGGCATCCTGGTCGCCAAGGTGATCTATGTGAAGCATGGCGAGGCCAAGAACTTCGTCATCATCGACGCCGCGATGAACGATCTGATCCGCCCGACGCTCTACGAGGCCCATCACGACATCCTCCCCGTGAAGCAGCCCGCGCCGAACGCGCCCGCGTTCGTGGCCGACGTCGTCGGCCCGGTCTGCGAAAGCGGCGACTACCTCGCGCTCGACCGCACGCTGCCCGAACCTGCGCCCGGCGACCTCCTCGCCATCATGACCGCAGGCGCCTACGGCGCCGTCCAGGCCTGCACCTACAACACCCGCGCTCTGGTCCCCGAGGTCTTGGTCAAGGGCGACCAGTCCGCCGTGATCCGCCCGCGCATCGAGGTCGAGCAGCTGATCGCGATGGACACCCCGGCGCCGTGGCTGTGAGTGCGGCCTGACGCGCACGCAGCTCGCGCCGCCGCGCACATCTGTCTCCACATCGTCATGCCCGGGCTTGTCCCGGGCATCCACGTCCATCCGAGCGCGCGGGACGACGTGGATGGCCGGGACAAGCCCGGGCATGACGGAGTAACTGATGAGCAGGTCGCTCGGCGCACCAGCATAGATCGTCGTGACTGCCACGATCCCTGCCGAGTTGGTACTCACACCGCTTCGTAAGCCGCGATCTTCTCGATGTCAGGCGCGAGCGTGTCTTCCGCTGTTTCGAGATCGTATCGCGCCTGCATGTTCATCCAGAATGCACCGCCGGTCTTGAAGAACTTGCCGAGCCGCAGCGCGGTGTCGGCCGTCACCGGTTTCTCTTCGCGCGCAATGCGTTCGATCCGGGTGCGTGGCACCTTCAGCGCGGCGGCGACGGCATAGGGCGTGAGCTTGAGCGGAACGAGGAACTCTTCCCGCAGGATTTCACCGGGATGAACCGGCGGAAGTTTCTTCGCCATCTCCGCTCTCGCTTGTCCATGGCCACATCGGGCCTGTTCATATCTAGTGATAGTCGATGATCTCCACATCCTCCGGCCCGGCGTCGGTCCATCGGAACACGATCCGCCACTGATCATTGATGCGGATCGAATGCTTCCCCGCAAGGTCGCCCTTGAGAGCCTCGAGGCGATTGCCGGGAGGCGAGTTCAGGGCTTGAAGAACCTCGGCCGAGTCCACCATGATCAGTTTGCGGCGAGCGATCCGGGCGAGATTGGTCGGGAAACCCTTCGGCACCACACGGCCCTGAAGGATCGGCTCAGCCAATTTCCCCTTGAAGCTCCGGATCACCGATACCTCCATATCACTTCGTGATCTCTATAGCAAGGTTTTCGTATCACGCGGAGATACCAAAGCATGATTGGGAAGGAGCGGAAACCGGATCCCTGAAGAGACCATGCTCAAACGGTTTGATTAGATCGTGATGCGATCCGGTAGAACCGCATCATGATCCAATGGTAAGACGCGCAAGTCAGGCTCCACCATCAGGACCCCCACCCATGAGCATTCGCGTCGGCATCGTCGGTATCTCCGGTTTTGGCGGCGGCGAGGCGATGCGCCTGGTCGCGGGGCATCCGGCGTTCGAGCTGGTCTACGCCGCGGGCGAGGGCAGTGCCGGAAGCCGGCTGGCGGAGCGCTTCCCCGGCGTGCCGGCCAGGCTCGCCGATCTCGTGATCGAGAAGTGGGACCCCGCGCGCCTGCCGCAGCTCGACGTGCTGTTCGCCTCGCTCCCCACCGGCGCCTCGGCCGACGCGCTGGCGCGCGTGCCGAAGGAGGTGAAGATCGTCGACATCGGCGGCGACCACCGCTACGTCGACGGCTGGACCTACGGCCTCGCCGACGTCTGGCCGAGCGAGATCGCGGGCCAGACCCGCATCGCCAATCCCGGCTGCTTCCCGGCGGCGGCGCTGACCCCGCTGGCGCCGCTGCTCGCCGAAAAGCTGATCTCGCCCGAGAACATCGTGATCGACGCCAAGAAAACTTGAAGACCGGCATCTCCGGCGCCGGCCGCGGCGGCGACAGCAAATTCGGCTACGCCGAGAGCAACGAGAACCTGATCCCCTACGGCCTGCTCAAGCACGTCCACATGCCCGAGATCGAAAGCACGATCGCGCGCCTCAGCGGCGGCAGCGCCGCCGGCCTCGTGTTCACGCCGCATCTGGTGCCGATGACCCGCGGCATCCTCGCCACCATCTACGCCCGCGGCCGCGCCACCACGGCGCAGTGCCTCGACGCCGCCCGCCGCTTCTATCGTGACAGCGCCTTCGTCCGCGTCACCGACAAGCCGCCGCAGACCAAATGGGCCACCGGCTCCAACCTCGCCTTCGTCAGCTACGCCGCCGACCCCGACCGCAATTTGGTGATCGCGCTCGGCGTCGTCGACAATCTCGGCAAGGGCGCCGCCGGGCAGGCGGTGCAGAATGCGAATTTGATGTGCGGGCTGCCGGAAACGGCGGGACTGGAGGGGGCGCCGGTTTGGCCGTGAGGGCTTGGCTGTTGTCGAAGCCAAGCTGGCGGCATCCGCAGTTAAGATGGGAGGCGATCGCTTCAGCCGATGCGCCGGGCGCGGTCTAGCTGTTCCTTCCGAAGAGATCGGTCTGTTCAGGTATGGGCGTATCCTTTCGTTCTGCGATTTGGTACCCCAAGTGCGGCCCTAAGTCGGTAACCACGCGATTCAAATGGTGGACGGTATTCACTTTACGCCAAGTAGTTGCGTTCCCGGGGCCATCTCTGCCACTCGCTGTATCAGCAATGTAACGGTCGCCGCGAGAAAATGCGCGGCCAGCGAAGTGTTCGCTAGATACAAGCCTCGTTGCAATCTCTTTCATCCCTTCCCTTACGGTTACAGCTTCCAAAGCGCGGATCACTATCCAAAGTCGCGGTGTGCTGTAGCGATAGTGGCAGATCGGCGCAATGCCTCCTGATCCAAACGCGAACTTCGCGCTATCTGCGGCGAAATCGCCAAACATAAGGTGTTTCCGCAGTCCTGAATCCAAATTGATGGCATGGCTCCAAGCCAGCCATTCGTTGCGCGGCAACTCAACAAGCTGCCCTGGACTGGCGGGATTCTTTTCTGGATAGCTAGTGGCATGCCAAATCACTTGGCCCCAGAGCCCCAACTCCATGACCTTCTGAAACTGGGCCAGCAAAATTTCACCAACCGCTTGAGGATCAGATAGTTCAGCCTTTCCAAAATCTAAGATCAGGATGCAATCCTGCGGCTTCAAACTAATCTTCAGTAGCGCGCTGTGAATGCGCGTTCGAAGATCGGTGCGGGTCAAATCGTCGAGCGTGACCCTTAATGCGAGATTGTGCGTTAAACGATGGACAACTGAGCGGATTGCGTCGAGCGCGCCCCTCTCAACGGTTCGCAGATCAACAACCGGTATCGGACGGCCGTGTGCTGCCATCGCGACTCGAAATAATTCAGGCAGCCACTCTGCGGCATTGTCTGCTCCAAGTTGTTTGAACAAAAATCGTGGATCGAACATGCAAGGCCTTAGCGGCCAATGCTTTCCTAACCGCTGGCCTGGAATAGACACGAGCTCAGAAGCGGTGAGCTGTCGCTGCAATTCCGGATCGCGTTCTTTGGCAGGTGGAATTACGAATAAGGGAAGCAGCCTAGCGAGAACATCCGCAGGCAATTGACCGAGGGCTGTATACTCACCCTCCTTCAGACGCAGCACCGGCGAGTAGACACCGCTACCGATGTTCAGCATCGGGCAATCTCCATTAGGCTGACGACAGTTGCTTCCGAACTACTCCGAACCCCACGCGATCAGAGAAAATCTTATAGTTGTTACGCTCTTTTCTTATCCTGCCAAATACTATCGCAGGATGTATCTCCAATTGATTCGCAAGACTTTCAATTGGCCCGGCACTTCGAGATATACGGGCTGGAGACAAGCGCCAAGCCTCCGGTGGAATTAAAGCCGACGATGCGAAACGATCTGCTTCAACTTCAAGCTCGTCACTTTTTTCGCCCTCAAGATCTTCGTCAAAGAATCCAGCGGCTAAGCCCGAAAGATAGTGGAGGTAGACATGGGCCAGCTCATGAAGAAGTGTATACCAGAAATTGTCGAGTCGGTCATGGCGTAAGGTTAATCCAATGACCGGCGTTCCTCCCAAGAGAAACGCTGCGCCATCCAATCGCAGTCCCGTTAGCTGCGGTTCAATGACGACGACGATTCCCTTTTCTTGCGCAAGACGCAGGGCGCGCTTGGGCCCGTCAGGCAGCACGCTCAGACGGACGAGATCGGCAAGCCATGAAATCTCGAGATGATCGAACGTCGTTTGTATCTCGATACCAACTGCTTCGGCGCGTTGAATAACCCTTGCTCGCCAAGCCGCAAGCAAGGCGTCGTCTTTGAGATCAAGTGACTTCAGTCCAGTTCTCAGTAGCCCAGGACTGCCAAACTTTGCATGGCTATCGCCGATGTAGTCGAGCACTGCTCGAAGCCGCTCCGTGGGTTCTGTGGGAACAGTAAACCAGCCGAATTTCTTTGCATGTTCGATGATGGCCTTTAGCTGCTGGTCTGGAACGTCGGGTCGGTTGGGAGCGCCCAATGTGGAGAGGAAGGTCGTCGTGTGCTCGCTCGCGATAATCGCCTGCAAATCTACGCCTAGTACCGCAGCGACTCTCTTGAAGTTCTGCAAGCTGATGGATCTATAGCGCTCGCTTTCATATCGCTGTATCTGTTGTTCGCGCATTGCGAGCCGGTCGGCTAGTTCGGCTTGCGATAGGCCCTTTGCAATCCGAGCGATAATAAGCACCACGCCAGGTTCAGAGCGCCATCTATCGGCGAATTCGGTGAACTCGCCAGATTGTGCTTTCTCGTACCCCTCGAGCATGGCCGCAAAGGATTTGCGTGCGCCTCGAAGGGCGTTTTCGTGCATGCCGAGAACTTCGGGTGGTAACCTTCCTAAAGCGGCAGAAAAATAGCTGTCTGAGGATAGAAGCTTGTCGATACGAGTGAGCGCCGCGCGCGCTTTGCGAGCTTCACGTTCGTTTAGGATAAGTGGCGCATCGAGCATGATGCCCTCTAACACAACAAAATTGTTGTGTCTACCCTTCTGCCAAATTGGTAAGCTGGGACCTTTGCACAGTATTGGGCGTCGGCCCGTTGAGAATCTCAACAGTGGCAGAAACCGAAGTATCTGTTGCGGGAAGCGCGCGCCGGCCAAGCGAGTGCCAAGGGGCAGGTTCGAAGGCATGTTGGGGATTGCAGCGGCGCCGCGATTATCTTGCGCCTGGGCTGGTCGCGCACGACAGGCTTGTCCCTGCCGGCTTCACCGAATGCGCTGTCATCGAAATCCGAAGGCCTAGAGCAGGTCACGGCTAAATCACAAGATCGCTTGCCACGCCCACAAACTAGTGCAAAAAGATCTAACGCTGGAGGGTGGAGCCGCCAGCGTTAGATGGCTCAAGTCATTGATCGGGATCACATCAGGAAGAACGGGGGCCTCACCTCAATCAACCAGATGATGATCGCTATTACGACTATCACGGCGGCGCCGGTACCGTATCCGGTACCGGTGACCCCGATCGGGCCAAGAGAGACCTTCAAAGTCGAGGTATTCATTTCAGTCACCTTCCTTTCGGTTGAACAAGCCCATCAGGGCTGCTCCTCGCACCCCGGCTGACATAGCGGGTGCGAGTCACTACTCCGGCGATCCACCAGCGACACAGCCTTACGAAAAGCAGGCCAGACTACGAGCCCTGTTTTTGACAACTTAGACTATTCATCGGCGTCGATTCGTCGTGACGCTCGCCAAATAGTTCTAGGAGATACTCAGGGACTCGCAATCCATTTGATCGGTGCACGCGTAACGAGGCTTTGCACCGCTTGCAGTGTGGTGTTCAGCGTTAAGAAAGCAAGGGTTTGAAACATCGCGAGAATTCTTAGATGTGATAAACAACATGGTCTGCCCAAAATTTCTTCATAATTTTTCCCGTTTGAGCGAGGTTTGGCCCGGTTTTCCAAACACGTGGTCGCGCTATGCGCTTAACTCATTCTCGAGTCGATGTTTTTCGCGATTGCTTTGCGGGGTAACTGCTCTTCGGACGGAAGCAGGTGCATGTATAGATGGCGAAGTTCTGGATGCTAGCTCCCGTTCAAGGCGGCGCCCCGTGCCGAGCACCGCTCAGAGGGAAATAAGCGTATGCGCTTTATCCGAAATCATGGCTGCTCCCCGCATCCCGTCCATAGAGGGTGCGCTTTGCGATCGTCACGGACGTTGGGTGCGGGATGCGGTGGCGCATCGAGTCGCAGTGCAGGTCTTTTCCGTGCGGACGAACGATCTCGAATTACGTTGACATTGCACTAATAAACCGTCGAGACGCGCCTCGACCTCTGCCAACGGCACGCCCTCGCCGCGGTCGATCTCGGCGATGGCCTCGGCCAAGAGCGGCTTGGTCCATTCCAATTCATCGTGGACGTCACGCAGCCCGGCAATCCGCTGCACAAGCGCGGCGTCCTGGGCCGGGGTCAGAGCCACGCCTTCGGCGGCCGGACTCTCCAAGAGGTCGAGGGTGAGGTCGAGCCGCTCCTGAGGCGAGAGGGTAGCAAGGTCTTGGGGCGTCATGGGTCCAGAGCCTTTGAAATCGTGGCGCTCGTAGTTGAGCAGCGTTGCTGATGGACGTCAGAACGCCTTCGGCAATCCGGCTTGTTTCAGAACGGCATTGGCGAGGTGGCGCGAGGGAATGGCATTGTCGACGACGAAGCGGTGGCCGTTGATTGGGCTTTGCCAGATCTCATGATCGCCGCGTCCACGCCTCACGAATTCGCAGCCCGCTTCGCGCAGGATCTTCTTGAGCTCTGGTGTGAAGCTCTTCACGCGGCGACGTGGGCGCGAACCTTTGTCGAGATGGAGGCGATGATCTCAACGGGGATTTCGGTCTCCGTCACATCGGGGCTGTCAGGACTTTCGAGCAGGTCCTGGATGATGCCGGGCAGCTTGGCGGCCAGTTCGTTGAGCGTTGCCGCGCCGGTAGCGAGGCCCGGCACATCAGGGCTTTCGGCGACCCAATAGCTGGCTTCCGGGTCCCAGGTCGCGCGAACGACGATCGTCGACATTTCGGCGTGCTCCTCTGCTCGATGCATGTTGTGGCGCGCCGTTTTGAAAAATCAACCCCGCAGCGAAGATTGCTCTTGCGCTTTATCCGAAATCGTGCTCTACTCCGCGCATCCCGTCCCGCTGAGGGGGCGCTTCGCGATCGTCACGGACGTCGGGTGCGGGATGCGGTGGGCGCATGGGGACGCAGCGCGGGCTTGCTCGCGCGGACGAACGATCCCGGTGCGACGAGGAAGTCGCGTGGTTCTGGCATCCCGGTGCTGATGCCAAGTGGGCGATGACGTGTCGTCCGCGACGGGGCCAACAAGCCGGTCCCCGGGAAGATCGCGTATAAATCGTAACACCATCGCGCAGGGAAGGCCGGGTGATCCCGGCTGAGCCTGTGGTTCTGCCGCGTGCTTATTTGTTGCACGCGGACCATAGGCGCCGGCCGGCGCCTGGTCTTCCCTGCGCCCTCTGTTTGAAGAGGGTGACGAATTCACGGATAACTCGGGTGCAAACGCGCCGCGAGAACGGGTTTGCATGGTTGGCAGCGGGGGCCTCGCCCTTCGAGACGCCCGCCTGCGGCGGGCCCTCAGGGTGAGGGGCGCGAGTCGTCTCTCGCGTTGCGGCGCGGGTCTCGATGCCAGCGCATGGCGAGGAGCGACGCGCCGGACGAAGTTTGATGTGCGGCGATACTGCCTCGGGCGCGGCGCGTTCAGGCGATGCGCTCGCATCGCCTTGAGAACCATGAGGCCCCGGTACGTCCGTAACTCCCCGGGAACCCGCGCGCGCGGTCACACTCCCGTGTGAACCGCCTGTGCCGGCGCAAAGGCCCGCAGGAACGGGTGCCTCACCGGCGCCTTTGTGCTAGCGTCAAGGTCCGGGCAACCTGGAGAGATTGTTGAGCGGTGTCACCCCCGAGCCGGCTGGTCCGGCAAGCAGCCCCCCCGATGGCCTGACGCGTGATGGCCTCGCGCATGATGGCGTGGCGCGGCTGAAGCTGGCGCAGGCGCTGAAGCGGGCTCGGTATGCCCTCGCCTGGGAGCGCGGCTGGCCGCATCTCGCCCGGCTGCTGATGGTCGTCGGCCTGTTCCTGATCGTCTCCTGGGCCGGCCTCTGGCTCGGCCTGCCGTTCGCGGCCCGCGCGGTCGGAATTGTCCTGTTTCTGCTGCTTCTGCTCGGCGCCGCGGTGCCGGCGCTGCGCTCGTTCCGCTGGCCGACCCGCGACGAGGGGCTGGCGCGGCTCGATCGCGGCTCGGGCATTGCCCACCGGCCCGCCACGGCGCTCACCGACACGCTCTCGACCCAGGATCCGATCGCCCGCGCGCTGTGGCTGGCGCAGCGCGAGCGCACCTTGGCCTCGATCCGGCGCATCCGCGCCGGCACGCCGCGGCCGCGGCTGCTGCTGCATGATCCCTGGGCCGTGCGCGCGCTGGTCGTGGTGCTCTTGGTCGCGACCTATTTCGCGGCGGGCGACGAGCGCACGCTGCGCGTCGCCTCGGCGTTCGACTGGAACGGCGTGCTGGCGCCGGTCACGATCCGCGTCGATGCCTGGGTCAAGCCGCCGCTCTATACCGCCAAGCCGCCGATCATCCTGTCCGCCGCCAACAAGGAAGGCGCCGTGCCGGCCAATGGCCCGATCGTGGTGCCCGCGGGCTCGACGCTGATCGTGCGCTCCAGCGGCGGCACGCTCGACGTGATCACGTCAGGCGGCATCGCGGAGGCGGCGCCGGGCGAGGGCGCGCCGGGCGAGGCGGCGCCGAAGGGCACCACCGAGAAGCACTACACGATCAAGACCGACGGCACGGTTCACGTGCGCGCGCCCGCCGGTCAGCCGCAATGGGTGTTTTCGGCGACGCCGGACAAGCCGCCCGTCATCAGCATGGCCAAGGATCCCGAGCGCCAGGCGCGCGGCGGGCTGAAACTGTCCTACAAGCTCGAGGACGATTACGGCGTCACCGAAGCCCGCGCGCGCATCGCCGCGCGTCCGCCGGAGGGCCAGAGCGCCGATGCGCCGCCGCCGCGGCCGCTGTTCCAGCCGCCGGAGTTTCCGCTGGTGCTGCCGAACGCGCGCACCCGCAACGGCGTCGGCCAGACGGTCAAGGATCTGAACGAGGACCCCTATGCCGGCGCCGACGTCACGATCACGCTGACGGCCAAGGACGAGGCCGGCAACGAGGGCACCAGCGAGCCGGTCGACACCAAGCTGCCGGAGCGGCTGTTCACCAAGCCCTTAGCGCGGGCGCTGGTCGAGCAGCGGCGCGTGCTGGCGCTCGATGCCAACCGCAAAGGCGAAGTGTCCACCGCGCTGGATGCGCTCCTGATCGCGCCCGAATTGTTCACGCCGGATGCCGGCTGCTATCTCGGCCTGCGCAGCCTGGCGTCGCAGCTCGAAGCCGCGCGCGCCGATGATGCGCTGCGCGAGGTGGTCGGCAATCTCTGGTCGTTCGCCGTCACCATCGAGGACGACAGCGTCGCCGGCAGCGCCAATTCGGCGCTGCGTTCGGCGCAGGAGGCGCTGAAGCAGGCGCTGGAGCGCGGCGCCAGCGAGGACGAGATCAAGGCGCTGACCAAGAAGCTGCGCGAGGCCATGGACGGCAAGCTGCGCGACCTCGCCAGGCAATCCGAGCAGAACCCGCTCGGGGCGCGGCAGCCGCTGGCCGAAGAGGTCCAGGTGATCCTCAACCAGGCGATCGAGCTGCGGCAGAAGACGCTGCGCGCGGCGCCCGAGCAGGTCGAGGAACTGGCGCGGCAGCAGGATGCGCTGCGCGAGCAGCTGCAGGCCTATCGCAAGGCGGCGGCGCGTGCCAGCAAGCCCAATGAACCGGCGGATCAATTCATGCGAGACCGTAAATGCGGCGGCTAGGACCCTGGTCAGTTTTCACCGCGCTGCTGATGGCAGGCTTCGTCGTCGTGTCGGCCTGCCGCGTCGCCGCGGCCGCGCCGCAGGATCAGGTCGATCTCGATGAGCTGCTCGACGGCGTCGACAAGGCGATGCAGGACTCGTCCGACAATCTCCGGCAGAAGGATGCGCCGAAGAGCCTGAACAACCAGGCCGACGCGATCCAGAAGCTCGAAGCCTACAAATCCGCGCAGCCGAAGGCACAGCGGCAGTCGACGATCTCCCGCCGCGACCTCGAGAACATGCTCAACCAGATCGAGCAGGCGATGCGCAAGGGCGATCGCGAGACCGCGCAGAAGCTGCTCGAGCAGCTCGCGCAGATCATGGAGAACCTGCAGCTCGCGCAGCCCAACCAGGGCGGCGACGACGACATGGAGCAGGCGCTCAACGAACTCGGCGACATGATCCGCAAGCAGCAGCAGCTTCGCGACAAGACCTTCAAGCAGGGCCAGGACTCCCGGCGCAACCGCGGCAAGCAGCAGCAGGGCGGCGACCAGGACCAGAGCATGAGCGACCTGCAGCAGGATCAGCAGGCGCTGCGCGACCGGCTGAAGCAGCTGCAGGAGCAACTCGCCAAGCGCGGCATGGGCCAGAAGGGCGACAAGGGGCAGAAGGGTCAGAAAGGCCAGAAGGGGCAGCAGGGCCAGCAGGGCGATCCGGACGATCAGGGGGACCAGGGCGACAGCGGCGATGGGGGCCTCGACGAGGCCGACGGCGCGATGGGCGATGCCGGCAGCCAGCTCGGCGACAACAACGCCGAAGGCGCCGTGGAATCGCAGGGCAAGGCGCTGGACGCGCTGCGCAAGGGTGCGCAGAGCCTCGCCGAGGCGATGCAGCAGGGCGACGGCGACCAGCCCGGCGATGGTCCCGGCCAGCGCGCCGGCCGCCAGGCGGGCGCCCAGCAGACCGATCCGCTCGGACGTCCGATGCATCCCGGCCGCGACATCGACGATTTCTCGCAGAAGATTCCCGGCGAGATCGACGTGCAGCGCGTCCGCCGCATCCTCGAAGAGCTGCGCCGCCGCTTCGCCGACCCGTCGCGGCCGCAGGTCGAGCTCGACTACATCGAGCGGCTGCTGAAGGATTATTAGTCCGCGCGCCGCTCGCGCGGGCGGGGCGTCAGTAGCGCTTCTCCGACAGGATGCGCGCGGCGTGCTGCAGCCGGTCGACCGAGCGCTCGGTGTCGGTCAGGGCGCAGCAGCTCACCAGCGTGTCGATGATGGCGAGCTGGGCGACACGGCTGCTCATCGCCTCTGGCCGGTAGCGGGTCTCGTTCGCCACCGTGTGCAGCAGCACCTCGCAATGCGCCGCGAGCGGCGACTTGCCGAGCCGGGTGATGCCGATGGTGCGGGCGCCGGCTGCCTGCGCCAGCCGCGTCGCCAGCACCGTCTCGACCGTGCTGCCCGAATGCGACACCGTGACGGTGGCGACCTCGGGCCCGGTCATGCCGGCGCTGACCGCCTGGACGTGGGAATCGACGATGGCGCTGGCCGCGAGCCCGAGTTGCAGCAGCCGATAAGAGAGATCCTGCGCGATCGGCGCCGCGCTGCCGATGCCGTAGATCTCGATCCGCCGCGCCTGCCGCAACAGCCTCGTCGCTTGCGCCAGCGCGTCCATCGACAGCAGCCGCCGCGTCTCCTGCAGCGAGGCGGCGTGGGCGGCGAAGATGTGGGCGGTCACCGTCGCCGGATCATCGCCCCGGTGCAGATCCTCCTGGATCAGCCGCACCGGCTCGATCAGATCCCGCGCCAGCATGATCTTGAGCTCCTGGAAGCCCCGCACCCCCACGCGGCGGCAGAACGACACGATCGTGCCCTCGCTGACATCGCAGGCCTCGGCCACCTCCGTGATCGACTTGTGAATGAACGGCTCCGGCTGAGCCATGATCAGCTCAGCAATCTGCCTGGCCTTTGGCGGCAGCTCGTTCTGCAACTCGCGCACGCGCGAGAGAATGCCGGTCGCAGCCGGCCCGGAGCTGAAGGTGGAACCCGTCACGCGCGCCTCATTCGTCATGCTGAGAAAATCTCATCATAAGTCATATCATAAATAAATATTTCACAGCGACGTCAAGTCGCACTGCTAACCCTTCGGCCGTTCTCGGGCGAAGGCCGTCACCCGGCCGTCGCCGAATTCCTTCCCAGGATTTCAAAAGGCCGAAACACCATGACAACACGTCGCAATTTTCTGGCAGGCGCCACGGCGGCGGCTGCCTTTGCCAGTATCCGCCAGGCGTTGGCCATTCCGGCGCGGCGCCGGACCGGCACCATTCAGGACGTCAAGCACATCGTCATCCTGATGCAGGAGAACCGCTCGTTCGACCATTACTTCGGCACGCTGCGCGGCGTCCGCGGCTTCGGCGACCGCTTCCCGATTCCACTCGAAAGCGGCAAGCCGGTCTGGTTCCAGTCCGACGGCAGCCGCGAGATCCCGCCCTATCACCGCGACTCCACGACCTCCAACGCGCTCGTCGGCTACGGCACGCCGCATTCGTTCGGCGACAGCCAGGCGGCCTGGAATCAGGGCAAGATGGGATATTGGGCGCAGTACAAGACGCCCTATGCGATGGGCTATTTCGGCCGCGACGACATCCCGTTCCAGTTCGCGCTCGCCGAGGCGTTCACCTTGTGCGACGCGTACCACGCCTCGATCACCACCGGCACCGATCCCAACCGGATCGTGTTCTGGTCCGGCTCCAACTTCAATCCGGCGCTGCGCGCGCAGGGCGTCAACAGCACGACCAACGATTCCGAGCCCAACAACCTCCGCTGCTGGCCGAACCCGTCCAAATGGGTGGCTGGTCAGCCGCAGCCGCAGCCGACCTACAAATATGTCGGCAGCGACTTCAACTGGGACACGCTGCCCGATCTGCTGAACAAGGCCGGCGTCAGCTGGCACATCTATCAGGACATGAACGACAACTGGACCGGCGCGATGCATGGCTGCCTGGCATTCTCCAGTTTTCGCCACGCTCAGCCGAACGATCCGAACTACGTGCACGGTCTGACCGGCGGCGCGGACTATCTGGACCGGCTGAAGGCCGACGTGATGGCCGGCACCCTGCCGCAGGTGTCGTGGATCCTGCCGACCCAGGCCAACTCAGAGCATCCCGGCGGCGGCAGCCCGACCCGCGCCGGCAATTTCACCGATCAGGTGCTGGAGGCGCTGACCGCCAATCCCGAAGTCTGGAGCCAGACCGTCTTCTTCCTGACCTTCGACGAGAATGACGGCTTCTTCGATCATCTGCCCGCGCCGTCGGTGCCGTCCTACGACATCAACGGCAAGCTGATGGGTAAGGCGACGCTGCCGCTCGACGGCGAGTACTTCTCCAACACCGTCGGCAACGTCCTGACCGCGACCGATACGATCAGCGGCAACGTCCGTCCCTGGGGCCTCTCCGCGCGAGTGCCGATGTACGTCGTTTCACCTTGGAGCAAGGGCGGCTGGGTCAACTCGCAGGTGTTCGATCATACGTCGATCGGGCGATTCCTCGAGAAGCGCTTTGCGATCAAGGTCGACGCCATCAGCCCGTGGCATCGCGCGGTGTCGGGCGATCTCACCTCGGCGTTCGACTTCGCCAGCCCGAACGATCCGCGCTTCCCGGAATTGCCCGACCAGAGCAATTGGCAGGCCTCGGATGCGCATCAGAAGACGCTGCCGGCGCCGGCTGCGCCCGCGACGCCGCAGCCGCTGTTCCAGGAGACCGGCGTGCGCTATTCGCGCCCGCTGCCCTACATCCTGCATGCCACCGCGAAGGTCGATGCCGCCTCAGGCAAGGTGAAGCTCTTGTTTGCCAACACCGGCTTCGCCGGCGCCGTGTTCCACGTCTACGACAAGCAGCACCTCGACCTCATCCCGCGCCGCTACACCGTCGAGGCCGGCAAGATGCTCGACGACGAATGGCGTGTCGGCAACGACGGACTCTATGATCTCTGGGTGCTCGGCCCGAACGGCTTCCATCGCCACTTCAGGGGCGATGTCGGCAAGATCAAGCAGGCGCATGCCGCCAACCCCGAGATCTTCGTCGGCTACAACGTCTTCGAGGGCGGCCTGCACATGCAACTGCGCAACGACGGGCAGGGGCGCGTAAACTTCGCGGTGAAGTCCAACGAGATCTACGGACCGCTGCAGGCCGTCACCGCGTCGGTGTCGGCCGCGCTGGAGCCGATGTGTCCGGGCTTCGGTCCGCGGCCGGGGCTGCACCCTGTCGGGTTCGGCGTCGTGCCGGGCTTCCGGCCCGCACCGGATTTCGATGCGCCGGGCTTCGGCTTCGGCGCGCCGGGCTTCTTCCCCGGCCCGAGCCATGGCGGTCCGTCGACGTCGTGGACCGTCAAAGTGTCGGCGCCCGGCCGCCACGGCGAGCTTTACTGGCCTCTGCGCAAGTCCGGCCTGTGGTACGACTTCGTCGTTACCTGCGAGGACGACGACAGCTTCTACCGCCGCGTCGCCGGCCACGTCGAAGCCGGCCGTCCCTCGTTCAGCGATCCCGGCATGGCGCTGGCCGATCGCTTCTGATCACGGCATCCGATACGAGGCTTGCGGAGGGCGCCGATTGGCGCCCTTTCGTTTTGCTTCAGCCGCCGCCGAGATCATGGATCACGGGGGACAGGCCACCTGACGAGACATCCAGCGTGGCGAGCGTGATCGGCAGCTTGAAGCGACGCGGGCCTGCGCTGCCCGGATTCAGGTAGAGCACGCCGCCGATCGTTTCGACCCGCGCACGATGCGAGTGGCCTGAGATCACGACGTCGATGCCGGCCTCAACTGGATTGATGGTCAGATCGTGGACGTCGTGCACGAGGAAGAATGTCCGGCCCTCGAATTGCACGCTGGCGGTCTCCGGATAGACCTTCGCCCACGCGCTCGTGTCGATATTGCCGCGGATCGCGGTCACCGGCGCGATCAGGGCAAGCCGGTCGATGATCTCCGGCCGGCCGATGTCGCCGGCGTGCAGGATGTGATCGACGCCGGCCAGGCATTGCTCCGCCTCCGGCCGCAGCAGGCCGTGGGTGTCGGAAATGATCCCGATCTTCGGCATCGGTCCTGCGAACGAGAGGGGCGGGGTTCAGGCGATCGCGAGGACCTCGATCTCCTGGCCGGACGCCTCGACGACGTCGCCGGCCGCCTTGCCCATCAGGCGCTGTGCCACCGGCGAGACGTAGGAGATCATGCCGCGCTTCGGGTCGGCCTCGTCCTCGCCGACGATCGTGTAGGTCTGCACGCGGCCGTCGCCGCGCCGGAACGTCACCGTGCTGCCGAACGCGATCGCCTCGGTCGAGGCCGGTGGCTGCATCACCTGCGCCGTCCGCAGCCGGCTTGCGAAATAGCGTGCGTCGCGCAGCGGCAGCGCCGATTCACGCCGGCGCTCGTTGACGTCCTCGATGCCCTGCGCCGATTCATAGGCCAGCTGCGCCTCGCGCAGCTGGTCCTCAAGCGCCTTGAGGCCGGCCTTGGTGACGAAATTCGGATGTGGCGACACCGGCCGGTCGGGGAGCAGCGTTTCCGCCGCCGTCTCGGCGCTCTCTTCCTTGGTGAAGGCGACGCTCACGCGAGCAGAACTCCTGCAGAGGGCCGGCGAAATGTCGCCGCCCATTCGGGAGAGATCATGCCGGACGGGCGGATTTCAAGTGGGGCGGCCGCGCCGGGGCCGCCCGAACGATCGTCCGCCCTACGCCTTCGGCGCCTTCGAGGCCAGCGCGTCGGCGACCGCGGTGCGGATATCGGCGACCGAGAACGGCTTGGTGATCACGTCATGCGCGATCGCGTTGAGATTCGATGCCCGCTCGCGCTGATGCGCGAAGCCGGTCATCAGCAGGATGATCAGGTCGGGAAAATCGCGCGCCGCCGACAGCGCCAGTGCGATGCCGTCCATGATCGGCATCTGGATGTCCGTCAGCAGCAGGTCGAAGGCCCCGTTCTCGCGCGTCAGGATGTCGAGCGCCTCGGCGCCATCCTGCGCGGTGACGATTTCGTGCCCGTCCATCGCGATGGCGCGCGCGACCAGGGTCCGCATCGAATCTTCGTCGTCGGCGATCAGCACGCGCGACATGTCATGGCTTCTCCGTCTCGTGGGCCCCGCGGGCGAGCCACGAGACCATCGTCATCATGCATTACCGGCGGCGAGATCGCGCCGGTTGAAGAACCGTATATCGATATTGCGGCCTTCGGGAGGGGGCGAGGCCAGGCGCGATTTGAACGTGGCGCGCTCGCCCGGCTTGAGCGCCGTCTGCTCGAGCAGCGTATTCCAGGCATAGATCTCGGTGCCCTGCGCGTCGCGCACGCTGAAACGCAGCCGGGGCAGGTCGACCGCCTTCTTCGTGACACTGACGATCGTCCCCTCGATCACCAGCACCGGCTTGCCGTCGACGGTTTCGGTCGCCACCTTCACGTCCTTGAAGAAGAGGCCGCGCAGGTTCACCTCGAGCCCGGCCAGTTTGTAGAACGATGCGGTCTGCGGCATCAGCCGGACGACGTCGGCGCGCCACACCACAAGGGCGATCGCGAGCGCCGCCATCGCCGCGGTCAGCACCGGCAGGTGGATCGCCTTCTGGCCCGGCACGTGCAGCCAGGTCGGGCGCTTGATGAATTTGCCGAGGCCGGCGAGGCGCGAGAGCCTGCCTGGTTCCGGCTCCGACTGCTCGGCATCGGCCGTGGTCTCGCTGGGTTCTGCGGTGACGGCGTCCTCGGGCCAGCCGGAAGCGATCGACGGGCTCTCCACCTGGGGAGACGGCTCGTCGGTTTCCTCCCGGGCCAGGGCTTCCCATTCATCGGCGGCGTCGCGCGGCGCAGATGTGTCGCCGGCCTCGGCCATCGCCGGGATCGGCGCCGGTGCCTCGACCGCATCTTCCGGACGTGCCAGCCAGATCTCCCTGCAACGGGAACAGCGTACGTTGCGGCCGGCCATACCCAGGGTTGCCAGATCGATGGCGTAGGACGTCGTACAATGGGGGCAAACGATGAACATCGCGCCGGTTCTCCCAACGGGGCATTGCCGCTTCGTTTCCGACAGTTCGTGCTACAAGGAACGCCATGTGGACGACCGTCGGAACTCAATCGTGCCATTGGTACATGGCAACCATTAACGAACCGGAAACCATAACGAGCGCTCAATCGGGCGATCGTTCCACCGGGCTTGTCGCGTGCGGATCGACTCTGCACGCCGTCGAACGGAGCTGACGCTTTGGTTCGGTTCGAAAACGTTGGGCTACGCTACGGACTGGGGCCGGAGATCCTCCGCGACCTCAGCTTCGCGATTCCGGCCCATTCCTTCCAGTTCCTCACCGGCCCCTCGGGCGCCGGCAAGACCTCGCTGCTCAAGCTCCTGTTCCTGTCGCTGCGGCCGACGCGCGGTCTGGTCAATCTGTTCGGATACGACATCTCGCTGCTGAGCAAGGATGAGATCGCGGATCTGCGCAAGCGTATCGGCATCGTGCTGCAGGACTTCCGCCTGCTCGACCACATGACCACCTATGAGAACGTGGCGCTGCCGTTTCGCGTCATGGGCCGCGACGAGTCGAGCTACCGCAAGGAGGTCATCGACCTCCTGAAATGGGTCGGCCTCGGCGAGCGCATGGATGCGCTGCCGCCGATCTTGTCCGGCGGTGAAAAGCAGCGCGCGGCGATCGCGCGGGCCGTGATCTCGCGGCCGCAACTGCTGCTCGCGGACGAGCCGACCGGCAACGTCGATCCGACGCTCGGGCGCCGCCTGTTGCGGCTGTTCATCGAATTGAACCGCTCGGGGACGGCGGTGATCATCGCAACCCATGACATCACGCTGATGGACCAATACGAGGCCCGCCGGCTGGTGCTGCATCAGGGACGATTGCACATCTATGAGTAGCGTGGACGATCGCGGCCTTCTGGTCGATCTCGGCGATGACCGCCCGCAACTGCCGGCGCAAGCCCGCATCGTGTCGCCGATCGTGCCGCGGGCGTCGATCGCGGGCCGCGCGCTCGTCGCCGTCGTGGCGATCATGACCTTCCTGGCCTCGATCACCACCGGTGCCGTGCTGCTGGTCAGCGAATCGGCGGCCGAGTGGCAGTCGGAGGTGGCAAGCGAGATCACGGTCCAGGTTCGTCCCAGGACCGGCCGCGATCTCGATCGCGACATTGCCCTGGTGACGGAGGCGATGCGGGCCCAATCCGGCATCGTCGAGGTCCGGCCTTTCACCAAGGACGAGTCGGGCAAGCTGCTCGAGCCGTGGCTCGGCAGCGGCCTGTCGTTCGACGAGCTTCCGGTGCCGCGCGTCATCATTGCGCGGGTGCAGCCCGGGACGGCCTTCGATCTCGCGGCACTGCGCAACCGCGTGACCCAGGTTGCGCCGACCGCCAGCGTCGACGATCATCGCGCCTGGATCGAGCGCATGCGCTCGATGACCGGCGCGACGCTGTTCGCCGGATTCGGCATCCTCGTGCTGGTGATCGTGGCCACCATCATCTCGGTGTCGTTCGCGACCCGCGGCGCGATGGCCGCGAACCGGCCGATCGTCGAGGTGTTGCATTTCGTCGGCGCGGGCGACCGCTACATCGCCAATCACTTCCTGCGCCATTTCCTCCAGCTCGGGCTCGAAGGCGGCGTGATCGGCGGCGGGCTCGCAATGCTCGGCTTCGGGTTCTCGGAGTCGATCGCGAACTGGTTCTCTGGTACGCCGGTGGGCGATCAGTTCGCGGCGCTGCTCGGCACGTTCTCGCTGCGCCCGCTCGGCTACGTGGCGATCGCGCTGCAGGCCGTCGTGATCGCCGCGGTGACCGGCTGGGCGGCGCGCCGGACCCTGTTCGCGACGCTGGCGAGCATCGACTGATGGCGGCCTCTATCCCCAGCCGTCTCGTTGCGGATTTCACTTGGCCCAAAAACCGCCTAGAATCGTCTGCGCTGGGATAAGGCAGGGTGGGGTGAGTTGGGTCACGAACACGGTGGAGGTCGCGCGCCACGATCGGCGGCGAGCGAACGTGATCGGGATGCCGGCGAAACCTGCCTGCGGTCCCGGACTTGAAGGACGGGATCGCGCGACGGCATGGCGCCACGCGCAGGCAGGCAAGGAATCGCCAAGCGTTATCGAATGGGGCCAGGGACCGACCATAAGCGCAGGCTGCCGCTCACCGTCGTGGTGGGACGGATGCTCGCGGGCGCCGTCGCCACGCTCGGGATCGGCTTCTTCGTCGCGGCCGTCGGCTTCGTCGGCTTCCTGTCGCAATTGCGGGGCGCCGAGATCAAGCCCGAACGCAAGGCCGACGGCATCGTGGTTCTGACCGGCGGCTCGTCACGGGTCTCGGACGCGGTCGAACTTTTGGCGGGCGGCTATGGCCGCAGGCTGTTGATTTCCGGCGTCCACCCGACCAACGAGGCCAGCGACATCACCCGGTCGCTGCCGGAGGCGCGGTCGTTCATCAATTGCTGCGTCGATCTCGACTATTCCGCGATCAACACCCGCAGCAATGCGGCCCAGACGCGGCGCTGGGCGGCCGAGCGCGGCTTCAAGTCGCTGATCGTGGTGACGTCGAACTATCACATGCCGCGCGCCATCGTCGAACTCTCGCATGCGATGCCGAGCATGGATCTCATTCCCTACGCCGTCGTCGGCGAAAAATGGCGGGACGAGCCGTGGTGGACCAGCGCGCCGACCTTGCGGCTGCTGTTGTCCGAATATGCCAAATATGTCGCCGCCGAAGCGCGGCTGCGGCTCGTCGATCTCGGCCTCGATCTCGTGCCCGAGAGCGAGCAGCCGACCGGCTCGGTCCCGCGCCGTCCGGCGACGGCGCAAGCCAATTGAACTGGGTTTCTGATGGTACTGATCTTCCTGCGTTCGCTCCTGTTCAACATCCTGTTCTATCCGAACTTCGTGTTCTGGGCCGTGGTCGCGCTGCCGACGCTGGTCATGCCGCGCAAGGCGCTGTTGCGCGTCGCGAACTGGTGGGCGCAGAGCAACATTCTGTTGATGCGCATCGTCTGCAACATCCGGGTCGAATATCGCGGCGTCGAGAAGATCCCTACGGGGCCGCTGATCGTCGCCGCCAAGCACCAGTCGATGTGGGAGACGATCTCGCTGCTGCATTTCTTCGATGCGCCGTTCTTCGTGCTGAAGCGCGAGCTGCTGCGCATTCCGGTGTTCGGACAATATCTGGTCAAGGCGAACATGATCGCGATCGACCGCGGCTCCGGCGCCCGGGCCTTGAAGCAGGTGATGCGGCGGGCCGCGGAAGAGGTGAACCGCGGTCGCCAATTCGTGATCTTTCCGGAGGGCACGCGGCGCCCCGTGGGCGCGCCGCCGGACTATAAGGCCGGCGTCGCGCTGATCTATGCCGATTGCGGCGTGCCCTGCCTGCCGGTGGCGCTCAACTCGGGTCTGTTCTGGCCGCGCCGCACCTTCCTGCGCTATCCGGGAACCCTGGTCGTGGAGTTTCTCGATCCGTTGCCGCCGGGCTTGCCGCGCGATGAGTTCATGCGTCGCATCGAGACCGTAATCGAGGATGCGACCAATCGCCTCGTTGCTGCGGGGAGGGCCGAGCAGGCGCAATTGTTCAGCCGTGCGGCGGCGCCTGAACGCGCGTGATCTCTGGTCACGCGGCGTCTCCCCTATCGGCGTGCAGCGAATGAGCGTCGTCGTGCAGCATCATCGCGAGCCGGTGCAGCTGCGCGTCCCGGAAACCCTGAGCCTCGATCGCCTTCACCGTCGAAATCACGTAGTCGCGGTTGGCGCCGGACTGCCCGTGTCCCTGGCGGACATGGCGCAGCTGCTCCTGCTGCGACAGCCGCCCGGCGTATTGAACGTGGCCGCGATCGACGACATAGACCAGCGCGCTGACGCGCTCGCGAGGTTCGTTGTCCAGCCACACCGAGCGCGTGACCTCACGATAGACGGAGGTCACCTGCTCGCGGGCCCGCAAATACGCAATCGTCTCGTCGCGTCTGGCTTCGGCGACACGAAACGCAATCCCGCGACACGCACCGCCACGATCCAGACCCAGCACGAGGCCTGGTTTCTCCGGCGTTCCGCGATGGACGAAGGAGTACACACATAGCGCGCGATGCTCGCCGATCAGCCGCGCCGGCACCTGCTCGACGAAGTCGAAACCGGGACGCCACATCAGCGAGCCATAGCCGAACACCCAGAGATCGCCGTGGGGAAGGTCGCGTGCGGACAGAGTCATTGCAGACATCAGAGCGGAAGCCTAAGTGAGGTGCTCGCGAATTGTTAACTCAGGTACACAATCCGTGATCGTGGAATTGCCAAATTTGCTGCCCAAAGGGTGTCCTGCATGTCTCGTTCGTCGCAAGCGCCCCGCAGGCGCCCGCTCTGGGGGCTCTTCATTGCTCCCGTCCTGCTCCTGATCGCAGCCATCGCGTGGAGCGCATTCTGGTTCTTCGCCGCATCGCAGGTGGATGTCCAGGCCGATGCCTGGCGCGCCCGCGAGGCGAAGTCCGGCCGCGTCTATGACTGCGCGAAGCGCTCCGTCGCCGGCTTCCCGTTCCGGCTCGAGATTCGCTGTGCGGACCCGAGCGTCGCCCTGTTCTCGCAGTCGGCTGGCACGCCGCTGATGAACGCCAAGCTCGACGAGATTCTGGTTCTCGCGCAGGTGTGGGACCCGCAGCGGATCATTGCCGAGTTCAAGGGACCGGCAACCATCGCCGATGGCCGCGGGCCGGCCTCGTTCGCGGTCAATTGGCAGGTCGGCCAGGCCAGCGTGCGCGGTCTCCCGGCTGCGCCCCAGCGCGCGGATCTGGTGTTCGAACAGCCGACCATCGACCGCATCGAGGGCGGCGCCGCCGTGCCGGCGGCGCGGGCCGATCACGCCGAATTGCACGGCCGTCTCGCCGAGGGCACGCCGTCCGATCATCCCGTGCTGGAGACGTCGCTGCAGATCGTAAACGGCAGCATCCAGGGCAGTCATCCGCTGCTTGCCGAACCGTTCAATACCGACATCCAGGCCCGGCTCACGGGGCTGAAGGATTTCCGTCCCAAACCCTGGCCCGAGCGGTTTCGTGAGATCCAGGCGGCGGGCGGTCATGTCGAGATCGTCCAGTCGCGGATCCAGCAGGGTGAACTGCTGGCGGTCGCCTCGGGCACGCTGACGCTGACCGCCAATGGCGGGATCGACGGCGAGGTCCAGATGACGGTCGCGGGCATTGAAAAGGTCATCCCGGCGCTCGGCCTCGACAAGATGCTCGACAACGGCGTGCCGCAGGGGGCGCTGGATCGCGTCGCGCCGGGCGTGAAGTCGCAGGACGTCAACAACCTGCTGGGGGCGCTCGACCGCGCCATTCCCGGCCTCGGCAAGGTCGTCAAGCAGAACGCCAATGTCGGCGTCGCGCTCGGCATCAATGCACTGGGCAAGGAAGCCACGCTCGAAGGCCGCAAGGCGCGGACCTTCCCGTTGCGCTTCTCCGACGGGGTGGTGATGCTCGGTGCGTTCAAGGTTGCCCGCGTCCCTCCGCTGTTCTGATCGCTCAGGGCTTCTTGATCTGCGGCAGCGGCCGGCCGAAATCGGCGGCTGCCGAATCCTGGCCGATGTCGACGATGCCGCGGCGGATCGCGCGGGTGCGCGTGAAGTGATCGAACAGCGCCTCGCCGTCGCCGCGGCGGATCGCCCGCGTCAGCTTGGACAGATCCTCGGTGAAGGTGCCGAGCATGTCGAGCACGGCGTCCTTGTTGCTCAGGAAGATGTCGCGCCACATCGTGGGGTCGGAGGCGGCGATGCGGGTGAAGTCGCGAAAGCCGCCGGCGGAGAACTTGATCACCTCGGACTCGGTCACTTGCGCCAGCTCGTCGGCGGTGCCGACGATGGTGTAGGCGATCAGATGCGGCAGATGGCTGGTGATCGCGAGCACGCGGTCGTGATGATCCGGCGTCATGATCTCGACCTTGGCGCCGAGCGCGGCCCAGAAGGCGCGGAGCCGATCGATCGCGCCGGCATCGACGCCGTCCGGCGGCGTCAGGATGCACCAGCGGTTGATGAACAGCTCGGCGAATCCGGAATCGGGTCCGGAATTCTCCGTGCCGGCGACCGGATGCGCCGGGACGAAATGGACATGCGCCGGCAGATGCGGAGCCATGTCGCGGACGATCGCCCCCTTCACCGAGCCGACGTCGGAGACGATGGCGCCGGGCTTCAGATGCGGCGCGATCTCTTCCGCCACCGGGCCGCAGGCGCCGACGGGAATGCAGAGGATGACGAGATCGGCATCCTTCACGGCCTCTGCATTGCTCGTGACGACGCGGTCGACGATGCCGAGCTCGGCGACGCGCGCCCGCGTCTTGTCCGAACGCGCCGTGGTGACGATCTCGCCGGCCATACCCTGCAGCTTTGCCGCGCGCGCGATCGAGCCGCCGATCAGGCCGAACCCGATCAGCGCGACGCGTTCGAAATGCCCCGACCCGCTCACTTAGCCCCCATGAAGTCGCGCAAGCCGTCGACCACGAGACGATTGGCCTCCTCGGTGCCGATCGTCATGCGCAGTGCGTTCGGCAGCTTGTAGTTGGCGAGCGCGCGCAGCACGAGGCCGCGGCGGGTCAGGAACGCGTCGGCCTCGACCGCCGTCCTGCCGTTCTTGGTCGGGAAGTGGATCAGGATGAAGTTGGTGACGCTCGGCGTCACCTTCAGCCCGAGCTTGCCGATCTCCTCGGTCAGCCAGTTGCGCCACGTCTCCGTGTGCGTCTTCGACATCTGCTGATGCGCGGTGTCCTCGATCGCGGCCACTGCCGCCAGCATCGCCGGCGACGAGACGTTGAACGGCCCGCGGATGCGGTTGATGGCATCGACGATGTGCGCCGGACCGAACATCCAGCCGACGCGCAGAGCGGCGAGGCCGTGGATCTTGGAAAAGGTGTGCGTGACAACGGTGTTCTCGGTGGTCGCGACCAGCTCGAGGCCGAACTCATAGTCGTTGCGCGAGACGTAGTCCGCATAGGCCGCGTCGAGCACCAGGACGACATGCGAAGGCAGGCCGGCGCGCAGCCGCCTGACCTCGTCGAACGGGATGTAGGTGCCGGTCGGGTTGTTCGGGTTGGCGAGCCACACCAGCTTGGTGCGCGGCGTCACTGCGGCGAGGATCGCATCGACATCGGTGCGATACTCGGTCTCCGCGGCGACCACGTTCTTGGCGCCGCAGCCCATGGTCGCGATCGGATAGACCAGGAAGCCGTGCGTGGTCGAGATCGCCTCGTCGCCCTGGCCCAGGAAAGCGTGCGCCAGCAAATTGAGGATCTCGTCGGAGCCGGCGCCGCAGACGATGCGGTCGGGATCGAGGCCGTAGGTGCGTCCGATCGCCTCGCGCAGCACCCGCGAGGTGCCTTCCGGATAATCCTCCAGATGCGTGGCCGCGCTCTTGAACGCCTCGATCGCCTTGGGCGAGGGGCCGAACGGGGTCTCGTTGGCCGAGAGCTTGAACACCTTGCGGCCCGCCTCCGGTTGCGGGCTCTTGCCGGGCGTATAGGGCGCAATGTCTGATATGCCGGGGTTCGGCACGGGGCGGTTCATCATCAACTCCGGAAAATCGTCACTGGCGCGGGGCGTCTCAGCTGGGAACCGTATAGCGCTTTGCATGGCCGCCGACGAGGGCCGCGGAGCGCACCGAGGCACCTGCCGCGATCAGGGCGGACTTGATTTTGTCGAGGGTGGACGGCGCCTCGATCGACACCAGCAGCGCGGCGCCGTCGAAGGCGGTATCCGGTACGGCGATAACGTCGGCGAGCGGCGACAGCGCGCGCGACACCTGCGCATTCCAGCCGGAGACGCGAATGCTCCAGGTCTCGACCTCCAGCAGCAGCGCATCGTCGGCGACGCGCGACACCGCGAACACCGGCAACGCCGCCGGATGATCGGCGCGCTCGATGAACGGCAGCCGCGCGATGACCTTTGGGGCGCCCGCCGGCTCGAGCGTGATCCACCACGGCGAATGGCCCGAGGTTGTCGAGACCAGCGCGAGATCGCCCTTCGAGCGCGCCACGGCTTCGACGGCGGCCTGAGCGCTGAAATGCGCGACATACGGCACCACGAAGCCGAAATGGAACCGGGCGGAATCGCGCATCGCGGATTCGCCGACCGACACGTCGGCATGCACCGAGAACGGCGCCTGGACATAGGTGAACGTCGAGACGATCACGCGCCAAATGCCCTCGACGGTGTCGAGCGGCAGGATGCCGCGATGGCGCTGCACCAGGCGGCGCATCATGTCGGCCTCGCGCGCGGGCCGGAACGCCGAGCCGACCTCCTGGGTCTTCTTGACCTTGATCAGGCGGTCGATGATGTCGCCCCGCTGCATCAGCAGCTGATGCACCTGCTCGTCGATCGCGTCGATCTCCTTGCGCAAATCGGCAAGCGAAGGCGGGGCGGGCGGGGGGTTCGACATGGGCTCAAGTCACTCTGCGCGGGCGACGCGCTGACGCGCGGCCGACTGGAATGGATGCCGTTCTCTCCGATGCGGCAGGCCGGTGCAACACCAAGTTTACCCGGGTCTGCCTACGCTGCAGGCGGGCCGCGGCGGCGGGCCCTTGGAGCTGCCTTTCGCAGCGGGGCTTGCCTTGACGAGAGGCGGCCGCGGGACTAGCTTCTGCCTGTTCCGTGGTCATTTGAGCCGGCCGGCTTGCAGCCACGTTAAAAAACTCGCTAAACAGGCCGGGGACGTTATCGATCCCGGCCGACCCCCAGTTCGGGCCGGGTTTTTCATGGCCTGATGTGTCACGTGGTTCGGGAGCCCTTGCCGGATGGCCGGGGTGAAAGACATGACAGGCCTGACGCCGAAATCCACACCTGCTCTGCGCGCGGTGACCCCCCAGGAGCGATCCGAAGAAAGGTCGCACGAGGTCGATCATCCGAGCTCGCCGGTCGCGCAGTTCGGCGCCGACAAGCCGCTCAAGCTCGATTGCGGCGTCGACCTCGCGCCGTTCCAGATCGCCTACCAGACCTATGGCGAGCTCAACGCCGAGAAGTCGAACGCCGTGCTGGTCTGCCACGCGCTGACCGGCGACCAGCACGTCGCCAACCGCCATCCGGTCACCGGCAAGCCCGGCTGGTGGGAGACGCTGGTCGGTCCGGGCCGGCCGCTCGATCCCAGCCGCTATTTCATCATCTGCTCGAACGTGATCGGCGGCTGCATGGGCTCGACCGGGCCGGCCTCGCTGAACCCTGCGACCGGCAAGGTGTGGGGGCTCGACTTCCCGATCATCACCATCCCCGACATGGTGCGCGCGCAGGCGATGCTGATCGACCATCTCGGCATCGAAACGCTGTTCGCCGTGGTCGGCGGCTCGATGGGCGGCATGCAGGCGCTGCAATGGACGGTGGCCTATCCGCAGCGCGTGTTCGCCAATCTCGCGATCGCCTGTGCGACGCGGCACTCGGCGCAGAACATCGCCTTCCACGAGCTCGGCCGCCAGGCTGTCATGGCCGATCCCGACTGGGACCATGGCCGCTATGGCGACAAGGGCACGCATCCGCATCGCGGGCTCGCGGTGGCGCGGATGGCCGCGCACATCACTTATCTGTCGGACGCGGCGCTGCATCGCAAGTTCGGCCGCCGCATGCAGGACCGCGAGCTGCCGACCTTCTCGTTCGACGCCGACTTCCAGGTCGAGAGCTATCTGCGCTACCAGGGCTCGTCCTTCGTCGAGCGCTTCGACGCCAATTCCTATCTCTATCTGACGCGCGCGATGGATTATTTCGACATCGCCGGCGACCATGACGGTGTGCTGGCGGCGGCGTTCCGCGGCATCAAGACCCGCTTCTGCGTGGTGTCCTTCACCAGCGACTGGCTGTTCCCCACCTCGGAATCGCGGGCGCTGGTGCACGCCCTCAACGCCTCCAGCGCGCGGGTGTCGTTCGCCGAGATCGAGACCGACAAGGGGCACGACGCGTTCCTGCTCGACGTGCCCGAATTCATCGACATCGCCCGCGCCTTTCTCGAATCTGCCGGCAAGGCGCGCGGCCTCGAGGCCGTGACAGGAGGCTGAGCCATGAGCATGCAGGGCGTGTTGCCGCTGAGCGGCTTTTCCGGCGGCGAGGTGCTGGCCTATCGTCCCGATCACCTGCTGGTCGCCGGCATGGTCGAGCGCGGCTCCAAGGTGCTCGACATCGGCTGCGGCGATGGCGACCTGCTGCAACTGCTGGAGAGCCGCGGCATCGACGGCCGCGGCATCGAGCTGTCGCGCGAGGGCGTCAACCATTGCGTCGCCAAGGGGCTCGCGGTGGTGCAGGGCGATGCCGACACGGATCTCGTCGACTATCCCGACGACGCCTTCGACTACGTGATCCTGTCGCAGACGCTGCAGGCGACGCGGCGGCCCAAGGACGTTCTGGAAAATCTCCTGCGCATCGGCCGCCGCGCCATCGTCACCTTCCCGAATTTCGGCTTCTGGCGCCTGCGCCTGCAACTGCTCGTGGGCGGCCACATGCCGCGCACCGACAATCTGCCCTTCACCTGGTACGACACGCCCAACATCCATTTCTGCACCATCAAGGACTTCGTGCAGCTCTGCGACGAGATCGGCGTCAAGATGGAACGCGCCGTCGCCCTCGACGCCTACGCCCGCCCGCTGCGCGTCGCCATGCCCTGGTGGTTCTGGAACATGTTCGGCGAGCAGGGCGTGTTCCTGCTGAGCAGGGCAGAGAAGGGGCGGTAGGGCGAGGGTGCGACCGCCCAGGGTTGCCATCGACGTTTGTGTGTCCGCTCTCTCCACCGTCATGGCCGGGCTCCGTCCCGGCCATCCACGCCGTCCGGCATCCTGCGAGCCCCGTGGATGCCCGGGACGTAGCCCGGGCATGACGAGCAACCCAATTGCGACCGAGCATGGGGTGAGCGATGGTTCACGTCTTTCTCTCCACCGTCATGGCCGGGCATGTCCCGGCCATCCACGTCGTTCGGCATCCTGAGAACCACGTGGATGCCCGGGACGGAGCCCGGGCATGACGAGTAACCCAATTGCGATCGAGCATGGGTGAGCGATGGTTCATGTCTCTCTCTCCGCCGTCATGGCCGGGCTTGTCCCGGCCATCCACGTCTTGCAGTATGGCGACATGGCGGGTGGCTACGTTTACTTCATGACCAATCGTCCCAACGGCACGCTCTACGTCGGCGTGACCAGTGATCTCGTGCAGCGCGTCTATCAGCACCGATGCGGCTTCGTCGATGGCTTCACCAAACGATATGGCTTGAAGCGGCTCGTCTACTTCGAGGTCTTCGACGACATTCAGAGCGCGATCCAACGGGAACACAACATCAAACACTGGTCGCGTGCCTGGAAGGTTGGACTGATCCTTGCTAGCAATCCCGACTGGGATGATCTCTACGATACGATCACAGCTTGAGGCGTGCACGCGGACGGACGTGGATGGCCGGGACAAGCCCGGCCATGACGAGCTTGGGGTTGGCGGATTTCACGTTTCAAAGAGCCGGACTGGTTGAGACAGGTTCAAGCGGCAGAGTTGGCCGAGACACAATTCCGCGTCCTCGCCGCGCATCTGCGCCCGAGCTATGCGTCACGTCTCGCCTCCGAAAACGCAGAGGCGCAGGGAAGGCCGGATGCTGGCCGCACCCATGGCCCGCCTGCTCAAAAAAATGCAGGCGGCAGGTACCACAGGTACGAGCCGGAACACCCGGCCTTCCCTGCGCGATGGTTGTACGGCTGCTTCGCGTTCTCCCCGGTGCGCCGGGCTTTCTGGCCACCGTCGTCGGCGAAATTCATCGCCAACTTGATCCTAGCGTCGGAGGATCAGGACCGCGCGACTTGACCGTGCGTGCCGGAATTGTTCGTCTGCGCAGAGCAAGCCCCACGCGCAATCCGACACGCCCACCGCATCCCACCTCAGCGTTCGTGACGACCGCGATACGCCCCTCTTGCTGTGAGGCGGGACGGGCGGGAATCTGCGCTTGATTTGCCCGACGATGCAAGCTCGCAAGGTGCGGCAAACCAACACGACGGGCAGTTCATGCATGAGGTCCATGCGCAAATTGCCCGTCGTGCAACGCGTGAGGCGCACATTCGTCAGAGCCTGGCCTGCGGGCCCCCGGATATCTTCACGTCATTCCATGTCGCGCCCAGGTCGGGATGGTCATGCAACTCAGAGCAATCCGGCCTTGTGCATGATGTCCCGGATCTGGGCCGGACTGGGGTCGCCGACGGCCGCGTTGGACCACTCGGCCGTCGTCTTTGCCGGCCCCCGCGCGACTGCGCCCGAGCCGTTCGGCTTCGCATGAGGGACTTGCGGCTTCGTCGGCGTCGCGCTCTGGGCGTCGCCCCGCGCAAGTCCAAACAGGCGACGCAGGATATCCAGCGAGGGATCGGTGGCGGGTGAGGCGCCCACGTTCCCCTCCAGGCCCAATGCGCGCACCGCGTTCGGCAGTCCGGCGCCCGATCGGTTGGAATCGCCGAACTGCAGCGGCGTCGACGTGTCCTTCAGGATCTGGAACAGCCGCTCCACCCGACGCGCGTCGCGCGTCTGGAATGCACCCTTGAAGTCGGGGTGATGCGCCAGCACGAGCGCGGCCAGGCCGGTGACGTGTGGCGTCGCCATCGATGTGCCGTCCCAGGCGCCGAAACCATCGGCCGGAAGCGAGGACACGATGCCGACGCCGGGCGCGCAGACATCGATCTCCGGGCCGAAGCAACTGAACTTCGCGGGGAAATATCCGTCGCGGCTCTGGAAGCCGTCCAGTGCCTGCTGCGCGTGGAAGCTGTCGTCGGGAAACTCGCCCCATTTGCCCATCGCGGCGACCGACAGGCAATGCGGCGTCGAGCCCGGAAACTGAACGGGCCCCGAGGAGTTTCCTGCGGCGACGATGCAGGCAAGGCCCATCTGCTTGGCGCGCAGAATCCGGTCCTCGATGATCTGCGACGGCTCGCCGCCGCCGAGACTCATGTTGGCGACGTCGATGCCATGTTCCATGCAGTAGTCGAGTGCCGAGATGAGATCGCTGAACCGGCCACCCGGGAAGATTCGGCAGACATGGATTTCGGCCGCGGGAGCGAAGCCGCGAATGCCGCCGCCGGTCCCGATCGGACCGCCGGCGATGATTCCGGCGCAATGCGAACCGTGACCGATGGTATCGACGCTCCAGGCCGCGGGATCGCCGACCATGCTGGTGCCGATCGTGACGCCGTGCAGATTGCGGTGCGTCGGCGCCGCGCCGGAGTCGATGATCGCAATCTTCACTCCCGCGCCGTTGTAGGTCAGAGGGACGCGGTCGAGTCCCATCGCGCGCTGGCCCCAGCCCAGGATCTGCTGGCCGGGAAAGTCCCGCAGATACGCGCCGAGCGCCTTCGGCCCAATTCGATTCACGGCGTCAGGGATGAGCTGCGGACGATCGAGCCAGAAGGTCCAGTAGTCGACGCGCGGCTTGACGAGGATGGCGCGGATCGTATCCGGCGTTTCGCCCTGAATCTTCAGCGTGACGCGGCCATTGGCGTCGGTGACGCCCTGGACCGGCCACACGCTGCCGAAAACATATACTTCGGTCTCCGGCAGCGGACCGTTCTCGCCGGACACCTCGATCGTCGTCGAGAACCCGTCTGCCAAGGGAAACAGAACGCCGGGATTGGGAAGCTGGTGGGCCGCCGGCACATGCGGCACCGTCGGATCGAGCATGTAGCTCAGCGGCGCATCGCGCTCGACCGCGAGCCGGGCTCCTGCCTGGGTCTTCAACAGCTCGGCCTTGTCGGGAGCCATTCGGGCAAGCACCATCGGACCGAGCGGGACTTGTCCCGGATCGGCGCTCTGAAATCCGAACAGCCGCGGCGGATGGATCGTTTTCACCACGTCGATGTCCGGACTATTCGTCAATTGCTGAACGACGAAATCGGCGCTGAAGGTCTCGACCCCCATCTGCTGACGCGGGGCGAGCATGTACTGTGCCCGCCGCGGTGCGATCGTTGCGGCAGGCTGCTCTTCCGCAGGCGCTGCCGTGCCGCCGTCGCCGGGGGCTCGGCCGGTCCCTCGCGCCGCAGGGCCGGGCGCGCCGGCCCCGGAGGCTGCCGCATGCAGCGCCGGGGCCGGGTCAGTTGCCGGCTGATCCGCGACTCCGGGCTGTGCGCCGGTGCCGTTGACGGCCATCCCGGCCTCTTTCTCGTCGGACATTTCGGGTTTGCTTCTCGCAGCCATTTTGTGGGCTCCTTCATCCTTCAAACCGTCGGGGGAGGGGCGCAGCAAGGGTCAGCCGGCGCCATATGATTTCAGTTGGGCATTCGGCTCCACCACGATCGTGCTGAACGTCGATCGGAGGTGATCGGCCTGGGTCTTCGTCATGGAGAGGATGACGACGTCGGGCGCGACTTGCCCGACGCGTTTCACGTTGGGCTCACCACGCAAGTGATCTGCCAGTTGACCGGATTTGACCGGTTCGCCTTGCACGATGAATTCCTGGGGCGTGTTCGAGTCCGCCATGCGTCGCTCCATCCATGTCAGGTCGGCGGCGGGCGGACTTGCATGCGCCCGCCGCTTGCATGTTTCTTGTGATCCGACATCTGGCGTTCAGTTCGTTGCAGACTGATGCGAAGGTCGGAGCCGTATCGTCAGTGCATCGTGGTGCCGGTCTGTCCGGCGTTGAAGACGCCGAGCTTGTGACCGATGTCGAGGCCGGTCTGGGTGGTCTTGCTGATCTTCTTCAGCACGTTCCAGAAGTTCTGCAGCTCCATGTCGGTCGGGGGCGGCTCGGCTGCCGCCTGCGGCTGCGGGCCGGCGTTGAAGATGCCGAGCTTGTGGCCGATGTCGAGACCGGTCTGGGCACCCTTGCCGATCTTCTTGAGCACGTCCCAGAAGCCCTGCAACTCCATGTCGGTCGGGGGCGGTTCGACGGCGGCCTGCATGCCGGGCTGGCCGGCGCTGAAGATGCCGAGCTTGTGGC